>NZ_JACIBT010000027.1 GCF_014195445.1 Garicola koreensis | reverse complement strand
CCGCGTATCTGGAGACCTGGCAGAAGGACGGGCAGGACATTCATGACTTCATTGCCGACGACGTCCGAGTTGAGGTCAAAACATCTGCTTTCCAGAATCGCCAGGCCGTCAGCATCCATGGGCTCAAGCAACTTGCAGCGCCGGAGTCCGCCGACCTTGTCTTAGCTGTGGCTGAAATCGAGAAGCATGGAAACGGCGAGACACTTGATGATGTGGTTGACCGGATTCTGGACCAGGGCACGGAACTAGGCATGATGAGTGAAAAGCTTGCTGCCGCGGGATTCGTCCGTGGCATGACTTCCGCGGACGAAGAGCAGCGCTTCACCCTGCGCTCATGGAGGTACTGGGAGATTACAGGGGGCTTACCGGTGCTGAACCTCGAAGCCGTTGGAGCCGAAGTTGCTCTTGCCATCAGTGATGTCCGTTACTCACTGAACCTTTCTAGTCTTGGTGAGTCGAGAGAGACTTTCGACTGGTCCAGATTCACCAGCAGAGGAAGCGGATGAAGAGGGGCTTATGACACGTCTCAGAATCTATTCCAAGCCCAGGGGGGCGGGCGACCAGACCAGTGGCGGCCGGGGAAAGCTCTTGCGCGCGACTTCCAACCTGACCAGAGTTCAGGTACTGGTCCGCGAAACCCTGCAGAACTCGTGGGATGCAAAACTCGATGACTGGATTCCGGCATACGGTGTGTACGTGCACAGAGCATCAGAGGACGTAAAACGGACGCTCTCTGATGAAGTTTTCACCAGCCTTCCCGAGTCGCTGAAAGTACTCGAAGACAGCCTCACGCACCCTAAGATGCGCGTGATGGAAATTTATGACCGAGGCACATCCGGCCTCGATGGCCCCTTTCGTGCTGGCGAGGCCGCTGCTCCAGGTGCACCTAACAACTTCAACTCATTCGTATTCGACATCGGAACCACAAAGGATGAGCGCGGGGCCGGTGGAACTTTCGGTTTCGGCAAGACGGCTACGTTCGAGGTGTCACACGCGCACAGTGTCGTGTATTGGTCCGTGTGCGAGGACGATGCGGGGGTCCTTGAACATAGGCTTATTGCATCGGCTCTGCACGAGCCCTATGACGAGGCAGGCACCCGCTTCACCGGGGCCCACTGGTGGGGAGACCTCCTCGAGGAGGATATCGTTCCTCTTCGAGGCGCAGCCGCTCAAGAACTTGGTGAGAGATTGTTCGAGACGCATTTTGGGGAAGAGGAGACTGGCACGTCGATCCTTGTGATCGACCCTGAGGTAAGAGTTGACTCGCAGGAAGAAGCTGCGGCCGAACGCGTACAAGTCCAAACCGAGGAGCATGAAGATCTGCTCATCGATGAGGTCGTCGAAGCCCTCGCATACAGTGCATGGCCGAAGGTGGTGGGAGCCGGCGACGAGTATCCCCCCATGATCTTTCACGTCTACAAGCGCGGTGAGGAAATCGAAGTCTCGGAAAGAGTCAGTGACCGATATGCGCGCTACGGAAGCTCCCTCACGGCGATTAGGAAGAAACTAGACCAACTCGAAGGACCTGTTGAGCCTCCGCAGCTGCACGTCCTTAAGGAGACGCTTGAACCAATCGTCCTGCGTCCGCGCAGATCGTTTGATGAGCCTCTTGAAGAATTCTTCGGCAACCGTTCGGACAGCACTGCCGGCTTTCTTCACCTGATGCTCACCGCGGACGACGGCACTGACAGAAGCGGGCCCGTGACCTCCGGGCTTCCAACACCAAAGAACCAGTTGTGCCTGATGCGCTCTAAAGCGGAACTCGTGGTCTACTACGACTCTGTTGCCGATACGGACCTCGGTGGACTTCAGTGGACGGGAGTCTTTAAACCCACGCCAGAGTGCGATTTCCACTTCGCGTCATCTGAGCCCCCTACACACGACACGTGGACGCCCAATACGGCCGACACAGAGGTCTCCGCCTACGTCGTAAGACGGACGCTTGAAGCTGTCAGACGAAAAACTCGGGATTTCCTCGAGACTGAACGTATGGCCCAAAGTTCTGCCAATCGCTCTGTTCGCGATGTTGCCAATGCCCTCAGCAATTTCGTGCCACTTGGCCCAGCAGTATCCGAGGAAGAACCCGAGCCTGACAGAAGTGAGCGGCCTGGACGTCGCCGTCGGGTCACAGCACAGCGCCCTCAGGCAGTCGTCACTCAACACCACCCTGCCCCAGATGGTCTCGGGTTCATGGTCGAGTTTGAGGTCAAAGGAGAGGGCGGACCTGAGTTCGCCCTTCATGCCAAGCCTTCAGCGCGCACTTCAGACGGAGGAATGGTTCTCGAATCCAGTGAGTTCAGACTGACTTGGAATGGACACGAACGGTCGGGGCCGGGGAAGAACTCGGCGATATTCAGATCGGGTTCTGAGGGGGAGCTGCACATAGCTACCAGAACTGCTCTGGCACTTGATTTGGTGATCGACGTCGAGGAGCACATATGAATGCCGTTCATCTCCACCCTTATCCGCGAATCCACAGTGTGGAATGGTCGCAGACAAGAGTAATGGTTAACGGGCGCTCAGTAGAGCCGGAAGATTTAGCCAATCACTGGGATTCAGACTCGACAATCTCACTCTCCGTCAGCGCAGCAGCACCAAGTGCAGACCTTGCGAAGTTTGGCAAACCCCAGCTGGTCCTCAACGCTGCATGCAGCGAAACAGCCGAATCTGTCACCTCCCAAAGTTTGTTTACCGTGGGTTCTACCCGGTCGCAGGCGACGACAACCATCGAGCTTGAAGGCAGTCGCTTGGCCGAACAGCTTAAGCTGCGAGTCACGCTTACCGCACCATACGGAGACGAAGCATGGCTCAGCCGGAGAATTATCGCCGAAAGGCGTGCTGAACACATAGACCTCCAGGCTGGACTTCGCGGCTTTCCAACGACATCCATGTCCTTCAAGGCCGCTAATCGGCGGCAGTCCCCCTGGTTGCTTAGTATAAGCGCCACGGAACTCTCAGATCCGTTTGCGCATTCAATCCAGCTGGTTCTGAACGAGGATTATTCACGGGTCGAGGAACTGATCGAGGGCCAGGCTCAACCGCACGTGGAGACATCACTTCACGCCGCAATCATCAGATCGCTCGTGCAGACGGCCAGACGACTTGCCGACGATTCAGGTGATGACGCCAACCTGGAAGCAGCAGTCCTGGAGTTCCCCCATTCCATAGCTGCAGCAGCTGACAAGGCCAGCAGGGACTTTCTGAAGCGACCTATTACATGGGCCGTCAGTAGCCTCAGGTCGCATCCGGAATATGTTGAAGCCATGATCGACAGCGCAGTTGGCGCGTTGAAGGAGAAACGGTGATAGAGAAAAGGCTCTACCCCCGCCTGCCTTCTGATCACGCGAGCGCACTGAAGCGTAAACTCCTTCAGGACCCTCGTCACGCAACCTTCGACCCAGCATTATTGGACGAAGTCATCAATGACTCTGGTGCGTTCCCCCCAACTGGCGGCCGGCGCATGACAATGGGAGATCTGCTCACTCTGCGTGAGGACTGCCAGCAATCCCTGCCGTCCGAGACGAACCAATGGTCGTCTTCAGCTTTTGATCTGCAAATGGGCCGCACGCTTTACGAGACGAGCACGGGGTCACCGGGTGAATTCGGAAACGCCAAGGTGTGGGACTTCCTCACTCTGGTCCTGCTCCCAGACCTTGCCATAACACGTTTCCCCAAGGAAGCTAGGGGCGCGACAGCTCGACTGACCGGCGGCAATCGGAGACACGTGTTCCAACGGTTGTGGCGTCGATGGCAGGTATTCGGCCCTGCCATCGTCGAATCAAACTTGCTGACGGAGGATGACTACGTTGCCATCTTAGAGCGAAGCCTCACCAGCCAGAAAAAGGAGGTAGCGCGACGGACTGTCACCGCAATCCGATTATCGGGCAGGACCGGCAGTGCCAGACGAGAGTACACCCGAATGTTCACGCGGCAGCTCATCCAAGCTTCAGGTATTGTAGATATTAGCAGCGATGATCCAGCCCATCTCGACGGGCTCTTCAAACGACTGGGCGCAACGACGAACGAGATCCTCGATTCTGGGCCAACCAACAACTAAGAGGCACTGTGCGGCGACCTCGCCCAGGTGACGTGGCCAGCGGTCGTGTCTCAGTTGGAGTATATTGCCGGGCGATTATTCGATGTCTCCCAACGGTTTGTTTGTTTTGCAACACCTGACTTGTCTCATGGCCGCGCGTTCGGACAGCACATAGTTGCCTGACCTGGAGCATTGCTCTCAACTGTCAGCTGAATTGGGCACTAACGGCGGTCAGTACTAGGGTCGACTCTCGCTCGCAAGGCCCTGACGAGTAGCTCTATCGGGGCGTTGATATTGAAGACTAACTATTTTGTCTACTTGGACAAACCGATTTTGGCTTGATTTCGCGAATTGGTCGACGGATGTCGTCGTATGGAAAAAAGTTACCCGACTACTCGTTGCCGCGGAGCAGGCTCGGCCGATCCTGACTAGGCTCGAGCTATGGCACTGCTTTCGAATGAGTCCTGGGCCTCTTCGGAGCATGCCCGAGCGACCATGCGGGCAAACCGCTCTCGGGATACGAGGCCGGAGCTGTTGGTTCGTCGGGAACTGCACCGCCGGGGCCGGCGCTTCAGGGTCAACCTTCGTCCCTTGGCCGACGATCGCCGCCGAACAGTGGACATCGCGTTCACCAGGCTGAAACTGGTCGTCCACATCGACGGCTGTTTCTGGCACGGATGCCCGGACCACTTCGTCCCGCCGAAGACCAACCCCGAGTACTGGAAGCAGAAGATCGCACGAAACCAGCAACGTGATCTCGACACTGACCAGCGGCTTCGCTCTGCTGGCTGGACCGTGCTGCGCTTCTGGGAGCATGAGGCACCGATGTCGGTGGTCGAGGGTGTCGAGGCCCAGATCCGTAGAATGGAGACCAGAATCACTCGACGCTGACCTAGGAGCTCCCATGGCCAATATCCTGCCCTACTGGATGATTCCGCGCCCCAAGAGGAAGCTGGAGCTCATCCCGCAGTCATTGCGGATCTTCGCCGGCGTGGCCACAGGGACCTCCTGGGACGGGAACACACCGATCAAGAAGACGTTCGAAGACGCTCTCGACGGAGCTAACTTCAAGCGAAGCGGGGACTACACCGAACGTGCTCAAGGCCGCGGAGGCAGTGGCGGTCGGACCCATGGTGCCCTGCTCTACAGTCTCGGGCTTTGGTTTCGCCATCAGAATGATCCCAAAACGCCGCAGGAGGTCCACCTCACATTGGCCGGCCAGGCGCTGGTCGACCAGAAGCCCGCATTTCCCATTCTGCGTAAGCAGGTTTTGGCTTTTCAGTTCCCGTCCGCGTACTCTGTCCGAGTCAATGTGGACCGCAAATACCGTCTGCGTCCGTTCATCGCCCTGCTGAAGCTGCTCAAACGAGAGGAGTTGCGCGGCTACCTCACCACCGAAGAAGTCGCCGCCTGCGTGATCGGATACACCACCGGCCACAGCGACACTCAGATCGGCAAAACCGTCGACCGCATCCTGAAGTTCCGCGCGGACGGCACATCCTCTCTCCCCAACGATTTCACCACAGCTCTTCGCTCTCCCATCTCCAACAAGCAGTGGGACGCTCAGGCTCTGATCTCGAACGGCGGGACGCTCGGCGACATTGCCGACACCTTCATCCAGTGGCTGCGCTACATCGGCTACGGCGTGGCTGTGGACGGCGAGGTGTTCGATGCGGGCAGGAAGACCGTCACTGCGCTGAACCTCTCTATGGAGCAGGAGATCGACCAGGCTATCGATGACTGGGGCCAAAAACCCCTGCAGACGATGTATGAACCGGAGAATGACAGATTCGCCCTGGCGGAGTCAGCCAAAGCCTTCCAACGCACATATGGCGTTAAAGTCGGGATGAAGAAGGATCAGCGGACCATCCGCGACATTCAGGCTTGGACTTCATCAGAGCGAACCCTCGCTATCGTCTCAGCCTCGCTCAACCACCTCTACTTCACGCAGGTCGTCACGGAGATCACCGATGACGTTGTCGACGCCGTCGGCAACCACTGCGGTCTCGATCTGAAAACCGTGCGCGAGTCTCTGGAGACCCTCATCAGCTCGCCGACCCACGGCATCAGCGCGTTCTTGGACCGCTACGAGGAGATGTCACGCTCCGGCACAGACAAGGCCATAGCCTTCGAGAAGGCCACCGCAGAGATTCTCGAGCACACCTTCGGACTGGGTGCCAGGCAACTCGGTCAGACCGGAGCTGTGCCCGATGTCGAGGCCTGGTCGGAAGACTGGGGCATCATCATCGACACCAAGGCATACCAGGCATACGGCCTTCCGATCGACCATCAGCGCGCGATGCACGCTGACTACGTACCGGCTTATGCCGCAAGCCTCCAGGGGCGGCCGCTGAAGGCATTCGCCTATATCTCCAACGGCTTCGCCAAGTCCTTCGACGCAAACCTCCGCAAGACTGTCACTCGTGCCCAGAGCCACGTTGCTGATGTGCAGGGAAGCGGGATCTCAATGGTCCCGTGGCGGCAGGTCATCATGGCCTATGAGAAGGGCGAGCTCACCAAAGAGAATCTGCTCCAGCTCTGGACGATGGGCAGAGAAGTGACGCCGAAGGACGTCCAGGACCTCATCGACGCCTGATCAGCGGATGCGCAGTCCCTACGCCTCAGGGATCATGTTCACCATCGAGGGCTCCATACTGGGGTAGTCGATGCCTGCGTAGGAGTTCAGCAGAGCGTCGAAGATCACCTGCGCACCCCTGGGCGGCACTGCCATGCCGATCTGCTTGCGCACCGACTCCTTGGAGCCAAGGAACACGAAGTCGTCGGGGAAGCTCTGCAACCGCGCCCGCTCGCGGTTGGTCAGAGCCCGAGCCTCGTCCCAGTGGTAGATATGGGTGCCACCGCCGCCGGAACCTGTCACAGTGTAGGAAGGCTTGTCCGGGTGCAGACGGCGGTAGATCGAGGACAGCTTCGTCTTCGTCCGGATCTGAAGATGATCAGGCACATCTGCGTGCCAGGCGTTGCCGCCCGGAGGGATATAGCCCAGTCGCTCCACCACAACCTTCGACTGTTTCGTCTGCTCCTGGTTCTTAGCCCAGGCGGGTATGTTCGCCAGGGCGGTGCGGGCACTGACATCAGCGCCAACGTGCGGCGCGGGGCTGGGCACACGGAACTCTACATCGATGTCCTCCCGGATGCCGATGACGATCATCCGATGCCGAGCCTGGGGCACTCCGTACTGCTCGAACTTGTAGTAGTGCGGATAGATCCGGTAACCGGCCTCAATCATATCTTTAAAGATGACCTTGAGAACCTTACCGCCGTCGGCGCGGATGCCGCCGACGTTCTCGGCCAGGAACCACTCAGGCTGGAACTTCTTGAGCGCCTTGATCCCGTAGCTGTAGAGGGGGCCGAACTTGCCGCTGAAAGCTTTTCGCTCTCCGACCAGGGAGAAGTCATTGCAGGGGAAACCGAACGCGAGCCCGTCAATGTCGCCCTGCGCGGCGAGCAGGTCGTAGTCCAGAGTCTGGATGTCTTGACGGATTACCGAGGCATCCGACTCATCGCCGCAGATGTTGGCCGCATAGGTGCGGCAAGTGTCTGCGTCGTAGTCGTTGGCCCACTGGTGGACGATCTCAAAGCCGTTGCGCGAGGCCGACTTCGCCGCCAGACCGAGGCCTCCGGGCCCGGAGAACAGCTCCCCGAAGCGGAAGGTCTTGGTCGGGGTGGGTGTCGTCTCTCCCACAGCAAGGGGCTTCTGGGATGCGATCGTCATGAGTTCCATCGTAGAGAAGTCGCTGCGATTTTGCAGCCTGGTAGCGCTCGAAAGCGCCGAACCTCACAAACGTACCAGCCACTGTGCACGATTCATGTCTCACTATGAGCCACATGAAGCCGCTGAAACGCCCCGGCGACTTCAGCTTCAACGTCCATCATCGTTCGCAGTTCTGAGGCCAGCGACGCATTTCCCTGTTCACGGGATTTGACCCCCACACCTCGGCGCTCATCGGTGAATCAAGGACAATAAGAGGCAAGACGGTCTCGGCAGAGTTGCAAAAGCCGATCAGATCTGTGGCGGTGAGTGGTGGTGTGACATCACTTTGCAGGCTCACTATACTTCGGTGGTGACGGCTGGGAAGAAGCTGCCGACGCAGTTGATGACTGAACCTCACGAATCCACCCTTCGCTTGAACACGGATTGTGTGAGCAGGTAGCTGGGTGGGCAGAGTCATGACCATCGGCGCCTTCAGAGGATGGCGTCAGCGAAGATCCACCCCGTGGCGCGAGGGCCCAAGTCAGGTCCAGGCGGCACGGGTGCGAAGGGTATCGGCGGGGATCGTCCATAGATCTTCGCTGAGCGGAGTGGCCGCAGCATTGCTGGTGACGACGAACCCCCTCCTAAACCGACTGCCGTAGTGCTCCTTCATCGCGCGCAGACCTTTGAACGCGTCCGTTCGGACTGACGAGGTCGATTTGACCTCGATGCCGACAAGACCGCCGCTACGATCTTCTAGGACGAGATCCACTTCATGGGAGCGGCCATGCTGGACGTGCCGCCAGTGCCACAAGCTCGTTCTTGTTCGAGACCAGCCTGAATGCGCTCGCAACTGCTGCATTACGAAAGCCTCGAACAACCCACCGCGCACCGTGTCAGGCTGCTGTCCGACATCCGTCACGTCATTAGCCAATGCCGCGAAAGCCAGGTCTGCTGGGAATCCTTTTGCGCTGGTTCTCGGGGTCTTCTTGGCGGGAGGACGCAGATTACGCAACTCCACGAAGAGGAACCGCCGCACAAGGACATCCAGATAGCGATCGACTGTTCGCGGATCGAGGCCGACCTCTCGGCCAATCATGGTGACCTTCAACTCCGCGGCCGGATGACGCAGTACATAGTCCAAGACCCGACGCGCATTGCCGGCGTCGAACCTCTCATCAGGGAGCACCTCATCAGTCAGAATCGCATCGATCGCCTCCCCCGCCTGCTCATGCAGATGCTCCGGACCAGATTTGCGCAGGCGGGTGCGAGGCAGTCCGCCGTA
>NZ_JACIBT010000026.1 GCF_014195445.1 Garicola koreensis | reverse complement strand
TGACGATCTTTTCGGTGTCGATGGAAATGGGAAAAGCTGTGGCTTCGGCGATGCGGTAGGTCCCCGGATCCGGCACAGTCAGCTGCCGTGAGGCGGTGCCGCGGGCCGGGTCCACATTGAACCCGGCCAGGGGGGCGGCCGCCTCACTGGCCTCCTGGTACGGAACATAGATCTGCCCAGATTTGATGTAGTGGCCCAACCGGCTGCGCACAACGCGTTGAAAGTTCCCGGCATCAGACTCGCGCTGAAAACCGATCAGGTCAGCGCCGAGCAGCCCGCGCATCACTGAGTGGCGCCAGGGCAGCTGGGCGAAGAGCCCCGGAGGCGGAAACGGGATGTGGTTGAAGAAGCCGATCTTCAGGTCACTTCGCAGCTCGCGCAGGATCTGCGGGACCAATTGAAGCTGATAGTCCTGCACCCACACCGTGGCGCCGATCGAAGCCACCTGCGCTGCGGCTGCTGCGAACCTGCGATTCACCCGGCGATAGGCGTCGAACCAGTGACGGTGGAACTGCGGACGGGCAATGACATCGTGGTAGAGGGGCCACAGCGTGCCGTTGGAGAAGCCTTCGTAGTAGTCCTCAACCTCTTGGTCGCTCAGCGGCACCGGGTGCAGATGCAGCCCAGAATGGTCGAAGGGATTCAGCGCCTCATCCGCCGCGCCGTGCCACCCCACCCAGGCTCCCTGGGAATCCGCCATGATCGGCGCCAAGGCGGTCACCAGGCCTCCGGGCGAGCGCTGCCAGCCAATGGTGCCGTCCGGATCGGTGGTGCGGTTGACCGCCAGGCGGTTCGCCACCACGACGAAGTCGTAGCCGGTCATGTATGTGCCGGAGGCCGCCACCTGCGAGCTCGTTGCCGCAGCGTTCGGCGTCGTCGTGCTCTCTACCCGGCCCATCGGACTGTGCCCCTTTCGCCTCGTCTGCACTCAGCCTACGTGAGGAACTGAACCCTGCCGCTACTGTCGGCCACTGGCCTGGGCGTTCACTGAATGGGCGGTGGGGCGAAAATGACCGGGGTCACTGTGGTGCACGCGGGTGATTGAGAGGCGGTACCCTGGTATTCGTCGTCCGCCGTCCCTGAGCTGGTTTGGAGTAACTACATGGCACCACGCAACGGCAGCGCGCGCGAACAGGCGCGCAAGCTCCAGCAGGAGCAGGAGCGTAAGCACAAGACTCAGTCGCTGCTGCTGCGGATAGGCGTCGTCGTGGTTGCCCTGGTGGTCGTTGTCGGGCTGGGCGTCTTTGCGTTCTCCACCAACGATGATGGCAGCTACACAGCGGGACCCGCTCCGTCGGCGGCCAATGAGCAGGGCGGGATCTCGATGTCCTCCACCAGTGAGCTGGAGGAGGGGGACTCGCTGGGCGAGATTGACGCGGAGAACCTCGACGACGCTAAAATCTCCGGATCCGGGGAGCAGCCTCCCGGTGTGGAGCCCCGCGAAGAGGGCGAAGTGCCCCACGTGGTGATGTACACCGACGCCGGCTGCCCGGCCTGTGGGCAGTTTGAGGCCGCTTACCATTCGATGCTGACCGAGTGGATCGATGCCGGTGCCATCACTATGGAGGTCCGCTCGGTCACCTGGGTCTCTCCCCCCTATTCCTCGCAGACCGCCAACGCTTTCGCGTGCATGGCAGAGGAGTCGCCGGAGAACTACTTCTCCTACTTCGGTGAGATCACCTCGGTGCGTGCCGAAGGCGGCGAGTTCTCCAACGATGAGATGGCTGCCCTGGCCCAGGACAGCTACGGGACCGATATTTCCGAGTGCATCAACGACGGGACCTACCGGGCGTTCTCCCAGTACACCTCGAACCTTGCCAGTGAGAACGGGGTGCGGGGGACTCCGACCATCTATGTTGACGACCAGGAGGTCCCCGAGTTCATGAACGCCGGCGACGTCATCCTGGAGGCCGTGCAGGCATACCAGGAGGAGACCGGAGACGAGGTCATCCAGGGGGTCGACGAAGCTCTGCAGGACGCCGAATCGGGTGAAGAGCCCACCGACGCCGAATCCTGAGTTGGTCACCGCTGCCTGTGCGGCGCTAGTATAGATCCGACGTCGGCGCCCTTCAGGGCGTGCGCGTCGTGCCTCCTTAGCTCAGCTGGTAGAGCAGCTGTCTTGTAAACAGCAGGTCGTCGGTTCGAACCCGGCAGGGGGCTCCACCCGAGCTGAACCGCAGTTCTCGTCATCGCAGCGGATCGAACGGGGCTATCGCTGAATGCGTGCTGCCGGTGACGATCCGCTCCGCCAGCAGTTTGCCGGAAGCGGGCCCAAGGATCATGCCCCACATGCCGTGGCCACCGGCCACGTAGACATTCGGTGCCTGTGTGGCGCCGACCAGGGGTATGCCGTCCGGAGTGACCGGGCGGGACCCGACCCATTCGTCCTGACGGTTCTCCAGGTCCACCCCCGTCAGCAGTTTCTGTGCCTGTGTGACCATCGCCTGGATGCGCCGCGGCTGGAAGGGCTCATCCGGGCCCCGGAACTCCATCGTTCCAGCAATGCGGAAACGCCCCTGATACGGAGTGCATGCCAACCGCTGGTCCGGCAGATAGACCGGGTACTGAGCTGGTTGGTCGGTCTCCACGGTGAAGGAGTAGCCGCGTCCGGCCTGCACCGGGACCTTGACGCCCAGCGGGCGAGCAAGGTGCGGCAGCCAGGCCCCGGTGGCGATCACCACTGAGTCTGCAGTGAGCCGTTCGCCGGTGCTCAGCAGCACGGTGGGGCGGCCGGTGGAACTCACCTCAGCGACCTCCACCCCGGTGCGGATCTGCGCCCCACGCTCAGTCACCGCCTGCCCGAGGGATTCCAGGTAGGGCCCAGGCTCCAGGAAGCGCTGCCCCTCGAGCCGGTAGGCCACCTTCACCGCATCAGACAGCTGCGGGGCAAACGCCTGCGGGTCCTCGATTCGCTCAAAGGGGACCTCTTGGCCATGACGGACGGCGCCGGCGACTTCGTCGTGGAAGCCCATCGATTGGGACTCATTCTCGAACCCGACGACGAACGGGCCCTGACGGGTCCAGGCCTGGACTCCGCCGACATTGAGCTCGTCGAAGGCATCCAGGGCAAGCTTGTCGATCGGGGTCAGCGCGGCCATGGTCCGATTCCACGCACGATCGGTGCTGTGGGCCATGAACTGCGCCAAAAACGACCACAGGCGCGGGTCGATCCTGCGGGGAACATGCAGAGCAGCATCGGGATCAAGGAGCGCCTTGGGTCCGTACTTCCACAGGCTGGGGTGGGCCAGCGGGATCGCCTTGCCCGGCGCCAGCCAGCCAGCATTGCCCCAGGAGGACCCTGCCGCCACCCCGGTGCGTTCAATGATGGTGACGTCGTATCCGTGCTCCTGCAGGTGCCACGCCGTGGACAGCCCCGCAATGCCTGCACCGATAACGAGCGCTTCACTCATGATGAGTCCTCCTGAACTGTTGGGCGTCGTCGCTGTCTGCCATTATGCAGACTCGCACCGAGGAAATGCAGGGGTGCAGAAGATTCGTTCGTAAAACGGATAGATTAGAAAGAATCTTCACCATTCTGAGGAGTTCTCCGTATGTCACAGCCTCCAACCTCTGACCGTCGGCCGCTCGATGAGCGAGACCTGGCGCTGATCGCCGAGCTGGAATCCGAGGGGCGCATGGCCATCAGCGAGCTTGCCAGGCGCATCGGCCTGGCAGAGTCGACCTGTCATAAGCGTCTGCACGCCTTGGTGGACTCCGGGGTGATCCGCGGCTTCCGCGCTGAGGTTGAGCCGGCTGCCCTCGGGCTTCAGATCGAGGCGCTGATCTCCATCAGGATCCACCCCCACGCCCGCCGGAGCCTCCGAGAGTTCCAGGGATTCCTGGAGTCCCTTGCTGAGACTCGCCACGTCTACTTCGTCTCCGGCGAACGGGACTTTCTGGTGCATGTGGCGGTCCGGGACACCACCGGGCTGCGGTCGCTCATCTCGGAGCGGATCAGTATGCGCGAGGAAGTCGCGGCCACCAACACAAGTCTCATCTTCGACTTCGCTTCCCGCGTCCTCACTGGCACCTGAGCTGCCACCTGCTGTGCGGGCCCGCCAGGTCGTGCGAGGGCACAGTGCTTGATAGTCTTCTCCACGGTTTTGTCTCCGCCGGGGTGGAGAATCTTCGACCACACCACCGTCATCCAGGGCCCAATGGGTGCCGGTGCTCGCATTTGGGCTGATGGAGGCATCTTCTTTTGGCCAGTTCAGCGTCTGAGGCGCCGCCTGCGCAGCCTCCTGCCGACGAAGCACGACTGCCCACCGCCGATAAGTTCACCATCGGCGCGCTGCTGGTGGCCGCCTTCGTGATGATCCTCAACGAGACCATCATGAACGTGGCACTGACTCCGCTGATGGAGCAGTTCCGGGTCTCCGAGACCACCGTGCAGTGGTTGACCACCGCCTTCATGCTGACCCTGGCAGTGATCATCCCCACCACCGGCTACATGATTCAACGCTTCAGCCTGCGCGGGGTCTTCACCACAGCAATGGGCCTGTTCATCATCGGCACCGCCGCCTGCGCCGTCGCCCCCGGATTCGGCTTCCTGGTCGCCGGCCGCGTGGTCCAGGCCGCCGGCACCGCGATCATGCTGCCGCTGATGATGACCACCGTGCTGACCCTGGTGCCGCTGCGCCGCCGCGGCGTGGTGATGGGAAATATCGCCATCGTCATCTCGGTGGCCCCGGCCACCGGACCCGCGCTCAGCGGCTTCATCCTCTGGCTGGCCGACTGGCGCTGGATGTTCCTGACGATCCTGCCGATCGCTGCCGCAGCCCTGCTGCTGGGTCGGCCGCGGCTGGCGCCCGAAACCGGCACCAAGGGCCAGGGACTCTCCATCCCTTCGGTGCTGCTGGCCGTGCCGGGCTTCGGCGGCATCGTCTACGGCATCAGCCAGATCGGCGGCCAAGGCGGCGCAGAGCCCGACGCCGTCGACGCCGGGCCCGGAATCAACCTGACTGCCCTGGCGGTGCTCGGAGTCGGTGCGGTCTTCCTGATCGGCTTCGCGCTGCTGCAGGTCAGGCTGCAGAAGTCCGATGCAGCCCTGCTGAACCTCAAGCCCTTCAGCTACTCCCAGTTCACCCGCGCACTGGGGATGATGCTGCTGATGATGATCGCGCTGTTCGGTGCGCTCATCCTGCTGCCGATGTTCCTCCAGCAGGTGCGTGGTCTGGACACTCTGGGCACCGGGCTGCTGATGCTCCCCGGCGGCCTGCTGATGGCCGTCATGGCACCCTTCGTGGGCCGGCTCTACGACCGCGTGGGCCCCAAACCCTTGGTGGCTCCAGGTGCCGCCATCCTCATCGGTGCACTGTTCTGCCTGAGTCTGTTGAGCACGACGACGCCGATTTGGGTGGTGCTTGCGCTGCACCTGGTGCTCTCAGCCGGTTTGGCCCTGCTGTTCACCCCAGCCTTCACCACCGCGATGAACCCGCTGCCGCAGCCGCTGTACTCCCACGGTTCGGCACTGCTGAACACGCTGCAGCAGCTGGCCGCCGCCATCGGAACCGCCTCACTGGTGGCGCTGGTGGGCATCGGAGCCGCCGCAGCAGCCGCCCAGGGCGCCGAGCCCGAGGCCGCGGCACTGGAGGGGTTCCGGACCGCATTCCGGGTCGCCTCGGCCATGAGCATCGGAACCCTGCTGCTGGGCCTGACACTGAGGGCCACCCCGGCGGAGCAGGACCAGGACGCCTCGGCCCCGCGCACCTGAGGGGAATCCCCCGATGTGTTAGCGTCGTCACTGACCGAGCGGTGCCCCAGCGCGGGGCTGAGAGCCGGAAGCACCGGCGACGCTATGAACCTGATGCGGCTAGGGGCACAAGACCTTGAACCGCCGTAGGGAAAGGGAATCCCGTGACGCTTTTTGATCGTCTGAAGTCCGAGGCCGCCCGCGACTGGGCCGACTACACCGGACACGAATTTCTTCGCCAGCTCGAGGCCGGCACGCTGCCGCTGGCGGCCTTCCGCAGCTACCTCATCCAGGACTACCTGTTCCTCATCCAGTTCGCCCGCGCCAATGCGCTCGCCGCCTATAAGGGCCACACTCTCGATGACCTCGTGGCAGGCCAGCGGGGACTGACGGCGATCATCGAAGAGACCGAGCTGCACGTGCGGCTCTGCGCCGGATGGGGCCTCAGCCGTGATGATCTCAACGCTGCCGCTGAGCACCCGGCCACGATCGCCTACACTCGCTACGTGCTCGACGCCGGGCTGCGCGGTGACCTGCTGGACATCCACGTGGCGCTCTCGCCCTGCACCATCGGATACGCGGAGATCGGATCCCGGCTCAAGCCCGTGCTGGAGGACAACCCCGATCACCCCTACGCCGAGTGGATCAGCGAGTACGCCTCCGAACCGTTCCAAGAGACAGCCGCGCAGGCAGCAGCCACCATCGAGGAGCTGGGTGAGCGCTTCCTGGGCGACCCGGCCGCCAACCCCCAGCGCATGGCGTCGCTGACACAGACCTTCTCCACCGCCACCCGCATGGAATCAGCCTTCTGGCAGATGGGACTGGACCTGGGTGCCGCCGTGCAGGAAGCGGAATCGCCAGCGCAGGCATAGCCCCCAGCCAGTCGCAGAATCACCGTCTCATCGGGTCATCACCGTCGTATAGGACGGTGATTTTCCGATAGCCGGGTGATACGTGCTCGGGAGTGGTGAAACGAGGCCTGCTGGAATAGTGCCAGCTGTGCAGTGTTGTGCTGACTATGGCTGATCAGAAGAAAATTGTCATAGTCGGCGGCCACGGCAAGATCGCTCTGCTGGCCGCACCGAAGCTCACCGACGCCGGGTACACAGTGGACTCGATCATCCGCAACCCCGACCACCGCGACGACGTCGCCGCCACCGGGGCCAACCCGGTGCTGCTGGACATTGAGAGTGCTGACACTGACGCGCTGGCCGAAGCCTTCACCTCCGCAGAGGCGGTCGTCTTCTCCGCCGGCGCGGGCGGGGGCAATCCCGACCGCACCAGAGCCGTGGACCACGACGCGGCCATCCGCACGATGGACGCCGCGGAGAAGGCTGGCGTGCGGCGCTATGTGATGGTCTCCTACATCAGCGCCGCCGTGGACGTCCACTCCGCAGACAAGGAAAGCTCCTTCTATCCCTACGCCGAGGCCAAGCACCTGGCGGACAAGCACCTGACCGAGACGGATCTGGAATACACCATTCTCGGACCCGCCAAGCTCACCAGCGAGCCGGCCAGCAAAAAGATCATCACCGCCGACGAGGCGGGCGCAGTGGAAGGCAGCGCCGAGCCCAGCTCCACCTCCCGGGAGAACGTCGCCGAAGTGATCCGCCACGTGCTGGCCAACGGTGCCGGTGTCCGTCAGCGCATCAACTTCTACGACGGTGAGACACCGATCGCCGACGCCATCAGCTGAGGCTGCCCTCGGCGACCCCAAGTTGGGGATGGGCCGCGGCAGGTGCTAGTATTTGACGGCGCTGCCGCCCAGGTTCGCCTGCGCCGCGCGGCCCTTAAGGATCCGTAGCTCAGTTGGTTAGAGCGCACGCTTCACACGCGTGAGGTCGATGGTTCGAGTCCATTCGGATCCACTGCAGGAGGCAGTCTGCCTCTGCACAGAACCCCTCGTCTCAGGGTTCACGTTCTCGTCACTCTTAAACGCCCGCTGTGGTGGGTTTCTTGTGGTTGGCTGGTGTCTAGGAGGCCGAAATGTCGCAGAACGAGCACAGCGCTCAGAGCTCGACCTCGCCCGACGACGCCCAGACGCCGGCCGATGCTGCCCCGGAGACGGGAACCTTCGAGACCACACCCATTGATCCGGTGATCTCCGAGCCGCCCACCGACACCTCCATGATTCCGGTGGTCCGCCCCTCCGAGGAACCTCCCGAGGAGCACGAGAGCTTCATGAAGAGCCTCACCGGCTCCATTGCCACCAGGTGGCGCTCAGCGGCTGAGGAATCGTATCTGGAGTGGGAGGAGTACGACGCCGACGCGACCGCGCGGGCCGCGGAGGAGGACGAGACGACGGTCACCCGGCACGAGTACACCGACGACTTCTCCCTGGCTGACAGTGCCCAGCCGGGTCCGGCGACCGGAACAATCAGCATGCCGGGCACCGAGCCCTCCCCGACGCTGCCGGCTGAGCCGCTGCGCCGCGCCTCGGTGCTGACCCCCTCCTGGCTGAAGCCGAAGAAGGGCAGTCAGCCCCGGCGCGCCCCGATCTTTGACCGCACTGTATTTGACCGCAAGGTCAACCCCCAGCGGGTCTTCAACAAAATTATGGAGACGGAGAAGCCAGCCACCGGCAGCGCCGCAATCGTCGACAGGCTTGCCGGAACCCCCTATCAGAACCCGGTTCAGGCAGAGCACCCGGTGGAGTCCGATGAGCTGGAGACCATCAATTTCGTGCTCGACGTGGGTGAGGCGCTCTTCCGCTACGGCGCCGGGGCGCTGGAGGTGGAGACCTCCATCATCGCGGTCTCCCAGGCCTTCGGGATGAAGAACACCGATGTGGACATCACCAACCAGTCCATCAGCCTCAACTGGGCCCCGGAGGGCAAGATCCCCTACTCCCGGGTTCGCGTGGTGCGGTCCTGGTCCAATAACTTCAAAGCCCTGATGGCGGTGCACCAGCTGGTCACCGACATCATCGCCGGCCGGCTCACCCGCGCCGAGGCCGAGCAGCGGCTGAACGAGCTCATCCGGGAGCCCAAGACCTACCCGCGGTGGATGGTCACCCTGGCAGGTGCGGTCTTCGCCAGCTTCTTCGCCTCCTTCCTGGGGGCGCCGATCCTCGACGCCGCCACCGGATTCGGCGCCACCCTCCTGGTGCTGTGGATCAGCCGGGTGCTGACCACTTGGAAAGTGCCTGAGTTCTTCACCCTGGCCGCCGGCGGGTTCACCGCCACGGCGGTGGGCATGGCCGCCTTCATGCTCGATGCCAACGTCACCCCGTCCATGGTGGTCGCCGGCGGGCTGATGATTCTGCTGCCCAGCGCCCGCATCGTCTCGGCGATCCAGGATGCGATCAACGGGTTCCCGCTCACCTCGGCCGGACGCCTGGTGTCCTCGATGATCGCCTTCGCGGGGATGACCGCCGGCATCATGGCCGCGGTGGTGCTGGCTGACCTGTTCGGCGCTCCGGTCATCGAGGTCGCTGAAGGGCTGACGCGCATCTACCACCCCACGGTGCTGGTGGTGCTGGTGTTCTTCGCCGCCGTCGCCGCGGGCATCGTGGAGCAGTCTCGCTGGCGCATGCTGATCCCCACCGGAGTGGTCTCAGCACTGGGCTTCTGTGCGTTCTACGCCGGGGAGCTGATGGGCCTGGGGGAGCGCTTCACCCCCATCATCGGGGCCACCGTGGTCGGCGCGCTGGGTCGTGTGGTGGCTCTGCGGATGGGTGCCCCGCAGCTGGTGGTCGCCGTTCCGGCGATGATGTTCATGCTGCCCGGCCTGATGGTCTTCCGCGGCATGTATCAGATCGCCATCGAGAACTCGGCGGCGTTCATGATGGCCGGGCTGTATGAGCTGTTCAACGCGATGATCATCATTATGGCTATTGCGGCCGGGATTGTGCTCGGCGACGTGCTCATGCGCCCCTTCACCTCAGGGATGCAGTCCAACGAACGCTCACGAACGCGCAGGCGGTAGCTGCCAGTCGATCGGCTCAGTCCCCAGGCGCCGCAGCGCCTCATTGGTGCGGGAGAACGGCCGTGAGCCGAAGAACCCGCGGGAGGCTGACAGCGGCGAAGGATGGGCGGAGGTGATCACCTCGGTGTGATCGCCAGCATCGAGCAGCGGCTGCAGCTTCCGTGCCTGGGCGCCCCACAGAATGGAGACCAGCGGTGTGCCGCGCCCCACCAGCGCACGGACCGCAGTCTCCGTGATCGCCTCCCAGCCGATTCCGCGGTGTGAGGCCGGGCTGCCAGCGGCCACGGTCAGCACTCGGTTGAGCATCAGCACCCCCTGGTGTGCCCAGTGGCTCAGATCTCCGTGGGCGCTGGGATCTGCTC
>NZ_JACIBT010000025.1 GCF_014195445.1 Garicola koreensis | reverse complement strand
GCCTCGCCGGTGGTGGCGTCCTTGGCGCCGACCACCGCGGCCTCGGCCACCGCTTCGTGCTTCACCAGCGAGGACTCGATCTCTGTGGTGGAGAGCCGGTGCCCGGAGACGTTCATGACGTCGTCGACCCGGCCCATGAGCCAAATATCGCCGTCCATGTCGTAGCGGGCGCCGTCGCCGGCGAAGTACATATCGCCGAAGCGTGACCAGTAGGTGTCCTTGTACCGTTCCGGGTTGTTGTAGATCCCGCGCAGCATCGCCGGCCAGGGCTCGGTGATGACCAGCAGGCCGGACTCACCCCTGTTGACCGTCTTGCCCTCGTCGTCGACGACGTCGATGGCGATCCCGGGCACCGGCTTCTGGGCCGAGCCGGGCTTGGTGGCGGTGACCCCGGGCAGCGGGTTGATCATGTGGGCACCGGTCTCGGTCTGCCACCAGGTGTCGACGATAGGCGCCGGGTCCTCCTTGGGCGGCTTGCCCGGGCCGTTGTTCGAGCCGATGACTTCGCGGTACCACCTCCAGGCCTCCGGGTTGATGGGCTCACCGACGGTGCCCAGCACCCGCAGGCTGGAGAGGTCGTACTGATCGGGGAACTCCCGGCCCCACTTCATACAGGTTCGGATCAGTGTGGGTGCGGCGTAGAACTGGGTGACCCTGTACTTCTCCACGATCTCCCAGAGGCGTCCCTTGTGCGGGGTGTCCGGCGTGCCTTCGTAGACGATCTGGGTGGCCCCGTTGGCCATGGGCCCGTAGAGGATGTAGCTGTGCCCGGTGACCCAGCCGACGTCGGCGGAGCACCAGTAGACGTCCTGATCGGCCTTCAGGTCGAAATGGTCGCGGTGGGTGACCGCGTTCTGGGTCAGATAGCCCCCGGTGGTGTGCAGGATCCCCTTGGGCTTTCCGGTGGTGCCGGAGGTGTAGAGGATGAACAGCGGGTGCTCAGCATCGTGGGCCACATAGGTGTGCTCCGTGGACTGCTTCGGCACCAGGTCGTGCCACCAGATGTCGCGATCGGAGTCGAAGGCCACGTCTTCACCGTTGCGCTGGACCATCAGCACGTTCTCCACAGTGTGGCCCGGTTCCGAGAGCGCGGTGTCCACATTGGCCTTCAGCGGCGAGGGTTTGCCGCGCCGGTAGGAGCCGTCGGCGGTGACCACCAGCTTGGCCTCGGCGTCGTCGATCCGTGAACGCAGCGCATCTGCGGAGAAGCCGCCGAAGACCACCGAGTGCACGGCGCCGATCCGGGCGCAGGCCAGCATCGAGATCATGGTCTCGGGGATCATCGGCATGTAGATCGCCACCCGGTCACCCTTGGCCACGCCCAGGGACTCGAAGGCGTTGGCGGCGCGGGCCACCTCATCGGCCATGTCCTGATAGGTCAGGGCGCGGGTGTCTCCGGGCTCGCCCTCAAAGTAGATCGCCACCCGGTCCCCGTTGCCGGCGTCGACGTGGCGGTCCACGCAGTTGTAGGCAGCGTTGAGCTTGCCGCCGACGAACCACTTGGCGAACGGGGCATCCGACCAGTCCAACGTCTGGGTGAAGTCTTCGTCCCAGTGCAGGATGCTGCGCGCCTGCTCCGCCCAGTACCCCACCCGGTCGCCCTTGGCCTGGTCATACTTGTCGGCCCCAGCGACGGCGTCGGCGGCGAACGCTTCACTGGGGGGGAAGGTCTGAACGCTCTCGGATCCGGGCGTCGTAGTCATGCGCTCCTCCTTGTTCGCGAGGTCCGCGCCGGTTCGACCCGCCGGGTGCGGTGGAGCCGGCGAGCCGCGAGGCGACCTCGTGGGTATCTGTGTCCAGGATCACGATATCGCTTTGATGCTGATCAGGCGAGAATCCGCGGCCCCTTCAGGATCGGATGGTGCCTCGGCGTCTGTGAGTGGTCGAAAAGTGTCGGCGAGCGGCACCGGTGGTCAGCGGCTTCCGCCGCGCTCGTCCTCGCTCTGTCCCCTGTGACCACCGCGCCTTTTCGTCAACACCGCAGGATATAACCTGCGGTGTTGACGAAAGGCTGCGGTGATGTGCCAATGGTGGGGGCACCTGAGCTGCTGGGCGCCCGGCCTGGTCGGCCAGGGTGCTCGGCCCCGCGCATCCTCCCGCACCGAAGGCCGCAACCCGCGAGCCACGCATCCTCCCGCACCGAAGACCGCACCTGGCAAAACCACGCATCCTCCCGCACCCGACGCAGCGCCCGGCCGGGCCATCTAAGATGGACATCCATGGTGGACAAGACGCTGATCGGAAAGAAGCGCCGGGTGCGCAGGGTCAATCGCCTGCTGGGTGAGACCTACCCCTATGCCGTCGCCGAGCTGGACTTTGAGAACCCGTTCGAGCTGCTGGTGGCCACTGTGCTCTCCGCCCAGACCACTGATGTGCGCGTCAACCAGGTCACCCCGACGCTCTTCGCCGGCTACCCCGATGCATTCGCCATGGCCTCGGCGAATGAGGATGAGCTGGCCCAGATCATTCGCCCCACCGGCTTCTACCAGGCCAAGACGCGCTCGCTGCTGGGCTTGGCCAACGCCTTGGTGGACGAGCACGACGGCGAGGTCCCAGGTTCGCTGAAGGAGCTGGTGAAGCTGCCCGGCGTCGGGCGGAAGACGGCGTTCGTGGTGCTCGGCAACGCCTTCGGCAAACCGGGGCTGACCGTCGACACCCACTTCGGCCGGCTCGCCCGCCGGCTGGGCATGACCGAGAACAAGGATGCGGTGAAGGTCGAACACGACGTCGCCGTCCTGTTCGAGCCCAAGGATTGGACCCCGCTGAGCCACCGGCTGATCTACCACGGACGACGCATCTGCCACTCGCGCAAGCCAGCCTGCGGCGCCTGCCCGGTGGCCCACCTGTGCCCCTCCTACGGGATCGGGGAGACTGACGCGCAGGCCGCGCAGAAGCTGCTGAAGTACGAGCTCGCCCCCGGCCGTGAGGACCTGCACCAAAAGATGCTCCAGGGATGGAGTCGCAGGCAGCTGCGCGACGCGGGATACCAGCTCAATGCCTGACAGTGACCTGCCCTCCGATGTGGACCAACCGCTGCGCCGGCTGGTGGCTGAGGCCGCCGACTTCGTTCAGCAGAACCCGCGTGAAGCCGCCTCGGGAACCTGGTGGTGGCCGCGACCGGCGGACCGACTGCAGAATGTCCTGCCCGAACCCACCACCATCAGGCATGCCGCCGTGCTGGTGCTGCTGTGGGAGCACGACGACGGCCCCCGCCTGCTGCTGACCGAACGCAGCGCGGCGATGGCCAAGCACCCCGGGCAGATCTCCTTCCCCGGCGGTGCGGCAGAAGAGTTCGACCTCGACACCACCGGCACTGCCCTGCGGGAGGCTCAGGAGGAGGTGGGCCTGGACCCTGTGCGAGTGGAGGTGATCGGCCCGCTGCCGCCTGCTTTGGTGCCGGTCAGCGGCTTCAGCGTGACGCCGGTGCTGGCCGCCGCGGAAGATGTGGGGGTGCTGACGCCGTACTCCGGGGAGGTGGCCCGGCTGATTCACGCGCCGGTGGCAGATCTGATCACACCGGAGCACCGCTACATGGCCGTCATCGAGCGCGAGGGCATACGGTCCTCGACGCCGGCCTTCTACTTCGGCGAAGGAACTGACGACGCCGCCTTCGTCTGGGGGTTCACCGGGATCCTGCTCGACCGGATGCTCGACCGGCTGGGGTGGGCCCAGCAGTGGGACGAGGCCCGGGTGCTGGACCCGCGCCAGTTTAAACGGTGATGCACAGGGCCCCGGTGCCCCAGTTTTCCCCACCGGATGCGGACGCCGCCGGCACGCCGCTCACATCACAGCTGGAGGATCCGCTGAGCCGGCCGGACCGCGGCACCCCGCAGGCTGGACCTATGAATCACCACAGCCTGCCGCGCAGTCCAGCCGACTCCGCCGGCACAGGACAGGTCGGCACCCGGCAGGTCGGCACAGGGCAGGCCGCCGCGGCCGAATCAGTGCTGCTGATCACAGACGACGACGCGCTGCGCGAAGACATTGCGCTGATCACCGCCGTGGTCGGGGTGCGGCTGGAGACGGCGACGAACTGGCGCGGTGCTGAGGAGGCCGAGGGCTGGGCTGCTGTGATGTGTTCCGCGCAGTGCCTGCCGACCTCCGCGCGGCAGGCGGAGGGAACTCTGCTGCTGGGCTACGACGCAGAGGGGCTGTGGGAGGCGGCTGCACAGCTGCCGGGGGTGCGGCCGGTTCCGCTGCCGCAGGCAGAGCGCTGGCTGAGCGAACAGCTCAGCGCCCAGGTGTTCGACCGGTCCCAAGGGAAGGTGGTTGCTGCAGCCTCCACCGCAGGAGGGGCAGGTTCGACGACGTTCGCCTACCTCTGTGCGGCCGAATTGGTCGCCCGCGGTCAGCGTCCGCTGCTGATCGATGCGGCGCTGGGCCCCGGAAGTGGACTCGCCGATCTGGTGCACCGGGCACGAAGCCAGCAGCGGCTGGGCAGCGGGAACGTGGAGGGTGGTGACCTCGACTGGGAACAGTTGAGCCGCATCGAAGGTGAGATCTCCACCTCACACTTAAGCGCAGCAATCCCGATCGTGGACGGCATCGGGGTGCTCACCGGTTCTGTCGAAGCCCTGCAGCGAGCCCCGCTGCTGCCTGCAGCAGCGGCCGCAGGACGCAGCGCCTTCGACGTCGTCATCATCGACCTCGGCCAGCGCATCGAGATGACCCACATCATGGGGGAGCAGCTGGAGCGAATGCTGGTGGTGACCAGAGCCTCGCCCCGGGCGGCCGAAGCTGCGGTCCGGCTGGTGCGGGCTGTCGCGCCGGTGGAGGCTGCGGTGGTGGTCAACCGCCGTGCCGCACCCGGCTGGGGCCCGGAGGATCTCGCAGATCGGCTCGGCGCCCCGGTGGTGGCCGACCTGGCGGAACAGAGATGGTTAGCCCGAACCGATGATTTGGCTGACACCTACCAGCTGCTGCGCTCTGCTCGCGGGGCCAGGATGATCCACGCGGTGCTGCACGCATTGGGCCTCGGCGATGCGTGAGCAGCAGCTGGAGGAGCTGCGCGAGAAGCTGACCTCCTCCACCGAGCCGATCACCGCAGTGCGCATCGCCGAAGCAGTACGCTCTGCGGGTTTGGCCCTGGGCTCGGGAACCGCGGCCCAGCTGGTCAAGCAGCTGCGCGATGAACTCGTGGGACTCGGTCCCCTCCAGCAGTTCGTCGATCAGCCCGGGGTCACCGATGTGGTCCTCGACGCCGGCGGCAGAATCTGGACCGACGGCGACCAGGGCCTGCAGAGCACCGGTGCGCAGCTGGAGTCCGAAGACCAGGCCAGGGCGCTGGCCCGGCGGCTGATCTCGGTGGCCGGCGGGCGTTTGGACGAGGGGCACCCGTGTGCTGACGGCAGGCTCGGCAACTGTCGTATCCACGCGGTCATCCCACCGATCGCAGTGGAGGGGACCATGATCTCCGTGCGGGTGGCGCGCAGCTCATCGGCCAGTCTGGACCAGCTGGCTCGGCAGTGGTCTGCCGCAGATCAGTGGTTGCCGGTCATCCAGGCGATGGTCGCACAGCGGATGAACTATTTGGTTTCTGGCGCAACGGGGTCGGGAAAAACGGCGCTGCTGGCAGCCATGCTGGGTGAAGCAGCGGCGCAGGAGCGGATCGTGGTCGTCGAAGACACCACCGAACTGCTGCCCCAGCACCGGCACGTGGTCCACCTGCAGGCACGAGCGGGAAACGTGGAGGGGGCAGGCCGGGTGGATATCGGTCAGCTGGTCCGTGAGACGCTGCGGATGCGGCCTGACCGGCTGATCGTCGGAGAGTGTCGCGGTGCGGAGCTGCGGGACTTCCTCACCGCCATGAACACCGGTCACCAGGGCGCAGGAGGAACAGTGCATGCCAATTCCCCGCAGGCGGTCCCCGCCCGGCTCATCGCCATGGGTGCTCTGGCCGGTCTGGGTCCGGAGACCGTCGCAGTCCAGGCCGCCGCTGCCCTGCACCTAGTCATCCACATGGAACGCCGCGCCGGTCGACGCATGCCGGTGGCACTCTCGGCCGTTCAGTACCAGCAGGGCAGGCTCGCCATGACGGAGGTCCTGCGTACCCAGGGTGAGCAGACGGTGCGGGGACCGGGCTGGTACGACGGCGGCTGGGAGGAACTGGTGCGGTGAATGCACTGATCTGGGCCTCCGTGGCGGCACTGGTGACTGCTGCTGTGCTGCTGTGCCTGCCGCGCGTGGTCGGCCGGAAGGATCACTCAGTGCGCGCCGGACTCAGGCTGCGGTCTCTGGTGAGGCGTCTGCGCGGCGGCGGAGGAAGCATCCCGCCGGAGCAGCTGCGGAAGGACTCCGCGGCTCTGCTGCGACAGTTCAGCGCCCTGCTGCAGTCCGGTCGCGGTGAGGGCCAGGCCTGGGGAGACCTGCTGGCCCATTGGCGACGCCGAGACGCTGATCACCCGCTGACCCTGGTCTGCGCGCAGGCGGCAGCCGCGGAGGCCAGCGGCACCGGCACCGCAGCAGGACTGCGCCGGGCCGCAGAGCAGACGCAGAACCGCCAACTGCGGCAGCTGGTGAACCGGCTGATCGCCGTGACTGCACTGTCTGAGCAGACTGGTGCTGCCCTGTCGCACCTGATGGAGCAGCTGGCCGGTGCGGCCGATGATTCCGCCCAACTGGCAGCTGCGGTGCAGACAGCCGTGGCCGGGCCCAAGCTGACCCAGCTGATCCTCACTCTGCTGCCGGCAGGTGGGGTGGTGCTGGGCCACATCATGGGTGCCTCACCCACGGCGACTCTGCTGGGCGGGGGACTGGGCATGCTGTGTCTTATCGCAGGCATCGGGTTCCTCATCGTGGGGCGGCTGTGGAGCGCCCGCATGATCGGCACGGTGATGCGCCATGTCTGAACTGTGGGCCCTGCTGACCGCAGCGCTCGCCGCCGGGGTGGTGCTGCTGATGCTTCACGAGACGGACGCTGGTGCCAGCCGCCGTCGTGCTGGGCTGCGTCGTCTGCGGCAGCTGATGCGTCGGCGCAGACCCGAATCCCAGGATGAGGGTGCCGATGCTGCGGTGCTGCTGGATCTGACCGCAGCGCTGCTCAGCGCAGGGGTGGGGATCGAGGCGGCCCTGAGTCGGCTGGCGGACACTGTGCCGGGTGCGGGTCGCTTGGCCCGGGTCCACCACGCACTCTCCGCCGGTGCTGGGTGGGAACAGGCGGTGGAGCCGGTCACCGGGCACCCTGAGCTGAGCGCCTTCTGCGAGCACCTCAGCTTCGCCTACGCGACCGGGGCACCCAGCGCCTCCATGCTTCGGGCCGCTGCGGCGCAGGCCCGGGCTCAGCGCCGCCACGGTGCCGAGCGTCGGGCCGAAGAGCTGGGGGTGAAGATGATGCTGCCCTTGGGCGCCTGCTTCCTTCCGGCCTTCATTCTGCTCGGTGTGGTGCCGGTGGTGCTCAGCATGCTGCCGGACAGTCTGGGACTCTGAGCGGAGCGAATGTAGATCATGTTCTACACAGCATCAATTCTGAAGATGCCGACCGAGAGGCATCCGATGAAGAAGTACAGCAAGCGTGAGCTCAACCAACACAGCGGACGAATCCTGCGTGAGGTCGCCGAGGACCTCGGCATCGAGGTGCGCTGGCCCGGCTAGGAGCTGACGTAGTCGGCCAGGTGCTGACCGGTGAGGGTGGAGCGATCTGCCACCAGCTGGGCCGGTGTGCCGCAGAAGACCAGCTGGCCGCCGTCGTGTCCGGCCTGCGGCCCCAGATCGATGATCCAGTCGGCGTGGGCCATCACCGCCTGGTGGTGTTCAATGACGATCACGGTCTTTCCGGAGTCGACAAGCCGGTCCAGCAGACCCAGCAGGTTCTCCACGTCTGCTGAGTGCAGCCCCGTGGTGGGTTCATCCAGGATGTAGACGCCCCCGTCGGCACCCATGTGGGTGGCCAGTTTGATGCGCTGGCGCTCGCCGCCGGAGAGCGTGTTCAGCGGCTGACCCAGCCGCAGGTACCCCAGACCGACCTGGTGCAGACGACCCAGGATCTTCTCGGCTGCGGCCAGCTTGGCTTCACCGCTGCTGAAGAGCTCCAGCGCCTCAGTCACTGAATGTTGGAGCACCTCGACGATGCTTCTGCCGGCCAGCGTGTGCTGCAGAACCTCGGGACGAAACCGGCGACCCTCACACTCCTGACAGGGGGCGCTCGCCGAGGCCATGATCCCCAAGTCCGTCTCGATGACCCCGGAACCGCCGCAGGCCGGGCAGGCGCCCTCCGAATTCGCGCTGAAGAGTCCCGGCTTCACACCATTGGCTTTTGCGAAGGCCTTCCGTATGGGTTCCAGCAGCCCGGTATAGGTCGCCGGATTGCTGCGCCGCGAGCCCTTGATCGGTGCCTGGTCGACGGCGATGGCGCCGGGCTGTTCCGCCACGTGGCCATGGATCAGTGACGATTTGCCGGAACCGGCCACACCGGTGACCACAGTGAGCACACCCAGCGGAATATCGGCGTCGACGTTCTTCAGGTTATGGGTGCCGGCGCCGCGGATCTGCAGCCAGTCGCTGGACGGGCGCGGCGCAGACTTCAGCGCGGCACGGTTGGACAGGTGGACGCCGGTCAGCGTGCCGGAACTCTCCACACCCTCAAGGGGCCCTTCATAGACCACCTGACCTCCGTCGCTTCCTGCTCCGGGCCCCAAGTCGATCAGATGATCGGCGATAGCCATCACTTCTGGTTCGTGCTCGACGACCAGCACCGTATTTCCCTTGTCCCGCAGCCGCAGCAGCAGCCGGTTCATGCGTTGAACGTCGTGGGGATGAAGCCCGGCAGTGGGTTCGTCGAAGACGTAGGTCACGTCGGTCAGCGCAGAACCGAGATGCCGGATCATCTTCACCCGCTGGGCCTCACCGCCGGAGAGAGTGGCGGAGGACCGGTCCAGAGACAGATACCCCAGACCGATCTCGATGAAGTGCTCCAACGTTTCGGCCAACCGTCCCAGCAGCGGGGCGACTGTGGGTGCGTCGAGGCTGCGCACCCACGCTGCGAGCTCGGTGACCTGCATGGCACAAGCCTCAGCAATGTTCACTCCGGCAATGCGTGAGGACCGGGCGCTCTGGTTCAGCCGTGTGCCGGCGCAGTCCGGGCACGCGATGAACGTGACCGCACGGTCGACGAACTGACGGATGTGGGACTGCATCGCTTCGCGGTCCTTGGAGAGGAAGGACTTCTGGATCTGCGGGATCAGCCCCTGGTAGGTCATATTTGCTCCGCCGATCCTGCGTTTGACCGGTTCACGGTCCAGCAGGTCGTGCAGCTCCGGCTGGGTGTAGTCACTGACCGGCTTATCCGCATCGAAGAACCCTGATTCGGCGAAGAACCGCACAGACCAGCCCCCCGGCTTATAGCCGGGCACCAAGATGGCCCCCTCGTTCAGCGACTTGGACCGGTCTACCACCTGGTCGATGTCCAAGTCGGTGACGTTGCCGGTGCCTTCGCAGTGCGGACACATGCCGCCCAGCACAGTGAACTCCGCGCGTGCCGGCTTCTTGGCCGCTGATGCCTTCTCCACGGTCAGCGAGCCTTTGCCGGAGGCGGAGGCAACATTGAACGAGAACGCATTGGGTGAGCCGATATGCGGCTGCCCGGCACGGGAGAACAGGATGCGAAGCATCGCGTTGGCGTCGGTGACAGTGCCCACTGTGGAGCGGATATTGGCAGTCAGCCGCTCCTGATCCACGATGATTGCGGTGCTCAGACCCGCGAGCAGATCCGCATCAGGACGCGCCAGCGACGGCATGAATCCCTGCAGGAAGGCGGAATAGGTCTCGTTAATCATCCGCTGCGACTCCGCAGCGATCGTTCCGAAGACCAGCGAGGACTTCCCAGACCCGGAGACGCCGGTGAAAACTGTGAGTCGGCGCTTGGGGAA
>NZ_JACIBT010000024.1 GCF_014195445.1 Garicola koreensis | reverse complement strand
TTCGGCGTTGACCGCTATGGCCAGGGTGATGGTGGGACTGTAGTGGGCCGAGGAGCCGCGGAATCCCAGGCTCCGGCGGGCCTCATCCTCCAGCAGCGTGGTCTGCCGGGCCACCCGCATCAGCTTCTCGCCGGACTCGGTGACCCGCACCGGAACGGTTCTGGTCAGCAGGACATGGCCGACCTCACGCTCCAGGGCTTTGATCCGTTGGGAGAAGGCGGAGCCGGAGATCTGCAGCAGATCCGCTGCGGCGTCGAAGGTCCCCTCATCCACCGCCAGCACAAAGGCGCGCAGGTGATCGGTGTTCATCTGGCAGAGTCTAGCCGGATCATCTGAAGCATCGCTTCAGACAGTGAAGAATATTGAGCTGGTACGGATCTGTTGTGCAGCGCAGAATAGTGCCCATGCTGACTGTTCTGCTCACCGGGTTCTTCGCCTGCCTGGCCATCATTGTGGCGATCGGACCGCAGAGCGCCTACCTGCTGCGCCAGGGGCTGCGCCGGGATCGGGTGATGCTGGCGGTGCTGTGCTGCCTGGTGGGTGATGCCCTGCTGCTGACCGCCGGCACCGCCGGAGTGGCAGTGGTTTTGGAGCACGCGCCGTGGCTGCTGGACGTGCTGCGCTGGGCGGGGGTGGCCTACCTGAGCTGGTTCGCCTACCGCTCCTTCCGCTCGGCCTTCACGGCGGGAAAGTCGCAGAAGACTGACGACGACGCCGGCACCGTCCACGTGCTCATGACCTCGCAGATCCCCACGGTGGACCCCGCCGGTGGGGCTGCTCAGTCCACTGCGACGCGGCAGAAGGTCCACGTCACCGGGGTCTCCAAGGTCAGCACAGTGGCGTCCACGGCGCTGGCGCTGAGCATCGTCAATCCGCATGCGTGGGTGGACTCGTTGGTGGTGCTGGGCACGATGGCCAATTCCTTCGCCGATCAGCGGTGGTTCTTCGCCGCAGGGGCCTTCCTGGCGTGCATCGTCTGGCACACCGCCCTTGCCGGCGGCGGCAGCGCCCTGGCCGCCTGGCTCAACCGACCACGCACCTGGCAGTTAATTGACCTCAGCATGGGCGCCATCATGCTGCTCGTCGCCGCACTGCTGGCGGTCTCGGGCTTCTGATCGATCAGCCGCGCTCATCCAGGACGGAGGCAGCCGCGTTGAAGCCGCTCATCCCGTGAGCCCCACCGCCGGGCGGGGTGGCGCTGGAGCATAGGAAGACGCCGTCGACGCCGGCGGAGTAGGGCCGCAGCGCGCTGACCGGCCCGGAGAGTGTGGTGCGCAGCCCGGCCACTCCCCCGCTGACGCTGCCGCCGACCAGGTTCGCGTTCCACCCTTCCAGCTGAGCCGGACCCCAGATCATGCGCTGCAGAACACTGCGGCGGAAATTGGGGGCCTGCCGGGTGATCTCGGCGTCGATCAGTCGCACCGTCCGGGCCACCCCGGCGTCGTCGAGCCCGTTGGGCACGTGGGCATAGGCCCAGCAGACCGTGCGCTCATCCGGTGTTCGGGTGGAGTCGGCTGCGCTGGGCTGGGCCAGCAGCACATAGGGCCGGCCGGGCAGCACGCCCCGGTTGGCGGCAGCTTCGCTGGCGACCACCTGGCGGCCGCTTCCGCCCAGGTGCACGGTACCGGCGCGGGCCAGCTCCGGGTGCTGCCAGGGGATCGGCCCATCGAGCAGGTAGTCGACCTTCACCACCCCGGGACCGTAGTCCCATCGGCGCAGCGACCCGCGCGCCCGAGGCGCCAGCGGCAGACCCTGAAGGCCCAGCACCTGGGCCGGGGTGAGATCCAGGACGACGACGTCGGCCTCCTGCTGCCCCGCTGACGAACCGGTCGGCTCACCGGTCGCCTCACCGGTGCCGCGCTGGTGAGCAGCTGAGCCTTCTACGCGCCACCGGCGCGGCCGGCCGGCGCTGCGCCCCCGCTTTGGCACCTGCTGGACGCCGGTGACGCGGAAGCCGGTTCGGATGTCTCCGCCGTGGCTGCGCAGTTCGGCGACCAAAGCGTCGACGAGCTTCTGGGTGCCTCCGCGCACTGCCGGCCATCCCTGCGCATGGGCCGCCGCACCGAAGGCTAAGCCCACGGCCGCGGTCAGCGGGTTGCTCAGGGGTGCGGTGGAGTGGGCGGCCAGTCCGGCGAAGAGGGCGCGGGCTCTCTCGGTGCTGAAGCTGCGCATCAGGCTGCTGGCGGGCATCGCCCCGGCTGAGCCCAGCTGCATCAGCGCTGCGGCGCGTCCGATCCGGGTGAATGACGCGCGGCCCAGCGGCGGGTTCAGCACCGCCTGTCGCACCTGGTCCCAGTTGTCGGTCAGTGGGCCAACGACCCATCGCCAGAGGTCGCCGTCGCGCCCCAGCGCTTCGGCCGTCTCCTCCAGGGAGGCGTGCAGCAGTGCCGGGGGTTCGCCGTCGATACCGTGGGCGGCGGGGATCTGCGGCTGGGCCCATTCGACGTCGTGGTGTCCCAGCAGCTCATCATAGGCCGGCGACGCCGCGGAGAGCGGGTGGATGCTCGCCCCCAGATCGCTGATAATCCCGGGGCCGAAGAGCTCGGCCGAACGCGCCGCACCGCCGGGGGTCGGCCCGGCCTCGTAGACGGTGACCTCCCAGCCGGCGCGGGCGAGCCGGCAGGCCGCGGCGAGTCCATTGGGGCCCGAGCCCACAACTGCGGCGCGCTGCGTCATCAATTCATCCTACTGGCGCAGGCCACTGTCACAGCGATTCCCCCCGGCGGACCCGTTCCACCACCGCAGCGATGTTTCGGATGAACACCACCAACCAGGCGAAGAGGATCGCGACGCCGATCAGCTCCAGGGAGGTCAGGTTCCAGTAGCCCACCGGCTCCCACAGCAGGAAGGCGCCGACCAGCGCGGCGGCGGCGAAGTAGCTGAACAGGAAGAAGATCTGCGGGAACCCGGGCAGCACGTAGGGCGTGCTGACCAGCAGCAGCAGGAAGAACACTCCGAAGGCGGCGGTGACCAGCGTGTGGCCGTCCAGACTGACGCTGATGGGGATAAGACCCACCGCAGCCAGGGAGAGCCCCATGCCGATCATCCCCACCCGCAGCAGGACAATCCGAGGGGTGCGGATATAGCCGCTGAATGCGTTGCGGACTCGGGTGGACAGCGGAATGCGGCCCGAAGACCTGCGGTGAGTCTCAGCACGCTCAGCGAGACGCTGCGCCACCTGGGTGCGCTGATGCTCGCTCCAGATCTGCAGGTCGCGAGTGAGGAAGGCGGTCAGCGTGGTGATGATGACCCCCGAGACCACCAAGGTGGTGTTGAACGTCCAGAAGCTGGTCAGTCCGGCCTGGCCGGTGCCCAGCTCGGAGAACATTACATGCCACCAGAAGGGGTTCTCCGCGAAAAGCATCGAGACCAGCACACCGGAGGCCATGAATATTGCCAGCAGGGTTGAGAGGCTGAAGGCGGTGATCCGCGCTCCGGAGTTGAAGCTGAAGTAGGAGGCGACACCGCCGACGACGGCCAGCAGGACCGCACCGGCAATATCGTCGACGGTCAGGCCGATGAAGGCCTCCTGAAAAACGCGGAAGAGGCCGAGGGCGGCCATCACAGCGATCGAGGAATGCACCACCAGCAGGGCCAGGGTGTCCACCAGCTGCCGAACCCTGGGCCGTTCTCCCAGCCAAATGTTCGCCATGCGCGCGTTGAGGGAATACCCCAGCAGAAATGAGGCCCCGGCGGTGACCCCGCCGATGATGGAGGCGTAGAACTGGATCGAGAAGTCACCGGCGAGCGCGGGCCGCTCACCGGCGAACACGATGTAGCCGAACACCACGCCGATCAGACCCCCACCCAGCGCGTTCCAGATGGCGCGTGACTCAATGAGCACCTGCAGCCGCGCCTGATTCTGCGCCTGCCGCGGTGTGGTCGTGGAAGGATGCGTGGACTCTTCGACCGCTGCCTGAGCAGCGAGCCTGCGTGCTCTGCCCGGGGAGCGGAAGGATCTCACCGCACAAGATGTACCAGATCAGCAGTGACTATCCAACGCGGCACCGACTAGATTGGAGCTGTGAGCACCCCACCCCAGAAAATCGACGTCGGACCGCACGTTGCGGCGTACCAGCTGCGCATCAGCGCACCGGCAGATCAGCTCTATCGGCTGGCGGCCGATCCGCATCGGCACCATGAGATCGACGGCTCGGATACGGTCCGGTCCCGCGCCGTCGGAGCCCATGAACTCACCGAGGGTGCGAAGTTCTCCGTACACATGCGCCGGTTCGGCCTCCCCTACCGGCTTCCGCTGCGCGTGACCGCAGCCCGGCCGCCTCAGGGTCAGGTCCCCGGCGTCGTCGAGTGGCGCCAGCCCACAGGCCACCGGTGGCGTTGGGAGTTCGAACCTCACCCCGACGGCAGCACCACGGTCACCGAGACCTACGACGCGACCCGGCAGAATCCGGCCGCCCGGGCGGTGCTGGGGATGGCGGGTGTCCCGCAGCAGAACGCGCACAGCATTCGGGCCTCGCTGCGGCGGATGAGTGCCCGGTTTGAGTCCGCTGGGTGAGTTCGACCCCGCTGGGTGAACAGATCCGCGGTTGCGCGCACCGAGAAATCGCGGCCGGCACCCCTGCCGGGCAGCGCAGTTGCCGATAAGCTTGAGCGTGATGGGCGAGTGAACTTTTCGTCAGATGCGACGAAATATGTAGAGTGCGCCCCACGTTGCCCCTAAGCGCCCGTACTGCCGTTCCAGTGCCCGCGCCTCTCATACCTGGCAGGAGTAAGCTGCATGTTCAACGCCGAAGTGAATCGTGCTCTGAATGCCGCGGCCGCTCTGATCAATACGGCCGAAGGTTCCAGAAGCGCCAAACACACCCCGGACACACTGGAGACCGTGGAGGGATTGGCCTCCTTCCTCGAAGCTCAGGAGCCTGAGCTTCAGTGGTCCGCCTCAGCCGCCGACGACGACCAGCTGCAGAAGGTCCGTCAGCTGCGCAGCACCCTGCGCAGGGTCTGGGAAGCCGGACCTCACGCCACCGATGAGCTTCAGCTGATCAATGAGCTGCTGGAAGGAGTGGGCACACAGCTGGTCCGCTCCGCTGAGGCTGGCGAGCCGGAGGTGGTGGAATCTCCGATCCCGGTCTCCTCGCAGACGCATCACGTGATGACAGCGAGGTTCGCTGCGGCTCTTTCCCACCTGGTGGTGGCCCAGGAGACCCGGCGGCTGCGCATCTGCCGCGGCGAGGACTGTGATGCGGCCATTGTGGATCTCACCCGCAATCGTTCCAAGCTCTTCTGCGACTTCGGCAACTGCGCCAACCGGGCGCATGTGCGGGCCTACCGTGCCCGCCGGGCCGCGCAGCAGCGAGCCGAGGAGGCCGGCAGCGGGCGCAGACCCCCAGCGCAGCGGAGCAAGCCATCAGCCGCGGAGAAGGCGGAGGAGCTCAGCCGTCCGACGTCGGACTCTGCGGTGGCGGCCAAGGAGTTCCGCAACCGGATGCGCGATGAGCTGATGGAGACCAGGCAGAAGAAGTTGGAGAAGGAAAAAGACTCGAAGAAGTAGGCGGCCTATTCGCTGCGTTGGCCGTAGTCCGGGTCCTGCGGATCTTGTGACTCCTGCGCGCTGGACTCCTCGGCCTCCTTCTGCCGCGCCTTCTCTCGGCGGGCTGCGACCTGCTGCCGGTACAGCTCCTCCGATCTGCGGTTCACCCCGGAACCCTCAGAGAGGTGTGCCGGGTTCTCCCGTGAGGCCAGCTGCAGCATGGAGACGATGAGCAGACTGGCGATGAATGCGATGCCGAAGGCCAGCAGCGCCAAGTTGACCGGGTTGTCCATGGCCGAGGAGGTGTGCTCCACGCGCGGGTTGTCCGTGCCGCCGGAGGAGACGATCAGGGTGACGACTCCCGCCACGACCCCCAGGGCAAAGGAAAAGATCAGGGGAGCCTTCACCGACTCCAGTATGGAGCGGCGATCCTTGGGGTCCTCGGCCACGTGTGATTCGTCCTTTGTGAGCAGTGGGTGAGTCATCCGGCACCTTCGGCCGGGGCATCACCATTCTACGCCGTGTAGAAGATGCGATCTAACCGGCCTTCTTCGACTCGTGGGTCAGGCCGGCGGCGGAGATCAGCAGCAGCACAGCCATCACCACCACCCCCATGCCGGAGATGCCCAGAATCCCGTGGGCATCCAGTCCAGCACCCAGGAAGAGCCCAACGCCGGTGAGCACACCGACCACACCGAGGATCAGGTGGTCTCGGGCCGGAACGAACTGTGAGCGGACCCGGAAGGCGCCGACGAACTCAGCCACCCCCATCAGCACGAAGCCGAGGCCAGCGATGATGGCCAGGGCGGCGGGGGAGGCTGCGAAGATGGCGGCGATGCCGGAGAATATCCACCCCGCTGCGCCCAGCGAGATGCTGGTGCGCATCGCGACCGGCACCGACTCCACCTTCACGTAGTCCCAGACGGCGGTGGCTGCCAGAATGAAGAAGGCTGCCAGCCCGATGCGGGCCAGGGTCATGGTCTCGTCGGTGGTGAAGACGGTGAACAGCGCGAAGATCGCCGTGATGACTGCTCGGGTCCAGGCTGGGCGAAGCAGTGCTGCGGCAGTTGTGGGATCGACATGGGCTACAGGCACCCCAGCAGTCTACTATTTATTCGCCCAGCACCTTATTCGCCGAGCACCATCCAGCGGGTGCCCACGGCACGGATGCCCAGGGTCAGCGCACGAGCCCCCATGAAGACCACGGCGAAGGCCACCCAGAGCCACAGGATGATCTGGGTCTGTTGCCCGCCGGAGACGGTGTCGTGCACCCACCACAGCACAGGCAGGTAGATGCCCAGATTCACCACCCCGACCAGAGCCAGGTAACGGACGTCGCCGGCACCCATGAGGACCCCGTCGAGCACGAACACGTAGCCGGCCAGCGGCTGGGAGACGGCCAGCACGAACAGTGCCACAGTGATCGCCTCGGCCACTGTGGCACTGGGGGTGAACAGCCGCGGCACCCAGGGGGCGGCCGCCGCAGTGAGGGCACCGACGACCACGCCGAAGCCCACCGCCCACAGGGTCATGACCCTGACCATACGGCGGGCCGCAGCCTCGCGCCCGGCACCGAGCTCCCGGCCGATCAGCGCCTGGGCGGCGATGGCGAGCGCGTCGAGCACGAACGCCAAGGTGGAGAAGAAGGTGAAGGCCACCTGGTGTGCGGCCAGGGTCTCGGGCCCCAGATCGGTGGCGACCACAACAGTGGCGACGATCGCTGCCCGCAGGGTCACGGTGCGCAGCATCATCCAGCTGCCCACACCTGCGGCCCGGCGCAGTGCGGCCGGTTCGGGCCCCAACGCGACGCCTGCGGCGCGAATGCGTGGGATCAGCATCCACAAATAGGCGATGGCCATGCCCCACTGCGCCAGTGAGGTGCCGATGGCCGCCCCGGCCACACTGAGTCCCACCGGGTGGACGAGGATCAGGTTGAGCAGCGCGTTGGCGCCGAAGCCGGCCGCAGCCACCACCAGCGGGGTTTTGGTGTCCTGGAATCCGCGCAGCATCCCCACGGCTGCAAAGACCAGCAGCATCGCCGGCAGGCCCGGCAGCGACCACAAAAGGTAGCTCAGCGCGTGATGGTGGACGTCGTCGTCGCTGCCCATGGCGACCAGCAGCGGCTCAGCGAGGGCCACACCGGCCAGTGCGAGCACCCCGCCCAGCATGATGGCCAGCCACAGGCCGTCGCGGCCGGCTGCCAGGGCCTTGGTGGGCCTGCCTGCTCCGACGAACCGGGCGACGGCCGGGGTGGTGGAATAGGCCAGGAAGATCATGATCCCGACCACGGTCTGCATCACGGTCACCCCCAGTGCCGCACCCGCCAGCTCTTCCACGCCGAGCCAGCCGATGATCGCGGTATCGGCCAGCAGGAACAGCGGTTCGGCCACCAGGGCGCCCAGGGCCGGCACGGCCAGCGCCAGGATCTGCCGAGGCAGCGGCCGCGGGTCGCCGGAGTGTGGGTCGCCGGGCCGCGGGTCACCGGGGTGCGGCCCCGAGCTCTGCTGGCTGCTCACCCGATAATGCTGGCCAGCACCGTCAGGGTCGCCAGGCCGCTGTCGAGGTTCTCATAGTCCTCCAGCACACCCTCGGCCCACGGCTGGACGAAGAACGCCACCAGCAGGGAGACGAAGTTGTTGAATGCGTGGATCAGCCAGGCGTAGAACAGGTTCCGCCCGGCCACGATGTAGCCCACGGTGATGAGAATGCCCATGGTCACATACGGCACCACCGACACCAGGGTGAGGTCGTCGCTGGCGCCCAGCAGCGCGGGAATGAAGTGCAGCAGCGGGAAGGTCACCACCGAGATCGCCCCGCAGATCCACACGTTGATGTGTCGGGAGAGCTTGCCCACCAGCAGATGCCGGAAGAAGAATTCCTCCACCAGGGGCCCCAATACCGCCAGGACGACGACGGCGCCCAGGAACGGTACGGCGTCGAGCATGGCGGTGATCGCCTCCTGGTTTGCGCTGGTCTGCGGCTGCGAGCCCAGGCCGAAGAGCACAAAGACGACGTTGAGCACCATCATCACGAACCAGCCCACCGGGATCAGCAGCAGCTTCAGCCACCACAGGTAGCTGAAGGCTTTGATGGAGCGCCACAGCGCCCGTCCGCACAGCAGCACAGCGATGAGCGCCAGCACCCCGTAGCCGATGGCGTTGATGAGGAACGTTCCGAACTGGGCGGTGGCGGCGTCGTCGGAGTTGAGAAGTTCGGCCAACGGCGGCAGCAGGCCCACCAGCCCCACCAACCCGGAGAGGAAGCCGAGCACGTAGAACAGGGACGCCCCCAGGTCCCACCAGGTGAACCGTCCGGGCTCGGAGTCCCGCTGGCGCTTGCGCTGCGGCGCGGGACCCCAGCCGCCGGCGAACTGGGGAGGCTGCTGCCACGGAGCCTGTTGTCCCTGTGCCTGCTGCACCGGTGCCTGCGGATAGCCACCAGCAGGTGGGCTCTGCTGATAGGGGCCCTGCTGTTCCGGGGGCTGGCCCTGCTGGGGGTCGGGGCCGTAGGGATTGGGGATCGGCGGGGGCTGCTGTTCAGGCGGCTGTTCGGGGGGCTGCTGCGGTGAGGTCATCGTGACATCACCCTATCTGGAGGGTTCAGCGTTCTCCTCAGCCTTGAGAGGTAGATAGATCCGAGGTCTGGACCACACCCTCATTCGGGCCTGTATGCGGGCTGGGTGTCAGCAGGGTGGCATTGCGCAGGTCTCGGATGCGGCGGGCCTTCTCGGCGACCATGTGGTCCTCGTCGCTGATCGGCTCCCAGCGGGTGATTCGTCGCGCCGCGCCGCTGCCGTCGGGGGCGACCATCACCGGCATGCCGTAGGCGACCACTTCGGGATTGCGCTCCCACCGGTTGCCGGAGCGGACCCGTACCAGTACGTGCATGGACTTCGAACCGGTGAGCACCAGCCGAGCATCGACCTCCACCAGGTCACCGATGGTCACCGGGCGGTAGAAGCGCACGCCCCCGGTCAGCACGCTGGCGACGTCGAAGCCGCAGTAGCGCTCTGCACAGATTTCGGCGGCCAGGTCGATCCACTTCATCACCGCACCACCGCGGATCTTGCCGTCGGGGTAGCGCTCCTCCGTCTCAGCGGGGAACCGCATGGTCAGCGCCTCCATAGTGGCGAATCCGGTCGGCAGAGACTGGATCTCCTCCTCGACTCGGCGGCGGAAGACCATGCGGCGGACGGCATCCACATCACGACGGCGCTGCAGTTCGGTGTCCGGCTCGAAACCCGGCACTTCGGTGGGTTCACCGTCCTTGCCCAGCGCCACGTAGATCATGAAGCACTCGGTGCAGGTCTGCCAGCCCCCGTCGTCGCTGGGGATGAGCACCCGGGTCTGCACGTGCACACTGGTGCGCCCGGTGTGCACCACCCGGGCCTGGACGGTCACCGGGGTGTCGCGCGGCACCGGCACGGTGAAGTGCATATTTCCCACATAACTGGTCACACAGGAAACACGCGTCCACGACGCCGCACAGGCGTAGGCGGTCTTATCGATCCAATCGACCACGACGCCGGCCGGCACCGGGGTCTCCCGGGACACGGTGGTGACCTCTCGGAAGGTCAGCTCAATACTGGATCTGCGCGCCACCCTTACGACGGTAGCACCAGTCCTTCCGCATTATCACCGTGCTGTCGGTTCATCACCCTCGTCTACGACGGTGATGAACCGATAAGAAGGTGATAAAGCGGGCGGGGCGTGGGTGGATGCACGGGCGGGTACGCGAGCAGGCGCGCACGGGCGGCAGTTTTAGGGGCTGATCATTTACCGGCCTAAGATGGTGGCCGTGTGTGAGCACGCTGAAACGATGCCCGAAATGCGTGACGACGTGACCGGCCCGGCCCCGATGAGCGTGAGGTAAGTATGCACCCCTTCGAGAATCCCTTCCGCCACGGCGCCGAGGCGAAGCGGCACGCGCTGCGCCACTTCCGGGCCACCCTGTTCGACATGGACGGGGTGGTCACCGATACCGCACGAGTCCACGCCCAGGCGTGGAAGGAACTCTTCGACGCCGTCCTGGAGCAGATCGCCGGCTCGGCGCAGCCGGAGTTCACCGACAGCGACTACCTCAGCTATGTGGACGGCCGCCCGCGGGAAGAGGGCGTGCGTTCGCTGTTGGCCGCACGCTCGCTGCAGGTGCCGGAAGGAACGCACGACGACGGTCCGGATGAGCTGACCATTCACGGGCTGGCCGCTCGCAAGCAGGGGTTCTTCGAAGCGGTGCTCGACCGTGACGGCGTCGTCGTCTTTGACACGGCGGCTCAGCTGATCAGCCAGTTCAGCGCCGAAGGGATCCCCACTGCGCTGGTGACCTCTTCGCGCAACGGGCGCGAGGTGCTGCGCCGGGCCGGGCTGATCGACGCATTCGACGTGATCGTCGACGGCACTGACGCACAGCAGCTGGGGCTGGGCGGCAAGCCGAAGCCGGACATGTTCCTCTACGCCGCAGATCAGCTGGGTGTGGAGCCGCAGGATTCGATCGTGGTGGAGGACGCGGTCTCCGGGGTGCAGGCGGCTCGCTCCGGGAACTTCGGCATGGTGGTTGGCGTCGACCATGGTGAGGATGCGCCTCGGCTCAAGCGCAGCGGCGCCGATGTGGTGGTCAGCGACCTCGCTGCGGCGAAGCTGCAGACCCGCACCACGCGTCCCTTTGATCCGCTGTGGGTGCTCGCCTATGACTCCTTCGAGCCGGAAGAGGAGTCCACCCGTGAGGTGCTGTTTCACATGGCCAACGGCTACTGGGGCACCCGCGCCTCCTATCCGGGCACGGTGGCTGATGCGACCCACTATCAGGGCAATTACATCGCCGGGGTATTCAACCGCCTGACCACTGACCTCATGGGCAAGTCTGTGGAGACCGAACATATGGTCAACATCCCG
>NZ_JACIBT010000023.1 GCF_014195445.1 Garicola koreensis | reverse complement strand
TCGTCGGCACCACGGGTGGGCATCGGCCAGGACGTGCACGCTTTCGCCGCGTCGAACGAGCCCACCGAACTGTGGCTGGCCGGCCTGCACTGGCCTCACCAGCAGGGTCTGACCGGCCACTCCGATGCCGACGCGGTGGCCCACGCCTGCTGTGACGCCCTCTTCTCGGCCGCAGGACTGGGCGATATGGGCGCCCACTTCGGCACCGACCGGCCCGAACTGGTCGGCGCCTCCGGGGCCGCACTGCTGGCTGAGGCTGCGCACATCACCCGGCAGGCCGGGTTCACCATCGGCAGCATCGCCGTGCAGTTCATCGGTAACCGGCCCACGTTCGGCCCCCGCCGCGAGGAGGCCCAACAGGTGCTCAGTGAGGCTGCCGGCGCGCCGGTGGCCGTCTCGGCGACCACCTCGGACGGACTCGGCTTCACCGGCCGCGGCGAAGGCATTTCGGCCACCGCCACGGCCGTGCTGACGCTGCGCCAGTAACCCCTGAGACCTGCACCACGGACCTCCTGAGATCGGCGAAATCGGCGCCCAGGGGGCCACAATTCTCCGTCGCAGGCGCTCCGGGCGGTAAGCTGGCGGCCGTGGCACTGCGACTCTATGACACCAAGACGGCGGCGATCCGCGATTTCGAACCCCTTCAGCCCGGCCAGGTGTCCCTCTACTACTGCGGCGCCACGGTCCAAGGAGCACCCCATGTGGGCCACATCCGCTCCGGCGTCGTCTTCGACATTCTCACCCGGTGGTTGGAGTACACCGGCTACCGGGTCACCTCGGTGCGCAATGTGACCGACGTCGATGACAAGATCCTGCAGAAAGCCGCGGCCTCCTACGCGCCCGGCTTCGAACCCAGCGAGGACTACCCGGCCGAAGAGCCGTGGTTCGCGCTGGCCTACCGGTTCGAGCAGGTCTTCAACGCCGCCTATGGCGCGGTAGGGGTCTCCCGGCCCACCTACGAGCCTCGTGCCACCGGCCACATCACCGAGATGCACGCACTGATCCAGCGACTCATCGACGCCGGCCACGCCTACCCGGCCACCGACGACTCCGGCGACGTGTACTTCGACGTCCGCTCCTGGCAGCGCTACGGCGAGCTGACCCACCAGTCGGTGGAGGACATGCAGGATGCCCCCGACGCCGACCCGCGCGGCAAGCGCGACCGGCGCGACTTCGCCCTGTGGAAGGGCGATAAGCCCGACGATCCGACCACTGCGGCATGGGACTCGCCCTGGGGGAGGGGTCGGCCGGGCTGGCACCTGGAATGCTCAGCGATGTCCACCAAGTACCTCGGCTCCACCTTCGACATCCACGGCGGCGGACTGGACCTACGCTTCCCCCACCACGAGAACGAACTGGCCCAGTCGGCCGCGGCAGGCGACGGCTTCGCCCGCTTCTGGCTGCACAACGGCATGGTCACCTACGAGGGCGAGAAGATGTCGAAGTCCATCGGCAACATCATCACCCCCGAAGAGATGCACGCCGTGGCCCGACCCGTGGCGGTGCGCTACTACCTGGGCCAAGCCCACTACCGCTCCCAGCTGGACTACAAGCCGGGTTCGCTGCCCGAGGCGGAGGCCGCCGTGGAGCGCATCGAGAACTTCCTGAACCGGGCCGGCGCCGACTACGAGTACACCGCCGCCGAGGTCATGCCCGACGCCTTCGTGGCGGCGATGAACGATGACCTCAATGTGCCGGCCGCGCTCGCCGTCCTCCACGAGACCGTCCGCACCGGCAACTCGGCCCTAGACGCGGGCGACGACGACGCCGCAGTCCGCCACGCCGCAGCAGTGCAGGCGATGATCACCGTGCTGGGGCTTGAAGAGCTCCGAGCCGCCGAGCCCGCCGGGGCGGCCGCCGCCGAGGAGGCGCTGGCCAACCTGGTCCAGCAGCAGCTCGACGCCCGGGCCGAAGCCAAGGCCGCCAAGGACTTTGACACCGCCGACGCGCTCCGCAGCCGCCTGGCCGCCGCCGGCATCGAGGTGGAGGACACACCACAGGGTGCCACCTGGAGCCTCACCAAGGGAGGAGTCTGACCATGGCTCGCGATTCTCGACCCAAAACCGCCGCCGTGCGCAAAGAGCGCAAGGGCCCCACCAAGGGCAGCGGCGGACAGGGCAAGCGCAAACTAGAGGGCAAGGGCCCCACGCCCAAGGCGGAGGACCGGGTCTACCACAAGGCTCACCGGCAGAAGCAGCTCGCCGAGCGGTCCAAGACCAAACGCGACTCCTCGCGCAGCCGACCCCGCGGTTCGGGCTATGGAGCCGACGACGTCGTCGCCGGGCGCAACGCGACCGTGGAGGCGCTGGCCGAACGCGTCCCCGCCGTCGAACTTCTCGTCGCCGCAGATATCGACTCTGATGGACGGGTCCGCGACGCCCTGCAGCACTGCGCCGAGCAGAACGTGCGGATCAGGGAGGTGACGCGTCGTCATCTTGATGCGGTGACCGCCGATGCGGTCCACCAAGGTGTGGCCCTGGTCCTGGAGCCCTACAGCTACGCTGAGGCTGTTGACCTGATCGAGGGGCTGGAGCAGCAGTCACGCAAGGGCCACATAGCCCACGCCCCGCTGCTGATCGCCTGCGACTCGATCACCGATCCGCGCAACCTGGGAGCGATCCTGCGCGCCGCAGCAGCCTTCGGCGCCGACGGGGTGATCATTCCCGAGCGCCGCAGCGCCGGGATCACCGCTTCGGTGTGGAAGACCTCCGCCGGGGCCGCGGCCCGCATCCCGGTGGCCCGGGCGAAGAACCTGACTCAAGCGCTGAAGGAGGCCAAGGGCAGCGGCTACTTCGTCGTCGGGCTCGACGGCTCCGGCGACACCAGCATCACCGGGCTCCACCTGGCCTCGGACCCGCTGGTGGTGGTCGTCGGCTCCGAAGGGCGCGGGCTCTCCCGGCTGGTCACTGAGACCTGCGACGCCATCGCCTCCATCCCCATCACCTCCGAGACTGAATCGCTCAACGCCTCCATGGCGGTGGGGATCAGCCTCTATGAGATCGCGACCCTGCGGCAGGGGGCGCGTGCATGACCCGTATCCGCGGTGAAGAGCAGGCTGGGTTTGTCGAAATTCTGCACAACTGGCTGCCCCACCAGCCGTGGTTTCCCAACCCGCGCGGACGCATCAGGCTCACCCGGGTCGGCGGACTGCGCCTGCCCACCCCCGCCGGTGACGCCGACACCGAGCTGTTCCTGGAGGTGCACATCTTTGATGTGGCCCAACCCGGTGCCGCCCCGGACGAGGAACCAGCACGGATCTCAGTGCCGGTGACGCTGCGCAGCCGCCCCTCCGCGATGGCGGGCAAATCCGCCTTCATCGGCAAGCTCACCACCGAGGACGAGCAGGAGCTGTGGGTCTACGACGGCGCCGGCGACCGAGCATTCTTGGCCGCATGGGTCGAAATGGCCCGACGTCGGCAGGGCAGCCGCAACGGACGTTCCCGCGGCGAGGCACTGGCCGGCTTCGCTGACTGGGAGCCCTTCGACCTGAAGCTGAAGCGCCAGGTGTTCGACTCCCCACTGGCCCATGCCACCCGCATCCTGCTGACCCCTGAGGGGGTGGAGGAGGGTGACTGGTCCCACATGGTCGCGGTGGACATCATCCGGCGCCCCACCGATGAGCAGCCGGAGACGTTCGAAACGGTCAAGACGCTGAGCGCAGCCCACTCCGCCGCGGTGCCGCGGGTGCTGGGGACCATCTGCGGAGCGTGGGAGGACCGTGAGCTCAGCAGCGCCGACTTCATCCAATGGCAGACCGGGGTGCTCGGCGTCATCCGTGAAGCCGCAGCTGAGGCGCCCGACGCAAGGTCGGTGGCCAGCTCAGCGCTGAAGACCGGCGAGACGTTCAAAGCCACTGCTGGGCAGCTGGGCCGCAGCCTGGGAACATTCCACGCGGATCTGGCGGGGTCGTTCGGGTCCTACCCGCAGTCCCCGCAGCAGCTGCGAACTATGGCGGTCAACGCTCAGCAGGCCCTGTCCGAGCAGTGGGCCCAGGTGCGTGAGGAGTTTGACGAGGACGAGGCCGCCGATCTCACCGACACCATCGAACTGATGAGTATGCAGCTGCGCGAAGTCGAGGAACCGCTGCTGCTGCAGACCATCCACGGGCAGCTGGGTCCCGAGCATTTCCACCGCATCTCCGAGCACCGGTGGGTCATCGCCGAGACCGGCGGAATGGTTCAGCACGCCCCGGGGCTGCGGGACGTGGTCACGGTGCTGATGTCGCTGGCGAATATGGTGATGCAGGAGGCCAGTCAGTCGAAGTCCGCGACCACCGGTGAACCGCAGCGCCAGGCGCAGACCACAGACTCAGCAGAGGCTGGTGCTGAGACCCCGATCTTCTTCGGCCGTTGGTATGAGGTGCTCACCGACGCCTTTCTGGACGGCTATCGAGCCTCCGACGCTGATGCCGCCGGGGTGGACTCGGTCTTCTTCCGCACCGCGATGCTGACTGAGGCGCTGGACCTCTTCTCCCAGTGGGACGGACGGTGGGTGTTCCGCCCCTCTATGCTCTTCCAGATGGAGAGCTAGTCAACGCCGCAGCGTGGGTGCTACGGTGGGCAATCCGATATTTCGGAAGGACGACGGCCCCGAGCGGACCGGAGTTCATGCGGAGTTTACTTTCAGCGCTGGAAGGTGCTAAAGTTTTCATTCGCACCGGTTGGCAGTTGGGAGTTCTCCCGAAGCCCCGGTACGGATAAGGATCAGATTGATCCGAACCTCTATCCGCAAGGAACTGAATACCTCGAGTTGACACTCGAAACACAGTTCCCCTAAGATGGAAAAGTTGCTCCGGAGCGATTCAGAGGGTTTCTTCTGATGGTGCCGGCAGCGCCCGCAGCTTGAGAACTCAATAGCGTACCAAGTTTATTGATACCAAATATTTATCATTTGGTAACCACAGAATGTGCACCCCCGTGTACATAATCTGTGGATTTGCCAGATCAACTATTCATTCAATGGAGAGTTTGATCCTGGCTCAGGATGAACGCTGGCGGCGTGCTTAACACATGCAAGTCGAACGATGATGCTTCCAGCTTTGCTGGGGGTGGATTAGTGGCGAACGGGTGAGTATCACGTGAGTAACCTGCCCTTGACTCTGGGATAAGCCCGGGAAACTGGGTCTAATACCGGATAGGACTTCGCATCGCATGGTGTGGGGTTGAAAGTTTTTAACGGTCTTGGATGGGCTCGCGGCCTATCAGTTTGACGGTGGGGTAGTGGCCTACCGTGGCGATGACGGGTAGCCGGCCTGAGAGGGTGACCGGCCACACTGGGACTGAGACACGGCCCAGACTCCTACGGGAGGCAGCAGTGGGGAATATTGCACAATGGGCGCAAGCCTGATGCAGCGACGCCGCGTGCGGGATGACGGCCTTCGGGTTGTAAACCGCTTTCAGTAGGGACGAAGCCCTTCGGGGTGACGGTACTTGCAGAAGAAGCGCCGGCTAACTACGTGCCAGCAGCCGCGGTAATACGTAGGGCGCGAGCGTTATCCGGAATTATTGGGCGTAAAGAGCTTGTAGGCGGTTTGTCACGTCTGCTGTGAAAGCCCGGGGCTCAACTCCGGGTGTGCAGTGGGTACGGGCTGACTAGAGTGCAGTAGGGGAGACTGGAATTCCTGGTGTAGCGGTGAAATGCGCAGATATCAGGAGGAACACCGATGGCGAAGGCAGGTCTCTGGGCTGTTTCTGACGCTGAGAAGCGAAAGCATGGGTAGCGAACAGGATTAGATACCCTGGTAGTCCATGCCGTAAACGTTGGGCACTAGGTGTGGGGGGCGTTCCTCGTCGTCCGCGCCGTAGCTAACGCATTAAGTGCCCCGCCTGGGGAGTACGGCCGCAAGGCTAAAACTCAAAGGAATTGACGGGGGCCCGCACAAGCGGCGGAGCATGCGGATTAATTCGATGCAACGCGAAGAACCTTACCAAGGCTTGACATACACCGGATCGCGCTGGAGACAGTGTTTCCCTTCGGGGCTGGTGTACAGGTGGTGCATGGTTGTCGTCAGCTCGTGTCGTGAGATGTTGGGTTAAGTCCCGCAACGAGCGCAACCCTTGTCCTATGTTGCCAGCACGTAGTGGTGGGGACTCATGGGAGACTGCCGGGGTCAACTCGGAGGAAGGTGGGGATGACGTCAAATCATCATGCCCCTTATGTCTTGGGCTTCACGCATGCTACAATGGCTGGTACAGTGGGTTGCGATACCGTGAGGTGGAGCTAATCCCTGAAAGCTGGTCTCAGTTCGGATCGAAGTCTGCAACTCGACTTCGTGAAGTTGGAGTCGCTAGTAATCGCAGATCAGCAATGCTGCGGTGAATACGTTCCCGGGCCTTGTACACACCGCCCGTCAAGTCACGAAAGTTGGTAACACCCGAAGCTCACGGCCTAACCGGTTTTTCCGGGGGGAGTGGTCGAAGGTGGGACTGGCGATTGGGACTAAGTCGTAACAAGGTAGCCGTACCGGAAGGTGCGGCTGGATCACCTCCTTTCTAAGGAGCATCGCCCCTGTAGTTGGGGTGGCCATGTCAGTGCGCGAGTGTCGTGCTGGTGGTTTTGCTCATGGGTGGAATATCAATAGATTTTAGGCACTGGTCCTTTGGGGTTGGTGTTGTTGGTGCGCTGTTGGGTTCTCAGGACTGCGGTCTTGTTTTTTCCCTGTTCCAGGTAGCTGCGGCGTTGGTGTTGTGGTGATGGGGGTGGGGGTTGTTGTTTGGGAACTGCATAGTGGACGCGAGCATCTTTTATTTTTGTCTGTGCGAAGCGTTTGTCGTTTTGTGTTCTGGTGGCTTGCACCGGTTGGTGTAAGTGTTTAAGGGCGCATGGTGGATGCCTTGGCAGTAGGAGCCGATGAAGGACGTGGGAATCTGCGATAAGCCTGGTGGAGCTGATAACCAAGTGTTGAGGCCAGGATGTCCGAATGGGGAAACCCCGCATGCTGTTGTGGTGTGTGACTTGCCGCTGAATGTATAGGCGGTGAGGGGGAACGCAGGGAAGTGAAACATCTCAGTACCTGTAGGAAGAGAAAACAAGAGTGATTCTGTGAGTAGTGGCGAGCGAAAGCGGATGGGGCTAAACCTGTTGCGTGTGATACCCGGTGGGGGTTGCGCAGCGGGTGTTGTGAGGCCCAGTGTCATAGGTCCACCGGCCTATGCAGTTGAGGTGCAGGCGTATATGCGAACAGGGTTGAGTCCCTGACCGGAGAGGGTGTGAGTCCCGTAGTGGTAATGCGTGTCTGCCGGCTGTGCTGGGTTCTCGAGTAGCACGCGGCTCGAGGAATCGTGTGTGAATCTGCCAGGACCACCTGGTAAGCCTGAATACTCCCTACTGACCGATAGTGAATCAGTACCGTGAGGGAATGGTGAAAAGTACCCCGGGAGGGGAGTGAAATAGTACCTGAAACCATGTGCCTACAATCCGTCAAAGCATCATTTGTGGTGTGATGGCGTGCCTTTTGAAGAATGAGCCTGCGAGTTAGTGCTCGGTGGCGAGGTTAACCCGTGTGGGGTAGCCGTAGCGAAAGCGAGTCTGAAGAGGGCGTTTAGTTGCCGGGTCTAGACCCGAAGCGGAGTGATCTACCCATGGCCAGGGTGAAGCGTGTGTAAGAGCACGTGGAGGCCCGAACCCACCTAGGTTGAAAACTGGGGGGATGAGCTGTGGGTAGGGGTGAAAGGCCAATCAAACTCTGTGATAGCTGGTTCTCCCCGAAATGCATTTAGGTGCAGCGTTGCGTGTTTCTTCCTGGAGGTAGAGCTACTGGATGGCTGATGGGCCCTACAAGGTTACTGACGTCAGCTAAACTCCGAATGCCAGTGAAGTCAGAGCGTGGCAGTGAGACGGTGGGGGATAAGCTTCATCGTCGAGAGGGAAACAGCCCAGACCACCGGTTAAGGCCCCTAAGCGTGTGCTAAGTGGAAAAGGATGTGGAGTTGCTTAGACAACCAGGAGGTTGGCTCAGAAGCAGCCATCCTTGAAAGAGTGCGTAATAGCTCACTGGTCAAGTGATTCTGCGCCGATAATGTAGCGGGGCTCAAGCACACCGCCGAAACTGTGGCAATCAGTCGTTTGCGGCTGGTTGGGTAGGGGAGCGTCCGACACTGCGGTGAAGCAGTCGCGTAAGCGGCTGTGGAGTGTGTTGGAGTGAGAATGCAGGCATGAGTAGCGAAAGCAACGTGAGAAACGTTGCCGCCGAATGACTAAGGGTTCCAGGGTCAAGCTAATCTGCCCTGGGTTAGTCGGGTCCTAAGGCGAGGCCGACAGGCGTAGTCGATGGCCAACGGGTTGATATTCCCGTACCGGCGAAGAACCGTCCACGTGAAGCTGCTGAGACTAACCACCCGAGGTTTCTCATACTGGTCCTTTCGAGGATCAGGTGGGGAGCTGAGCGTGGGACCTGAAGCGGTGGAGCGAACGTATTAACAGGTGTGACGCAGGAAGGTAGCCGGGCCCGGCGATGGTTGTTCCGGGTCTAAGAATGTAGCCGCAGTGGTAGGCAAATCCGCCACTGGTGTATCGGTGAGATTTGATGGGCCCCCACTTTGGGTGGGGGATCCGGTGATCCTATGCTGCCGAGAAAAGCATCGACGTGAGGTTTTAGCCGCCCGTACCCTAAACCAACACAGGTAGTCAGGTAGAGAATACTAAGGCGATCGAGATAATCATGGTTAAGGAACTCGGCAAAATGCCCCCGTAACTTCGGGAGAAGGGGGGCCACCCTGGTGGCTAGGACGCGCTCCTAGTAGCTGGTGGTGGCCGCAGAGACCAGGGGAAACCGACTGTTTACTAAAAACACAGGTCCGTGCGAAGTCGTAAGACGATGTATACGGACTGACTCCTGCCCGGTGCCGGAAGGTTAAGAGGACCTGTTAGTGGCCCCTTGTGGGCTGCGAAGCGGAGAATTTAAGCCCCGGTAAACGGCGGTGGTAACTATAACCATCCTAAGGTAGCGAAATTCCTTGTCGGGTAAGTTCCGACCTGCACGAATGGAGCAACGAGTTTCCCGCTGTCTCAACCGTGAACTCGGCGAAATTGCATTACGAGTAAAGATGCTCGTTACGCGCAGCAGGACGGAAAGACCCCGAGACCTTTACTATAGCTTGGTATTGGTGTTTGACATCACCTGTGTAGGATAGGTGGGAGACTGTGAAGCGGCCACGCTAGTGGTGGTGGAGTCGTAAGTTGAAATACCACTCTGGTGTTGTTGAGCATCTAACTTCGGACCCTGATCGGGTCCAGGGACAGTGCCTGGTGGGTAGTTTAACTGGGGCGGTTGCCTCCTAAAGAGTAACGGAGGCGCCCAAAGGTTCCCTCAGCCTGGTTGGCAATCAGGTGTTGAGTGTAAGTGCACAAGGGAGCTTGACTGTGAGACAGGCATGTCGAGCAGGAACGAAAGTTGGGACTAGTGATCCGGCGGCACCGTGTGGAAGGGCCGTCGCTCAACGGATAAAAGGTACCTCGGGGATAACAGGCTGATCCTGCCCAAGAGTCCATATCGACGGCATGGTTTGGCACCTCGATGTCGGCTCGTCGCATCCTGGGGCTGGAGTTGGTCCCAAGGGTTGGGCTGTTCGCCCATTAAAGCGGTACGCGAGCTGGGTTTAGAACGTCGTGAGACAGTTCGGTCCCTATCCGCTGCGCGCGTTGGAGATTTGAGAAGGTCTGTCCTTAGTACGAGAGGACCGGGACGGACGAACCTCTGGTGTGTCAGTTGTCCTGCCAAGGGCACCGCTGATTAGCTACGTTCGGGATGGATAACCGCTGAAAGCATCTAAGCGGGAAGCCGGCTTCGAGATAAGATCTCCTTCACCTTTTGGTGTGAAGGCTCCCTATAGACCATGGGGTTGATAGGCCAGAACTGGAAGCGCAGCAATGCGTGAAGGTGACTGGTACTAATAAGCCGATCACTTACACACCATCCAAGCCCACCAGGGTTATGAGACAAGAATTGGTGAGTATGCTCGCGTCCACTAGGCGGTCCCCAGACCACAAACCCCACACACGTTTACACGTACAGGGAACACGTATAAACACCAGGTTTAAACACCA
>NZ_JACIBT010000022.1 GCF_014195445.1 Garicola koreensis | reverse complement strand
GAGCCGAAGAACCCGCGGGAGGCTGACAGCGGCGAAGGATGGGCGGAGGTGATCACCTCGGTGTGATCGCCAGCATCGAGCAGCGGCTGCAGCTTCCGTGCCTGGGCGCCCCACAGAATGGAGACCAGCGGTGTGCCGCGCCCCACCAGCGCACGGACCGCAGTCTCCGTGATCGCCTCCCAGCCGATTCCGCGGTGTGAGGCCGGGCTGCCAGCGGCCACGGTCAGCACTCGGTTGAGCATCAGCACCCCCTGGTGTGCCCAGTGGCTCAGATCTCCGTGGGCGCTGGGATCTGCTCCCACATCCTGCTGCAGCTCGGTGAAGATGTTCCGCAGGCTGCGCGGCAGCGGCCGCACATCCGAGGACACGGCGAAGGACAGGCCGATCGGGTGGCCCGGCGTGGGGTAGGGGTCCTGGCCGATGACCAGAACCTTGACCTCAGCAAAGGGCTGGCGGAAGGCCCGCAGCACGTCTTGGGGCGCCGGCAGGACGTGTTCGCCGTCGTCGCGCCTGCGCTGGACCTGATCACGGACGCTGTGGAACTGTTCCTGGGCCGGCGCCAGGGCGCGCTCCCACCCTGCTTCCAGCGGCGCGATCAGGGATGCGGAGACGCTCATCCCACCAACCCTAGGACACCGACCACCTGTAAGACACCAGCCACCTGTAGGACACCGGCCGCGGTCACCTGCTGAAACTGCGCGTTTGTGTTCACCGCCGCGGCGGCACGGTCGTAGGATGTGGCTGAAGGCCATTGCAGCTGCGCTCGCCGGGCTCGGCTTGACCTAGGCCAGCACCGACATGAGGATCAAGAGATGACGCAGCACCCCCACGATGAGTTCGACGACGTCCCACCGTATAAGTCGGACGAGGTCGGTAAGCACCGTGCGCCCGGCTCACCTGCGGCTGCCGCCGGCGGGGCCAGAGGCGGGTTGAAATGGATCGGGCTGCTCGCCGCCTTCGTGCTGGTCATCGGCGCCATCGCCTACGTCGTCTCCCAGTTCGGCTCCGACGAGGAAGGGCCCACCGCAGAGTCCGAGGACCAGCAGACGGCCGGCGCGGAGGAAACCGGTGAGCCCGAGGCCCAGAACGGTGAGGGGACCGACGGCGAGGGATCCGACGGCGACGCCCAGAACGGTGAGACCGCAGAGGACGGCGAGGAGGAGACCCCGGAGGAGACCCCGGAGGAGACCCCGGACGTGGACATGGACTACGGGTTGATCGTCTACAACTACGACGGGACCCCGGGTGTGGCCGGATCGGTGCGCGAACAGCTGGACTCCGCAGGTTTCAACGTGGTGGATCAGCAGAACTGGACCCAGGGATGGACCACCTGCGAAGAGTCCGCACCGGTGGTGGTGCACCCTCCGGCTGAGGAGGAGCTTGCCGCGGTGATCGCCGATGAGCTCGGTGCCGCCACCTGCGCCAGCGACGGCTGGAGCGACGCCGAGGTCATCGCTGTGGTCGTCGGAGCTGACAGCCTGCCCTAGAGCGGCGGTGCGCCGAAGCCCCGCATGAGCCTCCGCTGCGTCCGCGGCGGCAGTCAGTTGTGGACCATTGCCTTGCACTCGCCGGTGGAGAGTGCTAAAAATTGAGTTAGCACTCTCGTGTCGAGACTGCTAAAACGAACCCTTCAGGTGAGGCCACGCAACGCCCTTGGTGACTCTTGGGCCGGCCGTCCGTCGCGGGCATCTGATTGAGGTTTCACGCATTGACGCGAAACGTCCGAATCTACTGAGTCCAGAAAGGACACGTGCCGATATGGCAAAGACCATTGCATTCGACGAAGAGGCCCGCCGTGGCCTCGAGCGAGGCCTGAACAGCCTCGCTGATGCCGTCAAGGTCACCTTGGGACCCCGCGGCCGCAACGTTGTGCTCGAAAAGTCCTGGGGCGCGCCCACCATCACCAACGACGGCGTCTCCATCGCCAAAGAGATCGAGCTTGAGGACGCCTACGAGAAGATCGGCGCCGAGCTCGTCAAAGAGGTCGCGAAGAAGACCGACGACGTCGCCGGTGACGGCACCACCACCGCCACTGTGCTCGCACAGGCGCTGGTGAAGGAAGGCCTGCGCAACGTCGCCGCAGGTGCTGACCCCATGGGGCTGAAGCGCGGCATCGACCAGGCAGTGGAAGCTGTCACCGCAGAGCTGCTCAGCTCAGCCAAAGAGGTCGAGACCACTGAGCAGATCGCTGCCACAGCCTCCATCTCCGCAGCTGACCAGCAGATCGGTGAGCTGATCGCCCAGGCGCTCGACAAAGTCGGCAAGGAGGGCGTGGTCACCGTTGAGGAGTCCAACACCTTCGGCCTGGAGCTGGAGCTGACTGAGGGTATGCGCTTCGACAAGGGCTACCTCTCCGGCTACTTCGTCACTGACTCCGACCGTCAGGAAGCAGTCCTGGAGGACCCCTACATCCTCATCGTCAACTCCAAGATCTCCGCGGTCAAGGACCTCATCGGGGTGCTGGAGCAGGTTATGCAGTCCGGCAAGCCGCTGCTGGTCATCGCTGAGGATCTCGAGGGCGAGGCTCTGGCAGCCCTGGTAGTCAACAAGCTCAAGGGCACCTTCAAGTCAGTTGCTGTCAAGGCTCCCGGCTTCGGCGACCGCCGCAAGGCCATGCTCGCCGACATCGCCATCCTCACCGGTGGCCAGGTCATCGCCGAAGAGGTGGGCCTCTCCCTGGAGAACGCGACGATGGACCTGCTGGGCACCGCCCGCAAGGTCGTTGTCACCAAGGACGAGACCACTATCGTCGAAGGTGCCGGTGACGCTGACGAGATCTCCGGCCGGGTCAGCCAGATCAAGGCTGAGATCGAGAACTCCGACTCCGACTACGACCGCGAGAAGCTCCAGGAGCGGCTGGCGAAGCTGGCCGGCGGTGTGGCCGTGATCAAGGCCGGTGCCGCCACCGAGGTCGAGCTGAAGGAGCGCAAGCACCGTATCGAGGACGCGGTGCGCAATGCCAAGGCTGCCGTGGACGAGGGCATCGTCGCCGGCGGCGGCGTCTCGCTCATCCAGGCCGGCGCACGCGCGTTCGAGAACCTGTCCCTGCAGGGTGATGAGGCAACCGGCGCGAAGATCGTGCGGTTCGCCGTCGAGGCTCCGCTGAAGCAGATCGCGATCAATGCTGGCCACGAGGCCGGCGTCGTCGCCGAGAAGGTCCGCGGGCTGCCCATCGGTCACGGTCTCAACGCCGCAACCGGTGACTATGAGGACCTGCTTGAGGCTGGTGTGGCTGACCCGGTGAAGGTCACCCGCTCTGCTCTGCAGAATGCAGCCTCCATTGCTTCACTGTTCCTGACCACTGAAGCCGTGATCGCCGATAAGCCGGAGAAGACCCCGGCCGGTGCCGGCGCAGGTATGGACGATGGAATGGGGGGCATGGGCGGCATGATGTAGTTTCCGCCCCTCTACGTGAAAAGCCCCGCAGAGCAACACGCTCTGCGGGGCTTTTCGCATCGTCAGTGCCCGAACATCCGCGCGTTGGCCTGCTCAGTGTCCTCATACTGCTGGGACGCCATCGCCATCGTCTGACGCACGCTGGCCAGCGACTGCTCCACCTGCACCTGGGTGGAGCGCCACTGGGTCAGCACATCCTGAAAGGCGATGGAGGCCGACCCCTTCCACGTCTCCTGGAGCTGGCGGAGCTGGCCCTCCATGGAGCTGACATCGGACTGGATGCGGCTCAGCGTCGCTTCTACTGTGCCAGCCTTGGCGGACAGGTCAGCGGTGTCGATCTGGAACACTGCCATGATTCGTCCCTTCCTGCGGATGATGGGTGGGTTCAGCGGAGGCAGGGATGCGACCGCACTTCCACCGTAGGAGCCTTCCAACCCGGGCAGCGGCCGCAGGGCCTGGGGCTGGGGACAGCTCGGCGCGGCCGGAGACAGGACTCAGCCGTGGGGAAAACTAGTGATCGCCTCTCAGCCGGCGAGTGCCGGCGGCCACATCAGTCAGTCCTCGTGATGACCTCGGGCGGCGGCTCGCAGGTGCTCCAGATCGTCGTCGTCGACGTCATTGTCATCGTCGTCTGACTCATCCGGTTCCGGACCCTCAGTCTTGGGCAGCCGCAGGGTCATCGTCGCCCCACCGCCGGCGGTGTCGGAGTGGCGCACGCTGCCGCCGTGCTGGGCGGCGATGGCCGCACAGATGGCAAGACCCAACCCAGTTCCCCCCGTTTCACGCTGCCGTGAGTTGTCAGCGCGGTAGAAGCGTTGGAAGATCTTCTCGGCGTCCTCAGCACTGATCCCCTCACCGTGGTCGCGGACCTGCAGGACGGACTCTGGGTGCTCATTGTCGGCGGTCTCTGTGCCCACCGCCAGTTCGATGGGTGTGCCCTCAGGCGTATAGCGCAGGGCATTGGTGACCAGATTGGTGACGACCTGCCGAATGCGGCCCTCATCGCCGTGGATCGGTGCCGAGCTCGATGAGGCGCCGGTGAGGCCGAGGACCTGGACATCCCGTTCGGGGGCGTTGACCGTCAGGTCCATGACCGCCTCGTGGGCGATGATGTTCAGATCCATGGGGGTGATCTTCGGCGGACGCTGTTCGTCGAGTCTGGCCAGCGTGAGCATGTCTTCAACCAGCTGGCCCATTCGGGTGGCTTCGGACTCGATGCGTCCCATAGCAGCGCCGACCGCCTCAGGGCGGTCATCCAGCCCGCCGTGACGGTGCAGCTCGGAGAAACCGCGAATGGTGACCAATGGGGTGCGCAGCTCGTGGGAGGCGTCCTGGATGAAGCGTCGCATCGTCTGTTCAGACTCCACCTGGGCCTGGAACGCAGACTCGATCTCACTGAGCATGACGTTCAGCGACGCGGCAAGGCGGCCGATCTCAGTATCGGCCGGGGCTGAGGTCTGCACGCGTTGGGAGAAGTCACCCTCTGCGATCGCCCCTGCGGTCTTCTCAACCCGCAGCAGCGGGCGGAAGGCCCGGGTCACCAGGGAATAGGCAATGATGGAAGCACCCAGGGTCGCCAGCAGCCCGATGGTGGCAACCAAGAAGGTCGCCCGCTCCACCGCGGTCTCCACCTGATCAAGCGACTGGGCGATGATGAGGGTCTCCTCAGCCTCGGAGCGCACCCTGACATGTATCCGGAATCCGCGCGAATTCTCATCCGTGCCCGGCACGCTGAAGGACTCACCGTGCAGGTCAACGGCCTCCTCGTAGGTCAGCAGCGGGAATTCCGGAAGGTCCGCCGTCTCTATGGCCGGGTGAGTGGAGTTCAGCGGCTCACCGTCCTCATCGAGCAGCCAGCCGTAGAACCGCAGGAAGTTGATGGACCCGCGCGGCTCGTCCTGCCCGGCATCGGTCAGGTAGTAGGAGACGTCATAGGCGTTGACGGCATTCTCCTCATCCATATTCCGGATCAGCTCCTGCCGGAACAGGGACGCGGAGACGAACGTGGTGACCACCAGCGTCAGCAGCAGCAAGCTGGTGGTGATGGTCACCAGCTGAGTGCGCAGGGACTGTCTCCGCCAGGCTCGGGAGACGGCGGAGAAGAAGCGCATAGGGAGATTCTAGATGCTTAGAGCTGAAGCGGCTGCGCGTCGCCCCGTTCGTCAGTGGATCAGGGACTCACACCGCGGCTGCGCTGACGGCGCTCCCAGGTCTGCAGCACATAGCCCACACCGCGTTTGGTCTGAATGGCCGGCGCCCCTTCAGTGCCCGATTCGATCTTGCGGCGCAGATAGGAGATGTAGGACTCCACGATCGAGGCGTCGCCGTTGAAGTTGTACTCCCAGACGTGGTCGAGGATCTGCTGCTTGGACAACACCCGGTTCGGATTCATCATCAGGTAGCGCAGCAGCTTGAACTCAGTGGGGGACAGCTCGATGATCTCACCCTCGCGGCGAACCTCATGAGCGTCGTCGTCCAGCTCCAGGTTGTCGAAGGTGATGATGGCGTCGTCGTCGCTGTAGGGAGCAGTGCGGCGCAGCACCGCCTTGATGCGCGCCACCACCTCATCCAGCGAGAACGGTTTGGTGACGTAGTCATCGCCGCCGACAGTCAGGCCGGTGATCTTATCGTCGGTGTCATCGCGGGCAGTGAGGAAGAGCACCGGGAAGTGCTTGCCCGCCGCGCGCAGCCGCCGGGTCACGGTGAAGCCGTCCATATCGGGAAGCATCACGTCCATGACGGCCAGATCGGGCTGGAACTCCTCGGCGGTGTTCAGCGCCTCCCGCCCGTTCGAGGCGGCGGCCACGTCGAAGCCGGCAAAGCGCAGGGACGTCGCCAGGAGTTCACGGATGTTGGGCTCATCGTCGACGACGAGCAGCTTGGGGTCCGGAGTTTTCTCAGTCACGGGTGTCAGTGTCCCTCCCAATCCTGGTGGTCACCTGGATGCTCCCTGTTCACTTGATCAGCACATCCGCTCAAGGGTGCTGAGTGCGGGCCTGAGGCCTCACCAGATCTGCGCACGCAGGCGCCGGCGTCGTCTCATATCCAGCACCACATAGCCGCACAGCAGGACAAATCCGACGGGAAGGCCCCACAGCGCCGTCCCGAACAGAGCGGGGTGAGGTGTGACCCCGGCAAAGTAGATGCCCAGAATCAGCAGCACAGACACTACAGCGGCCGCGGTGCTCGCCACCGCCAGAAACAGAACCGCGCGCGACGCGGGAGCGGGAACAGAAGACATAGTCCGATTCTAAACCGTCAGCGGCTGGGGGTAGGCTGGATGTTCTGGTTCATCAGCAAGACTGTGACGGACGAGGCTCTTACCTGGTGGCGCAGCACACTGGCAGGAGGGCCTCCTCCTGAAGAAAGGACAAGGGAGAACGACGTGCCCACCGGAAAAGTGAAGTGGTTCGACGCCGAGAAGGGCTTCGGGTTCGTCACCGGCGACGACGGCCAGGAGGTCTACCTTCACACATCCGTGCTGCCCCCGGAGGTCGGCTCAGTGAAGGCCGGCACTCGTTTGGAGTACGGGATCGCCGACGGTCGGCGCGGCAAACAGGCGCTGAGCGCCCGCGTGCTGGGAGAGCAGCCCTCCGTGGCTCGGGCTGCCCGCAAACCCGCCGCCGAGATGGGCGAACTGGTCCAAGATCTGGTGAACATGCTGGACAACACCACCGGGCAGCTGCGCAACGGACACTATCCCAAGCCGGAGCAGTCCAAAAAGATCGCAGCCCTGCTGCGCCGAGTGGCGGAGGACTTCGATGCCTAGCTATAAGAAGGACGCAGTGCTCGCAGAAGCGCTCGACGACGCCCGCGAAGCACTGGCCGATGTGGCCGACGACGAGCAGGTCGGCGGCCACCTGAGCGCTTCAGCGCAGGGCGACCGCCTGCTCACACACCGGTTCGCCGCCGACCGCCCCGGTTACCCGGGATGGGAATGGTTCGTCACCCTGGCCCGGGCCCCACGCAGCAAGAAGGTCACCGTCTGCGAAGTCGGACTGCTGCCGGGTGAGGACGCGCTGCTGGCACCGGAATGGGTGCCCTGGGCCGAACGGGTCACCGACGACGAGAAGGACGCTGTGCAGGCTTAGCCGCCTGCCGCATCAGCTGTCCAGGACGTAGTCGATGCAGGCCAGCAGGTCTGAGACGTCCTGGGGAGGCGTGGCCACAAAGGTCGCAACGCGCAGCTGGTTGCGGCCCAGCTTCCGGTAGGGCTCGACGTCGACGATCCCGTTGGCGCGCAGGGTCGAGGCCAGCTGCGCCGCATCGACCGTCTCATCGAAGTCCACAGTGACGATGACGTTGGACCGGTCCTGAGAATCCTGCACAAAAGGTGCCGCCACACGGTGGGCTTCGGCCCACCTGTATATGAGGCCGGCCGACTCGGCGGTGCGGGCGGCGGCGAAGTCCATCCCCCCGGACTCGTTGAGCCACCGGATCTGCGCCTCCAGGGTGACCAGAGTGGCCAGCGCCGGAGTGTTGTACGTCTGGTTCTTCCGCGAGTTCTCGATCGCCGTGGTCAGGCTCAGAAAGTCGGGGACCCACCGCTCTGCAGCCAGCTTCTGCGCCCTGGCCAACGCAGCCGGAGACATCACGGCCAGCCACAGGCCGCCGTCAGAGGCGAAGTTCTTCTGCGGGGCGAAGTAGTAGACGTCAGTTTCGGCAATGTCTACGGTCAGCCCTCCGGCAGCTGAGGTGGCATCGACGACGACGAGAGCGTCGTCGTCGGCTCCTGCGACACGGTGCACTGGTGCTGCCACACCGGTCGAGGTCTCGTTCTGCGGCCACGCGTAGACGTCGACTCCGGACTCAGCCTGCGGCACCGGCCGCGTTCCGGGCTGAGCAGTCAGAACTGAGGAGTCCTGCAGGAACGGCGCCCGGTCAGTGGCCTTGGCGAATTTGGCGCCGAACTCCCCGAAGGACAGGTGCTGAGCCTTGGACTCCACCAGGCCGAAGCTCGCCGCGTCCCAGAATGCGGTGGAGCCGCCCACGCCCAGCACCACCTCGTACCCGTCCGGCAGCGAGAACAGGTCGGTGAGACCCTCACGGATGCCGCCGACCAAGTTA
>NZ_JACIBT010000021.1 GCF_014195445.1 Garicola koreensis | reverse complement strand
TCCAGGCCCCGGCGATGGCTGCGCCGACGTCGATGTCGAAGCCGACCACATTGCCGTCGGCGTCGTAGTATTCGAACGGCGGGTAGGGCAAGTCGGAGCAGATCTGCAGAGTGCCTTCGCTGATGGTCTCGACCTCGGCGTCAACGCTGACGTCGGTCTCAACCTCAGACTCTGACTCAGCCTCCCCGCCGTCGCCGTCGGCATCTGCGCCGTCGCCACAGGCGGTCAGCGCCAGCACCGCCGCGGAGGCGAGCGCGAGCCCTTTCAGTCATGGCTTATCCGTGGTCAGTGCGGTCTCAGACATGAGTTTCCCTCAATCGTGTAGTCAAAGGTGACGAGCGTGTGATGCTGATTATAGGCCCAGCTGCCGGTGTGACCCAGGCAACTCGCAGGTCATCGCTGTGTCAGCACGACGACGGCCTGAGATTTGGCCAGCACCCTGGTGCGCTGCCCGCCCTGCAGCAGCTCCACGGTCAGATCAATGCGGGCGGTCTGTGCCTGCTCGTCGAGCCTGCCGACTGTGCCGGTGACCTCCAGCGTGGCGGTGGCCTCCTCGGGGGGCCCTGCTGCGGCGTCGGGCACCGGGACCGGCCTGGTGAACCGGGTCTGGTAGTCCACCACGGCGCCGGGGTCGCCCGCCCAGTCAGAGACCAGATCGACGGCGGATCCCATAGTGAGCATTCCGTGGGCGATCACCCCGTCGAGTCCGACTTCTGCGGCGAAGCGTTCGTTCCAGTGGATGGGGTTGTGGTCCCCGGAGGCCGCGGCATAGCGGATGAGGTCGGCGCGGGAGAACGTCACGGTGCGGGTACCGATGGTCTGGCCCTTGTCCAGTTCGGCGAAGGCGCGTGTGCTCACGTCTGCTCCTCGGCGTCGTCGGTGGCATCATCGGCTCTGACCAGCAGCGAGGAGGTGACCGTTGCACGCGGCGAACCCTCAACTGTGCGGATATCGGTGACGGTGGTGACCATGGCACCGGCGCCCATGACGCGTATGCGCTCCAGCGTGGTCTGGGCCTGCAGGGTGTCCGCTGCGGTGATCGGCTCCTGGTGGGTGAAGCGCTCTTCGGTGTGGACCACCCGGGAGAAGTCGATGCCGGCCTGCGGGTCGTTGACCGCAGCGGCCTCGGCGCGCTGGGCGATCACCACGGCGAAGGTCGGCGGGGCCAGCAGGTCCCGGTAACCCAGGTCAGCGGCGGCGTCGACGTCGTAGTGCGCCGGGTGCTGGGCCTTGACGGCGGCGGCGAAGTCTCGCACCGCCTCACGGCTGACCTGGTACGCGGCGGTCGAGGCGTATGTGTGCCCCTGACGCTCAGTGTTGATGCTCATCCAGTACTCTTTCTTTCGCGGATGATCTGTGCGGCCTGGCGCTTGCGCAGCCCGATGCCGACCACATGGCTGACCGCCCCGATCCCCAGCAGCACCAAACCGAGGGTGCCCAGTGTGGAGGCAGTCTCTGCTGAGCCGACGAAGGCCGCAGCGATGACCACCAAGATGCCCAGCAGCGTGCTGCCCATTCCGGTCAGCAGCGCAGTCCGGTAGCCGGGCGTGCCGGTGCTCCACGGATCCATCTGACTCATCTGGTTCATCCTACCCGCGGCGCGGCTGCCCAGGTGCCGGGCTTGTATGCTGACGGCATGCGCACACTGTGCACTGAGCAATTTTTCGCAAGCCCCACGGCAGCGGGACAGGCACCTGCATGAAGCCCCAGGCTATGGATCCGGATGCTCGCGCCCATGCCCTGGGCCAGCTGCGTGCCACCACCGCCGAGAAGCCGCTGGACCTGCTGATCGTCGGCGGCGGCGTGGTTGGGGCTGCTGCGGCATTCGACGCCTCCACCCGCGGGCTCTCCGTGGGGCTGGTCGAATCTCAGGACCTGGCCCAGGGGACGTCGTCGCGATCGTCAAAACTGATCCACGGCGGCCTGCGCTATCTGCAGATGCTGGACTTCAAACTGGTGGCGGAGTCGCTGCGTGAGCGCAACCTGATGCTGACTCGCACCGCCCCACACCTGGTGCGCAGCCTGCCGTTCGTCTTCCCCTTTGAGAAGCGACTGATCGACCGGGCGTTCATCGGCTCCGGGGTCAGCCTCTATGACGCGCTCTCCTTCAGCTCCTCAGCGCTGCACAGCGGGCTGAAGCGGACCCTGAGCGCGCGGGACCAGGCCCCCTTCCACCGGCACCTGAGCCGCAGCTCCCTACAGGAGCGCTTCGCCGGGCTGGACCAGCAGAAGTACATCGGCGCCCTCGAGTACTCCGACGCCCAGGTCGACGACGCCCGGCTGGTCCTCACTCTGGCACGATCGGCGCACAGCTTGGGCGCGGCGATCGCCACCCGCACCGAAGTGGTGGAATACCTGCACCACGGCGAGGCCCAAACGGATGCACAGACCCGCCAGGACACCACCCACCAGGACACCATGCCCCCGGTCGGCGGCGTCGTCGTGCTGGACCGTGAGTCCGGCGAGCGCGTCACCGTCCACGCGCGCGAGACCATCATGGCCGCCGGGGTGTGGACCGGTCACCAGCAGCAGCTGGCCTACAGCTCAGCGCCCCGCTCAGCCCCACAGAGCGGCCCAGCCGCGCAGAACGCCTCAACCACCGACGACGCCGGGCCGGCGCTGCGGGTGCTGGCCTCCAAGGGAATCCACATCACGGTGCCCAAGGAGCGGATCCCCGCCCAGGGACATGTGGGGGTGATCACTCAGACGGAGAAGTCGGTGCTGTTCATCATTCCTATGGGCGACTACTGGACGGTGGGGACCACCGACACCGCCTGGCACGAGCCGGTGGACGCACCGGCCCCCAATGCCGCAGACATCGCCTACGTGCTGGAGCACGTCAACGCCGTGCTGCAGACCGACCTGAGCCGTGAGGACATCATCGGCAGCTGGGCCGGACTGCGACCGCTGCTGCAGCCGGTGGACGCCGAGGAGGCCGCCAGCTCCAAGGTCTCGCGTGAGCACACGGTGATGCGGCTGGCACCGGGACTGACTACGGTCGCCGGGGGCAAGCTGACCACCTACCGCACTATGGCCGAGGACGCGGTGAGCTTCGCCATCGCCGATGCGTTCCGGGACCGGCATTCACTGACTGAGCACCTGCCGCTGATCGGCGGTCAGGGCTTCGGCGAGTGGACCGAGCGCAGCGCTGAGATCGCACAGCGCTACGGCTGGGACAAGCCCACAGTGGAGCGGCTGCTCAGTCGCTACGGCAGCCTGCTGGGCGAACTGTTGGACCTGATCGATGAGCACCCCGACCTGGCCGAGGAAGTCGACGGGGCGGCCGGATACCTGCGTGCGGAGTTCCTCTATGCGGCCCGCTTCGAGGCCGTAGTCCACCTGGAGGACCTGCTGGAGCGGCGCACGCGGCTCTTCCACGAAGTCGCCGACCGGGGTATGGGCGCTGCCGCCGAGGTGGCCGCGCTGGTGGCCGATGAGCTGGGGTGGGACGCTGAGCGGCTGGACTACGAGCAGCGCGCCTATGCCAGCTATGTGGCGGCTCATCTGGAAGCTGAGCGCTGCGCCACCGACGCGCAGGCCGCTGCCGCGATGCGCCGGGCGCTGCCGGTGCAGCAGAAGCTGGCCGACAATGAACTCGCAGATTCGAAGGTGAAGCTGACATGACTGACACCGGCCCTGAACCTGACCTGCGCTTCGTCCTGTCCATTGACCAGGGGACGACGTCGACCCGTGCGGTGGTCTTCAACTACGCCGGCGAGCCGGTGGGCAGCGGGCAGAAGGAGCACTCCCAGCACTTCCCACAGGCCGGCTGGGTGGAGCATGACGCCGTCGAGATCTGGCGCAATACCCGCGAGGTGATCGGCCTGGCCTTAGCTGATGCCGACATCAACCGGCACAGCCTGGCCGCAGTGGGCATCACCAATCAGCGTGAGACCACCGTGGTGTGGGACAGGGCCACCGGCGAGCCGGTTCACCCCGCGATCGTCTGGCAGGACACCCGCACTCAGCGGATCTGTGACGAGTTGGCCGGCGATGCGGGCCCGGACCGCTACAAGGACCGGGTCGGACTGCCGCTGGCGACCTATTTCTCAGGCCCTAAAATCCGGTGGATCCTGCAGAATGTCGACGGTGCCGCCCAGCGCGCCGAGGCCGGTGAGCTGCTTTTTGGAACGATGGACACCTGGCTGATCTGGAACCTCACCGGCGGGGTCAGAGGCGGGGTGCACGTCACTGACGTGACCAACGCGTCACGCACCATGCTGATGAACATCGACACGCTGGACTGGAACGAGGAGATCGCCTCCGAGATGGGCATCCCGGTGTCGATGCTTCCGCAGATCCGCTCCTCCTCTGAACTCTACGGCTACGGGCGCAGAGAGTCGCTGCTCATCGACACTCCGATCACCGGAATCCTCGGCGACCAGCACGCGGCGACCTTCGGTCAGGCCTGCTTCGCCCCCGGGCAGGGCAAGAACACCTACGGCACCGGCAACTTTATGCTGATGAACACCGGCGAGGAGATCGTCCGTTCTGAAAACGGGCTGCTGACCACTGTGGCCTATCAACTGGGCGAGCAGAAGCCCGTCTACGCACTGGAAGGCTCGATCGCGGTGACCGGTTCGCTGGTGCAGTGGCTGCGCGACAACTTAGGACTGATCTCCTCAGCTCCGGAGGTAGAGACCAAGGCGAAGCGGGTCGCAGACACCGGCGGGGCCTATATTGTTCCGGCGTTCTCCGGGTTGTTCGCCCCCTATTGGAAGCCGGATGCTCGGGGGGTCATCGTCGGGCTGACCAGCTTCATCAATCAGTTCCACCTGTGCCGAGCGGCGTTGGAGTCCACCGCCTACCAGTCGGCAGAAGTAGTAGAGGCGATGAACGCCGATGCCGGTGATGAGCTGGTGGAGCTCAAAGTTGACGGCGGCATGGTGGTCAACGAAACGCTGATGCAGTTCCAGGCCGATGTGCTGGGCGTGGACGTGGTGCGGCCCAAAGTCATCGAGACCACCGCCCTGGGCGCGGCCTATGCCGCAGGTCTGGCAGTAGGATTCTGGGAGTCCACCGATGATGTGGTGGCCAACTGGGCCGAAGACACCCGCTGGACCCCGACCACAGACGCCGAAGAGCGCTCCGCGCTGCTGGCCGGCTGGCGCAGAGCGGTGACTCGCTCCTTCGACTGGGCGAGCCCTGAGGCCTGAGGCAGGCTCCCCCAGGATGACGAAGCAGCGGGCCGCTGGCCGGCGCCTCCATCAGTTGTAGAGCATGCCGCCGTCCACCAGCAGCGTCTGACCGGTGACGTAGTCAGCCCGATCGCTGGCGAAGAAGCCCACCACTCCGGCGACGTCCTCCGGAGTCTCGATGCGTCCCAGGGCGATAGTCTCCACGTTCTCCTTGAGATTCTCACCGAGGGGCTTGCCGTTGATCTCATGTAGCTCGCGGTCGATCAGCTCCCACATACCGGTTCCGACGATGCCCGGACCATATGCATTGACAGTATGGCCCTTCGCAGCGAGCTCCTGGGCGGCCGTCTGGGTAATACCGCGAACGGCGAACTTTGAGGCCGAATAGGCTGAGAGGATCGGGAAGCCCTTCACCGCAGCGATGGAAGCCGCGTTGATGATCTTGCCCTTCACCTCAAGCTCATCGAACTTGCGGACCGCGGCTTGGATTCCCCAGTAGATGGAGTGGACATTGATCGCAAAGATCTTCTCCAGCTCGTCCTGAGTCACTTCCAGAATGGGGCGGACCTGGGCAATACCGGCGTTGTTTACCAGCACATCGAATCCGCCGAGCTTCTCCGCCGCAGCATCTACGGCCTGCTCGAACGAACCCTTATCTGCCACATCGATCGGCACGAACACCGCCTGCTGCCCGAGGTCTTCAATCTCCTTCACCACACCAGCGCCCTTCTCCTGCTGCCCGTCAAGATCGGCGACGGCGACGTCGAATCCGTCGCGGGCCAGCTGCAGCGCGATTCCTTCGCCGATTCCCTGCGCGGCTCCGGTCACCAGTGCAATTTTGGGCTTGTGCTCAGCCATGATGAAGACCACCTTCCATGTACTTAAAGTTTGAAACACCTTGCACTTGATACAGCAAGTGATGCAGGTGAATTATTCCTCCGGACTGGTCGAGTGCAACACGGATAGCACCCCGTGACAGGAGCAACCACGTCCACTACGACATGTTAAATTTTTCGATTAATATTTACACGTCCTCTCGGATGTGTCAGCATGGCGAACATGCCACAAAAGCCTGGCGCCCCATGGAGTCCCGACCGGCCGCACCAAAACCTCCCGCCGCTTCCGCCGGAACAGGACGTAGAGACTCATGATGTCTTAAAGCTGCTCGTGGAATCACGATCAGCTTTGGCGGCGATGGACCAGGCAGCACGTCGCCTACCTAATCCGGCGGTTCTGCTCAGCACACTGACGGTCTTGGAGGCACAGGCCAGCTCAGAAATCGAAAACGTCGTCACGACAACAGATGAGCTTTTCCGCCATATGGACAACGACGAGGGAGCTTCACCTGACGTGAAAGAAGCTCTGCGGTATCGACAAGGGCTGTTCGCCGGTCTGGACATGGCCCGTGAGCGCGGCACGCTCACTCGCGTCACAGTGGAGACGATCTGCACTCAGCTGGCAGGGCGGAGCATGACGTTACGAAGAGGCCGAGGGACGATCATCGCCAATCCCCGGACAAGGCAAGCTGTCTACACACCACCAGAGGGCTACGACATCCTCGATCAGAAGATGTCGGCTTGGGAGAACTACGTCAACGCTCCAGGTGCGCACGACCCCCTGATCCGCATGGCGCTGTCCCACTACCAGTTCGAGGCCATTCACCCCTTCGATGACGGTAATGGCCGCACTGGACGGATCATCAACATCCTGCAGCTGATCAACGATGGGCTTCTCACCAGTCCCGCACTGTATCTCTCCCGATATCTCATCTCCACCAAGACTGACTACTACAGACTCCTGCGCGAAGTGACCAGCGAGGCGAACTTCACCGACTGGATCGTATACATGCTAGAAGGCGTACGAGCCACAGCCGAGTCCACCCTCCGGCTCATTGACCGGCTGCAGCAGCTTCAAGCGGAGGTACGGACAGCAATGGACTCCGCACTGCCCGGCGGCGGGCCAGTTGCTCTCACTGAGGTATTGATGTCCCAGCCATATACTCGCATCAGGCACGTCGCTCAGGGGTGCGGTGTGACGCGGCAGACAGCCAGCCGATGGTTGAGCGCCCTGGCTGATGCCGGACTCCTGGAACGAGCAGAAGCAGGACGCGAAGTTCTGTTTCTGAATCAGGCTTACATGCGCACCCTCGCCGAGGCATAGGACGCACAAACCTCGGGTGCACTTTCCGCATCAGCAGAACGAGCACCCGAGGTTCGTGTGTTGAATTGTTAGTAGCGGTGCCGGGACTCGATCCCGGGACCTCACGATTATGAGTCGTGCGCTCTAACCAGCTGAGCTACACCGCCACGGACGATCACTCGTCCAGAATGAGAAGGGCCCGCTGACGCAGGATTCTCCTACTATCTTCTAGTGGGAGGTGCTGTGCCGCGGGTTCTCATTCAGAGCCCCAACCGGGAATCGATCCCGGGACCTCAGTCTTACCAAGACTGCGCTCTACCACTGAGCTATTGGGGCAACGGCAGTACACTTTACCATCCAGTCTCAGCGATACCCAAACGGGCCTGCATCCCCATGAATCCGCGGATCCGAGGGGATCCCAAAGCGTCGATTAGCAGATTCGTCCCATCCCGGTTTAGACTGATGGGGCATTCTCCGGATAATCCCGTTTATCTGTACTGACTCCCAGCACAGCTGTTCATCTCAGCTGGTAGGACTGGTCGAGGTTATGTGTGTGTTGTCGCGGGTCGATTCCGGAGCCGTTTTGTGGCTTGTATCCCCGTGACAGATCCCTTCAGCGATACCACTTGATGCATCCTGCCGTGCCCATGCACCGCACAAGCAGCGCTTGTCGGTTCGAGCACGCGTGGAGAGGCACCCTGCGCTGAACCGGACGCCCCATGGAGCGCGCTGGCCACACCGAGTGACAAGGAGTCACCATGACCCTCCCCGAGGCAACCGCAGCAGTGAACGAGAACACCGAGCAGGAGAGCGCCGAGCCGACAGGCCCCAGTTTCAGCGAGCTGGGCCTGGACTCCCGGGTCCTGGCCATCACCGAAGAGATGGGCTACGAAACCCCCTCCCCCATCCAGGCACAGACCATTCCGCTGCTGACCCAGGGACGCGACGTCGTCGGGCTGGCCCAGACCGGCACCGGCAAGACTGCTGCGTTCGCGCTGCCTGCGCTGACCAGGATGGCGGCCGCCTACGACGCCGACGAGCTCGGCAGCGTACCCAACACGCTGGTGCTGGCTCCGACCCGGGAACTGGCGATCCAGGTGGCCGAGGCGTTCTCCTCCTACGCCGGTAAGCTTCCCGGCGTCTCCGTGCTGCCCATCTACGGCGGCGCCCCATACGGCCCCCAGCTGGCCGGACTGCGCCGCGGGGCGAACGTCGTGGTCGGAACCCCGGGCCGGGTCATTGACCACATGAACAAGGGTTCGCTGGATCTTTCGGAGATCAAGCACCTGATCCTCGATGAGGCCGATGAGATGCTGCGCATGGGCTTCGCCGAAGAGGTTGACAAGATCCTGGCTCAGACTCCCGCCGAGAAGCAGGTGGCGCTGTTCTCCGCCACGATGCCCAAAGCGATTCGTCGCATCAGTGAGGACTACCTCACCGATCCGGTCGAGGTCTCGGTCAAGACGAAGACCAGCACCGGTGCCAACATCCGTCAGCGGTTCGTGTTCATCAAGCATCACGCCAAGCCTGAGGCGCTGGCGCGGATCATGGAGACTGAACCGCACGACGCCGCCATCGTGTTCGTGCGCACCCGTTCGGCGACGGAGGAGGTCGCCGCCAAGCTCAATGCCCGCGGGTTCCGTGCCACTGCCATCAACGGTGATATTCCGCAGAACCTGCGGGAGAAGACCGTCGAGCAGCTGAGGAACGGCCGGCTGGGAGTGTTGGTGGCCACTGATGTGGCTGCCCGCGGCCTGGACGTGGAGCGCATCAGCCATGTGTTCAACTACGACATCCCGCTGGACACCGAGTCCTATGTGCACCGGGTCGGGCGCACCGGACGCGCCGGCCGTTCCGGTGAGGCCATTCTGTTCGTCACTCCGCGCGAACGGCGGATGCTGCGCAACATCGAGAAGGCGACTCGCCAACAGGTGGAGCAGATGAGCCTGCCCACCGTCGATGACGTCAACACCTCCCGGCTTGCGCGCTTCTCTGAGCGCATCACCCAGACGCTGGCGGGCGAGGATCTGGAGGAGTACCGCGGAATGGTCTCCCGGTATGTTCATGAGCACGACACACCGGCCGAGGACGTCGCCGCAGCTCTGGTGGCCATGGTCCATGAGGGCAGGCCGCTGCTGCTGGATGAGTCTGGTGAGGACGCTCTTGCCCAAGAGTCCGCACGCAGCTTCGACCGCAGCGGCCCGGAGGAGCGTGGCACGCGCCCCGCCCGCCAGAAGGGCACCGCCCCCAATCCCGGTGTCGGCAATGCGATGTACAAGATCGCCTTGGGCCGGCGCGACGGTGTGGCCCCAGGCCATATTGTCGGAGCGATCGCCAATGAGGCGGGGCTCTCCGCCCAGCAGATCGGCAGCATTGATATTCGGCCCACCCACTCGCTGGTGGAGCTGCCCGAGCATCTCTCCTCACAGCAGTGGTCCGCACTGTCCAAAACGCGGATCGGCGGCGAGCTGATCAAACTGGAGCGCGACTCGGGCCCGCACGGCCACGGAGGCGACCGGCAGAAGGGCTTGCGCAAAGGTGGGCCCCGCAAGTCGGACCAGACGTCGAAGAAGCGCGGCAAGACGCCGCACTGGGCTGGCCGCTGAGCCACCGATGAGCGGGTGTCCGGCGGGTCCGGGCTAGGGGTGGGTCCGGGCTCGGTTCGCCCGGGCCCACCGGCGCCTGTCAGCCACCGGCTATTTGGCAGACCCGACTCCGCTGAGCAGCCCCCGCAGTCTGGGAGAGAGCTTCTGCACTGCCCGTGGAGCGGCGAAGCGTGAGAGCGCCTCAATGACTAGACCGATCAGCAGCAGCACTGCGAAAGTCCACCAGACAGGACCGATGTGGAAGCTCATGTCCGCCAGGCCCATCAGGTCCGCCGCTCCTCGAAGCTGCCCGAAGATGGTCAGCACTGCCCCGACGAGGGCGTAGATCAACGGCAGCGTTACCCAGGAGAGCAGGTTGCGCAGAGTCGATGATCGAGAGTCTCGGCGCAGCGCCCACACCAGTGACGTCACTGCGATTGCTGACAGCCCCAGGAGGATCGCCAGGGCTATCTCCCACCAGGTGAAGTCGCCGGTCCAGAGGTAGAGGGTCTCCCCGCCGGCCTCAGCCTGTCCGAACCCGGACATGCCTCCGCTGATGGAGATCGCACCGAAGTTCAGCAGCACGAAACTGAAGAGTGCCATGGAGGGTGCCCAGAAGAAGATGGAGAACCCCCCTGCCGAGCCGTTGCTGATGGTCATGTCCACTACCTGGTAGATCACCACGGGGACAACGACGATCAGGGCATGGGCGCCGAGCACACGGGGGACGCCGGATGCTGACGGCAGAAGGTACTCGACCTTCCTGCGCACCCTGGTGAAGATTCCTGAACCGACAGAGAGCACCAGTCCGATGAGCAGGTAGAAGAGAAACGCGGTCAGGAACATGCTGCCCCCAGCGGCGTTCCCGTTCATGGAAAGCACCGTCTCGGAGGCGTCAATGCCCAGGAACCCGCCCAGCTGTTGAGCCTGGCCGTCCGCGGCACCCTCAAGCGCGGCGAAGTCAGTCAGGCTCAGACCGTGACGGAAGGAGAAGAGCCACGTCACCAGCAGGGTCACCCCCGCCATCACCAGGGCCAGCACGACGTTGGCGATCAGCCGGCCCAGACGCGGCACCTCGGTGATGGCCCTCTGGCGCGTACGCCTGAGCACAGTGCGCCCGACCCAGACCGCCACGAGCATAGCCAGCGCGAGGTAGAGGAGGTTCGGTGCCCACAGGTTCCCACCCATGTCACCTCCTGTGGGCAGCATCTGGGTCATGCTCTCGTGCATGGAGATGCTGACGCCGAACGTCCCGAACAGCCACACCGCGGCGATCTGAAAGGGCAGGGTGAGGAACAGGATGAAGGCCGAAGGACCGAGGTCCATGCCGGTGGGCATGTCGGGAACCTGCGCGCTGAGGTCCTCACTGCCGCTGAGCAGCAGCCCGATGGTGAGCCCGATGACCGACACCAGTGCCAAGAGCAGCAGCGTCACGTAGGCCGTGGTCTGGCTGATCACCAGCGCCAGCCAGTGGCTGCGTCTCATGGACTTCAGGGAGTCTGGAACTTTGACGGTGATCTCCGGTGCCCTGGCGTACTGGCGCGGCTCAGCTGCAGACCCTGCACCGGCGCTGGCGGAGGACTGCCCCGCCCCGCCGGCGTCGTCCTGCGGTCCAGGCGCCGCAATGGGCGCCTCGTCGGGTTGATCGTAACCGGGCTGGTCATGACCGGGTTGGCTGTGCCCGTGTGGGGACTCGTCGCTCGGAGTTGCGTCGGGCGGCTGCGGTGGCCTGTACCCCGGTGGTGGACCCGGCGGTGGGGGTGTGGGCGAAGCGTCCCGATCGCGGTGCCCCTCGTTCTCACTCATCTGTGGCCTGTGCACTCCTGGACGTCATAGTTGTAGTCTGCGGAAAGGGTACAAAGGGTTTCAGCCGCGCTGGGACATGTCCCAGCGCAGGTTCTCAAGTTCGGATTTGGTGGCTGCGGTGTTCTGAGCAGTACGGATCATCGCCACGTACAGCTCCAGAGTCAGCCGCACCAGAATGAGGTAGAACGGCGCTAGGATCACCACCAGCACCAGCGTGAAGAAGCCGACGAGAGGCTCCTCGGTCATGGTGACGAACGCAAGTATGACTCCGATCAGCGTGAAAATACCGATCAGCACCAGCGCAATCCCGTAGATGATTGCCGCAAATTTGATAGTGACGAAACTTTTGAAGCTGAAGTCGAATAGTGCTTTGAAGAAGCCGGTTGTGTCAGGTCCCGCCTGACGTGGCGGAGGGCCGTAGCCGCCCTGAGGCTGTTCCCAGTTCTCTGAGCTCGGTGGCTGTGTCATGAGATCCTCCATCAAAGATGTTGTGTCCGTTCCCGGTCGACGGCGGACGGCCGCCTGCCTGCCAGATTACAACAGTCTGCGACCGGGCCTCAGAGTCCTCCGAGGGCCTCCTCCAAATCGGTGATCAGGTCCTCAACGTCTTCGATGCCCACCGACAGCCGCAGCAGATTCTCTGGTACGGCCAGTTCCGTGCCGCGCACTGAGGCGTGAGT
>NZ_JACIBT010000020.1 GCF_014195445.1 Garicola koreensis | reverse complement strand
TGAGGCCGGCGGTCAGGGTTGCCCGCACTTCGGTGGCTTCATCGCTGGGATCGCCCTCCAAGCCGGCAGCGGCTGTGAGGCCCTCTGTCATGACAGCCGAGCCTTCGACGACGTGGTCGGCGGCCATCTTCAGGTTGCTGAACGCGTCGGCGTCACCGGCGGCCATCGAGTCGATCGCCGCAGTCAGGGTGTCCACGTGACCGTTGAACGATTCGGTGATGGATTCTGCCGGCAGCTCACCATCGGTGGTCCGGTCGAAGAACGCCCCCACCCCGTCGGTGTACTCGCGCAAGTCAGCCTCTGCCTGATCCATGGCCTCCTGATCGCCCTCGGAAGCGGCGACGGCGTAGTCGACGAAGTAGCCGATGTGCTCACGCCAGTTGCGCAGGAAGGATTCCCGGGCGTCGTCGCCGGCCAGCTCGCCGACCGCATCGGCCAGCGCCACGGAGTTGGCGTCCAAGGTCTCCGAGGCCAGCTCGAACTCCTGGGAGTCAGGGCCTGTCTGGTAGGCGGTGGCGACGCCGATGCCGGCCAGGTAGACGTGCTCCTGGAAGAGCGCGGTCAGTTGGCCGCGGACGTCGGCGGCCTCGGACTGGGCGTCACCGGGAATGTCCAAGGCAGAGGCGAACCCGGAAGACAGGGTCGCCGCAGTCATCGGCATGTGCTGGGCAGCGGTGCGTGCATCGGCGAAGGGATCACCGGTGCTCTCGGGCATCACCGCGCTGAGGTCGCTGGACTCCTCGTCCATGCTTTCCTCATCCATGGTCTCTTCACCCGTGGTCTCCTCATCCATGGACTCCTCGTCCATGTTCTCCATGTCGCCGTCGTCCATACCGGTCTCATCAGGCGACTCCTCCGGCGTGGACTCCTGCTCCTGCTGGGTGGCCTCGGGCTCCATCGGCTCCTCGTTGTCAGCCTCCCCGCCTGCGCAGGCGCTCAGCGCAAGTGCCAAAGTGAGTCCGGTTGCTGCCCCTGCAGTGAATCGTGACGGTTTCATCGTGCTCTCCTTCGATGTTGCAACTTTTCGCTGTCATCAATAGTTCGGAGCAGGTGGGGGAACGGATGGGTGGGATCGTGAACTTTTTTCGGGACGGTTGTACGGAGCCGATAACGTGTTCGGCATGAGGGGACGCCGTACAGCCGGGCTGCTGGCCGCCGCAGTGCTGCTGGCCGGCTGCGCCGCCGACCCACCTGACTCGGACGCGACCTCAGAAACCGCAACGAGCCCGCAGCCGAATCCGCCCAGCAGCATCGGCGAGGCCGCCGAGGAGGAGGTCGGCACCGATTGGAAGGCCGGGCCCACTGCCCCGGTGCCGGAGGAACCGGAGCTCAGCGACCAGCAGCGCACCGAGATGCTCCGACTGGCCGCCACGCACCCGCACACCGAAGACTCCTGCGAGGCAGCCGAGCTGACGGGCCAACTGCGCTACACCGATGCGGCAACCGGGTCCCGCTACGGCGTCGTGCTTCTGCGCAATGACGGCGAGGCACCCTGCACGCTGCAGGGCCACCCCGGTCTCGGCGGTCGGGGAGAACACGGTCACCCATTCCACATCCAAGTCGAGCAGTCCGGGGCAACCCAGGCTGAACAGGCCGAATCCGCCCAGGCACAGCACTCGCCGCCGGTGAGGCTGAGCCCGGGCGATATTGCCTCCGCAGACATCCGTTGGGGAAGTGCCCTGGCAGGAGCGGAATCAGAGTGGATCGAGACCCTCTACGTTCAGCTGACCCGGGGCAGCACACCGCTGCCGGTGCACATCGGCGAGCGCGGGATCATTGATGACCCCGACGAGCCCGCACCAGATATCAGCACCTTCACCACAGTGCGGATCCAACCGTTCGAACCGGTGGATCAGCTGTGGCTGCAGCAGGTGCGCGAACTGGGCTGAGCGCACGCCCACCGCATAGAGTTCTGAGGTATGAACAGTCCGCTGATGATGCGCCCACCGCATGCCGGTGAGGCCGCACGGCTGGCCCGGGTGCACACCACCTCGTGGAAACAGGCTTACCAAGGCGTGCTGCCGGATCGGTTCTGGGACGCTGAGGCGCTCACCGACCGGGTCCGGATGTGGTCGGAGGTGATCGCCGACCAGGAGCACCGATCCTGCGCCCGCGTGGCTGAGCTCAACGGCAACATCATCGGTGTGGCAATGGTCGCAGACCCCCGCGACGACGACGTCGAGGCCGAGACGGAGCTGTTGCTGATCTACCTGCTGGCCGAGCACTACGGGTCCGGGGCCGCCGATGCGCTGCTCACGGACCTGCTGGGGGAGGCGTCGGCGTCGTTATGGGTGCTCAAAAGCAACCAGCGAGCCCAGGCCTTCTACCGCAAACACGGATTCGCACCCGACGGCGAGGAAATCGACCTCGGGGGCGGCCGCTCCAGCTCAGCGTTGGCCGGCATCTGCGAGATCCGCATGACGCGCCCGTCACGTGCAGCAGAGCAGGAGCACTGATGCCTGAACTGCCTGAAGTCGAAGTCGTCCGCCGCGGTGTGCAGCGCTGGGCCGCCGGACGCCGGGTCGAGGCCGTGCAGATTCACGACGTGCGCAGTCTGCGGCGTTTTGCCGAAGGCCCCGAAGCCTTCGTCCGGCAGCTGACCGGCCAAGTTCTCGTGGCACCGCAGCGGCGCGGCAAGTTTCTGTGGATTCCGCTGCAGAACCAACCTATTGTGCTGATGATCCACCTAGGGATGAGCGGCCAAGTGTTGATCGAGGACGACGACGCCCCCGCGCAGAAGCACCTGAAAGTCACCCTGCAGCTCTCCAGAGCCCACGACGACGACGGGGCAGCGCTGCCGTCCCAGCTGCGGTTCATCGACCAGCGGATCTTCGGCGGCATGCAGCTCTCACCGGTGGGCGACGACGCCGTCGGAGCAGGGCCCGTGGGGCCGGGTGTTGTGGGGCCAGGCACCGTGGGACCACAGTCGGGACGGCTCATCCCGGCAGCCGCAGCACACATTGGGCCGGACCCGCTGGAATCGGGGGTGGATGCCGAATGGTTTTTCCGTGCCCTGCGGCGGCGTCGAACCGGGCTGAAGCGTGCGCTGCTGGATCAGACGCTGGTCTCGGGGGTGGGCAACATCTACGCCGACGAGGCGCTCTGGGTTGCCGCACTGCACTACGCGCGGCGTTCGGAGACCATCACCCGGGCCGAGGCTGCACGGCTGCTGGAGGCCCTGGTCCAGGTGATGGAGGCCGCGCTCGCCGCCGGTGGGACCAGCTTCGATGCGCTCTACGTCAACGTCAATGGGGCCTCCGGCTACTTTGAACGCTCCCTGCAGGCCTACGGTCAGGCTGGTCGTGAATGCGCCCGGTGCGCTGCCCGGGTTGAAGTCGGCGCACTCAGCTCAGCCCGAAGCCCCGGCGTCATTGTGCGCGAGAAGTTCATGGGCCGTTCCTCCTATCTCTGCCCGGTCTGCCAGCCCAGGCCCCGCAACGGCCGCTGGTGACCCGGTGCGGTGAGGGCGACCACGTTCGACGGCCTATACCGGGCGCTGTCGGAGGGTGGTCATCCCACCCGGTCGATGCTCCTCAAGGCCACCAAAGTCCAGGCTAAGCAGATGAGAATGAAGGCGAGCAGAGTGAGCAGTGCGAGCCATATACTCGACGTGACCCGCAATCACCACCCCGGAGGTCATAGGTGCCATTCACGCAGACGATCCTTGACGTCGCTGCTGAGGACGGCAGAAGGCCTGCCATTGTGGGAGCCGAGGAGCGCCTGACCTACTCCGAACTCGTCACGGATTCGGCCCGGGTGTACGCGGCCGCCTACCAACTCCACAACGTTCAGGACCATCCGCCCGAACCTGCTGCGGAGACCACCGGCATCCCGATCACCGCCGTGAGCCTCACCTCGGCGTTCCACACCTCGCGTATCATCGCCGGCTTGGCTGGCTTCCGCGCGGTGTCGGCCACGATCGATCCGCGCTGGCCGCTTGACCACCAGGTCTCGGTCATCGCCACCACCGGCATCGGCGTGGTCATCAGTGACTCGTCCGAACTCGCTGCCGCGCTCGAGAGCGCACAGTGGGCCGGCACCATCATCACACTGGCCGACTTCCAACATCTGGAGAACACAGCCACCGGCACTGAGCAGCCCACCAGGCGCGACGGCGCGGAGCCCTTCCTCATGATGTTCTCCTCGGGTACGACTGCCGATCCCAAGGCATTTCTGAAGACCCGACAGCAGTACCGCGACAACTACGCCGTCTCCAGCGCCCACCTCGAGCCGCTGCCCGGGGCTGCCACCCTGGCGCCCGGGCCGGTGTCCTACAGCCTGACCCTCTACGCCCTCATCGAATGCTTGGCCTCCGGCGGCAGCTGCCATGTGGCCGATGGGTTCGACCCGATCGACGCTGGCCGGCGCATCGAAGCCGAGGCGATCACGCGTGTGGTGGTCGTGCCCGCAGTGCTGCAGGCCCTGGCCGGTGCCGCACGCCGCGACCCCGAACGCTTCGCCGCCCTGGAACTGGTCGTCACCGGCGGGGCGAACCTCTCGGCCACTATCAGGAGCACATTCGCGGCCGCCGTACCGGATGCACGCCTGGTCAGTTACTACGGTGCAGCCGAGATCGGGTTCATCGGCGACAGCCGCGCCGGCGACGGCACGCTGATCACCATCTACGACGGCATCAGGGTCAGCATCCGCGACACCGACGGCCATGAGTTGCCCGACGGCGAGCTGGGTACCGTGTGGATCTGGGCGCGGGCCTGCTCCGAGGGCTACGTCACAGCGACCACCGACGCCGTGCTGGTCGGATCCGACGGCTGGGCCACCGTCCACGACCAGGGCCGGATCATCGACGGCCGGCTCAGCTTGGCCGGCCGGGCCGGGGACATCGTCATCACCGGTGGCCACAAGGTCGCACTTCCGGAGGTGGAGCGGGCGTTTGAGACGATGCCCGGCCTCGGCGAGGTGTGTGCCGTCGCACTGCCCAGCCGACAGCTCGGCACGCTTGTGGCTCTGGTCATCGAGGGTGACGCACCGACCAAGGGTGAGCTGTTGGCCCACGCCCGCGAACACCTGGCACCACAGTTCGTGCCTCGCCGCTGGTACACGGTGCCGAGGCTGGAGCGGACCGTGGGTGGCAAGATCCGACGGGAGGCGACAGCCCAATGGATCAGCGAGGAGGAAGGAGGCAACCGCCTGTGACACGTGAGGCACGCCGTGTGGTGATCACGGGAATGGGGGCGGTGACGCCCAGTGGGCTGAGCGCCGCCGAGACCTGGAACACCGTCGCGGCAGGCCGCAGTGCGATCGACGTGCTCGAGGGCTCCGAGTTCGCCGACCTGCCTGTGCGGATCGGTGCACAGGTGCGCGGTTTCAACCCCGAAGCGGCGATCAAAAAAGCTGTGGCCCGTCGCCTGAGCCCTGTGCAGCGGTGGGCGGTGGCAGCCGCCGACGAAGCGATGCGCCAGGCCGAGGTGCTCGCCGGCGATCCGCAGGCACCGCAGGTCCACCTGCCGACTGCGCCGCACAGGTTCAGCATCATCGCCGCCACCGGCTCTGGTCCCGTCGAGGCGATGCAGCAGGCCACCCGCAGCTACCTCGACGGCGGACCGCGGGCCACACCACTGTCACTGCCGATCTACGGGGCCCCCGATGCCGCAGCAGCCCTGCTGAGCCAGCGGTATCAGTCCACCGGACAAGCACAGGCAATTTCTGCCACGTGTGCCAGCGGGGCCGTCGGCATGGGCGAAGGGCTCCGCCGGATCCGGCACGGCTACGCCGATGCCGTGCTGGTGGTGGGAATGGAGGACTGCCTGGACCCGATCCACCTCGCAGCCAACGCCACCCTGCGCTCCCTGGCCCCCGGCTACGAGGACGACCCGACGGCAGCCAGCCGCCCCTTCGACGCCGACCGGAAGGGGTTCGTCATGGCGGCCGGCGCCTCGGCGATTCTCCTAGAGGCTGAGGAGACTGCCCATGCCCGGGATGCCGTCCCGCTGGCGCAGCTGGCCGGCTATGGCGCCGCAAGCGACGCCTACCATCCCACCGCCCCGCACCCGGACGGCGCGGGTGCGGCAGCCGCGGTCACCGACTGTCTGGCAGACGCGGGCGTGACCCCGGACGACGTCGACCACATCAACGCTCACGGAACAGGTACGGTGCAGGGCGACACAGCTGAGCTGCGAGCTCTGGAAACCGCCCTGGGAACCCGCAGCGCTGAAATCCCGATCACGGCGACCAAGTCGGCCACCGGCCACCTGCTGGGCGCCGGCGGAGTCGTCGAAGCGCTGCTTGCTGTCTGCACCCTGCAACAACGACGGATTCCACCGACACTCAACCTCGACCGGCCCGACTTCCCGGACCACGACTTCGTCACCGGAGAGGCGCGTTCAGCTGAACTGGACACCGTGCTGTCGAACTCATTCGGGTTCGGCGGGCACAGCGGCGTCGTCCTGCTGCGGCGCTGGCAGTGACGCCGCATCAGCAGAGAAGTACTACCACCTACGAGTAAGGAGCTGACCGTGACTGACCGCGAGACCCGACACACCGAGTTGGCCCAGCGCTACCTGCCCGAGGAGCTGCTGGAACGCATCCGGGAGCGCGCACCGCGCTACGACCGCGAGAACAGCTTTTTCGACGAAGACTTCGACGAGCTGCGGGAGCACGGCTACCTCAGGCTGTTCATCCCCGAGGAGTTCGGTGGTCCCGGACTGGGCATGGATGAGGTGAGCCGGCTGCAGCAGCGCCTGGCGGCGGCCGCCCCGGCGACCGCGCTGGGCATCAACATGCACCTGGTGTGCACCGGCACGGTCCGGGCGATGCACCAGCGCGGCGACCGTTCCCTGGACTACGTGTTCAACGAGGTAATGGCCGGGGAGGTGTTCGGCTTCGGAGTCAGCGAGCCGGCCAACGACTGGGTCCTGCAGAGTGCCAACACATCGGCTGTGCCCGAGGCCGACGGTGGCTATCGTCTGACCGGCACCAAAATCTTCACCTCGCTGTCACCGGTCTGGACGAGGCTGATCGTCCACGGGCTGGATTCCTCCGAGACGGACGATCCCGCAGTGGTCTACGGCTTCATAGAACGCGGTGAGGAGGGTATTGCGACGTCGGACCATTGGGACGTGATGGGCATGCGCGCTACCCAGAGCCGGGCCACCCGGCTGGAGAACGTGCGCATGCGGCCAGAGAAGGTCGCCCGCCGGATCCCGGACGGGCCCAATCCGGACCTGCTGACGTTCGGAATCACAGCAAACTTCCAGCTGCTCATCGCCTCCGTCTACACCGGGCTGGCCTCGCGTGCCCTGGATGTCGGAGCCGAGGCGCTGAAGAACAAGCGCTCTGCCAAGCACGGCACCAGCTTCGCGGAGATCCCGCAGCACCGGGACCGGCTGGCTGATGCGTTGAGGGACTATCTGGCCGTGCCGGCACAGTTGGCGACCTACGCCCGTGAGTTCGACGAGCTGGTCGACCATGGCACCGGGTGGCCGCAGCGCTTCGTCGCCGCGCGGCTCAACGCCGGCGAGGCCGCCCGCCGCTGCGTCGAGGAGGCACTGAAGTGCTCCGGCGGCTCGGGCTACGACAACTCCAGTGAGCTCAACCGCCTGTATCGGGACGCATTGGCCGGGCTGTTTCACCCGCAGAGCGCCGACGCTGCCCGGCCGATGTATGCCGCGGCACTGCTGGACGACTAGCGGCGTTCCTCCATGACCAGCGGACCACCGTCTACTCGGGGAACTCCTTCTGCGCTTCCATGCTGGGTCTTTCCAGCGGCCACTCTTGACCCCGCGGTGGAATCAGGAACCGTGGGGCCAGGCACAGTGGTTGGCCGCACTGCACTACGCGCGGCGTTCGGAGACCATCACCCGGGCCGAGGCTGCCCGGCTGCTGGAGGGCCTGGTTCAGGTGATGGAGGCCGCGCTCGCCGCCGGTGGGACCAGCTTCGATGCGCTCTACGTCAACGTCAATGGGGCCTCCGGCTACTTTGAGTGCTCCCTGCAGGCCTACGGTCAGGCAGGTCAGACGTGCGCCCGGTGCGCTGCCCGGGGTAAGGCCGGGGAGCTCAGTGCCCACCGCAGCCCGGCGTCATCGTCCGCGAGAAGTTCATGGGCCGATCCTCATATCCCTTCCCGGTCTGCCAGCCCAGGCCTCGCAACGGCCGCTGGTGAGCTGGCTCGGTGTGGGCGGCTGGCCCGAATCAGCGCGTCGTGGCAGTGCAAGTGCGCGCGAATACGCCGTCGTAGCGCCGACGACGGGCTTGTCGACATGGTCTGTGGAAGCGCGGGGCTGTCGTGCGGAGCCGGGAGCCGCGGACGATGCCTGAACTGTCTGAAGTCGAGGTTGTGCGTCGGGGCCCCGACGATCACGTCCGTGGCCGAACGATTGCCTCGGCGGTCATTCTGCATCCACGGGCAGTGCGTCGGCATGTCGCCGGCCCTGAGGATCTCGCGGCCCGGATGATCGGGACGCGCTGCTCATGCATCTGGGGATGAGCGGGCAGATGCTTATCACCCATCCAGATGTCGCGATCGCCCACATCGCGCGGGATCCGTTCGACACGCAGTTCGACCAAGCGGCGGCGGTCGCGCGGATCAAGACCAAACCTCTAGGGATCCAACGCGCGTTGCTGGATCAGACGCTCGTTTCCGGCATCGGAAACATCTATGCCGACGAAGCTCCCTGGGCCGCCGAAGTGCACGGCGAGATGGCGGTATCTTCGCTGACCAAGCCGAGAATCTCGGCGGTGATCGATGGTGCGCGAGAAATCATGGCCGCCGCGCTCGCCCAAGGCGGAACCTCGTTCGATTCGCTCTATGTAGAGGTGGCAGGAAGCAGCGGATATTTTTCCCGCAGTTCTGAACGTGTATGGGCTTGCAGTACATCCGTGCACGCGCTGTGGCACTCCGATCGTGCGGGAACAGTTCATGAACCGCTCGAGCCACTTGTGCCCGGGCTGCCAGCGAAGACGCTAGCTGAGCGCCACAGCACGCCGGTGCACTGAGAGCTCTTCCAGTTGACGAGTGCTGTGCCGACGCCTCGGGTACGTCGGCGCCCCGCCCCACAGACGCCCGGACCGATCGCACCTGGTCCAGAACACCCCGGAGATCCGTCGTCTCGACGGACCAGGCCGTGCAGCACTTCCTCGACTGCACCGGAGGGGTCGACGGAAGGCTGACACAGCTATAACACGCATGGTATATTCATTGCCATGTGGGGCGTCGTCGACCATCCGGACGCCGAAGGTGAATACAAGAAGCTGGGTGCCCGGGAGGCTGTGGCGGTCGACAACGCGATCGCGAAGCTGAAGGAGCTCGGCCCGAAGCTCCCCTTCCCGCACAGCAGCGCGGTGAAGGGAGCCGACAAGCTCAGGGAGCTGCGCCCGCGAGGCGGTCGCAGCGTCACACGACCGCTCTACAGGCGGATCGGCGACGTGTTCGTCATCGGGGCCTACGGACCCGAGGCCGAGAGCGATCCCAAAGGCTTCGCACGAGCATGCCGAGCCGCCGAGCAGCGACTGGGCCAGATCGAGGAATGAGAGCGATGATCATGAAGCTGTCCGACCTGAAGAATCACGACGTGATCGTAGCTGAGCGCCGTCAGGCCGACCCTGACTACGCCGCCGAGGCCGATCACCTCGCGCTGGCTGACGCGGTGAGCCGGGCAGTCGTCCACTATCGCGCAGAGCGTGACCTGACGCAGACTGCGTTCGGGGCGATGCTGGGCTGGAAGCAGCCGCACGTGGCGCGATTGGAGAGTGGTGACGTCGCCCCGTCGATCGAGACTCTGCAGCGCCTGGCCCGCGCCGGCGTCATCGAGGTTCATATCGAGCAACAGCGCACCTACGTCCGCGAGCTCGCCACAACATAACGAGCAAGCTCGACAGCAGTGACCAGTGGGTCTGCGATCCTTGATCGTGCGGGGCGTGTGGGGGTCCGGCTTGGACACCTTGCTTCGCGACCTCCGTGAGGTCATCAAGACTCAAGGCGGCACTGCCTTCCCGGTCGCTGCGATCGAACGTGCGATGTCTCGGCGCGGCAAGCCGCTTACGGTTACGGAGGCATTGGTCGACGACATCTTGAACCTGTCGTACGGAAAAGCTCGTACCTTCGCGGTGCTCGCAGCACTGTTCCCACATGTCGACACACGCAACCAGTTCCACGTCGATCACGTCTTCCCGGCAGTGCTGTTCGACAAGAAGTCCCTGCGGCGCGAGAAGAACGACGACGGGGCACCGAGGTTCACCTCCGAGGAGATCGACGACCTCGTCGATATGAGAGACCGACTGCCGAATCTGCAACTATTGCCTGGCCTGGAGAACATCGGGAAATCGGCCAAAGCGCCTGATGAGTGGTTGGTAGCGGAGTACTCATCCGCCGATGAGCAAAGTGCGTTCCTATCGCGTAATTCGCTGCCCCAGTCGCTTCCACACTCGGCTGGGGAGTTCATGAACTACTTTGACGAACGTCGAACAAAACTCACTGCGCGCATCTACGATGTCCTGAGGGCGCAAGCGCCCGATCCTCTGGCCACAGATACGACCACACTGGTGGACTTGAACGAGGAACTCGCCGAAGGCGACGACTCCGATTAACGTGTACCGCGTCGGCATGAGTCGCGAGGGCCTCTATCGGGCGATGTCGGCGGACGGCAATCCCACCTGGACGACGATTCGGAAGGTCACCCAGGCCTTGGGTCTGCAGGTTGAGGTGCACCGGGAGTGCTCCCAGGCCAGACAGTAAGCACCGCCACCCCTCGACACCGTTGTATACGATGACGTAAACTGGACTTAGCGTATACAGGAGGCTGGTGTGGCAACTATCGAACTGGAGATCCCCGACGGTCTTGACCCCGAGCTGACCAAGCGCCGGCTTGAGGCAGAGCTGAGCCACGGGGCTGCCGTTCAGGAACTGGCTGACATGCTGCAGCGCAGCGACCACGCCATCAGTCCCGCCGCAGCAGCCTCCGCCGCCGGGGTGGAGCAGTTCTGGCGCAGGATGATCGCCACCTATGGCGTCTACACCGCCACTGAGATCGCTTCGCTGCGCGGGTCGAATCCGAAGAACCGGTCAGTGGCAGCCAACTTCGCCAAACGCCATGGTGTGCTGGGCGTCCTTCGCGGCAGAGCCAAGGTCTACCCGCGCTTCCAATTTCGAGGCCCGGACGTCCATCCTGACTGGACACGCCTGAGTGCACCGCTGCACGAAGCGGGTTGGTCAGCTGCACGGATCCTCTATTGGGCGGGTTCGCCGAACGGCTACGTGGACAACCGCGAGCCTGCTGCGCTGATCGGCACCGCAGACATCGACGACGCTGTGGATGCGGCACAGGACTCTGCCCACGGATTCACCGGGTGAAGGGGTCCTCAGGGTGACCAGCGCGGTGCCGACACCGCCAGGTGATTTTGCTCCGCTGACCGAGACTCTGCACCCGGGCACGGTGCTGTACCGGGCCCACGCCACGGTGGTGAGCGGAAATGTGCAGAACGACGGAACTCTCCCCAACCCGGGTGTGGGTCAGCGCACCCGCTTCGGACTCTTCGGAGACCCCACGGTGCCCATCCTCTACGCCGCCAGCTCCCCAGAGGCCGCAGTGCACGAGTCCCTGCTGCACTCCATGGGGCCGGGGGCCGTCCTGCCCATGTCGGCGGTGACGCACTGGGCCATCACCCCGTTGGAGGTCACCCGGCCGCTGACTCTGGTCTCCTACCGCGGCGCAGGACTGCGCCGCTTCGGACTGTATCCGCGCGACCTGACAGACACCCTGGCCTCTGAGTACAGCGCAACGGTCCGCTGGGCTGAAGCGGCGTGGACCTACGGTGCCGACGGTGTGGGATATATGTGCCGCCACTTCAATCACACGGCGGCGTACTGCCTCTTCGGCGCAGACCACCGTGGTGCTCTGCGTGCCCAGAGCGGCTTCCCTCCCCGTCGGCACCCCGGGCTGCTGCAGCGCGATCGGGAATGGCTGGCCGCCGTCGCCGCCGAGGTGGGTATTCATATCGACGTCATGGCCTAAAGCTGTGGTGACCGTTACTCGGGGAACTCCTTCTGCGCTTCCATGCTGGGGTCTTTCCACCGGCCGCTCTTCACGCCGCGGTGGTAGATCATGCCGCCGGTGATGGAGACGACGAAGACGATCGCCATCGGCACCAGGATCCAGTAGACGCTGCCGGTGGCGACCATGACGGGAATGGAGATTGCGGTGATCAGCCCGCCGCCGAAGAAGGGCTCAAAGATCAGCTGCTTATAGCCGAAGGCCTCCAGCGCCGGTGACTTATTCTCCGGGTCGGCGGCCTTCAGCAGAGCCAGCCCGGTCGCGGTGACACCCATGGACTGGCCGAAGTCTGCGATGCCGCGCTCCAACCAGAACGCCGGGATGATCCGCGGGGTGAAGACAAGCAGCATCATCACGCAGAACAGGATGCCCGCCACCGAGAGCACCAGGAACGTCTGCCAGTACTCGGCGATGACGCTGAGCGAAATGGTGGCCAGCGCGGCGACGATCAGAATGTCCAGCGCCAGCCCCTGAACCCGCTTCATCAGCCCGACGTCGAGCAGCTGGGTGCGTCCGGTCTTGTCCAAAAAGATCTGGATGATCACCCCGCCGATCATGGCCAGGGGGAACAGCGGCACATAGCCCAGCAGGGTGGTCCCTTCACCGTCGGCACCAGCCCAGACCGACTCCGGCTGGCCCCAGAGCAGGTCCTCAATGAGGACCAGACCCTCCAGGATCAGCCAGCCGATGATGATGGCCAGCCCCACCACAGCCACGTGGAGGGTCAGCGGCTCAATGGAGCCCGGACGCGTGGTCAGCCGCCCCGCCCGGACGTCGTCGCTCTCGGAGTAGAGGCCGCGCAGCTCGCCGTCGGACTGCTCGGAGGTGTGGCTGAGCACCTGGGTGCGCCCGGTGCGCACACCCCAGTTGATGACGGCCACCCCGACGATGATCCCGGTGACCAGGCCCACTGTGGCCATCGCCACAGCCAAGTCAGCGGCCTCCGGGATGCCCATTTCCTCGAAGGCGGGGGTCATGCCGGCTGCGGTGCCGTGGCCGCCCTCGAACGCGATCTCGATCAGCGCCCCGAAGAACGCGTCGACGCCGAAGAACGGGCTCAGCACCAGGATGCCCAGCAGAATGCCGATCACATACTGGCCAGAACCGTAGGCGAAGCCGATGGAGACCTGCGGCCCAGCAAGTTGGACCACCCGCTTCGGTGAGGGAATCCGTGATCCGAGGAAGAGGGTGGCAAAGACCACAGAGATCAGCAGCCCGGGAAGCGCGCTCCAAATGTCGAGGATCTCGGTGGTGAAGAGCCCGCCGTCCTCAAGCCACGTCCACCCGGTGATTCCGCTGAGCTGACCCAGCACCCCTGGACCTAAGATCAGCCCGATGAAGCCGGCCACAATGGAGCTGGGCAGCAGAAGCTTCTGCACCCAGGGCACCTTGACCCGAATGAGCTTGCCGATCAGCATGACCGCGGCCAAAAGGACTATGGCAAAACCTATGGATTCCGGCGTCATCGTCTTGAGTCCTCTTCATTGCCGCTGGTGGCGATCTGTTCGGTTGCTGACTCCTGCTCAAGGTGCTGCGGTGCGCTCAGTCTAGGGCGCGTGAGCTGCGAGGAACAGGCCTCCGCCCAGATGTGATGGCGACGTCGGCGACGTCCGGACCCGTAGGTAAACTGAGACGATGTCCGTGGTGCGGGGCGCGCTGAGTGCGCGCAGGCTGATCGAGGAGAACGCGGCCCTGACGCTGCTGCGCTCAGCCAATGCCCCGGCGGCCATTGCGATCCTCGGTGAGCATCTGGCCGGTGAGACGCGGGAACTGCCGGCAGCCGAACTGTTCGAAGCGGCCGAGGCCGACCTGAGCGAACTGCGTGACACCGGCCGGTTCGAGCTGCCCCAAACTGCGGTGCAGTACGTGCGCACCTGGCTGACCCAGGGGTTTCTGATCCGGCGAGCCGGCCAGGCCCGTGAAGAGTTCTACGCGCTCTCCGACGGCGCACTGGCCGCCATCCGGTTCATCCAGGAGCTCAGCGCCCCGCGCAGCAGCGTCACCGAATCTCGGCTGTCCACCATCGTTGACCGGGTGCACCGGCTGACTGTGGACACTGACCCCGACACCACCCGGCGGATCGAATCCCTGCGCGGCGAGCGGGAGAAGCTGGATCAGCGCATCGCTGCCCTGGAGGCCGGGGAAGTGGAGACGCTGTCCCAGTTCGCCGCCTCCGAGCAGGCCACCGACGTGCTGGCGCTGGCCTCGGAGCTGCCCGAGGATTTTGTGCGCCTGCGCAGCGAGCTCGAAGAGATCAACCGCGGACTGCGCATCCAGCTGATCGAAGAGCCTGACTCCCGCGGGGCTGTGCTGGAGGACATCTTCCGCGGAGTCGACCTGCTGCAGGAGTCTGAAGCTGGCAAATCGTTCACCGCCTTCTACGCGCTGATTCTGGATCCCGAACGCACCGCCGCAGTGGAGGACGACGTCGACCAGCTGCTGCACCGGCCCTTCGCCAACTCGCTGACCCCGGGGCAGCGGCACGGACTGCGCCGGCTGCTGCCGGCGATGCAGGATT
>NZ_JACIBT010000019.1 GCF_014195445.1 Garicola koreensis | reverse complement strand
GGTCGGCTCCGGCTCAGGCCGTGAGGGTTTCATCAACGGACAGTACAGCTTCGCCGGCTCCGACGCGGCCATGGACGCTGATGAGCAGTCACAGGCCGAAGCCGTCTGCGGCCCCGACGGCGTCTTCCACACCCCCTCCTATATCTCCCCGGTCGCAGTGGCCTACAACCTGCCCGATGCCGAAGAGAACATCAATATGGACGCCGAGACGATCGCCGCCGTCTTCGCCGGTGAGATCACCAACTGGAGCGACGACGCCATCGCTGAGCACAACGAAGGCGTCGAGCTGCCGGACCAGGAGATCACCGTGGTCCACCGCGCTGACGACTCCGGCACCACCGAGAACTTCACCGACTACCTCACCGAGGCGGCCGGTGAAGCAGCTTGGGAGTTCGGCACCTTCGAGACCTGGCCGGATGAGATCACCTCCGAGTCCGCTCAGCAGACCTCAGGTGTGGTCAGCCTGACCTCCGAGACCGAGGGTGCGATCACCTACGCCGACGCGTCGCAGGTCGGCGAACTCGGCACCGTGGCCGTGCAGGTCGGCGAAGAGTACGTGCCCTACTCCGCTGAAGCCGCAGCGGCCGCAGTGGAGAACTCGGAGCCGAACGAGGAGGCCGAGGGCGCAGTCAGCCTCGCCCGCGACACCACCGAGTCGGGCTCCTACCCGATCGTGCTGGTCTCCTACCACATCTTCTGCAACACCTACCAGGACCAGCAGACTGCCGATCAGGTCCAGGCCTTCGGCGAATACCTCCTGTCCGAGGAGGGTCAGCAGGTGGCAGCCGACTCTGCAGGCAACGCACCGGTCTCCGACGGCATCCGTGAATCAGCCATGGAGCGCTTGGACGCCATCAGCGTTCAGCAGTGATCGCCACGATTCGCGCCCTCGTCGTGAGTGTTCCGCATTCGCTGTGAACTTCACGACGGCACGGTGAGCCGCAGGCGCCCGAGAAGCGCTCTGAGGCCCGCGGCCCACCGTGCTGCAGGTGCTGCGTGTCCACCACTGATATCCGATCTCCGAGGAGAGACTCCGTGAACTCAACCCGCACCGCACCTGAGCGCCCCAGGGGGCTGACGGTGAAGAACGGTGCCGCCGGTGACAAAGTCTTCTCCGGCCTCACCCTGGCCGCTGGTGTCACCATTCTGGTCGTGCTGGCGTTCGTCGCCATCTTCCTCACCATAGAGTCGCTGCCCGCCCTGTCACCGTCGCTGTTCTCCGACCAAGACAGCATCGACAGCGCAGACAGCTTCTGGGACTATGTCTGGCCGCTGATGGCCGGCACGGTGATGGCGTCTGCGATTGCCATTCTGCTGGCCACACCGGTGGCTATCGGCATCGGGCTGTACATCTCCCACTACGCCCCGCGGCGCATCGCCACCCCGGTCGGCTATGTGATCGATCTGCTGGCTGCGATCCCGTCGGTGGTCTACGGCGCCTGGGGGATGACTTTCCTGGCCCCGCTGCTGGTGCCCATCTACCAGTGGTTGAACACCTATCTCGGGTGGATCCCACTCTTCGCCGAAGCAGAGGGCGCCTCGGTGACCTCCACCGGACGCACCCTGCTCACCGCCAGCATCGTGCTGGCAGTGATGGTCCTGCCGATCGCCACCTCGCTGTGCCGTGAGATCTTCCTGCAGACCCCGAAACTGCACCAAGAAGCGGCCCAGGCGCTGGGCGCCACACGGTGGGAGATGATCAAAATGACCGTCTTCCCCTTCGCGCGTGCCGGTATCGTCTCCGCGGTCATGCTCGCCCTGGGGCGGGCGCTGGGCGAGACCATGGCGGTGACCATGGTGCTCTCGCCGGGCGTGTTCTCCCTGTCGTTGATCACCTCCGGACGCAACGGCACCATCCCGGCCGAAATCGCGCTGAACTTCCCTGAGGCCTTCGGCATGCGTCAGGCCGAACTCATCGCCGCTGGGCTGATGCTGTTCATCATCACTCTGCTGGTGAACATGACTGCCCGCTGGATCGTCAGTCGGCACAAAGAATTCTCAGGAGCGAACTGATGAGCCAGAGCACCACGAACCTCACTGCCGGGCCCCCTGCCCAGAAGACCGGGTCGAACTCTTTGACGGCAGGCCTGATGCCGGGGTGGACCTGGATCGTCGTCGCCGGTGCTGCCCTTGTTCTGGGTGCTGCGATCACCGTGGTCCTCAGCGACCAGTTCGCCGTCGTCGGGTGGGTGGTGCTCTCCGGCCTGCTCTACATCGTGGGCATGTACCTGATCACACTGGTCCTGGAAACACGACGGCGGGCCACCGACATGCTGTGGAAGAACCTGGTCTGGACCGCGTTCTTCATCGCTCTGGTCCCCCTGATCTCGGTGATCTGGACCGTGGTCGCTAACGGCCTGCCCACCCTGATCAGCAATCCGGGGATCCTCACCGACGATATGTCCAACGTGGTCGGCGCCGACGACCAGGCCACAGCTGCCGGAGAAGCACCGCTGATGGGCGGGATCCTGCACGGGCTGATCGGGACCCTGACGATCACCTTGATGGCGATGGTGTTTTCTGTGCCAGTGGGACTGTTGGCTTCCATCTACCTGGTGGAGTACGGCACCGACAACTGGTTCTCCAAGGCCATCCGGTTCTTCGTCGACGTGATGACCGGCATCCCCTCAATCGTGGCCGGACTGTTCGCCTTCTCGGGGATGACCTTGTTCGTCAGCACCTTTATCAGCGACAGTCCAGCGGCGCTGCAGTCGGTGAAGATGGGGCTCACCGCCTCCATCGCGCTCAGTGTGCTGATGATTCCGGTGGTGGTCCGCTCCACCGAAGAGATGCTGCGCGTGGTGCCCAATGAGCTGCGGGAAGCCTCCTACGCGCTGGGCGTGCGCAAATGGCGGACTATCACCAAAGTTGTGCTGCCGACCGCGATGTCGGGCATCGCCTCTGGTGTCACCCTGGCCATCGCCCGGGTGGCCGGTGAAACAGCGCCGATCCTGGTGACCGCCGGCTACGCGGTATCGGTGAACTGGAATGTCTTCAGCGGCTGGGTCACCGCATTGCCGGTCTATATCTACCGTCAGCTGATCAACCCGACGGCGCCGGCCGCGCCGGACCCGGCTGCCGCCCGGGCCTGGGCGGCTGCGCTGATCCTGATCCTGATTGTGATGGGTCTGAACCTCCTTGCCCGCGTGATCGCCCACTACTTCGCACCGCAGAAGTCCGGGCGCTGAACGGTATTCGTCCCCGCAGAATGAGTGAAGAGAGAACCACCTATGTCCAAGAGCATCACCGCTGAAGACCTCAACGTCTATTACGGTGACTTCCGCGCCGTGGCCGATGTGAACATCGAGATCGCCCCACGTTCCGTCACCGCGTTCATCGGTCCCTCCGGATGCGGGAAGACCACCTTCCTGCGCAGCTTGAACCGCATGCACGAAGAGGTGCCCGGAGCCCGCGTGAAGGGTGACCTCTACCTCGATGACGACAATATCTACGCCCCCGGCGTCGACCCCGTGACGGTGCGGTCCATGGTCGGTATGGTGTTTCAGCGACCCAATCCGTTCCCCACGATGAGCGTCCGGGAGAACGTGCTGGCAGGGCACAAGCTCAACGGAACCCGGATGAGCAAATCCGAGGCCGACGACATCGTCGAAAAGGCGCTGCGCGGCGCCAATCTGTTCAATGAGGTCAAGGACCGCATGGACCGGCCCGGCTCGGGACTCTCCGGCGGTCAGCAGCAGCGGCTGTGCATCGCTCGGACGGTGGCGGTCGAGCCCGATGTGATCCTCATGGATGAGCCGTGTTCGGCTCTGGACCCGATCTCCACCCTGGCCATTGAGGATCTCATCGCAGACCTGAAGGAGGACTACACCGTAGTGATCGTGACCCACAATATGCAGCAGGCCGCACGGGTCAGCGAGAAGACGGCGTTCTTCAACATTGCTGGAGTCGGTGAACCCGGAAAGATGGTTGAGTACGACCAGACCAGCGTCATCTTCAACAACCCCTCCAACGAGCAGACCGAACGCTACGTGGCGGGTAAGTTCGGCTGATCCAGACCCCGGTCCGGCGGCGCTCGTCGTGGACCGCGCTACACCACCAGCGTGAGACAGAGGGTCAGCGCAGCCGCCGCGGTGCCTGCAGCCACCGGGGTGGCAGCCCAGAACAGGACGATGCGACGCAGCTGTCTCCAGTTGAGGGTGGCGAACCGCTGATTCGACCCCGCGCCGATAATGGCGCTGGAGGCAGTCAGCGACGTCGACAGGGGCAGCGCCAGACCCAGCGACCCGACGAACAGCAGACCCGAGGTTGATGCTGTGGCCACCATGGCTCGCAGCGGATCGATGGTCACCAACCGGTGTGCCAGCACGTGGCCGATCCGCCAGCCGCCGTGCCATGCGCCGGCTCCGATGAGCAGGGCGAAGGCGACATAGGCCACAGGCATCCAAGACTCCGGATCAGCCACCCCGGCAGCACCCATGGCGAGGATCAGCAGAAACGCGAACCGCTGACCCTGCTGCAGACCGGTCCCCAGTGAGGTCACGCCGACCGAGACCGCCTGCAGTCCGCGTGCGATCCGGTTCACGTCATCAGGGTCCTCTCCGCGGGCGATCCGCACCGCGAGGAACACCATCAGGTAGGCCACGCCGAAGGCCACCAGCGGAGACACCAGCAGGGTCAGCAGCGGGCTGAGCCAGGGCAGGGCCAGGACTTGGTCGACATCAATATCGGCAGCGAGCACCGCCGCCACCGACCCCCCGAGCAGCGCGGCCAGCAGGGCGTGCGTCGTCGACGTGGGCATGCCCTGAAAATAGGTGAACAGATTCCATCCCAGCACGGTGATCAGTGCCGCGAGGATCACCGCCAAGGTCATGCCGGAGTCCATCTGCGGAAAGTCGAACCAGGTGAAGAGATAGATCCCCAGCGGCAGTGCCATCAGCACCCCCAGAGCGTTGAACACCGCGGCAACACGCACGGCTAAACGCGCAGTCAGTGCGCGGGTGCGCACGGGGATGGCGATCGAGTTGGGCACATCGTGCAGGCCGGCGACATAGAGCGTCGGCGCCATGACGAGGCCGATCAGGCTGATCAGCAGAATGTCCACAGCGGCTCAGGACTCCCGCACAATGATCGAACCGCAGATCACCGCGACCTCCCGCTGGGCGTGGACGGCGCGCAGCACTTCGCCGGAGAGTTCGGACTGCTGCATCGCGATATTGGGTTGGAAGCTGCTGTCGGTGGCCGTGATCCACTCGCGGTGGGTGCGGTTGGCCTGTTTGGCCAGACGTTGCATCTTCGCCCAGTAGTCCTCCAGGAAGTCGAAGTCCTCCAGTCGGCTCATCGCCGCACCGGTCAGCTCCACTTGTCGCTGCAGGGTCTCCACCTGATTCTGGCTCGCCGGGGGCAGCCGCAGAGTGTCTCGGGTGAGGATCAGATCCCCGGAGGCCACCACGTGCTCCATGGTCCGGTTCAGCTGCTGGGAGAGGGCGTAGATGTCCTCCCGCGGCAAGGGGGTGAGGAAGACGCTGCGGATATGGGTCATCAGGGTGAAGTGCAGATCCATAGCCCGGCCTTCGAGCCCGAGCAGGTCCTCACGGTGGGCGGTGCGCTTGCCTGCTGGGGTGCCCAGCAGTTGGGACAGGAGCTCCACTCCCGTGCGGACCTCCTGGGCGATCCGGGTGAGCAGGTCCGTAGATTGGGCATGGCGGGATCGGTTCAACATTGGGTCAGTGCTTCCCTCGCAGTGGGACTCTGAGGCGCTCGTCGCCCCAGGGTGAACAGCAGATGTCCTTCACGTGGTGAGTGTATAGCCAGCAGGTGAATGCCCGGCAATACGTTGCCTCATGATGCAGCGCCGAGGTGCTGCGGGGGAGTGTGATCAGCCGTTGACCCTGAGCACCCGATGAGTCCGGCCGGTGGGCCTCCCGGACCCGGCACCGATTGTCTGCTGGCAACAGGTGTCGAAGTGGGCGGTCTCGAAGTGGGCGGTGTCGGGCTGGGAACGCCTCACGGCGCGTGGCCGCTCGAAGCGGCTAAAGGTTGGAGCCCGGGGGTTACCTGCAGCCCGACACCTGTCCCCAAGTGTGCCGGTGTGCCCCCAGTCAGGTCAACCACGGTCCTGCAGCCCGGCTGCTCTACTTGATGTAGGGCACACCTTCGGCAGCCGGCGGGCGGACTCTTCCGACGAATCCGGCCACCGCGAAGATGGTGATGATGTAGGGGATCATCAGCAGCATCTCGCTGGGCACCGGGGTGCCGATCGTAGAGAGCACGTTGCCGATGGATGTGGAGAAGCCGAAGAGCAGGGCTGCGCACAGTGCCCCCACCGGGTTCCACCGACCCAGGATCATCGCCGCCAGTGCGATGAACCCCTGTCCGGCCGACATCTCCTGCCCGAAGGCCAACCCCTGGCCCACGGTGAAGAAGGCGCCGCCGAGCCCCGCGATGCTTCCGGCGAAGATGGTGTTGATGGTGCGGGTCCGGTTGACGTTGATGCCCACCGTGTCGGCAGCCTTGGGGTGCTCACCCACTGAGCGCATGCGCAGCCCCCAGCGGGATTTGAACACGAAGATCTGCAGCAGGATGACGATGGCATACATCAGGTACACCAGGATGGTCTGGTTGAACATGACCGGGCCGATGATAGGGATCTGGCTGAGGATGGGGATCGGCAGGGCCGGCAGCTGTTGGCGCGCGTTCCAGATCTCCGGGCTCTGGGTGAGCACAGTGGAGTAGAGGAAGCTGGTCAGCCCGATGACCAGCACATTGAGCACGACGCCGACGATGATCTGGTTGACGTGGTACTTCACGGAGAACCACACCAGCAGTGCCCCCACTGCGGCACCGGCGAACGGTGCTGCGATAAGCCCCACATAGGCGGAGGTGAAGAGGGAGGCGGCCACTGCCGCCAGGAAAGCGCCAGCCAGCAGCTGCCCCTCGATCGCGATGTTGATGATCCCGGAGCGTTCACCCACCACGCCGCACATGGCGCCGAAGATCAGCGGCACAGACAGCGCCAGGGCTCCGGTGAGCACTGTGACCAGCGGGATGACGGCACCTCGACCGGCGCCGGCCCACACCAGGAAGGCCAGGACGAACAGCGCGCCGAAGACAATGGGGTGCCATACCCCGAGCCTCCTGCGCTGCACTGCCCGGAGCAGGGCCAACGCAGCAAGAACTGCCAGGGCCAGACCCAGCACCCAGGCAGTCGGTGCTGAGGGAACCGTGATCGCGGGGATGGTGAAGAAGTCCGTCGAGGTGGCCAGGCGGAACTGCGTCTGGGACTCAGCAGGGGCCAGCAGTGCGAAGACTGCCAGCGAGATCAGGGCAAGAATCGCGTAGGTGATCGGGAACTTCCACCGGATCGGTCGCAGCCGCGCCTCGGCCTGCTCCCGCGGAGCTGCCTCGACTGTGGTCTGGGTTTCGGCGCTCATCGGTGGCTCCCTTGCTCCTGGTGATGCTCATCAGGTACCTGGTCTGTGGACTGTCCGCCTGGGTCCGCATCATCGCGGGGCGGATCCGTCTTCGATCTGCGGCGGCGCAGCCGTGCGCGCGGTTCTCCGTCCGGACGGGGGAGGAAGAAGATGGCGCGCACTAGTGGGGGAGCGGCGATGAGCAGCACGATCACCGACTGCAGCACCAGGACAATATCGATGGGGGTGCCCGTCTGGGCCTGCATGAGCACACCCCCGGCGGTGAGGCCGCCGAACAGCAGGCCGGCAAGGAATGTGCCCAAGGGCTTTGACCGGCCCAGCAGGGCCACAGTGATCGCGTCGAACCCGATGGTCCCGGCAATGCCGGGGGTGAGCCGGTGCTCAGTGCCCAGCAGCATCGCTGCACCGCCGAGCCCGCAGAGTGCACCGCCGACGATCAGCACCAGCGCCGTCGCCTTGCCCACTGAGATGCCGGCGGTCCGTGCGGCCTGCGGGTTCTCCCCGATGGCGCGGAACTCAAAGCCCAGCGTGGAGCGCTCCATCAGCCACCACACGAAGACCGTTGCGAGGATGGCCACCAGGAACCCGGCATGGACCCGGAACCCATCGCCGAGCAGTCCGAAGAGACGAGCCGATTCGTCCACCGGCGCCGACTGAGGCTGATTGGACCCGCTTTGGGTAAACCACTGCTGCCGCAGCAGCCAGGCGAGCAGAAAGAGGGCGATGTTGTTGAGCATGATCGTCACGATCACCTCATTGGCCCCGGTGCGAGCCTTGAGCACACCGGCGATACCGCCCCAGATGGCTCCGCCCAGCACCCCGCCGGCCAGGGCCAGCAGCACATGGGCCCCCAGCGGCAGGCCGAACGCGTAGCCGATGAAACCGGCGAAGGAAGCCCCCAGGATGACCTGGCCCTGGCCACCGATGTTCAGCATCCCGGAGCGGAACCCGATGGCGATTCCCAGTCCAGCCAGGATCAGCGGAATCGAGTTGACCATCGTCTCGGTGATCGGTCGGATCGAGCGCTGGGCATTGGGGGCCTGCCAGTCGAAGACGGCGCCGCGGAAGAGCGCGGAGTAGGCGTCACGGATCACCTGGAAGCTGGTGGCGAAGAAGTCGCCGGGTTGAGCGAAGAAGTACCCCAGCGTGGACTGCACCGCCGGATTGGCCGCCAGAATCAGCACCGCACCCACCACCAGGGCAACGACGACGGCGAGCACAGAGATCAGCCATGACGACTGGCCCAGCTGGCGCAGGGCGTAGTGCGCTCGGCCTTCGGCGTCCTTCAGCGCTGCTGCCGGCTGCGTCGACCCCGGGGCCCCCTGAACGCTCACAGCTCCTCCTCCTCGGCGACTTCATCGGCCTCACTGAGAGTGGTCTTGTGGGCTGCTGCCTGGCTCGCAGCCTCTTCCGCGGGCACCCCGGCCATCATCAGCCCCAGCACATCTCGCGGAGTGTCCGCGCCGACGATCCCCACGATCCTGCCGCGGTACATCACCGCGATCCGGTCGGCGAGGTTGGAGACCTCATCCAGCTCCGTGGAGACGATCATGCACGGGGTGCCCTTATCGCGCTCCTCGATGATGGTGCGGTGGACGAACTCAATGGAGCCGACGTCCAGACCACGGGTGGGTTGGCTGGCGACCAGCACCTTCAGGTCCCGGCTCATCTCTCGGGCCAAGACCACCTTCTGCTGGTTTCCGCCGGAGAGTGTGGAGACCGGGTCGTCCACCGTGCCCAGCCGCACATCGAAGCGGTCAGTCTGCTCCACGGCGGCGGCTCGCATCACCGAAGGCTTCATCGCCATCCCGTTCGCGTAGGGAGGCTGGTCATACATGTCCAGCACAAAGTTCTCGGTGATGGAGAAGCCGGCGATCACCCCATCGGTGGATCGGTCCTCCGGCACAAAGCCCAACCCGGAGTTGAGGCGCTCCTTCACGTTCAGCTTGGACCAGTCGCTGCCGTCCAGCGCGATCCGTCCTGAGGCCGCCGCCCGAGTTCCCAGGATCGCTTGAGCCAATTCGGTCTGTCCGTTTCCGTCGACTCCGGCGACGGCCAGAACCTCGCCCCGACGCACAGAGAGGCTGATGTCATCCAGCACCACGTGTCCCGAGGCGTCGATGACGCTGAGGTTCTGCACCTGCAGGGCGTCGTCGCCGGGGGCAGCGTCCTCCTTATCAGTGGTGAGGCTGACCTCCCGGCCCACCATAAGGCTGGCCAGCTCGGTCTCAGTGGATGCGGCGGTCGCCTCCCCGACGACCCTGCCGCGGCGGATCACCGTGATCCGGTCGGCAATCGCGCGGACCTCACGCAGCTTATGGGTGATGAACACGATCGAGGTGCCGGCGGCCTTCAGCTGGCCCATGATGGTGATCAGCTCGTCGGTCTCCTGCGGGGTGAGCACCGCTGTGGGCTCATCAAGGATCAGGATCTTGGCGTCGCGCGAGAGTGCTTTGATGATCTCCACCCGCTGTTGGGCACCCACCGGCAGGTGCTCAATGTAGGCGTCGGGGTCCACGTCGAACCCGAAGCGGGCGGAGATATCGGTGACGCGCTTGCCAGCGGTGGCAAAGTCGATCAGCCCCGCCCCCTTGGTGGGTTCGTAGCCCAGCATCACTGACTCGGTGACGGTGAAGACCGGCACCAGCATGAAGTGCTGATGCACCATGCCGATGCCGGCTTCCACAGCGTCACCGGGACCGTCGAAACTGACCTCGCGGCCGTCGAGCAGGATCTGACCCTCATTGGGGTGGTAGAGCCCGTAGATGATGTTCATCAGCGTGGACTTGCCAGCCCCGTTCTCGCCCAGCAGCGCGTGGATCTCGCCGGGTTCGACGCTCAGGTCGATCTGATCGTTGGCGGTGAAGGTGCCGAACCGTTTGGTGACACCTTTGAGCTCTAACTTCACTACAACGGGCCTTAGTTCCTCAGTCGGTCAGCGGGGGTCAGGCTTCTGGGGCGTTATCGGTCTCGACGACCGTTTCACCGCTGATGATCTCCTCGCGCAGCTGCTCGACCTTATCCTTGACCTCGTCCGGGACCTCGCTGTCGTAGTCGTGGAAGGGTGCCAGGCCGACTCCCTCGTTCTCCAGGTCACCGATGTAGGGCTCGGAGCTGAACTCGCCGTTGAGGCCCTCCTCGATGGTGTCGAAGGTCGCCTGGGGAATCTGCTTCAGCACCGAGGTCAGCACAATGTCGCCGTAGTCGGTGGACTCGTAGCCGTCGGAGTCGACCCAGATCAGCAGGCCGTCAGACTCTTCAAGTGCGGGGCCTGCACCCAGTCCGGCGCCGCCGGCCACCGGCATGATGATGTCAGCATCCTGGGCGATCAGCTGCTCGGTCAGGGTGGCTCCGGCCGACTGGTCGGAGAAGTCGCCGGAGAAGGAGCCGTTCTGCTCCTCCTTGTCCCAGCCCACCAGGGAGACGTCGTCGTCGTTGTCCTCGTTGTAGCGCTCCACACCATCGGCAAAGCCGTCCATGAAGACGGTGACCGAGGGGATCTGCATGCCGCCCCAAGTTCCCACGGTGCCGGTCTCGCTCATCGCAGCGGCCACGTAGCCGGCCAGGTAGGAACCCTCGGAGGTGTTGAAGACCACCGACTTGGCATTGTCGTTGGACTCATCGGTGTACTCATCGATGAGCGCGAAGTTCATATCCTCATTGGCGGAGGCAGCCTCGTCGATCGCGTCCTTGAGCAGGAAGCCGACGCCGAAGGTGAGGTCGCAGCCCTGCTGCACCATGGAGTCCACATTGGGGCCGAACTCGGATTCGGAGCTCGACTCGGCGTCGGCATGGTCGATGTCGAGCTCATCGACCGCGTCCATCAGCCCAGCGTAGGCGGACTGGTTGAAGGACTGGTCGTTCCAGCCGCCATCATCAGAGACGATGCAGGCGGTGTAGTCGACGTCCTCCTGGGCAGCTGCGTCATTGCCGTTGTCATTGGACTCTTCCTCATCAGGTGCCTCGCCGCAGGCGGTCAGTGCCAGTGCGGCTGCGCCGAGCAGGGCAAAGCCAGCGCGCGAGGGGGTGCTCCTCATCATGGTGATTCTCCTGGTGTTCAAGTGAATTGGTGTTCAAGTGAATGATGCTGTGCGCTCCCAGGGACGAGTGCGAGCACGTCCGGGAACAGTGGACTATATCCTACGCCCTGATGCGCTGCGGGTGATGCATCTCACCGGTACTGGGCCTCGGCTGTGACCATACAGGTGAGGCGGCCGCTGATGCGATGCCGCCCATGGGCGTGGCGGAGGGTCGGTGTCCTGTCAGTCCAGCGTGCCGGCGCGGTGCGCCCGGGCGCAGGACTCCAGCTCTTCGGCGGTCCTGATCAGCTGATCGGCCTTGGACGTGAGGCGTTTGGCGTCGTCGTCGGAGTAGCCGGCGCCGGTGTCGACCCAGAGGGCCTGTCCACGGGCGATGACCCGGCAGAAGGCCCCGGCGCGGTCAAAGGCGACGTCGATCTCTCCGGAGTACATGCCGGCGAGGATCATGTCTGCCAGCCGGGTCATCTCATCGGCGGTCGGCGGTTCGGGCACGCCTGCAATGGCCGCCGGTGCCGAATGCGACCGGCCCAGGCGGTAGTACTCGCTCATCCGTTCCGGTGACTTCTGCACGGCCTCACGCAGCGCATAGATTCGCCACAGGCCGCCGGCCAAGGAATGCGGTGGGGAGTGGGACCAGAGTTCGGCGATGGCTTGGATCCCCTCGGTCTCGGCCAGGCGGACGAATCGCTGGGTCGTTTCCGGGTCTGCGGAGCTGCGTCCCTGCCCGACGACGGCGTGGGCGGTGTCGTGGGCGGCCTGGGAGATATCGGCCGGGTCGGCCCCGCCCTCACGCCGGTCGAAGGTGGCAGGATCCTGGTAGGCCGGGCGGCGGAATTGCTGGCTCATGGTGTGACAGCTCCTTTCGCAGTCCCCATTATGCCTGTGCCCCCGTACTGACGTCACCTGCGTGACCTGGGGCCATGCGCCCTGCTCAGTACCAGTGCCGCAGGAGTGACACAATGGGAGCAATGATCGACTATGACCTGCAGCTGACCGGAAACCCGGACGCTGACCGGCTGCTCAGCACCAACCCGCTGGCCCTGGTCATGGGATCGCTGTTGGACCAGCAGGTTCCCATGGAATCGGCCTTCGCCGGACCGCAGAAGCTCTATGAGCGCATCGGCAGCCTTGAGGCTGAAACCATCGCCGCCTATGACCCCGACGAATTCTTGGCTGTATTCCGGCAGAGCCCGGCGGTGCACCGGTTCCCCGGCTCGATGGCCCAGCGGGTGCAGAACCTGGCCAGCGTGATCGTTGACGAGTGGGCGGGTAAGGCCGAACGGCTCTGGACCGAGGACGACCCCACCGGCGCGGAGGTGCTCAAACGGCTGAAGAAGCTTCCCGGTTTCGGCGAGCAGAAGGCCAAAGTGTTCCTGGCGCTGCTGGGTAAGCAGTGCGGGTTCACCGGCGAGGGCTGGCAGGACGCCGCGGAGCCCTATGGGGATGAGGCTGTGATGCTCAGCATCGCCGATGTCACCTCCCCCGAGACTCTGCAGCAGGTTCGCGACAATAAGAAGGCGGCCAAGGCGAAGCAGAAGTAGGCCCCGCGGGGCCGCAGGACGAGGAATGCGGTCCACTGGCGCTGTGCGATATGCTGACGGGTGCTCTCGGTGCAGGACAGTAGGAAGAGCAGCATTTGGGGCCTTTAGCTCAGTTGGTAGAGCACTGGACTTTTAATCCATTGGTCGCGGGTTCGAGTCCCGCAGGGCCCACCCATTCGTCCCTGCTATGACGCGAACAACGCCCCCTCTCGACTCTTGGCGAGAGAGGGCGTTCTGCGGTTCTGGCGGCCTGTCTTGCCGTTTCAACTGCCGTAGTTTTCAGCCGCAGCAGCCTCACACTCCGCTGATAGACCGCCGAAGGCATTGTCCACCCGCTGCTCCCATGCCTCCACGTCGGGCCATTCCCACTCGGCCCGGAGGGAGGACTGATGCCAGAGGTATTCATGGACGTCTTCGTCGGTCATCCCGGGAGACATTATGAGGGTGCTGGTTTCTTCTCCCTCCCAGCAAGCACGGAACTCATCGAGCCGGTCCCATTCCCGCACCTCAATAAAGTCCGGGTGGCACTCCGGGTCTGGAAGCGGAGTGCCCTCCTCCCATTCGTGTGGCAAGCCCGCGGGCTCGCGATCTTCATGGGAAGCCAAGGCGTCAAGATCATCGCAGGTAACGGTGATCTCTTCACCCTGCTCCCAGGAAGCCGTTTCTGCAGCATCTTCCGCCTCAGCCGAGAGTGACTCGGTCGACGATGCGTCGTTCACCTCGCGGGGCTCGTCCGTGCCGGCGCCCTCGCCGCACCCGGAGGCCAGCATTCCGACAACGGCGAGCGCAGCGACGCCGAGTGTGCTGCGGTGGTACCAGGTTCTCATCCTTTAGCGGCTCCCCCTGTTCAGTTGTGCACCTCGGAGCGTCCAGGTTGTCATAAGGTACGGATCCGGGTCGAGACCCTCAACGGTTACTTAGGAAAAGTGGGGCGGCTCTTCGTTGGGGGCCATAGCAACGATATCCAGGCGTGGCTCCGTCAGCAGTGCGTCGATCGCGGCAGGGTCGGCGCCGATGACGGCCCAGTGCGGGTCGACGTCGTGGGTGATGCACCAGGCACGATCTGCGGGCCAGATGAACGCCGGGGGAGGCATAGCGACCTGCGCTTCAGTCCGCCAGGCTTCCTCTGCGGCGCCGGAAACGAAGTCCAGCAGCGAGACGCGGCACAACCAATAGTTCCGCTCCGGGATCTTCGCGCCCGACCCGATCGGCACCTGCGCGCCGCCCCGGAGGCGCTGGGGAAACTGGCTGTCGTCCCAGCCGTCCCACAGCAGCAGATAGCCGTCTTCCGGCGCAGAGGTGCGCGGCAGCAGGGTATCGACAGCGACACGCAGCTGCTCGACGTCATCGAGAACCCCCGGTGGACGCCCCATGTCATTCTCAGACTGCCCCGGGTAGGCCGGGTCGGGGATGAACCGCAGGCGCGCATAGGCCGAGAATGTCTGCGGGCCTACGGTGACCAGGTGCCACCACCATTGGCGGCTGGTGGTGATCCAGTCTGCCGCCGTGGAGTCCCTGCACGGAGCCAAGGTCATACGAATCATCGTCGCACACTGCTCTGCTGAGGCAGAGCGGCGCCTGGCGGAGGGTCTCTAACAGTGACTCGACGGCTCGCTGTCCCACGCACGGCGGACCATCTCTTCGAGCACGGCGAGGTCGACGTCGTCGGGCTTGTTGATGTAGAGGCAGGAGGCGCCGACAGTGTGCTTGCCCAGACGAGTCAGCAGCTGCTGCGCGCCTGCGTCGTCGGTGAGCCCGTACAGCGAGATCTTCGCCCTGCGGGGAGAGAAGCCCACGCGAAAAGTTTCGCCCTCCCGACCAGTGGCATACCGGTAGTGGACCTCTCCGTAACCGATCATCGAGGGGCCCCACATCACAGGCTGCGCCCCGGTGGCGCGTCCGAAGATCTCCAGCAGCAGGCGCCCGTGCTCCACGCGGCGCGGGGGCTCGAGCTCCTCAACGAACTCGGCCGGCGTCCGGCTCGTCGGCTTGGTTTTGATGTCGGCGGCATAGGTGCCGGTGTGTCCATCGGTGAACGTCGCCTGCCGAGCATGCGGCTCGGGCACGTGACCGCCCAGGCTGAGTCCGCGCTCCACCAGGGCGGCCTGCAGCCGTTCCAACCCCCGCCTCCCCACACCGTGCAGTGCGTCCAGCTGGGCGTAGTCAACCCCGTCAAGTGACTCCACGTGGGGGTAGCCGGCCAGGCGCAGCGCATCCCGGGCGGGGCGCCCGACGCCGGCAACGGACTCATAGGGGGTGCTCATGAGTGGATTCTACCGGCGTTCACAGGCCCAACTTGGGAGCTTCAATGGCGGGACAAGTATCCATCACGACGTCGAGCCCGGCGTCGCGGGCACGAGCAGCAGCCTCATGATCAATGACCCCCACCTGCAGCCACACAGCTTTGGCGCCGATCTCGATCGCCTGGTCCACCACGGCCCCGACCCGTTGGGAATTGACGAAGCAGTCGACGACGTCAACCTGGCCTTCAATGTCGGCAAGCCGGCGGTACCCGGTCTCCCCATGGACGTCTTCTCCGGCCAGATTCACCGGCACAATATCCATGCCCAGTTGGTCGCGAATCATTCGCGAGACCCCGTGCGCAGGCCGTCGGGTATTGGTGCTCAGCCCCACAATCGCCCAGCGGGCTGGGGTGGTGAGCAGCCGGCGGATAGTTTCTGGATCCTGAGTATCAGTGGTGGAAGCCATTCCCCCACGATAGTTGAGTGGGGCTTGCACCGTCGGGGCGCAGTACGCTGAATGCATGGACGAACAGCGGATCATCAGTGCCTCGGCCACAGTCGACGCCCCGGCAGAGACCATCTTTGAGCTCATTGCTGACCCAGCTCGGCAACCCGAGTGGGACGGCAATAACAACCTCAGCACCGCCGACTCCAGCCCCCGCGTCACCGCAGCGGGGGATGTCTTCAACATGGTGCTCACCAACGGAAAAGTGCGCCACAACCACGTGGTGGAGTTCGCACAGAACGAGGTCATCGCATGGAAGCCCGCCGACGTGGACCAGCCCCCGGCCGGACACCTCTGGCGCTGGGAGCTGGAGAGGCTGGACGAGGCCCGCACGACGGTGACCCACACCTATGACTGGACACAGTTGGAGGATGAGCAGCGGCTTCAGCGTGCCCGTAGAACGACGCCTCAAATGCTCGCAGCCTCAGTTGAGCGGCTCCGGCAGCTGGCCGAGGACGCCTGAGCCGACCCCTCGGATAGCTATGCCCTGATCAGCTCAAGCGTCTAACAATCACTACCGCATCGTGCAGCGTGGTCGAATCGCGCGGCGTGGTGGAATCGTGCGGCGTGGTGGACCGGCCGCCCGGCACGGTGACCTCGCGGGTGTGCTCCTGGGCGGAGTCGATGCGCCACTGGTGCGGATCAAAGCCGGAGGCGATCGCCTCCACGGTGACGGTCGCCTCCTCCGGGTGCGGCTCCGCGTCTGCGGAACCGTGGTGCTGATGGTGGTGGGCGCCCGAGCGGTGCAGATGCCCCACAATGATCAGCACCCCGCCGGGGGCGACCCACTGAGCCAACCGCTGGTACAGCTCCAGCTGAGGGATCGAGGCGTGGGCGTAGTTGGTGGACACCAACTCGTACTGCTGATCGGGCTCCCACGTGGTCAGATCGGCCTGCACCCAGTCCACCCGATCAGCCACCCCGGCGTCCTGGACCCGCCCCTGGGCCGAGGTCAGTGCAGTGGCAGAAATGTCGACGCCGGTGACCTGCCACCCCTGGGCAGCCAGCCACACGGCTTCCACCCCGGTGCCGCACCCGGCATCCAAGGCACGGGCCGGCGTCATACTCTGAGCCTGTTTCATCAGGTAGGGGTTCACCGGCAGCGAGCGCTCATCGGCGCCGGCCGGGGCGCCCTCACCCCATTGGCGTTCCCAATAGTCCTGGTCGAAATCGTGCATTGGCTGGTCCTTCCCGCCGGTTTCAGAGCCGTCCGCGCGCCCTCTCAGAGGTCCACTGTGTCAGAGGTCCATGGTGCCAGAACTCCACTGTGCTGAGCGGCCGCTGACCGCGCGACGCCCACATCGGCACGCAGTACGGCACCCGGAACTGCACCCAGAACCCGGACGACGTCGGGCACACTGGAGGGTATGGACACCGCCGACTTTGTGACCGTGCAGACCACCACCGACTCCTCTGACGAGGCCGAACAGTTGGCAGCGCTGGCGGTGGAGCGTCGGCTGGCCGCCTGCGTGCAGGTCTCCGAAGTCCGCAGCTACTACTGGTGGCAGGGTGAGACGCACAGCGATCCGGAGTTCCTGCTGATTCTGAAGACGACGTCGGGCTCGGTGCCGGGCATCAAGGAGCTGCTGGTCAGTCAGCACTCCTACGACGAGCCGGAGCTGATCGTGACGCCGATCATCGCAGGAAGCGAGGACCTATCTGCAGTGGATCGCTGAGAGCACCGGCTCCTGAGCGGTACTGGGGTACTGAGCGGCACTGCGCCCGCCAGGCGCCGGCGGATCGCTCACAGCCGAGAATCCCCGCTGATGTTGCATCAGCTGCGGTGAAAATGGCTGCGGTGCAACATGGCCGGGGACTTCAGCCGCTGCGGGAGGCGTCGATGAAGTCGGCAGCGCGCCGGTTCGGGGCCGAGGTGGCCAGGCTGACGCCGACGAAGATCGTCACCGCCACCAGCAGCCCCCAGATTCCGCTGCCCTGGCCCAGCCAGACCGTGGAAGTGGCCTCCAGCCAGAGCACCAGGGACCCGGCGATCACTACGGAGCTGATCACCCCGCGGCGGTGCCGCGCCGCCAGAAGAACGCCCCGATGATCGGCGGCACCATCACCAGCAGCCCCGCTGAGGCCGACACGGAGAGCACGGCGATCAGGTCCAGCTCCAGGTGGGCGAACAATACGCCAGTACTGCGATCACCGGCAGCACCAGCTTGCCCACCAGCAGCTGGCCGCGCTCGCCGGCGCCGGTGCGCGCGGCCGTGTAGACGTCGCGGGTCACCATCGAAGAGAGCGTCAGCATGATCGAATCGATGGTGGAGACACAGGCCGCCAGCACACCGACCATCACGATGATCGCCAGGGGAGTGGGCACCAGGTCCGAGCCCAGCAGCGTGGGGGTGGCCATATCGCTGCTGGCAAGGTCGGGGAACTCCAGCCGGGCGGTGAACCCCAGAAGACCGAGACCAGTGTGTAGATGAATCCGATCACCAGGAACCCCAGCAGCATCTTGCGCATCTCCCGCATGGAGCCGGGCGTGAACAGGCGCTGACTGACCTGCGGGTTGGAGATGGAGAAGAAGATCCACGGCAGGGTCAGCCCCAGGAACGTGCTGAAGGTGAAGTATCCCTCGCCCGGCACCGTCAGGGCGCCGGGGTCCTCGGCCAGCCGGTCGAAGAACATGTCCAGCCCGCCCAGCTGCCAGATGACGACCACCACCACCAGCGAGGCGCCGAGGATCATCACCACCGCCTGCAGCGAATCCGTCCACGCCACCGAGCGCAGCCCGGCCACCAGGGCGAACACCAGCGCCAGCACCACTGCCAGCACAGTGCCGGCGGTGAAGCTGATCGCCCCGTTGGTCATACCTGAGAGCAGATAGCCCACGCCTGCCAGCTGCACTGCGGCGTAGGGGATCAGGAAGATGCAGCTGGCCAGAGCGATGACGGCCCCGGCCGACTTGCTGGCGTAGCGGTGCCCGAGCATCTCGGATGGGGTGACGAACCCGTACTTCTTCCCGACTCGCCAGAAGCGCGGTCCGAAGATCAGCACCAGGGTGACCCCGCACAGGTAGAGCAGCTCGAAGCCCAGTGCCCCGACCCCGCCGGCATAGGTCAGTCCGGCCAGGCCGATCATCATGAACGCACTGTAGGTGGTGGCGCTGTAGCTCATCGCCGAGACGAAGCCACCCATCTTCCGGCTGCCAAGAAAGTAGCCGGACATCGACTGCGAGGCGCCGGCGCGTGAGAGCACAGCCATCACCAGTGCGAGCACCACGTAGATGGCCACACCGGTCCAGACCCATTCGCTGGTCACCGGCTCAGTCCTTCCACTCGCGGGTCAGGACCACGTTGATGCCGATCACCACAACGGTGCCCACGCTCCAAAAGAGGAAGCTGCCGTACCAGGCGTTGACCTCACGCAGCAGGGTGTAGGGCACAGA
>NZ_JACIBT010000018.1 GCF_014195445.1 Garicola koreensis | reverse complement strand
GCCAGGCAGCTTGAGCCCATCCACATAGGGGATCAGGCGTGTCATAGCCTGCAGGAAGGTGCGGCGATTCCCACTGTCGACGCGTTCCTCGGCGCTCCGAGACTCTCCTGTGGACGGCTCAGATGCCGGACTGCCGCCATTTTTGGACAGGACTCGCTCAGGTCGTTGCATATCGCAACAACTTTACTCTGCTTCTCTCGCACCCGTCCACCACGCCGTGGCCCAGAACACGCGCCTGCTCGCGCGCGCTGATCCTTGGATGCGCGCTTGAACACCGCTGCACAGCAGATTGACGAGTTCGATATCATAGATTTCATGCCTCCTCGCAAATCCCCGCTTTTTGACACGGCCACGACCGTGGGCAAAATCATGTCCTTCCTGGGCGTCAGCGCCCTCTGCGGCCTGCTGTTCATGGGTCTGGTGTTCCCGCTGGCCGCCACCGGAGGTGCTGCAGCGTCTACCGGCAGCGACATCCTGGAGGATGTTCCGGCGGAGATGACCGAGGAGCCGCTGTCAACGCCCTCACGCATCTACGCCAACGATGGTGAGACGCTCATCGCCACCTTCTATGCGGAGAACCGCACTCCGGTGGCCCTGGACAATATTTCCCAGCAGATGCAGGACGCGATCATCGCGATCGAGGACGAGCGGTTCTACCAGCACGGCGGCGTGGACGGCCAGGGGCTGGCCCGTGCGGCGGTGCACACTCTGACCCAGCCCACCCGCCAGGGCGCTTCGACACTGACCATGCAGTACGTTAACAATGTGCTGAACAATGCCGCGGTGGTCCGTGGTGAGGGCAGCGTGCTGGGCTCCTTCGCCCAGGAGAAGACCTATGCGGACAAGCTGCGCGAGATGAAGCTGGCGGTCTCGGTCGAGCAGGAGATGACCAAGGACGAGATCCTCGAGGGCTATCTGAACATCGTGATGCTCGGCGGCCAGAACTACGGAGTGGAGGCCGCAGCCCAGCACTACTGGGGCATCCCCGCCTCCGAGCTGAACATACAGCAGTCCGCCACGTTGGCCGGCATGGTTCAGGCACCCAACCACTTCAAGCCCGATGACAACCCGGAAGATTCCCTTGAGCGGCGCAACACGGTTATATCATCCATGCACCGCAACGGTTTCATCACCGAGCAGGAGCGCGACGAGGCCATCGCCTCAGATCTGAATGTGGAGAACACCAACCCGGAGCCCTCGGGCTGCATCGCCGCCGAGCTGGGCCCCTACTTCTGTGACTATGTCACCCAGACCGTTCTTACCGATGACACCTTTGGCGAGAACCAGGACGAACGCGAAGAGCTGCTGTACCGCGGTGGGCTGAACATCGTCACCACCTTGGACCCCGAGACCCAGGCAAACGCTGAAGAGGAAGTCAAGGACACGGTCCCGCCGGGCGATGACTCCGGTGCGGTGGCTTCCATGATCTCCCTGGACCCGAAGACCGGAAGCATCGAGGCCATGGCCCAGTCGACCGAGTGGGACCCGGACTCCGAACTGAGCGAAGGCAGCACCACTCTGAACGCCAACGTCGGCCCGGACAGTGGCGGCGGACCCAACGCGCTGCCGGTGGGTTCGACGCTGAAACCGTTTGTGGCTGCCGCCTGGGTCGAAGAGGGCGGCTCCATGGATGACATTGTTGACGCCTCCGGCAGCGACTTTGAACAGGGCGACCGGATCGAAGCCTCGTGTGTGCCGGGTGGCTCCTACCGGCTCGGCGTGGAGTCAGACAGCGGTGACGACGCGGTGTGGGACGTGGAGAACGTCGGGGACAATATGGACCGTGAGATGTCCATCGATTACGGGCTGTACAACTCCGTCAACACCGCCACCTTGGCCACTGCGTTCGATATGGACATGTGCGCCATCACCGATCTCACCGACCGGCTGAACATTGTTGAGGCCAGCAGCGGCGAGGGCATGCAGCCCACCGAGCCCTCCTTCACCATCGGCGGCACCGAGACTTCACCGCTGACCCTGGCTTCGGCCTATACCATCTTCGCCAACGACGGCACCCAGTGCGAGCCCCGGGCCATCACCGAGGTCACTGACGCCCAGGGCAACGAGTACTCAGTGCCCGAAGAGAACTGTGAAGAGGTCGTTGACGGCGACGTCGTGGCTCAGGTCAATGACACTTTGGTCAATATTGCAGAGCGTCCCCAGGCGTACAACGCGCCGTTTGAGCGCGGGAACCCGCCCTATGCCATGCTGGGCAAGACCGGCACCAGTGGTGAAAACTCCAACACCTGGTTCGCCGGCAGCTCCGAAGGCTTGACTTCGGTCGCGCACGTCGGTCGCCTCGATAGCATTGACCCCCTCAACGAAATCCCTATTAATGGACAGTCTTTCGAATGGTTCTACGGTTCCTCCATGGCTCAGCCCATGTGGTACGACTACATGCGCGAGGTCGGCGGGGACTACCCCACCGGTGACTTCCCCGAGCCCTCGGACTCACCCTTCGATGACCGCCGGGAGGACTACCCCCGTGAGGGGGCGCTGCCGACCGACGGCGACTCCTCAGACGATGACGACGACAGCGACGACGATGACGACGACAGCTGATCGCCGTCGATGAGCGGTGTGCTGCGTGGGCTCGGACTCGGCGCGGCAGCGGTGTCCGTGCTGGGAGCCGGGTGCCTGGTCTATGCCAACCGCGTGGAGCTCAACCGCTTCACCCTGCGCCGTGACCAGGTTGACGTCCCGGGACTCGACCGGACGCTGCGGCTGCTGCACATCTCCGATATTCACTATGTGCCGGGTCAGACCAAGAAGCTGCGCTGGCTGCAGTCCTTGGCCCAGCTGGAGCCGGATGTGGTGATCAACACCGGGGACAATCTCTCTGACTCCGCCGCGGTGCCAGAGGTATTGGAGGCCCTCGAGCCGCTGATGCGGTATCCGGGGGCTTTTGTGCCGGGCTCCAATGACTACTACACCCCACGGTTCAGGAACCCGCTGCGCTACCTCGCCGGGCCCTCTCGGCCACATTCGCGGCCCGCGACCCTGCCCACCGATGAGCTGTTCGGCGCATTCCAGGAGGCAGGCTGGGCCAACTTGACCAATACGCACAGCTTCGCGCAGGTGGCCGGCCTGGGGGTCGAGCTCTCCGGCGTCGACGATCCGCATCTGGACTTGGACGAACCGCCAGTATGGCCCAGCGGTGAACGTGCTGGGGCGGCTGAGCCGCGGTTGCGCATCGGGGTGGCGCATTCGCCGATGCGCCGTGTGCTGCAGGCCTTCGCCGATGACGGCGCGCACCTGGTGCTGGCCGGCCACACCCATGGAGGTCAGGTGTGCCTGCCCTCGCTGAACCCGCGCGGCGGTCCGGCCCTGGTGACCAATTCGGACCTGCCGGCCGCCAAGGCCAAGGGTCTGCACACCCTCATGGGAGCCGGGGGCAACACCACCTGGGTGCATGTATCGGCGGGGATCGGCACCTCGGCCAAAGCCCCGATCCGGTTCTTCTGCCCGCCCGAGGCGAACCTACTGACTCTCACTCCAGATACCACCAGGTGAGTCTCGACCGCACACACCCACCGGGACCCCGGCAGGCGGTCCTACGCTGCGGGTTTGCGTTGGCTTCCGTCCATGGCGCAACCTTGTAGCTATTACTCAGAATTTGTTCAGAATTGTCATGTTAGACTTAAAACGGAAAGTTCAAGCAACAAACTGAAAGAAGGTTCACATGCCTGGAAGCGGTTTAATTTGGACTATTGTAGGCATTCTACTCATTATTGCATTGTTGATATTCATCTTTTAGTCGTCTCATAGTCCGTGGCGCCCGTTCCGCGGGCCCTCTCGCATAGACAAGCCCCTAGACTGGTGTCCCGCACTCAGGCTCCTGCGAGCCTGGGTGCGGCACCCACGTTTGGGGGCTTATTGCGTTCGGCCAGTCAGCCGGTGGTAGGCATCGAAATAGCGCTGGCGGGTGGCGAGAACAACCTCCTGCGGCAGCGCTGGTGGTGCGGCGTCGCCGTCGCGGTCCCACCCGGACTCCGGGCTGGTGAGCCAATTGCGCACGAACTGCTTGTCGAAGCTGGGCTGAGCCCGACCCGGCTGCCAGTCCTGGGCGGGCCAGAACCGCGATGAGTCCGGGGTCAGCACCTCGTCGGCGAGTATCAGTCCGCCGTCGTCGTCGAGCCCGAATTCGAATTTGGTGTCCGCCAGGATGATCCCGGCCTCCCGGGCGCGGGCCTCAGCGAGCGCATAGGTGTGCAGTGAGGCGGCGCGCAGCCGGGCCGCCAGGTCGGCTCCGATCCGCTCTTCGAGCTGGGTGAAGGTGATGTTCTCATCGTGATCGCCCTGCTGGGCCTTGGTCGAGGGGGTGAAGATCGGCTCCGGCAGTGCTGAGCCGTCCTGCAGCCCGGTGGGCAGTCTGATGCCGCTGACCTCCCCGGTCTTGCGGTATTCGGCCAGGGCGGAGCCGGTCAGGTAGCCGCGCACTATCGCCTCGGCGCTGACCATGGTGAGCCGGCGGACGATGAGCCCGCGGCCGGCCACAGCTTCGGGCACCTCGGTGGAGACCACGTGGTGGCGCAGCCCTTCGGCCTCCAGCAGCCGGAACCACCAGAGACTCAGCTGGGTCAGTGTCCGGCCCTTGTCCGGGATGCCGGGGGAGAGCACGTGGTCATAGGCGCTGATCCGGTCTGTGGCGACCATCAGCAGCACGTTCTCGCCCTCCCAGTCCGAACCCGGTGCCGCAGTGTAGAGCTCACGCACTTTGCCGGATCCGGCGTGGGTCCAGCCCGGCAGCTGCGCGGCGACACTCGCCTGGCCGCCGACCTCGATCGTGCCCGCGAGGGCTTTGGCGGCGATGTCCGTGCGGTGCTGCTCGCCGGCCCAGCTGATCTGACCAACCCCGGCGTAGGCCCGGTCGACCGCCTGCTGAAGAGAGGGCCCGGAGCCGACGACGGCGAGCACCCGGCCACCGGCGGTGATCAGCTGCCCGGCGTCGTTGGTGGCTGTGCCGGCGTGGAGCACCGCGACGTCGTCGAGCTGTTCGGCCTGGTCCGCACCGCTGATCACATCACCGGTGCGCGGGGCGTCCGGGTAGTTCTCGGCGGCCATGACCACCCCGACTGCGTAGCCCTCACACCACTGCAGCTGCCGCTGTGCGCCGAGGCGGCCGGTGGCGGCGTCGTACAGCAGTGTTCCCAGCGGAGCGTCCAGCCGCTGCAGCACCGCTTGGGTCTCCGGGTCGCCGAAGCGGGCGTTGAACTCAATGACCCGCACCCCGCGGCTGGTGACCGCCAGTCCGCAGTAGAGCACCCCCACAAAGGGCGTGCCGCGGCGGGCCATCTCCTCCAGGGTGGGCCGGGCAACCTTCTCCACCACGGTTTCGGTGAAGTCCAAGGTCTGCCCGCCGTGGGTCTCGGTGTAGCTGTGCAGCCAGTCCAGCGGCGTGTAGGCGCCCATGCCTCCGGTATTGGGGCCGGCGTCGTCGTCGAATATGCGTTTGAAGTCTTGGGCCGGGGTCAGCGGCACCAGATTCTGCCCGTCGCAGATGGCGAAGAGGGAGACTTCGGGGCCGTCGAGGAACTCTTCGACGACCACGGAGCCGCCGACGTCGAAGCAGGCCTCGGCGTGGGCGAGCGCGGCTGCGCGGTCGGAGGTGACGACCACACCCTTGCCGGCGGCCAACCCGTCGTCCTTGACCACATAGGGGGCGCCGAACCGGTCCAGTGCCGCTGCTGCGGTGGCCGCGTCCGCGGCGTGGACGGCCTGCGCGGTGGGCACGTGGGCTGCGGCCATGACCTCTTTGGCGAACGCTTTGGAGGACTCCAGCTGGGCCGCCGCCTGGGAGGGGCCGAAGACGGCGACGCCGAGGTGACGCAGCTCATCGGCGACGCCTGCGGCCAGCGGCGCCTCGGGGCCGATGATCACCAGGTCGTAGGATTCGGCGGCGGCGAACTCGGCCAGCGCCGGGCCGTCCTGCGCGCTGATGTGGGTGTGGCAGAGCACCTCGGCGGCGATGCCGGCATTGCCGGGCAGCGCATGGACCTCCCCGACCGCGGCGTCGCGCTTCAACGCTCGGATGATTGCGTGCTCACGGCCCCCGGGACCCACCACAAGAATCTTCACGGCACCCAGCCTATCGGCCCCGGGCACCGCCGCCGCCCTCGTTCGGTCACGCCACCGCCGCATCCGTTCGGTCACGCACCCTGACCGTAGTTTGGCCGGATTTCACCCGCAATTGCAGTTGGAATGCGTGACCGAACGAGAGGGGGCCTGGGAACGGCGCCCTAGACTGGTGCCATGTCTAAGACGAGCCCGCCCACTGTGTCCACTGCCGGTGCTGGTGAGTCCGCCGAGCTGGCGATGATCACCCGGGCCGGCGTCGTCGAATCTCGGCATCTGGGCTCCGCAGTGCTGATCGGCGCCGACGGGCAGGTGCTGGAGTCGATCGGGGCCCCGGATGCGGTGATGTTTCCCCGCTCCTCCCTGAAGCCGCTGCAGGCGGTGGCCGCCCTGCGTGCGGGCGCGCTGATCACCCCGGAGGCGGTGGCGATGGCCTGCGGGTCGCACACCGGGTCGCGCAGGCACCAGGAGCTGGCGGCGGCGACCTTGGCCAAGGAAGGGCTGGACGAGACTGATCTGAAGTGCCCGGCCGCGCTGCCCGCACGGTCGCAGGACCTGCGGATCCATCTTGAGGCGGGCAAGGGCGAGACCCCGCTGGCGTTCAACTGTTCGGGCAAGCACGCCGCCTTTTTGGCCGCCGCGCGCACCCAGGGCTCCCGATTGGCCACCTACACCGACCCGAATCATCCGCTGCAGCAGGTCGTCACGGAGGTCTACACCGAGTACACCGGGCAGCCCCCGGCGCTTAACGGCGTCGACGGGTGCGGCGCCCCGGCTGCCGCGATGCCCCTGCGCGCCCTGGCGCGCGGGTTCGGGAAGCTGGCGTCCTCGCTGCGCAGCCGCGACGCCGAGGTCCACGCCTTCACCGTGGCCCAGGCCATGCTCGACTACCCCTGGGCGGTGCACGGGCACAACGAGCCGGACACTGTGGTCATCGAAGAGCTGGGGCTGCTGGCCAAGTCTGGGGCCGAGGGCGTCCTCGTCGTCGCCGCCCCTGACGGCACCACTGCCGCGGTGAAGACCCTCGACGGCTCCGGACGGGCTAATCACCTGGTGGCACTGAGCCTGCTCGGCGCCCACGGGGCAGTGGACCTGGACCGGCTGGGCGCAGTGCTGAAGACGATCATCCGGCCCATCACCGGCGGCGCGCAGAAGGCTCCGGCCGGCAGCCTGCGGCTCTCCGAAACCGTCACCTCCCGGCTCTGAGGAGGCGGCACGTGGCACGACGACGCATCAGTCGGCACACCGGGCAGTCGGCCCTGAGCGCATGGGCCAGCGGCGATGAGGATCGCAGAACTCTGGCGACGGCGGCGCGGTTCCTGCTGGAGGAGCTCACCGAGCAGGCCCCGGGCAGCTCCGTGGAGGTGCGGGTTCCGCCCTTCGGCGTCGCCCAATGCGTGCAGGGGCCGCGGCACACCCGCGGCACCCCGCCGAACGTGGTGGAGTTCGACGCCCAGACCTGGCTTCAGCTGGCCACCGGGCGCACTGCGTGGGGCGAGGCTCAGGCGCAGGGCCTGATCAGCGCCTCCGGGACCCGCGCTGACCTGACGGAGGTGCTGCCGCTGCTGCAGAATCCCAGGCAGCTCCAGGATCCCGACGCCGATGGGGATCAGGGTGCGCCCGGACTGTAGCCGGGCTGTAGAATCGTGGATATGCCCTCGTCTACGTCGCACCGTCAGGTGAGCGTTCGTACCGTCCCGAAGCTGCTGCCGTTCATTGTTGCAGCGGTGGCTGTGGCGTTCACCGCCGCCGTCGTGCTGGTCTACTCCACCCCGCCGGTGGAGAACTACAGCCGCGCCTCGTCCCTGGGGTACATGACCCTGGTCTTCGCGATGCCGGCGCTGGCGCTGGCCGTCACCGCCTGGCTGACCGTGGAGAAGGTGCTGCGGCGCAGACAGCAGACCTACAACGCTACACCTGCCGAAACACGGACCGAGAGGACCGGCACCTGATGACGCGAGGTGACGGGCGGCTGAGCTTCAACCTTTTGGACGAGGATCCGCTGGCCCAGGACGAGTGCGGGGTCTTCGGCGTCTGGGCGCCGGGGGAAGAAGTCTCCAAGCTGGCTTACTACGGGCTCTACGCCCTGCAGCACCGGGGCCAGGAGTCCGCCGGCATTGCCACCAGCGACGGCAACAACATCAAGGTCTACAAAGACGTCGGCCTGGTGTCGCAGGTCTTCGACGAGACCACGCTGACCACCCTGCGCGGACACATCTCGGTGGGCCACTGCCGCTACTCCACCACCGGCGGAAACCAGTGGTCCAATGCCCAGCCCACCTTGGGCGACACCCCCCACGGCACCGTGGCCCTGGGGCACAACGGCAATCTCACCAACTCCGGCGAACTCTATGACCGCATTGTGGAGCGTCACGGCCGGGCCAACTTCGGCGAACTGGCCCAGGGCAACACCACGGACACCGCACTGGTCACCGCACTGCTGAAGGAGCAGCCCGGCGATTCGCTGGAGGAGCAGACGATGGCGCTGCTGCCCACGCTGAAGGGTGCGTTCTGCTTCGTGTTCATGGATGAGAACACCCTCTACGCTGCCCGGGACGCCCAAGGGGTGCGCCCGCTGGTACTCGGCCGGCTCGAGCGCGGCTGGGTGGTGGCTTCGGAGCAGTCTGCGCTGGCCACCGTCGGCGCCTCGGTGATCCGCGAGATCGAGCCGGGAGAGTTCATCGCCATCGACTCTGACGGGGTGCGCTCGCACCGCTTCGCTGACTCTGCTCCGGCGCGCTGCGCGTTCGAGTACGTCTACCTCTCGCGCCCTGATGCGAGCATCAATGGGCGCAGCGTCTACGAGTCGCGTGTGGAGATGGGCCGACAGTTGGCCCGGGAGGACACCCATGAGGCCGATGTGGTCATCCCGGTGCCCGAATCGGGAACCCCTGCGGCCGTGGGCTATGCCGAGGAGTCGGGGATCCCCTTCGGCCAGGGCTTCATCAAGAATTCGTACGTGGGCCGCACCTTCATCCAGCCCTCGCAGACCCTGCGGCAGCTGGGCATTCGGCTCAAGCTCAACGTCCTGGAGCATGTGGTCCGCGACCGGCGGGTCGTCGTCGTCGATGATTCGATTGTTCGCGGCAACACTCAGCGCGCCGTGGTGCGGATGCTCAAAGAGGCGGGTGCGGCCGAGGTGCACGTGAAGATCTCCGCCCCGCCGATCAAATGGCCCTGCTTCTACGGCATCGACTTCGCCAACCGGGCGCAGCTGATCGCCAACGGCGCCACCATAGATGAGATCACCCAGGCCGTCGGCGCTGATTCGCTGGCCTACATCAGCCACGAGGGCATGATCGCCGCCACCGGCCAGCCGCGATCCACCCTGTGCACCGCCTGCTTCACCGGTGAGTACCCGATCGAGCTGCCGCCGGAGGAGCAGCGCGACAAGATGCTGCTGGAGCAGCCGGCCCTGCCGGGGATGCCCAACGGTCGGACCAGACCCAGCGGAGAGCACCGCGCAGAGTCCCGTGCAGAGTCCGGCCCCGATGCCCAGTGTGAGCCTGCTGAGACGGCAGATCCGGCTTCAGCGGTGCCGGACGAAACGAGCACGAAGGCGGACCGATGACAGCCCACTCAGGCGGGGCAGCCAGCACAGGAGACGCAGAGCACTCCGCAGGCGCAGCGCCGATCACCTACGCCTCGGCCGGGGTCGACGTCGACGCCGGTGACCGGGCCGTAAAGCTGATGAAGGCCCATATCCAGGCCACCCACACCCCCCAGGTGGTCGGCGGCTTCGGCGGGTTCGCGGGGATGTACGACGCCGCCGAGCTCAAGCGGCTGCCGCGGCCGCTGCTGGCGACCTCCACCGACGGGGTCGGCACCAAAGTGGCGATCGCGCAAGCCCTGGACAAGCACGACACCATCGGCTTCGACCTGGTGGGCATGGTGGTCGATGACATTGTGGTCGTCGGGGCCACACCGCTGTTCATGACCGACTACATCGCCTGCGGCAAGGTGGAGCCGGCCCGGATCGCCGACATCGTCTCCGGGATCGCGAAGGCTTCGGCCGAGGCCGGCACCGCGCTGGTGGGCGGGGAGACCGCAGAGCACCCCGGGCTGCTGGCGGAGAATGAGTACGACGTCGCCGGCGCAGCCACCGGTGCCGTGGATGCCTCCGCAGTGCTCGGGCCGGAGCGTGTGCGCGCCGGTGACCGGATCATCGCTATGGCATCCTCGGGCATCCACTCCAACGGCTACTCGCTGGTGCGGCGCATCGTGCGTCAGGCCGGGTGGGCCTACAGCCGGTATGTGCCGGAGTTCGGCCGCACCCTCGGTGAGGAGCTGCTGGAACCGACCCGGCTCTACACCGCCGCATGTCTGGACCTGGTCACCACGTTCAACGGTGACCCGGCCCAGCGCGAAATCTCCCCCGAAGCTGCCGTGCGCGGGTTCAGCCACGTCACCGGCGGCGGCATGGCCGCCAACCTGGCGCGCGTGCTTCCCACCGGACTGATGGCCACAGTGGATCGCTCCACCTGGTCCTGGCCCTCGGTGTTCGACGTGATGGCCGATTTGGGCCGAGTGCCGCAGCCAGACCTGGAGCGCACACTGAACCTGGGGGTGGGCATGATCGCAGTGGTCTCAGCCGAACAGGCCGACGCCGCCGTCACCCACCTCAACGCGTCCGGCCAGAACGCCTGGATCATGGGCGAAATCGCCGAGTACACCCCTGAGGAGGTCGCCGAGGCCGGTCAGGACTTTGTCCAAGGAGCCAAAGGCGTCGACGGCGGTGGTGTGCTGCTGGCCGGGACCTACCGCAGCCCCTAGCCGCCCGAATTCGCTACGCATAACTCTGAACGACGACCACGGCGGCTGATTCTCCCACTGCCGTCCACGAAGCGTCGCTGGTGGCTTCCAATGCCAGCCGCGGCTGATTCAACGATCAGCCGAATAGCTTCCTCGGCGGCGGACTGGGAAGATTTTCCCATGACATACCCTGAAAACGACTCTGGGCGGGGGTCCGCCGCTGCAGCCGCGGATCCCGGCCAAAACCACAACCCCGGCACGACGCCGAACACTGCCGGCTCCCCCACACGCACCACAGTCTTCGCCCAAACGGGCAGCCAGTTCTACGCAGTGCTGGTCGCACTGCTGACCGCCTTCTACCTGATCTCCAATATCGCCGCCACCAAACAGATGGACTTCGGCGGCTGGGTGGTCGACGGCGGCGTCTTCCTCTTCCCACTCACCTACCTGCTCGGCGGCGTCATCTCCGAGGTCTACGGCTTCAGGGCCGCACTGCGCGCCGTGCTGGTGGGCTTCACCGTGATGATCATCGGCGCCGTCGTCTTCGGCCTGGTCACCATCTCCCCTGCAGTGAGCGATTCCTACAACCAGGAGGCCTTCGAGGCGATCTTCGGCTGGGACGGGATGTATGTGCGCATCCTCATCGCCTCGTCGCTGGCGTTCTTAGCCGGCCAGCTGATGAACTCTTTCGTGATCGTCTGGGTCAAGCGCCGCTTCGGCGAATCCAATCTGTGGGCCAGGATCACCAGCTCCACCGTCTTCGGCCAAATCCTGGACACAGCGCTTTTCGGAGTGATCGCCTTCACCGCCGTGTTCGGCCTGGAGCAGCTGATGGACGCGGCAGAGTTCGCCAGCTACGTGGTCTTCGGGGTGATCTACAAGACCGCCGTCGAGCTCATCCTGCTGCCGGTGACCTACCTGGTGGTACGCACTCTGAAGCGCCGCGAACCCAGCTACACCAGCGCCCGTTCCAACCTCCGCTGAGCGTCCTCAGCACCAATGCCCAGCAGCTGTTCGGCTGAGTGGTCGTTCCAACGGAAACCGTGCTCACACATGAGCGGCGACTCAGGGCTGCGTTCGGATCCGTTGTTCGATGCGATGAGCTAGACCGTCGATCTCGTCGATCACCTCTGAGGCGACCCACACGCGATTGCGTTTTCGGCCGGTGACCTCATGAATGATCCCGGCGTCCTCCAGCCTGGTCACCGCGCGGGCGGCAGAGCGTTCGGAGGACCCGGTAATCTCTTCAGCTTCGTGGGCTGAGAGGATGGGTCTCAGGGTCAGGTGCCTCAGCAGCTTCCCGGACGCGCTGTCCCTCCGTGGCCGGGACGCTTGGTCATTCCACTGCGCAGGCATGTCTTCCAGACGCGCTGCGGTGACCCGGGACTCCTTCGAAGTGACGGTGATCGCTGCCGAGATCACGGAGATCACAGGTCCTGCATCCCCGTCATCCCGGTACTTCCAGAGCGTAGAGAAATAGTCCTCACGCTGGGCGGCAAGCGCCGCGGCGATAGGGATGGTCGTGTGCTTAGTATGCCCGCGCTGGCGCATCAGTGCAGAGATCAGCGCCCGGCCGGTGCGGCCGTTGCCGTCGGTGAACGGGTGGATGTTCTCGAACTGGGCGTGCATGATCGCAGCTTGGGGAATGGCAGGAAGATCATCACGGGAAGCGAAGGCCATCAGATCATCCATCAGAGGGCCCACCATATCCCGAGGTGGAGGGATGTGCAGTGCGTCCCGCGGCGAGTAGTCAGAGCCTCCGATCCAGTTCTGAAGGGTGCGGTATTCACCCGAAGTCGGTTCTAGAGGGTTCGGCGAGCCCATGAGCTTCTTGTGCCCAGCCAGCAGGCTCTGGTGACTGACTCCGCGCTCGACGATGTGTTCAATAGCGTCTGTGGCTCTGACCATGGCTATCGCCGAGCGGTTGGCCTTGTTGCCATACATCGCGCGGATGTAATCCTCAGTAGAGGCGTGCTCGTCTTCGATCTTCGAGGTGGCAATCGCCTCGGTCCGCAGCATCATCCCAGCCAGTGACCGCAGGCGGGACCCGTACTCGGCGTCCAGCCGGACAGCCTCATTCAACGCCGCGTCGCAATCGGCAATCAGCTGCTGCGGGATCTCCACACGCAGATCGGCGACCTGCGGCGGAACATAGGCCTCGAACGCTGTGAACGCCCGATCCTCTCGCGGACCAAACTCGGTGCGCCACTGATGCTTAACTCGCGAATGCGCCGGCACCTCCACAGGAATCGAGGAGTCTGCGGGGCTGCCCACCAGGTGATGGTCCATGTGGCGATTCTACCAGCACTATCAGCATATATATCGCTAAGTGCCGGTACCGATTTACATGTAGCCACTTACTGCCCCAGGCGGCATTTCCAGCTCACGCCCAAGCCGAGCCCAGTGCGCGATCTGTTGTGACACCGGGCGACATGCGTTGGCACTGGCCGAGCTCGGGATGGCCGTCACCGCTGTCGATTTCGCCGCCTCGGCTCACGACCTGGTGCAGCGAGAAGCCACCGAGCGGGGCGTCGCCGACCTCATCACCCCGGTTGTCGCCGATGTCTCGTCCTGGCGGCCGGAGATCAGCAGCCTCGACATCATCGCCATCGTCGAGAAGCGGTCAGCTCAGCAGTGAGCGCGGCGATGTCTCCCCTCAGTAGTTGTTCGGATACTGCTGGGACTGGCTGCCGGGAGTGTAGCGGCGCAGCAGCAGCCCGGCGCAGAGAGCACCCAGCAGCATCACGACGGCGACCGCGGCTAGCACCACCAAATAGGCCAGGTCGAAGGACTCGGCGGCAGCAGCCACCACCGATGCGTCCTGGGAGCCCACAGCGGCGGCCGGCGGCCGCTCGGCCCAGTGCTCGGCGCCGCCGGGCAGCCCGAGGGTGCCGGTGTAGACCAGAGTCAGCAGCGAACCCATGGTCGCCACACCCACCAGACCGCCGAACTCGTAGGAGACCTCCTCCAGTGAGGCCGCCATTCCGGCTCGGTGCGGGGGCACATTGCCCATGATGGCGGAGGAGGCCACCGACATGGCGGCACCCAGGCCCGCTCCCATTCCCAGCAGACCAACGATCAGCAGACCCAACGAATCCTGCCACGCACCGAGGACGCTGATCAGCCCACCTGCTGCGGCCAGGCTGAGCCCACCGCCGATCAGCACCAGCAGCCCCGCCCGGTGCAGCACCGCACCGCCGAAGAGCGCGAACGGCAGAGCCGCGACCGCCAGCGCGCTGACCACCAGTCCGGCCTGCAGCGGGGTGAAGCCTTCCACCAGCTGATAGCGCTGGGTGACCACCAGCTGGATACCCATAATCCCGAAGATGGAGATTCCAGCGGCCACCACTCCCCCACTGAATCCGCGATTTGTGAAGATGGAAAAATCCACCAGCGGCTCCGAACTGCGCACCAGGCGCAGCTGCCGCCTGGTGAAGATGAACAGCACCATGACGGCGACCACGCTGGCGGTGATGGCCAGCGGGTAGTCGACCGGCAGCTCGGCCCAGGTCTTCAGCGCCAACACCGCTGCGCCCATGCCCACCAGCGCCATCATCGATGAAACCCCGTCCCACCGGCGGGCGGGATTGGCGAGGTTGGCCGGGCCCACCAGGATGATCAGCACGCTGGCGGCGATCACCAGGGGCACATTGATCAGGAACACCGAGCCCCACCAGAACCGCTCCAGCAGCGCCCCGGAGACGATCGGACCCAGGGCCATGCCGATGGTGGCGGTGGAGGACCAGACGCCGATGGCCACGTTGCGCTCCCGCTCCACCGAGAAGGTGATGCGGATCAGGGCCAGAGTCGCCGGCATCATGGCTGCTGCCCCAACACCCAGCAGCGCCCGAGCGATGACCAGCATGGCGGCCGTGGGCGCGAAGGCGGCCGCCAATGAGGCAGCCCCAAAGATCAGCAGGCCCACCTGAAAGATGCGCTTATGGCCGAAGCGGTCACCCAGGGACCCGGATCCCAGCAGAAGGCCCGCCATCAGCAGCGGGTAGGCGTTGATGATCCACAGCTGCTCAGAGGAGGAGGCTTCCAGCTCGCTGCTCAGGGTGGGAAGCGCGGTGTAGAGGATGGTGTTGTCCAGCGCGATCAGCAGCAGGGCCGTCGACACCACGCCCAGCACGGTCCACCGCTGCCAGCGCGGCAGCGAGGTCTGCGAAACTGTGGTGACTGGTGCGGCGCGACTCACAGCGCAGCGTCGAGTTCGTCCAGCGCGGGTGCGATGCGGGTGCGCCAGCGCCAGTCGGCCTTCAGATCGGCCCGTGAGGGCCCTCCGTTGATCACCGCGACGGGCTTGCCCGCCCGGTGCATGCGCAGTGCGATGGAGTATCCGCTCATCACCGCCATCGAGGAGCCGACCACCAGCAGGCTCTGTGCAGACTCCCGCAGCTGCGCGACGGCAGCTTTGCGTTCCTCCGGCACGTTCTCACCGAAGTAGACGACGTCGGGTTTGAGCACATCTGCCCCGCAGACTAGGCAGGTCACCATGTGAAAGCGCCGCACCCACGATTCGTCCAGAGTGACGTCGCCGTCGGGGTTGACCTGATCGACAGCAGCCATCGCCGCTTCGGCATAGCCTGGGTTGGCCTCTTCGAGGCGCACGTCCATAGCCTGGCGGTCCTCACGGTTTCCACAGTTCAAGCACACCACCGTGGCCAGGTTCCCGTGCAGGGCAACCATCGGATCGGACCCGGCGGCGGCATGCAGACCGTCAACGTTCTGGGTGACCAGCCCCATCAGGACGCCGCGGCTCTGCCACTTCGCCAGCAGTTCGTGGTTGCGGTTGGGCTGCGCAGCGCCCATCCTGCGCCACCCGAGGAAGCTGCGCGCCCAGTAGCGACGCCGGGCCGCGGAGTCGTACCGGAACTCCTGATACGTCATCGGCCGGTGCCGCTTCAGCGACCCTTGCGGGCCGCGATAGTCGGGGATCCCGGAATCGGTGGAGACCCCAGCACCAGTGACGCAGAGCACTCCTCCGGCGCGCAGCAGGGAGAGCACCCCGGCCCGTGCGGTGTCGGCAGGCTGCGGTTGGGCAGACTCCTCTACCGTCCGGGCCAGGGACCGCAGGGCAGCGCTGTGTGCGCGCTCGGCCTGCGCGGTGAAGTGTGGGGAGCTCAAGTGACCGACTCAGCGGTCGTCGTCCCTGTCATAGGGGTCGTCATCCCAATCACCGTTGTCGTCGTCTTCGGTGCTTTCACCGCGTGCTGCGGCCAGTTCCCGTTCCAATGCCGACAGGTCGGTGTTCGGGGTGTAATACTTGATCTCCCGCGCCTGTTTGGTCGCTTTCGCCTTCTGACGGCCACGCCCCATCAGCGGGACCCCCTTAACGTCGTCTCTGTTCAGCCCGCCGACACCGTTTGTCGCGGGTTTGCCTGCTGGATGAAGTGGTTGGTGCCTACTAGGTTAACATGAGTCCCATCATCGCGTCGCACCGGCAGGGAGGAGCTCAGCATGATGCCCGGGGCGGGCCCGACACCTAGGGCTGGGAAAAAGCCCTCATCACGCCGGGATCGGCGGGTTGCCGCAGGCGACAGTTCACGCCGGCTGAACGCGGTTCCCTTCCTGATCGCAGCGGTGCTGCTGGCGATCATCACCCTCGGGCTGCTCTGGCTGCTCGTCTGGAGCGACGACGACGCCGAGGTGGCCTCGTGGGAATGGGTGGAGGACCCGGCCGACGGCGTCCACGCTCGCGAGGTGCCGCCGGATGACTGGGAGACCGGATGGTGCTTAAGCGGCTACGTCGACGAGGAGACCCCCGCTGATGTGGTCGACTGCGAGCAGACCTACGACCGGCAGATCATGCTCCGGCGCAATATCAGCGACGGCCCCTACCCCGGAGACGCTGAGGTCGCGTCCACCGCGCAGCAGTGGTGCGACGATGACCTGGAGGTCAATACCGAGACCCTGGCGCAGGTGGACCACGAGCTGGAGATCCAGATGTGGCACCCCACGGAGACCACCTGGAAGTCTGACTACGACCGGATGGTCTCCTGCTTTCTGCTCCACGCCGAGGACTCTGGCCTCAGCGGCGACTTCCTCCCCCCAGACGAGGATGCGGAGGACACCGAGACTGAGGCTGAATCAGAGCCCGCGTCAGAGCCCGACGACTGAGCCTTCGACCCGAGGGCGTTCAGCCCAGCCGTCGGGCGCCGTCAGTCGCTCACCTCGGCGCCGTTCTCCTTCTTCTTCACGCTCAGCCCGTGCAGCGTCTCTTCGCTGATGGCGAGGTCATCGCGATCCACCAGCACGGTGTCACCGTCGACGATCTCTTCGGCCAACAGCGCCTTGGCCAGCTGGTCACCGATCTCGCGCTGCACCAGCCGGCGCAGCGGGCGAGCCCCGTAGGCCGGGTCGTAACCGGTGAAGCCCAGCCATTCCTTCGCGGCCGCGGTCACCTCAAGCACCAGTCGGCGTGAGGCCAGCCGATCCTGCAGGTCGTTGATCTGCAGATCAACAATCGAGGTCAGCTGCTCCAGGGAGAGCGGCTCGAAGATCACGATGTCATCCAGCCGGTTGAGGAACTCGGGTTTGAAGCTGGCGTTGACCACCTCCATGACCTGGTCCCGCTTGGCGGACTCCTCCTGGGTCTGATCCACCAAGAACTGGCTGCCCAGGTTGGATGTCATGATCAGCACCACGTTGCGGAAGTCCACAGTGCGGCCCTGGCCGTCGGTGAGCCGGCCGTCGTCGAAGACTTGGAGCAGAATGTCGAAGACCTGCGGGTGGGCCTTTTCGACCTCGTCCAGGAGCACCACGGAGTAGGGACGACGACGCACCGCCTCGGTGAGCTGGCCGCCCTCGTCGTAGCCGACGTAGCCCGGAGGGGCTCCGACCAGGCGAGCCACCGAGTGCTTCTCCGAGTACTCGGACATGTCGATGCGCACCATGGAGCGTTCGTCGTCGAAGAGGAACTCCGCCAAGGATTTGGCCAGCTCCGTCTTGCCCACCCCGGTGGGCCCGAGGAAGAGGAAGCTGCCGGTGGGCCGGTTGAGGTCGGCGACCCCGGTGCGGGCGCGACGAACCGCGTCGGAGACCGACTCCACGGCCTTCTTCTGACCGATGAGCCGGGATCCGATGTGGTCCTCCATGGCCAGCAGCTTCTGTGTTTCGCCTGCCAGCAGCCGCCCGGTGGGGATCCCGGTCCAGGCAGAGATGACTTCGGCGATGGCGTCGGAGTCCACGCGCTCGGGGACCATACGGTCACCGGCGTCCATGGAGCGCTCGGCCTCCTCCGCGGCAGCCAGCTCCTTCTCCAGTTCGGGCAGGTCCCCGTAGCGCAGCCGGGCGGCGTCGCCGAATTCGCCCTCACGCTCAGCGCGCTCAGCGGCGGACTTCAGCTCATCACGGCGGGCGCGCAGCTCACCGGCGCGTACGTGTGCGCCACGTTCGGAATCCCACCGGATCTGCAGCTCGCGCAGCTTCTCGTCCTTATCGGCGAGCTCCTCCTGCAGGCTGGCGAGCCGCTCCTGGGAGCTTTCGTCGGTCTCCTCAGTCAGCCAGCGCTCCTCGACCTTGAGCCGTTCGACCTCGCGGCGCAGCGCGTCGATCTCCACCGGATCCGAGTCCAGCTCCATCTTCAGCCTCGAGGCCGCCTCGTCCATGAGGTCGATGGCCTTATCGGGCAGTTGGCGGCCGGTGATGTAGCGGTCGGAGAGGCTGGCGGCTGAGACCAGGGCGGCGTCGGAGATCTCCACACCGTGGTGGGCCTCATACTTCTCCTTGATGCCGCGCAGGATGGTGATGGAGTCTTCGACACTGGGCTCGGCGACATAGACCTGCTGGAAGCGACGTTCCAGGGCGGCGTCGGACTCAATGTTTTCGCGGTACTCGTCCAGGGTGGTGGCTCCGACCAGCCGCAGCTCACCGCGGGCCAGCATGGGCTTGAGCATGTTGCCGGCGTCCATGGAGCCGTCTGAGGAGGCCCCGGCACCAACCACGGTGTGAATCTCGTCGATGAAGCTGATGATCTGGCCGTCGGCCTGTTTGATCTCGTCGAGCACAGCCTTCAGCCGCTCTTCGAACTCGCCGCGGTACTTGGATCCGGCGACCATGGCGCCCAAGTCCAGGGAGATGAGCGTCTTGCCCTTCAGCGCATCTGGCACATCGCCGGCGTGGATGCGCTGGGCGAGGCCTTCGACCACAGCAGTCTTGCCGACGCCGGGGTCACCGATGAGCACCGGGTTGTTCTTGGTGCGGCGGGAGAGGACCTGGATGACCCGGCGGATCTCGGCGTCGCGGCCGATGACCGGATCCAACTTACCCTCTTTGGCGATCTGGGTCAGGTCGGTGCCGAACTTGCCCAGGGCGTCGAAGGTGCCCTCTGGATCCGCGGTGGTGACTCTACGGTCCCCGCGCAGGCCAGGCAGCTCTGCCTTCAGCGCTTCGGCGGTGGCTCCGGCCTCGCTCAGGGCTCGGCCCGCAGGTCCGGCGTCGGCGGCTATGCCCAGCAGCAGGTGTTCGGTGGAGACGAAGTCATCGCCCATCCGCTCGGCCTCTGCCTGGGCGGATTTGATGACGTTGAGCCCTGCGGAGGAGAACTGGGGGGTGGAGACGGAGTCGCCGCTGGTGGAGGGCAGCGAACTGATGGCCGCCGAGGCGCGGGTGGAGACAGCGTCGGGCTCTGCGCCGACGGCTTTGAGCAGCGCGACGGCGATCGACTCGCGCTGATCCATCAGCGCCTTGAGAAGGTGCGCGGCCTCGATCTGCGGGTTGCCGGCGGTGTTGGCGTTCATGGCGGCCGCCGATACGGCCTCTTGGGATTTGGTGGTGAGTTTGACGTCCATGAGCAGTGCGATCCCTTTCCTGTACGGCTGAAGAAGCCGGATCCAAACTTGAGTATACTCTACTCAACTTTACTGTCGTCATCGTTATTCCCCCATTTCACCAGAGCCGCTGGACACACTGAAGTCCGCCCAGGGTGGCCTTCAGGGCGCAGTGCCGGAGGACTTCTTCGAGCCGCTGGCCGACAATGAACTCCGCGCCTGGGAAGGCCGCTGAGCGATGGGGGCCCTGCTGGATAAACGCTGCTGGCCGCCCCGACGCCTACTGGTTCGGCGGGTTCACCTCAGCATCTTCGGCAGCAGCCTCGGCGTCTGATGTGTTCTCCGGGGCCGCGTCGTCGGCGTCGGCGTCGTCGTGCGTGTCCTGGGTTCGGCGACCATGGGCTGCGGCAAT
>NZ_JACIBT010000017.1 GCF_014195445.1 Garicola koreensis | reverse complement strand
TCGACGTCACCGGGGGAATCATCTGTGACATCGACGACACTGTGGTGGTCACCAAGCTGCCGCGCCCCCTGCTGGCGGCCTGGAACTCCTTCGTGCTCGATGAGCATGCCCGCACCCCCACCCCCGGAATCGCGGTGATGCTGGAGAGGCTGCGGGTCAGCCCCGCCACCGGAGAGGGGAACCAGAAGCCGCCGGTGGTGTACGTCTCCACCGGGGCGTGGAACGTGGCACAGACTCTGACGCGTTTTCTCACGCGCAACCTCTACCCGCACGGGCCCCTGCTGCTGACCGACTGGGGGCCCACCGATGATCGTTGGTTCCGCTCCGGGCAGCGGCACAAAGTCGAACAGCTGCAGCGTCTGGCCGAAGAGTTCCCGCACATCAAATGGGTGCTCATCGGAGACGACGGCCAGCATGACCCGGTCATCTACGCTGATTTTGTGCGCAAGTACCCCCAATCGGTCAAGGCAGTGATCATCCGGGAGCTGACCTATCCGGAGGCCGTGCTGGCCGGCGGCCGCGCCGAGCAGCCCGAGGGGGAGGAGCTGCTGATGGCCGCTGAGGACGGCAAACGCGCTCCGGGTATGCAGACGGTCGGAGAGCACCGGATTCCCTGGATCTACGGACCTGACGGCAAAGACATCTCGGAGGTGCTGAAGGCATCCGGCCTGCTCTGAGACGACCACGGCAGGGTCAGGCCACAGGGCGGGTCAGGCGAATCTGGGCAGCATTCCCCAGGCGCGTGCGCCGGTTGAGATGTGCTTCTGCGCCCGTGAGGACTGGAGTCGCCCGCTGACCTCGATCGCCCGCGCGTAGTGTCCGACCAGCTGGTTGCAGATCGCCTCCCACGTGCGCCCCTGCACCTCGTCGCGGCCGTGCAGCGCAAAGGATCGGCGAGCCGCCTCGTCGCGGACCAGGTGCTCCACAGCTGAGCGCATACCGGCGAGGTCTCCGGGGGCATAGAGCCAGCCGGTCCTCCCCGGATCCACCAGATCCAGCGGGCCGCCGCGGCCGACGGCGACCACCGGCACAGCGGCCGCATAGGCCTCCTGGATGGTCTGGCAGAACGTCTCAGCCTCCCCGGGGTGGACGAAGAGGTCCAAGCTGGCCATATGGGTGCCCAGCTCATCGCCGGAGCGGAAGCCGGCGAAGTGCGCTCGCGGCAGGCGTCTGCGCAGCTGCTGCTCCTGGGGGCCGGAGCCGATGATCACCAGCCGGGTTCCGGGGATGGAGTCCAGCACTGCCAGGTCTTCGACCTGCTTCTCAGCCGCAAGCCGGCCTGCGAAGCCGATCAGCAACTCAGCCTGCGGTGCTAGGTGCGCTCGCAGCTGCGGTGAGCGTCGCTCGGGGGAGAACGTCGCAAGGTCCACCCCGCGACGCCAGGTCTTGAGTCGCTTCAGACCGCGGCCGCGCAGCTGGTTCTTGGCGAAGGAACTGGGCACCAGGTTCAAGGTGGAGAGGCTGTGCATACGGTCCACGTGCTGCCACAGCAGCGCTTCGGCCCACGGGATCCTATATCGTGCCGCATAACTGGGCACCTCGGTCTGATAGACCGACACGATGGGCAGCCCCACCGCGGCTGCGGCCTGGATCGCCCGCCACCCCAGCACGAAGGGTGAGGCCACGTGGACGACGTCGGGCCGGATCTCTTCCAACAGGTGGCGGATGCGCATCACGAACCCGGCCGCAACGCGCACCTTCGGGTACTCCGGCAGCGGCAGTGAGGGCACGCGGACCACGGGAAATCCTTCGCACAGTTCCAGCTGCAGCTGGTCCTCTGCCAGCGGGCTGGTGTCAATGAACGTGTCTGAGGGGGCGATGACGGTGACCTGGTCGCCGCGTCTGCGCAGGTGGGCGAGCACCTGCAGGACCGAGTTGGTCACCCCGTTCATGTGCGGCAGGAACGATTCAGCAACGACCACTACCTTCATGGGTTCATCATCTGAGGCGAAGGTAGCGGCGCCAGAGAATCTGGACACATTCCAGGTGAACGGTCAGTGAATCTTCAGGTTGGACTCTGTGTCTGTGCGCTGCCGATCAGACAAGCACGCAGGCGGGCGTCATTGCCGGGTTATGCGGCTCAGCGCTGGCACTATAGAGGGAATGAGAAGACTGCCCACTGCGCCGCTGTGGATCTTCGGGATCTACGAGGCCCTGCAGGTCGTCGTCGCCACTGCGCTGCTGATAGCTCTGCCGGTGTTGGGCTTCACCCTGGCACGCGGCGTCAGCGAATTCGACCCCGAGACAGCGGGGGGACTGGCGGCTCAGGCCTGGATGGTGGTTCACGCTGCCCCGCTCAATATGGCAGATGCCGACGCGGAGTTTGCCTCAGGCTGGTTCCACCTGGTCCCCTTGGGCTTCACACTGATCCCGTTTCTGCTGGCCTGGCGCGCCGGGCGCCGCCTGGCTCAGGGTGCCTACCCGGATCAGCTGTGGCAGGGGCTGCTGGCCTTCACCCTCAGCTATGCCGCCGCCGGTGTCGGTCTCGCCGTCTTTGCCTCCGGTGACCCCGGCACCCGGGTGTGGACAGGAGTCGCTGCGGGTACGCTGGTGGGAATCGGTTCGCTCTGCGGCTGCTACGCCGAAGCGCGCAGCGCCACCCGAATGATCGGCATAGACTTAGAGGCCCGGGTGGAGAGGTACTCCCAGCAGCTGAAGTGGGCAGGAGCCTACCTGTGGGCGGTGCTGCGGGCAGGTGTGGTCGCTGCCGTGGCCGCCGTCGGGCTCTCGGCGCTGCTGCTGGCCGCCTGGTTGGGGTCGCAGTGGATGCAGATCGCCAACGCCTACCAGCAGATCGACGCCGGACTCTGGGGCGGCATCGGGCTGACTCTGCTGCACCTGGGGCTGGCTCCCAACGCTGTGCTGTGGACGCTGGCCTATGCCTCTGGAGCCGGATTCTCCATGGGTGCAGGATCGCCGGTGGGGCCCTTTGCCACTGAACTGGGTGCGGTGCCTGATGTGCCGGTGCTGGCGGCTCTGCCGGATCAGGTTCACGACTACTCGGCGGCGGTGCTCGCGCTGGTGCTGGTGGCCGGGATCGCCGCCGGCTGGTGGCTGATGCGCGAAGGCGAGAACCACTTCGACGACTGGTGCCAGCTGAAGCTGCGATTCCGGGCGGCCTCCCTGACCCTGTCCACCCTGACCCTGGGTGTGCTGACCGGACTGGTGACCGCCGCGCTGCTGATCGGGCCGCTGTGGCTCTCCCACATCTCATTGGGCGTGGGGCGGATGAACGACGTCGGACCCCACGCGGGGATCGCTGCCGGGCTGATCGGTGCCGGGGTGGCCCTGGGAGTGATGCTCGGCTACCTGCTGGCACCGGCCACTGCGCTGAGCAGGCAGCGCCGAGCCGCACGCCTGTAGGTGCCTGCGCCTATGGGGCGGGGGCGCCCGTAAGTGACGAGAAGATATCGTCCTGGTACTGGCTGGAGCAGTGATTCACCGAGCGTTGGGTCAGTGCTGCGCGCATACATTCATCAAAGGTGGCGCTGGCCTCCCAAAAGATCGTCTGCACCCCGGCGGCGGTGAGGAAGAGGCCACAGCTCAGCGTCACCAGCACCGCGCCGATGAGCACCAGGGCAGGAAGCTTCCTGCGGATGCACTGCACAAAGAGCACCACACCCCCGACGACGCCGATCAGGGCTGCGAGCACAGTCATCACTCGCCACGGCAGCGGCATCTGCAGGCCCGCGTAGGCCACAATGATCGCCAGCATCAGCCAGCCTAAGAACCGGGAGTAGAAGATGCGCGCCGTCTCATCCGGACGCAAGGAGCGCTCAGGCGGCGGTGTGGCGCCCATCAGATCCCCTCACTTCCTGCTGATCACGTAGTACGGCCGCCAGGTTCTTCGGCCGTGCCCCAGCCTACTGCCGACCGGTAGTCTGGGGCGCATGCGCATCGTGGTCCTGGTCTCCGGCTCCGGCACCAATCTGCAGGCTGTCCTCGACGCCGCACAGACGGGTGAGCTGGCAGCAGAGATCGTGGCCGTCGGGTCCAACGCTGCTGACTCCGGCGGCCTCCAGCGAGCCCACCGGGCGGGGATCCCCACATTCTGTGTGCCGCTGGAGCGGGGCGCCTCCGCTGAGCGGCGCGAGGAATGGAACAGCCAACTCTGCGCAGCGGTCACCGAGCACCAACCGGATCTTCTGGTCTCCAGCGGGTTCATGCGGATCGTCTCCGCAGGGTTCCTGGAGGCGGTCGGGGTGCCCTATATCAACACGCACCCTGCGCTGCTGCCGAGCTTCCCCGGGGCCCACGGGGTGCGCGATGCGCTCGCCCACGGTGTGAAGGTCACCGGCTGCACAGTCCACGTGGTCGACGCCGGGGTCGACACCGGCCCCATCCTCGCCCAGACCGCAGTCGAAATCAGAGACGACGACGACCAGGGGGCCCTGCATGAGCGGATCAAAGTCCAGGAGCGTCGGCTGCTCATCGCCACGCTGAACCGGATCGCCTCCGGTGAGCTGGTCCTGAGCTGAGGGGAGGCCTCAGCCTGCGTAGGGGTTGTTGGATCCGCTGTACGGGGGCTGTTGGCCCGGTCCTGACTGGCCGCCGGAGTAGGGGAACCCGCCGCCGTACTGCCGGTTCCGCCGTGCGTCCTTGAACGCTCTGCGCTGGTGAACGAACGTATTGGATGCCGGCAGCCACAGCAGCACCAGTGCGGCGATGCTGGCCAGCACAGTGGCGGCGATGATCGCGAAGGAAATGCCGTCCAGGCTCAGCAGCAGGAACAGCAGGCTGCCCGTCAGCCAAATGGTCGCCAGCACCCGTCCCACATTGCCGGTCATCGTGCCGACGAAGGCCAGGGCAACGTACACCGCCAGCAGCACGATCGCCCAAATCAGAGCGAGGACTCCTATGCCCGTCAGTGTCATCTCCATGACCTCTTCTGGGCTGAGCTCCTGCAGCTGCGGGTCATTCTCGAAGGAGGTGATCATGGTGTCACGGATCTGGTCGGTCAGCAGCTCGCTGGCGTCCTGGGCCTGCACAGTCACCATCACGTAGATGCCCCAGACCAGGGAGAGCGCCCCTGCGCCGAGCATCAGCACCATCGACAGCACCAGGGTGAGCGGCCGCTTGGGCTTCTGGGTCACCCAGGAGCCGGGACGGTCGCCCGGCTGCTGAGGGGGCTGCTGCCACCCCGGCTGAGCGGGCGTGGAGTACTGGCCCCCAGCACCAGCGGCCGCATAGGGGCCCGGCTGGCCTGCGGCGCCGGCCGAATCCGCACTAGCTGGATCCCCACCGGGCTGACCCCAGGTGGGCTGTCCGTAGGGGTTGGGCTGCCCGCCGGCGCTGGGCTGCTCACCTGCGGGATTTCCGGAGCTCTCAGAACGCGCAGCGTATGCCCCGTAGCGCGGCTGGGGCCGCTCCTGGCCCTGCCCCTGATCCTGCTGCCGACCCTGCTCGGGCTCGCCATCCGGGCTGGTCTCGCCATACGGGTTACTCATAGGAGCTAGCCTATTCCGTATGGCATCTACTGCGACAATCCACCTGGTCCGCCACGGTGAAGTGTATAACCCGGACAAGGTCCTCTACGGCCGGCTGGACGGGTTCGGCCTCTCCGAGCTCGGCCGGCAGATGGCCGAGGGGATCGCCGAGCACTTCGCCCAGCGTGCAGACAACGGGCACCCGCTGCACCTGCTGGCCAGTTCGCCGCTGCAGCGCGCGCAGGAGACGATAGCGCCGCTGGCTGCGGCGCTGCAGCTGCCGGTCATTGAGGAAGAGCGGGTCCTGGAGGCCGAGAACGCCTTCGAGGGCCTCTCCAACGTGAAGCACCGGCTGCGCCGGCCGCGCTATTGGCCGCTGCTGCTCAACCCCTTCCGGCCCACCTGGGGCGAGCCGTACAAGCAGCAGGTCGAACGCATGCTGGCCGCAGTCAAAGATCTCGCCGACCGGGCGATCGCCGAACACGGCGACGGCGCCGAAGCAGTCGTGGTCTCCCACCAGCTGCCCATCTGGGTGACCCGGCTCTGGGCCGAGCAGCAGCCGCTGTGGCATGATCCCCGCCAGCGCGAATGCAGCCTGACCTCGGTCACCAGTCTGCACATCGGGCCCACCGGGGTCGAGTCTCTCAGCTACACGGAACCGAACCGGCACCTTTCTGACCAGGCTCTCGCGCTGCCCGGAGCGTAGGGCGCAGCAGAACCTGAGGGAAAGTGACGCAAAGTTCTACAGGCTGTAGAATTTGGTGAGCTTATGACTACCCTCCAGCGATCCGGCAAACGGGTGCGCGCATTCGGCGCGGCCCTGCTGGTCATTGCCTTCTCATTGGTCGCCTGCGGCTCAGGCAGTGATGACCTGGCCCAGCGGGCCTCCAACGATGGGTCCAACTATGTCGCCGGCGACGGTTCCGTCGAAGAGCTTGCACCGCAGAGCCGGGGCGAAGCCGTGGAGTTCGAGTCCGAGCTGTTCGACGGCACCCAGATCACCCCTGAGACGTTCCAGGGGGAGGTCAGCGTCATCAACTTCTGGTACGCCGCCTGCGCCCCCTGCCGCGTTGAGGCCCCAGACCTGCAGGATGTCCACGAAGAGTTTGAGCCCCAGGGCGTGCAGTTCTTCGGCGTCAACACCCGTGACACCGAAGAGACCGCAGAGGCCTTCGAGCGCAACTTCGGCATCACCTACCCCTCCATGGAGGATCGCAGCGGCCAGGTGGTCATGGCCATGACCGACTACGTCCACCCCTCAGCGGTGCCCACCACCCTGGTGCTCGACAAGCAGGGCCGTGTCGCAGCGAAAGTCGTGGGCATCGTCGAGCCCTCAACGCTGCGCGCACTGATCACCGCGACGCTGGAGGAGGACGACGACGGCGCCGCAGCATCGGCACCAGAGCAGATCCCGGCGCCTGAGGCATGACCCCGGTGCTGACGGCGAACAACCCCTTCGCCGAGATCATCTTCGACTCCTCGCTGCTGCTGGCCGCACCCATCGCTCTGCTGGCCGGATTGGTCTCCTTCCTCTCACCGTGCGTGCTGCCGCTGGTGCCCGGCTACCTGGGCTACGTCACCGGCCTCTCCGGCGTTGACCTGCACGAACGCTCCAAGTCACGCATGGTCCTCGGCGCCAGCCTCTTTGTGCTGGGCTTCTCGGTGATCTTCGTGCTCATCGGCGCAGTGTTCACCTACGCCACCGCCTGGCTGCGGTTCGAAGGCGCCTGGGTGGTCCAGGTCCTGGGTGCGGTGGTGGTGTTCATGGGGCTGATCTTCATGGGCGCCTTCGGGTTCTTCCAACGTGAGCGCAAAATCACCCGCCGCCCGCCCGACGGGCTGCTGGGCGCCCCGATCCTCGGTGCGACCTTCGGCATCGGCTGGGCCCCGTGCATCGGCCCCACACTGGCTGCGGTCCTCGCCCTGGTCTACGGCAGTGACCCGGGGCGCGGGGCGCTGCTGGTGTTCATCTACTGCCTCGGACTGGGGCTGCCGTTCATCCTGATCAGTCTGGGACTGCAGCGCGGAATGCGCGCCCTGGACTTCTTCAAGCGGCATAAGGCGGCGGTGATGCGCACCGGCGGCGCCGTGCTGATCGGCGTGGGGCTGCTGATGGTCACCGGCATCTGGAACCAATGGGTCTTCGCCCTGCAGGACTGGTTCGCCAATGAGATTGTGATGCCCATCTGATGACAGAGCCCACCAACCACGAAAGAGAACCCTCAGCCCACCGGGACAATGCCCGCGAAGACGCGATGAACGCCGCCCAGGGAACGGCCAAGAAGGACGCCGTCGTCCCCGCTCTGGGGCTGAAAGGGATGCTGCGCTGGGCGTGGACGCAGCTGACCAGCATGCGCACCGCCCTGATGCTGCTTCTGCTGCTGGCGGTGGCCGCAGTGCCCGGCTCGATCTTCCCGCAGCGGGTCCAGGACGCCTTCGCCGTGGAAACCTGGATCGAGAACAACCCCACACTGGGGCCGATCCTGGACGCCCTGCAGATGTTCGAGGTCTACTCATCAGCTTGGTTCTCCGCGATCTACCTGCTGCTGTTCATCTCCCTGATCGGCTGCATCATCCCGCGAGCCCGCAAACACATCCAGCAGATGCGCTCGGCCCCGCCGCGCACTCCCCGGCGGCTGCAGCGGATGCCCGAGTATGGGGCGGTGGAGCTCGACGAGGGCGGCCCCGCACCCCAGCAGACCCTCGACGACGCCGCCAAGATCCTGAAGAAGCGCGGCTACCGGGTGGAGCGGCGCGAGACGTCGGTGGGCGCAGAGAAGGGCTACCTGAAGGAAGTCGGCAATATCCTCTTCCACGTCTCTCTGGTGGGCGTGCTGATCTTCGTCGCGCTGGGGTCGATGTTCAGCTACCGGGGGCAGAAAATCATTGTGGAGGACGAAGGCTTCGTCAACGCCCTGGTCGCCTACGACAACTTCTACCCCGGAACCTGGTTCAGCGAGGACCAGCTGGAGCCCTTCAGCGTCCAGCTCAACGACTTCCACCGCTCCTTCGACCGGGAGATGGTCGACGGCGAGCCGGGCCCTAACTGGGGCAGTCCGCTGGGCTTCACCGCCGATGTCACCGTCCAGGAGGGCACCGGGGGCGAGCCGCGGGACACCACCCTGGAAGTCAACCATCCGCTGAGCATGGGCGGTGCCAACGTCTACCTGGTCGGCAACGGCTACGCCCCGGTGATCACCGTGCGCGACGGCGAAGGCGAGGTGGCGTACTCCGGTCCGGTCGTCACCCGCCCCGACGACGGCGTCTACACCTCCATGACCGTTGTCAAAGCTCCCGACGCCAGCCCCGAACAGCTGGGGTTCGTCGGGCTCTTCCTGCCCACGGCCGTGGATTCCGGCGGTGGGCTGGGGGTCTCGGCAGATCCGGAGCTGGGCAACCCCGAGCTGCACCTGAACTCCTACGCCGGAGACCTGGGGCTCGACGACGGGCAGCCGCAGAACGTCTACGTCCTGGACACCGATGAGCTGGAGGTCCTGAACTCCCGCGAGGTCGAGGCCGGCGGCATCGTGCTGGCACCGGGAGAGACTCAACAGCTGCCCGATGGTCTGGGCGAGATCGAATTCGAAGAGGTCCAGAACTACATCGCCGTCGACATCACCTACAACCCCGGCGAGACCTGGGTGCTGATCTTCGCGCTCACCGCGACCGCAGGGCTGGTCAGCAGCCTGTTCCTGCGCCGCCGTCGGGCCTGGGTGACAGCAGAGACCACTGAGGCTGGGCGTACACTGGTGCGCTACGGGCTGCTCTCCAGAGGAGAAGACTTCAGCCTGCGGGACGAGAACGTCGCCCTGCGCGCCCAGTTCGAGACGACCTGGCCAGTCCGCGCCCCCGAGGAGAACACTTAACCCATGAGTATTTCCGTCCTGACTGCCGCACTGCCGAGCATCAACGTGCAGCTGGCTGAGTACGCTGAGCTGTTCACGCTCATCGCCGCGCTGATCTACACGCTGGCGTTCATACTGTTCACCGTGGACGCGGTGCGCAGCTCCGCTACGATCCGCCGGGTTGAGCAGGAGCTGGCCGCCGAATCCGGTGCGCAGCCCACCCGGGTGCCGGCCGACGTCGCCGCAGGCTCCGGCCGAGGCGGCCATGGGGGAGCCGGGCCGACGTCGGGCGACTCCGACGCCGAGCTGGTCGATGAAGACATGGGGTATGTGGGAACCCGCCGCCCCTTCGCCAACGTGGCTGTCGCGCTGACCATCGTGGCGGTGGCCGCCCATGCGTTTGCGGTGGTGGCTCGCGGCCTGGCAGCCTCGCGGTGGCCGCTGGGCAATATGTACGAGTTCCTCGTCGGCGCCTCGCTGGTGGTCGCCGTCGTCTACCTGATCAGTCTCATCCGCCGGGACCTGCGCTTTTTGGGCATCTTCGTGCTCGGGCTGGTGGTCGTGATGATGGTCGCAGCCACTATCGGCTTCCCCACACCGGTGGGTCACGTGCAGCCGGCGCTGCAGAGCCCCTGGCTGGCCATTCACGTCTCGTTGGCCTCCCTGGCCATCGGCCTGTTCGTGCTCACCTTCGCGATGAACCTGCTGCAGCTGGTGCAGTCCCGCCGTGAGAAGGCGCTGGCGCACGGACCCTCTGGCAGATTTGAGCGCACCGTGGCTGGCTGGCAGTTCATGCGACTGGTCCCCAAGGCCTTCTCCCTGGAGTCCTGGGCTTACCGGCTCAACGCGGTGGCCTTCGTGTTCTGGACCGTGGGCCCGGTGATCACCGGAGCCATCTGGGCCCAGCAGTCCTGGGGCCGGTACTGGGGCTGGGACCCCAAGGAAGTCTGGACGTTTGTGATCTGGGTGGTCTACGCCGGCTACCTCCACGCCCGGGCGACCCGCGGCTGGACCGGAAACCGCGCCGCATGGCTGTCCATCATGGGATTCGTCTGCATCATCATCAACTACGGCGTCGTCAACGTCTACTTCCCCGGCCTGCACTCCTACGCAGGGCTTCCGGAGTGATCCTATGGCTGTCCTGAAATACTCGGTACTGCGACTGGGCGTCTTCGCCGTCGTCTTCTTCCTCTGCCTCTACGTGGACCTGGGAGACTTCACCCTCATCTTTGGGCTGATCATCGGTCTGATCGTCTCCTGGGCCGTGGGCTACCTGTTCTTCAACCGGTGGCGGATCGCCGCCGCCGAGCAGCTGGCGAATCTGGGCAGCAGGCGCAGACGCAGCGCAGCGGAGCGTCAGGACAATGCGGCCGAAGACGAGTTGGCTGAACGATTCCAGGAGAACGACGACGCCGCAGAGGACAGGTAGCGGCCATTCAGCCCAGCGGGAACTGTATCCGGCACGGCTAGGGGTGCCCAGCCGGGTCCATTAGTCTAGATGTCATGGTACGTTTCTTCATCGGTCTCGGAGTGGTGGCGCTCGGCCTGCTCATCTACTGCACGGTCGAATGCATCCAGACTCCGCGCCACCGTGTGCGCGTGCTGCCCAAAGTGTCCTGGATCTTCATCATCCTGCTGCTGCCGCTGCTGGGCCCCGGACTTTGGATGGCCTTCGGCCGGGCAAAGGACACTCCCGCAGCCCCGCAGCGTAGGGGACCGGCGGCACCAGATGACGACCCCGAGTTCCTGCGGCGGGTAGAGATCGAACGCCGGCAGCACCAGCGCCGTGAGCAGGAGACGCAGAAGAGTGCGGAGCAGGCCCGCAAACGGCGTGAGGAGGCGGAACGTCGCGACAGCCAGCAGAGCAGCGAACAGAGCAGCGACTCGACGGGCGCCGATGCTGCCACCGGTGAGTCCGACTCCCGGAGCTCAGAGGATCCCAGGGCCTCCGATGACGACGAATCCGAGGGCGGTCCCGACACCGGGCCCACCCCCCAGCGCGGCTGAGCAGTTCCAGGCGCTGCACAGTACCAGCCTCTGCGCAGAACTGAGCCCCGCAGCACTGAGCCCCTCGCACCACCCCGCCTGAATCGGCCCCCTTCCGCTTATCACCGTCTTATCGGTTCATCACCGTCGTGGACGAGGGTGATGAACTGATAGCTGGGTGATTTTGCGTCGTGGGGAGGCAGTGACCAACGGGGCGGGCCCGCTCAGCTGATCAGCAGCGCGGCGGAGAACGCTGCGGCGAACACCAGCCCCACCATCGAGGTCTGCTGCAGCACCGGGATCAGGGCTGTCCCCTTGGGTCGGGTGGCGCGCCACGGCCACATGATGATCATCGGCCGCACCGCGATCGGCCAGGCCAGCACCACCAGCCAGAACCACGGCTGCTGCCCGGCGAGGCTCAGGCTCAGCGGAATGGCCACGGCTGCGGCGATCATGAAGCAGTAGGTCCAGCGGGCGCGGGTCTGTCCCAGCCGCACGGCCAGCGTGCGTTTGCCCGTGTCACGGTCGGTGGGAATGTCGCGGACGTTATTGGCCATCAGCAGCGCCGAGGCGATCAGCCCGTGGGAGACTGCGCCGACAGTCGAGGCGACCGAGATGTGCTCGACCATCGCGTAGGTGGTCCCCAGTGTGGCCACCAGTCCGAAGAAGACGAACACCATGACCTCCCCCAGCCCCAGATAGCCGTAGGGGTGCTTGCCTCCGGTGTACCACCAGGCGGCGAGCACACAGACGACGCCGACCGGAATCATCCACCACAGTCCGCTCAGCAGCACAATGCCCAATCCGGCCAGTGCTGCCAGGCCGAAGCTGATGAACGCCGCCGCCTTCACCTGCACGGCTGCGGCGGTGCCGGTGGCGGTGAGCCGCATCGGACCGACACGGACGTCGTCGGTGCCGCGCACCCCGTCGGAGTAGTCATTGGCGTAGTTAACCCCGACCTGCAGGGCAAGCGCGACCACCAGTGCCAGGGCTGCCACTGCCAGGTCGACTGCGCCCAGGTCCGGCCCGTCCAGGGTCACCTCACCTGGGACCGCCTCACCCGGGGCGCCGGCCCCGCTGCCAATGTGCACTGCTGCTGCCGCACCGATCACCACCGGAGATACGGCCATCGGCAGGGTCCGCGGACGCGCCCCGGCGGCCCACTGGCTCACTGTGGTCACGGGTCTGCTCCTTTCGTACGGTCACGCACTCTGACCGCAGTTTGTGGCGAAAATCCATCAGAATACCGTCAGCCTGCGTGATCGAACACCACGTGGGTCAGCGGCGGAGCAGATCGGTCAGCCGCTGCCGATCCGGCTTGCCGTTGGGCAGCAGCGGCAGTGAGCCCAGCAGCTCATAGTGCTTGGGAACTGCGGCGGCGCCCAGCTGCCGACGGACCAGATCATCGAGCTCGGCGAAGGTGCTGGCCCGGCGCGAGGTCGAGGACAGCACGACGGCGGCCACCACCTTCTGCCCCCACTGGGCGTCGTCTATGCCGGTGACGAACGCCTCACCCACCCGCGGGTGGGACTCCAGCGCCAGGCGCACCTGCTCGGCGGAGACTTTGACCCCGCCGGTGGTGATCACATCATCGACTCGGCCGGTGACGCTCAGCTTGGGAACGATCTGGGTCGAATGCCCCGCGCCGGATACCTGGGCCACGGTGTCCAGCGCGTCGGCGTCCTCGGTGCTCAGGCTGCCCAGATCGTCGGTGCGGAAGCGGCGCTCGCCGGTGGCAGCCTCTGTGGTGAACTTTTCGGCGGTGAGCTGCTCGTCGTCCAGGTACCCCAGGGCGAGCATGGGACCGGCCAACTGCACCCGACCCTGGGCTCCGATGCTGATGCTCACCCCCGGCAGCGGGTAGCCGTCGTAGACGCAGCCGCCGCAGGTCTCACTCATCCCGTAGGTGCGGATGACGTTGAGCCCCAGGCGCTTTGCCCGCCCGTAGAGCTCCGCGCCGGTCGCACCGCCGCCCAGCAGGATGGCGTCGAAGCGGCGCAGGGCATCCAGCAGGACTGGGTCGTCGTCGTGCTCCAGAAGGCGCTGCAGCTGGGTGGGGACCAGGGAGGCGAACCGCTTCTGCCCGGTCAGCTGTTCGGCGGCTTCGGTGAAGCGGTGCGGATCTGTGGTGTGCTGCAGCAGGGCGACCGGTGTGGTTGCTGCGACCAGGCTGCGGGTGAGGACGGCCAGGCCCGCCACGTAGCTGGGCTGCAGGGTCAGCAGCCACTGCCCATGGCCGCCGAGGGCCTGTGCGGTCATCCGCGCCGAGGCCTCCAGCGCGTCCCAGGAGAGCAGCGTCTGCTTCGGTGTGCCGGTGGAGCCGGAGGTGCGGACCACCGCCGCGGCGCCGGAGTCTGCGGCGTCCTCGCGCAGGGTCCAGTGCGGGTGGGTGTCGTCGTCGTGCTCGGTGGGGAGGAACTCCACCGGTGGGGCGTCCGCGCGGCGTGCGGCGTCGATGGCGGCCAGCGCCTCAGCGAGCCAGCTCATAGTCCCGACCTCCCCCATTTCTGCATCCTTCCAGCTTATCCAACTTGCAGGGCAGCTGCGCTGGTCCGGTCGTTGGCGTTGAGCCCGGGTGGGAGCAGCCGTTTCACACAGTAGGAGCATCACGCTCCGTCCGTGCCGGTGGCAGACCAACCCCCGGTGCTATTGATCAGTGGGGGATCGAACGCCGGCCAGCCCGCTCAGCAAAGGAGTCGATCGCGGCGAGCACCTCATGGCTGCGCCAGAACGGGCCGAGCTGGTGTTCGGCTTTGGACTTAGCAATACCAGCCTCGACGAGCGCCTGAAGAGGCGGATACACATTAGGCTGCTTCACGCCCAGTTCCGCAGCCGCAGCTGCACTGTTGAGCACCGGGCGATGTGTAAGGACATCGAGAAGCTTCCACGCATTCGAATTGCTGCGAGCTTTAAGCCGGTGGTTCCAGCTCTGGCGGATACCATCGATCTCTGCCACCAGCTGGCGGGCGTTGTGAACAGCGCGCAGCGAGGCCGCGGCGAACGCGTGGATGATCGGGTCGACCTCACCGGCCCGGTAGGCGGTCAGTGCAGCGTGATACCCCTCGACGTCGGCAAGCAGCCCCGCAGAGACCGGCACCGCAACATTCCGGGTCACTCCCCGGTGGCGCAGCATGGACTGAGCTAGAGCCCGACCTACTCGGCCGTTGCCGTCACTGAAGGGGTGAATGGTTTCGAACTGGGCATGGCCGACAGCCACGGAGATCAGGGCGGGCACCCTGGGATCGTTGACGAAATCGGCGAGGTCATCCATGAGCTTTGCGACATGCTCGTGGTCCGGAGCAACGAAAGAAGCGCCGACGGGGCTGTCAGAGCGGGTTCCGATCCAGACCGGCTCATCGCGCCAGCGCCCAGGTGTGTGGTGTGGCTGGCCCTCCATGAGCACAGCGTGGACTTCCTTGATGGACTCCGCAGAGGGGTCCTCGGCTAGCTCGAGAGCGGCTTGCATGGCCTGGGTGTTGGCCACGACAGTCTCGGCATTCCGACTGCGGCGAAGCCCAAGCTCCGTGCTGAAGATTGCTCGGGCTGAAGCGCTGAGATTCTCGATCTGTGAGGATGAAGCTGCCTCAGATCGTAAGAGCACCGGAGCAAAGGCGGCGATCCTCTGGCCCAGCTCAGCGTCAAAGCGGGTGAGTTCCCGCTCGGCCTCCTCAGCTTCTCGGTAGGCATCTTGACCCGGTGATGGTCTGCGACCAGCTATGCGCGGCACGAGGGCCGAGTGATAGGTAGACCCAAGCGCAGCTCGTTCCACATCAACGCCCCAGGTGGCATGAGCAGTTGGCAACCATCTACGAGTCTCGTACTCAAGTGATGGCCACTCAGTCTGCGAAGTCATAGACCAGCTCCTTGAGATTATGAGTTAAGCAAGTATCTCATAATAGTATCGCGCAAGCTTATGGTTTGTGGTTCCCCGCCGCTGACCGACCGCGAATCGATGCCGCTGATCGTTCAGGAGAGCCTGAGCGACGACGGAACTGAGGCGCCTCGGGCTTCGCGGCTGATGGTCTTCATTGAGATCGTCATCGCGGTTCACTCCACGCGCTGCCACCAGTGGCAGTAGCTATCTCGGAGCGGTCTCGCCCGCGATGCGAAGGGGGCCGCTACTAATAGTAGTAGGGGTAGTCGGACCAGTTGGGGGCCCGCTTCGCCAGGAACGCGTCGCGCCCCTCAACAGCCTCATCGGTCATGTAACCCATGCGGGTGGCCTCGCCGGCGAAGACCTGCTGACCGGCCAGTCCGTCGTCGACGGCGTTGAAGGCGAACTTCAGCATGCGCACCGCCTGCGGCGACTGGCCGGCGATGTCGTCGGCGTACTCCAAGGCGACCTGCTCGAGCTTCTGGTGGTCGACCGCCTCGTTGACCGCACCGGCGGCCACCATGTCTTCGGCGGTGTGCTCGCGGGCGAGGAAGAAGATCTCCCGGGCCTTCTTCTGGCCGATCTGCCGGGCCAGCAGCGCGGAACCGTAGCCGGCGTCGAAGGAGCCCACAGTCGCGTCAGTCTGCTTGAACTTCCCGTGCTGGCGCGAGGCGATGGTTAGGTCGCAGACCACGTGCAGCGAGTGCCCGCCGCCGGCGGCCCAGCCGTTGACCACGGCCACCACGACTTTGGGCATGGTGCGGATGAGCCGCTGGACTTCCAGGATGTGCAGCCGGCCGGCCCGGGCAGGGTCCACGGTCTCGGCGGTCTCCCCTTCGGCGTAGCGGTATCCGTCGCGGCCGCGGATTCGCTGATCACCGCCGGAGCAGAAGGAGTGCCCCCCGTCCTTGGGGGAGGGTCCGTTGCCGGTGAGCAGCACTGCGGCCACATCCGGAGTCATCCGGGCGTGATCCAGCGCGCGATAGAGCTCATCGACGGTGGAGGGGCGGAAGGCGTTGCGCACCTCGGGCCGGTCGAAAGCGATGCGCACTGCCGGCAGGTCGCGCAGGATCGCCCCGGCCTCGTCGCGCTCCACACGCCGGTGGTAGGTGATGTCGTCGAAACCGAAGCCGGTGACCTCCCGCCACTGGGCGGGGTCGAAGACGTCGGAGACCTTCGCCGCAGACTGCGCGGCGGATGTGGAGGGGTTGGGGGAGTCAGTGCCAGTCACAGACAGCCACTCTACCGATCAGTGCGTCCTGGGGGGACCCGGTGCGCATTCCCCGCGCCGTCCGAACCGCGCCGTCCGAACCGCGCAGCCCAAACTTCACAGCCGAATGAAGGATCATAATCCACTCAGGCTGTGAAATCTGAACAGCACTGTGACATTTGAACAACGCTGTGAGGACTCGGCGCAGCGGCGCCGCGCCACCCTGGGCCACTGAGCGTGGAGCGGGACTCTCACCGCCGGGGACTCTCACTGCTGATGCAGGCCCAGCTCAGCGTGAATACCCCGGGCGACGGCGGCCGCACCGGCAGGTGCCATCACGATCGTGTAGTGGTTGGTGTCGGGGACCTCTTCGGTGGCCATCTGGTGCGCCAGGGCTGGCACTCGGTCAGCCCAGTCAGTCAGATACTGCCGGTTGTAGAGCCCGGGCTCATCGCCGAGCAGCCCGCGTCGGCACCAGTACAGCCGGGTGGGCACCTCGAGCTCGTTGAGCGCCTGCAGCAGGGCGCCGCCGCCCTGCAGCTCAGCGGTGTCCTGGGCCATGGCCTCATACTGGGTGGCCGGACGCAGCAGCTGATCTTCGAGTTCCAGGTCGTAGGTGATGTAGTCCTCCATCAGCGCTGCGGTGCCGCGCCCATCCGACCAGGAGTCGCCCAGGGCCGGGTGCTCCAGCCAGAAGGTGCGGTACTGATCCACTGAGGTGAACCGCATGGCCAGCCGCTCTGCCACGGGGCCGAGGACCGCCTGGACCACCTGGTCCGGGGTCAGCTCAGCCGGGACATCGAGCGGAATGCCGCCGTCGATGAGGACGGCTGAGTTCACCAGCGACCGATGCCGGTGGGCGAGGACCAGAGCGACGAAGGCCCCCATCGAGTGGCCCACCACGGTGACCGGCCCAGCGGAGAGTGCCTGCAGGACGGCGGCCATGTCATCAGCGTGCACCGGCATCCCGTAGGGGCCGGGCAACAGGTTGGACCGGCCGCGTCCGCGCAGATCCGGTGCGATGACCCGCACCCCCTCAAGCGCCTCCGCCAGCAGGCCGAAGCTGCGGTGGGAGGCGGAGACCCCGTGGACGGCCAGCACAGTGGGTGCGGCTGGGTCCTCGGGACCCCAGACGCCGACGGTCATGCTCCCGCCCGGCACGGGAATCTGATGCTGGCGATAGCTGCGGCCGATATCGGTGTGGCTGTGGTTCTTCGCCACGTGGGCAGCGACCTGTGGGGTCACCGCGGCCGGCGCCTGGGTGCTCTGGGCCGTCTCAGACATGGTCAGTTCCCTTCCGGCTCACCGGGGCCGGCGCCAACGCCCGCTCGATGAACTCCATCATGGTGTCGAATACGTGCTCCGGTACTTCCTGGGTCCCTGGCTCCGTCGAGGAGTCACCCGCAGGACTCTCATGGGGCCACAGCACCCAGCGCATCCCGACGATCTCGCCGATGCCCATCAGCGCCCAGGCGACCACTTCAGGGTCCATCTGGTGGACCTCGCCCGCCTGCTGGCCCTGCTGGATCCCCTCGGCGTAGCCGTCGACGATCCTGGAGTAGTGCAGGCGCAGCGCCTCTGGGGAGGCGAACTCAGCTTGGCGGATGATCCGGTAGAGCGCCGGGTGCTCGGCGGTGAAGCGGAAGAACGCCCGGAAGCCGGCCCGTTCGGCGGCGATCCGGCCAGCATCGGCCTCGGCCTTGGCGGCATCGTTCATCGCGCGGCGGACCCTGCGGTTGAGGTCGACCACCACTTCGTTGAAGATCTCCTGCTTACCGGCGAAGTAGAGGTAGAAGGTGCCCAGACCGCAGCCGGCCTGCTCGGTGATCTTCACGATGGAGGCCGTCGGGTAGCCCAGCTGCGCGAAGACCTGTTCGGCGGCGTCGAGCAGCCTGCGGCGGGTGCGCAGCCCGCGGGCAGTCAGTACGGTGCCCCGGGTCGTCGTCGGTGCGGAATCGGCTCCGGCGTCGTCGGTGTCAGGGTGCAGCGGCTCAATGGCCATGGTGACTCCTCTCTGCGGCGGCCGGGCGCAGCCGAGCGCGGGCGACTTTGTCCAGGCCGGTCCGCGGCAGCACGGCGACAAAACTGTATGCGCTGGGCCGCTTAGGGGCGCTCAGATGCTCAGCGCAGTGTTCGTCAAGAGTGGTCTCATCGACCAGAACACCACGACGGCGGACAATGAATGCGTGGCCGGTCTCACCCCAGCGGTCGTCGGGAACACCGACGACGGCGGCGTCTGCGACCCCCGGGTGGGTGGCGAGGACCTGTTCAACCTCGGAGGGCACTACGTTCTCCCCACCACGGATGAAGATGTCTTTGAGTCGGTCGACGATTCGGAAGTAGCCCTCTGCGTCGCGTTCGACCAGGTCTCCAGTGCGCAGCCAACCACCGGCTAGGGCTCTGGCAGTAGCATCCGGGTCACCGAAGTAGCCGGCGAAGACGCTGGGGCCGGCCACCAGCAGCTCGCCGACGGCGGGCCCCTCCAGCAGCCGGCCGGTGACTGGGTCTGCGACGGCGACTTCGACATGCGGATAGGGTTTGCCCATCCAGCCGACGCGCTCGCGGGCGTCCTCAGCCGGCAGCGAGAGCACGTTCGGCCCCGCCTCGGTCAGCCCGTAGCCCTGCACCAGGGGGACGCCGCGGGCGTGCCAGACACGCAGCAGGGTAGGCGGCATCGAGGCGCCGCCCACCACCGCCAGGCGCAGGCTGGACAGGTCCGTGGCGGCGAAGTTGGGATGTTCGGCCAGCATCAGGTACTGAGTCGGCACCGCCATCAGGGTGGTGATCCGCCGCTCCTCGATCAGCGACAGCACCCGTCCGGCGTCGAAGGTCCGCTCCATCACCACTGTGGCCCCGGTCCACCAGGCCAGCAGCGGCTGAATGTTCCAGCCGCCGGTGTGGAACTGCGGCAGTATCGCCAGCACCACATCTGAGGTGGTGATCTCCAGGGTCCGGGAGAGCGCCAGGTTGTTCCAGAAGCAGTTGGCGTGGGTCAGCACCGCTGCTTTGGCCGGGCCTTCGGTGCCTGAGGTGAAGGGCATCAGCAGTGCGTCGTCATCCTGGACGGGGCTGCCCGGGGTGCGCAGCCCTGCTGTGCTGCCGCCGCGGCGGTGGGGGTCTGCAACCTCCAGTTCGATTCCGTCGCGGCCGGGCCGCACCCGGCTCGGCGCCGAGGTGGTCAGCGCGCAGGCCTCCTCGGCCAGTGAGCTGAACTCCTCCTCGATGACCAGCAGCGCGGGATCGGCGATCTGAAGCTGAGCGGCAAGCTCGCGGGGCCGCAGCCGCCAGGACAGCGGAGCCAGCACCAGTCCTGCCTTGGCGCAGGCGAAGAACAGCACGGCGTGGTCAGCACTGTTGCCGCTGATCGTGGCGATTCGCTCCTGCGGGCGGTATCCGGCGTTGATCAGCAGCTGCGCCAAACGGGCTGAGCGGTGCTCAAACTCCCGGTAGGTCAGCGCGACGCCGGCGTCGAGGATCGCAGTCCGGCCCGGGGTGGCGATGGCCCGGTCCGCGGTCCACCGCCCCAGAGTGTGCAGGGTGCCGGTCATTTGGACTGCTCCAGCAGGTCTGCCGGCGCTTCGCGTGTTCTGCGGCCCCACCTGGTCCGCCCGGCCATCCTGCGCACGAAACCGGCCAGCCCGCCGGGCACGAACAGCACTACCAGCACGAAGAGCGTCCCCACGATGAACAGCGGCTCTGACAGTGGCAGCTGGATGAACTCGGGCATCGATTGGATGGTCTCGGATTGGGCGAATACGGTCATCCGCTGCACCAGCAGCGTGTAGATCACCCCGCCCACCACTGCGCCCCAGCGGGACCCGACGCCGCCGAGGACCACCATGACCAGGATAGAGATGGTGAACTCCGCACCGACCGCCTGCGGGTTCGCTCCGGACTGCAGGATCAGGTAGACCATCCCGACGCAGCCGGCCAGGGTGCCGCCGACTGCGAAGATCAGCAGCTTGGCCACATAGGGCTGCAGTCCCAGTACCCGTACCCGCCGGTCGTTCTCCCGGACCGCTTCGGCCAGGTGGCCGGCGCGGGAGCGTTGGATCCAGGTGACCACGGCGAAGGTGACCAGCAGCGCTGCCAGGGCCATCCAGTAGACGTTGCGGGTGTTGTCCACCCCCACCAGGAAGCCGGGAATGTTCTCGGTGTTCAGGCGCAGCCCCTCTTCGCCGCCAGTGACCCCGCCGGGGTTGCGGCGCACCAGCACGGAGCCGGCCTGGGCAAAGGCTAGGGTGACCATGGCGAAGGGGATTCCGCTGACCCTCAGGGCGACCGAACCGGTGACCAGGCTGAGCGCCACGACCCCGGCCAGGGTGATCAGCATGGCGGGGATGAGGCCCATCCCGGTCTCGGCCAGCAGAATTCCCAGCAGGTAGGCGCCAGCTCCGACGTAGAGCGCGTGACCGAACGAGAGCATCCCGGCCACACCGAGGAACATGTGGTAGGTCAGAGCTATCGCGCCGTAGACCATGCACAGTGCCATCAGGTGCAGTGCCCCGGGTTCGTAGGTGGCCCCGGGAAGCAGGCCCGGGATCCGGATGTTCAGCAGCGGCAGCAGCACCAGGATGATCAGGGCCGCCACACCGATTCCCCAGCGCAGCAGCTTCCGACGCCGAGTGTGGGCCTGCTCTGCGGTGCTCGCCTGCTCCGGGGAGAGCGAGGTCCCCAAGCGATGCTGCACGGCCCGCCGCTGGGACTGGTCGGCAGCCGCCGGGGTCTTGCCTGTGGGAGGGTTGGACTGCTCGTAGCGGTTCTCAGTTGAGGTGCTCATGCGGCGGTCGTTACCTTTCGTCCCAGTAGTCCTGAGGGTTTGGTCAGCAGGACGACGGCCAGCAGGATGACGACTACGAAGTCGCCGACGCCCCAGTAGTAGTTGGCGAACTGCTGCAGCACCCCCACCAGCAGGGCGGCCACGGCGGCTCCGGCCAGGGAACCCAGCCCGCCCAGGATGGTGACGATGAACGCAAAGATCAGCAGCGTTCCCCCGAGCATCGGTGAGACATAGCCGAAGTAGTGACTGGCCAACACCCCGCCCATCCCGGCGGCTGCCCCGCCGATGGTGAACACCAGGGTGAAGGCGCGCCGGACGTCGATGCCCAGGGCGGTGACCATCGATCGGTTCTCCACCCCGGCTCGGATGATCATGCCGTAGCGGGTCTTCTTCAGGAACAGCACCATAGAGGCCAGGACCAGCACTGCCACCAGGATGGTGATGAAGATGTGGTTGGGGATGGCGGCACCGAGGATCGAGGTGGTGCCGGTCATCCAGCCGGGGCCGTCGATGAAGGCCGGCTCGGTGCCCCAGATGCCCTCGAACAGCGCGATGGCGGCCAGGTTCAGTCCCACAGTGACCAGCACCTGCTCGATGTGGCGCTCATAGAGGGGCCTGACCAGG
>NZ_JACIBT010000016.1 GCF_014195445.1 Garicola koreensis | reverse complement strand
TGTTCAACACCGACTTCGAGGGCATCCCCAACCGTTTCTACAACGCGGACCTGCGTGGAAAATACCTCAACCGGGTCGCAGACGATGACCTGGAGCTCTTTGCCGACGCCCTGGCCGATCCGGACAACCGCGCCGACGGATACTTCGATAACCGGGGGCTCTCCGGAAGGCTCTGCCACGCCGTCTCGTCACCGGAGGACAACAAGGTCGATGACCAGACAGCCGTCGAGATGATCGAAAACCTCGACCACGTCACCGAAGTGCATACGATCGAGAAGGACAGCCTGCTGGCCACCATGGGCAAGAACGCCTCCCGCGGGTGGCTGGCCAGAATGGAGACCGTCAACCGCCGACGGCGAACGCGAACAACGCTGGCTGGCCGTCTCCGACGCCTCCCACAACCAGCTGAAAACGTTCACACTGTGCACCGACAGCGGGCCCGTCCGAGCTCACCAGCGGGTCACTCAGAGCGACATCCGCTCCCTGGCCGGGGCCGGACGCCTCTCCCGTCGAACCGGGGAGAACCTGCTGGCGCGCACCGCACTGCACCCCCACAGCGCGGCCAGCACCAACGACTACCCCCAGGGGTACAGCCACGCCGCCTACCAGCAGCGCATCTACGACTTGAAGGACGCCGACACCTCAATGAATAGAGGAGCGTAGTCGCCGCACCGAACTCGCCGCAAAGCGGTATGCGGACAATAAGGTCGCCGCCGTCCAGGCGCTGCCCCCCTGGAGGACGTGCAGCTGGAGGGCCGCAACTTCCTCGCCCAGAAGAAATACATCCGTGAGCAGAACGCCACGATCGCCTCAGCCTTCGACGACAAGAAGAACCCGGACAAGGCACGACAGGACATGATGGCCTCCACCAGCCTGTCAACAGCCAACGGCGGACACTTTAGCAAAGTCGAGATCGACAACGATGTCGACCCGGACGAGTACGCCGACTTCGAAAACGCGATCCACGACGCCGAATCGAAGCTGCCGCCGATCCCGGCTGACCGCCGCCCCGACCTGCGGATCCGCAAGCTGGGCAAGCACAACGCCAACGGGGTCTACAACCCGGCCCGGAACACCGTCGCGGTCGACGTGCGAACCTCCGAGGCCTACATCCACGAGATGGGCCATTACTACGACCTCACCGCGAAGGGCAACGCCTCACTGTCGGAAGATTTCAAAGACATCAGTCGCAGCTACAGCTCTGCGGTGGAAGAATCCGACCCGAAGCGTCGGGGTATCTGAACACGCCGACCAAGCAGCTGGCCCGCGGGTTCGAGGTCTACGCCCACGAACGGCTCGGCATCAACAACCGGCTGGTCAACCCCACCAACGACACGGCGCGGGTCACAAAGGTCGACGAAGGTTTCGAGCTGTGCTGGCCGGGAGAGGACGAGTGTGTGGGCGTCTTCCAGAACTTCACCGGCGATGAGGGGCTGATCTACACTTTCAGCATCGATGACCGCCCCATTGATGAGGTGATCGTCATGGGCGACGAAACGGTGATTGAGGGGCCAGGGGGAAGTGAGATCGAGTTCGTCACTGCCTACGAGAACGCCGTGGGAACGCACTTAATCGTCAGTTACATCCTGCGCGGCGGCTCGACGCCGTTGATGACTCCATTTGGAAGCTACAGAAGTCCATCCGGGCGGCAATCGCAGTCAGAGGTTACTAACGGCGCGTGGGAGCTCTCGCCGGAATCGATGAGCCATTACACCGACTTCATCCCAGGTGGGGAGATCGGTGGCGAAATGCACTTGGAGATCATCGACGCTGAGGGTTACACCCAGTCCACGGTCACAGTGCCCACGGATCTCGACTAAAGCTCGCCCCCGGCGGGAGTCGGCACAGTCGTCACACGCCGGGCGTCCCCTAGCCGCCGGACTGGGGTGAGACGCCCGGTCTGACGGATAGGGGACGGTGCTGGGCAACCCGGACTTGACAACCAGCGATGGACGGGTTGATCCGCCTGCCCTACGGTGGCATGTGGAATACCTGCGGAGACGGGCGATCGGTGCGCCTTCCGGCCCCCAGATGTATAAAGAGTATAAACGGGATAAAATGGCGGGTGATCCTCTGAAGGGCCCTCTCACTCTGCGACTATCCGGTAGACTGGGAGGAATCCGGCAGAGAGTCGGATAGCGGATACCCCTGGCGGGGAACCCCATCTCGGAGGCAATCCAACTGCGTGCGGCCGACCGTGCCGTCCGCATTTAAGCTAAATTTCAGGGTATCGGGGTTGAGCCAGCCGAACAGGAGCTCTCCGCCGAGTAGTGGCGCAATCGGCCCGTGCTCGCTGATCTATTCACTCAGTGTCGACGTCCAGACTGATGATTGCCCGGACGTGGGATTTGGGATTGTAGTGTTTAAAGAACCTGGAGACCGCCTGCTACAGGGATGATCGCCCCGGAGACGTACCCCATCTTCATCACACCGTGCACCGCCTCAGCTACGTCCTCAGGGTCACCAAGTCGGCGGGCGGGGGCATTGTCTTCCACGTAGTCCCTCACAGACTGCCATTCGTGGGTCAGAGGGGTGTCGATGTAACCGGGAGCTACGGCGTTGACCCGGATTTCCGGCCCGAGGGCTTTGGCGAGCAAGTGGGTCAGATGGACAAGCCCGGCTTTGCTAACGGCATAGGGAATGGAGCTGCCGGTGGTTGTCAGGCCCGCGAGGGAAGCGTTGTTGATGATCTGCCCGCTTGAGCGGGCCAAGTGGGGCCGCGCCGCCTTGGCCACATTCCATGGCCCCTTCAGATTGACGGCCATAATTTTGTCCCAGAATTCGTCATCGACCGCGTCAAGGTCGGAGTGATCGATGCGCCAGGCAACGCCGGCGTTGTTTACTACCGCATCCAATTGGCCGAAGGAGGCAACGGCCGTCTTGACGAGGTGGGCGGCACCATCACTGGTACTCACGTCGGCGTCCACGTAGTCGGCGCCGGGCATCTTCGCGCAGAGGTCCGCTCCCTCCTTCTCGGTTCGGTACCCGTTGAGTGTCACGCGCCAGCCCTCTGCATAGAGACGGGAGGCGATAGCGAACCCGATGCCACTAGTTGATCCGGTGACGATCACGGCCTTGGTTGATTCGGTGTTCATGGATCCTCCCCGATATCCTGGAGTTGACGAGGACGGTGATTGTCAGCCGCGACACCCCGCGACTGTGACGACCTCGACATTGACTGTGACGATCCATAGGCACTGTTGCCAGAGAGCAGCCGGACATGTTCCGGGCCGAGCTCGGCCACGGTCGAAACGCCGACCAGGGCAAGGGCGAGCCTGATTTCGTCCCGGAGGAGCGCGATGGCCCGGTCCACACCCTGCTCTCCGCCGGCCATTAGGCCGTACAGGTAAGCGCGTCCGACAAGCGTGAAGTCGGCCCCGGCAGCCAGCGCTACCACGATGTCGTTTCCGGACATGATGCCTGAGTCCAGGATGATCTCCAGATCATTTCCCACGGCCGACCGTATGGCAGGCAACTCACGCAGTGGCACCGGAGAGCGATCGAGCTGGCGGCCTCCATGGTTGGAGACTACGATTCCGTCTGCCCCCGCATCCGACACACGCACAGCATCCTCTATGGTCAGGACACCCTTGACAAAAATTGTGCCGTTCCACACTTCGCGCAACCATCGGAGGTCGTCCAGGACCAACGCCGGATCGAACATGGTGGTGATCAGGCCCTCAAGTGCCCCGGAGTGGCCGTCCAGCGTGGCGAAGGCCAAGGGCTCCGTGGTCAGGAAGTTGAACCACCACTCGGGACGATAAGATGCGTCCACGACGGACTTCACGGTAAGGCGAGGGGGAATGGTCATCCCGTTCCGGCGGTCCCGCAACCGCGCTCCGGCGACGGGGGTGTCCACGGTGACCAGGAGTGTGTCGAACCCTGCGGCTTGGGCACGCTCGACCAGCGCCAGTGACTTGTCACGTTCCTTCCAGAGATATAGCTGGAACCACTTCCGTGCACCGGGGGCATGGTCCGCAACCTGCTCGATCGACGTCGTTCCCATGGTGGACAGCGCGAAAGGGATGCCGTTACGTTCTGCTGCACTCACGCCGGCCCGTTCTCCGGCTGCATGCATCATCCGGGTGAACCCCGTCGGAGCGATGCCGAAGGGGAGGCTGGAGGTGTCACCAGCTATCATCGTCGACAGGTCTACCGAGGACACATCGTGGAGAATGTGCGGCACCAACTCGGTCTCCAGGAAAGCCTGACGGTTCTTTGTGAGGGTGATCTCATCGTTAGCCCCTCCATCGGCATAGTCGAAGGCGACCGACGGTGTGCGCCGACGTGCGATCGTACGCAGATCCCAGAGATCGGCCGCTCGAGCCAGTCGCGCTCGTCGACGGTTAGGATCCGGAGGACCGAATTGCATCAGCGGACGGAACTCGGACCAGCGGGGAATCTGTCTCTTCATGGTGTCTACTTCCTCAAAATCGAAGATGTCCGAGCATTGCACAAGGGTGCGCACGCACTGCCTCTGGGCGTGCCGCGAAGCGTAGGGTTCCTCGTCCTCTGAGGAACGATTTCGTCGATCACCCCCGGCCCACGAACGGCATCCCTGCTGCTGTAATCACCATGTTGAAGACGTTGACGGCGGGTGGAAGATCTGCCATGAAGACCACTGCGCGGGCTGCCTCCCTCACGGGGAACGTCGGTTCGCGCAGACGCCGACCGTCTGGTTGAAGAGCACCCGGGCCAGAACTGAGTCGATCTGCCAACTCTGTTGCCGTGTTCCCGATATCGATCTGTCCACACGAAACACCGACCCGGCGGCCATCAAGTTCTATAGACTTGGTGAGGCCCGTGATCCCGTGCTTCGTCACTGTGTAGGCAGCTGACTGAGGCCGGGGTGAATGAGCGGCGATGGATCCATTGTTGATGATTCGCCCCCCTTGGGGTGACTGGGATGTCATGGCGTTCATGGCCGCTCTCGCGCATAAGGTGGCCGCCGTCAGGTTGACGGCAACCGTGTCCTCCCACTCTTCGAGATCAATCTCGGATACGCCTACTGATGGTCCCGCAATGCCAGCATTGTTGAACAGCACATCTACCCGCCCCCACCTCGCCAATGTACGGGAAAAGAGCTGGTCGACCTGTATGGCATCGGTGACGTCCGTGGGGTGTACCAGAGCATTCTGTCGGCCCCCCGCCACCTCCTCGAGGACGTCTGGACGGCGACCGGCCAGGGCCACTTTGTAGCCAGATTCCAACATCAGTTCGGTGACCGCTCGTCCGATGCCGGAACCGGCACCAGTTACGACAGCCACACGAAGACCACTATCGCCAGACATAACAACTCCTCCTTGGAAGGTCTGCAGGGAGGCCGAGAGAGACCCCAACCGTTAGAAAACCGGTGTCCTCACTCTGCCGGTGGACATGAACATGCGAACGTTCTCTAGGAAAAGGTCGGCCATGGCTTGACGCGTTTCTACGGTGGCGCTTCCTAGGTGTGGGGTGAGGACGACGTTGTCTAGCTCGAACAACGCTTCGGGTACGTGGGGTTCGTGACCGAATACGTCGAGAGCTGCCCCCGCGATGCGCCGCTCGACGAGCGCGTGGATGAGCGCATCCTCGTCCACGACGGAACCTCGGGCGATGTTGATTAAGAACCCGTCCGGACCGAGTGCATCGAGCACGTCTCGCGAAACCAGACTTTCGGTGGAAGGCCCGCCTGAGACGGCGACTATCAAGACATCAGACTCAGCGGCCAACACCGAGACAGACTCATGCCAGTAATAGGGAACATCCTCCACCCGACGACGACTGTGATATGAGACCGTGTTCCCGAATGCCTCCATACGCCGGGCGATGGCCCGGCCGATCCTACCCAGGCCGATGACCCCGACCCTCAGGCCAGAAACCCTCCTGCCTAGGGGGTGGGCCCCCTCAGGCCACTGCCCCCTGCGCACGTAGCGGTCCGCAGCGCTGATACCCCGCGTGACATCGATTGTCAGCCCCACCGCGAGGTCTGCCACGCAGTCAGTCAGGACATCCGGTGTGTTGCTCACGGCGATTCCTAGCTGACGCGCAGTGTCAACATCGGTCGTCTCGTAGCCGACGCCGAAGTTGACCACGGCCTCGAGATTCGGGAGTGATTTCATCAGTGCGCCACTGGCTCCCACGGGGCTTGTGGTCACTACCGCCACTACATCACCGGCATTTTGCGCTGCCCCGTAGCCGGTGCCGCCCTCGGGTAAGTGGTTCACGTAGAACTCCCGGTCCAGGATCTCTTCCACCGCTGGTGGCAGAGGAGCCACCTGGAGGAGAGTTGCAGAAGTAGGCGCGTGAGGTGTGTGCATGATCACACCGTACTGCTTTTTGTTGGAATATCACAGAGGTACCTTCCAGAGAATCTTTGGTATATGCTAGCTTGAGTAAACGTGACCTAGACCACAATGTGAGGATGTAATGTCCCAACGAGGTATCACTGGCGCAGGGGGAGCTCTCTTCGACGATCCAGGGCAGGACGGATTGATGCATCGTGCGTTTCTTCGCGGGGCGGGTCTGAGCGCTGACGAGGTCCGACAGCGTCCGGTCATTGGAGTCGCCAATAGTGCCTCGGAGCTTAATCCCTGCAACTTGGGGCTTCACAGCCTGGTCCAGGAGGTCAAGCGTGGTGTACGGGCTGCAGGCGGTCTGCCACTGGAATTCCCCACCATTTCGATCTCCGAGCCCTTTACCCGGCCCACCAGTCTTTACCTGCGGAATCTCATGTCCATGGACGTGGAGGAGATGATCAGCGTTTCCCCCATTGACGGTGTCGTCCTCCTGGGCGGGTGCGACAAGACCGTTCCGGCCCAGATCATGGGTGCGGTCAGCGCCAACAAACCGGCAGTCATGGTCACCACAGGCCCTCGCCCCCTGTCATGCCACGGGAGCAATACTAGCCTGACCGTTGACGACGCGTGGTCCTTCTGCGACCAACGCCGGATCGGGGAGGTGAATGATAACGAATGGTTGGAGTTCGAAGGCAACCTCAATGCCGACGTCGGTACCTGCAACGTCATGGGGACTGCAAGCAGCATGGCCTCCCTGGCCGAGGTGCTTGGCTTCGCATTGCCCGGAAGCGCACTTCCGGACTCAACCAGCTCTCGTCGCCGTGAGATCGCTTATCAGACGGGACTGGAAGCGGTCGCGGCGGTGAATCGTGGGCAGAATCCTCGACAGCTCGTCACCCTTGAGTCTCTGGAGAACGCGTTCCGGACCATCACGGCGTTAGGTGGATCGACGAACTCTGTCATCCATCTCGAAGCAATCGCTGGTCGAGCTGGGCTTCAAATCGGGTGGCAGAGACTGCAGGACTGGTCCCGTACCACCCCGTACTTGGCCAATGTCCGTCCTGGCGGAGAGCACACTTTGCCCGTGCTGGATGAGGCGGGCGGGGTACCCGCTGTGATGCGCCGAATCGATGACCTCCTCAACCTCGAGACTTCCACCGTACGGGGGGAGTCATGGAGTGAGGAACTGCGCCGTACCCCGAGTGTCCCCAGCCTGGCGATCACCGAGCGAGACACCCCTCGCGCCGAGCGTGGGCCACTGGTAATGCTCCAGGGGAACCTCGCGCCGAGTGGTGCGGTGCTCAAGACCGCTGGCACCTCTGATCCAGAGCTTTTCAGGCACCGCGGCCGAGTGGTGGTGTTCGATGGCCTCGATGATCTAAATGCCCGGATCGATGATCCCTTGCTGGACGTTGATACCGACAGCATCCTGGTCCTGCGGGGGCTGGGGGCAGTCGGTGCTCCGGGTATGCCGGAGGTGGGACATATCCCCATCCCGGCGAAACTCCGCCGCCAAGGTGTCGTGGATATGGTCCGCATCTCGGATGCACGCATGAGCGGCACCTCGACGGGAGTAGTAGTTCTGCATGTTTCTCCCGAGGCCGCAGTCGGCGGACCTCTGTCTCGCCTCCAAGATGGGGATGAGGTCCTCCTGGACGCAGAGAACGGTTTACTTGAGCACTGCGTCGACGGTACGGAGTTTGCTGCCCGAACGCCGTACCAGCCAGGCGACGTACCGCAACGAGGATTCGCCTTACTCCACGCTAACCACGTTCTTCAGCCCGAGTTCGGATGTGACTTCGATTTCCTCCGAGACCCCTCGGCCCCTGAAACAAGGCCCTCGCGGCAAGTAACTCTCGACCAAGGGAACAAGACATCATGACGAATCCTGACGGCGCTCCAGCCCTGTCCGCCAAGAACATTTGCAAGAGTTTCGGCGACAAGAAGATCCTCCGTGGAATCAGCGTGGATGTAGCCAAGGGCGAACACATAGCGATCATCGGGCCGAGCGGTTCGGGAAAGAGCACGTTCATACGCTGCCTCAACCTCTTGGAAATGCCGGACAACGGAACTCTGCGTCTGGACGGGCAGCAGGTCCTCGACGCGGAGCTCAAGACCCCGACAAGGTCGGTGCGGAGTCTGCGTAAGCGGGTAGGCATGGTCTTCCAATCCTTTAATCTTTTCTCCACGCACACGGCCCTCGAAAACGTCAGCTTGGCCCAGCGTCTCGCCCTGGGTCGAACGAGGGACGAGTCCTCCACGCGGTCCGAGGAACTGCTTAAACGAGTGGGACTGAAAGATCATATGGACAAGCGACCAGGGCAACTCTCTGGTGGCCAGCAACAACGTGTGGCCATAGCTCGCACCCTAGCTATGGATCCAGAGGTGATCCTCTTCGACGAGCCGACAAGTGCGATCGACCCTGAGATGCGTGTGGAGGTGTTGAAAGTGATGACAGAGCTTGCTGAGGGTGGCATGACGATGATGATGGTGACCCACGAGATCGAGTTCGCCAAGCAGGCCGCCGATCGAGTGATGTTCCTGGCAGACGGCGAAGTAATGGAGATGGGGCCGTCTGGCCAGATCCTCACGGACCCGGAGAACGAGCGTATCCGTCGATTCGTGAACGCACTCAGTGGTGTGATCTGATGCTGGATCCGGCATACATCCTCGAAGGGCTGTGGATCACAATTCAGATATGGTTCGGCGCACTGATCGTGTCTACAGTCCTCGCCATTCCCGTTGCGATGCTGCGACGGACGAAGAATCCCGGCGCACGTTTCCTGGGCGCGCTCTGGGCGTGGATCGCCAGAGGGATACCCCCCATCGCATGGCTGATCATCATCTTCTTCGGACTATCCCTGGGCATCATCTCCGCAGTCCCTGTCCTGGCTGCGATCGTCGGTCTCGGTATCGTCAACTCGGCCTACCTTGGCGACAGCATACGTGCAGGACTGGACTCGGTACCTGACGGTCAGCGGGAGGGTGCGGCATCCGTCGCACTCAACAGGTGGGACACCCTGTTCCGTGTGGTACTGCCGCAAGCGGTTCCGGTTATGCTGGCCTCCGCAGCCGCCTACTCCATCACCTTACTGAAGAACACCGCCATCGCCTCGATCATCGGCGCCAACGAGCTGGTCTTCTATGCCTACAACGCAGTCCAGGTCGGAGCCGACCCACTGCTGTCGTTCTTTACCATCGGTCTGGTATATCTAGCCTTCACCGTGCCAGTTGGCATAATCGCCCGATGGCTGGACACCCGAGTGCGTCGCGGAACAGTGAAGGTGGCCCACTGATGCAGTTCGTTCTGGACACGCTCGTCGAGTTGATCCCCGGTCTCTGGGTCAGCATCCAGATGGCCGCCGTGGCCATCGCTGTCGGGATCCCCCTGGGTTTTGGTGCCGGGCTGGCGCTGAACAGTCCCAGCAAGGCCCTCCGATGGATCACGATCACTTTGGTGGAGATCTTCCGAGGCTTTCCTGCCCTTCTCACGCTGTATCTAGTGTACTTCGGACTCACGAATATCGTGACCCTGGGCCGGTTCACAGCAGTCATGATCGCGTTCGGTGTGACCACGGCAGCGTATACCGCCGAGATCTTCCGGGCATCGATCGCGAGCGTCCCCAAGGGTCAGATCGAAGCGGCTCAATCAGTTGCCCTGTCGCGAGGCCAAATCACCTCGCGGATCATCCTTCCGCATGTGCTGAATATCGCCGTACCTCCGATCATCGGTATCGCAATCATCACGTTCCAGGGAACTGCACTCGCCTATGCCATCGGTGCAAGAGAGCTCTTAGGCACCGCTTACTCAATCGGAATGATTCAATTCCGCGTCCTGGAACCATTGCTGTTGGCAGCGCTGCTCTATCTGCTGGTTACATCCCTTATGGCTTGGCTGGAGATCTTGGCAGAACGCCGAGTTGCCCGGCTGACCGGTACGAACGGAAACCGGGTTCGTGCTCGTCGGCGGAATAGGGTCGGGCGACAACTGCGCCGAGACGACCGGGCCCTCGGCCTTGCCGAGGCGCGCATCACTCCCTGAACTTTCGTCCCCAATTAATTCGCACCACTCGAAGGAGAGAACAATGTTAAGAAATTCGAACCGCAAGCGTAAGTCGACAGTCGTGGCTGGGGTTTGCTCGGCCAGCGTCTTAATGGTTTTGACGGCCTGCAGCGGCGCCTCAGGCGAACCTGAAGCTGAAGGTGGAACGGCAGGCACAGTGGCCGAAGACTGCACGCCCCTGCATGAATTCTCCACCCTTGAAGAGGGCGTCCTCAACGTAGCGGCCATGAACGCAGCACCCAAGTTCCACGCCTTGTCTGACAGCGGGCCGTTCGAGGGTATCGATGCCACTTTGATTACCGACTTTGCTGAAGAAAACTGCCTTGAGGTGCTTTTCAAGCCAATGACCGGGGCAGCGGCTCAGCTGGACCTGAGTGAGGGGAAGTCGGACCTATTCGGCGGTCTACACATCAAGTCCGAGGAGCGAGGTGAGGTCTTCGGACAGTCCGAGGGCTACGTCATCTACGACGCCCTCGGCGTCACCTCAGCGGCCGAAGACTCATTCCAGACCATCGAGTCCTTGGACGGGGCGACCGTCGGAGCTTTGTCCGGATCCTTTTTCGTGGAGACCCTAAAAGAGGCCCTCGGTGCCGAAAACGTTGAAGAATACCAGAACGAGACCAACGCATTCGAGGACCTGCAGGCTGGTCGCATAGATGCGGTGGCAAACCAATCCATGATGAGCTTCAACCTCAGCAAGGATGAGGAGGGTTATGAGACGTTTGTCATCGAGGAGGATTCGAATTACCCGGAACTGACAGCCCTACTCGAGATCACATGGCCGCACACCAAGGATGTTCCGGAGTTCACGGCGGCTATCGATGACTACTTCACCCGAGCCAAGGAGGACGGCACAGTTGAGCGTGTTCTGGCCGACAATGGGGTAGAGCCCGAGATTGCCCAGTTCTACATCAACGGTCGCTGAGCCCCCTTAGCGGGTTGGAGAGTCTGCATCCGCGGAAGTTATCTCCAGATCGGGACGCGAAGTAGAGTGCTTCGCGTCCCGATCACAGTTCACAAGAAGAGAGGTTCCATGGGCCCGACCCTGACGACAGCAGTGCAGGAGACCGACCAGGACTCCGTCGCGCACCGAGTACTACAGACTCTGAGACAGGAGATCGTCTCCGCACGCCTTGAGCCCGGGCAGGTCATCCGAGAGACTGAGACGGCGGCCCGACTGGGCGTCTCCAAGACTCCGGTGCGTGAAGCTCTCCACGCTCTGCTCTGGGAGGACTTTGTCATGGTGTTTCCCCGGCGTGGCTACGTCGTGCGTCAAATTGGGATAAACGACATCCGTGAGGTCATGGACCTTCGCCTCTCCATTGAACCTCGCATCACGGCCGTGGCCGCGCGCGTTCGTTCCGACGAGCTCATTCAACAGTTGGAGGGGTTGCTCGAACGACAACTCGACGAGTCACGGTCACTGCCTGAGCGGCTCACAGCGGCCAGCGACTTCCACCGTGCCATCGCCTCCATGGCTGGAAACAAGCGGGCAGAGCGGTTGCTTCGAACTTACTTCGACGAGACGACCCGCACCCATTACTTATTCCCCCGGGCGACCGACCATGTGGTCTCGGATGCTGAGCTGCAATCTCACCGCCGGATCCTTGATGCGCTCACGGCCAGGGATGAGGCCGAGGCTCGGTCCGCGATGGAAGAACACCTCGAGGAATCAAATCAGGCTCTTCTCCGGTCCTTCTAAGTGCCGACGGTATCACCGATCTCCACCTGTCCTGGCTGAACCTGAATCCCCGAGACAGGTCATAAGGCGGGGACGGCCCCAACCCGAATAACCCGGGTTGGGGCGAAAGGAGGTAATCATGGATCGTCTGACCCAGATTGCCACCATCAGCTTATACCGGAGAGGACACCACGAAAGGGGGGTGATGCAATGGGGAGTGACAGTTGATCTGGCCCGCTGACTGTGGGCCTGGAAGGATAGTCACTATGCCTAAGCCGTATCCGAAAGAGTTTCGCGAGGACGTCGTCGGTGTGGCCCAGAACCGCGATGAGCACACCACGCTGGGCCAGGTCGCTAAGGACTTCGGTCTGCACGAAGACACCCTGCGCAAGTGGCTGCGTCAAGCAGATCTCGATGCTGGTAATCCCACCGGCCGTGCACCTGGTCCCACCACCGATGAGAAGTCCGAGCTGCGTGAACTGCGTCGCCGTAACCGCACCCTGGAGCAAGAGCTGGAGGTGATGCGTCGGGCTGCTGCCTACTTCGGCCAGGCCCAGATCCCGTCAAAATGAAGTACCCGCTCGTCAGCGATCTGGCCGCCGAGGGCATCCCTGTGGCGGTGACGTGCCGGGTCTTGGAGATCGCACGCCAGCCCTACTACCGGTGGCTGGTCCACCCCATCACCGAGGCCGAACTTGAGGAGGCCTACCGCCTCAACGCGCTGATCGATGCCCACCGTGATGACCCGGTATTCGGGTACCGATACCTCAGCGATGAGGCCGCCGACGCCGGATTCCCGATGGCGAGTAGGACTGCCTGGCGGCTGTGCAGCTCCCAGGGGTTGTCCTCATCGATCTCGACACCGAAGAAGGGCAAAGCCACCCGCCCGGGTCCGCCTGTCCATGACGATCTGGTGCAGCGCCAGTTCAGCATCGTCACCGAGGTCAATACCGTGTGGTTCACCGATATCACCGAGCATCACACCAGCCAGGGCAAGCTCTACTGCTGTGCCATCAAGGACGCCTGCTCCCGCCGGATCGTCGGTTATGCCATCGATGCCCGGATGAAGGCCACCTTGGCGGTGCGGGCCCTGGATAACGCTGTGGCCAACCGCAGCCGCGATGGCGCTGAGGTGGTCGGATGCGTGGTACATAGTGATCGCGGTAGTCAGTTCCGGTCGAAGAAGTTCCTCCGCGCCCTTCAGCACCACCGTCTGGTCGGTTCCATGGGCCGGGTCGGGGCCGCTGGGGACAATGCGGCCATGGAGAGCTTCTTCTCGCTGCTGCAGAACAACGTCCTCGACACTGGCCCCTGGGCCACCCGCCAACAGCTGCGACAGGCAATTGTGACCTGGATCGAACGTACTTACCACCGAAGGAGGAAACAGAAAGAACTCGGCAGGCTGACCCCGATCGTGTTCGAGGAGACCCTACTGAGCCAGGCCGTAGAACTGGCGGCCTGAACCACCGAACCCCACCTGTCACCTCAATTTGCATCAGCCCCGAGGCGCGTCTCCACGCTGCAGTGCCCTGGAGATCACCCGGGCCGCCTCGACCGCCCAACGATCCTCGTCAGCATCCGGCAGTTCGCCAAAACCGTCTTCGAAGTCCAGCCGCAGATCTTCAATCGGTTCGGTGCTCAACTTGTGCTCCACTGCAGCCGCCAAAGCTTCGGCCTCTTCTGCGACGTCGGCCGCGGTCTGGCTGGGACCCGGGCCAAAAGACTCGTGTCGCTGATCGCGAATCACCGCTTCGGCAAGCTGGCGCATCCCACCGTGTTCCTCCACTGCGGCCACAGCGGACTGCGACCACTGTGCGAGCGAGTCGTCGCTCCAGGAGTGTGCTGGCACATATACCGTATGGACCGCTTGGCGAACATCTCGCTCACCGGGATAGGACGTACGCAGCAGCCGATCGGTGGCTTCCAGCGTCCGCTCGACTCCGCTCATCACCTCAGAGCCGATCACCGGCTCGTGGCTGCCTGGGGTTGACATGGGCACCTTTCTGGCATCGGATTCTTCATGACATTGGACTCGGAATTTCTTCCGTCCCAATTCGCACGGCCTCAGCGTGCGGCAGCTGAGACGGCTTCCGCCACGTTGGGGGCGACGTCGGCGTCGAAGGTGGAAGGAATGATGTAACCGGGGTTCAGCTCCTCAGCAGAGATGCACTGGGCGATGGCATCGGCGGCGGCGACCAGCATTTCATCGGTGATCTCAGAGGCCTTCGCGTCGAGCAGTCCGCGGAAGAACCCGGGGAACGCCAGCACATTGTTGATCTGATTGGGGTAGTCGCTGCGTCCAGTCGCCACGATCGCGGCATGCTCGCCGGCAGCCAGGGGGTCCACTTCAGGGTTGGGGTTGGACATGGCGAAGACGATGGCGTCATCGTTCATGGTGGCGATGTCGTCGCCGTCGAGCAGGTCCGGCGCGGAGACGCCGATGAAGACATCAGACCCGCCCACGGCCGCTTTCAACGATCCCGTGACGCCGTGGGGGTTGGTGTTCTGCGCCAACCATGCCCGGTGCGGGTCCTTGTGGTCGACCTCCTTGTCGAGGACCCCGTCTCGGCCGCACACCACGATGTCCTCGACGCCTGCGGCCATGAGCAGCTTGGCGATGGCGTGACCGGCCGCACCAGCACCTGAGAGCACCACGCGAACGGCCTTCAGGTCTTTCTTGACCACTTTGAGCGCATTCTCCAACGCGGCCAGGGTCACGATCGCGGTGCCATGCTGATCGTCATGGAACACCGGGATGTCCAGCTCATCCCGCAGGCGGGCCTCGATCTCAAAGCACCGGGGCGCAGAGATGTCCTCTAGGTTGATTCCTCCGTAGGCCGGGGCCAGGGCCTTACAGATGGCAATGATCTCTTCGGTATCCTGAGTGTCCAGCGCCACCGGCCACGCGTCGACGTCGGCGAACTGCTTAAACAGGACGGCCTTACCCTCCATGACCGGCATGGAGGCTTCTGGGCCGATATTGCCCAGGCCCAGCACTGCGGACCCGTCAGTCACCACAGCAACGGTATTGCGTTTGATGGTCAGCCGCCGGGCCTCCTCAGGGTTCTCCGCTATGGCCTGACAGACGCGGGCCACCCCGGGGGTGTAGGCGCGCGAGAGGTCGTCGCGGTTGCGCAGCGGCACCTTGGGTGTCGACTCCAGCTTGCCGCCCAGGTGAAGCAGGAAGGTGCGGTCGGAGCTCCTGTGCACGCTTACGCCGTTGAGGGCTTCCAATGCTTCAGAGACCTGCTGGGCGTGGTCAGCATCCCGAGTGTCACAGGAGATGTCGACGATCAGGGCGTCCTGGGTGGATTCGACGACGTCCAAGGCCGTCAGTGCGGCCCCGGTGGTGGCCACCGCCGCGACCAGATCAGACGATGCGGTGAAGCTCGTGGGCGCCGCTACCCTAAGAGTGATTGAGTGGCCTGGACTGGGGTTGGCCATGAGGTTCCTTCCGATCCGCTAGTATTCCAAATAATGGATAACAGTATCTGCATGCCGAAAACCATGGCAAGCCGTGACGCTCAGTTTGGGCGGCTTGTCCAGGTGGCGCCCTGTGTGCTGGCAGCAGCCAACTAGACTTCGACTCGCGGGCGGCACCAAACAAGGAGGACGACGCTATGACCCAAGGTACTCCGGAAATCCCTCCGAAAGAGGTGACTGCAGCCACCCCCAAGCGTCCCACTGGGGGGGTGCAGTCGGTGGAGCGGGCTTTTGATCTGCTCTCAGTCATTGTTGCCTCGGGTGGTCAGACGACGCTGAGCCAGCTCGCCGCCGCCATTGAGCTTCCCACGCCGACGGTCCATCGTCTGCTCAAGACGCTGATGGGTCTGGGTGTGGTCCGCCAGCTGCCAGATCGTGGTTATGCCCTGGGTCCAGGTCTGATCCGACTCGGCGAGCTCGCCAGCGAACAGTTGGGCGCGATCGCTCGTCCCTACCTGCGTCAGCTGGTGGACCAGCTTGGCGAAAGCGCCAACGTTGTCACCCTCGACGGCGACATGGTGGTCTACGTCGATCAGGTCCCCTCGCCGCACCAGATGCGCATGTTCACCGAAGTCGGCCGCAGGGCCCATACCCATGACACCGGTGCCGGCAAGGCCATGCTCGCCCAAATGAAGCCCGAGCAGATGCGCAAGATTGTCAGTACCGCGGGGATGCCGGCCCACACGGAGTACAGCATCACCAACATCGAGGAACTGGAGCAGGAGCTGAAGCTGATCCAATCTCGTGGGTACGCCATCGATGAGCAGGAGCAGGAACTCGGTGTGCGGTGCTTCGCCGTAGCTGTCCCGGAGACACCGACGCCTTTGGCGATATCCGTATCGGGTCCCACCAGTCGCGTGGGGGAGCAGTTCGCCGCACGCGCTGTTCCGCTGCTCCAGCGTGCCGCGAGGGATATTTCCGCCGAGCTGGCGCACTTCTGATCATTTTTCTCTCGGTGCGGCGATAGGGTAGAACAATGCCGTCTGCTGCCCAGAACTCTGCCGCCCGGAACTCTGCTGCTCACACCATCGAGAACCTGCTTCCGTCCGCTGAAGAGCGCCTGGAGCAGATGATCGCTGATATTCAGCGGCTGGTGGAGGTCGAGACCCCCTCGGAGGACCGGGCCGCCGTCGCCGCCGGTGCCGCTGAGACCGCCGCGCTCGCCGCGGACCGGCTGGGCACCATGCCCGAACGGGTTGTCGTCGAGGGTGCCACCCACCTGCGGCTGCGCTTCGGCCCCGATAAGCCCAAGGTGGTGCTGGTCAACCACCAGGACACCGTCTGGCCCATCGGCACCTTGGCGCGTAAGCCGTTCAGCCGTGATGGTGAGGCGCTGCGCGGCCCCGGCGTCTTCGACATGCTCACCGGGGTGGTGATGTCGCTGCACGCCGCGGCGATCCTCCAGGCGGCCGGTCATGACCTGACCGGGCTGGGGATCCTGATCACCGGTGATGAGGAGCTGGGTTCGCAGACCTCCCGCGAGCTGCTGCTGGAGGAGACGGCCGAGGCGAACGCGGCCTTCGTGATGGAGGGGGCTTTGGACACGTCGCTGAAGATCGCACGCAAGGGCACCTCCATGTATACCGTGGCCGCTCATGGAGTCGCTGCTCACGCTGGCCTGGAGCCGGAGAAGGGTGTCAACGCCGGCATCGCGCTGGGGCTGCTGCTGCCGCAGATCGAGGCTCTGGGCGACTCGAAGCTCGGCACCACGGTGACCCCCACAGTGCTGGCCGGCGGCGTCACCGACAATACGGTGCCCGACTACGCCACCGTGGAGGTCGATGCCCGGGCAACGACGGTCGCCGAACAGGATCGGGTGGACCGCGAGATCCGCGAACTCACCTCACCCCGGCAAGGTGCTCGGGTCGAGGTGGTCGGCGGGATCAATCGACCCCCGATGGAGCGTAGTGCCGCCGAGGGGCTCTTCGCACAGGCCCAGCAGGTTGCAGCCGAGTTGGGCATTGGTGAGATCACCGGTGCTGAAGTGGGTGGTGCCTCTGACGGCAACTTCACCGCCGCAGCTGGGGTCCCCACCCTGGATGGCCTCGGCGCGACCGGGGGAGGGGCGCACGCTGAGCACGAACACGCTTTGGTGAAGAATATCGCCCCACGCACGGCGCTGCTGGCCGGACTGATCGCCGGCAACTTGGACTGATCAATCACGGGGTTCAGCTACTTCTGGGTTCTCCGCTGGCGTCACCATGGTGAGATCACGGTCGACGTCGACCTGTGTCGCTGACGATCCAGGGGGTCGGGCGGTAGAGTCAGCTCCCAACGACGAGAAGGACGAGCAGTGAAGGACTAGCTGCCAAAGACAAGCTGTAAAGAACAGGGAGCAGATATGCCCACCGCCTCAGCTTTCGTGCTGGAGAAGGCTCATGAGCCGCTGCGTGCCGATCAGATCACGGTTGATCCCCCGCAGGCCGATGAGGTGCTGATCGACGTGGCCGCCTGCGGGGTCTGCCACACCGACCTGCACGTGATCAAAGACGAAGTCGCCTTCCCCAAACCCGCGGTGCTCGGCCATGAGGTCTCCGGGGTGGTGCGCGAGGTCGGGGCGGCAGTCACCCACGTGCAGGCCGGGGACCGGGTGGCGTGCAGCTTCATCATGCCCTGCGGGGCCTGCCGCCACTGTGCCGAGGGCCTGGAGGATCTCTGCGAGAACTTCTTCAACCACAACCGGGTGCGCGGCCAGCTCTACGACGGCGGCACCCGGCTGAGCCGCGGTGGTGAAGACCTCGCGATGTACTCCATGGCCGGCCACGCCACCTGCTGTGTCGTCCCATCCCGGGCGGTCTTCGCGCTTCCCGATTCTGTGCCGCTGGCTGATGCCGCGGTGCTGGGCTGCAGCCTGTTCACCGGACACGGTGCGGTGCACTCGGTGGCTCAGGTACAGCCCGGTGAGAACGTGGCCGTCATCGCCGCAGGCGGTGTGGGGCTGAGCATCATCCACCTGGCACGGGCCGCCGGTGCACAGCGGGTGATCGCCGTGGACATCGACGACGAAAAACTGGACTTGGCCTATGGACTGGGTGCCACCGACGTCATCAACTCCGCTGCCGAGGAGCCGGCGGTGGCAGTCCGGCAGCTGCTGGGACGCGGCGTCGACGTCGCCTTTGAAGCCCTGGGCTCGGTGGCCACGGTCAAGCTCGCCGTCGACATGCTTGACGACGGCGGCCGAGCGGTGCTCTGCGGGATTGCGCCAGCCGGTCAGACCCTGGATGTGGACATCACCAAGCTGGTGCGGCGAAAACTGAAGATCCTGGGATCCTTCGGCGCATCAGCTGCAACCGCTATGCCGGAGGTCATTCAGCTGGCCGCCGAGGGCAAGATCGACCTGGACACGCTGATCACCCACCGGTTCGCCTTCGACCAGACGGCGGAGGCCTACCAGCTGCTCAACGAGCGCAAGATCCTCGGCCGCGGCCTGATCGAAACCAACCCAGCCCTGGTCTGAAGAACTATTCGGTCGGGACGGTGTTCTGCTGCGGCGCCGCCGCATAGACTGGCCGGTACTCGCTGAAGCATCAACCGTCTCGAAGGAGAACATGTCATGCCCGGTCCGATCATCGTCGGCGTCGACGGCAGTCCCACCGCGCGCAGGGCCGCAGAGAAGGCCCGCGACCTTGCGCTGAAACTTCAGGCGCCGCTGCACGTGGTCTCGGCTCATACCGAGAACGAGATCTCCCATATTAAGAGCGGTTCGGACGAGTGGATCGTCACCAGTGCCGATAATGCCCACCGCATTGCTGACGGGGAGGCCCGCAAGCTGCGAACACCGGATGCGGAGATCGTTGCCGCCGCAGCCCACGGCAAACCGTCGGAGGCGCTGATCAGTTACGCGGAGAGGACCGGTGCACAGATGATCGTGGTCGGAAACCGGCGCATGCGCGGGATGGCCCGCATGTTGGGAAGTGTGGCCAACTCGGTGTCCCATAACGCCACTTGCGATGTCTACATCGCCAACACTTCCGGCAGCTGAACACCGGCTCCAGCGGGGCCGCGCTTAAGCGCTGCCTCTGAGACCGACACTGACACTGACTGCGCCGGGGCTTAGACTCAGGCCGGCGTCGTCGTGCGTTCGTCGGCGCGGGCCTGGTGCTCCAGCGTCACCGTCCAGACTTCGCCGGGCTCCATGAGTTTGTGCTTGCCCTCGACGTTGACGTCGATCGGCTCAGCTGAGCCCTCGGAGAGGTTGAGGCTGACGTGGTCGTGGTTGATGTGTACCAGGATGGGCTGGTTGCGGTAGCGCATGCGGAAGGTGAGCTCCGGCAGCTCATCAGGCAGCAGCGGGTGCAGCCACAGCGCATCGGCGCGGGTCTCGATGCCCCCGTAGCAGCGGATCGCCATATCCACGGTGCCGGCCATCGCGCCCAGATGGATCCCCTCCCGCGTGGTGCCGCCCTGGGTATCTGCCAGATCAGCCTCCAGGGCCTCCTTGAACAGATTCCACGATCCGGCCCGGTCGAACCGGGAGGCGACCCATCCGTGCACCACCCGCGACAGGGTCGAACCGTGGGAGGAGCGAGCCAGGTAGTACTTCACGGTCTGCAGGTAGTCATCCATGGACATCTCGTACCCCATGTGGGAGAGGGTGCTGAGCAGCTCATCGGAGCTGAACAGGTAGCACAGCATGAGCACATCGGCCTGTTTGGAGAGCTTGTACCGGTTGGTGGCATCGCCCTCGGCCTGCAGGATCAGGTCCAGTCGCCCGATGTTGCCGTAGGTGCGCTGATAGCCCTCCCAATCGAACTCCAGTAAGTCCTCATAGCCCTCAAATTGGCTGATGACGCCGTCCTCGTGGAAGGGGACCCGCAGCCGGGCAGCGATGTGCTCCCAGCGGTCCAGCTCGTCCTCGAAAATGTCCAGCCACTCGGAGAGCGGGTCGTCGCGCGAGTCCAGTTCCCGGACCAGGCCGGCGGTGTGGCGCAGCATCCAGGAGGCGAGCACGTTGGTGTAGGCGTTGTTCTTCACCCCCGAGCCGGGCGTCTCGGGGTAGCCGTCGTGGTACTCGTCCGGTCCCATCACCCCGTCGATGTCGAAACGGTCGGCGTCGGCGTCGTAGGCGGTCATGGAGACGAAGAACCGGCTGATCTCCACCAGCATCTCGCCGCCGTAGTCGGAGAGGAACGTGTAGTCCTGGGTCGCCTCAAAGTACTGCAGCACCGAGTAGGCGATGGCCAAAGAGACGTGACGCTGACGGTTGGAGTTGTCGTCCATCCACTGCTGGCTGCGCGGGTTCCACAGCTCCGTGGGGGTCTCCTCCCGCCCGTCGGAGCCGGACTGCCAGGGAAACATGGCGCCGTTATACCCTTCGGCCCGGGCCATCGCCCGGGCCTCTCCCAGGCGCCGGAAGCGGTACATGAGGATCCCGCGGCTCAGCTCCGGGCGGCGCAGGGTGAGCATGGGGTACATGAACATCTCGTCCCAGAAGAGGTGACCGCGGTAGCCCTCCCCGGAGAGGCCGCGCGCCGGCAGCGAAGCGTCCAGGTCGCGGCGGGCGCCGAAGGCGGTCTGCAGCACGTGGAAGGTGTGCAGGTTCAGCGCCAGCTGCTGGCGGGCGTGCCCCGGGCCCATGGAGACGGCGAACCGGTGCCACAGCGCGCCCCACATCTCTTCGTTGTAGCTGAGGATCTCCCGGAAGTTCGAAGCGCGCTGCACCCTTTTGACCGCGCTGTTGCGCACTGTGGAAATGGCATGGTCATGGGTGTTCGACACCGCCGCCAGCTTCTCGATCCGCACCGGCTGGCCCTGCTGCAGATGCAGCGAGATGTCATGGCCGGCCACCAGGTCCGACTCCATCACCGGACGGCGCATCGGGGGCTCTTTAGTGTCCACCGAGGTGCGGGTGGCCAGCGCGATCCTGACCTGGGACTGGTTGGTCTGGGTCTCCAGCAGCACCGTCTCGCCGTCGACTTCGAGGGAGTCCACCGGCTCCAGGTGGTTGCCCGCCAGCTCGCGGTCGGCGGCCACATTGCGGTTGGCGACGCGCCCGTCGATCATGGAGCGCACATTGATGTTGCCCGACCAGTTCTCCGCCTCGACCTTGAGCTCCATGGCCGCCAGGTGTACCCCGGCTAAGGATTGAAACTGCCGGGTGGTGACTTTGGTGCGCCGCCCGTGCAGGTCCTGGAAGCGGGCGGTGCGGCTCACCAGACCGCGGCGCATGTCCAGATCCTGGTGGTATTCCACCAGCTCCGGGGACCCGGGCAGCAGCGGGTTGCCGGCCTCCGGGGTGATCTGCACAAAGGTCCAGTCGGGGATGTTGACCATATGTTCGGTCTCCACAGACTTGCCCATGAGGTCAGTGGTCAGGCGGTTGAATACCCCGGCGATGTAATTGCCCTGATAGTGGGTCGCATCAGCCACCGTGCCCGGATAGGAGGCGCGGGTGCCCCAGTAGCCGTTGGCCATGTGAAACAGCACCTCACGGGTGGACTCCTCTTCCGGCTCGAAGGAGTCATAGGCGAGCACCCACAGCGGATCAAAGGGACGCGTGGTGCGGGTCTGCAGCTTCGCCGCAGCGAGGTCGCTGACCACCACATCGGCGCCGCTGCGCTTGAGCCGAGGCGCATCCTCACCATGGTCGACGCCAACCACCATGCCGAAGTTCCCGGAGCGAGCCGCCTGCACCCCGGAGACCGCGTCCTCCACCACGATCGAATCCTGCGGCTCCACACCCAGCTGATCTGCGGCGTAGAGGAACATGTCCGGCTTCGGCTTGCCGCCCAGCCCCAGCTGCTGTGCGTCAGTGCCGTCGACGATCACGTCGAATGCGTCGATCAGCCCGGCCCGGCGCAGCACCTCGCGCCCGTTGCGCGAAGAGGTCACCAGCGCAGTGGGGATCCCTTCGGCGCTGAACTGGCTGATCAGCTGAGCCGCCGTGTCAAAGACGACGACGCCGTCACGGTCGAGCACCGCTTCGAAGAACCCCTGCTTGCGAGCGGCCAGCCCGTGAATGGTCAGCTCATCCGGACCGTCGTCGTGCGTTCCTTCCGGCACCTGCAGCGAGCGTGCGGCCAACAGCGAACGCACGCCCTCTTCCCGCGGGCGGCCGTCCACATAGCTGAGGTAGTCGCTGTCGGTGAACTCCGGCTGCGCCGAGCCGGCGATCTGCTCCAGGACGGCGTCGAAGAGTTCCTTCCACGCCTGGGCGTGGACTCGTGCGGTATCGGTGACCACCCCGTCCATGTCGAACAGGGTGGCCCGGAAGTGGCGCAGCGCGTGCCGCTTCGCCTCGGCGCCGTGGCGGAAGGGATTCTCGAAGGGGTGCATACTTACCTCACGCTCATCGGGGCCGGGCCGGTCACGTCGTCACGCATTTCGGGCATCGTTTCAGCGTGCTCACACACGGCCACCATCTTAGGCCGGTAAATGATCAGCCCCTAAAACTGCCGCCCGTGCGCGCCTGCTCGCGTACCCGCCCGTGCATCCACCCACGCCCCGCCCGCTTTATCACCTTCTTATCGGTTCATCACCGTCGTAGACGAGGGTGATGAACCGACAGCACGGTGATAATGCGGAAGGACTGGTGCTACCGTCGTAAGGGTGGCGCGCAGATCCAGTATTGAGCTGACCTTCCGAGAGGTCACCACCGTGTCCCGGGAGACCCCGGTGCCGGCCGGCGTCGTGGTCGATTGGATCGATAAGACCGCCTACGCCTGTGCGGCGTCGTGGACGCGTGTTTCCTGTGTGACCAGTTATGTGGGAAATATGCACTTCACCGTGCCGGTGCCGCGCGACACCCCGGTGACCGTCCAGGCCCGGGTGGTGCACACCGGGCGCACCAGTGTGCACGTGCAGACCCGGGTGCTCATCCCCAGCGACGACGGGGGCTGGCAGACCTGCACCGAGTGCTTCATGATCTACGTGGCGCTGGGCAAGGACGGTGAACCCACCGAAGTGCCGGGTTTCGAGCCGGACACCGAACTGCAGCGCCGTCGTGATGTGGATGCCGTCCGCCGCATGGTCTTCCGCCGCCGAGTCGAGGAGGAGATCCAGTCTCTGCCGACCGGATTCGCCACTATGGAGGCGCTGACCATGCGGTTCCCCGCTGAGACGGAGGAGCGCTACCCCGACGGCAAGATCCGCGGTGGTGCGGTGATGAAGTGGATCGACCTGGCCGCCGAAATCTGTGCAGAGCGCTACTGCGGCTTCGACGTCGCCAGCGTGCTGACCGGGGGCGTGCGCTTCTACCGCCCGGTGACCATCGGTGACCTGGTGGAGGTCGATGCTCGGCTGGTGCTCACCGGTTCGAAGTCCATGCACGTACTGGTACGGGTCCGCTCCGGCAACCGGTGGGAGCGCAATCCCGAAGTGGTCGCCTACGGCATGCCGGTGATGGTCGCCCCCGACGGCAGCGGCGCGGCGCGACGAATCACCCGCTGGGAGCCGATCAGCGACGAGGACCACATGGTCGCCGAGAAGGCCCGCCGCATCCGAGACCTGCGCAATGCCACCCTGCTGACACCCAGCCCGCATACAGGC
>NZ_JACIBT010000015.1 GCF_014195445.1 Garicola koreensis | reverse complement strand
CCAGCTCCAAGCAGCTGGACCGCGAGACCGATGCGAAGTTCGTCGGCTACTTCGGTGCGGTCGGCGAGGGCCTGCTGGCTCTGGGGGCGATCATCGCCACCACCGCCGGCTTCCAGACTCTGGCCAATTGGGAATCGGTCTACGAGTCCTTCTCCTCCGGCGGGGTCAACATCTTCGTCGAAGGCGGCGGCGCCATCATGAACCAGGGTCTGGGCCTTCCGGAGGGCCTCTCCGCGACCATCCTGGCCACTATGGCCGTGCTCTTCGCAGCCACCACCATGGACACCGGAATCCGGCTGAAGCGCTACGTGGTCCAGGAGATCGGCGGGCTTGCCGGCTTCAAGCTCGGCACTATCACCTCCACAGTGATCGCAGTGGTCATCGCGCTGGCGCTGACCTTCTCCCAGGGCGCAGACGGCTCCGGCGGCCTGCTGATCTGGCCGCTGTTCGGCACCACCAACCAGCTGATGGCCGCACTGACGCTGACTATCGTGTCCATCATGCTGATCCGGAAGGGCCGCCCGTTCCTGGTGGCACTGGTACCGGCAGCCTTCGTGCTGCTGGTCAGCGCTTCGGCGGCGATCGTCCAGCTGGGTGACTTCTTCAGCCAGGGCGAATGGCTGCTGCTCTCCCTGGATGTGATCATCATCATCGCCTCCTTCTGGGTGATGGTCGAAGCGATCATCGCCATGAGCAAAGCGTTCAGGTCCGAGAAGGAGCCCGAGGACGACCTCCTGCTCACGGCGGATGAGAAGCTGCCGCTGAAGTGAGCTTCCTGAAGCGTCTCGATAGGGGGCTGCGTGAGTTCTACGTGGCCCCCTATCGGCGCGTCTTCGCCCGCGCCAAGCGCGACGAAGAAGATCTGTTCATGATGCTGGTGCTCTCCGAAGCCCTGGGTGTGCCCAATCCGGCCTCCGGAGCCACTTTGGAGCTGCTGCCGGAGATGATGGACCGGATGCACGACTGGCACATCCGCCAGGGTCTGGACCAGTCCCCGCTCGACGGGCTCTCATGCTGCTAGAGCTGGCTGCCCAGCGCAGGGTGCTGTTCATCGGCGGCAAAGGTGGGGTCGGCAAAACTTCAGTCGCCTCTGCCGTGGCGCTGCACCAGACGCGGGCAGGCCGGCGTGTGCTGCTGGTCTCCACCGACCCGGCCCACAACTTGGGCCACCTGTGGAACACGCCGGTCGGCGATGAGCCGGTGCACCTAGCCGACGACGACGCCGGCGGAGTCTTAGCCGGAGTCGAGATCGATCCGCAGGCGACCATCGATGCGCATCTGGCCGAGGTCGGCCGGACGTTGCGGGATTTTATGCCCGAGCATCTGCACAAGCAGGTCGATCAGCACCTGCAGCTGGCCGGCAACTCCCCCGGCACCCACGAGGCGGCGATCCTCGAGCGCATCGCCGAACTGGCCGAACACGCCCGCTACGACTACGACCTGCTGATCTTCGACACCGCACCCTCCGGCCACACCGCCCGGCTGCTGGCACTGCCGGAGATCATGTCCGCCTGGACCGAGGGGCTGCTGCAGCGCCGGGACAAGGCCGAAAAGTTCGGCGCGGCGATTCGGGCACTGGACGGCGAGGACGATCCGGAATCTTCCCGCGGGGCCAACCGGGACAGGCGCATCCGCCAAGTCCTGCTGAAGCGTCGGCAGCGATTCGAACGGATGCGAGAACTGGTGATCGACCCGCAGCAGTGCAGCTTCGTCGTCGTGCTCACCTCCGAACGGCTGCCGGTGCTGGAGTCCGTGGAGCTCTATGCGGAGCTCACCCGCTTGGGCGTCGACGTCGGCGGTGTGGTCATCAACCGGCTCTCCCCCACCGATCAGGGCGACTTTCTGGCCGCGCGACGCACCCAGGAGGAGCAGCACCTTGCCCACCTGCGCGAGCTGCTGCCGCATGTGGAGCTGGATGTTCTGCCGATGCTGCCCGGGGATCTGGTCGGCGAGGCCGCCCTGGCCGAGCTGTCGGCCCAGCTGCGCTGAACCGGGGGCCGGCCGGTGAGCCGCCCGCGTGGGGCTGCTCGTCCAGGCGGCGCTACTCGTCCAGCAGCGACTGCAGGATCGGCACCAGGCCGTCCTCAAAGACCGTTCCGGTGATCTCATCGGCGGCTGCCTTGACCTCCTCATCGGCCTGACCCATCGCCACGCTGCGCTGCGCCCAGCGCAGCATCTCAATATCGTTCTGCCCGTCCCCGCAGGCAACAGTCGCCTCCCTGGAGGCTCCCAGCTGTTCGCGCAGCTGCTCCAGCGAGGAGGCTTTGGTGACGCCCTTGGCGGTGATGTCCAGCCAGGCGGACCAGCCCACCGAGTAGGTCACTCCGTGCAGCCCGATCTTCCGGACGGTGCGGGCGAACTCCCCGGCGGTGGCGTCGGAGGAGTTGACCACCAGCCGCACCGCCTCGGCACGCTTCAACTCTTTGAGGCTGACCGGCCGCGGCGCGAGCCCGAAGGTGAGGTCTTCGAAGCGTTCGGTGGAGAGGAAATTGCCGGCCGAAGTTTCGATGGCGTAGCGGGCCGTGGAGAGCCGCTCAGTCAGCGCCTCCAGCGCCGGTGCTGGGTCGAACACCTGCTGGGCGACCACTTCGTAGCCGTCCTCGGGGCCGCCGTCGGACTCGCCGCGGGCGTCAATACGAACCGTGACACCCCCGTTGGAGCACACGGCATAGCCGTGGGTGACGCCCAGGGTCTGAATGATCGGCAGGGTGGCTGGCAGCGAGCGGCCGGTGGCGATCACCACTGTGTGACCATCAGCCACCACTGCGCGGCCGGCCTGCTTGACTGCCTCAGACATGTGGCCGTCGTGGTTGACCGTGGTGCCGTCGACGTCGAGACAGACCATCTTCTTGCCCGCTTGGTGCATGAAGCTGCCGCCGTATCCGGCCGCAGGAACCGCGATGGGTGACTGCTGATAATCGGTCTCAGAGTAAGGTGCTGCATTCATAGAAGGATGAGTCTACGTCGTTTCACGTCGAATAAGTGGGCATGTGGCCACAGCTTTAGCTAGTGTTGACTCACCTGTTACGGACAGTTTCCTCAGTCGAGCCACGGGTGAGGGAGGGGAGGAGCTACCTGATGCATTCGACAGCGTCGTCGCTGACCATCACCGCAGACGGCTACACAGCGCAGATCGGCCTGCACGGTGGTCAGCTGCTGAGCCTGACCAGCACCGACCCCTCCTCGGGGGCGGGCCAGGATCTCATCGTGCCTGCGGCTGCGGCCGATGGTGCCTTCGCCGGGGCCGTGCTGGCACCGTGGCCGAACCGGATCGAGCAGGGCAGCTACGTTCACCAGGGAACCAGCTATCAGCTGGAGGTCTCCGAGGAGTCGTCCGGGGCCGCCATCCACGGGCTGCTCCACGACGTCGACCTGTCCGTGCAGCAGCAGCGCGAGGACCAGGTTCAGCTCTCCGGCATTCTGGAGCCCACCGAGGGGTACCCCTTCCGGTTGGAGGTGGTGCTGACCTACCGGGTCTCCAGCTTCTTGGGGCTGACCGCCACATTGGCAGCGCGGTACATTCCCGATGCGGCTGCGGCGGCCGAAGGCACCGACGACGACGCCGAACCAGCCCTGCCCACCGCACCCTTCGGCGTCGGCTTCCACCCCTATCTGAGCGCCGGCGGCGCCCCCTTGAAGGCCTGCCGGCTGCGGCTTCCGACCAGCACGGTGGCAAAGACCAAGACCAGCGGCAAAATGGTCAGCCGCAAATCGGTCTCCGGAGACATGGATCTCACCAACGGCCCGCTGCTGTCGGGGCTGAAGATCGACCACGCCTACACCGGACTGCCCGAAGAGGGGTGGACCGCCGAGCTGCTGCACGGTCCCTCCGGGATGATGGTGCGGATGATCTCAGACACTCCGTGGGTCCAGGTCTACACCGGGGAGCGGATCAACCGGTCCGGGGTCGCGGTGGAGCCGATGACCTGCCCGCCCAATGCCTTCAACTCCGGCCATAACCTGATGCAGCTGGCGCCCTATGAGTGGGTCCGGGTCGGCTACAGCATCGAAGCCATCCGCGACTAAGCCTTCGCGGCGGCCGCTTCCGGCACCCAGTCCAGCGGCGCGTCCACCACGGCGCGCAGCGCACGCAGCGCCCCACCTGTGGTCGCCGGCGCCGACTGGGCCGCCGACGCCCGCACGCGGGACCCCACCCACGGTGAGGCCAGCACCCGGCGCGTCAGCTCAGCTTCCATCGGCGGCCGCAGCAGATCAGCCAGCGGACCGAACTCACCGCCCAGGACGACGTCGTGCACATCCAGGACGTTCATCGCCGCCGCCAGCGACACGCCAAGTGCCCAGCCAGCATGATCAACCGCCTCGGCGGCCCGCTGACCGTGGCCGCTGCGGATCAGCTCCGCCAGCTCTTCGGCCTCGGCGTCGGCGGCCATACCGGCTGCCTGCAGCAGGGCGCGCTTGCCGGCGTAGACCTCCAAACAGCCAGTGGACCCGCAGCTGCACGGCGGCCCGGACGGCTCCACGGAGATATGCCCCAGCTCCCCACCCCAACCGTGCGGCCCGGCCTCAATCACACCATCGACGACGACGGCGGAACCGATGCCCATCTGCGCGGAGACGTAGAGGAAGGTCTGCTCCTCGCCCTCAGCCTCGGTGAGCTCCTGGGCCACCGCGAGCGCGGCGAGCTTGGCCTCATTGGCTACGGTGATGGAGGCCCCGAAGCTGGCTGCGTCGTGCTCGCTGTCCTGCTGGGCGGCACTCTGTTGGGCTGAACTGAGCAGCTCCACCACGTCGACGTCCTTCCAGCCGAGGTTGGGCGCCAGCAGCAGAGAGCGCTCATCGGAGTCCACCAGCCCGGGGATCGCCAGCACGGTGCCGACGATCCGACCGCCGGTCTCAGCGGCCGCAGCGGCCACGCGCAGCGCCAGCGCCCCGGCCTCCAACAGCACCTCGCGCGGATCCGAGGCCCGGTGGTCTGCGGCGATGATCTCCTCAGCCAGCACCGCTCCGGTGAGGTCCAGGGCGCGAGCGGCGGTGAAGTCCACGTTGACCTCCACACCGAGCCCGATCAGGGTCCTGCGCGCCGGGGTCAGCGGCACCGCCGGCCGCCCCCGGGTCCCACCGACCATTGGGGAGCCTTCGCGCACGATGCCGGCCGCCAGCAGATCATCGACCAGCCGCGAGACTGTGGAGCGGGTCATACCGGTGCGGATCGCCAGGTCGGCCCGGGACAGCGGCTCGGAGGAGGCGAAGATCTCCTCGGTGATCAGCAGCAGGTTAGCCTCACGCAGCGTCTCTTGGCGGGCTCCAGGGCGCAGCACCGCCTGGGGTGCGGCACGGGCACGACCCGGCACCCCTGCGGCGTCGGTGTCTGCGCCTGCACCGCTGCCACCGTTGATTCCGATGGTCGGCCCCACCGAGCGCCGACCCAGGCGCGCAAAGGAGTTGGGCGTCTTCGAGCCAGTGCCGTTGCGCATCATAGACTTGATCTTAACCCGCTGAGCAATTAGGTTTCATCTAGAAACAAAATGAGGGGCGTGTCACAATCACGCGCCTCTGCCGTGAAATCTTCCATGGAGGAACCCTATGGCTTCCACGCCTGCTGATTACAAACTCTCCTACGGCCTGTGGACCGTGGGGTGGACCGCCCGCGACCAGTTCGGCGAGGCCTCCCGCCCGGCGCTGGACCCCTGGGACTACCTGCCGAAGCTCAAGGAGGCCGGTGCCTCCGGAGTCACCTTCCACGACGACGACGTCGCCCCCTTCGGCACTGACGATGCCCAGCGCGAGAAGTACTTCACCAGATTCAAGGACGCCGCCGAGCAGGTGGGCCTGACGGTGGAGATGGTCACCACCAACACCTTCGCCCACCCGGTCTTCAAGGACGGCGGCCTGACCTCCAACGACCGCTCGGTGCGCCGCTTCGGCCTGCGCAAGCTGCTGCGCAATGTGGACCGCGCCGCAGAGTTCGGCGCGGAGACCTTCGTGATGTGGGGCGGGCGTGAGGGCTCCGAGTTCGACAACGCCAAGGACCTCAACGCCGCCCACAACCGCTACGCCGAGGGCGTGGACACGATTGCCGCCTACATCAAGGAGAAGGGCTACGACCTGCGCATCGGCCTGGAGCCGAAGCCCAACGAGCCCCGCGGCGACATCTTCCTGCCGACCATCGGCCACGCCCTGGGCTTCATCGCCCAGCTGGAGAACGAAGACATCGTGGGCCTGAACCCGGAGACCGGTCACGAGCAGATGGCGGGGCTGAACTTCACCCACGGCATCGCCCAGGCCCTGTGGGCCGGCAAGCTGTTCCACCTCGACCTCAACGGCCAGCGCTCCATCAAGTACGACCAGGACCTGGTGTTCGGCCACGGCGATCTGATCTCCGCGTTCTTCACCATCGACCTGCTGATCAACGGCTTCCCCAACGGTGGGCCGAAGTACGAGGGCTGGCTGCACTTCGACTACAAGCCCGCCCGCACCGACTACATGGACGGCGTCTGGGACTCCGCGGCGGCCAACGCGCAGATGGTCACCATGCTGGCCGATAAGGCCAAGGCATACCGCGCCGACCCCGAGGTGCAGGAGGCCTTCAGGACCGCTGGCCTCATGGAGCTGGCCGAGCCGACCCTGGCCGCCGGTGAGTCCATCAGCGACTTTTTGGCAGATAGGTCCGCCTATGAGGACTTCGACCCGCAGATCGCCGCCGAGCGCAACTACGGCTTCGTCAGGCTCAACCAGCTGGCGCTGAACCACCTCATCGGCTGATCGGGTGCCGCAGGGCTGGGGCAGGCACCACGTGCCGCCGTCGTTGCTGCCCGCCCGCCGCCGTTTCTGCCCGCCGCAGCTCCCCCGCCACCATCGATTGATGGATTTTTGGTGCTCTGATCGCCGAAACCGCCTGAAAGCACCAAAAATCCATCACCCGGCGCGGATTTAGACTGACCGTGACCATTTCATAGCCCCAAGGAGGCCCCGTGAGGCTCGTCGCCGGCATCGACTCCTCCACCCAGTCCTGCAAAATCGTCATCCGCGACGCTGCCACCGGCGCGCTGGTCCGCTCCGGTGCTGCCACGCATCCGGACGGCACCGAAGTCAGCCCCCACGCCTGGTGGGATGCGTTCCTGCAGGCGGCTGAGCAGGCAGGCGGGCTCGACGACGTCGCCGCTGCCGCAGTGGGCGGCCAGCAGCACGGGATGGTGGCTCTGGACGCCGAGGGGGAGGTGATCCGCGATGCGCTGCTGTGGAACGACACCCGTTCGGCCGCGGCAGCTGAGGCGCTGATTGTCGAGCACGGCGGTGCTGAACACGGCAGGGCCGCCTGGGCGCAGATGATCGGTTCGGTGCCGGTGGCTTCGCTGACGGTGACCAAGCTGCGCTGGCTGGCCGACGCCGAACCCGAGAACGCCCAGCGGGTCGCCGCCGTCGCACTCCCCCACGACTGGCTGACGTGGAAGATCTCCGGCAGCAGCACACTTGAGGACCTGGTCACCGACCGCTCGGAGGCCTCCGGAACCGGCTACTACGACACTGCGGCAGGCGCCTACCGCTACGACCTGTTGGCTCAGGCGCTGCGCATCAGTGAGGACGCCGCCGCCCGCATCATTCTGCCCCGGGTCGCCGGCCCCAATGAGCAGGTGGGAACCGGTGACGATGCCCGCGGCTGGGGCGGCATGCTTCTGGGCCCGGGCGCCGGGGACAATGCGGCTGCGTCACTGGGGATCGGCATGGGCACCGGGGACGTCTCCATTTCCATCGGCACCTCAGGGGTGGTTGCCGCAGTCTCCCCCACACCGATTCAGGACTCCAGCGGACTGATCGCCGGATTCGCCTCGGCCACCGGCGAATACCTGCCGCTGGCGGTGACGCTCAACGGCTCCAGGGTGCTCGACGGCGCCGCGCGCATGCTGGGTGTGGATCACCAGCGGCTCTCCGAGCTAGCGCTGGCGGCTGAGCCGGGCGCCCACGGTCTGACCCTGGTGCCGTATCTGGAGGGCGAGCGCACCCCGAATCTGCCGCACGCCACCGGCTCCTTCGTGGGGCTCTCGCTGGATTCGATGAACCCGCAGGATGTGGCTCGCGCCGCCGTCGAGGGTCTGCTCTGCGGCCTGGCCGACGGGCTTCAGGCGCTGACTCAACAGGGGGTTCCGGTTAACTCGATCCAGCTGATCGGCGGTGCAGCACGGTCAGCTGCGGTGCAGCAGATCGCCCCAGCGATCTTCGGCCGCGATGTGCAGATTCCCGAGCCCGGCGAGTACGTCGCCGACGGCGCAGCACGCCAGGCCGCATGGGTGCTCTCCGGCACTGAGGGGCCACCGCAATGGACCTCGTCTGCGGTCACTGCGGTCACCGCCGAGCCCACACCATTCGTCCGCGAGCGCTACGCTTCCCGCCGCCACCTCTTCGCCGAGCAGGGCTGAGCCAGCCGGGTCTGAAGCCCGCTCCCCCGGGACCAGCAGGTGGTACTGCAGCTGGTCTGCTCCGAGGCGACGACGGCGCCACCGTCAGTCGTTCAGCTCGGGGTCTTCGAGTTCGACGACGTCGCGGTCTCCCAGCGGCTCATCCAGTTCCACCGGCACGGCGATGAGTATCGCTTCCTGGGTGCAGATGGCTCCACCGTCGGGCCGGTTGCCGATGATGATGGCCACCGCGACCTCCTCCTGGGTCTCCTGAACCTCGTAGCGCTGCCCGTAGCAGGCCTGGTTGCCGGAGGTGGTCAGGAATCGCAGCTCGGTCTCGGAGACGACCTCGTAGTCTTCCCAGCCCACCGAGTTCTCGCGGACCATATCCTCGACGAGCTCAGCGTCCTGCCGGGGCATCTCGACCTCGGGTGATTCCCCACTCTGCGGCGGATCCGGCATCGGAGTCGACGTCGACGTCTGAGGCGCCGTGACCTGGTCTTCCGGGGCCTCTGGGCTGTCTGCTCGGCCATCGGCAGCATCATCGCCGCCGCTTCCGCATGCGGTCAGTGCCGCCAGGCACGCCACGACGGCAGCAGGTGAACCGAACTGATGCCACAGACGCATGATGATCATCGTGTCATCTGCGCCACACGGCGTGAAGCTCCGACCTCATTCGTCATCTGCGGGCAGGATGCGGAACGCGGCATGGCCGGTAAGGGGCCTGATCGTCCGGAAATCGCGATGGTCCTTGGTGAGAATGACGTTGGTGTGAAAGTCAGCGCTGAGCACCACGTGCAGAGCGTCTGTGAGATCGAGCTCAAAGTCTCGGTACGCGTCCTGTACTCGACGGGCTGACACCAATGTGTGCGCTCCAATGTGGGGGACAACGATTCTTTGTGAGTCGGTATTGTGAAGAATCCAGTCATTGACCGAGTAGGCACGCTTCCTGCCGTGGTCCCGGGTGACGATGTGTTCAATCTCAAGCAGCACCAGCGGAGATATCACAGTGGTTGAAGCAGCCGTCAGCGACGCTCGAGCTGACTGATGCTCGGGGTCAGAGGGATTGAACGCTGCGACCAGGCCGGAGGTGTCCCCCAGCAGGATCATTCGCTGCCGATCCTGTGCCGAACAACCCGGTTAACCTCGGCATCGGTGACCTCATACCCAAAATCAACTGTTGGAATGTCCCACTGCCCATCCCAACGCTGAGACTTCAGAGCCACCAGATGAAACGCTTCACGAATGAGCTCAGACTCTGACCTGCCCTGCTGCTTTGCGGCCATCTTGACGGTGTGCAAGTCTGCCTCATCGACCATGACGGTCGTTCGTTTCAGCGCCATATGCTTATGGTACCGCATGCATAACAATCGGGTACTGCATATCGTGCCACGCCCTGCGGTTCCGCGCTGCTTCGGCCCGAAGTCGGACTCATCGCAGACTCCGCGATGTCGGGTCGGCGGGGGTGGGGGCCGCGGGGCAGCCTGCTCAGGATCGGGTCAGCTGATGTGTGCGGGTGTGCTCATCACCCGAGCTCCGGTGACCTCGCGGATCGGCCCGGTCAGGGTGATCTCGCCGACCAGCGGAAGGTCACCGGACGAGGGCCCGACCCACAGTTCGATGGTGCCCGGCTCCACAATCCGCCGGTAGTCCACCCCGGTGAAGGCGAACCGGTCGGCGTGGACCCAGAAGGTGACCTCTTTGGACTCCCCCGGGGCCAGTTCCGCCCGCGCGTAGGAGAGCAGCTGCCGCACCGGGCGGGCCACCTGCGCGTAGGGGTCGCCGAAGTAGAGCTGGACCACTTCGCTGGTGGGCCGATCCCCGGTGTTGGTGACGGTGGCGCCGACATTGACCGAGCCGTCGACGCCGACCTGCTGCGATTCGACCACCAGGCCGGAGTACTCCACGGTGGTGTAGCTGAGCCCATGGCCGAAGGGGTAGAGCGTACTGGGGTCCACGTTGGATACGCCCTGACTGGTCAGGCCCAGCGGCGCGGAGATGTAGCCTGCCGGCTGACCGCCTGCACGAGCAGGCACCCCGATCGGCAGCCGCCCGGTGGGCTCCGCGGCACCAGTCAGCAGGTCCGCGAGCGCCGGCCCGCCCTCCTCCCCCGGGAAGAACCCCTGGACGATGGCCGCACACTGATCGGCGAGCGCACCCAAGGCGTAGGGTCGGCCGGTGATCAGCACCAGCACGGTCGGGGTGCCGGTGGCCAGCACCGCCTCCACCAGCTCCTGCTGGGCACCGGGCAGCCTCAGGTCTTCGGCATCGCAGCCCTCACCGGAGGTGCCGGCGCCGAACATGCCCGCCAAGTCGCCGACGGTGACCACGGCCAACTCAGCGGCCTCGGCAGATTCCGCCGCCGCAGCGATCTGGGAGGCGTCGTACTCCGTGATCGGCGCACCATAGCTGTGGGTGACCTCGGCTGCGGGGTAGGCCTGCTGCAGCGATTCGAAGATGCTGGGCATCGGCACCCCGATGTCCCTGTGCCCGAAGGTGCCGGCCGGGTATTTGGCCAGCACATGGTTGGGGAAGGAGTAGCAGCCCATCATGGTGCGCGGCTGATCGGCAGACGACCCGACGACAGCGATCCGCTTTTCGACCAGCTGCTCAGCAGGCACCGGCAGAGTGCCGTCGTTCTTCAGCAGCACCAGGGACTTCGCGGCCACGCGGCGGGCCAGTGCCCGGTTCTCCTGGGAGTCCAGATCCACCGACTCATCGATCTGCGGTTCCCAGTCGCTGCCGTCGTCGCTGCGGTCCAGCAGGCCCAGCTCGATCTTCTGGCGCAGCACCCGACGCACCGAGGTGTCGATCACCGATTCTTCGATCAGGCCCTCGCGCACCTGCTGGGACAGGGTGCGGTAGCCGCCGGTGTGGGGCAGCTCGACGTCGAGCCCGGCAGTGACCGCCAGCCGGGCGGCCTCAGCCTGATCGGCGGCGACCCGGTGCATCTTCTCCAGGAAGGCCACGGACCAATAGTCGGCCACCACGGTGCCCGCAAAGCCCCATTCATCGCGCAGCACCTCGGTGAGCAGCCACCTGGAGGCGGCCGGGGGTTCGCCGTCGAGGTCTGCGTAGGAGTTCATCACCGAGCCGACGCGTCCCTCGCGCACCGCCATCTCGAAGGGGAAGAAGAGCATGTCCTGCAGTTCGCGCCGCCCCATGTGCACCGGCGCGTGGTTGCGGGCGCCGCGGGAGGCGGCGTACCCGGCGAAGTGCTTGCACGTGGCGATGACCCCTGCCGACTGCAGACCCTTCACGTAGGCGGTGGCCAGGGTTCCGATCACATAGGGGTCCTCGCCGATGGTCTCCTCCACCCGGCCCCATCGGGCGTCACGGACCATATCGAGCACAGGCGCGAGGCCCTGCTGCACACCGGTAGCGGCCAGGTCACGTCCAATGGCTGCGCCCATCTCCTCGATCAGCTCGGGGTCGAACGTCGCCCCCCACGCCAAAGCGGTCGGATAGACGGTCGCCTGGTAGGCGGTGTAGCCGGTCAGGCACTCCTCGTGGGCGATGGCGGGGATGCCGAACCGGTTGGCGCCGATCACCGCGGCCTGGCGCTGCCGCAGCAGCTGCGCACCCTCGGGCACTGAGAGCGGGATCGTGCCGTAGGTGCGGGTCAGGTGACCTTCGCCGTCAAGGATGTCGCGCTCAAAGGGCAGCTTGGATGAGGACATGGCCTCCTCCATGGGCGCCACCTCACCCTGGGCGTCGTCGTCGCGCATCTCCCAGTGCGAGCCCAGCTGAGAGACCTTCTCCTCCAGGGTCATCTGCCCCAGCAGCGCCTCCACCCGTTCGGCCACGGGCACCTCGGCGTCGTTCCAGGCTCCGGTGATGCGGGGGCCGGTCGCACGTTCGCTCACAGTCACTCGCTTTCAGATCAGTTCACTCGGTGGTTCTATTTGCTGAATCCGGCGGTCAGGCCGGCCACAATGTATCGGCGACCCAGAATGTAGGCGATCAGCAGCGGAACGGCGGAGAGCACGACGGCGGCGAGGGTGGCCGGCACGTCGATGCCGAACTGGCCCTGGTACTCCCACAGCGACAGCGGAATCACGCGCACCTCCCGGGACTGGGTGAGCACCAGGGGGAAGAGGAAGCCGTTCCACACCTGCAGGGCCTGGTAGATGCCCACGGTCATCAGTGCCGGCTTGGCCATCGGCAGCACCAGCGACCACAGGATCTTCCACTCCCCTGCGCCGTCGACGCGCATGGATTCGAAGAGCTCATTGGGGATGTCGCGCACAAAGTTGACGATGATCAGCACGCTCAGCGGGATCGCAAAGGCGATCTGCGGCAGGATCAGCGCCCAGAGCGTGTCATAGAGGCCCAGTTCGCGAATCAGGTAGTAGACGGGGATGATCGTTGCCTGCACCGGGATGGCGATGCCCAACAGGATCAGCTGGAAGAGCCGGTTGCCGCCGAAGGTGGTCGCGCGGGTGATGTAGTAGGCCGCCATCAGCGAAACGGCGAGCACCGCCGCGACCGTAGAGAGGGTCACGACCACCGAGTTGAGGAAGAACTGGAAGAAGTCGTTCTCAATGACCCGGATGAAGGGGGCGATGGTCGGTTCCGAGCTGGGGATCAGCTGGTTGTTGGCCCGCAGGTCCTCACTGGTGCGGAATGAGGTGATGACGATGTAGTAGATCGGCAGGATGATGATCCCCAGCCAGATCCAGCCCAGCGCTCCTCCGACCACGTTGGGACGGTCAGCAGGCTTGCGTGCCTTGCCCGGCTTGGGGCTGCGGACATCCTTGACGCCGCCGGCGGGCTTGGTGGGCTCCAGTGCAGCGCCGGGGGCCTCCGGCAGCTTGGATTCGGTGGATGCGGTGTTCGTCATGGGTCAGGCACCTGCCTTATCGGACTCCATTTTGGTGGAGCCGGAGAGCTTGTTGAGCAGCAGCGACATGCTCAGGCCGATAGCCACCAGAATCACTGCGATCACCGAGGCGTAGCCGAGGTTGTTGGCGCTGAAGCCTGTGATGTACATGTCCAGCGGAAGGATCCGCACCGAGTCCTGAGGCTGGCCGCCGGTGAGCACGAAGATCAGGTCGAAGTAGGTCAGTGAGCCGACCAGCATCAGGGTGGAGGAGGTGATGATCGTATAGCGCAGCTGCGGCAGGGTGATGGAGAAGAACGTCCTGACCCGGCCCGCGCCGTCGATGGTGGCGGCCTCGAACATGTCAGTGGGGATCTGGCGCACACCGGCCTGGTAGAGCAGCGCGTGGAAGGGTACGAAGCACCAGCCGACCACGAAGATCATCACGTACATCACAATGTCGGGGTTGGCCAACCAGTCGTGGGGCAGCCATTCGAAGGGAAGGGCTGAGGAGATGCCGTAGTAGGGGCTGAACAGTGATTGGAAGGTCAGGCCCACTGCCACCGAGCTGAAGAGCAGCGGCAGGAAGTAGAGCACCGAGAGCAGCGCGCGATACCGCTGCTGACCAGCCATGAAGACACCGAGCAGCAGCGCCACCGGGGCCTGGAAGAGGTAGGAGCCGACAACGAAGATGACTGTCAGGCCCAGCGCCCGCCAGGTGAAGGGACGGTCTGTCAGCACTGCGTCCCAGTTGTCCAGGCCGACCCATGAGGGGCTGCCCAGAACGTTCCACTCCATGAAGGAGATGGCCAGAACCCCGCCGAGCGGGATCAGTGCGAAGAAGCCGAAGAACAGGACGGCCGGCAGCGCCATCAGGAAGCTGGGTCCCTGACGGCGCTGTCCGGTCGCCTTGCCCCCGACGCTGGTGTCAGATGAGGCAGTTGCAGTCATGTGGCCTTTTTCAGCGTTTTTCGGTCGTTGGTCGAGCCTGTCACTGCTGGGAGTTCATATCCTCGACGAACTCCTGGGGGGTCATGTTCCCCTGCAGAATCGCGGCGAGGTTGTCCATCAGCGGCTGCTCCTCAGACGGCGAGACGGCCTGGTCCCAGGAGAGCTGGAAGTGATTGGCGTTTGCCACCATGTCATCGGCCATGGTCAGGAATTCTTCCGCATCGGTGCCGGCAATTTTGTCCTCCACGTCGTTGAGCGGAGGCAGTGAGCCGCTGTTGAGCATATCGTCGACGGCTTCGTCATTGTAGAGGTGCTCGGAGATGTAGTTGAAGGCGGTCTCCTGCTCGGCCTCGGAGGCGTCGGAGGAGACGGACCAGAAGTTGGCCGGGTTGCCGACCACATTGGAGGGATCTCCCTCACCCTCCTCCAGCTCCGGGAAGGTGGTGAAACCGAAGGACCCGGAGTCTGCGAACTCCGGGAAGTCCATGTTGATGGTGGCGTAGACCCAGGAGCCCTGCAGCAGGAAGGCGGCGCGGCCGTCGGCCAGCAGCTGGGCGTCCTCGTTCTGGGCGGCGTCGACAGCGTTGTAGTTATCGATGAAGCCGCTCTCACCCAGCTCCTGCATGGTCTCCAGGGCGTAGATGATGGATTCGTTGTCCCAGGCTCCCTCTTCGCCCTCGACGACGGCGCTGAAGACCTCTTCGCCGCCGTGGCGGTCGGTGAGGTACTGCAGCCACATCAGGGCCGGCCAGACCGAACCGCCGGCCACGGAGAGGGCATCAACGTCTTCCACGCCCTCCAGAGTGTCGATGATCGATTCCATGTCCGACCAGGTCTCGGGGACGGAGAGTCCGTGCTCGTCCAGGACGTCCTGGTTGTAGTAGAGGACCACCGGCTGGACGTCGTTGAGCGGCACCGCGTAGACGGAGTCCTCGACCACACCGTTCTGCCAGACCGAGTCGTGCACGCGCTGCTCCAACTCGCCGACGTGGTCATCGAGGGGGACCACGCGCTCCTCGTTGACGTATTCCAGCAGGGCGCCGCCGGTCCAGGACATGATCATGGTGGGGGCGTCCCCGGAGCCCACCGCAGTGCGGATCTGCTGCTTGTAGGCATCGTTCTCGATGGCTTCAACATCGATGGTGCTTTCGCTGGACTCGTTGAAGCGCTCCAGGTCGTCGGCGATGGCGTCCCAGCCGCCGCCGGTGAGGATCCACGCCTCGGCCTGCTCCTCGGAGCCGCCGCAGGCGGTCAGTGCCAGCAGGGAGGCAGCGGCGACACTTGCTGTGCCGGTCTGAAGGATCGATCTGCGCGACATGTCGCGGTCCTTTCGTTGTGGTGAGACGCGCTGCAGCCAGTGGTGAGTGCGAGTGCTTCTCCGCGGATCAGCGGATGGCCGCCGATGAGGGAGGGAGCGTTCTGCAGAGCATGTGATCCATATTTCGTCTTGCCGAAAGACTAAATAATTGGCTCAAGTGTGTCAAGGATCACGAAGCCACCGCTGCAGCACTTTGTCTCTCGTTGAAACGAAGCCCCAGCAGGACCGTCCCCGCACCTTCATCCACCCGGAAAATGCGCGCCTGCATCTATTGCTGCGGACTATCGCGGACGGCGGCGCGCAGTGCCCTGTTTCACGTCGAAACGTCCGTGGAGAAGCCAGTAGACCACCAGTGCACTGAGAATCAGGCCGGCACAGACGGCGAACATGAGGCGATAGCCGCTGGCATCAGCCAACGGGCCCAGCAGCAGCGGGGAGGCGCCGAACCCGCTGTCGGAGAAGATGAAGAAGGTGGAGATCCCGATGCTCACGCGCGGAGCAGCGACGGCGGAGGCGATGATGGCCTGCAGCACCGGCATCAGTGACCCGTGGCCGAAGCCGGCACAGACCGCTGAGACCAGCACCACCGCCTGGTTCGGTGACCAGGCCAACAGGCCCAGGGAGACGACGAAGATGACCATGGTCGGATAGACCGCGGCGTTGTCACCGAAGTGGTCCTGTATCCGGCCCACGAACAGCCGGGTCAGCAGCACCGCAGCTGCGAAGACCAGGAAGTAGAGGCTGGCCACGTTCCCCATGCCCTCGCGCCGGGCAAAACTGTCCAGGAACGTCATGACCGAGGCGAACGCCGTCGAGGTCAGCAGCACAATCATCGCAATCGGCAGTGCACGGCGCTCGATGATGTCTGCGGGCCGCAGCATGAGCTGGTGCCGCAGCCGTTGACGGCGGGGAGGGGCCTCAGGCAGCCGGACGACTCCGGTCAGTGCCAGGGCCAGCGCAGAAATCACCGCGGCGGCGATGAACACAGTGTTGAAGCCGTAGACGTGGCTCAGCTGCAGGCCTAGCAGTGGTCCCAGCGCCTGCGGCAGCGAATTGGCGACCATGTAGTAGCCCGCGCCCTCTCCGCGGCGGGCACGCGGGATGAGCGAGAAGACTCCGGCGTTCAGCCCCGTCTGGCCGAAGCCCATGGCTATCCCGTGCACCATGCGCAGCGCGATCAGCATGCCGTAGTCCTCGATCACCAGGTAGGTGAGGCTGCACAGAACGAACATCATCAGGCTCAGGGCCACGGTGTGGCGTCGACCCAGAAGGTCGACGTACTTTCCGGCGAAGATGCGAGCCAGCAGGGCCCCGACGACGAACGCGGAGGCCGCGAACCCTGCGGCAGTCTGACCGACGGCGAACTCCGTGACGGCATAGACGGCCATGCTGGTGATCAGCATGAAGAAGACCATCCCGAAGGCCAGATTGATGCCGATGGCCAGCAGGAAGTGGGAGCTGATCAGCTTCGGCGGTGAGCCCTCATCTGAGCCTTCCGGCTCGTCAGGACGGGATGGGGGAATCTGGCGGCTCACCCGGCGATTCTGTCATGGTTGGCAGATTCAACAACTTTGGGAGCTCCCCCACACCCTCGGGTTCCGGAACGGGAACACCATCACAGCAGAATGACCGCGCCGAAACAGGCAACCCAGTATGAGAACAGGGTTCAACGTGGCCGTTTCGGCGCGGTCATCTCCCGCAGGACGGGGGTGTTGGTCAGGCAGTTTCCAGGTGGCTGCGGACGAACCACTGGAACAGCTCCAGCTCCTTGACCTGGCTGATCAGGATGTCTTCAGTGATCGCGTCGGTGTTGCCGACCTTGTTCATCACCTGGCGGTGGTCTTCGATCACTCCTGTGTAGACCTTGTCGATCTCAGTCAGGTGGTCCTGCACGCTGGCCTTATGCAGCGGGTAGTCCTCCCATTTGCGCTCGGAGACCAGTTCGCCGGAGAGACCGGAGGGGGAGGTGCCCAGGGTGGCCATACGCTCGGCCACCTCATCAGCGAAACCACGCACTGTGGTGGTCTGCGGGTCCAGCATCTCGTGGACGGCGATGAAGTTCGGGCCAACAACGTTCCAGTGCACATGCTTAAGCACCAGCTGCAGGTCGTTGAGGGCATGAAGCCGACCCTGCAACAGGCCGGCGACCTCTTCGCCGTTGTCCTTGCCGAGGCCGGGAACGGTGTAATCAGCGGATCGGGTCATCTCAACACTCCTTCACTTGAAGTGACGCGCCGGCACTTTGTCGGCGTCACTCATTAATCTTAGTTACTCATAATAAGTCGCGCCAGCAAGCTGAGGCTCGCCTTGCCGCGCCATGGGGGACGTTCGCCATTCCTTATTAGCCTTGCTAGTCGGTGAAGGTGTGCAGAGCCTAAGCAGCTGCTGGACACAGCCTAGTGCGGTTGGATCACTTCCAAGCCGCCCAGGTAGGGACGCAGCGCCGCGGGCACTCGGACCGATCCGTCGGCCTGCTGGTGGTTCTCCAGTATCGCCACCAGCCACCGGGTAGTGGCCAGTGTTCCGTTCAGCGTGGCCACCGGCGTCGTCGGGCCCTTGGTGCCGTCTTCGGTGATGGTGCGCTGGCGGATGTTCAGCCGGCGAGCCTGGAAGGTGGTGCAGTCGGAGGTGGAGGTCAGCTCCCGGTAGGTGTTCTGTGAGGGAACCCACGCTTCGCAGTCGAACTTTCGGGCGGCGGAGAGCCCCAGGTCCCCGGCGGCGATGTCGACCACCCGGTAGGGCAGCTCCATCTTGGCCAGCATCTGCTCCTCCCAGGCCAGCAGCCGGTGGTGCTCGGCCTCGGCGTCCTGGGCTGCGCAGTAGATGAACATCTCCAGCTTGTTGAACTGGTGGACGCGCAGAATGCCGCGGGTGTCCTTGCCGTGGGATCCGGCTTCGCGGCGGTAGCAGGTGGACCAGCCGGCCATCCGCTCCGGTCCGTCAGCGAGGTCGAGAATCTCATCGGCATGGTAGCCCGCCAGGGCCACCTCCGAGGTGCCGACCAGGTACAGGTCATCGCGCTCGAGCCGGTAGATGTCGTCGTCGTGGTTCACATCGAATCCGGTGCCAGCCATAGTCTCCGGCCGGACCAGTGTGGGAGGGATGACGGGGGTGAACCCGGCCTGAAGCGCCTGATCCAGGCCCATCTGCATCATGGCCAGCTCCAGGCGGGCACCGATTCCGGTGAGGAAGTAGAACCGTGACCCCGAGACCTTGGCGCCGCGCTCCATGTCTACCGCGCGCACCGACTCGGCAAGCTCCAAGTGGTCTTTGGGCGTGAAGCCTTCGGCCGCGAAGTCTCGGGGGGCGCCTTCACTGCGAAGCACCACAGAATCGTCCTCCCCGCCTGCTGGCACACCTTTGTGGATGAGATTCGGGAAGGCCGCATGCAGGCGACGCAGGCTCTGCTGGGCCTCACCGGAGGCGGCCTCGGCGGTCTTGACGTCCTCGGCGAGCTGCTTCACCTCGGTCAGCAGCTGCTGCTTCTGAGCCCCCTGCGCCGTGGCGACCTTCTTGCCGAAGGCCTTCTGCTGCGCCCGCAGGCTCTCGAACTCGGTGATCGCAGCGGCACGAGCCTCGGAGGCTGCCACAAGAGCGTCGACGGCGGACTCGTCAGCACCGCGGGCACGCTGACTGGACCGGTACTTCTCAGGGTTCTCAATGAGGTCTTTGATGTCGATCACGACTCAAGCCTAATCGCTAGACTCATTCCATGACTGTCATCGGTTGGGAGTGGGCATTTGCGGCAGCCGCTGCGCTGGTGGTGGCGCTTGCGCTGCTGGCGGTGTGGCAGGCGGCGCGCATCAGCCGGCTCCATGCCCGCGTGCTGGAGCTGCGGCACCGGATCGAAGTGGGCGCGGCCCTGGCGGCGCACCCGAAGCGGCCCGAGCAGCGGCTGGTCGGCGTCGTCGTCAATGTGACCAAGGAGTCTGCCGACCACGTGGTGGGGCTGGTTCGCTCTGCCTGCGCCGATGCTGGGATGCCGGAGCCGCTGATCATGGACACCACCGCCGAAGACCCTGGCCATGAGATGTCGCGCCGGGCGCTGGAGGCTGGGTGCGACGTGGTCATCGCCGTCGGAGGAGACGGCACGGTGCGTGCAGTCGCCACCGAAATAGCCGGCACCCCGTCCGCGCTGGGCGTGGTGCCGCTGGGCACCGGCAACCTCTTCGCGCGCAACATCGGTCTGCCGCACCACAACGTGGAGTCCTGCGTCTCCGAGGCGCTGCACGGCGCCCCCCACGGCGTCGACACGGTGAACCTCACTCTGGAGCGCGCCGGGGGGCGCACGGAGCGGCAGGTGTCACTGGTGATTGCCGGCGGCGGGCTGGACGCCCAGGTCATGGCCAGCACCCCCGATGAGCTCAAGCAGCGCGCCGGCTGGCTGGCCTACGGCGCCGCCGGGCTGCGCCACGTGATGGGCCCGCGCAAGACAGTCACCGTGGAGCTCGACGACCGGGGCCCGGCCACCTTCCGGGTGCGCTCGGTGCTGCTGGCCAACTGCGGCATCCTTCAGGCCGGCATGGTGCTGGTGCCCTCGGCTCGGTTCGACGACGGGCACATGGACACGGTGCTGTTCACCCCTCGCCATGCGCTGGACTGGGCGCGGATCGTGGCGAAGACCACGCTGCGCTTCACCGCCGACATTCCGGTGATGACCGTGCGGCAGGCAAAGACCGGGCGGATCAGCATGGCCGAGCCGCTGCAGTTTCAGATCGACGGCGACGCCGTCGGTGAGGTCATCAGCGTCCGCGCAGTGGTGGACCACGGCGCGCTGACCGTCAACGGCGTCGTCACCGAGGTGCTGGCCGGGACCGAGGGTGCAGTCAGCGACCGCGCAGCGAGTCCACCCACGTCTTAGCCGCTGAGAATGCGGCCTCTGAGACGTCCTCGGGCACCTGCTGAGGCTTGGAGTCGGCGCGCGGGTAGGACCCGAGGAACCGGGTATTCGGCGCGATCCGATGAACTCCAGACAGCGCAGCAGCCACTCGGGCTTCATCGATATGGCCCTCTAAGTCCATGGAGAAGAAGTAGTCGCCCATCGCGCTGCCGGTGGGCCGGGACTCGATCCGGCAGATGTTCACCCCGCGCGTGGTGAAGTGCTCCAGGATCTCCATGAGCGCGCCGGGTCGGTCCTCGGGCAGCGGGATCATCACCGTGGTCTTATCGGCACCGGTGTGCTGAGGTGCCACAGCCGGCTTGGTGACCAGCACGAACCGGGTGAGTGCTCCGGCAACATCTTCGATGTGGGAGGCCACCACGTGCAGACCCAGCTGTTCGGCCACCAGCGGCGCGCAGACCGCCGCATCAGCCACTGGGGCCTCAGCGAGCAGACCGTGGGCGGCGGCTGCGGTGGAGGAGGCGGGGACGTACTCGGCGCCGGGGACATTGGCCTCAGCCCAGCGGCGCACCTGCGCCCAGGCGTGGGAATGGGTGGCCACCGTCTCGACCATGCCCAGCGGAACCGGGTGGCGGCTTGCCAGCACAAAACTGATCGGCACCAGGGCCTCGGCCACGATCTGCAGGTTGGCGGCACCGGAGATGGCGTCCACCGTAGCGGAGACCCCACCCTCCACGGAGTTCTCGATAGGCACGACGGCGCCGTCGACCTGGTCCTGATCGACCATGCTCAGCGCCGAGAGCACGCTGGCGGCCGGGATGCGCTCAGCCGCTTCAGCATCGGGCATCTGCAGCAGCGCCGCCTCGGTGAACGTTCCGGAGGGCCCCAGGTAGGAGTAGCGTCGGCTCACAGGACTCGGGGGTCCTCCCCTGTGATGGACCTCAGCGGCTTCTCAGCGCTGATCCAGGCGTCGTAGCCGCCGCCGACCAGCAGCACAGAGTACCCCTGGGCGGTGAGCCAGCCAGCGATCTGCGCACTGCGGCCTCCGGTGCGGCAGATGACGTAGTAGTCCTCATCCGGATCGAGTTCGGCGTCGAAGCGGGTCGGCACCTCATCCACCGGTATGTGCACTGCCCCCGGCGCGTGGCCCACCTCGAATTCATACGCCTCGCGCACATCCAGCACCGCAGCCTCCTGGGGCACCTGCGCGGCGGGAACAGTTTCGAAGTCCGACACTGCTGCCTCCTTCAGTCATGGTTGGCGGACGGTCCGTCGTCTCCACATTATCGCCACATCGGCACCCGAAGTATCGACGACGGCACAGAATTCCATAGAGTGAGGACACAGGCCGCAGATCCGGCCTGTTCAGTGCACCACGGGAAGTGAGCCGACAAACATGAAGCAGCGTCAGCAGCCGCCGGAGCCTGCCGCCGAGCACACCACGGATCGTTCGCTGGCGGACTTTCGCGCCGCCACCGCACAGCAGTGGAGACATGCGCTGCTCACCGGTGAGGTCTCCAGCGTGGAGCTGACCACTGCTGCCCTCACCGCGGCCGCCACCGGCAGCGAGCTGGGCGCCTTTCTGAGCTTGGACCCGGAATTCGCGCTGGCGAGAGCCGAACAGCTCGACGCCACCCTGCAGACCCTGCGCAGCAGACTCGGAGCCGACCAGGCGCTCACCCAGCTCTCAGCCTCGGCCCCGCTGTTGGGCCTGCCCACTGCGTTTAAGGACCTGGTGCCGGTGGCCGGACTGCCCCTGACCTTGGGCACGCGCGCAATCCCGACCCAGACACCGGCCGCCGACCATCCCTTGGCCCAGCGGGTGCACAGCGCGGGCGCGCTGAGCATCGGCAAGACCCAGGTCCCGGAGTTCGGGCTCCCCTGCTACTCGGAGAACCAACTGGGCGATCCTGCACGCAATCCGCTGGATCCCAGCCGCACTGCCGGCGGCTCCTCCGGCGGGGCTGCGGCGGCGGTGGCAGCCGGGATGCTGCCGCTGGCCCCCGGCAACGACGGCGGCGGTTCGGTGCGCATTCCCGCAGCCGCGTGCGGACTGGTGGGGCTGAAGCCCGGCCGCGGGAGGATCCCCGATGACCAGGCAGGGGATTCAGTGGGCAACCTGATGACCTCCGGGCCCATCGCCTCCACCGCCGAGGACGCCGCGCTGCTCTTTGACGTGATGGCCGGACACCAGTTCACCACCGCCGACCGCCGACGCAGGAGAAGGAGCCCGGTGCCTGCGCACGGACCGGCCCAGCGTGCCGTCCAACGCACCCTGCAGAAGGGGATGGGGAGAAACGGGATGCGCCCGCTGAGCTTTGCAGTGACCACCGAGTCGCCCTTCTCCCCGGAACTGGACATCGTCTTGGCCGACGACGCCGTCGCAGCCCTGGAGAAGGGCATCGCCGCCCTTTCTGCCCAGGGGCACCACGTTCAGGGGGCTGCTCACGGCACCGGCGACGGATCGCTCTGGCCGCAGAGCTACCACCAGAACTTCAAGACCCTGTGGACCTCTCCGCTGGGGCAGTTGGACTTCGACGATGAGCAGCTGCAGCAGCTGGAGCCGCTGACTCAGCATTTTGTGCAGCTGGCCAGGTCCCGGCCGGACGCTGAAACGCAGGCAGCGGTGTCCGCACTTCAGGAGTACTCCGACTC
>NZ_JACIBT010000014.1 GCF_014195445.1 Garicola koreensis | reverse complement strand
TGCCCACCGTGTCGGCAGCCTTGGGGTGCTCACCCACTGAGCGCATGCGCAGCCCCCAGCGGGATTTGAACACGAAGATCTGCAGCAGGATGACGATGGCATACATCAGGTACACCAGGATGGTCTGGTTGAAACATGACCGGGCCGATGATAGGGATCTGGCTGAGGATGGGGATCGGCAGGGCCGGCAGCTGTTGGCGCGCGTTCCAGATCTCCGGGCTCTGGGTGAGCACAGTGGAGTAGAGGAAGCTGGTCAGCCCGATGACCAGCACATTGAGCACGACGCCGACGATGATCTGGTTGACGTGGTACTTCACGGAGAACCACACCAGCAGTGCCCCCACTGCGGCACCGGCGAACGGTGCTGCGATAAGCCCCACATAGGCGGAGGTGAAGAGGGAGGCGGCCACTGCCGCCAGGAAAGCGCCAGCCAGCAGCTGCCCCTCGATCGCGATGTTGATGATCCCGGAGCGTTCACCCACCACGCCGCACATGGCGCCGAAGATCAGCGGCACAGACAGCGCCAGGGCTCCGGTGAGCACTGTGACCAGCGGGATGACGGCACCTCGACCGGCGCCGGCCCACACCAGGAAGGCCAGGACGAACAGCGCGCCGAAGACAATGGGGTGCCATACCCCGAGCCTCCTGCGCTGCACTGCCCGGAGCAGGGCCAACGCAGCAAGAACTGCCAGGGCCAGACCCAGCACCCAGGCAGTCGGTGCTGAGGGAACCGTGATCGCGGGGATGGTGAAGAAGTCCGTCGAGGTGGCCAGGCGGAACTGCGTCTGGGACTCAGCAGGGGCCAGCAGTGCGAAGACTGCCAGCGAGATCAGGGCAAGAATCGCGTAGGTGATCGGGAACTTCCACCGGATCGGTCGCAGCCGCGCCTCGGCCTGCTCCCGCGGAGCTGCCTCGACTGTGGTCTGGGTTTCGGCGCTCATCGGTGGCTCCCTTGCTCCTGGTGATGCTCATCAGGTACCTGGTCTGTGGACTGTCCGCCTGGGTCCGCATCATCGCGGGGCGGATCCGTCTTCGATCTGCGGCGGCGCAGCCGTGCGCGCGGTTCTCCGTCCGGACGGGGGAGGAAGAAGATGGCGCGCACTAGTGGGGGAGCGGCGATGAGCAGCACGATCACCGACTGCAGCACCAGGACAATATCGATGGGGGTGCCCGTCTGGGCCTGCATGAGCACACCCCCGGCGGTGAGGCCGCCGAACAGCAGGCCGGCAAGGAATGTGCCCAAGGGCTTTGACCGGCCCAGCAGGGCCACAGTGATCGCGTCGAACCCGATGGTCCCGGCAATGCCGGGGGTGAGCCGGTGCTCAGTGCCCAGCAGCATCGCTGCACCGCCGAGCCCGCAGAGTGCACCGCCGACGATCAGCACCAGCGCCGTCGCCTTGCCCACTGAGATGCCGGCGGTCCGTGCGGCCTGCGGGTTCTCCCCGATGGCGCGGAACTCAAAGCCCAGCGTGGAGCGCTCCATCAGCCACCACACGAAGACCGTTGCGAGGATGGCCACCAGGAACCCGGCATGGACCCGGAACCCATCGCCGAGCAGTCCGAAGAGACGAGCCGATTCGTCCACCGGCGCCGACTGAGGCTGATTGGACCCGCTTTGGGTAAACCACTGCTGCCGCAGCAGCCAGGCGAGCAGAAAGAGGGCGATGTTGTTGAGCATGATCGTCACGATCACCTCATTGGCCCCGGTGCGAGCCTTGAGCACACCGGCGATACCGCCCCAGATGGCTCCGCCCAGCACCCCGCCGGCCAGGGCCAGCAGCACATGGGCCCCCAGCGGCAGGCCGAACGCGTAGCCGATGAAACCGGCGAAGGAAGCCCCCAGGATGACCTGGCCCTGGCCACCGATGTTCAGCATCCCGGAGCGGAACCCGATGGCGATTCCCAGTCCAGCCAGGATCAGCGGAATCGAGTTGACCATCGTCTCGGTGATCGGTCGGATCGAGCGCTGGGCATTGGGGGCCTGCCAGTCGAAGACGGCGCCGCGGAAGAGCGCGGAGTAGGCGTCACGGATCACCTGGAAGCTGGTGGCGAAGAAGTCGCCGGGTTGAGCGAAGAAGTACCCCAGCGTGGACTGCACCGCCGGATTGGCCGCCAGAATCAGCACCGCACCCACCACCAGGGCAACGACGACGGCGAGCACAGAGATCAGCCATGACGACTGGCCCAGCTGGCGCAGGGCGTAGTGCGCTCGGCCTTCGGCGTCCTTCAGCGCTGCTGCCGGCTGCGTCGACCCCGGGGCCCCCTGAACGCTCACAGCTCCTCCTCCTCGGCGACTTCATCGGCCTCACTGAGAGTGGTCTTGTGGGCTGCTGCCTGGCTCGCAGCCTCTTCCGCGGGCACCCCGGCCATCATCAGCCCCAGCACATCTCGCGGAGTGTCCGCGCCGACGATCCCCACGATCCTGCCGCGGTACATCACCGCGATCCGGTCGGCGAGGTTGGAGACCTCATCCAGCTCCGTGGAGACGATCATGCACGGGGTGCCCTTATCGCGCTCCTCGATGATGGTGCGGTGGACGAACTCAATGGAGCCGACGTCCAGACCACGGGTGGGTTGGCTGGCGACCAGCACCTTCAGGTCCCGGCTCATCTCTCGGGCCAAGACCACCTTCTGCTGGTTTCCGCCGGAGAGTGTGGAGACCGGGTCGTCCACCGTGCCCAGCCGCACATCGAAGCGGTCAGTCTGCTCCACGGCGGCGGCTCGCATCACCGAAGGCTTCATCGCCATCCCGTTCGCGTAGGGAGGCTGGTCATACATGTCCAGCACAAAGTTCTCGGTGATGGAGAAGCCGGCGATCACCCCATCGGTGGATCGGTCCTCCGGCACAAAGCCCAACCCGGAGTTGAGGCGCTCCTTCACGTTCAGCTTGGACCAGTCGCTGCCGTCCAGCGCGATCCGTCCTGAGGCCGCCGCCCGAGTTCCCAGGATCGCTTGAGCCAATTCGGTCTGTCCGTTTCCGTCGACTCCGGCGACGGCCAGAACCTCGCCCCGACGCACAGAGAGGCTGATGTCATCCAGCACCACGTGTCCCGAGGCGTCGATGACGCTGAGGTTCTGCACCTGCAGGGCGTCGTCGCCGGGGGCAGCGTCCTCCTTATCAGTGGTGAGGCTGACCTCCCGGCCCACCATAAGGCTGGCCAGCTCGGTCTCAGTGGATGCGGCGGTCGCCTCCCCGACGACCCTGCCGCGGCGGATCACCGTGATCCGGTCGGCAATCGCGCGGACCTCACGCAGCTTATGGGTGATGAACACGATCGAGGTGCCGGCGGCCTTCAGCTGGCCCATGATGGTGATCAGCTCGTCGGTCTCCTGCGGGGTGAGCACCGCTGTGGGCTCATCAAGGATCAGGATCTTGGCGTCGCGCGAGAGTGCTTTGATGATCTCCACCCGCTGTTGGGCACCCACCGGCAGGTGCTCAATGTAGGCGTCGGGGTCCACGTCGAACCCGAAGCGGGCGGAGATATCGGTGACGCGCTTGCCAGCGGTGGCAAAGTCGATCAGCCCCGCCCCCTTGGTGGGTTCGTAGCCCAGCATCACTGACTCGGTGACGGTGAAGACCGGCACCAGCATGAAGTGCTGATGCACCATGCCGATGCCGGCTTCCACAGCGTCACCGGGACCGTCGAAACTGACCTCGCGGCCGTCGAGCAGGATCTGACCCTCATTGGGGTGGTAGAGCCCGTAGATGATGTTCATCAGCGTGGACTTGCCAGCCCCGTTCTCGCCCAGCAGCGCGTGGATCTCGCCGGGTTCGACGCTCAGGTCGATCTGATCGTTGGCGGTGAAGGTGCCGAACCGTTTGGTGACACCTTTGAGCTCTAACTTCACTACAACGGGCCTTAGTTCCTCAGTCGGTCAGCGGGGGTCAGGCTTCTGGGGCGTTATCGGTCTCGACGACCGTTTCACCGCTGATGATCTCCTCGCGCAGCTGCTCGACCTTATCCTTGACCTCGTCCGGGACCTCGCTGTCGTAGTCGTGGAAGGGTGCCAGGCCGACTCCCTCGTTCTCCAGGTCACCGATGTAGGGCTCGGAGCTGAACTCGCCGTTGAGGCCCTCCTCGATGGTGTCGAAGGTCGCCTGGGGAATCTGCTTCAGCACCGAGGTCAGCACAATGTCGCCGTAGTCGGTGGACTCGTAGCCGTCGGAGTCGACCCAGATCAGCAGGCCGTCAGACTCTTCAAGTGCGGGGCCTGCACCCAGTCCGGCGCCGCCGGCCACCGGCATGATGATGTCAGCATCCTGGGCGATCAGCTGCTCGGTCAGGGTGGCTCCGGCCGACTGGTCGGAGAAGTCGCCGGAGAAGGAGCCGTTCTGCTCCTCCTTGTCCCAGCCCACCAGGGAGACGTCGTCGTCGTTGTCCTCGTTGTAGCGCTCCACACCATCGGCAAAGCCGTCCATGAAGACGGTGACCGAGGGGATCTGCATGCCGCCCCAAGTTCCCACGGTGCCGGTCTCGCTCATCGCAGCGGCCACGTAGCCGGCCAGGTAGGAACCCTCGGAGGTGTTGAAGACCACCGACTTGGCATTGTCGTTGGACTCATCGGTGTACTCATCGATGAGCGCGAAGTTCATATCCTCATTGGCGGAGGCAGCCTCGTCGATCGCGTCCTTGAGCAGGAAGCCGACGCCGAAGGTGAGGTCGCAGCCCTGCTGCACCATGGAGTCCACATTGGGGCCGAACTCGGATTCGGAGCTCGACTCGGCGTCGGCATGGTCGATGTCGAGCTCATCGACCGCGTCCATCAGCCCAGCGTAGGCGGACTGGTTGAAGGACTGGTCGTTCCAGCCGCCATCATCAGAGACGATGCAGGCGGTGTAGTCGACGTCCTCCTGGGCAGCTGCGTCATTGCCGTTGTCATTGGACTCTTCCTCATCAGGTGCCTCGCCGCAGGCGGTCAGTGCCAGTGCGGCTGCGCCGAGCAGGGCAAAGCCAGCGCGCGAGGGGGTGCTCCTCATCATGGTGATTCTCCTGGTGTTCAAGTGAATTGGTGTTCAAGTGAATGATGCTGTGCGCTCCCAGGGACGAGTGCGAGCACGTCCGGGAACAGTGGACTATATCCTACGCCCTGATGCGCTGCGGGTGATGCATCTCACCGGTACTGGGCCTCGGCTGTGACCATACAGGTGAGGCGGCCGCTGATGCGATGCCGCCCATGGGCGTGGCGGAGGGTCGGTGTCCTGTCAGTCCAGCGTGCCGGCGCGGTGCGCCCGGGCGCAGGACTCCAGCTCTTCGGCGGTCCTGATCAGCTGATCGGCCTTGGACGTGAGGCGTTTGGCGTCGTCGTCGGAGTAGCCGGCGCCGGTGTCGACCCAGAGGGCCTGTCCACGGGCGATGACCCGGCAGAAGGCCCCGGCGCGGTCAAAGGCGACGTCGATCTCTCCGGAGTACATGCCGGCGAGGATCATGTCTGCCAGCCGGGTCATCTCATCGGCGGTCGGCGGTTCGGGCACGCCTGCAATGGCCGCCGGTGCCGAATGCGACCGGCCCAGGCGGTAGTACTCGCTCATCCGTTCCGGTGACTTCTGCACGGCCTCACGCAGCGCATAGATTCGCCACAGGCCGCCGGCCAAGGAATGCGGTGGGGAGTGGGACCAGAGTTCGGCGATGGCTTGGATCCCCTCGGTCTCGGCCAGGCGGACGAATCGCTGGGTCGTTTCCGGGTCTGCGGAGCTGCGTCCCTGCCCGACGACGGCGTGGGCGGTGTCGTGGGCGGCCTGGGAGATATCGGCCGGGTCGGCCCCGCCCTCACGCCGGTCGAAGGTGGCAGGATCCTGGTAGGCCGGGCGGCGGAATTGCTGGCTCATGGTGTGACAGCTCCTTTCGCAGTCCCCATTATGCCTGTGCCCCCGTACTGACGTCACCTGCGTGACCTGGGGCCATGCGCCCTGCTCAGTACCAGTGCCGCAGGAGTGACACAATGGGAGCAATGATCGACTATGACCTGCAGCTGACCGGAAACCCGGACGCTGACCGGCTGCTCAGCACCAACCCGCTGGCCCTGGTCATGGGATCGCTGTTGGACCAGCAGGTTCCCATGGAATCGGCCTTCGCCGGACCGCAGAAGCTCTATGAGCGCATCGGCAGCCTTGAGGCTGAAACCATCGCCGCCTATGACCCCGACGAATTCTTGGCTGTATTCCGGCAGAGCCCGGCGGTGCACCGGTTCCCCGGCTCGATGGCCCAGCGGGTGCAGAACCTGGCCAGCGTGATCGTTGACGAGTGGGCGGGTAAGGCCGAACGGCTCTGGACCGAGGACGACCCCACCGGCGCGGAGGTGCTCAAACGGCTGAAGAAGCTTCCCGGTTTCGGCGAGCAGAAGGCCAAAGTGTTCCTGGCGCTGCTGGGTAAGCAGTGCGGGTTCACCGGCGAGGGCTGGCAGGACGCCGCGGAGCCCTATGGGGATGAGGCTGTGATGCTCAGCATCGCCGATGTCACCTCCCCCGAGACTCTGCAGCAGGTTCGCGACAATAAGAAGGCGGCCAAGGCGAAGCAGAAGTAGGCCCCGCGGGGCCGCAGGACGAGGAATGCGGTCCACTGGCGCTGTGCGATATGCTGACGGGTGCTCTCGGTGCAGGACAGTAGGAAGAGCAGCATTTGGGGCCTTTAGCTCAGTTGGTAGAGCACTGGACTTTTAATCCATTGGTCGCGGGTTCGAGTCCCGCAGGGCCCACCCATTCGTCCCTGCTATGACGCGAACAACGCCCCCTCTCGACTCTTGGCGAGAGAGGGCGTTCTGCGGTTCTGGCGGCCTGTCTTGCCGTTTCAACTGCCGTAGTTTTCAGCCGCAGCAGCCTCACACTCCGCTGATAGACCGCCGAAGGCATTGTCCACCCGCTGCTCCCATGCCTCCACGTCGGGCCATTCCCACTCGGCCCGGAGGGAGGACTGATGCCAGAGGTATTCATGGACGTCTTCGTCGGTCATCCCGGGAGACATTATGAGGGTGCTGGTTTCTTCTCCCTCCCAGCAAGCACGGAACTCATCGAGCCGGTCCCATTCCCGCACCTCAATAAAGTCCGGGTGGCACTCCGGGTCTGGAAGCGGAGTGCCCTCCTCCCATTCGTGTGGCAAGCCCGCGGGCTCGCGATCTTCATGGGAAGCCAAGGCGTCAAGATCATCGCAGGTAACGGTGATCTCTTCACCCTGCTCCCAGGAAGCCGTTTCTGCAGCATCTTCCGCCTCAGCCGAGAGTGACTCGGTCGACGATGCGTCGTTCACCTCGCGGGGCTCGTCCGTGCCGGCGCCCTCGCCGCACCCGGAGGCCAGCATTCCGACAACGGCGAGCGCAGCGACGCCGAGTGTGCTGCGGTGGTACCAGGTTCTCATCCTTTAGCGGCTCCCCCTGTTCAGTTGTGCACCTCGGAGCGTCCAGGTTGTCATAAGGTACGGATCCGGGTCGAGACCCTCAACGGTTACTTAGGAAAAGTGGGGCGGCTCTTCGTTGGGGGCCATAGCAACGATATCCAGGCGTGGCTCCGTCAGCAGTGCGTCGATCGCGGCAGGGTCGGCGCCGATGACGGCCCAGTGCGGGTCGACGTCGTGGGTGATGCACCAGGCACGATCTGCGGGCCAGATGAACGCCGGGGGAGGCATAGCGACCTGCGCTTCAGTCCGCCAGGCTTCCTCTGCGGCGCCGGAAACGAAGTCCAGCAGCGAGACGCGGCACAACCAATAGTTCCGCTCCGGGATCTTCGCGCCCGACCCGATCGGCACCTGCGCGCCGCCCCGGAGGCGCTGGGGAAACTGGCTGTCGTCCCAGCCGTCCCACAGCAGCAGATAGCCGTCTTCCGGCGCAGAGGTGCGCGGCAGCAGGGTATCGACAGCGACACGCAGCTGCTCGACGTCATCGAGAACCCCCGGTGGACGCCCCATGTCATTCTCAGACTGCCCCGGGTAGGCCGGGTCGGGGATGAACCGCAGGCGCGCATAGGCCGAGAATGTCTGCGGGCCTACGGTGACCAGGTGCCACCACCATTGGCGGCTGGTGGTGATCCAGTCTGCCGCCGTGGAGTCCCTGCACGGAGCCAAGGTCATACGAATCATCGTCGCACACTGCTCTGCTGAGGCAGAGCGGCGCCTGGCGGAGGGTCTCTAACAGTGACTCGACGGCTCGCTGTCCCACGCACGGCGGACCATCTCTTCGAGCACGGCGAGGTCGACGTCGTCGGGCTTGTTGATGTAGAGGCAGGAGGCGCCGACAGTGTGCTTGCCCAGACGAGTCAGCAGCTGCTGCGCGCCTGCGTCGTCGGTGAGCCCGTACAGCGAGATCTTCGCCCTGCGGGGAGAGAAGCCCACGCGAAAAGTTTCGCCCTCCCGACCAGTGGCATACCGGTAGTGGACCTCTCCGTAACCGATCATCGAGGGGCCCCACATCACAGGCTGCGCCCCGGTGGCGCGTCCGAAGATCTCCAGCAGCAGGCGCCCGTGCTCCACGCGGCGCGGGGGCTCGAGCTCCTCAACGAACTCGGCCGGCGTCCGGCTCGTCGGCTTGGTTTTGATGTCGGCGGCATAGGTGCCGGTGTGTCCATCGGTGAACGTCGCCTGCCGAGCATGCGGCTCGGGCACGTGACCGCCCAGGCTGAGTCCGCGCTCCACCAGGGCGGCCTGCAGCCGTTCCAACCCCCGCCTCCCCACACCGTGCAGTGCGTCCAGCTGGGCGTAGTCAACCCCGTCAAGTGACTCCACGTGGGGGTAGCCGGCCAGGCGCAGCGCATCCCGGGCGGGGCGCCCGACGCCGGCAACGGACTCATAGGGGGTGCTCATGAGTGGATTCTACCGGCGTTCACAGGCCCAACTTGGGAGCTTCAATGGCGGGACAAGTATCCATCACGACGTCGAGCCCGGCGTCGCGGGCACGAGCAGCAGCCTCATGATCAATGACCCCCACCTGCAGCCACACAGCTTTGGCGCCGATCTCGATCGCCTGGTCCACCACGGCCCCGACCCGTTGGGAATTGACGAAGCAGTCGACGACGTCAACCTGGCCTTCAATGTCGGCAAGCCGGCGGTACCCGGTCTCCCCATGGACGTCTTCTCCGGCCAGATTCACCGGCACAATATCCATGCCCAGTTGGTCGCGAATCATTCGCGAGACCCCGTGCGCAGGCCGTCGGGTATTGGTGCTCAGCCCCACAATCGCCCAGCGGGCTGGGGTGGTGAGCAGCCGGCGGATAGTTTCTGGATCCTGAGTATCAGTGGTGGAAGCCATTCCCCCACGATAGTTGAGTGGGGCTTGCACCGTCGGGGCGCAGTACGCTGAATGCATGGACGAACAGCGGATCATCAGTGCCTCGGCCACAGTCGACGCCCCGGCAGAGACCATCTTTGAGCTCATTGCTGACCCAGCTCGGCAACCCGAGTGGGACGGCAATAACAACCTCAGCACCGCCGACTCCAGCCCCCGCGTCACCGCAGCGGGGGATGTCTTCAACATGGTGCTCACCAACGGAAAAGTGCGCCACAACCACGTGGTGGAGTTCGCACAGAACGAGGTCATCGCATGGAAGCCCGCCGACGTGGACCAGCCCCCGGCCGGACACCTCTGGCGCTGGGAGCTGGAGAGGCTGGACGAGGCCCGCACGACGGTGACCCACACCTATGACTGGACACAGTTGGAGGATGAGCAGCGGCTTCAGCGTGCCCGTAGAACGACGCCTCAAATGCTCGCAGCCTCAGTTGAGCGGCTCCGGCAGCTGGCCGAGGACGCCTGAGCCGACCCCTCGGATAGCTATGCCCTGATCAGCTCAAGCGTCTAACAATCACTACCGCATCGTGCAGCGTGGTCGAATCGCGCGGCGTGGTGGAATCGTGCGGCGTGGTGGACCGGCCGCCCGGCACGGTGACCTCGCGGGTGTGCTCCTGGGCGGAGTCGATGCGCCACTGGTGCGGATCAAAGCCGGAGGCGATCGCCTCCACGGTGACGGTCGCCTCCTCCGGGTGCGGCTCCGCGTCTGCGGAACCGTGGTGCTGATGGTGGTGGGCGCCCGAGCGGTGCAGATGCCCCACAATGATCAGCACCCCGCCGGGGGCGACCCACTGAGCCAACCGCTGGTACAGCTCCAGCTGAGGGATCGAGGCGTGGGCGTAGTTGGTGGACACCAACTCGTACTGCTGATCGGGCTCCCACGTGGTCAGATCGGCCTGCACCCAGTCCACCCGATCAGCCACCCCGGCGTCCTGGACCCGCCCCTGGGCCGAGGTCAGTGCAGTGGCAGAAATGTCGACGCCGGTGACCTGCCACCCCTGGGCAGCCAGCCACACGGCTTCCACCCCGGTGCCGCACCCGGCATCCAAGGCACGGGCCGGCGTCATACTCTGAGCCTGTTTCATCAGGTAGGGGTTCACCGGCAGCGAGCGCTCATCGGCGCCGGCCGGGGCGCCCTCACCCCATTGGCGTTCCCAATAGTCCTGGTCGAAATCGTGCATTGGCTGGTCCTTCCCGCCGGTTTCAGAGCCGTCCGCGCGCCCTCTCAGAGGTCCACTGTGTCAGAGGTCCATGGTGCCAGAACTCCACTGTGCTGAGCGGCCGCTGACCGCGCGACGCCCACATCGGCACGCAGTACGGCACCCGGAACTGCACCCAGAACCCGGACGACGTCGGGCACACTGGAGGGTATGGACACCGCCGACTTTGTGACCGTGCAGACCACCACCGACTCCTCTGACGAGGCCGAACAGTTGGCAGCGCTGGCGGTGGAGCGTCGGCTGGCCGCCTGCGTGCAGGTCTCCGAAGTCCGCAGCTACTACTGGTGGCAGGGTGAGACGCACAGCGATCCGGAGTTCCTGCTGATTCTGAAGACGACGTCGGGCTCGGTGCCGGGCATCAAGGAGCTGCTGGTCAGTCAGCACTCCTACGACGAGCCGGAGCTGATCGTGACGCCGATCATCGCAGGAAGCGAGACCTATCTGCAGTGGATCGCTGAGAGCACCGGCTCCTGAGCGGTACTGGGGTACTGAGCGGCACTGCGCCCGCCAGGCGCCGGCGGATCGCTCACAGCCGAGAATCCCCGCTGATGTTGCATCAGCTGCGGTGAAAATGGCTGCGGTGCAACATGGCCGGGGACTTCAGCCGCTGCGGGAGGCGTCGATGAAGTCGGCAGCGCGCCGGTTCGGGGCCGAGGTGGCCAGGCTGACGCCGACGAAGATCGTCACCGCCACCAGCAGCCCCCAGATTCCGCTGCCCTGGCCCAGCCAGACCGTGGAAGTGGCCTCCAGCCAGAGCACCAGGGACCCGGCGATCACTACGGAGCTGATCACCCCCGCGGCGGTGCCGCGCCGCCAGAAGAACGCCCCGATGATCGGCGGCACCATCACCAGCAGCCCCGCTGAGGCCGACACGGAGAGCACGGCGATCAGGTCCAGCTCCAGGTGGGCGAACCAATACGCCAGTACTGCGATCACCGGCAGCACCAGCTTGCCCACCAGCAGCTGGCCGCGCTCGCCGGCGCCGGTGCGCGCGGCCGTGTAGACGTCGCGGGTCACCATCGAAGAGAGCGTCAGCATGATCGAATCGATGGTGGAGACACAGGCCGCCAGCACACCGACCATCACGATGATCGCCAGGGGAGTGGGCACCAGGTCCGAGCCCAGCAGCGTGGGGGTGGCCATATCGCTGCTGGCAAGGTCGGGGAACTCCAGCCGGGCGGTGAACCCCCAGAAGACCGAGACCAGTGTGTAGATGAATCCGATCACCAGGAACCCCAGCAGCATCTTGCGCATCTCCCGCATGGAGCCGGGCGTGAACAGGCGCTGACTGACCTGCGGGTTGGAGATGGAGAAGAAGATCCACGGCAGGGTCAGCCCCAGGAACGTGCTGAAGGTGAAGTATCCCTCGCCCGGCACCGTCAGGGCGCCGGGGTCCTCGGCCAGCCGGTCGAAGAACATGTCCAGCCCGCCCAGCTGCCAGATGACGACCACCACCACCAGCGAGGCGCCGAGGATCATCACCACCGCCTGCAGCGAATCCGTCCACGCCACCGAGCGCAGCCCGGCCACCAGGGCGAACACCAGCGCCAGCACCACTGCCAGCACAGTGCCGGCGGTGAAGCTGATCGCCCCGTTGGTCATACCTGAGAGCAGATAGCCCACGCCTGCCAGCTGCACTGCGGCGTAGGGGATCAGGAAGATGCAGCTGGCCAGAGCGATGACGGCCCCGGCCGACTTGCTGGCGTAGCGGTGCCCGAGCATCTCGGATGGGGTGACGAACCCGTACTTCTTCCCGACTCGCCAGAAGCGCGGTCCGAAGATCAGCACCAGGGTGACCCCGCACAGGTAGAGCAGCTCGAAGCCCAGTGCCCCGACCCCGCCGGCATAGGTCAGTCCGGCCAGGCCGATCATCATGAACGCACTGTAGGTGGTGGCGCTGTAGCTCATCGCCGAGACGAAGCCACCCATCTTCCGGCTGCCCAGAAAGTAGCCGGACATCGACTGCGAGGCGCCGGCGCGTGAGAGCACAGCCATCACCAGTGCGAGCACCACGTAGATGGCCACACCGGTCCAGACCCATTCGCTGGTCACCGGCTCAGTCCTTCCACTCGCGGGTCAGGACCACGTTGATGCCGATCACCACAACGGTGCCCACGCTCCAAAAGAGGAAGCTGCCGTACCAGGCGTTGACCTCACGCAGCAGGGTGTAGGGCACAGCGAACATCAGAATCATGACCACGGGGATGGAGCTCAGCAACCACGGGGTCAAGCGGTCACGGGTGGGTTTTTCAGGCACCGCACAAGGATACGACAGTGCGGCCCATCACACATTCATCCGGCCCAGGATGTTAACGCCGCACCGCTGAGCACCTCGCCCGGGTGCGGGCCGGCCGCCCAGATCTGCTGCAGCTGCTCCTGGGAGAAGCTGCTGCCGACCACGGCCGCGAACACCAGGTTTCCCTCCTGCCGGCCGGTCAGCACAGGGTCGGGGGCGGTCAGCAGGGCAGCGTCGGCGTCGTCGTCGGCTGCCGAGAGCAGGGTGGAGACCAGCCTGCGGGCGAAGATCATGTCTGCGTCGTCGCCGAAGTTCATCAGCATCAGCCCGCCGGGCCGTATCCGCTGCAGCACCTGGCGGAAAAACGGGGCCGAGGTCAGCTGAGCCGGCGCCTGCTCACTGTTGTAGAGATCAACGACGACGACGTCGAACCTCCGGTCTGCCAGCCGGTCTTTGAGGGCCTCGGCGGCATCGGCCACGACGGACTCGGGAACGCTGCGCATGGGCAGGTGCTTCAGGACGAACTCCACCAACTCGGGCTCATGATCGACCACCGTCTGGCTGATGTCAGGGAAGCGCTGCTCCATCCAGCGCGGCAGAGTCAGGGCTCCGGCCCCCAGATGCAGAGCGGCTGCCGGCTCTGCCTGGTCGAAGAGGTCCGGCGCCGTCGTCGTCATCACTGAGCGCATGCGCCGCACGTAGTCGTGCAGCAGAAAACTGGGGTCGGCGACCTCTACGTGCGACTGTTCGGCCATGCCGATCTGCGGCTCCCCGATGCTCAGCACCACACCGGAGTCGGTGAGATCGTCGCGGGACAGCTCCGCGAGCATGCCGGAGCGGGAGAGTTTCTGGGTCTGGGGGAGGTCCACGGCACTCAGGCTACCGGTTGGCCGCTGACCAATTGGGGGCGGCCCAGTTGGGGCGACGCACACGAGGAGGGCCCGCCCCGGAGAACATCCGGGACGGGCCTCAACTCGTGCGGGGAGAGGGCTACTGGCTGCTGGGTATGCGAGCCTGCGGGTAGCGAATCTCCTCGACCATCTCCTGCACATGGTCGCTCGGTGGGCGGGTGAAGTTGGAGACCACAATGGTCACCACGAAGTTCACCAGAGCGCCGATGGCACCCACACCCTCCGGCGAGATGCCGAAGATATGGTCGTTGGCCTGCAGGCCGAACAGCTCCAGGGTGTAGATCATGTACCCGCCGGAGACCAGCAGACCGGTCAGCATGCCCGCAGCGGCGCCGGTGGCATTGGCCTTCTTCCAGAAGATTCCCAGAATCAGGATCGGGAAGAAGGTCGAGGCGCCCAGCCCGAAGGCGAAGGCCACCACTTGGGCGACGAAGGCCGGTGGATTCAGGCCGGCGAAGATCGCGACGATCACCGCAGCGGCCATGGCCAGGCGGCCCACCCGCATCTGGGTCTTCTCCGAAGCCTGCTCCTTGGCGATCATTCGGAAGTAGATGTCGTGGCTGACTGCCGAGGAGATGACCAGCATCAGCCCGGCCGCCGTCGACAGTGCTGCGGCCATACCGCCGGCAGCCATCAGACCGATGATCGGAGCCGGCAGGCCACTGATCTCCGGGGAAGCCAGCACCAGAATGTCGTTGGAGACGATCAGGTCGGCACCGGAGCCCACCTCGTTGGAGACGGTTTCGATGACGCCTTCGGAGTTGAGCGTCACATAGCCGGCTTCCTCCCACGGGCCGATCCAGTCCGGCAGATCATTGGCCGTGGACCCATCGGCGCTGCGCAGCAGGTTCAGCTTGGTGAACGCGCCCACCGCTGGGGCTGTCAGGTACAGCAGCGAGATGAACAGCAGCGCCCAGAAGGCGGAGTACCGTGCGCCGCGCACCGTCTTGGTGGTGTAGAACCGGATGATCACGTGCGGCAACCCGGCAGTGCCCAGCATCAGCGACAGAGTCACCAAGAACACGTCCAGCTGACCGCCGTCGCGCCCGACGAAGGCTTCGGTGAACTCATCGAGGCCGAACTGCACACGCAGCGCATCCAGCTCGGAAAGGATCGTGCCGTAGGTGACCTGCGGCAGCGGGAAGCCGCCGATCTGCTGGGATACGGCCACTGCGGGGATCAGGTAGGCAATGATCATGACCACGTACTGGGCCACCTGGGTGTAGGTGATGCCCTTCATGCCGCCCAGCACGGCGTAGAAGAAGATCACCACAGCTGCCACGAGCACTGCCCACTCCGCCGACAGGCCGAGGAAGCGTGCGAAGACGACGCCGCCGCCGGTCATCTGCCCCACCACGTAGGTGAAGGAGATGATGATGGCACAGATGGCCGCGACGACGCGGACTTTGTCGTCGTAGCGGTCACCGACGAACTCGGGCACGGTGAACTTGCCCCATTTGCGCAGGTAGGGGGCCAGCAGCATCGCCAGCAGCACGTAGCCGCCGGTCCAGCCCATGAGGTAGACCGAGCCGTCCGAGCCCAGGAAGGCGATCATGCCAGCCATACCGATGAACGACGCCGCGCTCATCCAGTCGGCGGCGATGGCCGCGCCGTTGGCGATGGTCGGTACGCCCTGGGAGGCGACGTAGAACTCCTTGGTCTCCTTCACCCGGGAGCGCCACGCAATGGTGATGTAGATCCCGAACGTCAGGATCAGGAACAGGAAGGTCCAAAACTGCATCTCGCTCATGACCGCTCACCATTTCCCTTGCGCTCGGAGACGCCGAACGAGTCGTCGATGCGGTCCATCCACAATGCGTAGACCAGAATCAGAATCACGAACGTGTAGATCGCACCCTGTTGGGCGAACCACAGGCCCAGCGGGAAGCCCAGGATTTCGATGTTGTTCAGCTGCTCAATGAAGAGCACCCCGGCCCCCAGTGAGACGGAGGCCCAGACGGCCAGCAGGACCACCAGGACTCTCACGTTCTTCTTCCAATATTCTCTGCGCCAGCTGAGGTCCTCTCCTGGCGGATCTTGGGAAGCGCTGTCGTGTGCCACCTCGGACATACCGGCTCCTTCACTCTCTCGTAGGTCTTGCGAGCGGCATTCGCGCCTGATGCGTGCGAATACTTCCCATCACCCAACCTGTGAGCAGGCTCACATGACAAGCGTTCGACGCCAGGTGGCGCGTCTGTGTTCACCGGCGGCCGGTTACGGTCCCTGAGCGGGCCCCGGGACGTCGACGTGCCGCTGGGCATCCCCAACCGTCCGTTCGTGGAGCCCCATACCACCGCTCGCAGAGTCGCGGCGGTGCCAGCCGTGATCGTGATCCCAGTCACGCGTAGGATGCAGGACTATGAGTACCACCACGGCGAAGAGCGCCTCCTCAGCACAGGTGAGCGACCGGGGTCTGGCCGGCATATACGCCCGGCTCCGCGACGGGCGCAAGACCGGCTACGGGGTCTTCCACCCCGGAAGCTGGCCCATGCTCATCGGCGGAATGATGATGATCTTCTCGGCCTTTCTGCCCTGGGTCTACGTGACGCTCACCCAAGAGATCATCGGTGAGTCCTTCGTCCTGCGCGGCACCGACGGGCCAGGGATCGTCACCCTCTCAGTGGGCTTCCTAGCTTTTGCCGGGGCCTTCCTCCCCAAGCGACGGTTGGCCATTGCCCACGCAGCGATCCCCGGCGTCATTGTCGCCGGCATCACCGCACTTCAGTGTTGGAACATCATTGCGGCCTCGATGCAGACCCAGTGGGGGTCCTTCCTGCCGGGTATGGGCCTGGTGCTCGCCGCCGGCGGTGCGGTGTTCCTGCTGCGCTCTGCGTGGAAGATGTACAAGGAATGGCCCGCCGCCAAGCCCGCCAGTGCGTAAACTCAGGGCATGCAGTCTGAGGCTGATCCCCACTTCAACGAGGTCCAAGACACCCCCGCTGAGGTAGACGCCACCTTCCGGACCCTGCGCCGGATCGCGATCACCTATTTCGTGGTCTTCCTTGTCGTGCTGGCAGCCTTCCCGGTGCTGACCATCACACTGGACTGGTGGACGGAGTCCCGGCTGATCGGCAACCTGAGCCCGGCATTCCTCTTCGCAGGGGTGGGGCTCTACGTCGTCTTCGCCGTCATGGGGATCGCTGCGGCCACACTGAGCTCGTCTGTGGAGTCGCGGATGCTGGGGCACCAGCGGCAGGGCGAGGCAACCGCCTCAGAGTCCTGGGCTGACACGTCGCAGCAGAAGCCGGACGGTTCATGACCACCACAGCCATCGTCACATTAGCGGCTGTGCTGCTGATCGTGCTGGGGGTCAGCGTCATCACCCGGCCGCGCAACACCTCCACTGTGGACTTCTATCTGGCCGGCCAACGGGTCGGTATCGTCACCAATTCCTGGGCCATCTGTGGGGACTATCTCTCTGCAGCCTCATTCCTGGGGGTGGCAGCCGCCGTCTACGTCTCCGGGCTCGACGGCGCCTGGTACGCCGTGGGGTTCGCCGCCGGGTTCCTGCCGGTGCTGCTGCTGGTCGCCGCCCCGCTGCGCCGATTCGGCGAGTTCTCCCTGGCCGACTTCCTGGGGCGTCGGCTGAACTCCGACCGCGTGCGGATCTCCTCGGTGGCGATGGTGCAGCTGGTCATCCTCTGCTATCTGGTGCCCCAGTCGGTGGGCGGGGGCATCACCTGGGACCTGCTGGTCGGTCATGGTGTCTTCGGCCTGAGCCCCTACACCACCGGCGTGCTGCTCTCGACTGCGGTGATCGCTGTGATCGTGGCCTTCGGCGGAATGCGCGGCACCACATGGAATCAGGCGGTGCAGTTCCTGCTGCTGTTCTTGGCCCTGGTGTGGCTGGCCATCGTGGTCACCTCAGAGGGGTTCCGCTACGGCGATGCCGTCGAGGCGCTGAGCCAGGGACCGTTGGCCAACCCGGAGGGATCAGCGCTGGTCCAGGAGACCAACTACATTCAGCCTGAGCAGACGGCGGTCTTCGGCGAACCCGGCGCACGCTACGGCCGGCTGGGTCAGATTGCGCTGGTGGTCACCCTGGGCTTGGGCACTGCCGGGCTGCCGCACGTGATGAACCGCTACTTCACCTCCCCGACCGGTCGTGCCGCCCGCACCACGACCGTCTGGGTGCTGGTGCTGGTCGGCATGTTCTACGCCCTGGCGGTCATGTTGGGCACCGCCGCCCGCGACATCATCCCCGGTGCGGTGGCCGACCACCCGTGGCTTGAGGAGCTCACCGTCAACGGCATCCTGCGGGTCCCCGAGCACGCGCTTCCCGTGCTGGGCCGGATCTACGGCGATGAAGCGGGGCTGGGGCTGGTGGCGGCAGCTGCCCTGATCGCGGCGATGTCAACGGTGGCCGGGCTGCTGCTGGCTTCGGCGGCCACCTGGGGCCACGACGTCTATGAGCGACACATCAACCCCCGCGCCACCCAGCGGCAGGCGGTATGGGCCGGACGCCTGACCACACTGATCGCCGCCGCAGCAGCGGCAGCACTTGCCATTGCGCTGAGCCCTGAGGCGTTCACCCCGGCTATGCCTTCGTTGGTGGCCACTATGGTCACCTGGGCCTTCGCCGTGGCCGGTTCGGCCCTGACACCGGTGGTGGTGCTGGCGATCTGGTGGCGCCGGACCACCGCCGCCGGCGGAATCGCAGGCATGCTGACCGGCGGGGCCCTGGCGGTGGCGATGTTCTTAGGGGCCAGCTTCATGGAACCCTCCGCGCTGCGTGAATTGTTCGCCGCCCCCACGCTGCTGGCCGCCCCGGTGGCGTTTGTGGTCATCATCGTGGTCTCGTTGAAGACGCAGGCGCCGGACAGTGCTGATGCTTCCTGGGTGCTGATGCACGGCACCGCAGCCGACCGGCAGGCCGAACGCCTCGCCGCCCTGACCGTCAAAGATCGAAGGAGAAGACGTGCGCGGTAGCGCGATCCTCGCCACAGCGGTGCTGATCATTTGGGCGTTGGTCTACAGCATTACTCAGCTGTTGGTCACCCCGGCGCTGCCGATGCTCCCCACTGTGGGCATTGGTGTGCTCCTCTCAGTGGGTGTGGTGCTGGGCTACCCGTCCGCAATGCGTGGTCCCCGCGGTGCGATGCGCATCGGTGGGCGTCCACGTCGCAGCGGCATACCCGGTGCGCTGCCGGGGGACCAGTCCAGCATCCGGGACCTGGCCGGCCGCTCGGTGCCGCTGCGCAAAGGCCTGACCCCCGACGCCGCTCGCCGCACCTGCGAACTGCTGCGCCCCATGATCACCGGGGACGCGATCAGCATCACCGACACGGAGAACATCCTGGCCTATGTGGGCCCCGGTTCCGACCACCACCGCGATGGCGAGCCGATGTACACCTCAGCCGCTCCGCGGGCCATCAGCCGCGGTAAGACCCAAGTGGTGAGCGACGCCGCCGGGCTCAGCTGCCGTGAGCCGAACTGTGAACTGACCGGAGCGGTGATCGCGCCGCTGCGCATCGGCACGCGCATCGTCGGGTCTCTGGGCGTCTATCAGACACAGGCGCAGATGCCTCCCAAGCAGCTGGTGGAGGACATGGCCAGCATGCTCTCAATGCATTTGGAGATGGCCGACCTGGACCGGGAGAAGCAGCTGGCCACCCACGCCAGGCTGGATGCGCTGCGAGCCCAGATCAACCCCCACTTTCTGTTCAACATCCTCAACACCATCGCCTCCAAGGCTCGCACCAGGCCCGAGGAGGCCCGTGAGCTGCTGCTGCGGCTCTCCGAGTTCTTCCGCTACGCGGTGCGGCAGGAGGGGCACTTCGCAGAGTTCGCCCAGGAGTACTTCTTTGTCCGCACCTACATCTCGCTGGAACAGGCACGCTTCGATGACCGACTGCAGGTGCGCTACGATATCGATCCCCAGGTGCTGACCTCCCGGGTGCCGGTGCTGACTATCCAGCCGCTGGTGGAGAATGCGGTCAAACATGGGATTGCGGCCAAGCCCGACGGCGGCACCGTGCGGCTGAAGGCTCGGGTAGACCCCCTGACCCGCACCACCACCATCCGAGTCTCCGACGACGGGGTGGGCATCGACCCGCAGGTCCTCTCCCAGCTCTTCAGCAGCAACGGCGGCACCGGCGGGGAGGGCCCAGTCGGCGCCGGGGTGGAACATGCCGGGGTCGGTCTGCGGAACATCTCCGAGCGCCTCGATTCGCTCTTCGGCGACCGCTATGACCTCTCCATCTCCACCCCGAAGTCCGGCGGCACCGTGGTGGAACTCACCGTTCCCCTCCGGTAGACGCCTGCTCCCTGCAGCCGCCGTCAGCAGCCCGGCCCGCCGCCAACACCCGCCTCCCCACCGGCTGGTGGGCGTTAAGCGCCGGAATAACCACCGCGTGTGCGCTCAGAGCGTCCTTAACGCCCACCAGAGCCGTGGGAGCTGCCCCATAGCCTGCGGCAACTGGTGTGGGACCGCCTTTCATAGCCTGGGTCATATACTGGCAGAATGCCTCCCCGTGCCCTGATCGTTGACGATGAAGCCCCCGCCAGAGAGGAGCTTCGGTTCCTGCTGGAGGAGGCCTCCCGCGGTGACGAAGCCGCAGACAGCGTCCAAGTGGTCGGCGAGGCCACCAACGGGGAAGAGGCGCTGCTGCTGCTGGACTCCTTGGACTACGACTTGGTCTTCCTGGACATCCGCATGCCGGGTCTCTCCGGCCTTCAGGTGGCGCAGCGGCTGCGGGATAAGCAGAACCCGCCCAGCATCATCTTCACCACTGCCTACCCGGACCATGCGGTCGAAGCCTTTGACCTGGCGGCCAGCGACTATCTGGTCAAACCCTTCGATGCTGACCGGCTCAGGCGGGCGGTGGAGCGGGCCTTGGCCGGTGGGCAGGTCAAAGACGACGGCGACGACGCCGCAGAGGACGACAGCCCGCATCAGGGCACTGAGTCCGGCTCAATTCCGCGCCCGTTGGTGCGCATCCCAGTGCAGAAGGACGGCAGAACTGTGCTGGTTGAAGGCGATGCCATCGTCTACGCTGCAGCGGCCCGCGGCTACTCCTCGCTGAAGCTGGTCGAGGAGAAGGTGCTGGTCTCCTTTTCACTCAACGAGTTGGAGCGTCGTCTGCACGGCCACTTCTACCGGGTGCACCGCTCCTACCTGGTGAATCTGCGCTACGTGCGGGAACTGGTCCCCGATTTCCGGGGCACACTGGTGCTGGTGATGAACGATCGCCAACGCTCCCGGGTGGAGGTGTCGCGCCGGCAGGCCAGAGAGCTGCGCAAGCGCCTGGGGATATAGGTGGGGGCATAGGTTGGCCCCGCTCGAAACCGAGCGGGGCAAACCTCCGGGCGATCCGTCGGCGAAGGTTTCTGTTCCTCCCTCTCAGGGGACTCAGAGTTTGCCGACGGGGCGCGGCTGCGCGGTCAGTCATCTGATCGATCAGCCATCGTCTTTGCCCTTGCTCTTACCTCTTCGTCTGCGGCTCCGCGAGCCCTCCTCAGGCTGTGTGGCCGTGGCGGTGCCGCTGGACTGATCCCTGCCGCGGTTGAAAATACCACGAGTGGCCTCGAGCCGGTAGTCGATCCGGTGGTCGACCTGCTCGCCGAACGCGTCGTCGAAGTCCTGGGCCAACCGGTCGCTGAGCTGATAGTACTCCTCGGCGGACTTCTGCTGGCTCAGCTGCAGGTGATCCACCCGGAAAGCCCGTACGATCGCCACGCACATGATCGCCAGCAGGACGCTGAACGGCAGGGCCGTGATCAGCGAGCCGGCCTGCAGTGCGGTCAGACCGCCGGCTACCAGCAGTGCGGCTGCCAAAACACCTTCGAGCACTGCGAAGAGCACACGGGACCAGATCGGTGGGTTCGGGTGACCGCCGGAGGCAAGCATGTCCACCACCAGCGAGCCGGAGTCGGATGAGGTGATGAAGAAGATCGCAATCACGATGATCGCAATCACCGACAGTATCGAGCCCAGGGGCAGGTCGCCGAGAATGTCGAAGAGCGTCTCTTCAGCCAGCAGGCTTCCTTCCTCCCCGAGCAGGTGGCTCATATCAGTGTCGTTCAAGACGTACTTGAACAGGCTGGAGCCGCCCATGATGGAGAACCACACGATGCCCACGGTGAAGGGCACCAGCATGACCGCTGTGATGAACTCACGGACTGTGCGGCCGCGTGAGATGCGGGCGATGAAGACGCCGACGAAGGGCGCCCAGGCGATCCACCAGCCCCAGTAGAACAGGGTCCAGGCTGAAGACCAGTCTTGGCCCTCCTGACCGGTGAACGCCTGTACGTCGAAGCTCATGGACGCCACATTGGACAGGTAGGCGCCCATGGATTCCACCAGGTTCTGGATCAGGAAGAGGGTCGGCCCCAGCAGCAGAACGGCGATCAGCAGCACACCGGCGAGCGAAATGTTGAAGTTGGAGAGCCACTTAATGCCGCGCCCCAAGCCCGAGACCACCGACACCAGCGCCAGGAGGGTGATGACCGTGATAATGATGATCAGCATGGTGGTGTTGCCGCTGTCCTCAACGACGCCGATCGCTGACAGGCCGGCAGCGATCTGCTGCGCGCCGAGGCCGAGCGAGGTGGCAATGCCGAAGAGTGTGCCGAAGATCGCCAGGATGTCGATCACATCACCGATCCAGCCCTTGACGCGGTCACCCAAGAGGGGTTCGAAGGCCCACCGAATGGAGACCGGCCGGCCGCGACGGTGGACGGCATAGGCGATGGCCAAACCGATGACGGCGTAGACGGCCCAGGGGTGCAGGCCCCAGTGGACGAACGTTTGTGCCATAGCCATGTGGCTCATCTCAGCGACATCACCGTCTCCCCAACCCGGGTTGGGGTTAACTTCTGCGAAGATGAGCGGCTCGCCGGTGCCGTAGAAGATGAGGCCGACGCCCATGCCCGCACTGAACAGCATGGTGAACCATGACATGGTGCTGAACTCGGGTTTGTCATTGGGGCCGCCGAGCTTGATCTTGCCGTACTTGGAGAAGCTGATCACCAGCACAAACACGATGAATGCGGCGATCACCAGCATGTACCACCAGCCGAAGGTGGCTACGATCCAGCCCTGGGCGGATAACAGCGCGGTGTCGGCGGCCTCCGGAAAGAAGATCCCGAAGATGGCGAAGGCCCCCACAATGATCAGGGAGGGCCAGAACACTGAGGGGGTGATCATGCCACGCCCGAGACGCACACCCTGGGCCTTCAGCTTATCGGTGATCCGTTCGTCTGAGTCTTGGTCGTGGAGACGCTGCTCGTCGGGCAGATCCGCCATCCGGGCATGGGTGCGGTCGTCGACGGCGTTCGGCCTCTCGCCTGCGAGGTTCGCGGGATCCGGCGGCGCGCCCGGGCCCCCTTCAGTCGAGGGATCCGGCTGTGAGGAACTCATGATGCACATACCCCTTCCATGTGTGGCTGTTTTCTCCCATAATTCGTTCTGGGGAGGGTCAGGTTCAAATCCACTGTACTGCCCTCTGCATTATTACGCCTTGGTAACATTTCTCAGCTCTCAGCCGTCAGGGCTTGGCGAGGGCTTGATCGGGCGTTTACCGTGGAGACCATGCCACTAGGCTTAACTGTGTCCGCGCGCCCAATGAGGCGAGCGGGGCAAACTGCAATTGCCGGCGTCGTTGGCGCCGGAATGATCCTCGGGGCGGTCGCACCCAGCACGGCTGCGACCGCATACGAGCCTCCCCGGTCTGGGCCTTCGGCGTTCTACCCTGCCCCCGGTCAGCCGATGGCCGCTCCGGCTCCCAACGCTGATGAGGCCGCCAGTGTGGTCGAAAAGTCCGAGCAGGATCTTCGTGTCGCCACGCTGCACGCTGACCTGGTCGCAGAGGACAGTTCCCCCAATGCGGCCCAGGGGCTGGTTTCAGCACTGCAGACCGGAAATCACGTCAGGGCGCGCATGATTGCTCGCACAGTGCAGATGAACAACCCCGACGTCCTGGTTCTCACCGGAGTCACCTATGACGACGCGGGACAGATCGCCGAACAGCTGCGCAGCCTCTACTTTGCCGCCGGCCAGGACGGCCTGGAGGGACTGAACTATCCGCACATGTTCACAGCCCCCACCAACTCCGGCCAACAGTCCGGGGCGGACCTCGACGGCGACGGAATGATCGGCGGCCCGGGAGACGCCATCGGCTACGGAGACTATCCGGGGCAGTACGGCATGATCGTCTTCTCCAAGCACCCGATCGACGAAGAGAATGTCCGCACTTTCCAAGACTTCCTCTGGCGCGACCTTCCGGGCGCGTCCATCCCGCAGGGATACGCGCCGCTGGAACAGTCCATCCTCCGGCTTCAGGAGTCGAGTCTCTGGGATGTGCCCATCGAGGTGCCCGGTGAGTCGGACCATGTGCACGTGGTCGCCACCGCACTGGCCGCTGAAGAGCCCACGCAGACGCAGGCCGCTCGCGCCGAAGACATCCGCAGGGTGATTGCCGACTACGTGGACGGTTCCTCCTGGTACCTCTCCGACGACGACGGGCAGGCCGGGGGGCTGCGGGCCGGTGACCGCGCCGTCGTCGCCGGTGCCCCGACCCTGTCGGCCGGCGAGGACTCAGACGAGCCCCGGTCGCTGTTGGACTCACCCCGACTGCAGGACCCGCAGCCGGGACCGGTCACCGAGGAGCCGATCACCGATCGGCCCGGAGACCCCGAGCAGACCCACGAGACTGCCACCCGCTTCATGCCCGGGGAACGCGACCGCCGATCATCCTTGGTGCTGCCCGGCACAGGCTTCAGCGTCAGCGGCTCCGGAGTCTTCTGGCCAGGTGAGGACGAATACGGTCACGCCGTAGTGGACCCCGAATCCACCTTCTCCCTGGATGACCGCCTGGTCTGGGCCGATCTGACCATTGAGCCCTGATTCCGTAGACTCAGCCCATGGCCGCTAAGCATATGGTCCCCCTCACCGGAGACGACGAACAGTCCCCCGACGGCGCACAAACGGTGCCGAGGCAAACGCAGGGAGTGAAGAGACGGCGCAGACGGGCCGCGAAGAAGCCCACCAAGCCACTCATACGGTCAGCGGCCACCGGGTATGTGGCCGCCCAGTCAGTCTCCCTGGTGTCCAAACAGGCGTTCCACGACGACGGCACCCTCACCCCTGCTGCGGAGACCTGGCTGACCCGCGCGGTCACTGTGCAGCGTCCTGTGGTGTTGGCGAACCTGCGTCGGATGCGCAAGGCCCATCCCACGCTGACCAACCGGCAGCTGGCGATGCAGCTGGACAAGGAGTTCAAACGTTCCATGACCGGCGGTGGGGCACTGATCGGGGCCACCGCCGCCGTGCCGGGGGTGGGCACGGCCACCTCATTGGGAATCTCCACACTGGCTACCGGCAGTTTTCTGGAGATCTGTGCGCTCTACGCCCAGTCGATGGCTGAACTTTCTGGAATCTCCAC
>NZ_JACIBT010000013.1 GCF_014195445.1 Garicola koreensis | reverse complement strand
TCCAGCCGTGCCAGTCGCTGCCGCACAAACCAGTGGCCCTGACCTCGACGACGACGCCGTCGGCCGGCGGCGCCGGGTCAGCCACCTCGCGGACTTCGGGTATGCCGCGAACGGCATCAACAACAACTGCGCGCATAACTCACATTGTGCAGGATCATGATGCCCAGACTTTCGGGACGGCAACGGCGCAGCTCTCCGATGGCGGACAGCGGTGATGAGCGTCGATGCTGGCTTGCTGTTACCCGCCGAGCACCGCCCAGGCGATCAGCCGGTCCAGTCGTCGCACGTCTACTTGCTTGCCGACCTTGATCTTGACGAGTCCCGACCGCGTCCAGAGCTCCAACTCTGCATTGAGGTCCAACAACTTGCCTGCGTTCTCGGAAGACCACATGTTGATCGAGCTGTACGGGATGGAGTACATCTCGACCTTCTTTCCGGTCATCCCCTGAGCGTCCCTGACAATTAGTCGTTTGTCGGTGAAGACGGCACTGTCCCGGAACGTCTGGTAAGCAGCTATAGCTTGCTCACCGTTAATCAGAATACTCTCGACGTCGTGCGGTATCTCAACTTCATTGACGAATGTCCAAGTAGTCAGCGCGTTCAGTTCGGACATATACAGACCCCTCTAGTCAGTGCCCCAACGAGACACTCTTAAGTATTTCACCGCAGCTGGCCATCGTTTGACCCCAGCCGGCCCACATCAGCGCCATCCGGCCACCTGGTTCGTGGAGCTATGCGGAATCGAACCGCAGACCTTCTCGATGCGAACGAGACGCTCTACCAACTGAGCTATAGCCCCCAATGGTGCCCACCCAGGATAGTGCCACCGGCGGACACAGCGAAAATTGTCCCCAACGCTGCCGGATGCACCACAGGATGATCCGCCTGCGCTACCGTTACTGCTGTGAAGATTGGAGTATTCGACTCTGGGCTCGGCGGTGAAGCAGTCGCGGCGCGACTGCGCGAGCTGATCCCGCACGCCGCGGTGATCACCGCCAACGATCGCGACCACGTGCCCTACGGCAGCCGAAGTGAAGCGGAGGTCTACCGCCTGACCAGCCGGGCGATCCACCCGCTGCTGGCGGCGTCCTGCGATGTGATCGTTCTGGCCTGCAACACCGCCACCGCCGCAGCCGTCGAGCAGCTCCGCCGTGACCACCCGGCCACACCGTTCGTCGGCTTAGAGCCGATGGTGAAGCCGGCCAGCTCCATGACGCGCACCGGCAGCATCCTGGTGTGCGCCACGCCGGCCACCCTCGCCAGCCCGCGCTACCAGCAGCTGAAGCGCCACTGGGCCGGTGCGGTCAACGTGGTCGAGCCCGACTGCTCCGACTGGGCCGCGGCCGTGGAGCGCGGCGAAGCCGACACAGTTGACCTGGAGTCTCTGCAGCAGCACCTCCATCGTGAGTCCGCCGACGTCGTCGTCCTGGCCTGCACCCACTACCACTGGCTCAAAACCCGGATCGAGCAGGTGGCCGGCCCCACCGTGACCGTCCTGGAGCCCTCCGACGCGGTGGCAGCTCAGGTGCGTCGCATCACAGACGCCGCCGACCCGCTGGCCCAACCGCAACCACTTCGGCTGCCGTAGCTAGCTGTACTGACCGGGGACGTTGATCGACGGTGGAGTATGCCGCTTACCGGTCATCAGACTGGGGCGAGTGCCGCTCGGCCATGTCCGTGGCAAGCTGACGGATGCGTTCGCGGGCCGCTTCCGGGGTGAGTATCTCGATGTGGTCGCCGAACTGGAGGAGCTGACGCACTGACTCGACGTCGGGGTAGCGGACAACGACGGTGCACCACCCTTTCTCCGCGCAGGAGACCTCGTGGATGCGGGTGCCGAGAATGCGTCGTGCGAGGTCGAGTCGGCTTTCACGGAGGCGGACGGTCACGCTCACCCGACCTGGCGACTCGGTGCGTTCTTTCAGCGCCGCCCACACGGTGCGGAGGGTTTGACCTGAGCGGAGGGCGGCCGGTGCGTCGAGCAGCTTGTAGTCCGAGAGCCGTTCCAGGGCGAACAACTGGCCGGTGCCCAGGTCGTCGGCGATGAGGTACCAGCGGCCCGACTTCGCTACGAGCCCGTACGGGTCGACGATGCGGGGCGAGGCCCGCCCCTCGGTGCTGCGCCGGTACTGGATTTCCATCCGACGTCGGTGACGCAGCGCCCACGCAAGTTCGGCGACGTCCACCTCCGCCCTCGGATCTGCCAGCCACGCGCTGCTGTCCACCACAACCAGGTCAGCCAATCGCGTCAAGTTCGGGGCCCCGGACTCCCCGGCCTGACGGGCAGCGATCTTGCGCGCGGCCGTCTCATGCACCGCAGTCAGTCCGAGGCGCTCGAGATGCTCGCCGTCCAAACCAGCGACGGACAGTGCCTCCAGCTCCCCAGGTTCCAGGTGCGAGGCATTGAGCCGTGCACCGGGGAGCAAGACGATCCCGCCGTTGCGCCCCCGTTCGGCATAAACCGGCACACCTGCCATCGAGAGCGCCTCGACATCCCGCAGCACCGTCCGCCGGGACACCTCCAAACGCTCGGCGAGCTCGGTCGTGGTCATGCGCTGGCGCGTCTGCAAGAGCAGCAGGAGATGCAGCAACCTCGAAGCCTTCATGCCGACCAATCCTCGCAGAAAAGATGACAGGTCTTGTCGTGATTCGGTGGTTTGCTGATCCTGTATCGAGACCCATCAACCGGAGGAGCGCTCCATGCCCGCACCCAACCTGTTCCTGATCTACGTCAGTGACGCCGAGGCCGCCACCGCCTTCTACAGCAACCTGTTCGAGATCGAACCGACCTTCACCAGTCCCCGCTACGTGGCTTTCGAAGTTGCCCCCGGAGTCCTGTTCGCGCTGTGGACCGGCCGCAACGAGCACGCGGTCCCGAGCACCCCGCGCACGAGCGAGCTCGGGCTGATGGTGCCCGGCCCGGCGTCCGCAGTCGACGAGACCTTCACGAGTTGGGTCTCAAAGGGCGTCCACGTCGTGGAGGAGCCGCACGACGACGTCTTCGGCCGCACGTTCGTGGTTACGGACCCGGACGGCAATCTCATCCGGGTCTCCCCGGTGGACTGACCCGCACGAACCCCGCCCACTTCTTTCGCCCTCGAAGGGCCGGCCACGCCCGCTGGTCGGCCCTTCGACCTGTCCAGGAGCCCAACCATGTCACATCCGAACGCCGCCCTCACCCCACGTCACCGCCTGAAAGTCGCGCGACTCGTCGTTGACGACGGGTGGCCAATCAGCGAAGTCGCCGCCCGCTTCCAGGTGTCCTGGCCCACCGTGAAGCGCTGGGTGGGCCGCTACCTCGCCGCCGAGTCCATGCATGACCGCTCGTCGCGACCGAAGACCTCGCCGAACAAGACGCCCAAGGCCGTAACTATGCGCTGCATCAGCTTGCGGATGCGATTGAGGGAGGGCCCGGTCCAGCTAGCATCCCGGCTGGGCGTCGCACCCTCCACGGTCCACCGCATCCTCACCGCGGCGCGGCTGAGCCGGCTGTCCTACGTCGACCGTGCCACCGGGGAGCCTATTCGCGCTTACGAGCACCCCCACCCCGGCTCGCTGGTGCACGTGGACGTGAAGAAGCTAGGGAACATCCCGGACGGCGGCGGGTGGCGCTACGTCGGTCGCCGCCAAGGCGAAAAGAACCGCTCGGCCACCCCCGACAAGCCGAAGAGCAAGTGGGGCAACCCGAAGCTCGGGTACGCCTTCGTGCACACGATCATCGACGACCACTCACGCGTTGCGTACACCGAGGTACATGACGACGAGACCGCCGTCACGGCCGTCGGGGTGCTGCATCGCGCTGTGGAATGGTTCGCCGAACTCGGCGTCACGATCGAGCGGATTCTGTCCGACAACGGTGGCGCCTACCGGTCCTTCCTGTGGCGCGACACCTGTGAGGCCCTCGCCATCACACCGAAGCGCACGCGCCCATACCGGCCGCAGACAAACGGAAGGTCGAGAGATTCCATCGGACGATGGCCGACGGCTGGGCCTATGCCCGCTGCTACCAGTCAGAGCAAGAGCGCCGGGACGCGCTCAAGGCGTGGCTGCACCACTACAACCACCATCGGCCCCACACTGCCTGCGCCAATCAGCCGCCCTTCGCACGATTGATCAACGTGTCCGGTCAGTACAGCTAGCGACCTGCACCACTCATTCCGCCATCCGAGCTAGTCCAGTGCAGTTAGTCCACTGACACGATGCACCACGAAGCGATCTCGGCTCTGCACAAGGACCCTTTCGACCGGCTTCTGGTGGCCCAGGCCCGGCACGAGGGGATCATACTGCTGACCTCCGACGCGACCGTCGCTGAGTACGGTCAGCCCGCCCGCCTGGTCTGACCCTGGCCCCAGTCGTCTGACACTGACCCAGGCAATGGCGCCGCTAAGGTAGTGGCATGGCCCCACAGTCCCAGGAGCCGACCCCGCATGAGCGGGTGCGCGATATCATCGCCGGCGTGCCTGCCGGCAGAGTCGCGACCTACGGCGACGTCGCAGCGATCGCCGGGCTGCGCTCACCGCGGCAGGTGGGCTGGATCCTGCGGGAGGACGGCTCTGATCTGCCGTGGCACCGGATTCTGCGCGCCGACGGCACCGCCGCGCCCCAGCTGCGGACCGAGCAGCTTCAGCTGCTGCGCACCGAAGGCGTGCTGGCCCAGGGGCAGAAGGTCAGCCTGCGGCGTTACCGCTGGGACCCCGACGGGTGAGGTGCCCGTGCGGAGGGGCGCTCACCCCAGCAGCGCGACGGCGCCCGGCACCAGTTCCACACTGACCCAGTACCCGTCAGCGCCGGTGCTCGCACCGGAGAGGAACTCGTCGCCGTCGGCGAATACCGGCGCTGCGGCCGGGACCCAGATCCGGCATCTGCGCGCCCGAATCGTCGTCAGCGGCCTCAGCCACCGGTGCATGCCCAGCATCAGCAGCGGGAACAGGGCCAGCAGCCCGGCTCGGCTCAGCGGGCCCACATGTGAGACCTCGGCGAGGCTGTCATCGATGCGCGCCCCCGGAGCCAGTCGGATGCCGCCGCCGATCGTCGCCCCGTTCTGAATGCAGACCAGGGCTGAGTCCAGGTGCGCCGCTGCGGCGTCGTCGAACTGTGCGACGAACTGCAGCGGCGAGAACCGCGGCACCTCCCGGAGCAGCGCCACCAGGTAGCGCAGCTGCCGCGGGGTTCTGCGGTCCGCGTTGGCGCGCTGATTCACCCGCGCGTCGAATCCGATATTGACCGAGTTGGCCGCCCAGCGCCAGCGAGCGCCGCCGACGCCGTCGTCGTGCGCTTCAGCATGCACCCGCAGGGCATCGACCGCGCGCACCGGAAGCTGAGGCTGGCTCAGCGCACGCAGAACCCGCTGCAGCGCCGGCTCACAGCGGCGCGGAATCCCAGCGGCACGCGCGAAGTCGTTGCCGGTACCGGCCGGAATGACCCCCAGCGGTGTGCCGCGGCCGGCCACCAGACTGACGCCCACGCTGACCATCCCGTCGCCACCGCAGACCACGACGACGTCGACCCCCTCCTCCACCGCAGCGCGGGCCTGGTCGAACTGAATGGCCTGGTCGCTGGCGTCGGGGACGATGAGGTCGATGTGCAGGCCCGGGTGCCCCTCGATGCGCCGCTGCGCGTGGCGCAGTGCCCGCACCTGACGCGCAGCCGGATTCAGCAGCAGCAGGACCCTGCGGGTGGGCGCGCCGACAGAACTATCGGCGGATTTGGCCATGTTGGCGGATCCAGGCGTGCATGGCGATGCCGGACGCCACCCCGGCGTTGATGGAGCGGGTGGAGCCGAACTGGGCGATCGAGAGCGTAGCCGCCGAGGCGGTGCGCAGCGCCTCGCTCAGCCCCGGGCCCTCCTGGCCGAAGACCAGCACGCAGTCGCGCGGCAGGTCGTAGGTCTCCAAGGGGACCGAGTCGGGGAACAGATCGATCCCGATGACGCTCAGCCCGGCGTCGTCGGCCCATCGCACAAAATCCTCCACCGTTGGGTGGTGGCGCACGTGCTGGTACTTATCGGTCACCATCGCCCCACGCCGGTTCCAGCGCCGCTTGCCGATGATGTGCACCTCTTTGGCCAGGAAGGCGTTGGCGCTGCGCACCACGGTGCCGATGTTGAAGTCGTGCTGCCAGTTCTCGATCGCCACGTGGAACTGGTGGCGCTTGGCGTCAAGGTCGTCGACGATCGCCGAATGCTTCCAGTACCGGTACTCGTCCACCACGTTGCGGCGGTCTCCGGCGGCCAGCAGCTCCGGGTCCCAGTGCGTTCCCTGCGGCGGGGGTCCCTGCCACGGCCCGACGCCGACCTCGCGCTCGGCCGGCTCTTCGCTCTGCTGATCCACCCGTTCAGGCTACCCCGACGCCGAAACCCGGCCACACTGCCGCCGATGATAGGTAAGCTTGGGAGCTATGGACACGACCCAGAATCCTCTGGAAGCACTGAGTCTCGAGCAGCTGCGCCAACGCACCTCGGCCAAGTGGCAGGCCTTTGGGGCCGATGCGCTGCCGCTGTGGGTCGCTGAGATGGACGTGCCGCTTGCTGAGCCGGTGGCTGAGACGCTGCGCGGAGTCATCGAGCGCGGCGACACCGGCTACCCGCAGACCCAGCCCTACATTGAGGCGTTCGCCGCCTTTGCGGAACGCCGTTGGGGCTGGCACCCACGGCGTGAGCAGATCCGCGCGGTGCCCGATGTGATGAACGGGATGGTCGAAGCGATCAAGATCGTCGGCGAGCTGGCCGACACCGTGATCGTCAGCTCCCCGGTCTATCCGCCGTTCTACATGTACCCGGTCAGTGCGAATCGGCGTGTGGTGGAAGCACCCCTGGGCGAGGACGGCCGGTTGGACTTCGACATGCTCGAAGAGGCGTTCAACCTGCGCACCATGGGCGGCTCGGCGGCCTACCTGCTGGCCAATCCGCACAACCCCACCGGCACCGCGCACACCCGCCGGGAGTTGGAGAAGCTGGCCGCCCTGGCTGAGCGCTTCGGCATTCGCGTGGTCTCGGACGAGATTCACGCACCGCTGACCCACGATGGTCACACCTTCACCTCATACGTGTCGGTGGATCCGCGGGGCTACGCGGTCACCTCCGCGTCGAAGACGTTCAACCTCGCGGGGTTGAAAGCCGGTGTGCTGATCGCCGGGGAGGACGCGGTCTCCGAGTTGGACCAGCTTCCACCTGAAGTTGCCCACGGTCCCAGCCATGTGGGGGTGCTCGCCCACACTGCCGCCCTCAATGAGGGCGACGCTTGGCTCAATGCCCTGCTGGCGGGCCTGGAGAGCAACCGGCAGCTGTTGGGCTCACTGCTGAAGAAGCACCTGCCGGAGGTCAGGTGGCACATGCCAGACGCCACCTATTTGGCATGGCTTGACTTCAGCGCCTACGGATTCGACGACGACGAACCCACCCCCGGGGTGGAGACACCCATCTACGGTCCGGCCGCACGGCTGCTGAAGGACGCCGACGTGGCCCTGACCCCCGGTCACCCCTTCGGTCAGGGAGGTCAGGGCCGGGCCCGGCTGAACTTCGCCACCTCGCAGGCCATCATCACCGAGGCCGTGGAGCGGATGGGCGCCGCCCTGGAAGGCTGACCCCGGTCAATTCAGTACCCGGTCAGTCCAGCCCCAGGTCGGTCTTGGAGTAGGCGTAGAGGCAGGGCACACCGGCCTCGGACTCGATGTGCTCCTTAGCGCCGGTATCGCGGTCGACGATGATCGCCACCGCCTGCACCTGCCCGCCGGCGGCCCGCACACCCTCCACCGCAGTCAGCGCAGAGCCGCCGGTGGTGGAGGTGTCCTCCAGGACGACCACCCTGCGCCCGGCGACGCTGGGACCCTCGACCTGCCGGGCCATACCGTAGGACTTCTGCGCTTTGCGCACCACAAAGGAGTCAATGGTGCGGCCCTGCGCGGCTGCGGCGTGCAGGATCGCTGTGCCCACCGGGTCCGCGCCCATGGTCAGCCCCCCGGCGGCGGTGAAGTCGACGCCGGCGGCATCGAGCATGCTCAGCATCACCCGGCCCACCAGCGGCGCGGCCTCGTGGTGGAGGGTGACCCTGCGCAGGTCCACGTAGTAGTCAGCCTCTTTGCCGGAGGACAGGGTCACGCGGCCACGGACCACAGCAAGCTCGTCGATGAGGTCGCGAAGCCGGGCGGCGTCGTCGGCGGCATCGTTGTTTTCAGGGCCCAGCAGGCCGGACGCGTAGGAAGCAGCAGGAGTCATAGCTGACAGTCTATGCGTCTGACTCTGCATCCCTGGTTGAACTAGACCGAGTAGTAGAGCTCAAATTCGTAGGGGTTCGGGCGCAGGCTCAGCGGCAGGATCTCCTCTTCGCGCTTATAGTCGATCCAGGCTCGGATGAGCTCCTCGGTGAAGACCCCGCCTTCGAGCAGGAACTCTTGGTCCTTCTCCAGAGCAGCCAAGGCCTCCTCCAATGAACCGGGTGCCTGCGGGATGTCCTTCAGCTCTTCCGGAGGCAGCTCGTAGAGGTCCTTGTCGACCGGCTCGTGGGGCTCAATACGGTTCTTGATGCCGTCCAGTCCGGCCATCAACTGTGCGGCAAAGGCCAGATACGGATTGCCCGATGCGTCGGGTGCGCGGAACTCCAGGCGTTTGGCCTTCGGGGCGGCTCCGGTGATCGGGATCCGGATCGCCGCGGAGCGGTTGCCCTGGGAGTACACCAGGGACACCGGGGCCTCATACCCCTTGACCAGCCGCCGGTAGGAGTTGACGGTCGGGTTGGTGAATGCGAGCACCGCCGGAGCATGCTGCAGCAGGCCCCCGATGTACCACCGGGCCGTGTCGGAGAGGCTCCCGTAGCCCTTCTCGTCATAGAACAGCGGTTCGCCCTCATTCCACAGCGACTGGTGGCAGTGCATTCCCGAGCCGTTGTCGCCGAAGACCGGCTTCGGCATGAACGTGGCTGACTTGCCGTACTCCAGCGCGGTGTTCTTCACGATGTACTTGAACTTCTGCAGGTCGTCGGCGGAGTGGGTCAGCGTGTTGAACCGGTAGTTGATCTCCTGCTGGCCGGCGCCGGCAACTTCGTGGTGGGCTCGTTCGACCTCCAGGCCGGCCGCCTCCAGGGCCAGACAGATGGCATCGCGGACCTCTGCGGTCTTGTCCTGCGGGGAGACCGGGAAATAGCCGCCCTTGGTGGCCAGCTTGTGGCCCAGGTTCCCGGCCGCATGGTCCTCGCCCGAGGCCCAGTCAGCCTCCTCAGCGCCGAGCGAGTAGTAAGAGGACTCAGGTGAGGACCGGTAGCGGACATCGTCGAAGAGGAAGAATTCAGCCTCCGGGGCGAAGATGGCGGTATCAGCAGTGCCGGAGGAGGCCAGGTGTTCCTCCGCCTTCTGCGCCACGCCGCGCGGGTCCCGGCGATAGGGCTCCCCGGTGCGCGGGTTGATGATGGAGAAGCTCATCGCCAATGTCTTGGCGGATCGGAACTGATCGATGAAGGCCGTGGCCACATCGGGAATCAGCTGCATATCGGATTCAGCGATCCCTTGAAACCCACGGATGGATGAGCCGTCAAACAGCTGCCCCTCGGCAAAGAAATCCAGGTCAACACTGGTGGCCGGAACATTGAAGTGGTGCTGGCTGCCGGGGAGGTCGGTGAAGCGGACGTCGACGAACTTGACACCTTCCTCTTCGATGAATTGCAGGACTTCCTCAGAACTGGTGAACATATGCTCGTGCTCCTCAACCGATGTCAGGGCGGCCGAGAAGCGGCTGCCTCTCGACGTTGGGTCACGAGACTAGCCAATGCCGTGTTTCCGATTCATTACGAAAAAGTTTCCGGCGCGCAACAACGTCAGAGCGCCTTCCAGGAGCTGGGTGAGAAGCATTCTTCGAAGACTTGCGCGCAAGGGTCACCATCGTGCAAGGTAAATCCGTTCGGTCCGTTCTTGACGGATAAAGCGTGACCGCCAGCCCACACCCCTGGTGGCGTCCATGCGAGATCAGACACCCCTGATCGGGGCCGTGCGACTGATGAATTCAGTCATCTATGGGAAGAACAGGTCGAGTCCGGCCTGGATCATCATGACTCCCACCCTTGGGTCAATGAGGTTCCCTCCCACAGATCATTGGTATGTGGTGAAAGGAGTACCGTTGTGTCCGATCACGAATTGTCAGCAGGCAACGCGCCAGAGGCAGTAAGTCCCTTTGTGCGATTCGCAGCGCACCAGGAGAGATTCGACCCGGACCCCGGCGGTCTCTACCACCCGGAGAATGAGCACGAGAACTGCGGCATGGCGGCCGTGGCGACCCTGCGCGGCACACCGGGTCACGACATCGTCGACCACGCGCTGACCGCGCTGCGCAATCTGGAGCACCGAGGGGCAGTCGGCAGCGACGTCGGCTCCGGGGACGGGGCGGGGCTTCTCACCCAGATCCCTGATGAGCTCTTTCGGGCGGTGGTCGACTTCGACCTGCCGGCTCAGGGGCAGTATGCAGTGGGCATGGCGTTCCTTCCGCAGCAGGAATCGGAACGCTCGCAGATGTGCGAGGCCTTCGAACAGATGGCCCGCGAGCAGGGTCTGCAGGTTCTGGGCTGGCGCGATGTGCCCACAGATGCCACGAAGGTCGGTGACCTGGCCAAAGAGTCGATGCCGGTCTTCCAACAGATCTTCATCTCGGAAGCACCGGAGTCCGGGATTCAGGACGATCCCGTGTCCGATGCTCTAGGCACGCTGGACCAGCGTGCCTGGCGGCTGCGTAAGCGCGGCCAGAACAGGCTGGGCATCTACTTCGCCTCGCTGTCGTCTCAGACGATCACCTATAAGGGGATGCTGACCACCGCACAGCTGGAGCCCTTCTTCGCAGACCTCTCCGACCAGCGCTTCAAGACGACGCTGGGAATCGTGCACTCACGATTCTCAACCAACACCTTTCCGTCCTGGCCCTTGGCCCAACCGCTGCGCGCCATCGCGCACAACGGTGAGATCAACACGGTCACGGGCAACCGCAATTGGATGCGGGCACGGCAGTCGCTGATGGGGTCGCCGCTGCTGGGCGAGGACCCGGAGAAGCTCTTCCCCATTTGTACTCCAGGGGCCTCGGACTCCACATCATTCGACGAGGCGGCCGAGCTGCTGATGCTATCCGGCAGGCCGCTGGCCCAAGCCATGCGCATGATGATCCCAGAGGCCTGGGAGAATCACGAGACGATGGATCCGGCCCTGCGCGCCTTCTACCAGTACCACTCCATGCTGATGGAAGCGTGGGACGGCCCCGCCGCCGTCGCCTTCTCTGACGGTCGTCAGGTCGGTGCACTGCTGGATCGCAACGGCCTGCGGCCAGCTCGCTACTGGGTCACCGACGAGGGCCTGGTGGTGCTGTCCTCCGAGGTCGGAGTCCTGGGCATCGAACCGCACCGCATTGTACGCAAAGGCCGGGTGGCCCCGGGCATGATGTTCCTTCTGGACACCATTGAGGGCCGGATCATTGAAGACGAGGAGATCAAGGCCGGCTTCGCCTCCCAGCAGCCGTGGCAGGATTGGGTCGCCGAGAACCGTGTGAACCTGCCGGACCTGCCTGAGCGCCTGCATGTCCGCCATCCTGCAGAATCTGTTCGGCTGCGCCAGCAGACGTTCGGCTACACCCACGAGGAGCTCAAAGTCTTGGTAGGGCCGATGGCCTCCACCGGCGCCGAACCGATCGGTGCCATGGGCACTGATACCCCGATCGCTGTGTTGGCAGAGCGTCCACGACTGCTCTTCGACTACTTCGTCCAGTCTTTCGCGCAAGTCACCAACCCGCCCTTGGATGCGATCCGCGAGCAGCTGGTCACGTCCTTAGGCATGAGCATCGGCCCGACGGGCAACCCGCTGACCACCGATCAGGTGCGCTTCAAGCAGGTCAGTCTCGACTTCCCGGTGATCAGCAATGACCAGCTGGCCAAGATTGCCAACATTCGCGATCGTGAGGGTCAGAAGATTGCTCTGAAGATCCGGGGTCTCTATCGTGTCGGCAGCAGTGAGGATGAGATGCGGCAGCGCATCCGTGACCTGTGCGAACAGGTCTCTGCCGCCCTGAGCCGCGGGGTGGCCCACATCGTGGTCTCGGACCGGGACTCGAATGCGCAGTGGGCTCCGATACCGTCGCTTCTGCTGGTCTCAGCCATCCACCACCACCTGCTGAAATCAGCTACCCGCACACGGGCCTCACTGATTGTGGAGGCCGGCGACGTCCGAGAGGTCCATCACGTCGCTTGCCTGATCGGCTACGGGGCCGCCGCAGTCAACCCCTACCTGGCCATGGAGTCCGCTGAGGACCTGGTCCGCCGCGAACAGATCACCGGGGTGACTGAAGAGCAGGCCGTCAATAACCTGCGCACCGCTCTTGGTAAAGGTGTGCTGAAGATCATGTCCAAGATGGGTATATCCACTGTGGCTTCCTACTGCGGCGCGCAGACCTTCGAAGCGGTGGGACTGGCCCAAGAGGTGGTCGACCAGTACTTCTCCGGCACCCACTCACCGATGGGCGGCGTCGGGCTCGGGACCATCGCCGCAGAGACCGGCCAGCGCCATATGAGCGCCTACCCGGCTGACGGCAACGACCTCGGACGGGGCGAGGAACTTGAGATCGGCGGCGAGTACCAGTGGCGCCGTGAGGGTCCTGCCCACCTGTTCAACCCGGAGACGGTCTTCAAGCTTCAGCACTCCACCAAGACCCGACGGTATGACATCTTCAAGCAGTACACCTCAGCCGTTGACGATCAGTCGCAGAATCTGCTGACGCTTCGCGGGCTGATGACATTCAGTCCCACCCGGGATCCGATCCCGATCAACGAGGTCGAGCCGGTCAGTGAGATCGTCACACGCTTCAGCACCGGCGCGATGAGCTACGGCTCCATCTCCCAGGAGGCCCACGAGACCCTCGCTGTGGCCATGAATCGGCTCGGGGCGCGTTCCAACACCGGCGAAGGCGGCGAACATCCGGCTCGGCTTGCTGATCCGCAGCGCCGCTCAGCCATCAAACAGATCGCATCAGGGCGCTTCGGGGTCACAAGCCAGTACCTGACCCACGCCGAGGATCTGCAGATCAAGATGGCCCAAGGCGCCAAACCCGGCGAAGGCGGCCAGCTGATGGGCAAGAAGGTCTACCCGTGGGTGGCCGAGACACGGCATTCCACTCCGGGGGTCTCGCTGGTCTCACCACCACCGCATCACGACATCTATTCGATCGAGGACCTTGCCCAGCTCATCTACGATCTCAAGCGCTCGAACCCGGCAGCCAGAGTCAACGTGAAGCTGGTGGCGCTCAACGGAGTGGGCACTGTCGCCGCTGGTGTCACCAAGGCCAAGGCCGACGTGGTGCTGATCTCAGGCCACGACGGCGGCACCGGAGCGTCGCCGCTGAACTCCCTGAAGCACGCCGGCGCCCCCTGGGAGCTGGGTCTGGCCGAGGCGCAGCAGACGCTGATGCTCAACGGGCTGCGCCAGCGGGTAACCCTCCAGGCCGACGGGCAGCTCAAAACGGGACGCGACGTCGTCATCGCAGCGCTGTTGGGTGCCGAGGAGTACGGTTTCGCCACCGCGCCGCTGGTCGTCTCCGGCTGCATCATGATGCGCGTCTGCCACCTGGACACCTGCCCAGTGGGTGTGGCGACCCAGAATCCCACGCTGCGTGAGCGCTACACCGGCCAGGCTGATCATGTGGTCAACTTCTTCGAGTTCATCGCCCAGGAGGTCCGCGAGCTTCTTGCCGAACTTGGGTTCCGCACCCTGGATGAGGCCATCGGGCGGATCGATGCCCTCAATATGGACCACGCCAAGCGCCACTGGAAGACGCAGGGCCTTGATCTGGAACCGATCCTGCAGGGCTATGACCCAACCGACCCGGCAGTTGCGGCAACGCTGCGCCGCACCACAGGCCAGGACCATCAGCTGGAGCAGCACTTCGACGTCGGGCTCATCGATGAGGCCCGGGCAGGAATCCACCACGGTCACCACGTGCGGATGGTGCGTCGGATCATCAACACCGACCGGGCAGTGGGGACGATGCTGGGCCACCAGGTGACCCGCACGCTGGGGCTGCGGACGCTGGCGCCCAACACCATTGAGGTGGATCTGCGCGGAGAGGCGGGTCAGTCGCTGGGCGCGTTTCTGCCGCACGGGGTGAGCCTGCGGCTCAGCGGCGATGCCAATGACTACGTGGGCAAAGGGCTCTCCGGAGGACGGATCGTTCTCCGCCCGGACCCCGATGCGCGGCTGCGTGCCCGGGACAATGTCATCGCCGGCAATGTGATCGGCTACGGCGCGACCTCCGGAGAGCTGTTCCTCAGCGGCCAGGTCGGCGAACGGTTCTTGGTTCGCAACTCCGGGGCCACCGCCGTGGTCGAGGGCATCGGCGACCACGGCTGCGAGTACATGACCGGCGGCCAGGCCCTGATCCTGGGGCCGACCGGGCGCAATTTCGGCGCAGGCATGTCCGGAGGCACCGCTTTTGTGCTGGACTTCGATCAGCGCCGGCTCAATGATCAGGCCGCCCGCACCGGGGAGCTGCTGCTGCAGGCCCCGGACTCCGAAGACCGCCGGATCATCCTTGATCTGCTCAGCAGGTATCTGGAGGAGACCGGCAGCACCGTGGCCGAAGAGCTGCTGGCCACACCGCAGCAGACCATGGACCGGATCACCAAGGTCCTTGCTCGCGACTTCGACGCGGTGCTCACTGCACGTTCGCAGGCTGCCGCCGAAGGCTTGGACCCCGATGGCGAACAGACCTGGCACAAGATTCTGGAGGTGACCACCCATGGCTGACCCGAGTGGATTTCTGAAGCACCCTCACCGGCAGGACCGCCCCTCGCGGCCCGTCCCGGTGCGCATCATGGACTTCAACGAGGTCTATGAGCGGCAGGAGAACAGCGCTGTGCAGACCCAGGCTGGGCGCTGCATGGACTGCGGCGTGGCGTTCTGCCACACCGGCTGCCCCCTGGGGAACCTGATCCCGGAGTGGAACGACCTGGTCTGGAGCGATCGGTGGGAGGAGGCCTCCCAGCGGCTGCACATGACCAATAACTTCCCGGAGTTCACCGGCAGAGTCTGTCCCGCCCCCTGCGAGACCTCATGCGTGTTGGGGATCAACCAGCAGCCGGTGACCATCAAACAGTCAGAGGTTTCGATCGCAGATGAGGCGCTGGCCCAAGGGCACGTCAAACCGGTGCTGGCTCAGCGCCTGACCGGCAAGACGGTGGCAGTGGTCGGCTCGGGGCCCGCGGGCCTCGCCGCGGCCCAGCAGCTGACCCGCGCTGGCCACACTGTGGCAGTCTACGAACGTGACGACCGGCTCGGCGGGCTGCTGCGGTACGGCATCCCCGACTTCAAGATGGAGAAGCATCTGGTCGATTTCCGCATCGACCAGATGCAGGCCGAAGGCACCAGGTTCTACACCTGCACCGAGATCGGCGCAGACATCACCTGGCAGGCGCTGCGGGACAGCTACGACGTCGTCGTCCTGGCCACCGGAGCTATGGTGCCCCGGGACCTGCAGGCCCCGGGCCGCGGCCTCGAGGGAGTCCACTACGCCATGGAGTATCTGGTGGAGTCGAACCGAGCTCTGGCCGGCGACGACGTCCCAGATCAGATCCACGCCGAGGGCAAGCACGTCCTGATCCTCGGCGGCGGCGACACCGGTGCCGACTGCATCGGCACCGCCCACCGCCACGGCGCGACGTCTGTCACCACACTGGCCATCGGCAAGGTCCTTCCCCAGGAACGGGCTGAGCATGAGCCCTGGCCGATGGATCCGCGGATCCTGGAACTGACCTCTGCCGATGAGGAAGGCGGGGAACGGCGGTATCTGGCTTCCACCGTGGGATTCCTCGGTGATGAGAATGGTCGTGTCCGCGCATTGCGGGTCGCGGAGACCCAGTACAACCCAGACGGATCCCGCACCCCGAAACCCGGCACGGAGACTGAGCTCCGCGCGGATCTGGTGCTGCTTGCGCTGGGCTTCACCGGCCCAGAGCAGCAGACTCTCGTCGAGCAGGTGGGCGTGGGCTTCGACGCCGGGGGCAGCATCGAGCGGACTGAGGACTACCAGAGCACCGCGGAGGGGGTGTTCGTCGTCGGTGACGCCGGCCGAGGGGCGTCTCTGGTGGTGTGGGCGATTGCCGAGGGCCGCTCCGCGGCCAAGGAAGTCGATGAGTACCTCGAAGGCTCATCCCGCCTGCCAGCGGCGGTCACTCCGGGCGATCGGGCGATCTCCCTGTAGCCTCAGTCCGCGTGCCGACATAACACCGGGCCGCTCAGCTGGCGCGCCGTCGTCGCCCGACCAGGGGGCGGGATGTTTTTACCTTCTTGAAACATACATCTGCATTGCATGAAACACGTGTGGAGCAGGATGGCAATCAGCTCGCGCGATGAGATACATCGTCGAGTTGACGTTTCATGGAGGGACACATGCTTGAAGCACTCGATGTCTGGATGATTGTGGCAGGAGCGCTGGTCCTGCTGATGACCCCTGGTCTGGCCTTCTTCTACGGGGGCCTCACACAGACTAAGTCCGCCCTGAACATGATGATGATGAGCTTCGCTTCGATCGGCATCGTCGCCGTCGTCTGGGCACTGTGGGGGTACTCTGTCGCTGAGGGCGAAGGAATTGCCCACCTCTTCGGCAACCCCGGCACTGATTTCGGACTCTACACCATTGTCTCAGAGGCCCCCGAAGAGCTGATCGGCGTCGGCTTCGGCGCTACCTTCGCGATCATCACCACCGCGCTGATCTCCGGTGCGATCGCCGATCGAGCGAAATTCTCCGCATGGCTGGTCTTCGTCCCAGTGTGGGTCACCTTGGTGTATTGCCCGCTGGCCTTTTGGGTCTGGGGCGATGGGCTGCTGACCACCGGACCGATCGGTTCGTTCGCCGGTGAGGCCGTGGACTATGCCGGTGGTCTGGTGGTGCATATGTGTGCCGGCGTGGCGGCACTGGTCCTGGCCCTGGTCCTCGGCAAGCGACGCACCTTCAGCACCCCGGAGAAGCACAAGCCGCACAATGTGCCATTCGTGCTGCTGGGTGCCTCGGTGCTGTGGTTCGGATGGTTCGGGTTCAACGGTGGTGCAGCTGAGGACGCCGGGCAGGCCGGAGTGATCTGGATTAACACCCTGTTGGCCCCTGCGGCAGCGCTGGTGGCGTGGATTCTGACCCTGCGGCTCTCGGGCCGCAGACCCACCGCCATGGGTGTCGCCTCCGGCATTGTGGCGGGACTGGTCGCCATTACTCCTGCCTGCGCGTATGTAGACCCTGTCGGTGCGATCGTGCTGGGCGCCGTCGCCGGTGTGCTCTGCTGCCTGGCCATCAACCTCAAGTACAAGTTGGGCTATGACGATTCGCTCGACGTCGTCGGCCTGCACTTCGTCGCCGGGCTCTGGGGAACTGTGGCGATCGGCCTGCTGGGCCGCGGGGAACTGCTGGCCATCGATGAGTTCGACTACGCAGGCGGACTCTTCTACGGCGGTGGTCTCGACCTGCTCTGGGCTCAGCTGGTTGCCTCTCTGGTCACCCTGACATTCACCCTGGTCGCCACAGCGATCATCGCCTACGCCATCCACGCCACCATCGGCTTCCGCGTATCGACGGAGGTGGAGAGCGTGGGCATCGACACGATAGAGCATGCCGAGGAAGCCTATATCATTGACAGTGCCGCAGCAGCGAGTCCCTCCCAGAAGGTCTGAGCGACTGCGTGCACCCGGGCTGCCTGCCGTGTCGAGGGCCCACAGCGGCCTCAGCACACAGCGAGTTCACCGGCTCGGGTCCTCGGCATCGGCGGCTTCACCGGTAACCACGAGCCGGTAGCCGACATTGCGCACCGTGACGATCAGCGACTCATACTCCGGACCGAGCTTGGCGCGCAAGCGTCGGATGTGGACGTCTACCGTCCGGGTACCTCCGAAGTAGTCGTATCCCCACACCTCGTGGAGCACCCGGTCACGGGTGAAGACTTCACCGGGGTGCAGCGCGAGGTACTTGAGCAGCTCGAATTCCTTATAGGTCAGGTTCAGCAGCCGCCTGCTGATCTTCGCCGTGTACGTCGCTTCGTCGATGGCGAGCGGGCCTGCACGGATCTCCCCGACGGGTGCCTCCTCTCCGGCAGCGACAAGACACAGCCGCAGGCGGGCCTCCAGCTCCCCCGGAGAGGCGTCGGCAAGCACGAAGTCATCGGCCTGCCAGGATTCGTTCATCGTGGCCAACCCGGCTTCCTCAAGCACCACAATGACCGGGGAGAGTGCAGAGGTCTTCACCAGCTGACACAGCGAGCGGGCGTGGGCCAGGTGGTGCCGCGCGTCAATGAGCGTGATATCCACTGGTGGGGACCGGACGATGCTCGATGCCTCGTCGGGCAGGGAACTGACCTCATGGCTGAGCAGGCCTAAGCCTGGCATGGCGTCCTGGAGGGACTCAGAGAGCAGCAGAATCTGCGCCATCTGATCGACCTCCCTCCTGGTGTACGTCTTCTGCAGTGCGCAGCCGCTTAGCTGCACTCAGCGAGCCGCCCGTGTCGGGAACGTTCTGCGCCGTCACCAGTTCATCAACACGTCACACCCCATATGTCTTGCACACGAAGGCCCTACGGCATTCTAATCGCAGCCGGCCGGTCTCTCAGAACGACTGACCATACGGACCTCATACCGGTCGACCAGCCGACTCTGAACCAGTAGCTCCCTTACGAATAGGAACCCCATACACTGAAACGTATGCACCACCTCCAGAGAACAATCATTGAAGAGCTGGGTGTTAAGCCCCAGGTCGACCCGGCCCAGGAAGTGGACCGGCGTACCGACTTCCTCGCCGAGTACGCCAAGAGTGCCGGCGCAAAGGGCTTTGTGCTGGGCATCTCCGGGGGCGTGGACTCGACGCTGGCCGGAATCCTGGCCCAAATGGCCGCGGAGAAGTTGCGCGCACAGGGATATGAGGCATCCTTCCACGCTCTGCGGCTGCCGCACGGGGTACAGCACGACGAGGACGACGCCGCCGAGGCGCTGTCTTTCATAGGCCCCGACCACACCCACACGATGAACATCGAAGACGCTGTCACCGGCATGGACAGGGCGTTCCACGAGGGGTTCGGTCGCCGTCTGGCCGACTATCACCGGGGCAACGTCAAAGCCCGTATGCGCATGATCGCCCAGTATGCGGTCGCCGCAGAGCACAGCGCATTGGTGGTCGGCACAGACCACGGGGCCGAAGCCGTCACCGGGTTCTTCACCAAGCACGGAGACGGCGGTGCCGATGTGCAGCCCAACTTCACCCTCAACAAGCGCCAGGTCCGGCTGGTCCTTCAGCATGTGGGAGCTCCGGAGCGCCTCTGGGCGAAGCCGCCCACCGCAGACCTGCTGGATGAGAACCCGGGTCAGCTCGATGAGGTGGAGATGGGCATCAGCTACGAGCAGATCGATGACTACCTGGAGGGCCGCGAGATTGACCCCGGGGCGGCCGCCCACCTGGAGAAGCTCTACCACCGCAGCCGGCACAAGCGCACCACGGCCCCCACCCTCCTCGACGATTGGTGGAAGTAGCTCCGCCGTCCTGCTTCCGGAGATCGAGGTCCGCGGCGCTGATAGCGTTGGTGGAGTGAAGATCGCAACGTGGAACGTCAATTCGATGCGTGCCCGGGCAGACCGGGTCGAAGCGTGGATGCAGAAGGCCGATGTGGACGTCTTGGCCATTCAGGAGACCAAGTGCAAGGACGAGAACTTCCCGTGGGAAGTCTTTGAGCACAACGGCTACGACGTCGCCCACTTCGGGTTCAACCAGTGGAACGGGGTCGCCATTGCGTCCCGGGTCGGCCTGAAGGGGGTTGAGCGCACCTTCGCCGATCAGCCCGCCTTCGGCAAGGCCGGCAAGGAGCCCGTCCAAGAGGCCCGTGCCATTGCTGCCACGTGCGGTGATGTGCGCATCTGGAGCCTCTACGTGCCCAATGGCCGGGCACGGGAGGATGAGCACATGAGCTATAAGCTCACCTGGCTGAACCAGCTGCGCGAACACGCCGAATCCTGGATCACCGAGGACCCACAGGCGCAGATTGTGTTGGCCGGGGACTGGAACATCGCCCCGCAGGACAGCGACGTCTGGGACATCGACTTCTTCGAGAAGAACCAGATGACCCATGTCACCGCCGAGGAGCGCACAGCGTTCAACGGGTTCCTCGACGCCGGCTACGCCGACGTCGTCCGGCCCTACACGGCAGATCCGGGGATCTACACCTACTGGGACTACACCAATTTGCGCTTCCCCAAGCGTGAGGGGATGCGGATCGACTTTCTGCTCGGCTCCCCGGCTGTGGCTCAGCGGGTGCAGTCGGCCTATGTCGATAAGGACGAGCGCCGCGGCAAGGGCGCCAGCGACCACACCCCAGTGGTGGCCGAGCTCTCCTGAGCCCCGCAGCAGCGATGCAACGTGGCCCGGGCACAAGAAAGCCCCCGATTTCTCGGGGGCTTTCCGCACCGACACCGGCGTTCTCGTGGCTCCGACCGGCGTCGATCCGGTGACCTTTCGATTTTCAGTCGAACGCTCTACCAACTGAGCTACAGAGCCTGAACCGAATACCGGTGTGGTGGCGACCCTGACGAGACTTGAACTCGCGACCTCCGCCGTGACAGGGCGGCGCGCTAACCAACTGCGCTACAGGGCCTTGATTCTTTTGCTTGCGCCGTTTGGCACAACGTGAAACTTTAGCAGAGCTTCACTCTCTCCGCCAATTGCGGAGTGTACCCCCAACGGGATTCGAACCCGTGCCGCCGCCGTGAAAGGGCGGTGTCCTAGGCCGCTAGACGATGGGGGCCCGATCCCTTATGAAGAGTATCCCTCAGGGAACCTATAAAAGGGTAGTAGCAAGTACTGGTCCACGGCAAATCCGATCACGTTCCATAGACTGGGGCCATGGCCGCACAGATGAGCGAAGAGGAGTTCGACGCCGCCGTCGCCGAAGCCCTGGAGATGATCCCGGCCAAGCTTGCGGCCCAGATCGACAATGTGGCGGTGTTCGTCGAGGATCGCTATCAGCCTCAGCCAGGTGAAGATCCACAGACCACGCTGCTGGGACTCTACGAAGGTATTCCGCTGACCGAACGCGGGGGCGAACCCTGGTCCATGCCGGACCACATCACCCTATATATGGAGCCCATTCTGGACATCTGCCAGACCCGCGAAGACGTCGTCCACCAGGTCATGATCACTGTGGTTCACGAGGTGGCACACTTCTTCGGCATCGACGACGCCACACTGCACCGCCTCGGCTGGGGATGAACAGGGCGCGGTGCGGCCTGTAGCACGGACCTGTGATGAAGTTGTGGAGGTTCAACCTTCAACCTACTTGAAGGTTGAGATATACCTTTTTGTAACCCCTGATCCCTGAAATGACGCGGATCGCCACGTCACAGACTAATCACAGAAACGACACGAGCTATTGCCACCGTGACCTTTTCGCAATTACTCTGAATCTCGTACGCGCCGCGAAGGGTCTTCAGCTGATGTATTTCCCATCGCAGCGCTGGCACCGGGTTCCCATCGCATGTCCCGGCAACGGCGCACCGCATCAGCTGAACGGCCCGGAGGCTCACCACCCGGAGGGGCATCTGCGCTGCGCTGCACCAGTGAGCAAAAGTGAGGAACTACCGTGAAACACCGTCGCAATCTCGCAGTGGCGGCAGCAACCGCCCTCGTCGTGACCACCGCGCTGGTCGGGACGACACTGCCGGACCTGGTCGCTGACCGCACCAGTGACGCTGCCGCCGAGCAGGCCGACCAGGACCAGAGCGTCTCCGACACCTTCGTGGTGACCGAACTGCCGGACACACCCTCGGCCAAAGAGGTCTCCACGGCCAAGGAGTCTGACCAGGCCCGCGAGAAGCTCATGGCAGACATCGTCGGGCGCATCGACCAAGCCAGTGATCGGGCGAACGAATTCGAATCCGAACTGCACCGTCAGCAGTCCCTGGCCACCGCCCAGATGGACGAAGCCGAGGAAGCTGCTGAGGCCGCCGAGGAGGCTGAGCAGGAAGCCGAAGCAGCGATGGCGATGGATGCCTCCTCCGAATACCAGGAGGGCGACACATCCGCAGCCGACGTCCTGTTGGGCGAAGACGACGCCATGGCAGAGGACGCCACCGATCAGCAGCTCGATGAGCAGGCTGAACAGGACGCGATCGACGCCGAACAGGCCGCCCGCGAGGCTGAGGCCGAGCGTGAGCGCGCCGAACAGCTCGCTGCGGAGGCAGAAGAGCAGGCTGAGAACGTAGGGAACGAGCTCGACTGGGATGAGCTCGGTGAGAACATCCAGCAGAACCTTGAGGCCATGTATGAGCTTGAGGGCTGGGACGTGGATTTCGACGAGTTCCTGGAGAACGTCCTGGGCAATGATGACTTCTTCGGCGAAGATGGAGAGATCGACAATCAGGAACTGGTGTACCGGGTCAGTCAGCTGCGCGCCGACGCCGAGCAGGCTGAAGTCTCCGACGACGATGCCGAAGAAGCTGACCAGGAGGAAGCTGACGAATCGGAGCAGATCTCCATGGCCTCAGCGGATGTGGACGGGGAAGCCGCATCCGCCGAAGAGCCTGAGACTCCCGGATTTGATGCGCTGACCGACGAGCAGCAGGAGCTGCTGAGCCGCGGCGCTGAAGCTGAAGAGGTTGACGACGCTCGCGCCTACTACGGCGTGGTGCTGGAGAATGACGGGCTCCTCCAGGACTCCGCACAGGTGAACTGGAACGAAGTCGAAGCCCACGTTGTTCGTTTGGAATCCCAGGCCGAGCAGCAGGAGAGTGAGCAGGAGCAGGAAGCCGAAGAGCCGGCTGAAACTCCCTCCCCCTCCGCGACACCAACGGAGTCGGCCACTGCCGCACCTTCGCCTTCGGCCAATGCCAGCACATCATCTGCTGAGCAGAGCGAAGCCGTCGGCTTTGACTCTCTGAGCTCAGATCAGCAGGAGCTGCTGGCTGAGACCGGCGAGCTGGAGGGCATCAGCAGTGCCCGAGACTACTACCGGGTGGTGTTGGAGAACACGGACCTGACCACCAGCGAGGGCGCCGCCAATTGGACGGCGCTGGAGAGCCACCAGTCCTACCTGCAGGCGCAGGAGGAGGAAGAAGCTGCAGCCGAAGAAGCCGCAGCCGAACAGGCCGCCGCCGAAGAAGCCGCAGCCGAACAGGCCGCAGCCGAACAGGCCGCAGCCGAACAGGCCGCAGCCGAAGAAGCCGCAGCCGAAGAAGCCGCAGCCGAACAGGCCGCCGCCGAACAGGCCGCAGCCGAAGAAGCCGCAGCCGAACAGGCCGCCGCCGAACAGGCCGCCGCCGAAGAAGCCGCAGCCGAACAGGCCGCCGCCGAACAGGCCGCCGCCGAAGAAGCAGCCGCAGCTTCGATCCCCTCCTGGGGAGAGCTCAGCAGCTCCCAGCAGGAGATGCTGAATACCGGTGCTCGTCTGGAATCGGGCTTCAGCGGCAGCGGTGGTGACTACTACCGCGCAGTGCTGAACAACCCTGATCTGACCACCGCTGACGGGCGAGTCTCGCAGAATGCCCTCCAGTGGCACGTGGACTACCTGGAACGCCAGGACCGCGCCAGCTCCACCCCGTCACCGAGCCGGACCCAGTCCGCGAGCCCAACGCCGACACCGACACCGACTCAGACGTCGACACCGACCCCCACGGCGACCCAGACTCAGTCATCCAACGTCCAGGCGGCCAGCAGCGGCGGCGGCAACGCCGCTCAGATCGCCATGAACTGGGCAGTCAACACCGCCAACCGCTCCAACACCTACTACCGGTTGGGCGCCAATGGCCCCGACGCCTGGGACTGCTCCAGCTTTACGCAGGCAGCATACGCTCAAGCCGGGATCAGCCTCGGTCGGACGACTTATGATCAGATAACCCAGGGACGCCAGGTTTCTTGGGACGAGCGTCAGCCCGGCGACCTCATCTTCTGGGGCGACTATCACATGGCCATCTACCTGGGCAACGGGCAGATCGTCGACGCCGGCTCCCCCTCCTCAGGTGTGAGCGTTCGCAGCGTGTTCGGTTCGCCCACCAGTGTGCGGCGGGTCGGCTGACCCCAATCTGCGGTGGGCAGCTCCAGCGGTAGGGAGCCGCCCACCGGACAACTGAATAATCTCCACCAGTGATGCCCCCGGTTTCGGACGCCGGGGGCATCACTGGTGGAAATGTACAGGCCGGTCTACAGCACAGGGCCGAACTCCGCGCGGTCCTCGATCCGGTCATCGGCACCCTCCGGCACCACCATGAGCGGCCCCTCGGCATGGTGCAGCACTCCCTGGGAGGTGGAGCCGAGCAGCATGCCGGCGAATCCGCCACGTCCGCGGGTCCCCAGTACAGTCAGCTGGGCCGAACGAGTCTCTTCGACCAGGACGTCGACGGCGGCCCCGTCGATCACCTCCGCCTCGATCGTCAGGTCAGGATAGTGACTGTTGAGCCACGACTTTCCCGACTCCAGCTTCTCGCGCAGCTCCTCGATGGCCTGGGTGTCCTCAATGTGGGTGGGGATCCACACCAGGGTGGCCCCCAGCGGCGGCAGCGCACAGACCAGGCGCAGCGTGGTTCCACGCTCGCTGGCCTCCTGTGCCGCCGACAGCGCGGCCACACGTCCGTAGTCTGAACCGTCGACCCCAGCGGTCACGGGGCGCTTATCGTGGGTTCTGATCGGGCGGGCACCCTCTGCGATCAGTGAATCGGGCGCCTGCGCGCCGGGCACGTCCCGGGGCTCCGCGGAGACGATGGGGATCGCGCCGGTGGCCGTGGTCAGCGCGTTCTCGTCCTTGGATGAGAACTTCAGCGGCACCAGCACGGTGGGACATTTGGCGTGCGCCGGCAGGGCGGATGAGACTGAGCCCAGCAGCCTGCCCAGAAACCCGCCGCGCCCACGAGAGCCGACCACCAGCTGATCGGCCGTCTCGGAGTATTCCAGCAGCACTGCCGCCGGATCACCGGACTCGATCCGGTAGTCAACCTCGTCCGGAAAATCACGCAGGAACTCTTTGGCCTGCTCAATGACCTTTTCCGCCCCGGCACGCAGCGACTCGTCGTCCATCATGGCGTAGCCGCCGTCCATGGAGGACGCGGCGAAGGCCGGCAGCGAGTATGAGGTGACGACCGTCAATCGCAGTCTGCGGCGGTGGGCCTGGGCTGCAGCCCAGTGCGCTGCCCGCAGAGACTGCTCCGAGCCGTCAACACCGACGACGATGCCGTCTGCGGATCCTGCTGGTACATCCGACATGCTGGCCCTCCTCAAATGGAATGTACCCGCATTTTACCGGGCAATCATGACCCATGCGAGACGCCGCACGGGTCAGCCACCGAGGCGGCTGAGAATCCGCGCCGGATAATTGGTGGTGACCTCCTGGACGCCCAGACGCATCAGCATGTCTAGGTCGTCGTCGCTGTCAACAGTCCAAACGCGCATGCGGCTGCCACGGGCTAACCATGCCTTGGCTTCGGCCTTGTGCTGGTGCACGTACTTCACTCCCGGACCCGCTATGCCGACCTCGTTCCTCCACACCAGCGCCTCAGAGTCACGCAGGCTGCCGCGCATCACCGCTGCTGCCACCGGCCTGAGCGCAGCGGCGAAGCGACTGCGCAGAAGCCGCTGCTCCAAGGTCCCATCAGTGACCTTCGCGAACAGGGCACAGAGGTTCTCACTCGGCACCATCTCCGCCAAGTGCAGCAGCGAGCTGCTGGAGAAGCTCATAAACGAGACCTCCACCCTGTGCTTCCCCGCCGGGATGCATGCGGTTGCCGGATCCCACCCGTAGGAGAGCAGGATCTTCAGCGCTCGGTCCTCCAGCCGGTGACCGTAGGGCGAGGGGTGTTTGAGCTCCACAGCGAGGCTGACGTCACGCTCGGCGCTGATCAGCAGCTCCAGCACGTCCTGCAGGGTCATCAGCTGCTCACTGATGCCGCCGTAGGCGGCAGGCAGCCGCGGTGTCTTCCAACTGGTGACGTCCAGGCTGCGCATGTGTCTCAGGGTCGTCTCGGAGACCGATCCGGCCCCGTCAGAGGTCCGCTCCAGAGTGGGGTCGTGGAAGCAGACCAGCTCGCCGTCGCGGGTGAGGTGCAGATCGACTTCGATCCCATCGGCGCCTTCGGCCAGAGCGCGCATGTATGCCGCCCGGGTGTTTTCGGGGAAGAGTCCGGATGAGCCTCGGTGGGCGAAGACGCGAACATCCCGAGCACC
>NZ_JACIBT010000012.1 GCF_014195445.1 Garicola koreensis | reverse complement strand
GCCGAGCCGTTGCTGATGGTCATGTCCACTACCTGGTAGATCACCACGGGGACAACGACGATCAGGGCATGGGCGCCGAGCACACGGGGGACGCCGGATGCTGACGGCAGAAGGTACTCGACCTTCCTGCGCACCCTGGTGAAGATTCCTGAACCGACAGAGAGCACCAGTCCGATGAGCAGGTAGAAGAGAAACGCGGTCAGGAACATGCTGCCCCCAGCGGCGTTCCCGTTCATGGAAAGCACCGTCTCGGAGGCGTCAATGCCCAGGAACCCGCCCAGCTGTTGAGCCTGGCCGTCCGCGGCACCCTCAAGCGCGGCGAAGTCAGTCAGGCTCAGACCGTGACGGAAGGAGAAGAGCCACGTCACCAGCAGGGTCACCCCCGCCATCACCAGGGCCAGCACGACGTTGGCGATCAGCCGGCCCAGACGCGGCACCTCGGTGATGGCCCTCTGGCGCGTACGCCTGAGCACAGTGCGCCCGACCCAGACCGCCACGAGCATAGCCAGCGCGAGGTAGAGGAGGTTCGGTGCCCACAGGTTCCCACCCATGTCACCTCCTGTGGGCAGCATCTGGGTCATGCTCTCGTGCATGGAGATGCTGACGCCGAACGTCCCGAACAGCCACACCGCGGCGATCTGAAAGGGCAGGGTGAGGAACAGGATGAAGGCCGAAGGACCGAGGTCCATGCCGGTGGGCATGTCGGGAACCTGCGCGCTGAGGTCCTCACTGCCGCTGAGCAGCAGCCCGATGGTGAGCCCGATGACCGACACCAGTGCCAAGAGCAGCAGCGTCACGTAGGCCGTGGTCTGGCTGATCACCAGCGCCAGCCAGTGGCTGCGTCTCATGGACTTCAGGGAGTCTGGAACTTTGACGGTGATCTCCGGTGCCCTGGCGTACTGGCGCGGCTCAGCTGCAGACCCTGCACCGGCGCTGGCGGAGGACTGCCCCGCCCCGCCGGCGTCGTCCTGCGGTCCAGGCGCCGCAATGGGCGCCTCGTCGGGTTGATCGTAACCGGGCTGGTCATGACCGGGTTGGCTGTGCCCGTGTGGGGACTCGTCGCTCGGAGTTGCGTCGGGCGGCTGCGGTGGCCTGTACCCCGGTGGTGGACCCGGCGGTGGGGGTGTGGGCGAAGCGTCCCGATCGCGGTGCCCCTCGTTCTCACTCATCTGTGGCCTGTGCACTCCTGGACGTCATAGTTGTAGTCTGCGGAAAGGGTACAAAGGGTTTCAGCCGCGCTGGGACATGTCCCAGCGCAGGTTCTCAAGTTCGGATTTGGTGGCTGCGGTGTTCTGAGCAGTACGGATCATCGCCACGTACAGCTCCAGAGTCAGCCGCACCAGAATGAGGTAGAACGGCGCTAGGATCACCACCAGCACCAGCGTGAAGAAGCCGACGAGAGGCTCCTCGGTCATGGTGACGAACGCAAGTATGACTCCGATCAGCGTGAAAATACCGATCAGCACCAGCGCAATCCCGTAGATGATTGCCGCAAATTTGATAGTGACGAAACTTTTGAAGCTGAAGTCGAATAGTGCTTTGAAGAAGCCGGTTGTGTCAGGTCCCGCCTGACGTGGCGGAGGGCCGTAGCCGCCCTGAGGCTGTTCCCAGTTCTCTGAGCTCGGTGGCTGTGTCATGAGATCCTCCATCAAAGATGTTGTGTCCGTTCCCGGTCGACGGCGGACGGCCGCCTGCCTGCCAGATTACAACAGTCTGCGACCGGGCCTCAGAGTCCTCCGAGGGCCTCCTCCAAATCGGTGATCAGGTCCTCAACGTCTTCGATGCCCACCGACAGCCGCAGCAGATTCTCTGGTACGGCCAGTTCCGTGCCGCGCACTGAGGCGTGAGTCATCTCATGGGGGTAGTTCATCAGCGACTCCACCCCGCCCAGTGACTCCGCAAGGATGAACCAGCGCGTCGCCTCAGCCACTTTGCGGGCTGCCGGTTCGCCCCCGGCCAGCTGGATGGACACCATGCCGCCGAAGCCGCTCATCTGCTGCTTTGCCAGTTCGTGTTCGGGGTGGCTGCTCAGTCCGGGGTAGAGCACCCGTTCCACTGCTGGATGGTCCTGGAAGTGTTCTGCCACAGTCTGGGCGTTGCTGCAGTGACGGTCCATCCGCACCCCGAGGGTCTTCAGTCCGCGGGTGGTGAGGTAGGCGTCCAGGGGCCCGGAGACCGCGCCGACGGCGAACTGCTGGAAGGCGACCTTCTCAGCCAGATCATCGGCGGAGTCGCCGAAGCCCAGAACGACGGCGCCGCCGACCACATCAGAGTGTCCGCCGATGTATTTGGTGGTCGAATGCACCACGACATCGGCTCCGAGTGCCAGCGGCGTCTGCAGGTAGGGGGATGCGAAGGTGTTGTCGACCACCAGCAGCGCACCGTTGGCACCGGCGATATCAGCAAGTGCGGCGATATCGGTGATGCTCATCAGGGGGTTCGACGGAGTTTCCACCCACAGCATGGTGGCATCCTCGTGCTGCAGCTCTGCGGCGATGCGGTCGTGATCGCTGAGGTCGACCGGAGTGTTGGTCACACCCCAGGCGGCGTGGACCTTCTCGAACAGTCGGAAGGTGCCGCCGTAGGCGTCATTTCCCATCACGATCCGTTGACCCGGGCGCATCAGACCGCGGACCACGGCGTCCTCGGCGGCCAGCCCGGAGCCGAAGCTGAAGGCGTGCTTTCCACCCTCCAGGGCAGCCAGTTGGGCCTGCAGGGCGGTGCGGGTGGGGTTGCCGGCCCGACCGTAGTCGTAACCGTTGCGCAGGTTTCCGATACCGTCAGGGGCGAAGGTGGTCGACAAGTGCAGCGGGGGCACCACAGCTCCGTAGACCTGATCGACCTGTTGACCGGTGTGGATGGCATGGGTGGCAAAGCGCGGCCCGGTGCCGGCGTCGTCGTGGTGAGTCATGGTCAGTTCTCCTCGTCTGCACTGGTCTGTTCAGTGCTGCCCTGTTCGGTGCTGTGCTGTTCGGTGTCGGCGAGGTGGGCCAGCAGGTCGTTGCGGGTGAGCACCCCGACAATATCGCCGTTGTGGGTCACCAGGAGGGTCGGGCTGGTCCGCAGTTTGCTCAGCAGCTGCGGAACCGTCTCGGTGATGCCGGCCAGGGGAAGGTCAGCCCGGAGATGCTCGGTGACCAGCTCATCGTGTGCCGCCTCACCAACAATGATGTTCTCGGAGAGCTGGGCAAGATCCACGACGCCGCGCACCTCTCCGATGCGCGCAGTGCCGGCGGGCCGGTCGATGATCGGCACAATGTCCACCCCGTAGCGGTTCATCACACTGACTGCCTCGCGCAGCGTGGTGTCTGTGGGGACGGAGATGACAGCCGGCAGCGCACTGTCAAGCAGGTCCCGCTTCGCGCCGAGGACGCTGCCCGCCGTCGCCGTGTGGGCACCGGCGGCCGCCTCGGCAGACGGATCAGCGGCAACGGTTCCGGCGGCCACAGCGGCGCTGACCTCCTGCGTGGTCTTCACACTGATCTCGGTGCCGGATGAACCGGAGCGGGAGACCACCTCGCCGAAGCCGTGGTCGATCATCCAGCGGTCGTTGAAGATCTTTCCCAGGTAGCCGCGTCCGGAGTCAGGCAGTACGGCGACCACCACGTCGTCGGGGCCGAGGTCCTTGGCCACCTTCAGTGCGGCAGCCACTGCAGTGCCGGAGGAGCCCCCGACCAGCAGGCCCTCCTCGGTGACCAGCCGCCGGGCCATTCCGAAGGATTCGGCATCGGTGATGGCATGCTGCTCATCCGGGACTTCGGGATCGTAGTTGGGGACCCAGATGTCTTCGCCGACTCCCTCCACGAAGTAGGGCCGGCCCTCGCCGCCGGAGTAGACGGAGCCGTCGGGGTCTGCCACCACCACCCGCACCGGCCCGGATTCACGCTCGGCCGAGACCTCTTTCAAATAGCGTCCGGTGCCGGTGACGGTGCCGCCTGTGCCGGCGCCGACCACCAGGTGAGTGACCTGACCCTCGGTGTCCTGCCAGATCTCCGGGCCGGTGGTCTCGTAGTGACTGGCCGGGGCCGCAGGATTGGAGAACTGGTCCGGTTTGTAGCCGCCGGCGATCTCCTCAGCCAGCTGATCTGAGATTCCGTAGTAGCTCAGCGGTGACTGTGCGTCGACGCCGTCGGGCCCCACCACCACGTCGGCCCCGTAGGCACGCAGCACATCACGCTTCTCCTGGGCGACCTTCGACACGGCCACGAACACGGACCGGTAGCCCTTCTGCTGGGCGACCATGGCCAGCCCCACCCCCGTGTTGCCAGACGTGGGCTCCACCACGACGCCGCCGGGGGTGAGCTTTCCCTGCTCCTCAGCTTCTTCGATCATTTTCAGCGCGATCCGGTCCTTGATGGATCCGCCGGGGTTGAGATACTCAAGCTTGACCAGGACGGTGGCGGTGATTCCCTCGGTGACGCTGTTGAGCTTCACCATCGGGGTGCTGCCGATCAATTCGACGATGGACTGCGCGTAGTTCATGGTCACCAGGCTACCGGCGGGCACTGACGCCGCCTACCTCCATCGACTCATAAGGCAATCTGCGCGTTTTACAGTAGGGGGCATGGTGCACCGAGAAGAGTCGTTCGTGGACTTCGGGGCACCCTATGATCTGTCGCGCACGCTCTCAGTGCTGCAGCGCGGCCGCGGCGACCCGGCTGTGCAGGTCGACCCGGGGGACTACACCCGCACTGCCGGAGGGACCCCAGGTGCCGGGGCTTGGCTGTGCCGACGAGTTTATGGGCCCGGATCCGAGGGATCTGGGACCGAGCTGGGCCAGCTCACCTACCGGTTCGATCAGCTGGACGCCTCAGTCGTCCGAGTCCGTGCGCTGGCCACCTCTGAGCAGGCGGCCGGTGCCGCAGTGCGGAGCGCGCCGACGCTATTGGGCGCCGACGACGACTGGGGTCCGCTTCAGCAGCTCCTGAAGGCTCGCGATGATCGCACCTCGACGCTGCTGGCCCGGCTCAGGCACCGCTTCCCGGGCCTGCGGCTTCCTGCCACCGGGGCCCTGTTCGACCAACTGGTGACCGCGACCCTGGAGCAGAAGGTCACTCACGGCCAGGCCCGCCACACGTGGCGCAACCTGCTGCGCCAGCACGGAGAGCGCCCGCCCACGGCTGCAGGACTCGCCCCACCGCAGGGCATGCGGCTGCCCCTCTCCGGTGCCCAGCTGAAGCGGGTGCCCAGCTGGCAGTGGCACCGCATGTGGGTCCAGCCGCCGCTGGCCAGGACAGTCCTGCAGGTGACCCAACGCGCCGGCAGCATTCACCGCCTGGCGTGGGCCACCGGCCTGAGTACATCCAGCGTGGGCGAGCTCGCCGAACGGCTCACCGCAGTGCCCGGAGTGGGCCCCTGGACCACCGCAGAGGCGCTGCAGCGCTCCCATGGTGCCGCTGACCTGCCTGCGGTCGGCGATTTCCATCTGGCCCATTTTGTGGGCGAGGCGCTGACGGGCAGGCGCACCGACGACGACGGCATGCTGGAGCTGCTGGAGCCCTTCCGCCCGCACCGGCAGCGCGTGGTGCGGCTGCTGGGACTCTCCGGGTTTCGGCATCAGCGCTTCGGCCCGCGGGTGGCGCCGGAGGATCACCGCCAGCGCTGAGCTGTTCTGAGCTGTGCTGCCGCGGCATCAGCCCTGCGGAGACTGCTCTTCCTCGTTGCCCTGCTCGGCGACCTGCTTGTGCACTTCCTCCATGTCCAGGCCCTTGACCGCGCCGATGACCTCGTCCAGCTGCTCGGCGTTCAGCGCGCCGGGCTGGGAGAAGACCAGCACGTTCTCACGGAAGGCCATGATCGTGGGGATGGACGAGATGTTGGCTGCCGCGGCGAGCTCCTGCTGCGCCTCGGTGTCTACCTTGCCGAAGATGATCTCCGGGTGCTGCTCGGAGGCCGCACTGTAAACGGGGGCGAACTGCTTGCACGGGCCGCACCAATCGGCCCAAAAATCAATGAACAGAATGTCCGACTCATCGAGGGTCTTCTGAAAGTTGTCCTGGGTCAGGTCAGTAGTTGCCATGGGGGCCACGATACGGCAGACATCCTAGGAAGTGGAGGCACAGTGCGCGTTACGCAGTAGGTGAAATGCCCCGGCAGAAGAAGGGACCCCGACAGCTTTCGGGGTCCCTTCTGTTCCTGCGGTGGCGGGCGAGGGATTCGAACCCACGTAGGCAATGCCAGCTGATTTACAGTCAGCCCCCTTTGGCCGCTCGGGTAGCCCGCCAAGATGGCGCCCTGCGCGCAAGGCACCTGACAACTTTACCGAAGACCCTGAAAATTCTCGAATTCAGAGCCACCCCGCCCGCATCGGCCACTGATGACCTCTCTAAAAACTCGCCCTGTACCGCCCCAAGGGCCCCTGGTGAGGGAGGTTTCCTGTGGTGTGCCTCACATAAGAATCCATTCAGGAACCGCGAATATCCGCGTGATAGACGCGAAGAAGGCCATTCGTTCGATGGGGCCGCAGAATAGGGCAGGCCAAGTTCCGGCTTATGCTGATCGCTGGCGCACCTGGCGGCCCTATGAGATTTTCCTGAAATTTCGCTGGCAACGTCGCGCCCTGAAACCACGGGTACATGCACGGAAGGAACTCAATGGACAGCAGTTCATCTATTCTCAGCACCGGTACGGTGCTGATTCTCCTCTTAGCGTTCTATGGAATTACGTTGTTTGTGGCTCTGCGGATCCGCAAAAGGAAGGAAAATGCCGACGCCTACATGACCGCCGGAAACCGCGTAGGTTTCGGAATTGCCGCAGCGAGTATGACGGCCACCTGGATTTGGGCCTCCTCGCTCTACGCATCAGCAACCTCCGGCTACACCTACGGAATCTCCGGTCCCATCCACTACGGCCTCTGGGGCGCGCTGATGATCCTGTTCATCTACCCCTTCGGACGGCGCATCCGCAAAGTGGCCCCGAAGGCCCATACGCTGGCCGAAATCATGCGCGCCCGGCACGGCAGCTCCAGCCAGCTGATGCTTGCCGGCTCCAATGTGGTCGGCAGCCTCATCAGCCTGATGAGCAACTTCGTCGCCGGCGGCGCCATCATCGCGCTCTTCTCACCACTTTCGTTCGTCCAGGGCACCCTGATTGTCGCCGCCGGCGTGCTGCTCTACACCTTCTGGTCGGGATTCCGCGCGTCCTCCCTCACCGACGTCATGCAGGTGCTGGCCATGCTGCTGCTGGTGGGAATCATCATTCCGGTGATCTTCTTCGCGGCAGGCTTCCCCGCCGCCTTCGAATCCGGAGCCTCGAACCTGACTCCCCAGCAGTCGAACTTCTTCTCCTCCGAGGCGTTCATGTATCAGGGCGCCCCCTACATTGCAGCCGTGCTGGCGTATGCAATCGGCAACCAAACCATCGCCCAGCGGCTCTTCGCCGTACGCGAGGACCTGATCAAGCCCACATTCATCACCGCCACCATCGGCTATGCCGCAATGGTCATCGGGGTGGGCATGCTGGGCGTGCTCGCACTGTACCTCGGCATGGAGCCGATGAACGGCGACACCAACAACATCATCCCGCAGATGGCCGCAGAGTATTTGCCGACCGTGCTGGTGGGCCTGTTCCTGATAGTGATCATCGGCGCGCTCTCCTCCACCGCAGACTCTGACCTGTCGGCCCTGTCATCTATTGTGATGACAGATATCTACGGCCAGAACGTGGCTCGCCGCGGCAAGGCCAGCCCCAAGATGATGCTGTACGTGGGCCGGGTGACGATGATCCTGGCGACAACCACCGCCGTGGTGTTCGCAGGCCTGCAGATGGACATTCTGGACATGTTGGTCTTCGTCGGCGCACTCTGGGGCGCCCTGGTGTTCCCCGTGATCGCCAGCTTCTACTGGGAGAAGGTCACCAACGCCGCCTTCGTCACAGCAGTGCTGGCGGCCCTGGCGATCTTCATCCCGGTACGGTTCGGGCTGTTTCCGCTGGAGTACGCCATCTTCTCGCTGCCGGTGGACGTGCTTGCGGCAGTGGGCGTCGGCGTCATCCTGGGCCTGATGGCCTTCGGGTTCTTCGGGCTGCGCGCGGGCAAGATCACCGGTGTGGCAGCTGCCCTGATCACGCTTCCGTTCGCAGTGGGCTCACTGCACGAGTACACCGTGCTCAGCGCCTCCCTGGTCGCCTACGCGGTCAGCACGCTGATCGTACTGGTCATGTGCTGGCGCAACAGTTCGACCTTCGACTTCAGCACAGTGCAGGACCGCGTGGGCAACTTTGACAACAACGCCGCTGCATCTGAGACCGACGGTGATACGACGCTCAGCGCTGCCCGAAAGGAAGGCTGAATATGGAGACCATGCTGCTCACGACCTATGTGCTGATGTGGCCCGCCCTGGTCCTGATCGTCTTCGGGGTGCTGGTGCGAGGATTCATCAGTGACTGGCAGAAGGCCCGCGACGAGGGGCGCGACATGATCTGATCTGGCCCGCAGAGAACCCCCAGAGAGGACCCCGCAGCACGACGACGCCGCCACTCAGTGCTCGACTGAGACGGTCACGGGTTCAAAGTCGCCGTAGGTGACGTCCACCGATGTGACGCCGTCGGGCAAGGGCTCGTAAAGGATGTGCTGCATACGTGGACCAGAGCCGACGGCTTCCTGTCCGGTGCACAGGCAGAGCCGCTGTTCGTCTTCATTCCCGTATGCAGGCTGCGTGACCGTCAGCGGCTGGTAGGCGAGCTCCCCGGCGCTGTCTACCAGCTGCGGAAGCTCGCTCCAGTTGCGCGCGTCCATGTCGGCGTGGTCGTTCTCGGGGCTGCTGAGCTGGAAGGCCAGACGGGTGCCGGCGGCGGTCGAGTCCACCTCGAAGACCTCTAGGGTCTGGCCCTCCCAGGTGGCCGTGCCGACGGGCTCGGGGGCGGAGTACGCCTCAAAGAGCGCAGCCGACTGGTCTGTCCCCGGGGCGTCGTCGTCATCCTCCGAGGCCGGGGTGGGACTGCTGGCTCCGTCACTGGGCTCGCCGCTGGTCTCGTCTGCAGAACCCTCGCTGGAGTTGCCGCTGGTCTCGCCTGCGGCATCGTCACCAGCGCAGGCGCTAAGGCCAAGGACGACGGTGACCCCAGCGGTCAGCGCTGCCAGCCGTCGCACAGCAGCAAGCGCGCGATCCTGGCGATTCATGAGGCGTCTCCCGGGATAGTGATCGTCACTCTGCGGTTCTTCTGCTTGCCCGCATCAGTCTCATTGGAGGCGATGGGCTCGGTCTCGCCCTTACCGGCACTTTCGACCTCGATGTCATCAGGCAGGTGGGCAGTGATCTCCTCCACCACCGCCTCGGCGCGGCGCTCGGAGAGATCCTGGTTGTGTTCCTCGGTGCCGACCGAATCGGTGTGACCGGTGACAGTTATAGCGCCGGTGATGCCGGAGTCCTTGATTTGACCGGCGGCAGTACGGACCTCCGCAGCGGCGTTTTCGGTGAGGGCGGCCTCGTCGATGTCAAAGAGGACACTAGCGGAGATGTCGATGCTCGTCTGCTCTTCCTCCTCGCGGTTGGAGACCCCAGAGTCGAGGACCGCGGAGTTCTTCGAAAGGGAGTACACGAAGCGATCGAGGTCGCCGACCTCTTGAATGCTTGAGGGCTCGAGCTCGGGCCAACCGGTGCCGACCAGGATCGGCTCATCGGCATCCACCTCGGGCGTCATCTCCCCGTCCTCGACCGGGACATCGGTGAAAACCTTCCCGGCGACTTTGACCGTCGCGGACTCCAGTGACTCGGGCAGCTCCGGCAGGATGGCATACATCACATACGCCTTTCCGGGCGCAGGCTCGACGTCGACGCCGTACTCACTGGGCAGCGCAGTCAGGAAGTCGCTGCAGTAGCAGGCCTCCTGCTCATTAATGACAGGGGTGTAGGCCTTCATGCCCTCGACGTCGACGACGGCCACATCAGAGGTGGTCTCCCCGTGTGGGCGCTTCAGACCGAGTCTGGAGAGGGAATGGCTAAAGGTGTTGGTCAGGTCTGCTCGGTCACCGGACTCCGTGTCAGGAGTCCACCCGGCTGACCAGTACACCACGGTGGAGGAGTCGGCGCGTCGGACTCCGTGGAGGGACACCAGGGCCTGGCGGGTCGGGTCAACTGAGCCTGCGGACTGGCCTCCGACGGCTTGCCCGAGAACCGGGATGTCTGGTTCGGCGACTTCCGGCTCTGCCGCACCGGTGGCCGATGAGGTCTGCGCAGTCGCCGTCGCCGGCGCCGTTCCGATGAGCATCAACCCGGCAGCGAACCCGGCCACCGTCAGTGCACTCAATCTGGTGCTCTTACCGCGCATGCGAACCATTTCAAAAGTGTATAGGACCCCTCCCGGGCCGCACGGCAGGTGGGCCGCATTGCATCAGCTGCCACCGCCGGCGTCGTGGTGTGCTGGTGTCTGCTACTTGGTGGAGAACGCCGCGTCGAAGGCGGCCTGCGAGGGCTCGAACGCGTTGCTGCGGACAAACTCCAACGCCTGCGGGGCACCGATGAGTCGGTCCATACCGGCGTCCTCCCACTCCACTGACAGGGGGCCCTGATAACCGATCGCGTTGAGCATCCGGAAGGCATCCTCCCAGGGCACATCGCCGCGGCCCACCGAGATGAAGTCCCAGCCGCGCCGCGGGTCCCCCCACGGCAGATGCGAGGACAGCCGGCCGCTGCGACCGTCGGTCAGCCGCAGCTTCGTGTCCTTGCAGTGCACGTGGTAGATCCGGTCCTGAAAGTCCCAGAGGAAGCCCACGGGGTCGATCTGCTGCCACACCATGTGCGAGGGGTCCCAGTTCAGGCCGAAGGCCTCACGGTGGCCGATCGCCTCCAGGGTGCGCTGGGTGGTCCAGTAGTCGTAGGCGATCTCCGAGGGGTGGGGCTCCAGGGCGAAGCGCACCCCGACCTCGTCGAAGACGTCCATGATCGGGTTCCACCGGTCGGCGAAGTCGGTGTAGCCGGCCTCGACCAGCTCATCAGCGACCGGCGGGAACATCGCCACATACTTCCAGCTGGCCGATCCGGTGAAGCCGGTAACCGTGCTGACCCCCATCCGGGCTGCGGCACGGGCGGTGACCTTCAGCTCCTCGGCGGCGCGCTGCCGCACACCCTCGGGATCGCCGTCGCCCCAGATTCTGTCGGGAAGAATGTCGCGGTGGCGGGCGTCAATGGGGTCGTCACAGACGGCCTGGCCCTTCAGGTGGTTGGAGATCGCATAGACGCTCAGCCCGTTGCGCTCCAAGATGTCGAGCCGGTTCTGCACATAGGAGTCGTCCTCGGCGGCGCGCCAAGGGTCCAGATGGTCGCCCCAGGAGGCGATCTCGAGTCCGTCGTAGCCCCACTCGCCGGCGAGTCGGGCCACCTCCTCGAAGGGCAGGTCGGCCCACTGGCCGGTGAACAGGGTGACAGGTCGTGCCATAGTGATCATCTCCGCTCGTACGTGCTCTAGCTGGTCGGCGTCTGAATCTGGGTCCACCGGTTTTCGTTCAGGCTGGAGCGCTCGACGGCGTCGAGCACCCGCTGCACATGCAGGCCGTCATCAAAGGACGGGGTCGGGTCCTCCCCGGCGGCGATGGCTTCCACCAGGTCTACGACCTGGTGGGTGAAACCGTGCTCGTAGCCCAACGCGTGACCCGGCGGCCACCAGGCCTCCAGGTACGGATGCTCCGGCTCGGTGGCCAGGATCCGGCGGAACCCGGCGGTGCGAGCCGGTTCGGTCGCGTCATAGACTTCCAGCACGTTCATGTCTTCGAAGTCGAAGGCGATGGCTCCCTGGGTGCCGGAGAGTTCGATGCGCATGGCGTTCTTCCGGCCCCACGCGAAGCGTGAGGCCTCCAGCGACACCGTGGCCCCAGATTCCAGTCGGGCAGTCGCTAATGCGGCGTCGTCGACGGTGACCGGACCACGGCCGACGCCTGCGGTGCCGCTGAGCCCCGCCGAGGACTCCGCGACGGGCCGTTCGTGGACGAAGGTTTCCAGCATCCCGGAGACGCCGGCGAACCGCTGCCCAGTGAGGAAACAGGTCATGTCCACAATGTGTGCGCCGATGTCGCCCAACGCCCCGGATCCGGCCTTCTCCTTGTCCAACCGCCACCCCAGCGGGGCTTCGGCGTCGGCCAGCCAGTCCTGCAGATACTGGGCACGGACCTGTCGGATCTCACCGATCCGACCTTCGGCGATCAGCTGCTGGGCCAGCTGCAGCGCAGGCACCCGCCGGTAGGTGAAGCCCACCATGGAGCGCGCCCCGAACTCGCGGGCCCGGCGCGCGGCAGCGGCCATCGATTCGGCCTCCTCCACGGAGTTGGCCAGCGGCTTCTCCACCAGCACATGCTTTCCGGACGCCAGGGCGGCTTCGGCGATCTCTGCGTGACTGTCCCCGGGGGTGCAGATGTCGACCAGATCAACATCATCACGCTCCAGCACGGCACGCCAGTCGGTCGCCGCCTCCGCCCAGCCGAGCTTTTCGGCCGCGGCCTGGGTCCGCTCGGCGTCGCGGCCGACCAGCACGGCCATCTCTGGGACCAGCGGCAGGTTGAAGAACCGCGGGGCGCTCCGCCACGCCTGGGAGTGGGTCCGGCCCATAAAGGAGTGACCAATCATGGCGACCCGCAGGTGCGGTCGGTTATCAGTCATGGTGGTGATTCCTCCAAAGTAGGTTGCGGCGCCGGCGCAATCATGCGCCGATTCCTGCGTCTGAACGGGGTGGGGTGAGAAGATGCTGCTCAGGTCATCAGCTCGCGCAGGTGGGCAAGACCGTCGACGGCGATGGCATCCTGCGTGCGTGCCAGCGGCCGCCAGATGGAGGCAGCCGTGGCGATGGTGGCGTTGTCGGCGGTGAAGGACTCGATGCACAGCGGTCCGCGGTAGCCGGCATCGTTGAGGGCTTGGAGAACCGCGGGCCAGGGTAGGTGATCCGCGCCGGGTGCTCCGCGGTCGTTGGCACAGACCTGCACGTGAGCGATCCGGTCCCCTGCGCGGCGGATGGCTGCCGGGATGTCGGTTTCCTCGATGTTCATGTGGTAGATGTCCAGCAGCAGTCCGCACCCCGCGGCCGGCAGGTCGGCCAGGGCGTCGAGACCCTGGTCCACGGTGTTGATCAGGGAGGTCTCGTACCGGTTGAGCGGCTCGACGGCGACTTGGACTCCGGCCTCTTGGGCGTAGGCGACCACCGGACCCAGGTTTTGGGTGAGCTGGGCGTAGCACTCGCGCCGTTCGGCGTGGTTCATCCGCCACGTGCGTCCGACCGAAGCGTAGGCCGGCCCGGCGATGACTGAAGCACCGACGGCGTGGGCAGCATCCACGACCCCGCGCAGGTAGTCCTGGGTGCGGGCCACGGTGGCGGCGTCGGTGGCGACGAGCTCACGACCCTCGCCCATCACCAGGGTGAGGGTGGCGCCGAGTCCAAGGTCGCTGAGCAGACGCGCAGCAGCAGCCGGATCCCAATCACCGATGTTCTCCACCGGCAGCTCTATGAGGTCGAAGCCCCATGCTTTGATCTGCGGGGCGAGACGGCGCAGCGCGTCGTCGTCGAGCGGTGACGTCCAGACCCAGGTGTTGACACCAATCTGGTGAGGAGCCGAGCTCATCGATTCGAGGCCTCTCTGCTAGGGGTGCTGCGGGGGTGAGACTGGCCCACCCCCGCAGCGGGGTTCATCATGGGTCAGCGGTCCTGCCATGCCTCCGGGAAGCCGGGCAGATCCTCGCCGCCGAACTTGGCGTAGTGCAGGTCCGGCATTTCGGAGTTTGCCTCCAGGTACTCACCCAGGTCGTCCTCGGTGACCGGAGACTGTGGCAGCACCCATTCGGCAGGCACTTCCTCACCGTTCCAGATCATCTCGGCGGCCAGCACCGGGGTGCGCCACTGGAAGTTGGAGTAGGAGAGGCCCACGGCGTCCATGCCGGTCTCGTCCCACTTGCGCATGAAGCCCAGCTCGTCCTCACCCACAAAGGCCGGGTAGTCCATTCCCATGTCTTCGAAGGCCTCCACACCGGCCACCGCACCGTCACCGGCGTCCATCCAGATGCCGTCGACGTCGCCACGCTGCAGGTACTGGGTCACGATGTCCTTGATCTGGGCGGCGTCCCCCTCGGTGAACTCCACGCCCACGACCTCAAGGTCGGAGTCGGAGAAGATGTCGTTGGCCGCGCCCCAACGGTGCTCGAGCACGTCCACACCGGGAAGGATACGCAGGGCGAGGACCGAGTCGCCGGCCTCGAGGTTATCCACCAGGAACTCCGCCCCGGTGGCACCGTAGGCGTAGCCGCCGATCGGGTGGATGAAGGTCACCGCGCAGTCGGTGTTGACTCCGCGGTCGAAGACGATCACCGGCACACCGCTGTCACAGGCCTCCTCCACCGCGGGGGTGAGAGTGGCGGTGGTGGACGGGGAAATCATGATGGCCCCGCAGTCGCCGTCGTTGATGAAGGACTGGATGTCGGAGATCTGCTGGTTGTCGTCGTCAGCCGCGTCAGCCGTGCGGAACTCCCCGATGACACCCTCGTCCTGGAGGACTTCGACCTGCTCCTGCATGGTGATCCAGCCGGTCACGCGCCACGGGTTTCCGACCGAGGCGTTGGAGAAGCACAGGTCCTGTGGGCCGTCGACGGCGAACTCGGAGGTGTCGACCATCTCATCGACGTCGATCATCTGCATCCACGGGGTGTCCGGGTCGCCCTCAGGTTCCATGTCGCGCTGGGCGAGCTGACGCTCATACTCCTCGCGGACGAAGAACTCACCTTCCTCGGTGCCGCCGTCGGATCCGTCGTCGGCCTGCTCCGCGGTACCGTCATCGGTGCCAGCATCGGTTTCAGCTTCCTGCTCAACCTCCGTCTCGGCGTCGTCAGTCGGCGCGTCGGTGGTGCATGCGGTCAGGGTCAGTCCTATGGCGGTCAGGCCGCCTATGAGGATGCGATTACTACGGCGCATCTTTACGCTCCTTGGTTGCGAGTGAGTACAGGGATGGGTCGTCAGTGGCCGGGGCCTGCACCGGTCCGGGCCGGCTTGCGGGCAGTCAGGCTCAAGTCTTGGTCAGGTCATTCGGCTCCTGAGGGTTGGGGTTTGGTGGTGATCGGTTGGGCTGCGCGTCGGCGCCTTCGCCCCCAGAGGCGACGCGATCCGTAGGCCAGGGCGAGAATGATGATCACGCCCTGGATGGTCGGGTTCAGAGTTGAGGGCATGTCCAGCTGCACCAGCAGGCGCTCGAGCAGCCGGTAGGTCAGGGCCCCGGCCATCGCACCCACGATCCAGCCGCGTCCACCCCCGAGGACCACCCCGCCGAGCACGACGGCGGTGATGGCAGTGAACTCCATTCCGTCACCGACCTGCGCGGTCACCCCGGCGAATCCGCCGATAAGGATTCCGGCCACCGTGGCCAGCAGCCCGGAGAGCACGAAGGCAAGAGTGCGCACCTGCCACACCTGTGCGCCGGCGAAGGAGGCTGCCACGTCGTTGTCCCCGGTGGCGACGAGTGTGCGCCCGTAGGGCCCGCGCATCAGGAGCACCGTCAGGACGGCGATGACGATCATGATCAGGGCTGCGTACGGGATCTGCCGCAGGACGGGCACCTCGATTCCCATGCGGCCCCATTGACGGAAGGACTCCGACAGTGCTCCGGTCGGCGCTCCGCCGGTCCATAGCCGGATCGCGCCGGCCAGCACCAGCATCATGCCCAAGGTGGTGATGAAGGACGGCACCTTCAGCAGCGTGGTCACCAGTCCGTTGACCAGCCCCACCAACAGTCCGAAGCCCAGCATGAGCATGATGACCGGCCAGGTCCGACTCTCATCACCATCGATGAGCTTGGCCGCGATGACCACCTGGGCTCCCACGAGGCTGCCCACGGAGAGGTCGAACTCACCAGAGACGATGACGAAGTACTGTCCGGCGGCCAGGATGATCAATGGTGCGGCATTGCGCAGGAACGCCATCAACGAGGCAGGCTGGAAGAACGACGGGTTGAGCAGCAGCATGACCACCAGCAGGGTCAGCAGCACCACGAACACCGGTCCGGTGCCGCCGCCGAATATTCGGCGTACCGCACCCAGAGGTCCAGTGGCTGCAGGTGAGGCGGAACTCATTCGCTCTGCTCCTCTCGTGATCCGGCGCGTCTGGCCCTGCTGTCCCCAGTGGGTTCGGGAGGACTCGTTCCGGTGGAACCCTTGCGGGAGGCCGACTTTTCCCCGAAGCGCGCGCGACTCTTCGTGGGATCGATCTGCCGCCGGGCGTAGACGGCGACGGCGGCAATGATGATGATCCCGCGCAGGACATCGCGGAAGAACGGGTCGATCTGCAGCTGATTGAACATCGTGTCCAGGACGCCGAGGATCAGGACTCCGGCGATCGTGCCGGCGACTCCACCGCGCCCGCCCAGCAGCAGGGTGCCGCCCAGGACGACCGCCGCGATGGAGTCCAGGTCATAACCGGCGTCGTAAATCTGCGCCCCCACACCTGTGCCGAAGCGGGCGGCCAGCAGCAGCCCTGCCACGCCTGCCATCACGGAGGAGAACACGTGCGCAAGGATGATGGTGCGGTCTGTGCGGATGCCGGAGAGACGAGCCACCTCGTCGTTGCCCCCGACGGCGAACATTCTGTGCCCGGTCCGGGTGCGCTGCAGCATAATCACGCCGAAGACCGCAATGATGAGCATGATGGCCGCAGACAGGGGCACTAATCCGATGCGCGTGTAGCCGAAGGCTTGGAACGCACCAGGGACCTCCCCGGCCGGACCAGGATAGACGGTGTCGAGGTATCCCTTGATGATCAGCCCCGCGCCCAGGGTGGTGATGAAAGCATGCACCTTAAGCTTGGCCGTCACCACTCCGTTGAACAGACCAACGAGGGCCGCGACTCCCAGGCCGGCAGCAACCCCGAGGGGGATGCGGGAGGGGTCGCCATCCATGGTGGTGGCGGCAACTAGGCTGCTCAGAGCGGCGACGTAGCCCACCGACAGGTCAAGGGACCGGCACAGGATGACCATCGTCTGCCCAATGGCGATGAAGCCCAGCAAGCTGGAGCGGGTAAGAATGTCGACGATGTTCCCGCCGCTGAACAGGTTTTCCCCGTTCACCGCCATAAGGGCTGCACCGACTATGAGAGTGCCCAGCAGTGCGATGTAGATCAGCGGGATCGAGGTCAGAGGGGAACGCCGCTCTACCCGGTTGGTGCGCGCTGGCTGACCGCCGGCAGCAACGACGCCGTCACTCATGAAGCTGCCTCCACGTTGTCCTGTCCGGTCGCGAAGCTCATGACGGTCTCCTCGTCGGTATTGTGGGGCAGTTCGCCGCTGATCTCGCCGTCGTTCAGCACGACGATGCGGTCAGACATGCCGATGACTTCGGGCAGCTCAGAGGAGATCAGGATGATCGCCATCCCCTCGGCTGTGAGATCGCGCATCAGCTCGTAGACCGCACGCTTGGCACCGACGTCGATGCCGCGGGTGGGTTCATCCAGAACCATGACCTGTGGGTCAGTGACCAACCATTTGGCCAGCACCACTTTCTGTTGGTTGCCGCCGGAGAGGAGCCGCACCTCCTGCGCATCACTGGCTGCGGCGAGCTCCAGGGAGGACAGGATTCCCGATAATCGCGCAGCGCGGGAGGAGCCCCGTCCCGGCAGTGCTGCATCAAGGACCAATCGGGCATTGGCAGCGACGGACTGGTTGAGAGCCAGGCCTTCTGCTTTGCGGTCCTCTGTCACCAGTGCCAGACCAGCACGCACCGCCTGCCGCGGAGAGCGCGGGGAGAACGTCCTACCGTCCACGGTGATGCTGCCACGTGTGAAGCGCTCCACGCCGAAGAGTGCATGTGCGATCTCCGTCCGCCCGCTTCCCTGCAGACCCGCGAGGCCCACTATCTCGCCAGCACGGACGTCGAAGCTGATTCCGTTGAGCATGCGGTTGCCGCCCTGTCTGACACTGAGCCGGATGTCACCGATCTCCGTGCCCTCGCGCGGCTCGGGAAAGAAGGAGCTGATAGTGCGACCCACCATCTTGCGCACCAGCTCATCAGGTGTGATCTCGTTCGATTCGACGGTGTCGACTAAGGAGCCGTCTTTGAGCACGGTGATCCGATCACACAGGTCGAATATCTCCTGCAGCCGGTGAGACACGTACAGCACGGCGACGCCTCGCTCTCGCAGCCGTCCGATGAGCTGGTACAGCAGTTCGACCTCGTGATCAGCCAGGGCGGCGGTGGGTTCGTCCATGGAGATCAGACGCGCGTCAAAGGACATCGCCTTGACGATCTCCACCACCTGCTGCTGGGCGACTGAGAGGGTACGAACCTTGGCCCCGGCGTCGATGTCGACGATGCCCAGATCCTGCATCAGCGAGGCGGTGTCCTGCTCCATGCGGCGGCGCTGCACCAGCCCACCGCTGCGCGGTTCGCGGGCAAGATAGACATTCTCTGCCACGGTGCGCTCTGGCAGGAGATTGAACTCCTGGAAGACGGTCGCCACTCCTCCCCTCTGCGCCTGCAGGGGGTGGTCAAAGGAGACCTCCTTGCCATCGAGCTCGATACTGCCGGAGTCGGCCGTGTGCACGCCAGCAAGAGTTTTCATGACCGTGGACTTACCAGCGCCGTTCTCCCCGACGAGACCGTGGACCTCTCCAGCTTGGACAGTGAGATCAATCCCGTGGAGCACCTCGACGCCGAAAAAGGACTTACTGAGCCCACGGATGCGCAGCAGCTCACCATCAGGAGTCGGCGTGATCATAAACACACCATAAGCGGACTTCTAACGATCGTCAATCAAAAGTCTGATGTTCATCGTTTGATGTCTTGACTAGGACAATCAGAAGTCCGGGTGGTTTACTGTTGGTATGCCTACTGGTGTGATGTCGCTTGAGCCGCGGGGAGCAGCACACTCTCCTCTGCTGGCCGCACATCCGACGAGCCCAGGGAGCGTCTTCCAGCTGCTGCGTGACGGGGTCCCGCGGACCCGCGCAGACCTGGCGGCCCAGACCGGACTGGCCCGTTCCACCGTCTCTGCCCGCGTCGATGAGCTGTTGGGGGCCTCACTCATCGCCCCCTTCGGCGAGAACTCATCCACCGGGGGCCGCCCCCCGGCCACCTTTTCCGTCAACCCCGCGGCGCGCTGCGTGGTGGCCGTTGACCTGGGCGGCACCCATGCTCGCATCGCCGTCACTGACCTGGCCGGCGAAGTCCTAGCCGAGGAGGAGCTGGAGCTGGCCATCGATCAGGGTCCGGTTCCCGTGCTCGACACTGTCAGTGAGATCGCCCGGCGCCTGCTGGCTGAGGCCGGCTGGTCCCCCGAGAAGCTCATCGGCATCGGCATCGGCCTGCCCGGTCCGGTGGAGTTCGCCACCGGCAAGCCCACCAGCCCGCCGATCATGCCCGGCTGGGACGGCTTCGATGTGCCGGCCCACCTGCGCCGGACCTTTGATGTGCCGATCCTGGTGGACAACGATGTCAACGCCATGGTCTTAGGCGAGCACGACATGGTGTATCCGGATGTGGACCACATGATGTTCGTCAAGACTGCCACCGGCGTCGGCGCCGGAATCATCAGCGACAGCCAGCTTCAGCACGGCGCTCAGGGGGCAGCGGGCGACCTGGGGCACGTGGCTGTTCCGGACGGCGATCAGACCCCCTGCACCTGCGGGAACCTCGGATGCCTGGAGGCCGTCGCCTCCGGGGCTGCGATCGTGGCACGGCTGCGCGAACAGGGGTTCGACGTGACCGGTCAGGCCGAGATGGTGGAGCTGGTGCGTTCAGCCGATCCCGCCGCGGTCCGCACCGTGCGCCAGGCCGGCAGACAGGTCGGGGCTGTGCTGGCCAGCTGCGTCAACCTGCTCAACCCCTCGGTGATCGTCATCGGCGGCCTGGTCTCGACGGCCGGGGAGCACTTTCTGGCCGGAATCAGGGAATCGGTCTACTCCCGCTCCCTCCCGCTGGCCACCCAGCACCTGCGGATCGTGGGCACTGTGACCAGTGGCCGGGCCGGCGTGCTGGGTGCCTCCGCCATGGTCACCACCCACACCCTCTCGGCTGAGCACATCAACGCGATGCTCGCCGGATCCGGCCCCGCAGCCAGCTGACGTCCACGGCTACCCAGGGCAGAGGGCCGCAGCGGGCGTCGTCGTCGGTCATCTACGCTGTGGGGAGAACTGACCCGTCAGAGAAGGGAGCCTCCGTGGCGAAAGAATCGACGTTCGACATTGTGTCCAAGGTGGACAAGCAGGAAGTGAGCAACGCGCTCAACCAGGCGCAGAAGGAGATCGGGCAGCGCTACGACTTCCGCGGCACCGGCGCTTCGGTGGAGTTCTCCGGCGAAGCCATCACGATCAGCGCCAACTCTGAGGAGCGCGCCAAGGCAGTCAAGGACGTCTTCGGGTCCAAGCTGGTCAAGCGCGGCATCTCCTTGAAGTCCTTCGAGTCCTCCGACCCCAAGGCCTTCGGCAAGGAGTACCGGATTGAGGGGTCCATCAAGGAGGGGATAGACCAGCCCACCGCCAAGAAGATCTCCAAGCAGATCCGCGACGAGGGTCCCAAATCGGTCAAGGCCACCATCCAGGGCGATGAGCTGCGCGTCAGCTCCAAGTCCCGCGACGACCTTCAGTCGGTCATCGCGATGCTCAAAGACTTCGACGACGCCGATCTGCAGTTCGTCAATATGCGCTGAGCTGGTGGGGAGTCAGAGCAGGAAGATCAGGGCCAGCGGCAGGGCGAGGAACACCACGAGCACCCAGCCCACGGCGTAGGTTTTGCGCTCAACGGCGAGGTTCGCCAGCCACTGGGCGCCCTTGAGCGGCAGTTCGCGCATGCCCGGGATGCCGAAGATCAGCAGGGTGGCGAATACGTTGAAGAACAGGTGGACCAGGGCTGCGGTCAGCGCGATGGTGCCCAGCTCGCCGTCGAAGGCGAATGCGGCCACCAGTGCCGTCAGGGTCGTTCCGATGTTCGCCCCCAGGGTGAAGGGGTAGATCTGACGCAGGGTCAGCGCTCCTGAGCCGGCCAGCGGCACCATCAGTGCCGTCGTGGTCGAGGAGGACTGCACCATCGCGGTCACCAGGGCCCCGGAACCGATCGAGGTCAGTGGGCCGCGTCCGATGGCCGAGTTCAGCATGCGCTGCGCCCTGCCCACCAGCAGCGTCTTCAGTTTGCGTCCGATGAGGTTGATGACGGCCAGGATCAGAGCGATGGCGACTGCCATCATCGCCACCCCGGCCCAGATGCCCGGCAGCGGGCTCAGTGCCCATTCGATCAGCTCAGCGACCGGGGTGGTCGCACCCTTGACCACCGCCCCCACACCGCCGAAGATGGCGGCGAGGAAACCGGCGTCGGCGCCGGAGAGGACGTTGGCGGACGATGACGCGACGGTTTCCAGCAGCCCGAACATCATTTCCAGCGGCAGGAAGATCACCACGGCCAGCAGGTTGAAGAAGTCGTGGATCGTCGCAGCCGCGAAGCCCCTGCGGAACTGGGCCTTGTCGCGGACCATGCCCAGGCTGACCAGGGTGTTGGTCAGGGTGGTCCCAACGTTGGCGCCCAAGATGATCGGTACTGCGATCTCCAGGGGCAGCCCGCCGGCCACCAGGCCTACGGTGATGGAGGTCGTCGTCGATGATGATTGGATCAGTGAGGTGGCGGCAATGCCGACCATCAGCCCCACCAGGGGGTTGGATGCGAAGTCGAAGAGCTGGGCGGCCTGGTCACCGGCGGTCAGGGCGAAGCCTGAACCGATCACATTGACGGCGGTGATCAGCAGGTAGACGCAGGCTGCAACGATCAGCCAGTTCAGCGCGGTGTGAGTCCTGGTGGAGTTCCCGCCCACCGGGCTGCCCGGCTGCAGGTGCGGCGAGGATGTGGGGGGCTCGGCAGAGTGGCGGGGACGAGGCTTGTGCAGCTTCTCCGGCGCGGGCAGTACGGCCACAATCTCTCCGATCAGGTTTCGGCTCGACCATTCCGGTGGAACTGGAACGGTCTAGTTCCTGTACATGAAGAACACTCGCAGTTGAAGGTGAACTCTGGGTAAACAGGGTGGAAACCCCGCTCAATTTTTCCAATCTGTGGTCAATCTCACCGCCTGTGCCGGGCTGCTGGAGGTGGAAGAAGCGGCTGGGGTGGAATCCGCACGATCGGCATACCGGTGCTGCTCCTCTTGTGGAGCCTTCGGCAAGGCCGGGCGCATAGAATGCTGTTGTGCCTGCTTCAGGCTCCCCCCGGTCTGACGAACACTTAGAGAGTACGAGGTCAATACTTATGCACCAGCACCATGGACGACTGCGCACCGCCGGTCTGCTTGCATTCCTGTTCGCCATGGTGATGCTGGTCGGCGCCATCGTCGCCTACTCGACCTCCTCGCCGGCATTTCTGTTCCTCTTTGCCGGGATCGGCGTCGCCTCGGTGGCGTACTCGTACTGGAACTCCGATAAGATCGCGCTGCGCGCCATGAAGGCCTATCCGGTCAGCCGTGATCAGGCCCCGCAGCTCTACCAGATGGTCGAAGAGCTGGCTGAGCGAGCCCAGGAGCCGGCGCCGCGGATCTTCATCTCCCCGCAGCCGACCCCCAATGCTTTCGCCACCGGCCGCAATCCGGAGAAGGGCGTGGTCTGCTTCACCGAAGGCATCCTGAACCTGCTCACCGAGCGCGAGGTCCGGGCGGTCACCGGCCATGAGCTGATGCACATCTACAACCGCGACATCCTGATCTCGTCGGTGGCGGCCGCCGTCGCCGGGTTCCTGACCATGATCACCCAGTTCTTCATCCTCTTCGGCGGCGGACGGGGCCGCGGCGGCCAGGGCGGAAACCCGCTGGTGCTCATCGGTTCGCTGATCGCGGTGATCCTGATGCCGATCGCCGCCAGTCTGATTCAGATGGCGATCAGCCGCACCCGCGAGTACGACGCCGACGCCGACGGCTCCGAACTCTCCGGCGATCCGCTTGCCCTGGCCTCAGCCCTGGACAAGCTGCACAACGGCATTTCGCGCGTCCCGCTTGAGGAGGATCCGAAGCACGACGCCCACGCGCACATGATGATCGCCAACCCCTTCGGGGCCAAGGCTAAGCGGATGTTCGCCAGTCATCCGCCCATGGAGGATCGGATCGAGCGGCTGAAGCAGATGGCCGGGCCGCAGCAGTAGCCGGACCCGCCCGGCTGCTATACGCGGGAGCGGTGCACCATGTCGGCGCGGGGAACCACTTTGACGCGCTCACGCTCCACTGGGCCGGACTCGGTGGCCTGCTGACCCAGCTGCATCTCGTACTCGTCCAGCTTCAGCCAGCCCTCCCAGGTGGTGTACTGCACCCCGCGGGACTCCAGCAGCTCAATGACGGCGCTCTCCTGCGGGTCTTCGGCTTCGGGAAGCTGCTCGACGTCTTCGAGCAGGCAGCTGATGGTCTCGCGGGCATCGCCCTTGGTGTGGCCGATCAGGCCCACCGGGCCACGCTTGATCCACCCGGTGGCATAGGTGCCCGGGACGTGCAGGCCATCCGCATCCAGCACGCGTCCGGCCTCGTTGGTGATCACCCCGCGACGCTCGTCGAAGGGCACACCCTCCACGGAGGTGCCGTAGTAGCCCACCGCGCGGTAGACGGCCTGCACCTGGTAGTCGATGTGCTCCCCGGTGCCGGTGACATTGCCGGCGCCGTCCAGCTCCATGCGTTCAAACCGGATGCCAGCCACTCGGCCGGTGCCGGTGCCGTCGTCGTGCTTGCCCTCCAGGATTTCCACCGGCTGGTGCAAAAAGTGCAGGTGCAGGCGCTTTGACGCCTCTTCGGTGCGCTCCTCCTGCTCGACCAGCCAGTTGGTCAGCGTATTGACCATGGTTTTGATCTGGTTGTCGGACCTGATCGCCTCATCGGATGCCTCGTCGAACTCGAAATCCTCCTCCGAGAGCACAATGTCCACATCACGGCTGTGCGAGAGCTCCCGCAGCTCCAGCGGGGTGAACTTCACCTGGGCGGGGCCGCGGCGGCCGAAGATGCGCACATCGGTGGCCGGGGAGGCTTTCAGCCCGGCATAGACATTGTCCGGGATCTCGGTGGTCAGCAGGTCATCGGCGTGCTTGGAGAGCACTCGTGCCACATCCAGCGCCACATTCCCGTTGCCGATGACGGCGATCTGCTCAGCTTCCAACGGCCAATCGCGCGGGAAGTCGGGGTGACCGTCGTACCAGGAGACGAACTCCGCGGCCCCGAAGCTGCCGTGCAGGTGATTGCCGGGGATCTCCATGGACGCGTCCCTGATCGCACCTGTGGCGAAGATCACGGCGTCGTAGTGGACGCGCAGGTCCTCCAGGGTCAGGTCGCTGCCGATCTCCACGTTGCCCAGCAGCCGCACATCGCCGCGGTCCATCACCTTGTGCAGCGCCTGGATGATGCCCTTGATGCGTGGGTGATCGGGCGCGACGCCGTAGCGGATCAGCCCGAAGGGCGCCGGGTAGCGGTCAAAGAGGTCGATGGAGAAGGTCAGGTCGTGCTTCTTCTGCGCCTTGGCAAGGATGTCTGAGGCGTAGACTCCGGCGGGACCTGCACCGACGACGGCGATCCGGATGGGCCGGTGGGCGAACTTTTCAGACACGTTAGGGGCTGTTCCTTTCACGATGTTTTATCCGTGGCTTCGCGACGACGGCTTCGGGGGCGCGGGCGGCGTCGTCGGTTCCAAGATTTACCTCAGAACAGTATGCCCTATTGCACAACGTCATGTCTCACCGGTCTTCTTCCCGCACCGTCCTCTCTCCGTTCGGTCACGCATCCTGACCGCTTCTGCCCGGTTCTGCCCACCAAAGTGCAGTCATAGTGCGTGACCGAACGCGGCGGGGCGATCGCATAGGCTGGCATCATGGCGGAGATGTTCTTGGAGAAGTTCAAGGCCCTAGTACCGAAGTACCTGGATGATCAGTGGTCGCAGCAGGAGGGATACAGCCCCGAAGAGCTGGCGGAGCTGATGGCCGACTCCGAGCTTCCCGACCGGGCGCAGCTTCCCCTGGTTCTGGAGGAGCTCTACCTGGCCCTGGGCGCCTGTGAGGAGATCCTGGAGGCCCACCACTTCATCTTCGACCCTGATGAGCTGGTGACTGAGGACGGTTACCTGCTGTTCTTGGAGGATGAGGAGGAGCGCTGGGTCTGGGGCGTCGACGTCGCCGATGTGGGTGTGCCGGACCCGCTGATTCACCGGCGGAACAACGTCAAGCACCAGTGGACCCCCGAGGGAGCCACCGTCAGCGAGTTCCTCTTCGACCTGCTGGACTATTCGTTCCCGGAAGACGTGTGAGCATGGGCAATCAGCATCCGAACTACTCTGAAGAGCTTGCCCACCACGACGGCGACCCAGTGTGGGCATCCCATGAGCCGGACGGCTATGTGTGCCCGTTCTGCCAGCTGGCCGCCGGAACCGCCGACGACCCGGCCAACCGGTGCGAGCTGAGCGATCTGGTGTATCAGGATGCCGACGTGCTGGTGTTCATCGCCTGCGACGGCTTCGGCCCGCACGCCGGTCACGCGATGATCACCCCGGTCGCCCACCGGGAGGCACTCTACGACTTGGACGATGATCAGCTGACCAAGGTCAGCCTCTTCTCCCGGCATGTGGCGTTGGCGATCAAGCTGGCGTGGAACTCACCGGGCACCTCGGTGCGCCAGCACAATGAGCCCGCGGGCAATCAGCACGTGTGGCACTACCACCTTCATGTGTTCCCCCGCTATGAGGACGACATGCTCTACCGCCAGATCCGTCATCCCCTCGAGGTGGAGTTCCGCGCGCAGAAGGCCCGGGAGCTGAAGGCGGCCCTGGCACAGGTGCTCGCCGCCGCAGAGTGAGGCCGGCCACTGACCCGTTCGGGGCCGCCGAGTGAACGG
>NZ_JACIBT010000011.1 GCF_014195445.1 Garicola koreensis | reverse complement strand
GATGCTGCTGGTCTTTGCAGCCGTGGGGATGCTGCGCGGATTCCAGGACACCAAAACCCCGCTGGTGGTGGCTGCGGCCGGCTTCGGCGCCAACGCGCTGCTCAACCTGATCCTCGTCCACCCGGTGGGACTCAGTGTGGCCGGGGCGGCCATCGGCACCTCACTGGCGCAGTGGGGCATGGCCATCGCCTATTTGTGGATGCTGATCCCACGCATTCGCGCCGCAGGCGTCGCGTTGGGGCCCGAACCGGCCGCACTGCGCCGGGCCGCAGGTGTGGGCAGCTGGATGATGCTGCGCACCGTGACCCTGCGGGCAGCGATCGTCGCCACTGTTGTGGTCGCCACCGATCTGGGGCCCGAGACCCTGGCCGCACACCAGGTGGCCTTCACCTTCTTCTCCACCTTGGCGTTCGTGCTCGACGCGCTCGCCATCGCCGCCCAGGCGCTGATCGGCCGGGAGCTCGGTGCCGGGCGCGAGGCTGCGGCCCGCCGTATGGTCAGGGTCATGACCCTGTGGGCGGTGGGCTTCGGCGTGGTCGTCGGTGCCCTCACTGCGGCGGCCGCCCCCTGGGTGCCGCGGCTGTTCACCCCCAGTGCCACAGTGGCCGAGGCGATCACTGTGGCACTGTTCGTGCTGGCCGTCTCCCAGCCGCTGGCCGGCTACGTGTTCGTGCTCGACGGGGTCCTCATGGGTGCCGGCGACGTCCGTTACCTGGCTCTGGTCGGGGTGGTGAATCTGGGCATCTACCTGCCTGTGCTGTGGTGGGTGCACGACACCGTCTCCGGCGGGCAACAGACCCAGATCATCCTGTGGCTCTGGGTGGCCTTCGCCGTGGTCTTCATGGGGGCTCGTGCGCTGACCCTGGGCATCCGTGCCGTGGGCACCCGCTGGATGGTGCTCGGCGAATAAGGTGCTGGGCGAATAAATAGTAGACTGCTGGGGTGCCTGTAGCCCATGTCGATCCCACAACTGCCGCAGCACTGCTTCGCCCAGCCTGGACCCGAGCAGTCATCACGGCGATCTTCGCGCTGTTCACCGTCTTCACCACCGACGAGACCATGACCCTGGCCCGCATCGGGCTGGCAGCCTTCTTCATTCTGGCAGCCACCGCCGTCTGGGACTACGTGAAGGTGGAGTCGGTGCCGGTCGCGATGCGCACCAGCATCTCGCTGGGCGCAGCGGGGTGGATATTCTCCGGCATCGCCGCCATCTTCGCAGCCTCCCCCGCCGCCCTGGCCATCATCGCTGGCCTCGGCTTCGTGCTGATGGGGGTGGCTGAGTTCGTCGGCGCCTTCCGGGTCCGCTCACAGTTCGTTCCGGCCCGAGACCACCTGATCCTCGGTGTGGTCGGTGTGCTCACCGGCGTTGGGCTCTTCCTGGGTGCTGGACTGGATGCCCACGGGATTCTGGGCATCTCCGGCATGGGGGTGGTGGTGATGGCTGTGCTGCTGCTGATCTCCGCCGCCGGCCTGACCCACGAGTCGAAGAAGGCCGGTTAGATCGCATCTTCTACACGGCGTAGAATGGTGATGCCCCGGCCGAAGGTGCCGGATGACTCACCCACTGCTCACAAAGGACGAATCACACGTGGCCGAGGACCCCAAGGATCGCCGCTCCATACTGGAGTCGGTGAAGGCTCCCCTGATCTTTTCCTTTGCCCTGGGGGTCGTGGCGGGAGTCGTCACCCTGATCGTCTCCTCCGGCGGCACGGACAACCCGCGCGTGGAGCACACCTCCTCGGCCATGGACAACCCGGTCAACTTGGCGCTGCTGGCCTTCGGCATCGCATTCATCGCCAGTCTGCTCATCGTCTCCATGCTGCAGCTGGCCTCACGGGAGAACCCGGCACACCTCTCTGAGGGTTCCGGGGTGAACCGCAGATCGGAGGAGCTGTACCGGCAGCAGGTCGCAGCCCGCCGAGAGAAGGCGCGGCAGAAGGAGGCCGAGGAGTCCAGCGCGCAGGAGTCACAAGATCCGCAGGACCCGGACTACGGCCAACGCAGCGAATAGGCCGCCTACTTCTTCGAGTCTTTTTCCTTCTCCAACTTCTTCTGCCTGGTCTCCATCAGCTCATCGCGCATCCGGTTGCGGAACTCCTTGGCCGCCACCGCAGAGTCCGACGTCGGACGGCTGAGCTCCTCCGCCTTCTCCGCGGCTGATGGCTTGCTCCGCTGCGCTGGGGGTCTGCGCCCGCTGCCGGCCTCCTCGGCTCGCTGCTGCGCGGCCCGGCGGGCACGGTAGGCCCGCACATGCGCCCGGTTGGCGCAGTTGCCGAAGTCGCAGAAGAGCTTGGAACGATTGCGGGTGAGATCCACAATGGCCGCATCACAGTCCTCGCCGCGGCAGATGCGCAGCCGCCGGGTCTCCTGGGCCACCACCAGGTGGGAAAGAGCCGCAGCGAACCTCGCTGTCATCACGTGATGCGTCTGCGAGGAGACCGGGATCGGAGATTCCACCACCTCCGGCTCGCCAGCCTCAGCGGAGCGGACCAGCTGTGTGCCCACTCCTTCCAGCAGCTCATTGATCAGCTGAAGCTCATCGGTGGCGTGAGGTCCGGCTTCCCAGACCCTGCGCAGGGTGCTGCGCAGCTGACGGACCTTCTGCAGCTGGTCGTCGTCGGCGGCTGAGGCGGACCACTGAAGCTCAGGCTCCTGAGCTTCGAGGAAGGAGGCCAATCCCTCCACGGTCTCCAGTGTGTCCGGGGTGTGTTTGGCGCTTCTGGAACCTTCGGCCGTATTGATCAGAGCGGCCGCGGCATTCAGAGCACGATTCACTTCGGCGTTGAACATGCAGCTTACTCCTGCCAGGTATGAGAGGCGCGGGCACTGGAACGGCAGTACGGGCGCTTAGGGGCAACGTGGGGCGCACTCTACATATTTCGTCGCATCTGACGAAAAGTTCACTCGCCCATCACGCTCAAGCTTATCGGCAACTGCGCTGCCCGGCAGGGGTGCCGGCCGCGATTTCTCGGTGCGCGCAACCGCGGATCTGTTCACCCAGCGGGGTCGAACTCACCCAGCGGACTCAAACCGGGCACTCATCCGCCGCAGCGAGGCCCGAATGCTGTGCGCGTTCTGCTGCGGGACACCCGCCATCCCCAGCACCGCCCGGGCGGCCGGATTCTGCCGGGTCGCGTCGTAGGTCTCGGTGACCGTGGTGCTGCCGTCGGGGTGAGGTTCGAACTCCCAACGCCACCGGTGGCCTGTGGGCTGGCGCCACTCGACGACGCCGGGGACCTGACCCTGAGGCGGCCGGGCTGCGGTCACGCGCAGCGGAAGCCGGTAGGGGAGGCCGAACCGGCGCATGTGTACGGAGAACTTCGCACCCTCGGTGAGTTCATGGGCTCCGACGGCGCGGGACCGGACCGTATCCGAGCCGTCGATCTCATGGTGCCGATGCGGATCGGCCGCCAGCCGATAGAGCTGATCTGCCGGTGCGCTGATGCGCAGCTGGTACGCCGCAACGTGCGGTCCGACGTCGATTTTCTGGGGTGGGGTGCTCACAGCTCCAATCTAGTCGGTGCCGCGTTGGATAGTCACTGCTGATCTGGTACATCTTGTGCGGTGAGATCCTTCCGCTCCCCGGGCAGAGCACGCAGGCTCGCTGCTCAGGCAGCGGTCGAAGAGTCCACGCATCCTTCCACGACCACACCGCGGCAGGCGCAGAATCAGGCGCGGCTGCAGGTGCTCATTGAGTCACGCGCCATCTGGAACGCGCTGGGTGGGGGTCTGATCGGCGTGGTGTTCGGCTACATCGTGTTCGCCGGTGAGCGGCCCGCGCTCGCCGGTGACTTCTCGATCCAGTTCTACGCCTCCATCATCGGCGGGGTCACCGCCGGGGCCTCATTTCTGCTGGGGTATTCCCTCAACGCGCGCATGGCGAACATTTGGCTGGGAGAACGGCCCAGGGTTCGGCAGCTGGTGGACACCCTGGCCCTGCTGGTGGTGCATTCCTCGATCGCTGTGATGGCCGCCCTCGGCCTCTTCCGCGTTTTTCAGGAGGCCTTCATCGGCCTGACCGTCGACGATATTGCCGGTGCGGTCCTGCTGGCCGTCGTCGGCGGTGTCGCCTCCTACTTCAGCTTCAACTCCGGAGCGCGGATCACCGCCTTCAGCCTCTCAACCCTGCTGGCAATATTCATGGCCTCCGGTGTGCTGGTCTCGATGCTTTTCGCGGAGAACCCCTTCTGGTGGCATGTAATGTTCTCCGAGCTGGGCACCGGCCAGGCCGGACTGACCAGCTTCTGGACGTTCAACACCACCTTGGTGGTCTCGGGGGTCATCATCACCACGCTGACCGCCTTCCTCACTCGCGACCTGCAGATCTGGAGCGAGCATCAGCGCACCCAGGTGGCGCAGCGTCTCGCTGAGCGTGCTGAGACTCACCGCAGGTCTTCGGGCCGCATTCCGCTGTCCACCCGAGTCCGCAACGCATTCAGCGGCTATATCCGCACCCCTCGGATTGTCCTGCTGCGGGTGGGGATGATCGGCATGGGGCTCTCCCTGGCTGCGGTGGGTCTTATCCCCATCAGCGTCAGTCTGGACGGCCACACGCTGGTCACCGCCGCCTTCGGAGTGTTCTTCCTGCTGCTGCTGGTCAGCACGCCCTACGTGCTGCCCGGGTTCCCGCAGATCTTCTTCCTGTTCAGCTACTTCGCCGCCGCCGCGCTGGTCGGCGCCTTCCTGCTGTGGGAGCCGGTGGGCTACTGGAACCTGACCTCCCTGGAGCTGATCGGCGTCGCGATCCTCTTCGCCTGGTTGGTGGTGTTCATCCGAAACATCGCTGCGGTGGTGGAACGGGTCCGCCGGGGGGAATCGCTGTGACAGTGGCCTGCGCCAGTAGGATGAATTGATGACGCAGCGCGCCGCAGTTGTGGGCTCGGGCCCCAATGGACTCGCCGCGGCCTGCCGGCTCGCCCGCGCCGGCTGGGAGGTCACCGTCTACGAGGCCGGGCCGACCCCCGGCGGTGCGGCGCGTTCGGCCGAGCTCTTCGGCCCCGGGATTATCAGCGATCTGGGGGCGAGCATCCACCCGCTCTCCGCGGCGTCGCCGGCCTATGATGAGCTGCTGGGACACCACGACGTCGAATGGGCCCAGCCGCAGATCCCCGCCGCCCACGGTATCGACGGCGAACCCCCGGCACTGCTGCACGCCTCCCTGGAGGAGACGGCCGAAGCGCTGGGGCGCGACGGCGACCTCTGGCGATGGGTCGTTGGCCCACTGACCGACAACTGGGACCAGGTGCGACAGGCGGTGCTGAACCCGCCGCTGGGCCGCGCGTCATTCACCCGGATCGGACGCGCCGCAGCGCTGATGCAGCTGGGCTCAGCCGGGGCGATGCCCGCCAGCAGCCTGATGCGCAGCTTCAGCACCGAGAGAGCCCGCGCCCTCTTCGCCGGACTGGCCGCCCACTCCACCGCACCCCTGAGCAACCCGCTGACCGCGGCCGTGGGCTTAGCCTTCGGTGCGGCGGCCCATGCGCAGGGATGGCCGGCAGTGCGCGGAGGCACCCAGAAGCTCGTCGACGCTTTGGTCGCCGAACTGCGCAGCCACGGCGGAGACATCCGAACCGGCTTCCGCGTCACCGGCGTCCAGCAGGTGCCAAAGCGGGGGCGCAGCGCCGGCCGGCCGCGCCGGTGGCGCGTAGAAGGCTCAGCTGCTCACCAGCGCGGCACCGGTGAGGCGACCGGTGAGCCGACCGGTTCGTCAGCGGGGCAGCAGGAGGCCGACGTCGTCGTCCTGGATCTCACCCCGGCCCAGGTGCTGGGCCTTCAGGGTCTGCCGCTGGCGCCTCGGGCGCGCGGGTCGCTGCGCCGATGGGACTACGGTCCCGGGGTGGTGAAGGTCGACTACCTGCTCGATGGGCCGATCCCCTGGCAGCACCCGGAGCTGGCCCGCGCCGGTACCGTGCACCTGGGCGGAAGCGGCCGCCAGGTGGTCGCCAGCGAAGCTGCCGCCAACCGGGGCGTGCTGCCCGGCCGGCCCTATGTGCTGCTGGCCCAGCCCAGCGCAGCCGACTCCACCCGAACACCGGATGAGCGCACGGTCTGCTGGGCCTATGCCCACGTGCCCAACGGGCTCGACGACGCCGGGGTGGCCCGGACGGTGCGACTGATCGACGCCGAGATCACCCGGCAGGCCCCCAATTTCCGCCGCAGTGTTCTGCAGCGCATGATCTGGGGTCCGGCTCAGCTGGAAGGGTGGAACGCGAACCTGGTCGGCGGCAGCGTCAGCGGGGGAGTGGCCGGGCTGCGCACCACACTCTCCGGGCCGGTCAGCGCGCTGCGGCCCTACTCCGCCGGCGTCGACGGCGTCTTCCTATGCTCCAGCGCCACCCCGCCCGGCGGTGGGGCTCACGGGATGAGCGGCTTCAACGCGGCTGCCTCCGTCCTGGATGAGCGCGGCTGATCGATCAGAAGCCCGAGACCGCCAGCAGTGCGGCGACGAGCAGCATGATGGCGCCCATGCTGAGGTCAATTAACTGCCAGGTGCGTGGTCGGTTGAGCCAGGCGGCCAGGGCGCTGCCGCCGCCGGCAAGGGCGGTGTGCCAGACGATGCACGCCAGGAAGGCCCCTGCGGCGAAGAACCACCGCTGATCGGCGAAGGAATTGGCCATCGTGCCCAGCACCACCAACGAGTCCACCCACGCATGCGGATTGACGATGCTCAGCGCCAGCGCCGTGGACGCCACTGTGCTGACCTTGGAGACCCCGGTGACGTGGACCTTCTGCCGCGTCGCAGTGGACTGAGCAGCCCCACCGGCGGGGTCCACCGTGGGGATCTGCGAGGTCATGAGCACGTGGACGGTGCCGGCGTCGTCGTCAGTCTTCTGCGACTTTCCCGCCGTGAAGGCCGAGCGGAAGGAGCGGTAGGCGAACCAGCTCAGGTAGGCCACCCCCGCCCAGCGCAGCACGTCCAGCAGCCACGGCGCGTGCTCCAAAACCACTGCCACTCCGGCGGTGCCGGCGGTCAGCAGCAGGGCATCACCCACCAGGCAGCACAGCACCGCCAGCATCACCCGATCCCGGCGCAGCCCCTGGCGCAGCAGGTAGGCGCTCTGCGGTCCGATCGCCACAATGATGGCCAGGCAGGCGAAGAACCCGGTGAGCAGAACAGTCAGCATGGGCACTATTCTGCGCTGCACAACAGATCCGTACCAGCTCAATATTCTTCACTGTCTGAAGCGATGCTTCAGATGATCCGGCTAGACTCTGCCAGATGAACACCGATCACCTGCGCGCCTTTGTGCTGGCGGTGGATGAGGGGACCTTCGACGCCGCAGCGGATCTGCTGCAGATCTCCGGCTCCGCCTTCTCCCAACGGATCAAAGCCCTGGAGCGTGAGGTCGGCCATGTCCTGCTGACCAGAACCGTTCCGGTGCGGGTCACCGAGTCCGGCGAGAAGCTGATGCGGGTGGCCCGGCAGACCACGCTGCTGGAGGATGAGGCCCGCCGGAGCCTGGGATTCCGCGGCTCCTCGGCCCACTACAGTCCCACCATCACCCTGGCCATAGCGGTCAACGCCGACTCTTTGGCCAGCTGGTTCATCCGCGTCCTGCAGGAAGCAGCGACCTGGGACGATGTGGAGATCCACGTCCACGCCGAGGACCAGCAGCACACCCTGCAGCTGCTGCGCAGCGGAACCGTGACCGCCGCAGTCACCGAAGACCCCACACCGGTCTCCGGGTGTCGGTCGGAGCCGTTGGGCGTCATCCGCTACTGGCCGGTGGCCAGCACCGAGCTGCTGGACCGCCACCGCGATTCCTCCGGCGCGGTCGACTGGCAGCAGGTGCCGCGCATCGACTACAGCATCCGCGACGCTACCCAGCGCACCGCCCTGGACCGCCTGGGCCTCAGCAGCGCCCCGATCACCCACCTGCTGCCCTCGGTGCAGGCCTACAACTCCGCCGTCGGCTGTGGACTGGGCTGGGGCATGATCCCCGAATCGATGATGCCCGACGGCGTCCTCAACTGTGAGCACCCCGATATGGTCCTGATCCCGGAGATCGGGGCCGAGGAGGTGCCGCTGCACTGGCAGCACTGGTCCACCACCACCCCAGCCCTTGACCGGCTCACCGCCGCAGTCCGGCACGCGGCGAGCCGCCGCCTCCCAGCGCCTGGTCACACAGCATCTGATCACGCAGTGCCTGATCGCACAGTGCTTGATGGCACAGCGTCTGGTGATTCAAATTTGAAGGAATGAGTTCAGCGCCGGCGTGGTTGAGTCGAATATGACCACCAGCAATGAGCGCCGCACAGCGCTGAACAGTGAAAAAGCGCCGAGCAGTGAGACGGCGCTGAGCAGTGAACGCTACACACCCCAGTTCGAACTCGGCCTGCACACCTTCGGCGACGTCACCCGCACTCCCGACGGCTCCCGCAGCCTCTCCCACCCGGAGGTGCTGCGCAATATCCTGGCCGAGGCGAAGCTGGCTGATGCCTCCGGCGTCGACGTCATCGGCATCGGCGAGCACCACCGTCCCGACTACTCGGTGTCCGCCCCCGACGTCGTGCTGGCCGCCATCGGGGCTGCCACCGAGCGGATCAAACTGATCACTGCGGTCACCGTGCTCTCCTCAGACGACCCGGTCCGGGTCTATCAGCGCTTCGCGACCATCGACGGGCTCACCGGCGGCCGGGCGGAAGTGTCGCTGGGACGCGGAAGCTTCATCGAGTCCTACCCGCTCTTCGGCTATGAGTTGGGCGACTACGAGAAGCTCTTCGAAGAGAAGACCGACCTCTTCGTCAAGCTGCGCTCGGAGGGCCCGGTCACCTGGTCCGGGGAGACCCGTGCGGGGCTGAACAACCAGCAGATCTATCCGAAAACAGATCACGACGGCGGCCTGCCGACCTGGATTGCGGTCGGCGGCACCCCTAACTCAGTGATCCGCGCCGCACGACACGGGGTGGGGCTGGAGCTTGCCATCATCGGCGGGGCACCGGGCAGGTTCGCGCCCTTCGTGGACCTCTACTACCGGGCGCTGGAGGAGTTCGGCCACAGCAGCGATCGCCGTGTCGCAAGCCACTCACACGGTTTCGTCGCCGAGACTGACCAACAGGCCCAAGACATCTTCTATCCGGCCTGGGCGGAGGCGATGGGAAAAATCGGCCAGGAGCGCGGCTGGGGCGGCGGCTACCCGGGACGGGACCAGTTCGAGCAGGAGATCACCCACGGCGCCCTCTTCGTCGGATCCCCGGAAACTGTCGCGGACAAGATCGTGCGCACCCAGAAGGCGCTGGGCATCAGCCGGTTCAGCCTGAAGTACGGCAACGCCTCATTGGCCCACGAACACATGATGAACTCCATCGAGCTCTACGGCACCCAGGTCAAACCCCTGGTGCTTCAGAAGCTCGCCGAACAGGCCTAGGCAGCGCCGGCGATCAGGTTGAGGAAGCCGATTCCCAGCAGCACGAAGCCCACGCCCCACACAATGATGGAGACGCTCATCCACAGCATGATCAGGTGACGGTTGGCACCGAAGGAGGCCATCAGCGGTGCGGTGAACTGGCTGGGCAGTGCCATCGGACCCAGCAGCGAGACGCCGGGGACCCCGAACTTGTCGAAGAGCCGCTTGGCCTTCTCGCGGCGTTTGAGCTGACGCTCGCTCGCCTCTTTGGGTCTGCGGCGCTTGAGCAACTGCGTGCGAATCCAATGCGCCCCGTAGACCAGCATCGCCACCGAGAGCGCGTTGCCGAGGACCGCTGAGATGATCGCCGCCCAGACCGGCATCCCGGCGATCACACCGATGAAGCCGCCCCCGTAGGACTCGACGAACGGGATCGCGGAAATCAGGATGAGACCCAACCACTGCAGGGTCGCCGGAAGCCCGTCGACCCACAGCCGCAGCTGCCCGATCCAGGTGTCCTCCGGGTAGAGCAGCTCTGCCGGGTCGCTGAGCCCGCCTTGAGCCGATGTCATGGTGGTCATAGTTTCGGCGAATACACCAATGGTCTCGATCATGGGAATCATTCTTCCGGACGACGACGCCCCACGCGTCAGCCCTGGGGGCGATCTTCGCGGCAGCTGGTGAGAGACTGAACCCCATGATTGCTGGGCGCGCACGGGTGATTTCCGGGCTGTGGGGCTCATCCCACCCGGGGCCGACACTGGTGGTCACCCTGCTCGCCGCCGCGCTCGCCGTGGCTGCTGGGGCCGAATTCTGGCGTATCGGGACGCTGGCCCTCGCGGTCTTCGCTGGCCAGCTCTCCGTGGGCATCTCCAACGATGCGCTCGACGCCGACCGCGACCGGGCTGTGGGCCGCAGCGACAAGCCCGTCGCCGCCGGCGAGGTCAGCCGTACCGCGGCCTGGGCTGCGGCACTGACCTGCCTGGTTCTGGCGCTGCTGCTCTCGGCGCCGCTGGGGGTAGGCCTGGTGGCCGCCCACGCAGTGCTGCTGGCGGCTTCCTGGTCCTACAACCTGGGACTGAAGGCCAGTGCAGTGTCGCTTGTGCCGTTCCTCCTTGCCTTCGGGGTCTTTCCGTCCTTCGCCACCCTCTCCCTGGCCCAGCCGCAGCTCAGCGCGGCCTGGGCCTGGATCGCTGGGGCGGCGCTGGGTGCCGCAGTGCACCTGACGAACGTGCTGCCAGACCTCGACGACGACGCTGCCACGGGCATACGGGGCCTGCCGCACCGGCTTGGGGGTCGGCTTTCCGCAGCGCTGGCCGCAGCAGCAGTTCTGGCAGGGGCGCTCGCAGTCACTCTCGGTCCCGCCGGCGGCCAGCTTGGGCATGTGCCGGTGCTCTCCTGGGTGTTCTTTGGGCTTGTGGTCCTCGTCGTTGTGCTGACTCTGGCTCTGCTGCGCTCAGGCCGATCCGGCCGAGTGCTGTTCCGCCTGGTGATGCTCTCCGCCGGCCTGCTGGCCATGCAGCTGGTGCTGACCGGCGGATCCCTCGCCGAGTGAAGCAGAATCAAGCCGGCTGACCAGAGCTCAGCCGTGGGCGTCGAAGCCCATCGCGTAGGCGCGGGTGAACAGGCGGTGAGCACCTGGGCCGAGCATCAGGCGCAGCCCCGTGCGCCGGGCCGCATCCACCGCTGCCGGGGCAGGCCGGCCCAGTCGGGTGTTCAGCGCCGCCAGCGAAGCAGCCCTGCGGGCCGACCCGACCCGAGCCCTTTCCCACTGCTTCAGCGCAGCCTCCGGCGGGACTGCGGTGCGGACCCACGAAGCCAGCAGCGGGGCCAGTGTGAGCGCATCCAGCAGGCCCAGATTCATCCCCTGCCCGCCGATCGGGCTCACTTCGTGGGCCGCATCTCCGATCACGAACAAACGGCCGCTGCGCATCTGCGGTGCCACGAACCGCCGGACCCCGAAGCCTGTGGTGAGGGTGGCCTCCCCCTCACGCATGCCCACCACTCCGCGGAGGGCCAGTGCCTGCTGCAGGCGCTCACGCTGATGCTGCGGGCCCGCAGAGCCGGTCGGGGAGTCCCAGGCGACGAATCGCCGACGGCCCCCCGGAAGTGGGAAGGACTCCAGCACCCCGGCCGCATCCAGGTGCACCACGGCGGTGTGGGGGTAGTGTTCATCAGAGACATCAGCGTCGGTCATCAGGTATCGGTCCCGGTAGGTGTGCGCCGTCGTGCTGCGATACACCATGTCGCGTGAGCGGGCGCCTCCGGCCAGGACCACCAGGGGGGCCAGGCGTTCCGCCTTCTCAGTCTGCAGCTGCACGTGGTGTTCGGCGGACCGGATGGCGGTGACCCCGACCCCACGTGTAGGTTCCGGGGCTGCGGCGGCGAGCACCTCTTCGGTGGCGGCCTGTGGCAGCGTGGCGACGAAGGGGAAGCGGGTGGAGAGCCGGTCGAACCGCACCGTGCCCAGCACCCGTCCCTGGGAGCGGGCCTCGCCCCGCGGGATCCGCAGTGCGTGCTCCAACAGTGCCGCCGTCAGCCCGGAATCCTCCAGGGCGGCGAGCACCGGCGGATGGACACCGATGGCCCGGCTGCCGTGGCCCGCTGCTGCGCGCTGTTCCAAGATCTCGACACTGACCCCACGACGGCGCAGCTCAGCTGCCATCAGCAGCCCCACCGGGCCGGCGCCGATGACGATCACCTCAGGCACGCATCATCACCCCACCCAAGACGGTCACCTCACCCGAGCGCGTCATCTTCACCCAAGGCCGGGCCCCTGGGCGAGCAGCCGAAACGGCGTCGGCTGGGTGACGCTCCACGGGGTGCCCAGCGCAGCGGCGAGCTCTGCGCGCTGGTGGCTGCGGCGGATGGAGCGCAGCCCGTCGGTGCGCAAAAACGTCCCCGGTGCCAGCGGTGTGATCCCCACGGCGAAGAGCCCGTAGGCCAGCCTGCCGCGGGCGATGTCGCCGTGGAGCACGGTGGTGGTGGCCAGCCGGCGTGAGGCGGCGATGAACGTCTGCAGCTCGGCGGCACCCAGGTGGTGGATGACGTGGTTGGAGATCACCACGTCAAAGGAGTCCCCGCGGCGCAGCAGCTCCTCAGCGTCGGCGCAGCGGAAGGTGGCCCCGGGGATCTGCCTGCTGGTCGCCATCTGGTGGGCCCGCGGGTCGGGATCAGCCCCGGTGAAGTGCGCACGCAGGCCGTCCCGGGCGGCCAGACCGGCTAGGTGCGCGATGACGTCGCCGCCGCCGGAGCCCAGGTCCAGCACGCGTGCCGGCCGGTCCAGGCGACTGAGTACATCCCGCAGCCGGGTTCGATAGACCCTGCCCCAGCCGGCCACCAGCCGGTTGACGATCCCGAACCGGCGCAGTGTGGCGTGCAGGCGCTGCGGGTCGCAGTCCGGGTCGTCCATGAGTTCGCGCAGCTGCTCATCGCGGGCCGAGAGGTTCATCGCGCCGCCGCTCAGGCGCTCTTGCGCAGCAGGGCGGACTCCACGGTGAACCCGGGGCCGAAGGCCATGGCCGCGAGACGCCCGCTGACGGCCGGGTCGGCCATGAGCTGACGCAGAATGAACAGGATCGTGGCACTGGACATATTGCCGTAGTCCCGCAGCACCGAGCGGGAGGCGGCCAGCGCAGCCGGTTCCAGAGTCAGGCCGGCCTCCACCCGGTCCAGGACGCTGCGCCCGCCGGGGTGCACCGCCCAGGTCTCCGGACGCGGCTCATCGTTGAGGAAGACGTCGACGGCGTCGCGGATTTCGCGTCCGATGATGCGCGGCACCTCCGCGGAGAGCCTCATCTGGAACCCGTGATCGCCGATCGTCCAGAACATATCGGATTCGCCCTCTTCGGTCAGGGCGGTGGCGAAACGGTCCAGCACCAGCCCGCCGGCGCGCCCCACCGCCTCATCGCCGGTCACCAGGGCGGCGGCCGCCCCGTCGGCGAAGACCGAGGCTGCCACGATCTGCTCCGTCTCCGAACTGTCGCGAATGTGCAGCGAGCACAGCTCCACACAGGCCACCAGCACCACTGCCTCAGGGTGAGCGTGGGTGATCTGGGAGGCCAGCCGCAGCCCCGGCAGCGCGGCGGCACAGCCGATGAACCCCAGGTGGCTGCGTTCGACGTTCTCGGCCAGGCCGAGGTCACGCACCAGCCGGTAGTCGATGCCCGGTGCGAAGAAGCCGGTGCAGGAGACGGAGATGACATGGGTGACCTGCTCGGCGGTGATCGTGCCCTCGGCCAGTGCCGCCCGGGCAGCCTCCGCCGCCAGGGGAGGGGCTGTGCGGCGGTAGAGCTCATTGCGGGTGCCGGTGGTCGGACTCAGCAGGGCGCCGTCGTCGTCGATGAACACCCCATCACCGGATCCGTCCCAGCCGCTCAGCACAGTGTGGCGGGTCTGGATCGCTGCGGCGTCGAAGGCTGCGCCGATGTAGCGTCGGGTGATCCTGTCTGCGCTCGGCTGCGCGGCGAAGAAGTCGCGCAGAACGGGCTGCGAGACTGCGGTCTCAGGCGTGGCCGTGCCGATGGATACGATGCGCGCAGGCATGCTCCTACTAAATCATGGCGGGTCCAGCCGCAGTGCTACCGTGAGTGATCGTCAGGGTATATCCGGCAGATCCAGGAGCGTCTTTTCATGTCATGCTGCGCGGCGACCCGGCAGTCAGTCTCGGCGCCTGAAGGAGCTGAACGTCCGGGCACGGTCTCTGCAGATGACCCTACCCAGAGCCCCGGCCCGCAGCCTGCTGACAATGTGGTGCAGCTTCCCGGCGGCACCTTCTGGATGGGCAGTGAGGACGACGACGTGAACCCCCACGACGGCGAGGGCCCGGTCCGGCAGGTCGAGGTGGAGGCCTTCGGCATCAGCCGCTTCGCCGTCACCAACCGCGAATTCGCCCGCTTCGTCCACGAAACCGGATACACCACCGAAGCCGAGGAGTACGGCTGGTCCTTCGTCGTCGCCAGTTTCCTGCCGGCCAGGCTGCGGGCCGCCTCCCCGAGGCCCCAACAGGTGCCGTGGTGGTGTGCGGTCAGCGGCGCTGCCTGGAGCGCGCCCGAAGGCCCCGGCTCCGGGGTGGATGATCTGCTGGATCACCCGGTGGTCCACGTCTCCTGGCGCGACGCCGAACACTACGCCAGCTGGGCGTCAGGGCGCCTGCCCACTGAGCGCGAGTGGGAGTACGCAGCCCGCGGCGGACTGGAGCAGGCCAGATACCCATGGGGGAATGAGCTCACCCCCGACGGCGAGCACCGGTGCAATATCTGGCAGGGGAGGTTTCCCTCGAAGAACACCGTCGAGGACGGATACCGCGGCACCGCGCCGGTGGATGCTTTCAGGCCCAATGGGTATGGGCTGCACAATGTGGCAGGCAACGTCTGGGAGATGTGCGCTGACGATTGGTCCACGGATGCTCCCACGGCCCACCGCGCACCGGCGTCGCAGGTGCGCCGAGTGATGCGCGGCGGCTCCTACATGTGCCACCACTCCTACTGCAACCGCTACCGGGTGGCCGCCCGCAGCAGCAACGACGCCGACAGCAGTTCAGGAAACCAGGGGTTCCGCCTGGCCTTCGACCCCTAGACTGCTCCTATGCAGTCTGAGTCACACACCATAGAAACGCAGGCGGTGCACGCCGGTCGCGAGGAGCTCGCCGATTGGGGCGTCCACGCCCTGCCCATCGACTTGTCCACCACCAACCCGCTGCCGGACATCGAAGCCGGCGGACACTCCTACGAGACGATGGCCACCGGAGGCAGACAGCCCGCTGAGGGAAGCGCGGTCTATGCCCGGCTGTGGAACCCGACCGTCGCGCGCTTCGAATCAGGGCTGGCCACTCTGGAGAACGCTGAGGCGGCCGTCGCGTTCGCCTCGGGGATGGCCTCAGTATCGGCGGCTCTGCTGGCGATGTGCACCGGCCAGAATAAGCCGCATGTGGTCGCGGTCCGCCCCCTCTACGGCGGTACCGACCATCTGCTGAACACCGGCATGCTCGGCACCGAGGCCACCTACTGCGCCGTCGACGAGGTTTCCTCAGCGATCCGCGAAGACACCGGACTGGTGATCCTGGAGACTCCGGCGAACCCGACCCTGGAGCTGGTCAGCATCGCCGAGGTGGTCGAACAGGCCGGGGGTGTGCCGGTGCTGGTGGACAACACCTTCGCCACTCCGGTGCTGCAGCAGCCTCTGGACCACGGGGCCACCATGTCGCTGCACAGTGCGACCAAGTACATCGGAGGCCATGGTGACGTGGTCGGCGGTGTCATCGCCTGCAGTGAGGAGACTGCTGTCCAGCTGCGGCAGGTGCGGGCGGTGACCGGGGGAATTCTGCACCCGATGGGGGCGTATCTGCTGCACCGGGGTCTGGCGACGCTGCCGATGCGGGTTCACCGGGCGCAGCAGACCGCCCAGCAGGTCGCCGACTGGTTGGGCACCCACGATGCGATCGACCAGGTGTTCTACCCGGGCTCCGATAGTGAGTCGGCAGGGGTGCTCGCCGGGCAGATGCGCGGGCCCGGGGCCATGGTCGCGGTGCGGATGAGCGGCGGCTACTCGGCGGCCGAGAAGCTGACCAGCGGTGTCAGGCTGTTCACCCACGCGGTCTCGCTGGGCGGGGTGGACTCCCTCATCCAGCATCCGGCGGCCCTGACCCACCGGCCCGTGACACCGGAGGCTCGCCCCAGTGCCGACGTCGTGCGGCTTTCCATCGGCCTGGAGGCACCCGAAGATCTGATCGCCGACTTGGACCGCGCTCTGAGCTGAGCGCCGACGACGGAAGAAACCGTGTTCAGCAAATGCACACGTTCTGCGGGGTTTACTGTCAAGGATCGTGCTTATAGTGGAATGCAGCTCCTCAAGGTGCGAGTGAGTGAAGAGCCCCGGGCTGATCGTTCTAGTGCGTCCCCCTCACGCTGATCAGTCCGGGGCTCTTTCCTGTCTGCAGCGATGTTCGGCGGGGCCGTGCCGTTCATTTCGTCGAGTCGGCGTCGTCGGCGATCTTCCAGGCCGTTCGGACCAGTGGAACCTGCAGCGGCAGCCGGGCAAGAGCGACGGCCCGACCCTTGGGGCTGTGCCAGACCTTCTTCACGGTGTAGATATTGGCCGGATAGACCGCGACCATCAGAGCAGCGGTGCACAACCCGCCGACTCGCCGGGTGCCGGCAACGGTGAGCATAGCGGCGCAGCTGAGTTCGGCAGCCCCACTGGCATAGGTCCAGAACCGTGGGTTCCCCAGTTGGGGCGGAACAATTGAGTCAAACGTCTCGGGGCGGAGGAAGTGGGTGATTCCGGCGAGGCCGAGCAGCCCGGCCATCGCATAGGCTCGCTGGTTGATACTGGGTCCTCTCGTGGGAGCCGTCGGTGAACGTCGTGTGACCAGAGTAGCGAAGCGCCCTGGGGCGGAGGAACCGTTGCTTTTGGGAGGCCGTCTGCTCAGAATGGCAGCAGAGGAGTCGACATGACCGATGCCATCGCTGAACCATTCCGGAGACGCCGTGTTCTATGAGGTGGTGGTTGTCGGAGGCGGTCCAACGGGCCTGATGGCGGCTGCGGATCTGGCCGCTGCGGGGGTACGAGTCGCTCTGGCAGAACGACGCCGGCACAGCGACCCCAACGTGACGCGGGCCTTCGGGGTTCACGCCGCAACGTTGGAGCAGCTGGACATCCGCGGCATTGCTGAGGACCTGATCAGCACGGGGAACCGCGTGCAGCGGGTGCGGCTGTTCGACGCGGTGCGCGTTGACCTTGCACGGCTGCCGAGCCGGTTCAACTACCTTCTGATCGCCCCGCAGTCGCAGACTGAAAAGGTCCTGCGGGATCGGGCGGTGGCCGCAGGCGTGGAGTTCCTCAGCGGCCTTGAGGTGATGACGCTGACTCAGGATGACCACGAGGTGCTCACCCGCGCCCGCCGAGAGGACGGCTCCACCGTCGACCTTCGGAGCAGGTACGCCGTGGGGGCGGACGGCGTCGGCAGCACTGTCCGCCGTCACATCGGTGTTGATTTTCCCGGTAAGTCGGTCCTGAAGTCCATCATGCTGGCTGATGTGCGGATGACCGACCCGCCGCGGCAACGGCTCGCCATGACTGCGGTGGGGGAGGGCTTCACCGTCGTCGTGCCCTTCGGAGACGGGTGGTACCGGGTGATCGCCTGGAGACGCGGCAGCCAGGCTGAGCCGAACGAGCCGGTGCAGTTGGATGAGGTGCGCTGGGTCGCGGAGCTGACGTTGGGCACTGACCATGGCATGCACAGCCCACGGTGGCTCTCCCGCTTCCACAGCGACGAAAGACTGGCCGCGGCCTACCGGGTGGGCAGGGTCTTCCTCGCCGGGGATGCCGCGCATGTGCATTCCCCCGCCGGGGGTCTGGGTATGAACGCGGCGATCCAGGATGCGGCCAACCTGGGCTGGAAGCTGGCAGCCGTTCTGCGGGGCCGGGCCGCCGAATCACTTCTCGACACCTATCAGGCCGAGCGCCGCCCCGTGGGGTCTCAAGTGATCCGCACCAGCGGAGCGCTGCTGCGGATGGCGACGATGAAATCGCCTCTGGGGCGCACCGCGCGCAACATGCTGGGGCGGCTGGTGGCGTCGGTGCCTGCCGCCGCCGATCACGCGGCCGGCACCGTCTCAGGGCTCAGTCTGCGGTACAAGCCGCCGAAAGGGGCAGACCGGCGGGTCGGACGCCGAGCGGCCGCCCTGTCACTGGCCGACCGCCGGATGCACCAGGTGCTGGCGTCGGGAGACTTCGCCGTGGTTTCCACCGAGGAGCCGGATGGCCTTCCACGCCATGTCCGTTGGGTGCAGCCTGAGGCCCAGGTCAACGAATCGGCTCAAATCGATGAACCGGTGCTGGTCAGACCCGATGGTTACATCGGCTGGATCGGAGACCTCAGCGACTACCCCTTCTGGGCCTGACCCAGCGCGGATGGCACCTGGGTGCATATGCTGGTGAGATGGCCAGCTCACCGGTGAACAGCCAGCAGGCAGAAGGGTCCAGCGCCGTCGCACGGTATTTGCGGCAGGTGCTTCAGGACTGCGGAGAGGACACCTCGGGCTCCCTGGCTGCGGATCTGCCGGCGCCCGGGTCCACCGACCCGGCCCTGCACGCCTTAGCGCTGGTGACCCCCGATGGGGCGGAGTATTCCGCAGGGGACAACGAGCATCTCTTCACCATGCAGTCCATCTCCAAACCGTTCGTCTACGCCTTAGCCATCGACGACGTCGGGCTCGATCGAATCAACGAGGTGGTCGGACAGGAGCCCTCGGGAGAAGCTTTCAACGAGCTCTCTCTCGAAGGAGGGACCGGCAGGCCGCTGAATCCGATGATCAATGCCGGTGCTCTGGTGACCCACCAATTGGTCGACTACCGGGATCACCGGTCGCATGAGGGTGATGACCAGCATGACGGCGATGGCCAGGAACCTTCGAGTGCGGAGCAGGCCAGACGACGTTCTGCGCGGATACTTGCCGGGCTCAGTGCGTTCGCTGCTCGTCAGCTGCAGGTCGATCAGGAGCTTGCGGAGCACGGAGCTCGTCAGGACTACCGAAACCTGGCCATTGCGAACATGCTGAAGTCACACCAGGTGTTGGCGCGTGAGCCGCTGGAGGTGCTGCACGGATACAGCGAGCAGTGCTCGGTGCTGGTCACCGTGCAAGACATCGCTCGTATGGCGGCGACCCTGGCCAACCACGGGCTGAATCCGGATACGGGGCAGCGGGTGGTGTCTGACCATGCGGCACGCCAGACGCTGAGCGTGATGGCAACCTGCGGAATGTATGACGGATCAGGACGATGGCTGGCGCAGATCGGCATCCCTGCCAAGTCAGGAATCTCCGGGGGCATCATCGGAGTCCTGCCAGGCCGCATGGGGTTGGCGTCCTTTGCGCCGAGATTGGACGAGGAGGGAAACAGCGTGCAGGGTGTCGAGATGTTCCAGCGACTCTCCCACGACTTAGACTTCCACCTGATGGCCAGGGAGCGCCGCAATGTCACCGAGATTCTGCAGAGTTTTCCCCAGTAGGCAGTTCCTCAGTGCGGGTCCCCTCGGTGATCTCCTTCCACGTTAGGTGCGCCGCCTGGGCATCGGTGAGCAGCAGCGCGCTGTCTATGCTTGCCAGCATTTTGCGCGAACTGGCGGGCAGCGTATCGACGAAGATGATGGTCTGCGGCGTCGCCAGTCCTCCAATCACATTGTGGACGGAGCCGATGATCTCAGCTGCGATCTCGGACGCGCGATCGGAGAAGCTGGGCGTCTGGGCTGCCGGAGCAGGGTCCAGCCCATTGGAGACCTCTGAGGTTCGTTCATCGGCAATCTGCAGCTCCACAGCCGCGATGATCTCCTTCTTGACCCCTGAGTCGAGCAGCGTCGTCGCCTCTGCTCTGCGCACAAAGGGATGATCCAGAATCACCCGGCGAATCGCATCCAGCGAGATCAGCTGACCCGAGACAGACACCAGGGAGTCTGATCTGCCGTGATGGACAAAAGCATTTTCCGTCATCGTGACGACGTCGGAGGTGGAGTAGGTGTTCGGGCCGCGGCGATCGTAGTTGCCAAGCATCACATCGGCGTCGGGGCCCTCCACAGCTGTCACCATTCCTGGCAACGGGTGGGTCAGCACCAGCTCACCGGTGCCCGTGCTGCGGTCGGTCTCCCCGCCCTCATCGGCTACCCGTGGTCCGATATCAGGCAGTTGGGTGGCTCCGCCCTGCACTTGGACGATGCCGCCGATCATCACTTGGCCCCACCCGTCGAGAACTTCGGCTCCCAGGCTGCCGAAGGTTAAGCGCATCCAGGAGCGCAGTTCGGGTTCGACGGCTTCGCCGGCGGTGACCACCCGGGCGACTGAGAGGTCGGCGGCTTCGCGGGGAGTCTCTTCGGCCCACGAGCGGATCGTGCGCATCACCGAGGGCGAGGTGACCAGCGTCCCGACGCTGTACCGGCGGATGATCTCCCAGCCGCGCTTGCTGCTGGGAACATCGAGGGTGCCTTCATAGATGACGGTCTGATGGCCGAACAGCAGCGGACCCAGCAGCCCGTGCCAGGTGGAGACCACCCAGGCGATGTTGCCGGCGCACCACAGGGGACCGTCGGCGGCGATGGATCGTTGGAAGGAGGCGGCACTGACCAGCACCCCGGCGGTGGGGTGCTGGGTCATCGCCGGCGGAGTGTCGGAGGAGGCGACCTGCATGGCACAGATGACGTCGTCGGGGTCTCTGATCGTGCTGATCGTCCGAGGTGAGCTGTCCTGCTGATGGGCATATTTGGGGGAGGTGCTGAGCCGGCCGGACATGAGCTCGTGGTACCAGTGGTCCCCGGAGAACCATGACACGTTCATGCCGGTGCGCCGGATGACGATGGTGTGTTCCACGCTGTCGGAGGCGCCGAGGGCATCATCGGCCCAGTTCTTGAGCGGAAGCACGGTCCCGTGTCGCCACGCGCCGTCCTGAGTCACCAGAACTTTGGGCGCAATCAGTGCCAGCCGCTCTTCCAGCGCTTCGCTGTGGATCGACATCGGCACGATGATCCACTGCGCGCCCAGCCCGATGCAGGCTAAGAGAGTCACCACAGTCTCGGGCTGCCAGCCGGTGTATATGGCCACAGTGTCCTCGGCGCCGACCCCCAGGTCCTGCAGGACCGAGCTCATCAGCGCCACCTCACGTTCGAGCTCACCGTAGGTCAGCGTCGTGCGGTCACCGGGTTCGCCTTCCCAGTGAATGGCGATCCGGCCAGCGGCAGCCTCCTGGTGGCGTCCCAGAAGGTTCCACAGTGGGTCGATGGCAGCTGCGGGAAACCACTCGCCGTCGAGCCGCCCTTCCCGGCGCGGCTGCCAGTAGACATCCGGTGCGCGGTGCCAATCCAGAGTGTCGACCACCGGCTGCCAGATCTGCTTCATCCGGTCGGGAAGATCCTGGTTCGTGAGTTCAGCCATGACGAAGATTTCCTCCACAGGAGACAGCCGTACGGGTCAGTGCTTCAACCACCCGGTCGATGTCCTCACGTGTCTTGCCGGGTGCTACGTCTGCGGCCAAGGCGGCGACCGCAGAGTTTTCGGCATCCTTGATCAGCACCGCCACCTCAGCGGGGCGCAGCGCGTCCGGAGCCGGGGCGTAGAGATGCTCCAGCTCTGCCCATTCGTGTCTGCTTTCGCCGGCAGTCTCGACGAGATTGCCCGGAGTCTTCTCCAGGATCTGGCGCCAATGATCGTCGTCAGCCCGCGCAGCCAGCAACCGCCCGGCGGCGGATTTCAGTGCCGGAGCCGAGCCGGGAGCCGCACGGAACGGGCCCCGATCCCCGGCATCGATCTGATCGAGGCAGACCAGCTCCGTACCGACCAGGATGGAGGTCGAGATCGTAGCTTGCAGCTGGTCGCGCAGGGCCACGACGAACGGGGAGACCGCGTTGACCACCGGATGTTTGCTCCGATAGTGCGAGGACAGTCGGCTGAGTTCGGGTCCGAGCCCATAGCGCAGGGTCACCGGGTCCTGTACCGCGTAGCCGGCCTGGACGAGTGAGCGCAGCAGCCGGTGCACGGTTGGTACCGACATTCGGGAGAGTTCCGCCAGATCGGTCAGATGCTGCAGCGCCGGCCCTTCGGCGAGCAGCGACAGCAGCTTTGTCGCATTGCGAATCGTTCCGAGACCGCCCCGGGAACTGGCGGTGGGCTCTGCCATATACAGCCTCCAAGCTGAGAACACTTTTCTCCAGGCACTATTGAGTTTCACATAGTGAAGCTGTATTGTCCATGCCAGCAGTGACTTGCATCACGAAATGAGGAGTAGTTCGTGCGAACACGCGCTTACCAGCATTCGCTCAGCGGCAGCACGCTGCCGCCGGGGGAGACTCTGCTCAGAGTCTCCGACCTGTCCTTGCGCTTCGGCGGCGTCAAGGCTCTGACTGACATCAACATCAATGTGGAATCAGGCAACATCCACGCCGTCATCGGCCCCAACGGGGCGGGAAAGTCGTCGCTGCTGAACTGCGTCTCGGGTTTGTACAAGCCCACCGAGGGCACAGTGACGCTTCGTCAGCAGGCCAAGGGCCGACAGGGCCTGAGCCCCGAAGGGGAGGCCGGTGAGATCGACGAGAAGGTCGTCTCCCGGCTGGCGCCGCACAAGGTCGCCAGACTGGGGGTGGCACGCAGTTTTCAGAACATTGAGCTGTTCGATCAGCTCTCAGTTTTGGACAACATCATGCTCGGCCGCCACATTCACCTGCTGAAGGACCCGTTCATGGCGATGTTGTGGTTCGGCCCGGCCAAGCGCCAGGAGATCCGCCACCGCGAACTGGTCGAAGAAGTCATTCACCTGCTCAAACTTCAGGAGTACAGGAACCAGCCGGTGGGTGCACTCTCCTACGGAATTCAGAAGCGGGTCGAACTGGGACGCGCACTGGCGATGCAGCCAGCCCTGCTGCTTCTCGATGAGCCCATGGCGGGCATGAACTCCGAGGAGAAGGAAGACATGGCCCGCTACATCCTCGACATCCACGAACTGGCGGGAGTCTCGGTGGTGCTCATTGAGCACGACATGAACGTGGTGATGGACATTTCCGACCGCGTCACCGTGCTGGACTTCGGCAAGATCATCGGCGACGGCACACCTGCGGAGGTGATGGCGAATCCGCGAGTCGTGGAGGCGTACCTGGGAGCAGGTGATTGATGATGAGTTCCACAGCAGAAACCACTGTGGCACCTGAAGCGGCTGTTTCAGGGTCCAGCGCAACGATGACCATGCCGCAGCTACTGGACGGCCTGGCTCGGACTCATTCCTCCAGCGTTGCCATGCAGGAGAAGCGCTACGGCATCTGGCAGCCCACCACCTGGGAGCAGTATCGCCAACGGGTGCGCGATTTCGCCCATGGTCTGGCCGAAATGGGCGTCCAGCGCGGAGAGATCATCGCAGTGCTTGGCGACAATCGGCCCGAATGGCTCATCGCTGAACTGGCCGCCCAGTCATTGGGCGCCTCGGTGGTCGGGATCTACCCGACCTCGATCGGATCCGAGCTGGAGCACATCATCAGCTCCGCCAACAGCCGCATTGTGGTCGCCGAAGACCAGGAACAGGTCGATAAGCTGCTGACCCTGGTCGAGGACCACCCGGAGGTCGGCGTCGAGCGTGTCATCTACTACGACCCGCACGGCTTGGAACAGTACACAGAGCCGCTCCTGCTGGAGTTCACCACCGTTGAAGATCGCGGAGTGGCCTGGGGCAACGACCATCCTGGCTGGCTGGATGAGCAGGTTGGGGCCGGAAGCCCCTCTGACACAGCGGTCATCTGCACCACATCAGGAACCACCTCGAAGCCGAAGCTGGCCGAACTCTCGCACGCAAACCTGCTGTCGATGGCTGAGAATCTGGCCGCAGCCGACCCCATCAGCAATAGGGACCGATACGTCTCCCTGCTGCCGTTCGCCTGGATCGGTGAGCAGATGCTGGCTGTGGCCTGCGGACTGGCGTTCGGGGTGACGATCTCCTTCCCCGAGGCGGCCTCAACCCAGAAGTCCGATATGCGCGAGATCGGCCCCGACTTCATGTTCGCGCCACCGCGGATCTGGGAGTCGATGCTCACCGAAGTCCAAGTCAGGATTGACGAGTCCGGTCCGGTGAAGCGCTCGCTGTTCGGGTGGGGATACGACGTCTCGGACCGAGTGGCCGCACTGCAGACCCAGGGCAAGAAGCCCGGGGCCTGGTTGAAGCTGCTCAACCTGTTCGCCAACGCGGTGGCCACACGCCCGGTGCGCGAACAGTTGGGACTTACGCGGCTGAAGCGCTGCTACACCGGCGGTGCGCCCCTGGGTCCGGACGTGTTCCGTTTCTTCCACGCCATCGGGGTCAACCTCAAACAGATCTATGGTCAGACAGAGATCACCGGCATCGCCGTGGTGCACCGCAACGATGCGGTGAAGTTCGAGACCGTGGGCGTGCCCATCGAATCCACCGAAATCGACTTTGGTGGGAACTCCGAGATCATGCTGCGCTCCCCCTCAGTGTTCAAGGGCTACTACCAGAACGCCAAAGCAACCTCTGAGGCCATCACCGAGGAGGGCTGGCTGCACACCGGAGACGCGGGATACCTCGACGACGACGGCCAGCTGGTGGTCATTGACCGGCTCAAAGATGTGCGGACCGCTCCCGACGGAAGCCTGTTCTCCAACGCCTTCATCGAGAACAAGCTGAAGTTCTCCCCCTACATTGAGGAGGCGGTGGTCTTCGTCGACGACGCCCCGGCAAGCCCCGAAACCGGTGAGGCCTCGCGCGGGCTCAGCGCAATCATCACCCTGGACCCGACGACGTCTGGGGCATGGGCCGAGCATGAGCGACTGTCGTTCACCACCTACGCCGATCTTGCCGCCAAACCGGAGGTCTACCACCTCATCGCCACCGAGATCGCCACCGCCAATGCCGATCTCAGCGAAGGTATCCGGGTAGGTCGATTCGTGCTGCTGCACAAACAGTTCGACCCCGACGACGACGAGATCACCCGTACCCGCAAGGTGCGGCGCAACGTCGTCGCCGACCGCTACGCTCCGGTGATCGAGGCGCTGGCCAATGAGGAGGACAGCGTGACGATCACCTCTGCGGTGACCTACCAGGACGGCTCTGTCGTTGAGCGCCCGATCCCGCTGCGGATCTTCGACCTGAACACCTTCACGATTCCCACCGGCGCCAAGCAGCGCAAAGTATGGAGTGGACGCCCATGACTCAGTTCCTCGTACTCCTCATCTACGGGCTCTCCGAGGGCGCGATCCTCGCGCTGGCGGCCCTGGGCTTCGTGCTCATCTACAAGGCGACCGGGGTGATCAACTTTGCCCAGGGCGAGTTCCTGCTCATCGGGGCCTACACCTTCTACACCGCCTTCGTGATCTTTCAGCTGCCGATACTTATCGCGCTGCTGGTCGGGGTCGTCGTCGCCGTCGTCGTGGGTGTGCTGGTGGAGCGACTCATTCTGCGTCCCATGGTGGGGCAGAGCCACATTTCCATCATCATGGTCACCATCGGTCTGGCAGCGGTGCTCAGTTCGATCGTGCAGATGTTCTTCGGGACCCAGCCCCGCGCCATGCCCAACCTGTTCCCGACCGGCTCGGTGGAGATCCTCAACGGATCGATCCCCGCCAACCGGCTGTGGACGCTGCTGGTGGCTGCAGTGGTGCTGACTCTGCTGACCGTGTTCTTCCAGAAGTCCAAGCACGGGATCGCCATGCGCTCTGTCGCTGATGATGAGCAGGCAGCCATGACGGTCGGCATCTCGGTGCGGCGCATCTTCGCGATGTCCTGGGGCCTGGCAGCGGTGAGCGCACTGATCGCCGGCGTTCTGCTGGCGGACCTGACCACTGTGGAGATGGGCATCGTGAACTTCGGTCTGCTGGTCTTCCCGGTGGTCATCCTGGGCGGTCTGGACTCGGTGCCCGGAACCATCGTCGGCGGTCTCACGATTGGGCTGGTCACCCAGTTCACGGCCGGATATCTCGATCCCGGACTCGCTGGGGTGGCTCCCTACATTGTGCTGGTGCTGGTCCTGCTGGTCCGCCCGTACGGCATCTTCGGCGAGAAGCGAATCGAAAGGGTTTGATGGCTATGGCAGCTGTAGAGACAGGGCGCTATCACCGCTCCTACGCTTCGGAACTGCGACTCTGGAACACCACCCCGCAGAGGGTGCGGATGATCGTGCTGGCAGTGGTGCTGATCGTTCTGCCGCTCGTGCTGGACAACTATTGGATGGCGCTGGTCAACACTGCGCTCATCGCAGCGATCGGTGCGATCGGACTCAACGTCCTGGTCGGCTTCACCGGCCAGATCTCCCTGGGTCAGGGCGGATTCTTAGCCGTGGGGGCCTTTACCTCCGCCATCCTCACTGACCGGGCGGGGGTTCCCGCCCCGCTGTCCATCATGGGCGCGGTGCTGCTCACCGCCGCAGTGGGGATGATCTTCGGGCTTCCCGCGCTGCGGCTGAAGGGCCTGTACCTGGCCATCGCCACCTTGGCCTCACAAACGGTCATCGTCTTCGTGGTTCGACGCTGGGACTGGCTCACCGAGGGGGAGGGGTTCGTCGACGTCATGCGATTGGAGGTCTTCGGATTCAGCCTCAGTCGAGCAAACTTCGACCAGCAGTGGTACATCATCCTGGCGGTGATCACCATCCTGGCCGCGCTGACCGCGACCAACCTCTTCCGCACCGGAGTAGGCCGGTCGTTCATGGCGATTCGTGACCAGGACATCGCGGCCTCAGCCATCGGGGTGAACCTGACCCGAGCAAAGATCACCGCATTCGGGGTCTCGAACGGCTTTGTGGGCCTCGCCGGTGCGCTGATGGCTCACTACACCGAAATCATCTCCTGGGAGAGGTTCACCCTCGATGTGTCGATCCTCTACTTGGCGATGATCATCGTGGGGGGACTCGGCTCCGTCGCCGGGGCGATCTACGGGGCCATCTTCATCACCTTCCTGCCCGTCTTCAGCCGCATGCTCGCCGATGAGCTGGGAGGTGTCGCCCCAGTGCTGAGTGACCAGCTGCCGGCCTTTGAGCACGCGATCTTCGGGCTGACGATCATCATCTTCCTCATCTTCGAGCCCAAGGGGCTGAACAGGATATGGCAGCGGATCAAGGAGTACTTCAGATTCTGGCCCTTCCGATACTGACCGGGCACCGGTCACCACCATCTTCGCCATCACCCACACATTGAAGGAGCAGCAATGAAAACCCCACGACACCTGAAAGTAATCGGCGCACTGGCGGCCGGATCGTTCGTGCTCAGCGCCTGCGGAGGCGACGATGTCACCTCAGCCGACTCCGATGCCCCGATCAAGATCGGCGGCATCATGGACGAGTCCGGGGCCACCGGCGACGTCGGCGCCCCGTACAGCGATGGGGTCGCCGCCTACGTCGACTACATCAACGAGGACGGCGGAATCAACGGGCGCGAGATTGACGCTGACCTCAACGACTACGCCTACGAGATTCCGCAGGCCGAGGACCTCTACCGCCGCTATGTCAGCGACGGGGTGGTTGCGGTGATGGGCTGGGGCACCGGCGATACCGAGGCGCTTCGGACCAAGGTCGCCAACGACGAGCTGCCCTTCATCTCAGGGTCCTTCTCCGAGGATCTGACAGACATTGAGTCGTCCCCCTACAATTTCCTGATCGCGCCCACCTACTCCGATCAGATGCGGATCGCCCTGAATTGGGTCGCCGAGGAGTCTGGCGGCGGGGCGGAAGTGGCCGTGCTGCACAACGACTCCCCCTTCGGCACCTCACCGGTGAGCGACGGCGAGGCATGGATCGAGGAGCAGGGATTCGACATTGAGTACTCCGCGCATCCGATCCCGTCGGGCACCACGAACTTCGCCGGGCTGCTGAGCCAGGTCAGCAGCGCCGACTACATCGTGGTCCAGGACGTCGCCGCTCCGTGCTCGCAGCTGGCCCGGGACATCGAGAACCAGGGTGGCGACCAGACGATCATCGGACTCAACTGGTGCTCCAGTGAGCTGTTCATCACCTCCGCCGGAGAGGCCGCCGAGGGCCACATGATGATCCAGCCGATCGCCCCGCTCGCGGCCGAGAAGCCGGGTCACGAGCAGATCGTGGACTACGTCGAGGCCAATGGGGAAAATCCTGACGAGAAGGTGGTCAGCTACGTGCAGGGTTGGTATGCCATGCACATCATGGCAGAGGGCATCCGCCACACCTTAGATGAGGGCAATGACCTCACCGGCGCCAACATTCGCGAATCGCTGGAGACGATGGGGCCGATCGAGACCGGCGAGGTCATCGGTGAGGGCCCGGTGGAGTTCAGCACCGAATCGCACCGCGGCTCCTCATCCTCGGGCATCTACACCGTGGAGAACGGTGAAATGACAGAGGTCGAAGCCGGAGTGCAGCCATGAGCGCACAGACTGTGACAGCCGGGCAGCGCCCCGGGTCGCCTCAGGCGCAGAGCCTGCTCTCGGTCAACAACATCGAGGTGATCTACGACGACGTCATCCTGGTTCTGCGGGGGCTGTCCCTGGATGTTCCAGAAGGCAAGATCGTGGCGCTGCTCGGCTCCAACGGAGCGGGGAAGTCGACGACGCTCAAAGCAGTCTCCGGTCTGCTCCCCAGTGAGCAGGGCGAAGTCTCTTCGGGCTCGATCATCTTCGACGGTCAGGACATCACCAAGATGGACGCCGCCGAACGGGTCAAGCAGGGGCTGAGCCTCTGCATGGAGGGACGGCATGTCTTCCCGCATCTGACGATCGCCGAGAACCTCCAGGCCGGGGCCTACACGCAGCGCAGCAGCAACGAGCAGCTGGACTTCGTCTACGAGTTCTTCCCCCAGCTGGCCGCGATCCGTTCGCGCACCGCAGGCTTCCTCTCCGGCGGAGAGCAGCAGATGTTGGCGATCGGCCGGGCCCTGATGGCCCGACCGAAGCTGCTGATGCTGGATGAACCGTCCCTGGGGCTGGCACCGCTGCTGGTGGAGGAGACGTTCGAGACCATCGCTCGGCTCAACGCCGAGACCGGGCTCACCGTGCTGGTGGTTGAGCAGAACGCGAAGGTCGCGCTGAAGGTCGCTCACCACGGCTACATCATGGAGCAGGGCAGGATCATGTTGGAAGAATCCGCTGATGCTTTGGCGGAGAATCCCGATGTGAAGGAGTTCTACCTGGGGATGACTGCCGACGGTCAGGGCAAGAAGAGCTATCGCGATGTCAAACACTATAAGCGCCGCAAACGGTGGCTCTGAGAGAAGGTGGAGACTATGGGTGAGAACAGCCAGCCCCGCGCCTCATCGGCAGGGCACCCACAGGGGCTCTCCGGTCTGTTGGGTGAGCTCGTCGCTGAGGACCCATCGTTGGCGCAGCGATTCGCCGATGCGGGCCTCGATGCGGCACAGGTAGCTGATATTCGGCAGCTCGACGCACTGGCCGTCCAGCCCAAGGACGACCTGGTGTCAGCACGCGCGGCCCACGGGCGCCGCTGGACCCCCCAGCGGATTTTTCAGTCCCCCGGGCCCATCTACGAGGTGCAGCCACCGGGGGAGGACCCATGGCGGTGGGCCCAGGCGCTGCGCAGTGCCGGCTTGCAGCCAGCAGACCGGGTGATCAACTGCTTCGGATATCATCTCTCACCGGCCGGGGCGATGTTCGACGAAGCTGTGGTCGCTGCCGGGGCCACTGTCCTGCCGGCCGGCATCGGCAGCCAGCAGCTGCAGGTCCAGGCGATCCAGGACTTGGACGTCCGCGGATACGTGGGGCTGCCCAGCTATCTCAAAGCGCTGATCGACATCGTCGCCGAGGCTGGCGGGACTCCGGCAGACTTCCCGGTGCGCTATGCGCTGGTGACCGCAGAGCCGCTGCCGCAGGACCTGCGCAAGGTCCTGCAGGAATGGGTGCCGACTGTGCGCATGGCCTACGGCTCAGCAGAGGCCGGACTGATCGCATACGAGGACGGCTCCGGCCCCGGAATGGTCGAAGGCGACGAGATCGATGTCCAGGTGTGCGACATCAGCACCGGTGCTCCGTTGGCGACCGGTGAGGGGGAGGTGGTGGTGACCCTGGCGCGTCGGGCTGCACCTCTGCTGCGATTCGGCACCGGGGATCTCTCTGCGTGGGTGACCGATGAACATGGTGCTGTCGTCACGGACGACCAAGGACGTCGACGACTGACGGGAATCTTGGGCCGCAGCGGCGAAGCGACCAAGGTGCGCGGCATGTTCCTACACCCTCGCCAAGCGGCAACGGCGTTGGACGGCGTCGAGGGACTGGCCGAGTTCCGTTTCGTCATCACCCGGCAGAACCACCGCGACGAGGTGAGGTGCGAATACGTCAGCACCTCAGGCGCGGATCTCGACGAGGTGCTCAGCGAACGCATTCGCGCAGCGCTGCGCTTCAGCGCCGAGGTTCGGCAGGTAGCCGAGCTGCCGGCCGATTCCCCGCTTCTGGCCGATCAGCGCTCTTGGGACTGAACGAATCCTTGGGCGACCACGCGGATCGAAGAGGAGGGCCGGGCGCAAACCCGGCCCTCCTTCAGCTGAGCGACCAGTACGATGGCACCCAGTGCAGGCGGCTGTGCCGCCGTGGTCAGCAGACCATCATGAGCGCAATGCCCTGAGGCACTGAGAAACGGCCCCGGCTGCGAGGTAGGAGACTCCAATGGACACGCTCATCACGGTAGGAGTGGTCGCCGCCGTCGCGATCATTGTCCTGCTGATCGGCTACATCATGTTTCGCCGTTCTTACCGGGTGGCGGCACCGAACGAGGCACTGGTCATCACCGGGCGGTCCCAACGCCGGGGCGCAGAGGGTGACATCGACTTAGAAGCCGCCTCACGCGTCGTCGTCGGGGGCCGCGCATTCATCCGTCCCCTGTTCGACAGAGCTCATTCGCTCTCACTGTCATCGCGGCAGATCAGCATCCAAATAGAGGCGCTGAGCTCCAACAGCATCCCGCTGAAGCTGCGCGGGGTCGCGCAGATCAAGATCGGCGAATCGGTCGATGACGTGCGCAAAGCTGCCCAGCGGTTCCTGGACCAGCAGGCTGAGATCGACAACTACTCCGGTGAGGTCCTTTCGGGAACCATGCGCTCGGCGGTGGGCACGCTCACGGTGGAGGAGGTCCTGAAGGACAGGAAGACCTTCTCAGAGCGGATTCAGCACGATGCGCGCGAGTCGATGAACAACCAGGGTCTGGTGATCGACACCTTCCAGATCATCTCTATTGAGGACGACCAGGGTGAGTATCTTCGGGACCTGGGGCGGCCCGAGGCAGCGGAGGCGGCCAAACGCGCCTCGATCGCCGAGTCAGAGGCAGAGCGTGAGTCGACTCAGGCTCAGAACTCCGACGCCGAATCCGTCGCAGAGTCGAATAAGGCGCTTGAACTTCGACAGGCCGAGATTCAGCGTGAGACGGCTCGTCAGAAGGCCGAGGCTGAAGCCGCAGATGAGTTGGCCCGCACCGAGCAGCAGCAGCGGATCCTCGACGAGCAGCAGAAGATCGCTGAGGCCAATAACGACCTGCGCGAACGTGAGCTCATCGCCGAGGTGCAGAAGCCGGCCGACGCCGAGCGCTATGCCACCGAGCGGCGTGCGGATGCTCAGCGCTATGAGCGGGAGCAGAGCTCGCAGGCTGAGCTTGCCGAGGCCCGCAATGCTGCTGAAGCAGTTCAGGAGCAGGGCAGGGCCGATGCCAGCGCCATTGCGGAGAAGGGCCGTGCTGAGGCCGAGTCGGTGCAGGCATCGGCGGAGGCCTATAAGCAGTTCAATGAGGCTGCGGTGCTCTCCCAGGTCCTGGAAGCGCTGCCGAAGGTTGCCCACGAGGTGTCAGCCCCCTACAGCAGCATCGAATCCCTCTCCGTGGTCTCCTCCGACGGTGAGTCCAAGCTCAGCCAGAACGTCTCCTCAGGCATCGCCCAGACCTTCGACATGGTGAAGTCGACCACTGGACTGGATCTGCACCAGTTCATCTCTGAGGCCATGCGAACCAACAACGACGCCGATACCGGTGAGCACAAAGCTCACCTCGGCGGACCGAAGGAGCCGAACAACGACGACGGCAGGACCGAGCAGCCGGACAAGGCGTCCGACGTCGAGACTGGGTGAGACCAGCGTCATGAGTTCAGCGTCTCAGCACGAACCCAAGCTCCATCGGCCCGTCCCAGTAGTCCGAGTCCTCGGTGACTGAACACTGAGTGATCGCGGACACGCGTTCGCAGAACGTCTCCAGGGCGGCTTCGGTGCCTCCCAGGACCATGACGCCGTGCTGTTCGTTCAGCGCGCCGGAGACCTCGGTGTTTCTGCTGGCGGCCATCAGCCGGTTCCGCTGGTTTCCGGTCAGCTTGTTCAACTCGTTGATCAGGAACGTCCTGCGCACCGGCAGCCCGTCTTCGGGCAGCCGGCGGACCACCACTTCTTCAGCGGTTCGGTTCCGCAGGGGCGCTGTGGTCGCTTCGAGGTTGATCGACAGGGTCTGAAGTCCTGCCACCTCGAGCCGGCGGGAGTCGGGGAAGTGCGCATCCACAATGGCGGCGGGGATGTCGCGTCCGGTGCCGTGAGTCGGGTACATATTCAGACCGATATGTGGGCGGTCATTGAGCTCGATCACCACGTAGTCCTCGCCGTGGGGCTTGGCGGGGTCGTAGAGAATATCCACCCCCGCGGTCACCACTCCGTCTATCGCTGCGACGCTGCGAACGGCTGCCTCCTTGATGTGATCTGGCAGCACCTCGGTCTGGTCGTGGAAGTCTCCGCCCGCACTGGCATTGGCCTTGCCCCGCAGCCGCAGGTGGACACCAGCTTGGAGAACTGAGTCGTAGGTGTAGCCCTGCCAGCCGATGTAGGAGTCGACTTCGTAGTCGCGTGCGATCGGTGCCTGCCCCAGGTAGGGGTTGCTGCTGCGGTCTTGGTTCTTCTGGTCGATGAGCTCATCGATGGTATGCCGACCGTCTCCGACCACATGGGCCGGAACCTTCACGCCGACCGCGACGGCTTCGTCTCCGACGACGTAGACCCGATGGTCACCGCCCTCGAAGTGCTTCTCCAGCACGAACTCACGAACCTGGAACTCCTCGGTGAGCCACTGATAGCCGGTGCGCAGCTCCTCCTCATCAGCGATTCCAGCCAGCACACCTCGGCCCCGGGACCCTCTTCTGGGCTTGATCACTACCGGATATCCCACCTGATCAGCCGCTTCTGCCACCTGCGCGAACGATGACTGGGCCGACTCAAACGGAATCGACAGCGGACACGCGACCTCTGCCGCCCGCAGGGCTTCGGTGGTCGCGTACTTGTCGTGGGTCAGCCTGACCGCGTCGTCGGCTGTGAGTGTGCTCGGTCTGGAAAAGTTGAAGTCGATGCCTCTGGCGCCGTCGTGGATCTCAAACCTGGCAAGGCGCGGGTCCTTGAACGTGACCCGCAGTCCTCGACGCCACGCTTCCACGGCGATGCAGTAGCTGGAGAGCAGACTGTTGCTGCGGTAAGCCTCCCGTACGACGGCGGGTTGGAAATGATCAGGCCACGAATACGTCATCTGTGAGGACTCCTCTGCTCGGCCCGCGTCAGCCATTGCACACCATCACACTTCCTCCCGCACCTTGACGCTTGCCGAACGAGGTGTGGTCAGGGGCCTGGCGTCTGGTGGGTGCGGATTCCAGTGATGCGTGCCCTGCGCCTTGGATCAGTTGTATCGTTAGGCTGAGACTCCTCAACCACCGACCTGATGGAGGCTCCAGTGGCGGATACACCGACCGACGTGACAGTCAATGCTCCCCGGCGTCCGACTTTCACTGTTGCTGGCCTGTGGACAGATGTGCTGGGTCGGCTGGGGGTCCGAGCGCTGCAGCTGCTGCTGGTCGGTGCTGTGGCCGGTCTGCTCATCTTCGCCCTGCTGCGCCTGACGGTAGTGGTCATCCCCGCTCTGATCGCCATCATCCTTGCCTGCGCCCTCTGGCCCCTGGTCAGACTGACGCGCCGGGTCATGCCCAAGATGCTCGCCGCATGGACGGTCTTCCTCGGCTCCCTGCTGGTGCTCGGGGGAGTGGGGACCGCTCTGGTCTTCTCCGTGATCAATGAGTGGTCGACCCTGGTGGACCAGGCGGTCCAGGGCTTCAATGAGCTGCGCCAGGTCGCCGAAGACATCATGAGCACTATGGGCATCACCATCGATCAGCAGCAGATTGATGGGGCCATCGACACGGTCACCTCCTTCCTGACCAGCTCCCAGTTCGGCACCGGCGCGGCAATGACGCTCAGTGCCGCAGGCAGCTTCATCACCGGTTTGGTGCTGCTGCTGGTGATGCTGTTCTTCTTCCTCAAAGACGGCGACCGCATCTGGGCGTTCTTCATCTCGTGGACACCGCTGCACTTTCGCGATAACTGGATCGCTTCAGGCGATAAGGCGATGCAGACCTTCGGCGGCTACATCCGCGGCACCGCCATCATTGCGGCGGTCGATGCCGTGGGCATCACCATCGCCCTGCTGGTCCTGCAGGTGCCACTGGCACTTCCGCTGGGTGTGGTCGTCTTCCTCGGCGGCTTCATCCCGATCGTCGGCGCCACGATCGCCGGAGCCCTAGCAACCCTGGTGGCCCTGGTCGCCAACGGTCCGATCGTCGCAGTGATCGTGCTCGCCGCTGTCATCCTGGTCCAACAGTTGGAAAGCAACTTCCTGCAGCCGGTGGTGATGGCTCAGACGCTGCATCT
>NZ_JACIBT010000010.1 GCF_014195445.1 Garicola koreensis | reverse complement strand
CGCCGTAGGGCCTGCTCCGCCGACGACTCCGCACAGCGCTTCCCAGATCTCCCAGAGTTATTCAGATATCACAGCCTGAGGAGACGCAGTTCCTTCATAACGCTGGGAGGATTGTGCTGGGAGGGCTGCGAGAGCCCGCTGCGAGCCGGGAGGCCCTGGAAGGGCCCTCAGGGCTCACCCGAAGATGCTCGCCCGGGTCCTGGCGGCGGAGTCCAGCACCACTTGGCGCAGGTCGCCGTCGTGGGCTTCCGCCACCTGCGTCTGCCGCTGATACCCGGCGCCGGAGGCAATCATCTGTTCCAGATAGCGCAGCTCGGATGCGCACCCGAGCTCTTCGGCCACCGGCTCCAACCGCTGAAGCTCGCGGGTCAGCGACTCGGTGACCAGCTCCTCGTCACCGGCGGAGTTGCGGATGATGATCGCATCCATCCCATAGCGGGCGGCGCGCCACTTATTCTCCTTGATGTACCACGGCGGCATGGAGGTCACCGTCCCGCCAGCCTCCAGGTGCTTCACCGTGTCATGGACCAGGCACTGGGTGAACGCGGCGATCGCACCGAACTCCTCCAGGGTGGCCACGCCGTCACAGATGCGCATCTCCACGGTGCCCAGCCGCGGCACCGCCCGCACATCCCAGCGGACCTCCGTGACGTCGCTGATGACCCCGGTGTGCTCCAAGTCGGCGACAGCCCGCTCGAAGCCGGACCACTGGTCGAACTGGTAGGACTGCCCGGCGGTGGGCAGCTGCTGGAACATCAGGGATCGGTTGGAGGCGTAGCCGGTGTCCTCGCCGGACCAGAACGGGGAGGAGCACGATAGGGCCAGAAAATGTGCGTTGTAGTTGCACAGCGCGTTGACCGCAGGCATCGCGAACCTGATGTCATCCAGCCCCACGTGGACGTGGACCCCGTAGATCACCATCTGCCGGCCCCACCACTGGGTGCGGCGGATCAGCTCGTTGTAGCGTTCCTTGTCAGTGACGGGCTGGGTGGTCGGCGGCGAGAAGGGATGGCTGCCTTGGCTGTAGAGGTCCACGTCCAGGGGATCGCAGTGCTTCATCACCTTCTGCGCGGTCTGCCGCAGCTGGGCGACGCCCTCATCCACCGAATGGCAGACGTCGGTGATCAGTTCAATGGTGTTCAGCAGCAGCTCCTGCTTCACGTACGGGTGTTCGTCGTCGTCGCCGAGGCCGGGCACGTCGGCGCGGGAGGCCTCCAGGATGTGTTCGGCCACGCTGCGAAGGTCTCCGGTCTGCCGGTCCACCAAGGCCAGTTCCCACTCCATCCCGAGGGTGGAGCGCCCAGATTCGGCAAACGACAGGCCCATGAGCTTCTCCTCAGGAAGATGGTTCCGGTGACCGGCTTACACTACTGCCCCACCAGACTAACGCTGCAGGTGGAACCAGATTATCGGCTCCGCTGAAACCAGCAGCGCGAAGTTCGGCACGCGCGATCCGGCGTCGACGCCCCATTGACGGGCCAATCACGCACTGCGACGGTGGAATGAGGAGGAGTGAAATGGCACAGCACGTTCGGGCACAGCGATTCGCGCATATGACCCCGCTGCTCTGGTTCATGCTTGCCGTCGGCGGTGTGCTGCTCATAGCGGCGTTGGTCATGGCCGGCTACATGCTCATCAATCGCGGGCAGGAGCAGATGATGCCGCTGCTGATGCTCACTGTCATGCTGATGACCGGTGTGATGAGCCCCGTCAGTGTCTTGTCGCACCGCCGGCGAAGAGAGATGGAAGGCTAGGTATGACCCCCATTTCCTCAACGGTCGACTGAACCGTCCTAGACGCTGGGAACGTGCCTCGGAGCGACTCTCGGCAAAAACTCCTATTCTGGGTGAATGTGGTTCCCCCGGAGGTCCTTTCCTGCTGCGGCCCTGACTGCCCTTGTGCTGCTGACCTCCTGTGCAGAGCAGAACGACGAGGGCGCCCCCGAAACGCCCGGCCAGGGCGCCGAGAGCCCCACTGAGTCAGAACAGAGCGGGTCAGAACAGCAGCAGGAGGAAGAGGAGCGTATCCAGCAGCTGCTCGCCGAGCATGAGGCCGCACTGTCCGGGCCTTCGGAGCAGCACGACGACGAGGCTGCGGAGCTGGTGGCGCAGATGAGCGTGGAGCAGCAGGCCGGGCAGGTGATCATCGGCGAGTACAGCGGCACCGACGCCGAATCTGCGGCCCAGCTGATCGACGACTTTCATCTTGGCGGGGTCATACTGATGGGCCACAACATCCCCGGAGACACCGGATCGGTAGACACTGAGGCGCTGAGAGCCCAGCTCGGGACCATCGCCGCAGCGGGAACCGGAGACGACGCAGAAGAGCGGGCCGCACCGCCGCTCATTTCCGTGGACCAGGAGGGCGGTCTGGTGACCCGGGTCGGGGAGCCGCTGACCGAATGGCCCACACCCATGGCCTACGGGGCAGCAGCGGCTGCCGATGCCGAGCAGGGGAAGGACCTGGCCCGCGCAGGGCACCGCGGGGTGGCCGAAGATCTGGCCGCACTGGGATTCACAATCAGCTTCGCACCCAGCGCCGATGTGACCCTCGGCGCCCGCGACCCCACGATCGGCTCACGCTCCTTCGGCAGCGACCCACAGCTGGTGGCGCAGCTGGCGCAGGCCGGTGTGCGTGGCCTGGCCGAAGGCGGGCTGGCCGGCTCGGTCAAACACTTCCCCGGGCACGGCTCGGTCACAGCGGACTCCCACTACACGCTGCCGGTGCAGGACGCCAGCATTGAGCAGCTGCGTGATCGTGACTGGGTGCCGTTCGCAGAATCCGCCGAGGCCGGGGCACCGATGGTCATGATGGGCCACATCGAGGTGCCCGCTCTGGAGGAGGGGGTGCCGTCGTCGTTGTCTGAAGCGGCCTATCAGGAGATCCGACAGATGGGGCACGACGGCGTCATCGTCACCGACGCGATGAACATGGCCGCCATCGCCCAGCGCTACGGCGGCGATCAGGCGGCGGTGGATGCGTTGGCCGCCGGGGCCGATCTGTTGCTCATGCCTGCCAGTGCTGCCGGGGCACACGGGGCGATCGTGGAGGCTGCCGAGTCTGACCAGCTGCCGCAAGGTCGGCTCAGCGAAGCAGCCGAACGGGTGGTGGCGCTGTCGCTGTGGCAGCAGGACCTGGCCGCCGGGGAGTTGGCGGCGGGCCCCGGCGTGGAGCCTGCTGAGGAACTCGAAGAGCAGCTGGACGGCATTGAGGCCGACGGCGCCGAAGCCTCCCGGCTGGTCACCGAATCCGCTATCACCATGGTTCAGGGTGAGTGCGAGGCGCAGCTGGTGGATGAGGCGATCCGGATCGCTGGAGGCACCGAGCAGGATCGCCAGCGGTTGGCCGCAGCAGCGCAGCGCGCCGGAATCCAGCTCGGCTGGGGGACCACGGTGACCCTGCTGGGCGGATCCACGCCGGGCTCCGGTGAGGTGGTGGTCGCCCTGGACCGTCCCGAAGCATTGGCCGCCTCCACGGCTGAGACGAAGATCGCCCTGTTCGGCCGCACGCCGGAATCATTCGATGCGCTCATCGAGGTGCTCACCGGTGCCGAGCCGGCGGGTGGGCTGCCGGTCGAGGTGGCCGAACAGAGCATCGGGCACTCTACCTGCTGATCAGCCGCCGATCCCCAGGATCTCGAAGCCGGTGACCGTGGCCACTGCGGCCAGGACTGACCACAGCACCGTGCCGGAGGCGACCCACAGAAATGATCGGGTGGCGGAGATGCCCATGGCCACTGCAGCGACAGCGGCCAGCTGGGTGCCCAGGATCAGCGGGCCCAACAGTGCCAGTGCCGGCATCCCGCCGCGGTCCATCACACGTATGATCCGCTGCTGCCGCTGAGCCCGCTTAGTGGCTCGATGCTCAGCCGTGGCGGCGTCGTTCTTCTGCCACTCTCTGCGCTGCCTGCGGCCGGACCACCACACCATGATCCGTTCGCCGAACCACGCAGCCAACGCCACGGTGAGCAGATTGCCCGTCACCGCGGCGATGACGACGGGCAAGGTCGGCAGACCGGCAACGATGCCTGCCGGGATCACCACGACGGCCTCCAGCCAGGGCAGGGCACCGCCGAGGAACGTACCTACCAGGCCCAGCCACTGCGCAGCGCTCACCGGTGACCCCCTAGTCCTTTATGGTCGGCCCACACGTTCTGAGTCATCACAGCACGGCACAGAAGACACCTGGTTCGTGACCCGCGGCTGATCGGCGCAAATGAGTCTACCTGTCGGGGTTTCTACACGTTGTAGAATTCAGGCATGAGGTTCTCCGAGCCGGTGAGCGCAGCTGCACGAACAGTGCGCGGAGTGCTGGCCGCAGCACTTTCTGTGGGCTCGGCGGCACTGGCCCACTCGGCCGGCGGGCACCACGATCCGCACCCGGTGGTGCTGGTGCTGACCCTGGCGATCAGTGTGCCGGTGTGCGTGGCACTGTCGGCGGTGAAGCTCTCGCGCGCCAGGTTGGCTGCGGCAGTGCTGTTCACCCAAGGGCTGCTGCATGGGCTCTTCGCACTGTTTCCAGCAGGCGGCGGCGCAGGGTCCTCCGGCCTGCGTGAAGTCGGGGGGCATCACAACGGCCACTACGAACACCGCCTCATCGTGGCCGAGACAGCCGCAGCGGGGGGCGGGGTCACCCCGGACGCGACGATGGCGGCATCCCACCTGGTCGCCGCAGTGGTCAGCTACACGCTTCTGCGCCGCGGCGAGCTGATCCTCCACGCCCTGACCGGGCTGCTCAGCATCAGGCCTGTGCTGCTGCTGTGCGACTCTGGGCCTGCCGTACCGGTGCGCGCACCGCAGCCTCTGCCGGTTCGGCCGCTGCCTGCCTGGCATGTCTGGATCAGCGCAGGACCCCGCACCCTGCGCGGCCCACCTCTGACCGCGAGCTGACACCGTGACCTGCCGGGCGCACACCGACCCGGTTTCCTGCTCGAGGAAAGAGACAACTCATGACAAAAACGACCAATGCACCTGTGCGCCTTCCTGCCGCCGCGCTGTCGGCAGGTGCCGTGCTGATGCTGGGCGCTATGACCGCGGCTCCCGCCTGGGCCCATGACACCATGATCGGCTCCACCCCGGAGGCAGACGCTGTTCTCGACGAGAGTCCGGAGGAGATCGTGCTGGAGTTCTCCGGTGAGGGACTCACCACCGGCGAATCGATTCCCAACACCATCTGGGTGACTGACGAGGAGGGTGAGCATTGGGAAGGTGACACTGAGGCCAACGGTCCCACGATGCGCACCGAGCTGCCGGAGTCCCTGCCCAACGGGGAGTACGAGGTGCTCTATCACGCGGTCTACTCCGACGGTCACAGCGAAGAGTTGGACTTCAGCTTCGAGGTCGACGCCGCCGAGGTCGACGACGACGCCGAGAGCAGCCCGACTGAGGACCAGACGGGGCAAACAGCAGAACCCGACACCGCAGAAACCGGTGCTGAAACAACCGGTGCGGCAACAACCGGGGCTGAAGAACCCGGGGCTGACGAATCCGCAGACGCCGGAGCTGCCGAGGAGCCCTCTGCTGACGAGACCGGCGCGGACGAGAACGGCGCTGAGGAGACCAGCGCGGACTCTGCCGCCGACGATGAGGGCGGAGGTCAGTTCCCGGTCGCACTGGTGCTCGGCATCGGTGGCGGTGTATTGGTGCTGATGGTGGTGGCGATGCTGCTGGTGCGCCGCAAAGTCACCCAGGGCGACGCTGTCCAGAACGACTAGGGCTGAACCAGCACGGCACCGGCTCATCGAGGCAGCGGCTCGACGACGGCGGCCACCCGTTCGTCGTCGATCCTGGTGAGCACCAGGGTCACGTGATGTTTGGGGCCAGCTGGTCGTTGGGGCAGAATCTGCTTGCGCAGAGTCTCGGGAACGACGTCGACTCCGCGCTTCTTGATCTCCACGCTGGTCACCTGGTGATCAGCACACCATCGTTTCAGCGTCTTGGGGCTGTAATCCATAGTCTCCAGCACCCGGTAGCCGCGGACCAGAGCGGCCAGCGGACCGGCAGGCGGTTCCTCGGTGCAGAAGTAGGCGATGTGCTCATCCAACATCCACCCCTGCAGCTGCGCAGCCAGGTCAGCGACCAGCCCGGCACGAATCACAGCCGGATCCGGCTCACAGAGCACGCCGTGCAGGCCGTGGCGTCCGGCAGGCTCGGGATCCGGGCCTTCGCCGAACTCGGCGGCAGAGGTCAGATCCACCGCAGCGGCCGAGAGCGGGTCGGTGGTGGAGCTTCTCAGGGCGGTGGCTGATCTGCGTACCCCAACGGTGGCCAGCGCGTTGAACCAGAGCACCACCTCCACCAGTTCGCCGTCGATGCTCACCCACTGCGCCTCGCAGTTGGCGGGCACCAGCTCGTGCGGGATGCCCGGGCCGAGCTTCACCCCCACCGGTATGCCGGTCGCCGCCAGCTCTGTCGCAAAGCTCAGCGGAGGGCTGAACTCCTCCGGGTGCCAGATGCGTGAGGGCTTCTGTGACGCTGCAGCGTGCCGCCGTGCCGGATCCAGCCACAGCCCCCACCCGTCCGGCACCGCGGTCGAGGCCAGCAGCTGGTGCTGTGCGGCGAATCCCTCAGCGGTGTCGTGTACGACGCGGGCTTCGGGGAATGCCACCAGGTTCATCGTGGCTGCTGCAGCAGTGGTCTCGTCGGCCTCCACTGCGGTCACCTGCATCCCGGCGGAGGCAAAGGCCAAAGAGTCAGCCCCCAGGCCGCAGCCGAGGTCCGCGACGTGCTGCAGTCCGGCTGCGCGGAAACGTTGGGCATGGCGGGCAGCCACCGGCAGCCGCGTGGCCTGCTGGAGGCCGTGGTCGGTGAACAGCATGCTGGAGGCGAAGCTGCCGAACTTGGTCTGAGCATCTCGGCGCAGCCGCAGCTGGGTCAGGGCCGCAGCCACGGTCTCGGCCGGCCACCCCTGTTTGCGCAGCGATATGTTCATTTCAGCCGCCGTCGCCTCGTCATAGTCCGGCAGCGAATTGAGCAGCTGATAACCCTCCGAGCTCAGAACGGGCCTCAGGGCGGCAGCAGGATCAGACACACCGCTACGTTACCGGTTGTTCCCCGACGCGGGCACCGGGGCTCCTCGGAACACCACAGGAGTGAGACGTGAGCGGCATCACAGAGTGACATGTTGCCAGAATATTAGGCAACACTGTAGGTTCTATTCAGGTAAGGGCAGGCTAAGTTCAATACATTTCAGGAAGGTCCACTTCAATGACACTCGAATCTGCTTCGGCAGGAGTCTCCGCCCGCGGCCGAGGCTTCCTCTCTCTTACGGCCATCGGGGTGCTGGCCCTGACAGCCTGCAGCCCGGCCAGCGGTGAGGCGACTGACGGTTCCACAGAGACCGCCAACCCAGCAGACAGTGGAGAAACGGTGACCGTGGAGGATGATCACGGCACCCATGAGATCAATCTGGGCGAGGTGGACAGCATCGGAGCCTTCGACAATCGTTCCTTCCGCACCTTGGAGGAGTTCGGAGTCGAGCTCTCGGTCGCCGCGCGCAGCCTCATGGATGCCCAGACCCACGGCTATGCCGATGATGAGGACATCCTGGACACTGGAAGTCACCGGGAGCCGGACCTTGAGCAGATCATCGCCGCTGAGCCGGATCTGATCATCGGTGGTCAGCGCTACAGCGAGTACTACCAGGAGATCTCGAACCTGACCCAGGAGGCCGGCTACGACACCACGGTCCTGGAGTTCGACGAGGCGGTCAACAGCCCCGAGACCTTCGTCGACGGGCTCATGGAGAAGACGCAGTCGCTGGGCAAGGTCTTCGGCGAGGAGGAGAAGGCCCAGCAGCTCGTTGATGATTTCCAAACGGAGATCGACCGGGTGAAGGAGAACTATGACGGCGAGTCCACCGTCATGGGCCTGATGACCTCCGGCGGCGATATCCAGTACCTGGCTGCGGAGACCGGCCGCACCATCGGTCCGCTGTTCCCCACGCTGGACCTGGTCAGCGCTATGGAGCAGGAGGCCGAGGACGAGTCCCACGGTGACGACATCTCAGTGGAGGCCATCGCCCAGGCCGACCCCGACTGGCTGCTGGTCATCGATCGTGACGCCCGCATAGAGGGCGATGGGGAGGACTATCAGCCTGCTGACGAGCTGATCGCCGAGTCCCCGGCTCTGCAGGACGTCACCGCTGTGGAGGAGGGGAACATCGTCTACACCCCGGACAACATGTACCTCACCGAAGACATCCAGGCCTATACCGAGTTCCTCGGCTCATTCGCCGACGCCCTGGAATCGTCCCAGTAGTTCCCCGCAGCGGCAGCTGACTGGAGGCGGACCGTACGAGAGTTGGACTCTCTGCCCGCCTCCCTTAGCATTGATTCGGCTGAATTAGATCAGCAGCCTGTCTCCCAATCCCCCTCGGAAGCCCTTATGACCACTACGCTGCGGCAGGATGTCTCCCAGACAAGCCGTGACGTCCTCGTCGACGACGGACGACGCCATCGGCGCCGCAGAATATGGACCCCCGCCTTCGCGCTGGCCATTGTGCTCACCCTGGGGCTGCTGGTTCTCTCGCTGCTCACCGGACAGTTCGAGGTCTTCTCCGAGCAGGGCTTCTGGATGTTCGGCATCACCCGTGTGCCGCGGACTGTGGCTCTGGTGCTGGCCGGTGCCTCGATCGCCATGTGTGGGGTGATCATGCAGCTGCTGACCCAGAACCGGTTCGTGGAGCCGACCACCACCGGTACCACCGAATGGGCCGGACTGGGCCTGATCCTGATGATGTGGATCTTCCCCGGCGCCAGTCTCTTCGCCCGCATGTCCGGGGCGACCGTGATGGCATTCATCGGCACTTTGGTCTTCTTCGTGTTCCTGCGTCGGGTATCGCTGAAGTCCAGTCTCATCGTGCCGATCATCGGCATCATGCTGGGAGCCGTCGTCAGCTCCTTCACCACCTACATTGCGCTGATGACCGACCACCTGCAGACCCTGGGCATCTGGTTCGCCGGGTCCTTCACCGGCGTCATCCAGGGACGCTACGAACTGATGTGGATCGTGCTGATCGTCACCGTGGCCGTCTTCATCGTCGCCGACCGGTTCACCGTGGCCGGGCTCGGCAAGGAAATGGCCACCAATGTGGGGCTGAACTACGCCATGGTGCTCTTCATGGGCACCGCCATGGTGGCAGTGGCCACCGGGGTGACCGCCACGGTGATCGGCACGCTGCCCTTCCTCGGCCTGGTGGTGCCCAACATCGTTGCGCTCTTCCGCGGAGACGATATGCGCAGCAACCTGCCCTGGGTGTGTGTGGTCGGCATCGCCGTGGTCACCGTCTGTGACCTCATCGGCCGCACCATCCGCGCACCCTTTGAGATCCCGGTCGGCCTGGTGCTGGGACTGGTCGGCGGCGTGGTCTTCATCGGGCTGCTGCTGCGCCAGCGCCGCAAGGGAGGGCTGGTCGTATGAGCACCAGCCAAGCGCACACCGAGGCTCACACAGCACCAAGCGCCGACCAGCCGCAGAGACCCCCCGGCCAGTCAGCGCGCCAACCGGACAGCGCCACCGCGAGGCGCCGGCACTCCAAACCGATCACCGATAAGAAGCACCTGCGCAAGTACCTGCTGGTGATGAGCCTGCTGACAGTCCTGGCCATCGCCGTCACCGTGGGCATCATGACCTACGACAACCCCGCGGAGTTCGGTTCCCGCGGCTGGTGGCTGATCGCTGGGATGCGCCGCGACTCACTGCTGACCATCGCCGTGGTGACACTGTGCCACACCATGGCAACCATCGCCTTCCAGACTGCGGTGAACAACCGGATCATCACCCCCGGCATCATGGGGTTCGGCTCGCTCTACACTGCCATTCAAACCGGTTTCGTCTACATATTCGGCGCAGCCGGAGTCACCATGCTGGTGGGAGTCCCGCAGTTCTTCCTCCAGATGATCGTCATGCTGCTGCTGGCCACCGGTCTCTACACTTGGCTGCTGAGCGGAAAGTTCTCCAATATCCACATCATGCTGCTGATCGGAGTGGTCATCGGCGGCACCTTGGCCTCCCTGTCGAACTTCATGCAGCGGATGCTCACCCCCAGCGAGTTCGACGTCCTCACCGCCCAGCTGTTCGGCAACATCTCCAACGCCCGGGCGGAATACCTGCCCTACGCGATCCCCATCGCGCTGCTGGTCACCGTGGTCCTCTGGCTCCGCTCCTCCAAGCTCAATGTGATGGCCCTGGGCAAGACCACCGCACTGAACCTGGGCGTGAACTATAAGCGTGAACTCATCGGCATCCTGGCCCTGGTCTCCATCCTGATCTCCATGGCCACCGCCCTGATCGGACCGATGATGTTCCTGGGCTTCCTCACCGCGATGCTGGCCTACCAGTTCGCCGACACCTACTCCCACCGGATGCTGTTCCCCATGGGATTCCTGTTCGGCTACACCATCTTGGCCGGCGGCTACTTCATTCTGCGCCACCTCTGGGACGCCGGCGGGGCGGTCACCGTCATCGTCGAGCTCATCGGCGGAACGGTCTTCCTCATCTTCATTCTGCGAAAGGGGCGCCTGTGATCACCCTGAACGAGGTCCAGAAGGACTACAGTGACTCGGTGCAGATCGGCCCGGTCACCACCGAGATCGAGTCCGGCGGCATCACCGCCCTGGTGGGTCCCAACGGTGCGGGAAAATCCACCATCCTGACCATGATGGGGCGTCTGCTGGACCTCGATCACGGCACCATCGAGGTGGCCGGGCACGACGTCGTCAAAACCCCCTCCCGCACCATCGCGAAGATCCTCTCGGTGCTGCGCCAGGAGAACCACTTCGTCACTCGTCTCACCGTGCGCCAACTGGTGGGCTTCGGCCGGTTCCCGCACTCCGGGGGCCGGCTCACCCTCGGCGATGAGAAGTACATCTCCGAGGCCATCGACTTCCTGGACCTTACCGACCTGGAGCACCGCTACCTCGACCAGCTCTCCGGCGGCCAGCGCCAGCGCGCCTATGTGGCCATGGTGCTGGCCCAGCAGACCGACTACGTGCTGTTGGATGAGCCGCTGAACAACTTGGACATGCAGCACGCCGTCCAGATGATGAAGCAGCTGCGCCGCGCCGCCGACGACTTGGGCCGGACGATCGTCATCGTGCTGCACGACATCAACTTCGCCGCCCACTACTCAGACAGGATCATGGCGATGAAGAACGGCCAGGTGATCAAACACGGCACCCCGGAAGAGATCATGCAGAACCAGGTGCTCTCAGAGATCTTCAACACCGACATTACGGTCATCGAGGGGCCCAGCGGCCCACTGGCCGTCTACTACTGAGCTGACACCGGGCCAGGCGCCACGAAGCCGTCTCAAACTCTGAGAAATCAACAATGGTGGTGCTTCACCATGTGCAGGCGCACCTAAAATTGACGGGTCTGCCGCGCAACGGCGCCCGAAAACCCCATCCTCATGCTTCAGCGAAGGAACCGCTATGTCTTCAGCCGCCGACGCGGACCAGAACCCTGGGCCCCTTGAGAGCAGCGGCGGCGACACTGTCGCCGACTCCCAGCTCGGCGTCCCACGCCGACGCATCATCTTGGCCTCCCTGATCGGGACGACCATTGAGTTCTACGACTTCTACATCTACGCCACAGCCGCAGTCTCGGTCTTCCCCATCCTGTTCTTCATCACCGAGGACGACGGTGCGGCCCTGCTGGCCTCCATGGCCACCTTCGGCGCGGCGTTCGTCGCGCGGCCGCTGGGTGCGGTGCTCTTCGGCCACCTCGGTGACAAGGTGGGCCGTAAGACCACCTTGGTGGGGGCGCTGCTGACGATGGGCATCGCCACCTTCCTCATCGGCGCGCTGCCCACGATCTATCAGATCGGCATATGGGCACCCCTGATGCTCACCGTCTTCCGGTTCTGCCAGGGCCTGGGCCTGGGCGGGGAATGGTCCGGTGCCGCGCTGCTGGCCTCCGAGACCGCCAAGCCGGGCAAGCGTGCCCAGGCCGCCATGTGGCCGCAGCTGGGCGCCCCCTTCGGTTTCATCCTGGCCAACGGACTGTTCTTGATCCTGGCCACTGCCTTCGCGTTCGACTCTGCCGCAATCCAGGCCATGGACGTCGGGGAGGCCCTGCAGGATCCATTCATGGTCTGGGGTTGGCGCATCCCGTTCCTGCTGTCCATCGTCATGGTCGCCGTCGGGCTCTATGTGCGTCTTCGTATTGAAGAGACCCCGGTCTTCGCCAAAGCCAAGTCCAATAATGAGCGAGTTAAGACTCCCCTGGGTGAAGTGTTCAAGAAGAACTGGCGGGAAATCATCTTAGGAACCTTTGTGATGTTGGCCACCTACGGGTTGTTCTACCTGATGACCACGTGGATCTTGAGCTACGCGATCGGCAGCGAGCAGGCTGGTGGCCTCGCCTACGACTACCAGGACTTCCTGGTTCTGCAAGTCATCTCCATCCTGTTCTTCGCAGCCTTCGTGCCGATTGCCGGCTACCTGGCAGATAAGTTCGGCCGCCGCCGGATGCTGATGACCACCACGGCAGGCATTATCGTCTTTGGTTTTAGCTTCGGGGTCTGGCTGAACCCGGACTCCATCGGCGCAGGCGACGAGATGAACGTCGGGCAGATGATCGCATTCCTGTGCGTCGGCATGACCCTGATGGGACTGACCTTCGGGCCTATGTCGGCGTATCTGCCGGAGATGTTCCCCACCAACACCCGCTACACCGGTTCGGGCATCGCCTACAACGTCTCCTCGATCCTGGGTGCAGCCCTGACCCCGTTCGTGGCAACGTTCTTGGTGCAGAACTTCAGCGTGGGCGCCGTCGGCTTCTATCTGGTGTTCCTGGCCGTGCTGACGATGATCAGCCTGATCCTCTCCGCTGAGACCAGCAAGAAGTCGCTCTACACCGCAGCCGCCGGATAGGGGCGCCCACCGCCGGACACGTCCCGGGCACAGCTCGGGCCGGTCCCAGCTGCCCTGCGCGGGCGATCGAGGGCTCCCTAACCAGCCGTCATCGGGCGAAGAGCATCCAGAAGACCGCGACCGCGCCGCCGAAGCTCATCAGCAAAAAGAACAGCAGCCACACGGCCGCTGGCACCGCCCATGCCTGTGCGGCGCGGGAAGCATCCGTGCTGGCTGCCCGCTGCTTGGCATGTGCCCGAACCGCCCGGCCGGATCCCGGCCGCAGCGCGGCAAAGTGCACCGTCCAGAGGTCCAAGGTGCCGCGCGCGCCCGCCACGGCATAGAAGATGCTCAGCCCCACCACCGTGTGGGTGACCAGTGCCGGATCGTTGAACCACCAGATCACCCCGGTGGCCAGCACTGAGATGAGACAGGAGACGATGCCGACCACGTTGCGGGACAGCAGCAGCGCGACCACTATGACCAGCTGATACACCGTCAGTCCGGCCCCGGCGTAGCCGGTCGCCGCCAGAGCCGCCAAACCGAGGGCGAGCAGGCCCGGGGCGGGGTAGCCGGCCAGCGCGGTGATCAGCATGCCGAATCCTCGCGGCCTGCCGCGTGAGAGGGTCACCCCTGAGGTGTCGGAGTGCAGCTTGATTCCCGACACGCGGCGTCCGCTGATCCAGGCGGCGACCACGTGGCCCATCTCATGGATGATGGTCGAAGCCTGCCGCACGATCCGCCAGATCCCCGGCACCACCGTCATCAGCACGGCTACCACGCCCACCGCTGCGATCACCGTCGGTTCGGGCTGCGAGGCAGCGGTAAAGCGTTCGGTCACAAAATCGAGGACTGTGCGCGCATGCTCCATCTGATCTCCTTCGGCAGGGGGCGACCCCTCGATTATCCGGCACTTCTGCCAGGCTCCACCGTCAGCGGCGCGCGAGGAGCGATAACATGACGTGCATGCAGGAGAACCAGGACGGCGAACCGGCCGCCGGTGATCATGAGGCCCCCTGGGCCACGTGGCTGCGCAACGTCGCCCTGATCGTGGTGGTGCTGGCTATGATCTGGGTGGTCTTCAACGTTGATCTGCCGCCGGTGGACACGCTGCAGGCCACGATTGAGGGCTTCGGCTGGGCCGGGTGGTTCATCTTCATCGGCCTCTACGCACTGGCGGCGCTGACTCCCATACCGGTGACGATCATGGCGGTCACCGGCGGGCTGCTGTTCGGGCTGACCATAGGCAGCGTGCTCTCAGTGATCGGGGCCTTTCTCGGCGCATGGGGCGCCTATTGGCTCGCTCGCGCGCTGGGCAAACAGGTGGTCACGCGCATGTTGGGACGTTACCGGGCCCACGTGGAGAATCAGCTCACCAGCGCCGGCTTCGAGGCTGTCTGCACTCTGCGGCTGATGCCGGGGGTACCGTACTGGCCGGTGAACTACGGCAGCGGCGCGTTCGGGGTCAGAACGCACGTCTATGTGCCGGCCAGCCTGCTCTCCATGATCCCCGGTCAGATATCGCTGGTGGCCGTCGGCAACTTCATCGCCGAGCCCGGGGTGATCAGCGGTGCCTGGGTGCTCATCGCCTGGGCCGTGGTCATCGTGCTCACCGTGCTGGCCTACCGCCGCTGGCGCACCGCCCGAGGCGCCTTCGGTGGCGGGCCTACTGTCCAGGACGCAGCTCCATGAGCGACCCGCCATCGGTGGCCACCCAAACGGCGCCGTCGGGGGACTCCTCAACGGCGCGGATGCGCTCGCCGACGTCCCACTCATCAGCTGGTTCTGCGGTCTCGCCGTCGAGCTCCACCCGCACCAGATTCTCACCGGAGAGACCGCCCAGCAATGCGCTGTCCTGCCACCCGGTGAACAGCTCACCCTGGTAGATCATCAGGTTTCCGGGGGAGATCGCCGGCACCCAGTGGGCCTTCGGCGACTCGAAGCCGTCACCCTCCGTGTGGTCGGCAATCTCTGTGCCGTCGTAGTGCACCCCCATCGACGCCTGGGGCCAGCCGTAGTTGGCGCCTTCGCGAATCAGGTTCAGTTCGTCACCGCCCTGCGGACCCATCTCCGAAGACCACAGGTTGCCGTGTGAGTCCGAAGCGATGCCCAGCGGGTTGCGATGCCCGATCGTCCAGAACTGGGATGCGGTCCCGCCGGCGTCGGCGAATGGGTTGCCCGGGGCGGGATCGCCGTCTAGTCTCAGCCGCACAATGGTGCCGAGGTTGGTGCTCATATCCTGGGCCGGCTCCATCTGCTGGCGGTCCCCGGAGGTGACATAGAGCATCTCGTCCAGCACGATCATGCGCAGGGAGAAATGCCCGTCACCGGCCGCCGGGTCCTGCTCCCAGATCACCTCCAGGTTCTCCAACGCCGCCTGGTCCGTATCCAGCTGGGCGCGACCCACCACACCCTGGGTGCCGCCCTCGGCCGAGCGCACCCAGCTGAGGTAGATGGTCCGGTCCTGTCCGAAGGTGGGGCCAGCTATCACATCGTGCATACCGCCCTGGCCCGCGTCCACCACTTCGGGGGCACCGCTGACCTCCCGCACCTCGCCGGAGTCTTGGCTGCGCAGCTTCAGCGCACCGGTGCGCTCAGTGATCAGCAGCGACTGGGTGCCGGGCAAAAACTCCAGCGCCCACGGTGCGTCGAACTGCTCGTGCTCCACCGTCTCGAACTGTGCGGCAGCCTCCTGCTGCACAGCTGAAGTCTCTGCCGGCGGCGTCGTCGGCGTCTTCGTGGTCGAGTCCTGGGCGCAGGCACTGACGAGCAGTGCCGCTGCGGCGGTGCTGCTGGCAAGTCCTCGCATACCTTGACCGTAGCCGACCCGACCCGATGCTCACAGGGCACTAATCCCGGTGAACTTTTCCTGTGCGGCTCGCTGCAGGCGTTCAGTCGACGATGGTGGCCACAGCCTCCCCGGCCTTCACGCTGGAACCGGACTGCACCTTGAGGCCCTTGAGCTTGCCGGCCTTGTGGGCGGTGATCGGCTGCTCCATCTTCATCGCCTCCAGGACGACGACGAGGTCGCCTTCAGCGACCTTGGCGCCGTCCTTGAGCGCCACCTTCACCACGGTGCCCTGCATCGGTGAGGTGAGAGAGTTCCCGGAGGCAGCCGTCGCTGCGGCGGTGCGCTTCTTCCGCCGCTTCTTAGCAGGTGCGCCGCCGGAGAGCTTGCCGGCCGCCAAGGATGCCGGCACGTTGACCTGCACTCGCTTGCCGTTGACCTCGACCACCACATCTTCGCGTTCGGAGTCCTCGCCGTCGCCGGGGCGGGCGGTGAGCGCGTTGAACGGTTTGATGTCGTTGACGAACTCGGTCTCGATCCACCGGGTGTGGACGTGGAAGGACTGGGCCTTCGGATTCTGAAGCTCAGGGGCGAACGCCGGGTCGGTGATCACTCTGCGGTGGAACGGCAGGACAGTAGGCATCCCCTCAACCTGCATCTCGGCAAGTGCACGGTGAGCCCGCTGCAGCGACTGACGACGATCAGCACCGGTGACGATCAGTTTGGCGACCATCGAATCGAAGGCCCCGGAGATCGTCTCTCCGGCACGCACCCCCGAGTCGACCCGAACCCCCGGCCCGGCAGGCATTTTGAAGGTCTCCAGCGTCCCGGGGGCGGGCATGAAGCTGCGCCCCGGGTCTTCACCGTTGATGCGGAACTCTATGCTGTGCCCGCGCACCTCGGGGTCCTCGTAGCCGAGCTTCTCCCCGCGAGCGATGCGGAACTGCTCGCGCACCAGGTCGATGCCCGTGACCTCCTCGGAGACCGGGTGCTCCACCTGAAGGCGAGTATTGACCTCCAGGAAGCTCACCGTCCCATCAGCGCCGATGAGGAACTCGCAGGTGCCGGCCCCGACGTACTGGGCTTCTTTCAGGATGGCCTTCGAAGCCCGGTAGAGCTGGCGATTCTGCGCCCGGGTGAGGAACGGTGCCGGTGCCTCCTCCACCAACTTCTGGTTGCGGCGCTGCAGGGAGCAGTCGCGGGTGGAGACCACCACGACGCCGCCGTGGGAATCGGCCAGGCACTGCGTCTCCACGTGGCGCGGCCTGTCCAGGTACTTCTCAATGAAGCACTCGCCGCGGCCGAACGCCGCTGTGGCCTCCCGTACGGCCGATTCGTAGAGCTCGACGATCTCATCGCGCTCACGCACCACTTTGATGCCGCGGCCTCCGCCTCCGTGCGCAGCCTTGATCGCCAGCGGAAGACCCTGCTTCTCGGCGAACTTCAGCACCTCCTTCGCTGAGGAGACCGGCTCCTTGGTGCCCGGAGCCAGCGGCGCACCGACCTTCTCCGCCAGCTGACGGGCCGAGACCTTATCGCCCAGCAGCCGGATCGCCTCCGGCGGGGGGCCAATCCAGACCAGCCCGGCGTCGATGACCGCCTGGGCGAACTCCGCGTTCTCCGACAGGAACCCGTATCCGGGGTGCACGGCATCAGCGCCGGTCGCCTGCGCGGCGGCCAGCACCTTCGTCATGTCCAAGTAGGAATCGGATGCCGACTCCCCGCCGAGCGCATAGGCCTCGTCGGCCGCGTGGACGTGCATCGCCTGGCGGTCCGCTTCGGCGTAGACCGCCACTGTGGCAAGGCCTTCGTCCTGGGCGGCGCGGATGATGCGCACTGCGATCTCACCGCGGTTGGCGATCAGTACCGTGGAAAACTCGGTCATCTGCAGGTCCTTCGTCGTCGTTCCTGGTGCCGGTTGCTGGATTTTTGTCGTTATGAGCGGTTCGTGCGGCTCAGAACGACAAAAATCCAGCAATCGATGTGGTTATGTCCAAAAATCTGTGATGCTGCGGCCGAACTCACTCAGCAGCCGGTTCAGCGCCGCCGGGGAGAGGCCGATGACGGCGTTGGGGTCGCCCTCGACCCGGTCGATGAACGCAGCGCCGCGACCCTCCAGGGTGAACGCCCCGGCGCAGTGCAGCGCCTCGCCGGACTCCGCGTAGGCGCGAATCTGCTCATCGCTGGGTTCAGCGAACCTCACCTGGGAGGAGACGGTCTCCCCAGCAGAGGTCAGGGTGCTCTCCGGCACGCCCAGCGGCCCCTTGGTCATCGCTGCGGAGCCGAGCCACGAGTGCTCTGCGGTGGTGGCCGCCGTCCCCGCGTCCACCAGCCAGTGGCCGGTGTGCAGGGTGCCGGTCCTGCCACGCATCTGCTGCCACCGCTCGACGGCGACATCGACTTCGTAGGGCTTGCCGTAGGTGACCCCGTCCAGTTCGAACACGGAGTCACAGCCCAGCACGAGCGTATTTCGGGATGCGGGCAGCGCAGCTACGGCCTCGGCCTTGGCCCGGGCCAGCAGCAGGGCGGTCTCGGCTGCGCCCAGCTCTGCTCCGGCGGAGGCGGCCTCCACCACTGCCGGCTCGTCGACTGAGGAGACTTCAACGTCAAAGACGACGCCGGCCTGGTCCAACACTCTGCGCCGGCTGGGGGACTGGGAGGCCAGAACGAGTCGGGTCATCCGAAACCTCCTGCCGCCTGCCAGGAGCTTGGCCCGGGGCGGCCCCACAGCCCGTGCTGATCCAGCTGCAGCCGGTGGCGACGCTGGACGGCGCGGTCGGTGGGACCAGTGCCCCCGGCATCGGAGCTCACCGGTTCGGCTGCCGCCAATCGAGCCAGCACCGCCACCACGGCCGCCGTCTCATCATCGCTCAGCTGGGCGCCGCGGATCCCCACCGCAGCCGCAGCCTCAGTGTCAGCCGCAGTGTCGGCCTCCAGCTCGGCAGCCTGCGGCTCAGCAGTCTGCAACTGAGCGGCGGCCTCCAGCGGGGCCTGGGGGTCAGTCTGGGCTGCGGCCGTGGGCGTCGTCGTCATCATTGTCTGCCGTCTCATATCAGAGGGGAATGTTTCCGTGCTTCTTCACCGGCCGTGATTCGCGCTTGTGGTAGGTGGCGTGCAGGGCCTTGGAGATCTGCCAGCGGGTCTCGGCCGGTTCCACCACGGCGTCGATGTAGCCCAGTTCGGCGGCCTGATAAGGGTTTAAGAGGGCTTCCTCGTATTCGTCGATGAGCTGCTGGCGCTTTGCCTCCACGTCCTCGCCGTCCTGCTCAGCGGACGCCAGATCCCGGCGGTGGAGGATGTTCACCGCACCTTGGGCGCCCATCACCCCGATCTGGGCGGTGGGCCAGGCCAGGTTGACGTCAGCTCCCAGCTTCTTGGAGCCCATCACAATGTAGGCGCCGCCGAAGGCCTTGCGGGTGATCACCGTGATCTTCGGGACGGTTGCCTCGGCGTAGGCGTAGAGCAGCTTGGCCCCGCGGCGGATGATGCCACCCCACTCCTGGTCGGTGCCGGGCAGGAACCCGGGCACATCCACCAGGGTGAGGATCGGGATGTTGAAGGCGTCGCAGAAGCGGACGAACCGGGCGGCCTTCTCACTGCCGGCAATGTCCAAGGTGCCGGCCAGCTGGCTGGGCTGGTTGGCCACCACCCCAACGCTGCGGCCGTTGATCCGGCCGAAGCCGGTGATCATGTTCGGTGCGTAGAGGGCCTGCAGCGCCAGGAAGTGACCATCGTCGAGCAGCTGTTCGATCAGTACGGTCATGTCGTAGGGGGCGGAGGCCGAATCCGGGATGAGGTCGTTGAGCGCCTCATCCTCCTGTTCGATCTTGGCTCGCTGCTCAGCAGGCTCCACCGGCGCTTCGGCCAAGTTGTTCAGCGGCAGAAACTCCAGAAGCTCCTGGGCGAACTCGATGGCGTCCTGCTCGTCTGCGGCCATATACGTGGCCGTGCCGGTGGTGGTGTTGTGCGAGCGCGCTCCGCCCAAGGACTCCATGTCCACATCTTCGCCGGTGACTGACTTGATCACGTCCGGGCCGGTGATGAACATGTGGGAGGTCTTGTCCACCATGATCACAAAGTCGGTCAGCGCAGGAGAGTAGGCGGCTCCGCCGGCCGCCGGCCCCATGATCAGGGTGATCTGCGGGACCACCCCGGAGGAGTGCACGTTGTTGCGGAAGATATCGGCGAACATCGCCAGTGAGGCCACACCCTCCTGGATGCGGGCGCCGCCGCCGTCGTTGATGCCGATCAGCGGGCAGCCGTTGCGCGCTGCGAACTCTTGGACTTTGACGATCTTTTCGCCGTTGACCGCAGACAGCGAGCCGCCGAACACGGTGAAGTCCTGGGCGTAGACGGCAACCAGTCGACCGTCGACGGTGCCGTAGCCGCCGACGAGCCCGTCACCCAGAAGCTTCTTCTTCTCCATGCCGAAGGCGTGGGTGCGGTGCACCGCCAGGGCGTCGAATTCCACGAACGAGTCCTCGTCCAGCAGCAGTTCGATGCGTTCGCGGGCGGTGTGCTTGCCGCGGTTGTGCTGCTTGGCGATCGACTCCTCGCCCGCCGGGGCCAGGGTCTGATCACGACGACGCCGGAAATCGGCGATCTTGCCCGCAGTGGTCTTCAGATCAGCAGAGGAAGTCATGGTCGGTGGCGCACTACTTTCGTCGTCGTTCTGTTGGGTGTCCACAATCTGGTCGCCAGTCTAATGAGGCTCTGCGCTCAGACGGATGTAGATACCCTACAATTCTGCGCGAGGGTCACGGCAAAGACGGCTACTGGGCAGTAAGGTAATGATCATGACGTCGACATCTGAGCCGACAGCGGCTCCCACCATGCAGAACAGAACAGTGCTGATCTCCGGCGGAAGCCGCGGGATCGGCCACGCCATCGCGGTGCGGCTCGCCGAGGCTGGGGCAAACATTGTCCTGGTGGCCAAGACGGATACGCCGCACCCCACGCTGGAGGGCACCGTCCACACCGCAGTCGCCGATGTGGAGGCCGCCGGAGGTCGGGGGCTGGCAGTGGTCGGTGACATTCGCAGCGACGACGACGTCGCACGCGCCGTCAGCGCCGCCGCCGAGCACTTCGGCGGGATCGATGTGCTGATCAACAACGCCTCGGCCATCGACCTCAGCCCCACGGAGTCCCTGGACATGAAGCGCTTCGACCTGATGCAGGACATCAACGTGCGCGGCACCTTCGCGATGTCCAAGGCGGCGATCCCGCATCTGCGCCGCAGCGCTGCGGGTGCTGACGGGTCGGGCCAGCCCGGCTGGGCGCCGAAGATCCTCACCCTCTCCCCACCGCTGACCGATGCGCAGGGGCGGCTGAGCTCCACGTGGTTCGGCGCCCATCTGGGCTACACCATGAGCAAGTACGGCATGTCGATGACCACCTACGGACTGGCCGCCGAACTGGCCGACACGGGGGTGGAGGTCAACTCGCTGTGGCCGGTGACGCTCATCGCCACCGCCGCCATCGCCAACCTTCCCGGCGGTGAGCAGATGCTGCAGGGGGCCCGCACACCGCAGATCATGGCTGATGCCGCCTACGCGCTGATCAGCGGCGAAGCCCAGCTGGGCAGCGGCGGGTTCCTCACCGATGAGCAGGTGCTCACCGCCGCCGGCACCACAGACTTCAGCGCCTATGCGGTCAATCCGGACGCCGCCCTGGTGCCGGACATCTTCCTGTAGGGCAGGCACCGGTGCTTGACGAGGCGCAGCTGACTCACCGGCTGGTGGAGCCGGGGGTGGTCTCCCGGCTGGTGCGGGTGGAGACCACCGACTCCACCAACGCCGAGCTGCTGCGCGCCGCGGCCGCGCCGGACTTCGCCGCCCAGTGGCCGCATATGGCGGTGCTCACCGCCGAGGAGCAGACGGCCGGCCGCGGGCGCCTGGGCCGCGGGTGGGCCTCACCGAAGAGCTCGACGCTGTCCACCTCGATTCTGCTGCGCCCCAGCTTGCCGAGGCAGCAGTGGCACTGGCTGACCCTGACCGCGGGGCTGGCTCTGGTCAGAGCACTGGGCGCCCGTGACGTTGCCGCCGCCCTGAAATGGCCCAACGATGTCCACGTCGACGGCCGAAAGATCGCCGGGCTGCTCGCGGTGGTCCCACCCGATGATCCCAGTGCGGTGATCATCGGCTGCGGCATCAACGTGCTGCAGAGCGCTGAGCAGCTGCCCACGCAGACCGCCACCTCGGTGGTGCTGGAGGCTCAGCGCGCCGGTCATCCGACACCCGATGTGGAATCTGCTGAGGCGGCTGCGCTTCGCACCGACCTGCTGGCCGACTGGCTGGATTCGTTCGCCCAGCTGATGCGCCGGATCCAGCAGCACGCCGATGTGCAGCCGCTGCGGGCAGACATCATCGCCGCGGTGAGCACCCCCGGTGAGCAGGTGCGGGTGGAGCTGCCCGGCGGGACCGCCGTGCGCGGACGTGCTGTGCGCGTCGATACGCACGGGGCGCTCGAGGTCGAGGTCACCGCCCGGCGTCGTACGGTGCTTGACCCTGAGGCCGGTGGCGGTCATGAGGGGCTCTGGGAATCCAGCCGCGCGGTCCGTGAGTCCTACACCGCCGGCGACGTGGTCCACCTGCGGCCGGCCGCCGGAGGGCGCGCCAGGTGACCGACCCCCAGTAGACTTGATGCTGAATCACGATACAGGAGGTGCTTCGGGCCGATGCTGCTGAAGCTGGTTGAGGGCGAACAGGTGATCGTCCGCACCCGCGCCCATCACCGCGCCCTGGTGTCGGTGGTGGTGAACCTGCTGGTCACCATCGCCCTGGTGAGCTTTTTGCTGGGCTACGTCTCCCGCGACACCCAGCCGACCTTCGTTCAGCAGTACAGTCATATCTTCGTGTTCATCATTTGGGCCCTGGGGCTGCTCAGCCTCGTCTTCGGCACGCTGAAGCCGGCGTGGGGCTGGCTGAACCGGCACACCTACCTGACCACTGAGCGGATCGTGCAGAAGAATATGATCGGTGCCGGCCACGCCACGGTCATCCCACTGGCGCTGCTGGCCCAGACCGAGGTGCGCCAGGCCAAGCTGCAGCAGATGAGCGGGGCAGGCACTGTTGCCCTGGTTCACGGGGCCTTCGGCCAGCACCAGCGCACCCGCCTTCGGGACATGCCCGACGCCGAACGCTTCAACAACCTGATCGCCCAGGAGCTCTCCTCCCACCGGCGCCGCGCCCAAGCCCAGCAGGCGGCCCATGCGCGGGGTGCCGGACCGGGCAGTGGACAGCCGGTCCAGCCTGGGCCCGACCCCTGGCGCGGAGACGTGGCCGGATCCAGCTTTGGGGGTGGCTATGGCGCCTACTGAGGGGCCCACCGATTTTGAGGCCGTGACCGAAGAGGGGCCCGACGACGCCGGCCGCGCCTCCTGGGAGCGGGCCCGCAGACGAGGATTCGGCGCCGCCGGGCCCGATCGCTGGAGCGAAGACATGACCGGCGACTACGACCCGCCCTTCAGCCGCGCGTCCTCTGGCCCTGGGTCCTCCAACACTGGGCCCTCACCGCAGACGCCGCATCTGCCCGACTACATGGCAGACGAAGGCGCAGGCGGGCAGGCGCAGTCCGACGCGGGGGCGGCTGAGTACAGCGACGAGGAGCTTGCCGCAGCCCGCGCTGACTGGTCGGACTTCCCCGCACCCCGGGGGCACGGACCGCTGCTCACCTCCCCGGTGCCCAGGGTGCCCAACCGGGGGTTCACCCCAGGGCCACAGCCGCAGGACGACGGCGAACGCGAGGATCCGCAGTATCACCGATCCTCGGTCACGGCCGCGATCCCGATCCCCGGCCGGCGGGAGCGTGACTGGCACGGCAACATCCGCAAGCTCGAGCACCAACTCCTGGGGGCCGAGCGCACCCTGACCTACCGGCAGATGGCTTCACGGATGGGAGTCTCCACCCATTCGGCCCGCCGACTCTGGCGTGCCCTGGGGTTCCCCAACCTCGACGAAGACATCAAGGCGTTCACCGAAGCCGACGCCGACGCCCTGGCCAGAATGGTGGAGCTGGTCCGCGACGGTCATCTGAACCAGGAGGCCGCCATCTCACTGACCCGCTCGGTGGGGCAGATGACCGACCGAATGGTGGTGTGGCAGATCGAGGCGCTGGTGGAGGACAAGATCGCCAATGAGCGCCTCACCGACGCCCAGGCCCGCAGCCAGGTAGTTGAGGAGCTGCCGCAGCTCATTGAGCCGGTCCAGCAACTGATGAACTACGCCTGGCGCCGTCAGCTCTCCGCCGCGCTGCAGCGGCTCACCGTCCGGGTGGAGTCGGGGCTGGCCTCGCTCTCGCGCAGTCGCGACGGCACCGAGGACGACGCGCCGCTGCCGCTGGCCCGGGCGGTGGGCTTCGCCGATCTGGTCTCCTACACCTCGCTGTCGCGGCAGATGAACGAACGCACACTGGCCCAGATGGTGCAGCGCTTCGAATCCCGATGCGCTGAGATCATCTCCATCGGCGGCGGCCGCCTGGTCAAGACCGTCGGCGACGAGGTGCTCTACAACGCAGAGACGCCCGAGGCCGGGGCTGAGATCGCGCTGGCGCTGTCGGAGTCCATGGCCGCCGACGACGTTCTTCCGCAGGCGCGGGTCTCGGTGGTGTGGGGGAGGGTGCTCTCCCGGATGGGCGACATCTACGGGCCCACGGTGAACTTAGCCGCCCGGCTGACCGGCATCGCCGACCCCGGCACAGTTCTGGTCGATGAGGCCACCGCCGAGGCCCTGGAGGTCACCGAAGACTACCTGCTGGTGCCGCAGCCGCCGCGGTTGGTGCGCGGATTCGGGGAAGTCTCACCCCATCTGCTGCTGCGGGCCAACGGCTCGGGCATCTCGCTCGACTCCCACTGAGCGCACACGTCACAGGCGGGACACAATTTGGTCACGAATCTGTCGCGATTCATGACAAGATGGGTGCGTGACTTTGAGCGCCGACAGCCCCGAGACCACCCCGGAGCCCTACGCCGACTACGGCTACGGCTCTCACGTGGGGCTGCGCCGGGAACTGAACGAAGACTCCTATGTGGTCACCGATACGCTCTTCGCCGTCGCCGACGGTATGGGAGGCCACGAGGCTGGTGAGGTGGCATCCTCAGTCGCCGTTCAGGCGCTGGCCGAAGGCTGGGAGGCCGCCGGCGGCAAAGTCGGCCAGGGAGAGATCCAACAGTTCCTCGACGACGCCGACGCCCGCATCCGCGCAGCCACCGACTCCAAGGCCGGCACGACGCTGACCGGTGCGGTGGTGGTTCCCGGTCACGGTGGCACTGCCGACGCCGATGCGGGAGGCACCGGCCAGTGGCAGTGGCTGGTGTTCAACATCGGCGACTCGCGCACCTACCTGCTCAACGATGGTGCCCTCATCCGCCTCACCCGCGACCATTCGCAGGTGCAGGAGCTGCTGGATTCAGACATGATCACTGCCGATGAGGTGGAGAACCACCCGCAGCGCAACGTCATCACCCGGGCGCTGGGCGCCGGAGACATGTGGGACGCAGACTTCAGCACGGCCACAGTCGCCTCCGGCCAGCGGCTGCTGGTCTGCTCCGACGGGCTGACCGGGGAGCTCACCGACGAGCAGATCGCCCACATCCTCAACGCCGGCCACAACGCGCAGGACACCGTGGACTGGCTCATCCACCAGGCGCTGCGCCACGGCGGCCGCGATAATGTGACCGTCATCCTGGTTGACGTCACCTCCTGAGATTCCGGTCCTTCGGGGCCGAGCCGCGGCCAGTAAACTGGCCCACAGAGAACCGCCCAACCAACATTAAAGGGAGATGCATGCCTGAGATCTCGCGCGCCGATGTGGAGCATCTGTCCGCACTTGCCCACATCGCCATGACCGATGAGGAGCTGGACAAGATGACCGGGGAGCTCGGCGTCATCGTCGACTCGGTGAAGTCCGTGCAGGAGGCTGCCGCAGATGAGGTGCCGGCCACTTCCCACCCGGTGGAGCTGCGCAACGTGTTCCGCCGCGACGAGGTCGGGCACGTCTTCACCGCCGAAGAGTCCCTGGCCAATGCCCCCGATGCCCAGGACGGACGATTCAAGGTTCCTGCCATCATGGACGGGGAGTGATCACCGTGTCTGACCTGATCACACTGACAGCCGCCCAGATGGCCGCCAAGCTGGCCGCAGGCGAAATCTCCTCCGTCGAGCTCACCCAGGCTCACCTGGACCGGATAGCCGCAGTGGACGGCGAGATCAACGCATTCCTGCACGTCAACGCCGACGAAGCACTGGAAACCGCCGCCGAGGTGGACAGGCTGCGGGCGGCAGGCGGTGCCCAGGCCGATGCGCTTCATCCCTTGGCCGGAGTCCCGGTCGCCGTCAAGGACCTCATCGTCACCCGTGGGCAGCCGACCACCAGCGGCTCGAAGATGCTCGAAGGTTGGATGAGCCCCTACGACGCCACTGTGGTCACCAAGATCCGGCAGGCGAAGCTGCCGATCCTGGGCAAGACGAACCTGGACGAGTTCGCCATGGGCTCCTCCACAGAACACTCTGCCTACGGACCCACCCGCAACCCGTGGGACACCTCCCGGATACCCGGCGGCTCCGGGGGCGGCTCGGCAGCTGCCGTGGCGGCCTTCGAAGCCCCCCTGGCGCTGGGCACCGACACCGGCGGCTCCATCCGGCAGCCCGCAGCGGTCACCGGCACCGTCGGCACCAAGCCCACCTACGGCAGCGTCTCCCGCTACGGCGCGATCGCGATGGCTTCCTCGTTGGACCAGATCGGTCCGGCGGCCCGAACCGTGGAGGACGCGGCACTGCTGCACGAACTGATCGCAGGCCACGATCCCAAGGACTCCACATCGCTTCCTGAGCCAGTGCCGGGGTTCGGCACAGCTGCCGGCAACCACGAGGTGGCCGGAATGCGGATCGGGGTCATCAAGCAGCTGCAGGGCACCGGCTACCAGGACGCTGTGCTCGCCCGCTTCCAGGAGTCGCTTGAGCTGCTGCGCTCAGCCGGGGCGCAGATCGTCGAGGTGGACTGCCCCAGCTTCGAGTACGCTTTGGGCGCCTACTACCTGATCATGTCCTCGGAGGCCTCCAGCAATATGGCCCGGTTCGACGGGGTCCGCTACGGTCAGCGCGTGCTTCCGGACCAGCCGCCGGTGACCATCGAACGAGTTATGGGGGCGACCCGGGCCGCCGGGTTCGGCGAGGAAGTCAAGCGCCGCATCATCCTGGGCACCTACGCGCTCTCGGCCGGCTACTACGACGCGTACTACGGTTCGGCCCAGAAGATCCGAACGCTCATTCAGCGCGACTTCGAGGCCGCCTTCGCCTCCGCCGATGTGCTGATCTCGCCCACCTCGCCCACCGTGGCGTTCCCGCTGGGGGAGAAGCTTCAGGATCCGATGGCCATGTACCTCAACGACATCGCCACCATCCCCGCCAACCTAGCCGGAATCCCGGCCATCTCCGTGCCCGGCGGACTCGCCGAGGGTCTGCCGGTGGGCGTCCAGTTCCTCGCCCCGGCGCGCGGGGATGCCGAGGTGTACCACGCGGGACGGGCCTTGGAGAAGCTGCTCAACGACGATGCCGGTACGCCCGTGTGGGCGCAGGTTCCAGACATGGAGGTAGCCAAATGAGCCAGAGCACCACAGACGCGGCGCCGCTGAGCTTTGAGGCCGCGCTGGAGACCTATGAGCCGGTGATGGGCTTTGAGATCCACGTGGAGCTGAACACCGCGACCAAAATGTTCTCCTCCGCACCCAACGCCTTCGGCGATGATCCCAACACCAACGTCAACGAGGTGGACCTGGGGATGCCGGGCGCCCTGCCGGTGCTCAACGGTGCGGCCGTGGAGTCGGCCATCAAGCTGGGCCTGGCGCTGAACTGCCAGATCGCATCCTTCTGCCGGTTCGCGCGCAAACAGTACTTCTATCCCGACACCCCCAAGAACTGGCAGACCAGTCAGTACGACGAACCGATCGCCTTCGACGGGCACCTCGACGTCGAGCTCGACGACGGCGAAGTCTTCCGTATCGAGATCGAGCGCGCCCACATGGAGGAGGACGCCGGAAAGCTCACCCACGCCGGTGGCACCGGACGCATCCAGGGATCGGAGTACTCGCTGGTCGACTACAACCGTGCAGGCGTGCCGCTGATCGAGATTGTGACCAAACCCATCACCGGTGCTGGAGCCCGCGCCCCGGAGCTCGCCAGGGCCTATGCGACTGCAGTGCGCGACATCGTGAAGGGTCTGAACATCTCTGAGGCCCGCATGGAGCGCGGCAACGTGCGCTGCGATGCCAACGTGTCCCTGATGCCCAAAGGATCTGCCACCTTCGGCACCCGCTCAGAGACCAAGAACGTCAATTCGCTGCGCGCGGTCGAACACGCGGTGCACTACGAGATCCGCCGGCATGCCGGGGTGCTCTCCGCAGGCGGCAGTGTGGTCCAGGAGACTCGCCACTGGAAGGAGGACTCCCGGACCACCAGCTCCGGACGCCCGAAGTCCGACGCCGACGACTACCGCTACTTCCCCGAACCGGACCTGGTGCCGATCAGCGTCACCGCAGACTGGGTCGAGCAGCTGCGCGCGCAGCTGCCGGAGCCGCCGGCCGAACGCCGTCGCAGGCTCCGCGAAGCCTGGGGGTTCTCCGAGGCGGAGTTCCGCGACGTCGTCGCCGCCGGCCTGATCGACCAGATTGAGGAGACAGTGGCCCATGGCGCAGCCCCTGCAGCGGCGCGCAAATGGTGGATGGGCGAGATCTCACGGCTGGCCAAGACTCGTGATGCTGACCCTGCCGCCCTTGATGTGCAGCCGGCCACCGTCGTGGAGCTGAACCAGCTGGTGGAGCAGGGGCGGATCAACGACAAGATCGCCCGCCAAGTCCTGGAGCATCACCTGGCGGGGGAGGGAGCCCCGAGCCACATCGTCACCGTACGCGGTTTGGAGGTCGTCTCCGACGACGGTGCGCTCACCGCGGCGGTGGAGAAGGCCATGGCGGAGAACCCCGACGTCGTTGAGAAGGTCCAGGGCGGAAAGCTCAAGGCCATCGGCGCCCTCATCGGCCCAGTGATGAAAGAGACCCAGGGTCAGGCTGATGCGGCCAAGGTCAAGGAGATCGTGCTGGAGAAGCTGGGCATGACCCCCTAGTTCCACCCCTCACTTCACCCTGAGCTTCCCGCGACGCCGTCCTCTCCGAACGCTTGGAGGGGGCGGCGTCGTCATGTCCGCTCCAATGTGACTTGCGACACGCTCAAGAATCTGGCAATATTCCCTCATCTGTCCGAAGGTTGCTACATTTTCCTTGCAGTTAGTCGAGGAGCTGAACCAGCCTACAGACAATTGTTGCTAGACCAGCGTCACCTATCACTGCACCCACCTGAGGGGGATCAGCACGATGAATCCACTGGGACATATTGCGGCCATGGGGGCCGAGGAGCAAGTCTCCGGCCTTCAGCAGGTCGCCGACACGATTGATGAAGTCTTCGGCAACGCCACCGGATTCTTCGTCAATCTCATCTTCGGCACTGAAGTCACCGTTCCCCTGGGCGCGCCATTTCCGGAAGAGGCCACACTGTGGGACGGTCCGCTGGTGGTGCTGTGGGCTGTGGTCGCCGCCATCTCATTCACCATCTATTTCAAGGGCGTCCAGTTCACCGGATTCAAGACCTCGCTGGAAGTCATCCGCGGCAAGTACTCCCGTGACGACGATCCAGGAGAGATTTCTCACTTCCAGGCGCTGACTTCAGCACTGTCGGCCACTGTGGGGCTGGGCAATATTGCCGGTGTGGCTGCCGCGGTCTCCCTCGGCGGACCCGGTGCCACCTTCTGGATGGTCCTGGCCGGTCTCTTCGGTATGTGCACCAAGTTCGTTGAGTGCACACTGGGAGTCCGCTACCGCACCATCGACGCCGATGGTAACGTCCACGGCGGCCCGTTCAAATACCTTCCGGTGGCCTTCCACCGGCTGGGCAAGGTCCCGGTGGCCATCATCACCGGCGTGTTCGCCATCTCGATCATGCTCTTCGGTGTCATCGGCGGCGGCATGTTCCAGGCCAACCAGACATACGGCGCCATCACCTCAGCCGGCGAAACGATCGATGCCCAGACCGGCGGTTCCACCTTCGACTTCCTGGATGCCACATGGTTCGCCTTCCTCTTCGGCATCATCTTTGCCGGCCTGGTGGCGCTGGTCATCATCGGCGGCATCAAATCCATCGGTGCGGTCACCAGCAAACTGATTCCGATTATGGCCGGCATCTACGTGCTGGGTGCGCTCATCGTCATCCTCGCCAACATCGGAAACCTCGGTGAGGCCGTCGGTCAGATCATCTCCGGAGCCTTCAGCCCCGAAGGAATCAGCGGCGGCGTCCTCGGGGTGATCATCATCGGCGTGCAGCGCGCGGCCTTCTCCAATGAGGCCGGCATCGGCTCAGCCCCGATCGCCCACTCCGCGGTGAAGACCCGCCGTCCGGTCTCCGAAGGATTCGTTGCCGCACTGGAGCCCTTCATCGACACCGTGGTGGTCTGCACCATGACCGCTCTGGTGATCATCTTCGCGTGGCCGGCCGACTTCGAGGCCTCCATCGGGGTGGGTCACGAGAACCCAGTGGGCCTGACCTCCAACGCCTTCGACTCCTTCATTCCGGGCTTCTCGGTGGTGCTGGCCATCTGCGTGGCCATGTTCGCCTTCTCCACGCTGATCACCTGGGCCTACTACGGCCTGGAGGCGTGGCGCTACCTGTTCGGCAAGTCGATGGCCGGAGACATGACGTTCCGGCTCATTGTGTGCGTGATGATCGTCATCGGCTGCGTGGTCACCTTCGCCAACATCATCGACTTCGCCGACGCCGCGCTGTTCCTGTGCATCTTCATCAACGTCATCGGCCTGTGCATCCTGGCTCCGGTGGTGAAGAAGGAGATGCAGCAGTACATCGCCGACCGCCGGGCCGGCCGTCTGATGGAGGACCCGGAGTACATCCCCGGTCCTGAGGACATGGTCCATGTGCCGCAGAAGGAGTCCACCGAGACTGTGGGGTACAAGGCATAGTCGTTTCATGACCAGTCAGCCCTGAATGACCAGTCAGCGCTGAGCTGACCGGAGCGGGAAGAAGAGAGCCCCTCGACAGGCCAATCGGCCGGCCGAGGGGCTCTCTTCTCTGTCCGCCGCGCCTGGGTCTCAGCACAGAGCGGCACCACTGTCCTTCAACTACAGGTCGAAACACGCACTGTAGCCAACCCTGAGCGCCTGACTACAGTGACCTCAGGCTTGCCACGGCTCCGCGGCTTCCCATTCCCATCGCGCCAGGAGCTGCCGGCCAGCCGCTATGGAGTCGTTACTGCACCACGACCAGTGAGGAAAAGACCTGTGCCGAAGAAACTCTCGTCGGCGGTCGTCGGCACGCTCGCCGTCGGCCTGACGCTGCCAGCTTCAGTCGCCGCCGCCCACGCGGCTGATGCCCCCATCACCAATGGCCTCCCGCAGCCGCTGACCGGTTCCGGCCACACCGCACCGGCAGCAGGCCTGGCCTCCGGGGTGAGCATCAGCACCGGCAGCACTGCGGGCACTTTCGCTGACCCGCTGGCTGAGCAGAGCTACACCTTCTCCACCGGCACGGGGCCGCGCTGCATGTCTGTGCAGGGAGCCTTTGCCAATCACCAGGGACAGGATCTCGTGACTGCTGAAGGAACGCCCATCACCGCGATCAGTGACGGCACCGTGGTGCGCACCGTCGATGGGACTGCCAGCCGGGCCGGCTTCATCGTGGTGCGCCACAACATCGGCGGTCAGGTCTACCACTCCGGCTATCTGCACGTGTGGGACGCTGAGTCCCACGTCAGCGTCGGTGACTCCGTCAGTGCCGGCGACACGGTCGGCGTCGTCGGTGACTCCGGGCCCACCGTGACACCGCACCTGCATCTGGAGATCTGGCGGGGCGGCTGGCACACCGGCACCGCGCTGGACCCCACAGCGTGGCTCGCTGAGCGCGGCGTGGACCTGCAGAACAATGCTCAGCGCGTCCAACAGCGCGACAAACCATCCAGCTGCGACTACTACGCCGCGCAGAGCACGAAGCTGCTGGCCTCAGCCAGCCCGAATGCTGAGATGCTGGCGCAGCTGGACCGCGGAGCAGAACTGACCTCAGCGCCCGGAGACGCCGCCGACGGTTTCGTGCGCGTCACCGCCGGTGACCAAACAGGATGGGTGCGGCACGGCCACCTCACCCCGGACGCTCCGGCAGGGACCTCTGCCGACTCCTCCGGACCGACACCGGCAGGGTCCAGCTCAGCGGGGCAGCACCGCGTCACCGAGCCGCTCTACGCCCGCAGCGGCCCCGGCACGAACCACGCCATCCGCCAGGGGATGCCCACCGACGAACTGATCACCGTGACCGCCACCTCCGGTGACTGGGTGCAGTTCACCCGCCGCGGTGAGCAGGTCTGGTCCCACGGCGCCTACCTGGAGCCTGCCGACGAATCAGAGAGCTCCTCGCAGACATCGTCAGCCAGCGATGCCGACGCCTCGCAGCCAGCGGCAGACTCTGGCACGCAGACGCATGAGGTCACCACTGCGCTGAACGTGCGCAGCGGCCCGGCAACCGCACATGGGGTGGTCGGAGGAATGCCGGCCGGTGAGCGCGTCAGCGTCGTCTCCACTGACGGAGATTGGGTACAGATCCGGCGGTCCAATGGTCAGCAGGGGTGGTCGCACGGCTCCTACCTCTCCGACGGGTCATCGGCAGACTCCTCCAGCGCTGATTCTGACAACTCAGCTGCGGAGAGCTCAACCCCTGACAGTTCCGCCGCTGGCAGCTCCGAATCCGGCAGCGCTGGTTCTGATAAGGCGGGTTCTGGCAGCTCAGCTTCTGGCAGCCCCGCATCCGACAGCGCTGGCTCAGAGAGCTCCGGGTCTGAAGGCGGCGCATCGGAGGCCTCGGAGCAGAGCAGCTCTTCGACCGCGTCGGACACATCCGATGACGACCCATCGCAGGCTCCCACCGCCACCCACACAGTAGACGGGGTGTACCTCAACGCGCGCAGCGGCGCGGGGACGGACCAGCCAGTGGTCACGGTGCTGAACCCCGGCACCGGTGTTCAGATCACCGGTCGCAGCGGCGAGTGGGCGAGCTTCGAGCGTGACGGCAGCACCCTGTGGATGTATGCGGATCATCTGCGCGGCACCCAGCAGGACGCCGACGCAGCGCCTGCTGATAACGCACCAGAATCCTCCAGCAACGAGGTCTCCTCCAGCACCGAGGGATCCGGGTCCTCCAGTTCCGACAGATCCTCGGGCGCTCCGGGTTCAGATGCTCCGGATTCGGACTCCTCAGATTCGGGCTCCTCGGATCCGGCCGCCACCGCCACCGGTGCTTCGGCGTCGGACTCGGATGCTGTGAGAACCACCGAGGGGGTCAACATGCGCTCCGGTGCGGGGATGAGCCACGCGGTGCAGCGCACTGTGGCCCCCAATACTGAGGTCGATGTGCTGGACCGCAGCGGGGGCTGGTACCAGGTGCGCGCCGGAAGCAGCACCGGCTGGATCTGGCACGAGTTTTCTGGACCTGCCGGCTTCAGCGTCGACGTCGAGCTCATCGTCCAGTTCGGACGCGGCGGATGCTGGGGCGTCGTCGTCCTCGTCGTCTTCCAACTCGTCCAACGGATCGGCAAGCTCCGACTCATCGAGCGGATCGTCGGATTCGACGTCGGGCTC
>NZ_JACIBT010000009.1 GCF_014195445.1 Garicola koreensis | reverse complement strand
ATCTGTCGCGATTCATGACAAGATGGGTGCGTGACTTTGAGCGCCGACAGCCCCGAGACCACCCCGGAGCCCTACGCCGACTACGGCTACGGCTCTCACGTGGGGCTGCGCCGGGAACTGAACGAAGACTCCTATGTGGTCACCGATACGCTCTTCGCCGTCGCCGACGGTATGGGAGGCCACGAGGCTGGTGAGGTGGCATCCTCAGTCGCCGTTCAGGCGCTGGCCGAAGGCTGGGAGGCCGCCGGCGGCAAAGTCGGCCAGGGAGAGATCCAACAGTTCCTCGACGACGCCGACGCCCGCATCCGCGCAGCCACCGACTCCAAGGCCGGCACGACGCTGACCGGTGCGGTGGTGGTTCCCGGTCACGGTGGCACTGCCGACGCCGATGCGGGAGGCACCGGCCAGTGGCAGTGGCTGGTGTTCAACATCGGCGACTCGCGCACCTACCTGCTCAACGATGGTGCCCTCATCCGCCTCACCCGCGACCATTCGCAGGTGCAGGAGCTGCTGGATTCAGACATGATCACTGCCGATGAGGTGGAGAACCACCCGCAGCGCAACGTCATCACCCGGGCGCTGGGCGCCGGAGACATGTGGGACGCAGACTTCAGCACGGCCACAGTCGCCTCCGGCCAGCGGCTGCTGGTCTGCTCCGACGGGCTGACCGGGGAGCTCACCGACGAGCAGATCGCCCACATCCTCAACGCCGGCCACAACGCGCAGGACACCGTGGACTGGCTCATCCACCAGGCGCTGCGCCACGGCGGCCGCGATAATGTGACCGTCATCCTGGTTGACGTCACCTCCTGAGATTCCGGTCCTTCGGGGCCGAGCCGCGGCCAGTAAACTGGCCCACAGAGAACCGCCCAACCAACATTAAAGGGAGATGCATGCCTGAGATCTCGCGCGCCGATGTGGAGCATCTGTCCGCACTTGCCCACATCGCCATGACCGATGAGGAGCTGGACAAGATGACCGGGGAGCTCGGCGTCATCGTCGACTCGGTGAAGTCCGTGCAGGAGGCTGCCGCAGATGAGGTGCCGGCCACTTCCCACCCGGTGGAGCTGCGCAACGTGTTCCGCCGCGACGAGGTCGGGCACGTCTTCACCGCCGAAGAGTCCCTGGCCAATGCCCCCGATGCCCAGGACGGACGATTCAAGGTTCCTGCCATCATGGACGGGGAGTGATCACCGTGTCTGACCTGATCACACTGACAGCCGCCCAGATGGCCGCCAAGCTGGCCGCAGGCGAAATCTCCTCCGTCGAGCTCACCCAGGCTCACCTGGACCGGATAGCCGCAGTGGACGGCGAGATCAACGCATTCCTGCACGTCAACGCCGACGAAGCACTGGAAACCGCCGCCGAGGTGGACAGGCTGCGGGCGGCAGGCGGTGCCCAGGCCGATGCGCTTCATCCCTTGGCCGGAGTCCCGGTCGCCGTCAAGGACCTCATCGTCACCCGTGGGCAGCCGACCACCAGCGGCTCGAAGATGCTCGAAGGTTGGATGAGCCCCTACGACGCCACTGTGGTCACCAAGATCCGGCAGGCGAAGCTGCCGATCCTGGGCAAGACGAACCTGGACGAGTTCGCCATGGGCTCCTCCACAGAACACTCTGCCTACGGACCCACCCGCAACCCGTGGGACACCTCCCGGATACCCGGCGGCTCCGGGGGCGGCTCGGCAGCTGCCGTGGCGGCCTTCGAAGCCCCCCTGGCGCTGGGCACCGACACCGGCGGCTCCATCCGGCAGCCCGCAGCGGTCACCGGCACCGTCGGCACCAAGCCCACCTACGGCAGCGTCTCCCGCTACGGCGCGATCGCGATGGCTTCCTCGTTGGACCAGATCGGTCCGGCGGCCCGAACCGTGGAGGACGCGGCACTGCTGCACGAACTGATCGCAGGCCACGATCCCAAGGACTCCACATCGCTTCCTGAGCCAGTGCCGGGGTTCGGCACAGCTGCCGGCAACCACGAGGTGGCCGGAATGCGGATCGGGGTCATCAAGCAGCTGCAGGGCACCGGCTACCAGGACGCTGTGCTCGCCCGCTTCCAGGAGTCGCTTGAGCTGCTGCGCTCAGCCGGGGCGCAGATCGTCGAGGTGGACTGCCCCAGCTTCGAGTACGCTTTGGGCGCCTACTACCTGATCATGTCCTCGGAGGCCTCCAGCAATATGGCCCGGTTCGACGGGGTCCGCTACGGTCAGCGCGTGCTTCCGGACCAGCCGCCGGTGACCATCGAACGAGTTATGGGGGCGACCCGGGCCGCCGGGTTCGGCGAGGAAGTCAAGCGCCGCATCATCCTGGGCACCTACGCGCTCTCGGCCGGCTACTACGACGCGTACTACGGTTCGGCCCAGAAGATCCGAACGCTCATTCAGCGCGACTTCGAGGCCGCCTTCGCCTCCGCCGATGTGCTGATCTCGCCCACCTCGCCCACCGTGGCGTTCCCGCTGGGGGAGAAGCTTCAGGATCCGATGGCCATGTACCTCAACGACATCGCCACCATCCCCGCCAACCTAGCCGGAATCCCGGCCATCTCCGTGCCCGGCGGACTCGCCGAGGGTCTGCCGGTGGGCGTCCAGTTCCTCGCCCCGGCGCGCGGGGATGCCGAGGTGTACCACGCGGGACGGGCCTTGGAGAAGCTGCTCAACGACGATGCCGGTACGCCCGTGTGGGCGCAGGTTCCAGACATGGAGGTAGCCAAATGAGCCAGAGCACCACAGACGCGGCGCCGCTGAGCTTTGAGGCCGCGCTGGAGACCTATGAGCCGGTGATGGGCTTTGAGATCCACGTGGAGCTGAACACCGCGACCAAAATGTTCTCCTCCGCACCCAACGCCTTCGGCGATGATCCCAACACCAACGTCAACGAGGTGGACCTGGGGATGCCGGGCGCCCTGCCGGTGCTCAACGGTGCGGCCGTGGAGTCGGCCATCAAGCTGGGCCTGGCGCTGAACTGCCAGATCGCATCCTTCTGCCGGTTCGCGCGCAAACAGTACTTCTATCCCGACACCCCCAAGAACTGGCAGACCAGTCAGTACGACGAACCGATCGCCTTCGACGGGCACCTCGACGTCGAGCTCGACGACGGCGAAGTCTTCCGTATCGAGATCGAGCGCGCCCACATGGAGGAGGACGCCGGAAAGCTCACCCACGCCGGTGGCACCGGACGCATCCAGGGATCGGAGTACTCGCTGGTCGACTACAACCGTGCAGGCGTGCCGCTGATCGAGATTGTGACCAAACCCATCACCGGTGCTGGAGCCCGCGCCCCGGAGCTCGCCAGGGCCTATGCGACTGCAGTGCGCGACATCGTGAAGGGTCTGAACATCTCTGAGGCCCGCATGGAGCGCGGCAACGTGCGCTGCGATGCCAACGTGTCCCTGATGCCCAAAGGATCTGCCACCTTCGGCACCCGCTCAGAGACCAAGAACGTCAATTCGCTGCGCGCGGTCGAACACGCGGTGCACTACGAGATCCGCCGGCATGCCGGGGTGCTCTCCGCAGGCGGCAGTGTGGTCCAGGAGACTCGCCACTGGAAGGAGGACTCCCGGACCACCAGCTCCGGACGCCCGAAGTCCGACGCCGACGACTACCGCTACTTCCCCGAACCGGACCTGGTGCCGATCAGCGTCACCGCAGACTGGGTCGAGCAGCTGCGCGCGCAGCTGCCGGAGCCGCCGGCCGAACGCCGTCGCAGGCTCCGCGAAGCCTGGGGGTTCTCCGAGGCGGAGTTCCGCGACGTCGTCGCCGCCGGCCTGATCGACCAGATTGAGGAGACAGTGGCCCATGGCGCAGCCCCTGCAGCGGCGCGCAAATGGTGGATGGGCGAGATCTCACGGCTGGCCAAGACTCGTGATGCTGACCCTGCCGCCCTTGATGTGCAGCCGGCCACCGTCGTGGAGCTGAACCAGCTGGTGGAGCAGGGGCGGATCAACGACAAGATCGCCCGCCAAGTCCTGGAGCATCACCTGGCGGGGGAGGGAGCCCCGAGCCACATCGTCACCGTACGCGGTTTGGAGGTCGTCTCCGACGACGGTGCGCTCACCGCGGCGGTGGAGAAGGCCATGGCGGAGAACCCCGACGTCGTTGAGAAGGTCCAGGGCGGAAAGCTCAAGGCCATCGGCGCCCTCATCGGCCCAGTGATGAAAGAGACCCAGGGTCAGGCTGATGCGGCCAAGGTCAAGGAGATCGTGCTGGAGAAGCTGGGCATGACCCCCTAGTTCCACCCCTCACTTCACCCTGAGCTTCCCGCGACGCCGTCCTCTCCGAACGCTTGGAGGGGGCGGCGTCGTCATGTCCGCTCCAATGTGACTTGCGACACGCTCAAGAATCTGGCAATATTCCCTCATCTGTCCGAAGGTTGCTACATTTTCCTTGCAGTTAGTCGAGGAGCTGAACCAGCCTACAGACAATTGTTGCTAGACCAGCGTCACCTATCACTGCACCCACCTGAGGGGGATCAGCACGATGAATCCACTGGGACATATTGCGGCCATGGGGGCCGAGGAGCAAGTCTCCGGCCTTCAGCAGGTCGCCGACACGATTGATGAAGTCTTCGGCAACGCCACCGGATTCTTCGTCAATCTCATCTTCGGCACTGAAGTCACCGTTCCCCTGGGCGCGCCATTTCCGGAAGAGGCCACACTGTGGGACGGTCCGCTGGTGGTGCTGTGGGCTGTGGTCGCCGCCATCTCATTCACCATCTATTTCAAGGGCGTCCAGTTCACCGGATTCAAGACCTCGCTGGAAGTCATCCGCGGCAAGTACTCCCGTGACGACGATCCAGGAGAGATTTCTCACTTCCAGGCGCTGACTTCAGCACTGTCGGCCACTGTGGGGCTGGGCAATATTGCCGGTGTGGCTGCCGCGGTCTCCCTCGGCGGACCCGGTGCCACCTTCTGGATGGTCCTGGCCGGTCTCTTCGGTATGTGCACCAAGTTCGTTGAGTGCACACTGGGAGTCCGCTACCGCACCATCGACGCCGATGGTAACGTCCACGGCGGCCCGTTCAAATACCTTCCGGTGGCCTTCCACCGGCTGGGCAAGGTCCCGGTGGCCATCATCACCGGCGTGTTCGCCATCTCGATCATGCTCTTCGGTGTCATCGGCGGCGGCATGTTCCAGGCCAACCAGACATACGGCGCCATCACCTCAGCCGGCGAAACGATCGATGCCCAGACCGGCGGTTCCACCTTCGACTTCCTGGATGCCACATGGTTCGCCTTCCTCTTCGGCATCATCTTTGCCGGCCTGGTGGCGCTGGTCATCATCGGCGGCATCAAATCCATCGGTGCGGTCACCAGCAAACTGATTCCGATTATGGCCGGCATCTACGTGCTGGGTGCGCTCATCGTCATCCTCGCCAACATCGGAAACCTCGGTGAGGCCGTCGGTCAGATCATCTCCGGAGCCTTCAGCCCCGAAGGAATCAGCGGCGGCGTCCTCGGGGTGATCATCATCGGCGTGCAGCGCGCGGCCTTCTCCAATGAGGCCGGCATCGGCTCAGCCCCGATCGCCCACTCCGCGGTGAAGACCCGCCGTCCGGTCTCCGAAGGATTCGTTGCCGCACTGGAGCCCTTCATCGACACCGTGGTGGTCTGCACCATGACCGCTCTGGTGATCATCTTCGCGTGGCCGGCCGACTTCGAGGCCTCCATCGGGGTGGGTCACGAGAACCCAGTGGGCCTGACCTCCAACGCCTTCGACTCCTTCATTCCGGGCTTCTCGGTGGTGCTGGCCATCTGCGTGGCCATGTTCGCCTTCTCCACGCTGATCACCTGGGCCTACTACGGCCTGGAGGCGTGGCGCTACCTGTTCGGCAAGTCGATGGCCGGAGACATGACGTTCCGGCTCATTGTGTGCGTGATGATCGTCATCGGCTGCGTGGTCACCTTCGCCAACATCATCGACTTCGCCGACGCCGCGCTGTTCCTGTGCATCTTCATCAACGTCATCGGCCTGTGCATCCTGGCTCCGGTGGTGAAGAAGGAGATGCAGCAGTACATCGCCGACCGCCGGGCCGGCCGTCTGATGGAGGACCCGGAGTACATCCCCGGTCCTGAGGACATGGTCCATGTGCCGCAGAAGGAGTCCACCGAGACTGTGGGGTACAAGGCATAGTCGTTTCATGACCAGTCAGCCCTGAATGACCAGTCAGCGCTGAGCTGACCGGAGCGGGAAGAAGAGAGCCCCTCGACAGGCCAATCGGCCGGCCGAGGGGCTCTCTTCTCTGTCCGCCGCGCCTGGGTCTCAGCACAGAGCGGCACCACTGTCCTTCAACTACAGGTCGAAACACGCACTGTAGCCAACCCTGAGCGCCTGACTACAGTGACCTCAGGCTTGCCACGGCTCCGCGGCTTCCCATTCCCATCGCGCCAGGAGCTGCCGGCCAGCCGCTATGGAGTCGTTACTGCACCACGACCAGTGAGGAAAAGACCTGTGCCGAAGAAACTCTCGTCGGCGGTCGTCGGCACGCTCGCCGTCGGCCTGACGCTGCCAGCTTCAGTCGCCGCCGCCCACGCGGCTGATGCCCCCATCACCAATGGCCTCCCGCAGCCGCTGACCGGTTCCGGCCACACCGCACCGGCAGCAGGCCTGGCCTCCGGGGTGAGCATCAGCACCGGCAGCACTGCGGGCACTTTCGCTGACCCGCTGGCTGAGCAGAGCTACACCTTCTCCACCGGCACGGGGCCGCGCTGCATGTCTGTGCAGGGAGCCTTTGCCAATCACCAGGGACAGGATCTCGTGACTGCTGAAGGAACGCCCATCACCGCGATCAGTGACGGCACCGTGGTGCGCACCGTCGATGGGACTGCCAGCCGGGCCGGCTTCATCGTGGTGCGCCACAACATCGGCGGTCAGGTCTACCACTCCGGCTATCTGCACGTGTGGGACGCTGAGTCCCACGTCAGCGTCGGTGACTCCGTCAGTGCCGGCGACACGGTCGGCGTCGTCGGTGACTCCGGGCCCACCGTGACACCGCACCTGCATCTGGAGATCTGGCGGGGCGGCTGGCACACCGGCACCGCGCTGGACCCCACAGCGTGGCTCGCTGAGCGCGGCGTGGACCTGCAGAACAATGCTCAGCGCGTCCAACAGCGCGACAAACCATCCAGCTGCGACTACTACGCCGCGCAGAGCACGAAGCTGCTGGCCTCAGCCAGCCCGAATGCTGAGATGCTGGCGCAGCTGGACCGCGGAGCAGAACTGACCTCAGCGCCCGGAGACGCCGCCGACGGTTTCGTGCGCGTCACCGCCGGTGACCAAACAGGATGGGTGCGGCACGGCCACCTCACCCCGGACGCTCCGGCAGGGACCTCTGCCGACTCCTCCGGACCGACACCGGCAGGGTCCAGCTCAGCGGGGCAGCACCGCGTCACCGAGCCGCTCTACGCCCGCAGCGGCCCCGGCACGAACCACGCCATCCGCCAGGGGATGCCCACCGACGAACTGATCACCGTGACCGCCACCTCCGGTGACTGGGTGCAGTTCACCCGCCGCGGTGAGCAGGTCTGGTCCCACGGCGCCTACCTGGAGCCTGCCGACGAATCAGAGAGCTCCTCGCAGACATCGTCAGCCAGCGATGCCGACGCCTCGCAGCCAGCGGCAGACTCTGGCACGCAGACGCATGAGGTCACCACTGCGCTGAACGTGCGCAGCGGCCCGGCAACCGCACATGGGGTGGTCGGAGGAATGCCGGCCGGTGAGCGCGTCAGCGTCGTCTCCACTGACGGAGATTGGGTACAGATCCGGCGGTCCAATGGTCAGCAGGGGTGGTCGCACGGCTCCTACCTCTCCGACGGGTCATCGGCAGACTCCTCCAGCGCTGATTCTGACAACTCAGCTGCGGAGAGCTCAACCCCTGACAGTTCCGCCGCTGGCAGCTCCGAATCCGGCAGCGCTGGTTCTGATAAGGCGGGTTCTGGCAGCTCAGCTTCTGGCAGCCCCGCATCCGACAGCGCTGGCTCAGAGAGCTCCGGGTCTGAAGGCGGCGCATCGGAGGCCTCGGAGCAGAGCAGCTCTTCGACCGCGTCGGACACATCCGATGACGACCCATCGCAGGCTCCCACCGCCACCCACACAGTAGACGGGGTGTACCTCAACGCGCGCAGCGGCGCGGGGACGGACCAGCCAGTGGTCACGGTGCTGAACCCCGGCACCGGTGTTCAGATCACCGGTCGCAGCGGCGAGTGGGCGAGCTTCGAGCGTGACGGCAGCACCCTGTGGATGTATGCGGATCATCTGCGCGGCACCCAGCAGGACGCCGACGCAGCGCCTGCTGATAACGCACCAGAATCCTCCAGCAACGAGGTCTCCTCCAGCACCGAGGGATCCGGGTCCTCCAGTTCCGACAGATCCTCGGGCGCTCCGGGTTCAGATGCTCCGGATTCGGACTCCTCAGATTCGGGCTCCTCGGATCCGGCCGCCACCGCCACCGGTGCTTCGGCGTCGGACTCGGATGCTGTGAGAACCACCGAGGGGGTCAACATGCGCTCCGGTGCGGGGATGAGCCACGCGGTGCAGCGCACTGTGGCCCCCAATACTGAGGTCGATGTGCTGGACCGCAGCGGGGGCTGGTACCAGGTGCGCGCCGGAAGCAGCACCGGCTGGATCTGGCACGAGTTTCTGGACCTGCCGGCTTCAGCGTCGACGTCGAGCTCATCGTCCAGTTCGGACGCGGCGGATGCTGGGGCGTCGTCGTCCTCGTCGTCTTCCAACTCGTCCAACGGATCGGCAAGCTCCGACTCATCGAGCGGATCGTCGGATTCGACGTCGGGCTCCTCTGCTGACTCCAGTTCCGCTGAGGAGAGCTCCTCGTCGGCCTCAGACTCCACGTCGACCTCCTCCGAGTCGTCGCAGTCCTCATCCTGGAGCGCGGAGGTCATCTCAGGGGTCAATATGCGCTCCGGTGCGGGGTTGGACCACGACGTGTCGCAGGTGGTCCACCGCGGTGTGAGCGTAGATGTTCTCGACCAACAGGGCGGCTGGTACCAGGTGCGCACCGATGGGAGCACCGGCTGGATCTGGCGCGACTTCCTGGACGTCTCCGGTGGCGGCACTGACTCAGCAGCCGGCGCATCTGCGGCAGACGATGGGGGATCCGGTGAATCAGGGTCCGGTGAATCGGGCTCCAGCAGCTCGGACGCCTCATCCTCTGACTCGTCCTCGTCGGAGTCATCGTCAGGGTCCTCGCCGGCTTCATCCGGCAGCGGGTCCTCCAGTTCGAATTCCTCCGGATCGAACTCCTCCGGTTCGGGCAGCTCCAGTGGCCGCACCGGACCGAGCTCCGGGCAGCACGCCCAAAGCCCCCACGGGCCCTACAGCGCGGTCTGGGACCGGCTGGCTCAGTGTGAGTCGGGCGGAAACTGGTCGATCAACACCGGCAACGGCTACTACGGTGGGGTGCAGTTCTCCACGCAGTCCTGGCAGTGGGTCGGCGGATCTGGCCTCCCCAGTGACGCGTCCAAGCAGGAACAGATTGAGCGGGCACACGCCCTGTGGGAGCAGCAGGGCTGGAATGCCTGGCCGGCCTGCTCCTCACGGCTGGGACTCTCTGGTGACCCCGGCGGGTGGGGCGACAGCTACTTCGACGTCCACGGCGGCACCCAATCGGCCTCCGTCTTCGCCGCAGAGGGCCAGTGGACCGCCGGGTACTCGGTGCCGCTGCGCGAAGCGCCCAGCGTCGACTCTGACCGGCTGGTCCAGATTCCGCGCGGTGCGGTGCTCGACGCCGGCGAACGCAGCGGAAGCTGGCTGCAGGTGGAGTTCACCCATGACGGCGAGACGCTCACCGGGTGGGTCAGCACCCGCTTCATCACCGCCGCCTGATCAGTTGCTCACTGCCGGGGACCGGTGGCAGCGCAGGGCCGCCGCCGGCGCCTCAGGCGAAGCGCGCGCTGACCGCGTCGCCGTGGGCCGGCAGCCCCTCGGCGGCGGCCAAGGCCTGCACATGCCCGGCCACCTCGCCCAGCGCGGCGCGGCTGTAGCGGATCACCTGCTGGGAGCGCATGAAGCTGGTGACGTTCAGCCCGGAGGAGTAGGCGCTGGCACCTCCGGTGGGCAGCACGTGGTTGGAACCGGCGCAGTAGTCACCCAGGGAGACCGGGGAGTAGGGGCCGATGAACACCGCGCCGGCGTTGGTGATCCGCTCGGCCATGACGGCGTCGTCGGCGGTCATGATCTCCAGGTGCTCGGCACCGTAGGCATTGGCGATCTCCAAGGCCTTCTCCATCGTGTCCACCACCAGCACCGTTGACTGAGCCCCGCTCAATGAGTTTCTGACCCGCTCGACGTGGTGGGTCGCTGACCCTTGGGTGCTCACCTCCGAGATCACCCGCTCGGCAAGGTCCATCGAGTCGGTGACCAGCACTGCGGCCGCCAGCTCATCGTGCTCGGCCTGAGAGATCAGATCTGCGGCCACCAGATTCGCCTGAGCCGTATCATCGGCCAGCACCATAATCTCGGTGGGGCCCGCCTCGGCGTCTATTCCCACTGTGCCCTGAACCTGACGCTTGGCGGTGGCCACGAAGATGTTACCCGGCCCGGTGATCAGACTGACCGCAGGTACGACGACGTCACCGGACTCATCGTGCGCCCCGTAGGCGAACATGCCCACCGCCTGGGCCCCGCCGACCGCGTACACCTCATCGACTCCCAGCAGCCGGGCTGCCGCAAGGATGGTGGGGTGCGGCCAGCCGCCGAAGTCCTTCTGCGGCGGGGAGGCGATGGCCAGCGAGCGCACTCCGGCGACCTGGGCGGGAATCACATTCATCACCACTGAGCTGGGGTACACCGCCTGGCCCCCGGGAACATAGAGGCCGACCCGGTCCACTGCGACCCACCGGTTGGACACCTGCGCCTGTGGCCCGGGGGAGACCTTCGACGCCGCCGGAAGCTGAGCCGTGTGCACTTCGCGGGCGCGGGAGATGAGCGTTTCCAGGGCCGCGCGGACTGCGTCGTCGAGCTCTTCGAGGGCTCGTGCCATCACGTCTTCGGGGACCCGCAGCGAGGGCGGCTGGACGCCGTCGAACTTCTGGCTGAGCTGCATCAGCGCGCCCACGCCGTCGCGGTGCACCTGCTGCAGAATCGGGGTGACAGCCTCCACTGTGGCGGAAACATCCTGGGCGGCCCGGGGAAGGACCGCACGGGGATCGGCGGCGCGGCCTCTGAGATCGGTGAGAGAAAGCATAGCTCTATTCTTCCTTGTTCGGGCAGGGGGCGTGACACATGAATATTCCGCGTGGCTGAACTGCAGGCATTGAGTTGGTTGCGGCAGCACCGATCATGTCAGAATCGTGGCCATGACAGCTACCCTCGTCCCCGCAGCTCCGACCGCCTCTGCAGCTACGCTGGAGCATCCGCTTGCCGCACAGGAGCCGGCGCCGGCAGAGGACGCCTCGACCTCTGATCCGACGGAGGAGATCACCACTGAGATTGAGGAGCGTGTCCCGGAGGGGTTCGCTGAGATGGTCGCCGAGGCCGGCCCGTACATGGGGCTCCTGCTGGGTGCTGGGGTGTCGGCCGTCTTCGCAGTGGTGCTCACGTTGGTCACCTCCACCGTGCTGACCCAGATCTTCCGCCGCAGACCACGGGTGCAGCGAACGATCCGGCGCACCCGCCTGCCGCTGTTCTTCCTGATCCTGTTCGGCGGCTCCGCTCTGAGTGTGCGCTTCGCGGTGTCATCCATCTACTGGTGGCAGGGTCCGCTCTATGTGGCACTGATCATCGCTACCATCGTCTCACTGGCCTGGTGGGCGCTGCGTGTGGTGAAGATCGTCGAAGCGGTCATCCTCTCCCGCTACACCGGCGAGGGCGACGAGGCCATTGACGATCGTCAGGGACGACGGGTGAAGACCCAAGTCACGCTCATCGGCAGAGTGCTGGCTGCCATCATCATCACGCTGGCAGTGGCGGCGGTGCTGCTGCTCAACGAGAGCGTCCGCGGGCTGGGCGCCGGGGTGCTCGCCTCAGCCGGTGTGGTCTCGGTGGTCGCCGGCCTGGCGATGCAGTCCACCCTGTCCAACGTCTTCGCGGGCATCCAATTGGCCTTCACCGACGCCATCCGCGTCGGCGACGTCATCATCATTGAGGGCAACTACGGCCACGTCGAAGAGATCACCCTCTCCAACGTGGTGGTGAAATCCTGGGACCTGCGCCGGTTCGTCTACCCCAGCGCATACTTCGTGGCCACACCCTTTGAGAACTGGACGCGTGTGGGCAGCGAGATCCTGGGCACTGTGGAGCTCGACGTCGACTGGCGGGTTCCCCTGGATCAGCTGCGCGGCCGGCTCGAGCGGCTGCTGGACAGCACCGACCTCTGGGACGGAGAGCTGGGTATCATTGAGGTCGTCCATGCCACCGGCGGCTACGTCCAAGCCTGGGTGACGCTCTCGGCCCGCAACGCCGGAGACATCTGGGGGCTGCGCTGCCTGGTCCGTGAGGACCTGGTGAACTACCTGCGCGCTGAGCACCCCTACGCCGTGATGACCCACCGCATGATGCTCAGCAACGAGGAGGCCCTGGGCGGCCAGCCGGCTCCGGTGGCCACCGGGCAGTTTGGCGCGGTCGATCCCGCAGAAGCCGCCACCGGGCCGACCAGCTCCGGTGAGGGCGAGGAACCGGAATTCGCCTCCCCCGAGGGCCTGTTCACCGGTTCAATAGCAGCTGTGGAGCGCTCGCGTGAGTTCGAGGGCCCCGGTGAGGAGGCCTACCGGGAACGCCGGCAGCGGCAGGACGAGGACCCAGAGTGAGAACAGACCCAGAGTGAGCACATCACAGTAGGGCAACACCTTTATTGCGATGTGGACACGGAGCGGCCAGCAGGCGTGGGTGTTCGGGCCAGGACATTACCCTAGGTTTTTGAGACACTAGGTCTTTGAGGTTTGAAACATCTCCCCCGACACTGAGGTTTTCAGTATGGATATCCGCCCCGCTCGAGATGCCGCGCGCCGGCATCACCTGCCGGGTGGGCGGCGCCGAGTGGTCTCCAGAACTGCGGCGGCAGCTGCGCTGCTGCTGGTGGCAGTGACCGGCTGCACCGACGATTCGCAGCCCACACCTGAAGAGACCCCGGCGCCTCCGCTGGATCAGCCCACTGAAGAGACCGCTGAGAGTCAGAACGCCGAGTCCGAGTCGCAGCCGGCCCAGGACGAGACGACCCAGAACCAGCCGGATGACCAGGCCGCAGAGACCGCCGAGACGGGCGAGACCGCTGAGACGGACGACACCACCGAGGCGCCGGAGCCGAACGGGGGCTCCCAGGGCGGAGGGTCCCAGGATGAGGACTCGGAGGTGCTGGACGCCAGTGAGTTCAGCAGTGAGTCACAACAGTCCCCCGGATTTCCCGATATGCTCACCGAATTCCCCGAGGACGGCGACGAGCTGCTGCTCACAGAGGTCCGTGCCGGCCAGCATGAGGGCTATGACCGCATCGTCTTTGAGCATGCTGGTGACGGTGCCCCGGGGTGGTACGCCGAATACGTCGATGAGGCCGTGGAGCCGGGTTCAGGGTTTCCGCTGGAGCTTGACGGCGAGGCCATCCTCTACGTCTCCGCCGTCGGGCTGGTTCCCGGCAACGCCGGAAGCGAGCAGGGACAGCTGGAGCTTTCGACTCTGAGCGAGCCGAAGGGCACTGTGTTCCAGGATGTGGCGACCACCTTCGTGCACCACGGCACGGCCAGCTACTATGTGGGTCTTGATGAGGAGCGTGACTTCCGCGTCTCAGTGTGGGAGCACGAAGACGGCCCGCGGCTGATCATCGACGTTCTGCACTGATCCGCCGGTCCCCAGAGTCTGCCTCCTCAGCTGCCGAGGACGGATCGGAATGCCCCATACGCCGCTCGGCCGCCCACTGCACCACCGAGTCCGGAACGAACTTCAGTGAGGCGGTCAGGGCTTGGTAGGTGCGTGAGGGGATACAGAGTGCAGCCCCCTGGGCGTTGGCTGTCAGGGCCTGTCGGACGACGTCGTCGGCTTCTAACCACATCCACTTGGTGAGCCCCCTGATGCTGATCCCGGAGCGCTGGTGAAACTCGGTGCGCACCAGCCCCGGGCACAGGGCCGTGACGGTGACTCCCTGGTCATGGAGCTGATTGTGCAGGCCCTTGGAGAAGTTGATGACCCAGGACTTGGCGGCCGAATAGGTGCCGGTGGGCGTAAAGCCCGCCACCGAGGCCACATTGATGATGCGCCCGCCGCGCTGAGTGACCATCTGCCGAGCCGCGGTGTGGCACAGCTCCATAGTGGTCTGCACGTGAAGCCGCAGCAGATTGCGCTCCTGGTCGAGCTCGTGGTCCACGAAGCTGCCAGCCAGACCATGGCCGGCATTGTTGACCAGCAGATGGACGGGATTTGCCCGATCGCTCAGCCTCTCCTGGACCGCGCCCACACCGTCGTCGGTGGTCAGGTCTGCGACGATGACTTCGGCATGGACCCCATGCTTGGCCTGCAGCCGGGCAGCCTGGGCCTCCAGCTGGGCTTCGCGGCGGGCCACCAGCACCAGGTTGTACCCCTGGGCGGCCAGCTGAGCGGCGAAGGCCGCGCCCAACCCCGCGGTGGAACCGGTGATCACAGCAGTGGGGGAAGCAGTGAGTGAGCTCATAGGGATATCGTAGAGGTCATGCGTTGGAAGAAGCTGAGCGACTGGGGTGCGGTGCGTCTTCGTGCCGATGAGTGGGCGCCGCTGAGCGCAGAGATTGCGGCACCGGACCTGGAAGCGGTGGAGCAGTGTCTGGAGGAGCTCACCGGTTTCATGGAGTACTTCCGCGCCACCATCGACGGGGCGCCGCTGACCGGTGTGAGCGACGGGCAGCTGGCGGTGAGCCACAGCTTCGGCACCGACACGTGGGGTCAGCAGGTGCTGCGGGTGACCTTCTACGCCGGCGGACCGGTGGGCGTGGCTTCACCGGATGCCTTCCAGCGGCTGGGCCGGGCGGCCGGGTCCCTGACCGATGAGCTGCAGGCCGAAGGGATCCGGGTGGACGGCATCCGCTGGACCGAGCAGCCCTACGTCAAGCGTCCCTTCTGAACGCTGCAGCTCACCGCACGGCGCCCGCTCACTGCTCTCTCACCGCACAGCGCGAAGATGATCCAACTGGGCGGCGGCGATCAGGGTCAGTATCCGGGCATCGATTGCAGAGTCCTCGCCGTAGACCAACCGGCCCACCTCTTCGGCGGTGAGGTCCCCGTGCTCATCCAGCAGGCCGCTGACCTGCTCCAGCCGCTCCAGACGGTGGGCACGGTACTGCTGAGCCACCGGCCGCAGCGCCGCACCTGCCGGCCCGTGGGCAGGCAGCAGGGTCGCGGTGTCGTACTCGGCCAGCTTCTCCAAGGTGGCCAGATAGTCGGTGAGAGTCCCGTCGGGGAAGTCCAACATGGTGGTGCCGCGGCCCAGGATGGTGTCCCCGGTGATCATCGCCTGCTGCTGCGGCAGCCAGAAGCACACTGAATCTGAGGTGTGGCCCGGAGAATGCACGACGACGACGTCGACCCCTGCGGCACTGAGACGCTCCCCCTCGGCCAAAGGCTCCGCCGCTGCGCACAGCTCAGGGTCGAAGGCGCGGATCGGCGCCCCGGTGCGCCGACGCAGCGCCGCGGCAGCACCGACGTGGTCGCGGTGGCGGTGAGTGACCAGGATCTCTGCGATGCGACGGTCCCCGGCGGCCTCAACGATCGCCTCCAGGTGTTCGGGGTGATCCTCGGGGCCCGGGTCCACCACGGTGACTTCGGCAGCGGCCTCCGCCCCCACCAGGTAGGTGTTGGTGCCCTCCAGGGTCATCGCCGAGGGGTTGTTGCAGGTGATGACCTGAACCTGGGCAGGAAGCGGCGTCGTGGTGCTCATGACCTCTACAGTAGATGAACGGCTAGAGTGAATGCTGGTATGACCGAACAGATTCCCCAAGCCGCCACGCTCCTGCTGCTGCGCCCCGGTGCAGCGGATTCGACCCCTGAAGTCTTCACGATCACACGGGCCGATTCCCTGGTCTTCAGCGCCGGGGTCTCCGCGTTCCCCGGCGGGCGCGTCGATGCCGCCGACTCCCTGCCGGCCGACCTGTGGCAGGGGATCAGCCTCACAGCCTGGGGCCGTCAGCTTGACCTGCCGGCCCAGGAGGCCGCAACGCTGCTGGCATGTGTGGTCCGCGAAACCTTCGAAGAGACCGGCATCCTGCTGGCTCGTGATGACGAGGGCGCCCCGGCGGATGCGAGCCTGCTGGCCTCGCTGCCGGGCGATACGCGGCAGCGGATCGAGGAGCACGACCTGGACTTCGGCGCATTCCTTCGCCAGCACCGGCTGCGTCCCGACGTCGGGACCCTGCGGCCCATGTCACGGTGGATCACCCCTGCCGGACACCCGCGCCGCTACGACACGTACTTCTTCCTCGCAGCGATGCCCGAGCATCAGGCGCCGGGGGAGCTGTCCTTCGAAGGTGCCGCCAGCAGGTGGACCACCGCGCAGGAGGCACTGACCGACTTCCGGGCCGGGGTCCACCAGCTGATGCCGCCGACGTGGGCCCAGTTCCGCTCGCTGCTGGGGGTGGCCTCCGTTGATTCGGCACTTGCCGCTGAGAGCGTGAGCACACCCATCACACCACGTGTCTCCGACGGGTCATTCGGCACCGTCGCAGACTTCCCGGGCCACACGGACTACGCCCAAGATCACACTGAGTGGATGGCGGCACGCGGCACCAGTGACTACGGTGGCAGATGAGCTGAGCCGAAATTCTCCCCGTGCGCGCAGCCGGTGAATGGAAAGTGAGCGAATCATGAGCGAGCCGCAGAAGACCACCGATGGCCAACACTCCACCAAGGGCGCCTATGTGACCGGTGGCGAGTTCAGCCGGGACACCAACTACATCGAGGACCGGGTGGTCGCCGATGTGGAGGCGGTGCGAGCCGCAGCCACCGAGGAGTCCTCCACCATCGGAGACCCGCGGGCCGAAGGGCTGACCGAGGACGCCGAAGCGTGGCCGGTGGAGCCGGGCCGCTACCGGCTGGTGGCCGCGCGCGCCTGCCCGTGGGCGCACCGCAGCATCATCATCCGTCGTCTTCTCGGGTTGGAGGACGTCATTTCGCTGGCGACGCCGGGACCGGTGCATGATGTCCGCTCCTGGACCTTCGACCTCAGTGCCGGCGGACGCGACCCGGTTCTGGGCACCGAACGCCTGCAGGAGAACTACTTCGCTCGGTTCCCCGACTACCCGCGCGGCATCACCGTGCCGGCGCTGGTGGATGTGCCCAGCGCAGCAGTGGTCACCAACAACTACCCGCAGCTGACCTTCGACTTCTCCACCCAGTGGCTGGCGCACCACCGCGACGGCGCCCCGAACCTGATCCCGGATGAGCAGGTCGAGGAGATGCTGCCGGTGATCAAACGGATCTTCACCGAAGTCAACAACGGCGTCTACCGCGCCGGGTTCGCCGGATCCCAGCAGGCGTATGAGGAGGCCTACCACCGGCTCTTCGACGCCATGGACTGGCTCGAGGAGCGGTTGGGCCACCAGCGCTACCTGATGGGGCAGCGCATCACCGAGGCCGATGTGCGGCTGTTCACCACACTGGTGCGCTTCGACGCGGTCTACCACGGCCACTTCAAGTGCAACCGGCAGAAGCTCTCCGAGTTCCCCCACCTGTGGAACTACGCACGGGACCTGTTCCAGACCCCCGGCTTCGGCGACACTGTCGACTTCGACCAAATCAAGGCCCACTACTACGTCGTCCACGAGGACGTGAACCCCACACAGATCGTGCCGGTGGGCCCGGAGCTGGACAGCTGGCTCGGCGAGCACGGCCGCGAGAAGCTCGGCGGCTCACCCTTTGGTGCCGCCACGGCGCCGGGACCGGTCGCTGAGGAGGAGAAGCCCCCCGGCGCCAACCCGCTCTACCGGCGCTGAGCAGGCGCTGCCGCAGGTGCTCCAAGGTGGCTGGTGCCCGATGGTCGGCCGCTTCGGATCGGCCGGCCCGCAGAGGGTAGGGTAGCGGGGGAGCAAAGCTTGCGCGCGAGGAGGACGAATGTCGGCAGCAGATGAACTCGACGGACCGTTCGAGAAGCGTTACGTGGCCGTGGGTGACTCCTTCACCGAAGGAGTCGGCGATATCGACCCATCCAGCCCCAATGGTGTGCGCGGTTGGGCCGATCGTGTCGCCGCGCAGCTCATCGCCAACGATGAGTCCTGGGGCTATGCCAACCTGGCCGTGCGCGGCAAGAAGCTGCAGCAGGTCGTAGACGAACAGCTTGAGGCCGCCATCGCGCTGGAGCCGACGCTGGTGACGGTCTATGCCGGGGGAAACGACATCCTGCGTCCGGTGGTGAACCTGGACGGCATCATGGAGCGCTACCGGTGGGCTGTGGAGAAGTTGGTGGCCACAGGTGCGCGGGTGGTGATCTTCACCGGCTTCGACTCCGGCAAAGCGCCGATGTTCCGGCTGACCCGCGGCCGCACCGCCATCTACAACGAGTTCGTCCGCAAAGTCGCGGCTGACCTGGACCTTGAGGTGGTCGATTTCTGGCACATGAAGCACTTCCAGGACTGGCGGTTCTGGGACGTGGACCGGATGCACCTAGGCATAGAGGGTCACACGTTCATGGCCAAGGAAGTGCTCCGAGTCCTCGGTGAGACCGATGAGCTCGACGAGCCTGATCTGGATGAGCCGCCGATCTCATCGCTGCCGGAGCGTGCTCTGGCCGAGGCGGTGTGGACCAAGGACTACCTCTACCCCTGGGTGAAGCGGCGGCTGACCCGGACCTCCTCCGGTGATGATCTCAGCCCGAAGTATCCCAAGCTCACCAGCCGCATCTGGTAGCCAGGGTCGGTCAGGGGTTCACAGGACCAAAGTTGCGCGTATATATTGTCGCCACGGTCAGGATGACTCTTGACCAATCACATAAGGAGATAATCCATACGGTTCCAATACGGTTCATGAAGACCTACTGAAGGGATGTTCCATGGGATTGGGAGATAAGGTCAACGAGGCAAAGGACAAAGCTAAGGATGCCGCCGGCCAGGCCAGTGACAAGTTGGGCGAGTTCGCAGAAAAGGACGACAAGGACCAGAACGGCGACTCCGGCAACTCTGGCAGCAACGACAAGCGGGGCGGCACGAGCTGAACCTGCGCGGTAGCCGCCGGTTCGGACACCAGCACTCTGATCTGAGGTCGGCCGAGCGGTTCACGCATAATAGGGCGGGGCCCAGTCGCAACCACTGGACCCCGCCCTATTCGTTGGTCGGCTGCTCAGCCCAGCACGGCGGCCAGGGACTCCTCCCACACGCCCACGGCGTCCTCAACCTGCTGCTCACTGACTACCAGGGCCGGAATGAAACGCACCACCTCCGACGAGGGTCCACAGGTCAGCAGCAGCAGTCCGCGCTTGGCCGCCTCCTGTTGCACTGCTGCGGCAGTGGCGCCGTCGGGGTTGCCCTGGGCGTCGTTGAACTCATTGCCGATCATCAGGCCCAGTCCGCGCACCTCGACGATCTGGTCGTACTTGGTCGCCACCTCGCTCAGCCGTGACTTCAGCTGCTCGCCGCGGGCGGCGGAGTTCTCGACCAGATTCTCCTCTGCGATCACGTCCATCGTCGCCAGGGCTGCGGCGCAGGCCACGGCGTTGGCCCCGTAGGTGCCGCCCTGGGATCCAGCCCAGGCCTTCTCCATGATCTCGGGGCGAGCGGCGATGCCGGAGATGGGGAAGCCCGAGGCGATGCCCTTGGCGGTCATCATGATGTCTGCGGAGAGGTCGAAGTGCTCCTGGCCCCAGAACTTTCCGGTCCTGCCCCAGCCGGTCTGCACCTCGTCGACGATCAGCAGAATGCCGTGCTTCTCGGCACGATCGCGCAGCCCCGCGAAGAACCGGCTGTTGCCGGGCACGTAGCCGCCCTCGCCCAGCACCGGTTCCACGATGAAGGCCGCAGTGTCGGCAGGGTGCGACTGGGTCTGCAGCACCAGGTCCAGCTCCCGCAGGGCGAAGTCGGTCGCCTGCTCCTCGTCCCAGCCGTAGGGCCGGTAGTGCGCGGTGTTCGGGAAGGGGGAGACGACGACGCCGCCCATCAGCGGGCTGAACCCGGCCTTGAACTTGGTGCCGGAGGTGGTCATGGAGGCCGAGGCCACGGTGCGACCGTGGAATCCACCCTGGAAGGCCACAATATTCGGCCGACCAGTGGCCTGCCGCGCCAGGCGCAGGGCCGCCTCAGCGGCCTCAGAGCCGGAGTTGGCGAAGAACATCGACTCCAAACCGGCCGGCAGCACCTCCGAGAGCCGCCGGGTCAGCTCCTGCAGCGGCTGGTGCATGATGGTGGTGTATTGGCCGTGGATGAGTTTGCCGACCTGTTCCTGGGCGGCCGCGACTACTTTCGGGTGACTGTGCCCGGTGCTGGTGACGCCGATGCCGGCGGTGAAGTCCAAGTGTCGGTTGCCGGCCTCGTCATAGAGGTAGAGGCCCTCACCGTGGGTCGCCACGACGGGGGTTGCTTGTTTCAGATGCGGAGAAAGCTGCGCCACGGAACACTCCTGGGTGGATTGTTGACAATCTTCATGCGGGTATAGGCTACACACTGAGGGCAGGCGCCGTCGATGTTCAGCTGTGTTGGAGAACGACGGCGCATAATGGCTTGAAAGCAGGCACGACCGTCTCCACCGTCTAGGAGGACTCCCATGAGAACTGTTGACCAAGAGCTGGAAACCCGTGTGATCGCCGAAACTCCCAAGAAGCTTTTTATCGGCGGCGAATGGCGTGACGGCAGCGGGGGTGCAGCCATGGAGGTGGTGGATCCCTCCACCGGCAAGGTGCTGTGCGAGGTGGCTGACGCCTCGGTCGAGGACGGTCAGGATGCGCTGGCCGCCGCAGAGCAGGCGCAGAGCGAGTTCGCCAAGATGCCGGCACGGCAGCGGGCTGACATCCTGATGAGGGCTTTCGAGCTGATGCATGAGCGCCAGGACGATCTCGCGCTGGTGATGACCCTGGAGATGGGCAAGCCGCTCGCCGAGTCCTACGGCGAGGTCAAGTACGCCGCCGAATTCTTCCGCCACTTCGCTGAGGAGGCCACCCGGATCAGCGGCAACTATCAGCACGCCCCGGCCGGCAACGCCCGGTTCCTGGTGGCCCGGCAGCCGGTGGGTCCCAGCATTCTGATCACACCGTGGAACTTCCCGCTGGCCATGGGCACCCGTAAGATCGGCCCCGCCCTGGCGGCCGGGTGCACCAGCGTGATCAAACCGGCCGGGCTGACCCCGCTGTCCATGTTGGCCCTGGCTCAGATCCTGAAGGAGGCCGGAGCCCCCGATGGGGTGGTCAACGTGGTGACAACCTCCACCTCAGGCCGGGTGATGGAGCCGATGATCCGCTCCGGTCGCGCCCGCAAGCTCTCCTTCACCGGTTCCACCTCGGTGGGCAAGCGGCTTCTGGAACAGTGCGCGGACAAGGTGATGCGCACCTCCATGGAGCTGGGCGGCAACGCGGCTCTGGTGGTGTTCGAGGACGCAGACATGGACAAGGCTGTCGAGGGTGCCATGCTGGCTAAGATGCGCAACTCCGGCGAAGCCTGCACGGCCGCCAACCGCATCTTCGTCCAGCGCAGCGTGGCTGAGGAGTTCTCTGCCAAGCTCACCGAGCGGATGCGGGAGATGACCTACGGCCGCGGCGTCGATGAGGGCGTCAAGGTCGGCCCGATGATTGACCAGGATCAGCAGTCCAAGGTCCAGGAGCTGGTCGATGACGCAGTGAGTACCGGAGCCAAGGTGCTGGTGGGCGGTGAGCCGATCGAAGGACAGGGCTACTTCTACCCGCCCACAGTGCTGACCGATGTGCCGCGCGAGGCTCGCATGTGGGATGAGGAGATCTTCGGCCCCGTGGCCCCGGTGACCCCCTTCGACGCCGAGGACGAGGTCGTCGAATGGGTCAACGCCACAGAGTTCGGCCTGGTCAACTACGTCTTCACCGAGAGCCTCGACCGCGCCCTGCGCGTGGCTGAGGCCGTGGAGTCCGGCATGGTCGGCATCAACCAGGGTGTGGTCTCCAACCCGGCCGCGCCCTTCGGCGGCGTGAAGGAATCCGGCCTGGGTCGTGAAGGCGGCAACGTCGGCATCGATGAGTTCCTGGAGACCAAGTACATCGGTATCGGAGTATGAGCTGAGGGCCGGACCGGTTGAGGGTTGGACCGGTGAGGCTTCGGCCTCATCGGTCCGCATGCCCCGCGCGTTCAGCGCATCTGTCCACCCGCAGCAGCCATGATGAGACGAACTGATGCCCTTCGTCGCCCAGTCGGTCGAATCGTCCCCACAGCTGGGCTGATTCGGCTTCTGCAGCAATGCGCTTGAAAGCAGCTGAGGTGTCGAGGGAAACGATCACCACGGACCCCGAGGGTCCTCGAGCACCTCTTTCGAGGAGACGCCCTCCCAAGGGGTGATGTCGGTGAGCTTCGCCTTCACGGTCACGCCAGCGTCACTATCCTTGGTAATTTTGGGGTCATGATCCCGAAGGACTCTGAGCCAGCCGGTGTGGCCGACCTCGCTCGGGCAGAGTTTGGTTTTCCTGGTCCACTTCGTGACCGCCTGGTGCGATCCATTCTCAGTGGCGAGAAGACGAGCACCACAAGTCTTAAGCTGGAGTACGAGCTTGAAGACGAGCCGCTGCCGCGGATCGGTCAGCGGTCTGTGCTGGTTGACTCACAGGACGAGTCTGCAGCGGTCCTTGAGGTCATCGATGTACGCATCGTTGCCCTGGCACAAGTTGACCTGACCCACGCCCGGGATGAAGGCGAGGGGCACCGCACCGTGGCCGAGTGGCGCGCCGACCACGAACGCTTCTTCCACAGCCGACAAATGCGCACGGCCCTTGAAATCCCTGACTTCACCGTCAATGATGCCACCCCTGTGGTGCTGGAACGCTTCCGGGTCATCGAGCGCCTCTAATATGGGGGAGCTGTGGCCAGCTGAGGCCCTCCGACACCCCACAGCTGCCGCCGGGAATGAACGCGACAGGATCTTCGTTGTGACTGCCGAACGCAAAGTTGAGCGTGGTTGGCTCAACTCAATTTGACACCGCTGAGCTCAAGGCAGAGACTTGAGTCGGTATCGCTCAACTAAGCGTGTCAACACTTCAGCAAACACTGGCGAAAGGAGCCTACATGTCCCGTGCAGTCGGCATTGACCTCGGAACCACCAACTCTGTGGTCACCGTCCTCGAAGGCGGCGAGCCCACAGTCATCGCAAACGCCGAAGGCGCACGCACCACTCCCTCGGTGGTCGCCTTCTCCAAGACCGAGGAAGTCCTGGTCGGCGAGGTTGCTCGCCGTCAGGCCGTGTCCAACCCCGAGCGCACCATCTCTTCGGTGAAGCGCCACATGGGCACCGACTGGAAGACCGAGATCGACGGCAAGGAGTACACCGCCCAGGAGATCTCGGCGCGGACGCTGATGAAGCTCAAGCACGACGCCGAGGAGTACCTGGGCGAGGACGTGGCTGAGGCCGTCATCACTGTGCCTGCATACTTCAACGACGCTGAGCGTCAGGCCACCAAGGAGGCCGGCGAGATCGCCGGGCTGAAGGTCTCGCGCATCGTCAACGAGCCCACCGCAGCCGCTCTGGCCTACGGCCTGGAGAAGGGCAAGGAGGACGAGCTCATCCTGGTCTTCGACCTCGGCGGCGGCACCTTCGACGTCTCCCTGCTGGAGGTCGGCAAGGACGAGGACGAGTTCTCCACCATCCAGGTCCGGGCCACCGCCGGCGACAACCGCCTCGGCGGAGACGACTGGGACCAGCGCATCATCGACTGGCTGGTCGACCAGGTCAAGCAGAAGGAGGGCGTGGACCTGTCCAAGGACAAGATCGCCGTCCCCCGCCTGAAGGAAGAGGCTGAGCGGGCCAAGAAGGAGCTCTCCAGCACCTCCACCGCCAGCATCAACATTCCCTACGCCACCCAGCACGACGGCGCCCCGGTCCACGTCAACGAGACGCTCTCCCGCGCCAAGTTTGAGGATATGACCTCCGACCTGCTGGACCGGACCAAGAAGCCCTTCCACGACGTCATCAGCGAAGCCGGAGCCAAGCTCTCCGACATCGACCACGTGATCCTGGTCGGCGGCTCCACCCGGATGCCCGCTGTGGCCAACCTGGTCAAGGAGCTTACCGGCAAGGACGCCAATAAGTCGGTCAACCCCGATGAGGTTGTCGCCGTCGGTGCGGCACTGCAGGCCGGTGTGCTCGCCGGTGAGCGCAAGGACGTGCTGCTCATCGACGTCACCCCGCTCACCCTGGGCATCGAGACCAAGGGTGGTGTGATGACCAAGCTCATCGAGCGCAACTCCGCCATCCCCACCAAGAAGTCCGAGGTGTTCTCCACTGCTGAGGACAACCAGCCTTCAGTGGCCATCCAGGTCTTCCAGGGCGAGCGCGAATTCACTCGCGACAACAAGCCGCTGGGCACCTTCGAGCTGACCGGCATCGCCCCGGCACCGCGCGGAATGCCGCAGATTGAGGTCACCTTCGACATCGATGCCAACGGCATCGTCCACGTCTCCGCCAAGGACAAGGGCACCGATAAGGAGCAGTCGATGACCATCACCGGCGGTACCTCCCTGGAGCAGGAAGACATCGATCGCATGGTCGCCGATGCGGAGAAGCACGCCGAAGAGGACAAGGAGCGTCGCGAGGCCGCCGAGCGCCGCAACGCGGCCGAGGCCACTGCCTACTCGGTGGACAAGCTCCTCAAGGAGAACGACGAGAAGCTCCCCGAGGAGGTCAAGACCGAGGTTCAGGCCGACGTCGACGCACTGAAGAAGGCCCTGGACGGCACAGACAACGACGACGAGGTTCAGTCCGCCTACGACAAGCTGCAGGAGTCCCAGGCCAAGATCGGCGAGGCCCTCTATGCCGCCGGCGGTGACTCCGGGGCAGGCGCCGAGGGTGCACCCGCCGGTGAGGCCGGATCCGAGGACGAGGACATCGTCGACGCCGAAGTGGTGGACGAGGACGAGGATGCTGAATCCGGCGCTGAGAAGAAGTAAGGAGTCCTAGGTAATGGCTGAGGACAGAGAGCACGCTGATCAGGACCCCATCCGGTTCACTGATAAGCGGCGCATCGACCCTGAGACCGGTCAGCCCCGCGACCCAGCGGATGACACTGCCGAGGGGCAGGCCACCGCTGAGGACCGCGAGGCCGCGGCCGGTGATCCCCTGGCGGATCCGCTGGCCGAGGCCGAGCGCATCCTTCGCGACATCCCCGAGGAGGACGCCGAGGACATCGAGACGATCGGTGATGCCCAGTACGGAGCCTCCGGGGACCCGGTGACCGTCGAGGAGGCCGCCGGTGCTGAGGCTGGACCTGAGGATGCCGAACTGGCTGAGGAGCCTGAGCTGCACGAGGTCCCCCTGGGCGAAGCCATCGGCGGCGGCGAAAGTGAGCCCGCGCAGCGGGTGGACGCCGCCGAGGAGGAACTGGCGGCCCAAGGCTACGACCGAGAGGCCGAGCTGGAGGATGACCTGCGCCGGGTCCAGGCTGAGTACGTCAACTACCGGCGTCGTGTGGAGCGTGACCGGGGCCTGGAGAAGGAACGGGTCAAGGGGCAGATGATCTCCGAGCTGATGCCGGTGCTCGACGACGTCGCCGCAGCTCGGCAGGCCGGGGATCTGCAGGAGGGCCCCTTTGCCCACATCGCGGGCCGACTCGAGCAGATCCTCGCCCAGGAGGGCCTGGAGACACTCGGTGCCGTGGGGGAGCAGTTCAACCCCAACGAGCACGAGGCGATCATGCAGCAGCCCAGTGACGAGGTGGAAGCCGACCACGTCGCCATCCTGGTCCGCTCCGGATACCGGCACGGAGACCGGCTGCTGCGCGCAGCTCAGGTGATCGTCTCCAGCGGTCCGGCGCAATAGCTCATGCAATGACTGCCCTGGGAGCTGAGGTGGGAATGTGCCGAGTCTCGGCGCTGCGACCACCCCAGCCCCGGGGCAGCTCTTAGCGGCAGAATGGAGGGAGGCGCTGTGGCCTCACAGGACTGGATCAACAAAGACTTCTACAGCACTCTCGGCGTCTCCCGGGAAGCCACTGCGGAGGACGTCAAGAAGGCCTACCGCAAACTGGCGCGGCAGTACCATCCGGATAGGAACCCCGGGGACGCCTCCGCCGAACAGCGGTTCAAAGACATCTCCGAGGCGCACTCGGTCCTCTCGGACCCTGAGCAGCGCCAGGAGTACGACGCCATCCGCGCGATGGGCTCCGGCGCCCGGTTCTCCGGGTCCACTGCTGATGGCGGCGGCGGGTTCGAGGACATCTTCGGCGGACTCTTCGGCCAGGGCTCACCCGGAACGGCCGGCGGCCGCTTCGGCGGCGGCCCAGACTTCTCCGACCTCTTCGGCGGCGGCAGAGGAAGCCGGTTCGGCGGCGCGCCCAAAGGCGGAGACCGCACCGCGAAGACCACCATCTCGTTCAAAGGGGCGGTCCGCGGCACCACGGTCGGACTGCGCGAACCCAACGGCTCAGTGATCGATGTGCGGGTCCCCGCCGGGGTCAAAGAGGGTCAGAAGGTGCGTGTCAAAGGCAAGGGTCAGCAGGGCCCGGGCGGCGCCGGCGATCTGCTGGTGCAGGTCTCGGTGCAGAAGCACCCGTTCTTCGACCGCGACGAAGACACCATCCGCATCCACCTGCCGGTCAGCTTTGCCGAAGCCGCCCTGGGCACCACCGCTGAGGTGCCCACTGTGCACGGCGAGAAGGTCAAGATCCGGATCCCCGCAGGCTCCAGCTCCGGCAAGACCCTGCGACTCAAGGGGCACGGCATCCGTCGGAAGAAGTCCAGCGGCGACATGCTGGTGGTGCTTGAAGTCTCGGTTCCCACCGAGCTCAGCGATGAGGCCAAAGCCGCAGTAGAGGCCTTCACCGAAGCCACCGGCGAATTCAACCCCAGGGAAGACCTGGAGGCCAAAGCTGCGTTATAGGTAGCAGGAGGTTCAACCCCGGGAAGGAGGGGGCACCGATGCCGGCACGACGCGTCACTGCCCAGTACACGCGACTGCGCATACGCCAGAACGTTGCGGAGTGCGACGACCCCCGGATGCTTGCCGCAGAACATCGCCATGCGGCCCTGTTTGTCATCTCCGTAGCCGCTGAGCTGGCCGACATGCACCCCCAGACTCTGCGTCAGTACGACCGAATAGGCCTGGTGACCCCGCGCCGGCAGGGTGGGCGGCACCGCCGATACTCACCCCACGACGTCGACCAGCTGCGTGAGATCCAACAGCTGAGCCAGGAAGGCGTCTCGTTGGAAGGGATCCGCCGGGTCATCGAGCTGCAGAATGAAGTCGAAGAGCTGCAGTCCGAGGTCGCAGAGCTGCGCAGCCAGCTGCGCGAAGCCGAACGCGCCTCCGCAAGCGCCCGGGTATTCGCCGTCGGGCCCCATGGGGACGTGGTGAAACTGGCCCGCGGTCAGCGGCCGCAACCGGCGACCAGGGAACTTGTAGTCTGGCGCCAGCGCTGACCCAGCTTCAGGCATACTGGATGGGTGCGTTTTACCCGATCCCCCCTGCAACTGATCACCGGCGGCCTTCTGCTGCTCGGACTGGTCACCGGCTGCGGTGAGGAGGAAGAGCGTGCCCAGGTCGACGACGCCGCCGAGGCGACCGCCGAGGCCCTGAGCACCGGCGACTTCAGTGCCGCCACGCTTGCCTCCGGCACCCAGGAGGGCCTGGCCGAGGCGGTGGAGAACCTCCACGAACCCTTCGGAGAGCTCACCCCTGAGGTCGAGGTCGCCGAGATTCAGCGCGATGAGCCCGGTGAGGAGTCTGTGCGTGCCCCCACCGCCGAAGTCACCTTCGACCACTCCTGGGACCTCAGCGAAGCCGGCATCGAGGGCGAAGCCTGGACCTACCAGACCGCAGCTGACTTCACCTACGACGAAGAATCCGACGTCTGGCTGCTTGCGGGTGAGACCGAGATCATCCTGCCCGACTACGCCGGACACGAGAACATCCAGCTGAACACCACCGATGCTGCCCAGCGCGGCAGGATCATGGACGACAACGGCCGCGCGATGGTCTACAACCGCGACGTGGTCCACGTCGGGATCGATAAGATCCAGCTGGGCGACGGCGAAGTCCCCAGCGAAGAGACCCAGCGCGAGGCCGCTGAGCAGTTGGCCGAAGTGGTCGGCATCAGCCCGGAGGACTACGCCGAGACCGTGCTGGCCTACGGCGATGAGGCCTTCGTCGAGGCCATCACCCTGCGGCAGGACTCCGCTGAGGTCACCGCCGCAGAGGTTGAGGCCGTCCCCGGTGCGGTATCCCACTACGGGCAGATGTCACTGGCGGAGAGCTCCGACTTTGCCCCGCTGCTCATCGGCCGGGTGGGTCCGGTCACCGCAGAGCATCTGGAGAGCAACCCCACCCTGAGCGTCGGTGAGATGGTCGGCACCTCAGGGCTGCAGGCCCAGTACCAGGACACGCTGCGCGGCACCCCCGGGGTGAGCATCACCATGGGGGAGCGGACGCTCTACTCCGTGGACTCAGAAGCCGGCGACGACGTGAGCACCCACCTGAACCCGAGGCTGCAGAACCTCGCCCAGGATATTGTGGGCGACCAGGAGACCACCGCCGCGATGGTGGCCATCCGGCCCTCTGACGGCGGAATCCTGGCAGCGGCCAGCCACACCCCGGATGAGAACTTCGTCGACGTCGCCACCGAGTCCGCCTACGCCCCCGGCTCCACCTTCAAGGTCGTCTCCGCGCTGGCCATGCTGCGCAACGGACTGACCCCGCAGAGCCAGGTCAGCTGTCCGGGGAGTACCACGGTCCACGGTCAGCAGTTCAGCAACGTGGAGGGGTATTCCGGCGAGTACCTCGGTGACATCTCCTTCCAGGAGGCCATGGCGGCCTCCTGCAACACACTGTTCGTCTCCGCGTGGGACGACGTGTCCAGCCAGGAGGTCCACCAGGCGGCACTGGACCTGGGCATCGACAACTCCACCGGCATCGGGCTTCCCGCCTACTTCGGCTCCATCCCGGACGACAGTGAGCTGAACCTGCACGCTGCCAACCTCTTCGGTCAGGGTGTGGTGGAGACCTCCACGCTGGGCATGGCCGCGATGACCGCCTCCATCGGCGCCGGCGAAACCCTGCACCCGCGTCTGGTGGTCGCCGATCAGGAGACGGCCGATGGCGAGGACGACGGTGCCGCCGAGGGCTCTTCTGACGGGGACTCTGCCGGCGGACTCACCGGCGAAGAGGCCGAGCAGCTGCGTGAGCTGATGCGCGGCACTGTTGACTTCGGCACCCTGTCTTCAATGGACCCGGTCCCCGGTGACCATGTCTACGCCAAGACCGGAACGGCCGAGGTCGGTGAGGGCGACGACAGCTACGCCCACACCTGGGTGGCGGCTCTGCAGGGCGACCTCGCGGTGGCGGTCTTCATGGAAGAGGGGGAGTTCGGCGGCTCCACCAACGGTCCGCTGCTGCACGAGTTCCTCACCGAAGCAGGTGAGATCCTTGACTGAGCACCAGCAGCACTACCGCCGCCCCCTGTCATTCGTGCGCCGCAGCAACCGGCTCAAACCCAGCTACCAGCGCGCCTGGGACGCCGCCCTGGGCAACGAGCTGCTGGAGGTGCCCCACGGCGCGCGCGACACCTCAGTCGCTGAGGGCTTCACCATCGATTGGCGCGAAGAGTTCGGCCGCACCGCACCGCTGATCGTCGAGATCGGCTCCGGATCGGGTGAGGCGATTGCCCATGCTGCCGCATCCAACCCGGAGACTGACTTCATCGCGGTGGAAGTGTATCGGCCGGGGGCGGCTCAGCTGGCAGCACGGATCCGCCGTGAAGGACTCAGCAATGTGCGCGTCGCCTGCCTGGACGCCGTGGAGGTTCTCGACAAGCTGCTGCCGGCGGGATCCGTCGACGAGCTGTGGATCTTCTTCCCCGACCCGTGGCACAAGGCCAAGCACCGCAAGCGGCGCCTGGTGCAGGAGTCCTTTGTGGAGAAGGCCGCGCGGGTCCTGACCCCCACCGGAGTCTGGCGGCTGGCCACCGACTGGTCGGACTATGCGGTGCAGATGCGCAGGGTGATCTCCGCCTCGGCGTCGTTCTGGAACCCGCACCTGGGTCAGCGCGCCGGTGACATCTCGCCGCTGACCCAGGTGCGCCTGGGTGACCTTGACGCCGCAAGCCTGGGCAAAGAGACCCATCCGCTGCCGTACGAGCAGGCGCTGGACACCGAGGGCGGTTGGGCGCCGCGCTTCGCAGCCCGAGTCACCACCGACTTTGAGCAGAAGTCCGTCACGGCCGGCCGGCGCACCTTCGACCTGACGTTTCTGCGGTCAGCGCGCTAGGGCGCGCGGGTTGGTGACTGCTCTACATGGATGCCAACCGCGGCTGGAGTGCTGCAGAGACCGGCCCGGTCCTCCAGGAGGCCGCCGAACTGGGGATGCAGTTCCTTGAAGAGCCCAATGACGCCGCCGATCACATGGGCCGACGCTGGCTGACAAAGCGGTCGATGATTCCAATAGCCGCCGACGAGTCGGCCCCGGACCTGAGCGCGGCAGCTCGGGAACTGATCACTGAAGGCGCCGATATGCTGGCGATCAAGACGGCGCGGACCGGATTCACCGAGTCCAGCCGAATCGTCGGACTGGCCGAGGGCCTCGGCGTCGAGGTCTATGTGGGCAATCAGATCGACACGCAGGTCGGCAGTGCCGCATCCATCGCCTTCGGTGCCGCCTTCGATGCGACCTCCCGGCGAGCCGCAGAGCTCTCAAACTACCTGGATATGGCCGATGACCTCATCGCCGAACCGCTGCAGATCGTCGACGGCGCAGTGTTCGTCCGTGACGCTGCTGGAGTGGGCAACGCAATTGATGAGTCCAAGCTCAAGCACTACCGCACTGACTGAGAAGAAACTCGCTGAGACGAACGAGACCCCGAGCCCCCAATCCCTCCGCTGAAAGGAACTCGATCATGAAGTACCTGGTCCACATGGACGTCAACATCCCCCGCGACCTGCCCGCCGAGGAGCGCAGTGACCTGGTGGCCCGGGAGAAGGAGTACTCCCAACAGCTTCAGCGCGAGGGAAAGTGGCCCCAGATCTGGCGTGTGGTCGGGCAGTACGCGAACTACTCCATCTTCGACGTCGACAGCCACGATGAGCTCCATCAGCTGCTCCAGGGGCTGCCGCTGTTCCCTTTTATAGACATCCAGGTGACCCCATTGGCCGTCCACCCTTCTGATGTGAAGGCCTGAGGCTGGGCCCGGGCAGCTGCGGTCCGGGCGCTCAGGTCACTGCGTGGACCGGGCGATGAAGAACAGCCTGCGGAATCGCAGGATGGTGCCCAGGTCGGTGCGCGGATAGGCCTGACGCAGCGCCTCCTTGTACTCTGCGGTGAACTGTTCGCGCAGCTTCTCAGGAAGGCCCCGCAGCACCGGTCGCGCCGCTGCCGCGGCCACCCAGTCATAGACCGGGTTCTCGCCCTGCAGCACGTGGTGGTAGGTGGTTTCCCAGCCCTCCACGTGCCAACTCGGCCCAGCGACGTCGTGCATATAGTCACTGACCTCGGCGGTGCGCTGCAGCATGGACGCCGGGTCAATGTGCTCCCGGTAGGGCTCCTGAGCCGCAAATTCCGCCAGCAGACGGTGACTGGGCTCAGCGAAATTGCCCGGAATCTGTACTGCCAGAATGCCTGACGGGGCTAACTGGCGCTGCACATGAGGCAACAGGCCCCGATGCTCCGGAATCCACTGCAGCGCCGCATTCGACACGATCAGGTCCGCTTTGTGCTCCAGCTCCAGCGTGCGGATATCCATATGCTGGTACTCAATGCCGGAGTCTCCCTCAGTGGACTGACGAGCACGCTCCAACATATCTGCACTGGAGTCGACCCCGAGGATCTGGGCATCGGGCCACCGCTGGCGAAGGGCGGCCATACCGTTGCCGGGCCCGCAGCCGAGATCCACGATGTATTTCGGCTCAGTGGCACCGGTGCGGTTGAGCAGATCGGTGAACGGCTGGGTGCGCTCGGACGAATAGGTGAGGTAGGCCCCGGGGCTCCATGGGCCGTCACGAACAGGACGCGGCATGGGGAAAGTCTAGAACGGTGAGCGTGTCACGGCACCTGGAGCCGACATGCGGCGCAACATTGCGCGGCGCTGGGTACGGCAGCGCTGGGCACGGCAGTGACGACCCTGACCGTCGGGTGAGACGGCTAGGACTTGACCAGGCGCCGGATCGCTTCACTGGCCTCGCGGAGCTTTTCCTGAGCCTCATCGCCGCCGGAGGCCACTGCATCTGCCACGCAGTGGTCCAGGTGGTCGTCCAACAGAGCCAGCGCCACATTCTCCAGCGCCGAGGTCATCGCACTGACCTGGGTGAGAATGTCGATGCAGTAGGTATCCTCCTCGATCATGCGGTGGATACCGCGGGCCTGGCCCTCGATCCGCCGCACCCGGGACAGGTACTTGGATTTGTCGCTCATATAGCCGTGTGACGTAGATTCCATGTCCCAATAATACCCTACGGGGGTATAGGTTGCCCCCCGAGTTCTCCACCGCCTCCGAGGGTCAGCGTTCTAGACTGTGGCCATGATCAGTACCAGGCGGGGCGCAGTGCTCATCCTGCTGGGAAGCTTCGCCATGGCCGGCTCAGCTGCGATCATCTTCAACCTCGACGCCGAGCCGATGAGTGTGGCGGCATACCGCTGCCTGCTGGCCGTGCCGATGCTGCTGCCGTTCGTGGTGTGGGAGCTGCGGCGGATCGACCGCCGAGAGGCGCTTCCATGGCCCACCCTGGTCGGCGCAGCTATCGGCGGGGTGGCCATCGGGGTGGACTACAGCTTCTACAACACCTCCATCGGTCTGATCGGGCCGGGACTTGCCACCGTGCTGATCAACATTCAGATCGTGATCCTCCCGCTCATCGCCTGGCTGCTGGAAGGTGTTCGGCCGATGCGGCAGCTGGCGGCCATCGTTCCCCTGATGCTGCTGGGCGTGGCCCTGGCCGCCGGGGCCTTCGGCGGTGCACAGATCCACGCCTTCGGCGTCGTCGCCGGTCTGCTTGCCGGGGCGGCGTATGCGACCTACTTGGCGATCATCCGCCGCAGCGCGCCCAAGACGCTGCGCCCAGCGCCGTTCACCGTGCTGAGCATCGTGTGCGTCACCTCCGGGCTCACTGCAGGCCTGGCAGCACTGGTCTCGGGGCGGTTGGAGGTGCCCACCCAGGCCGGTGATTGGCTGTGGCTGCTGGCTCTGGCCTTCGTCGGCCAGGTGGTGGTCTACCTGTGCTTCAATATTGCGATGACCGGGCTGAGCGAGGTCACCTCCAGCACGCTGATGCTCACCGGCCCCATCTTCGCGATCCTGCTGGGCGTGCTCCTCTTCGCCGAGATCCCCTCAGTGTGGCAACTTCTGGGGTGCCTGCTGATCATCGTGGGCGCATGGTGGGCAGCCACGGCACGACGCCGCCGCCCAGCCTCCTAGACGACCGGCCCCAGATGCTGAGGCCGCCAGAGGCTGCGGGCTGAGAGGCCCAGCGGTTCAGAAGTCGCGGGGAGACCCATCGCGCAGGCTGACGATCTTCGTCCCGGTGAGGTCGCCGATCTGGCGGCAGAGCAGTTCGCGGCCGCGGTCGGAGAGCAGCTCGTCGTGGATCGGGATGCTGTGCTTGGGCACGTCCAAAGCGCGGACGAAATCCACATGTTCCTTCATCGCCGCCCAGGGGCCCATGATGGGCAGCGCGAGAATATCGATGTTGGAGGGTGCGGAGTCCAATGCGTCTCCGGGGTGGAAGAACGCCGGCTCGCCCTCGGCGCGGATCACGAACCCGATGTTGTGGACTCGGGGGATGTCGGCATGGATGACCGCGTGGTCACCGCCGACCGCCTCCACGTCGAGCCCGCCGATGGTCAGCCGCTGACCGGCGGTCACCGGCTCGGCTCGGGGCAGCAGCAGGGAATGATGGACGTCGTCGGCGGTGTGCACCACCGCCTGCGGATTGTCCTCAATCAGCTCCGGGGTGTGCTCGGGGTCGATGTGGTCAGCGTGCTGGTGAGTGATCAGCACAGCATCGAGACCTTCGAGGTCGTGCCACAGGTCGGAGAACGATCCAGGATCCATCAAAACCCGTGTTCCCGCAGCTTCGACCAGAACGGACGCATGACCAAGATGTGTGATCCTCATAGTGACATGCTGACAACAGACCCTTGATGCCCAGTAAACAAATCTGCCCAGCTTCCTGTCAGGCCGCCGGATGAAAGTTCCACCCTTGGTGGTGAAAAGGAGTAGGTTCGGACAGTGCCGATCTTCTCAGCAATTCTGTTCTTCGTCGCCGGAGCTGGAACCCCGGGCCCCAACAACACCATTGCCCTAGCCTCTGGTGCGGCTTTCGGGTTCCGCAAGACGGTCCCGACCATCATCGGTGTGAATACGGGCTTCCCCACCATGATCCTGGTGGTAGGACTGGGACTGTCCGGGGTGCTGACCCAGTGGCCCTGGGTGCTGGACGTTCTGCGGCCGATCGGTGTGCTCTACCTGCTGTGGCTGGCGTGGAAGATCGCCACCGGCCCCACAGACCTGCAGCAGCGCCGTGCCGGCAAGCCTCCGGGAGTGGTGCAGATGGCGCTGTTCCAGTTCGTCAACCCCAAGGCGTGGACGCTGGCTGTGGCAGCACTGTCGGCCTACACCGGCTTCTGGGACTCGTTTCTGGCGGAGATCCTGGTGCTGGCGCTCATCGCTCTGATCTTCGGCGCACCCTGCACCGCGTTCTGGGCACTGTTGGGAGTGGGCGCCGGCCGGTTCATCTCCAATCCGCGCCAGATGCGCATCTTCAACCTGGTGATGGCGGCACTGCTGGTTCTCTCCCTGATTCCGGCTGCCGTGGAAACCTGGGAGTCGCTGCAGCAGCTGTGAGACTGAGGCGCCCGGTTCGGTCAGTCGATGAGCCCCGCCATGCGCCGAGCAACGTTGACCAGGCTCACCCGCTTCAGCTCGTCGATCTCTGCAGGGGTGAACCAGCCGACGTCGTCGGTGGATCCGTCCTGCTCGACGGTGAGCTCACCGCCGGTGATGTGTGCGCGGTAGATGATGCGCAGGTTCTGCATCGGAATCCCGTGGCGGTTGGAGTGGGGCAGCCGCAGCTCCCCGGGAACCACCATATTGTCCACGCCCAGAAGTTCGTCGAGCACGCAGTGATAGCCCGACTCTTCGAACACTTCACGCACCGCAGCATCTGCAGGGTCCTCGCCGGGCTCGATGCCCCCGCCGGGCAGGGTCCATCCCCCAGCATCGGGGGCCTGCCAATGCGGAAGCAGCATCCGGCCCTCGTCGTCGGTGATGACCGCATAGGCGCCAATGCGAATATCCATGCCTGTGACGCTATCAGCGGTTCTCGGCTCCCGACCGACTCACACCGCGTGCCCAGGCCTCGTAGCACCCGGGCTGACTACTGGGTCAGTCGGGACCAGAGGCGCGGGTCGAATGTGTCCGGCGCCAGCGCCGACATGTGGCGCACCGCGTCGTCGAGCTTGCTGCGCCAGATGCGCACGGCCTCCCCCGTCCGGCCCTCCAGCACCGCGGTCAGCAGACGCCGATCATCGACAACCAGCCGCTCCACGGCAGGGGCGTAGTCCAGCTGAAGCACCGAGATGAACATCCGCAGCCGCAGGGTCAGCGCGTGGAAGCTGTGTGCGGACTGCCGTAGGCCCGAGGCCTCGGCCAGCTCCTGCTGGAACCGCAGGTCTGCCTCGCCGGAGTCCGTGAGCGATCCCTGCGTGGCCACCGCCTCCAAGGTCCCCAGAGCCAGTCGTGCCGGCAGCAGCCGGTGCCTGGGCTGAGCCGCACTTGCGCGGATAATCACGATTCCCACATGGAGCCGGGACGCGTAGAGATCGATCACATCCGTTCCGGTGAAGTGCGGAATCCTGAACCCCGCCTCACTATGGCTGAGCAGCCCGTCGTCGGCCAGCTGCCGCATGGCATTGCGCACCTGTGCCTGTCCCAGTCCCAGACGCTCAGCCAGCAGAGTCACCGAGAGCCTGTCGCCGGACCGGTTGCCGGAGTTGATCATCTCCTTGCGCAGAGTGATGGCGATCTGCTCGGTCGCTGAGCGGTTCACCCGGGACTGGCTGCGGTGGGACGACGACACCTGCGGACCCGGAAACTCGGCCAGCGCCAGCCGCTGTGAGTCAGAATTATGGGAGGCCTTTTCAGCACCGTGCCGGCCGCGCCGCCATTCGACCCCGTGCAGGCCCTGTCCCGCTCGTGACGAGAGCTGGTGCAGCAGATCCCCCGGCAGGGCGTCAAGGGTGGGGCGGCACTGATCCAGAAGCCGTGCCACCTCGGTGAGGAACGCTGACCAGCTTCCGGTCCCGGGGTTCCACTGTGCGGTCAGTGAGTGCGCCCCAACCTCAGGAGCCTCCCGGTTCTGGGGATGCGCTTCATCAACTTCCACACGCTTCACGGTGGGGGCGTCGGGGTCTGCCTCCGTGGGCTGCCACTCGGCGGCCCCGGAAACCCACAGGGCGGCCAGCAGAGCCGCAGAGCGCCGGCCGAAGCTTGTCGGTTGGAGCGGTTCCCCGGCGTCGGCGACTTCGAAGGCCACGGTGATCTGGGGGTACTGCACACGGAACCGGGCCAGCTGCAGTCCGGTGCTAGTTTGCAACCCTGGGCCGATCTGCGACGCCGAAGCCGGTGGACTCGTGCCCGCACCTCGGATCCGGCGCACCGCACGCGAAACCAGAGTCTGACTCAGCCCGGTCAGACTCGCGATCCGCCGGGTCGTGTAGTCAGAGGTGCTCACTCGAGCCCCCGCGGCCACCAGCACTCCGGCGACGATGTCATCGGCGGATTCCTGGACCCGGGGTCTGCCACGTGGGGAGTGAGCCATGAGTCCAGTGTGCCCTATTTCTGACTCAAACTCTGGGATCAGACCGACCGAAGGCTTCCCCTCGCACGCCGAAGTGACCAGACTGGAGGAAATGACCTGTGTCACTAGGAGTCACTAGGAGGCCCCACGATGACTGAAACAACTGCTGCACCCACCCTGTCTGAGGAGCTGGACCGCCTCACCGACGCCGCCACGGAGAAGGTCGACCACTGGCTGAAGCTCACCCAGCAGTCCGGGGTGAAGCCCCACGAGTCAGCCCAGCTGCTCTCGGCAGTGCTCAGTCACCCCACGGGGCTGGAGTTCACCGTGGGATTCGTCGACCGGGTCATCCGCACCGAAGACACCAAGGCCGCGGCCAAGGCGCTGAGTGAACTGGGTGAGCTGGCACCGGAGACGATGAACAAGCTGGACCTGGCTCAGATTCAGGCCGGCTCCAAGCTGGGCCGGCTGCTGCCTAACATCGTCGTGCCCGCCGCACGCCAACGGATGCGCTCCATGGTCGGTCACATGGTCATCGACGCCCGGGATAAGCAGTTCGGCAAGGCCGTATCCAGGATCACCAAGCAGGGCAACCGGCTGAACATCAACCTGCTGGGGGAGGCCGTGCTCGGCGAGGTCGAAGCCGACCGGCACCTGGAGGACACCGTGCGGCTGCTGCGCCGCGACGACACCGACTATGTCTCCATCAAGGTCTCCTCCATCGCCAGCCAGATCTCCATGTGGGGCTTCGAGGAAACCGTGGACTATGTGGTCCAGCGGCTGGTGCCGCTCTACACCGAGACCGCCAAGCAGCCGGCCGGCACCAAGTTCATCAACCTCGATATGGAGGAGTACGCGGACCTGCGGCTGACCATCGAGGTCTTCAAGCGCCTGCTGTCGATGGAGGAGCTGAAGCACTACGAGGCCGGGATCGTCATCCAGGCCTACCTGCCCGACGCGCTGGGTGCGGTCCAGGAGCTGACCGAATTCGCCAACACCCGGGTCGACGACGGCGGCGCGGGAATCAAGATTCGCCTGGTCAAGGGCGCAAACCTTCCGATGGAGCATGTCCACGCGGAGATTCGCGGCTGGGACCAGGCCACCTGCGAGTCGAAGGAAGCCACCGACGCCAACTACAAGCGCGTGCTGCACTGGCTGCTCACGCAGGAGCGGATGAAAGGTGTGCGTCTGGGTGTTGCCGGGCACAACCTCTTCGACTTGGCCTTCGCCCACCTGCTGGGGGCCGAGCGGGGAGTCTCGCAGAACCTCGACTTTGAGATGCTGCAGGGCATGGCTGCCGAGCAGCAGGGGCCCATCAGCGACGACGTCGGGCAGCTGCTGCTCTACGTGCCGGCTGTGCGTCCCGAAGAGTTCGACGTCGCCATCTCCTACCTGGTGCGCCGGTTGGAGGAGAACGCCTCCAGCGAGAACTTCATGTCCGGCATCTTCGAGCTGGCACCCGGAAACGAGATCTTCCACCGTGAGGAGAACCGCTTCCGCAGCTCCGTCGACACTCTCGAGGAGATCATCGCCGAGCACGGCGACACCCCTCCAGGGCCCAACCACACCCAGAACCGCGCGGCTGAAGCAGAAGCCGAACCCCGCGACTTCACCGATGAAAAGCTGCCGGCCTTCGTCAACGAGCCCGACACCGACCCGACCCTGGAAGCCAATCAGCAGTGGGGTCGGGCGGCCATCGAGCGGGCCACACAGCAGTGGCTGGGCGAGCAGGCGCTGCCGCAGCAGATCAGCGCCGAGGC
>NZ_JACIBT010000008.1 GCF_014195445.1 Garicola koreensis | reverse complement strand
CGAAGTCAGAAAGCCCGAGACCATCAACTACCGGACCCTGAAGCCGGAGAAGGACGGCCTGTTCTGCGAGAAGATCTTCGGACCCTCGCGGGACTGGGAGTGCTACTGCGGCAAGTACAAGCGCGTGCGCTTCAAGGGCATCACCTGTGAACGCTGCGGCGTCGAGGTCACCCGCTCCAAGGTCCGCCGGGAGCGGATGGGCCACATCGAGCTGGCCGCCCCGGTCACCCACATCTGGTACTTCAAGGGAGTCCCCTCACGGCTGGGCTACCTGCTGGACCTGGCGCCGAAGGATCTGGAGAAGATCATCTACTTCGCCGCTTCGATGATCACCTACGTGGACGAGGACCGTCGCCACGAGGACATGCCCAACCTGCAGAGTGAGGTCGACCAGGAGGTCAACCACCTCACCAACCAGCGCGACGCCGACATCGCTGCGATCTCCAAGGAGCTCGAGGACGGCCTGGCGGAGCTGGAGTCTGAGGGCGCCAAGGCGGCGGAGAAGAAGAAGCTGCGCGACACCAAGGAGAAGCAGATGGGGCAGCTGCGCAAGCGCGCAGACGCCGAGATCGAGCAGATCCAGGACGTGTGGGACCGCTTCAAGAACATCGCCGTCGGCGACTTGGAGGGCGACGAGACGCTCTTCCGCGAGATGCGCGCCAAGTTCGGCCAGTACTTCGAAGGCCACATGGGCGCCGAAGCCATCCGTCGTCGCCTGGAGACCTTCGACATGGAGGCCGAGGCCGAATCGCTGCGCGAGACCATCGCCACCGGCAAGGGCCAGCGCAAGACCCGCGCCCTGAAGCGGATGAAGGTGCTCAACGCGTTCCTGGTCAACGGCAACTCGCCCACCGGCATGGTGCTGGAGGCGGTTCCGGTGATTCCGCCGGAGATCCGCCCCATGGTGCAGCTGGACGGCGGCCGGTTCGCCACCAGCGACCTCAACGATCTCTATCGCCGGGTGATCAACCGCAACAACCGCCTGAAGCGGCTGCTGGACCTTGGCGCGCCGGAGATCATCATCAACAACGAGAAGCGCATGCTTCAGGAGTCTGTCGACAACCTGTTCGACAACGGCCGTCGTGGTCGCCCGGTCACCGGGCCGGGCAACCGTCCGCTGAAGTCGCTCTCCGACATGCTCAAGGGCAAGCAGGGCCGCTTCCGCCAGAACCTGCTGGGCAAGCGTGTGGACTACTCCGGCCGTTCGGTCATTGTGGTGGGCCCGCAGCTGCAGCTGCACGAGTGCGGTCTGCCCAAGCAGATGGCTCTGGAGCTGTTCAAGCCGTTCGTGATGAAGCGTCTGGTGGACCTCAACCACGCGCAGAACATCAAATCGGCCAAGCGGATGGTGGAGCGTCAGCGCTCCGCAGTCTGGGATGTGCTCGAAGAGGTCATCACCGAGCACCCGGTGCTGCTCAACCGTGCGCCCACCCTGCACCGCCTGGGCATTCAGGCCTTCGAGCCGCAGCTGGTGGAGGGCAAGGCTCTGCAGCTGCACCCGCTGGTCTGCGCGGCGTTCAACGCTGACTTCGACGGCGACCAGATGGCAGTGCACCTGCCGCTGGGCCCGGAGGCACAGGCCGAGGCACGCATCCTGATGCTGTCCTCGAACAACATCCTCAAGCCCTCCGACGGCCGTCCCGTGGCGCTGCCTTCGCAGGACATGATCATCGGCCTGCACCACCTGACCACCGTCCGTGAGGACGAGGTCGGTGCCGGCCGCGCGTTCTCGGCCCTCGGCGAGGCGCAGATGGCCTTCGACCTGAAGCAGCTGCACCTCAACGCTCCGGCGAAGATCACCGTGGAGGGCTTCGTGCCCTCCAAGGATGTCCCGGCACCCGCCGACTGGAGCCAGGGTGAGCCCGCCACCATCGAGACCACTATGGGCAAGGTGCTCTTCAACGAGCTGCTGCCGACGGACTACCCGTGGCAGGACTCCGTGGCCGATAAGAAGCAGCTGGGCAGTCTGGTCAACGACATCTCTGAGCGCTACACCGCGGTGGAGGTCGCCCAGACCCTGGACAACCTGAAGGACGCCGGCTTCTACTGGTCCACCCGCTCGGGAGTGACCGTGGCGATCTCGGACATCACCTCCGACTTCGACAAGTCCGCCATCATGGACAAGTACGAGGCTCAGGTCGCCAAGGTGGAGGAAGAGTTCGGGCTGGGCTTCATCGGCCGGGACAACCGCACCCAGGAGCTGCAGGAGATCTGGTCCAAGGCCACCACCGAGATCGAGCAGGCGATGCTGAACGGGATGGACTCCCTGAACAACATCAACCGCACGGTCACCTCAGGTGCCCGAGGAAACTGGAACCAGATCCGGCAGATCGCCGGCATCCGTGGCCTGGTGACCAACCCCAAGGGTGACATCATGTCGCGGCCGATCAAGTCCTCCTACCGGGAGGGCCTGACGGTTCTGGAGTACTTCATCGCTACCCACGGTGCCCGCAAGGGTCTGGCCGACACCGCGCTGAAGACTGCCAACTCCGGCTACCTGACCCGTCGTCTGGTCGACGTCTCCCAGGACGTCATCGTCCGGGATGAGGACTGCGGCACCAACCGCGGCCTGGTGGTGCCGATCGCACAGCCGAAGTACTACGCCCATGACGATGACCTGCGCCCCGACGGGGTGCTGGTCAAGTCCGGCCGGCGCTACATCAGCGACGACGTCGAGGCCGACACCGAGGTTGAGATGCACAAGATGGTGGAGACCTCCGCCTACTCGCGCATCCTCGCCGAAGCTGCGACCGACCCTGAGGGCAACGTGTTGGCCCAGGCCGGCGACGAAGTGGGCGATGTGCTGATCAACCAGCTCTTCGAAGCCGGTGTGAAGTCCATCCGGGTCCGCTCCGTGCTCACCTGTGAAGCACCGGTGGGGACCTGCGCCTCCTGCTACGGGCGGTCCATGGCCGCCGGGCACCGGGTCGACGTCGGCGAGGCTGTGGGCATCATCGCCGCCCAGTCCATCGGCGAGCCCGGCACGCAGCTGACGATGCGCACCTTCCACTCCGGCGGTGTGGCCTCTGCGGATGACATCACCCAGGGTCTGCCCCGTATCCAGGAGCTCTTCGAGGCCCGCACGCCCAAGGGTGTCGCGCCGATCGCCGAGTCCTCCGGACGGGTGCACTTCGAAGAGGATGAGAAGCAGTCACGGCTGGTGCTCACCCCCGACGACGGCTCCGAGGAGCAGGTCTACCCGATCCTGCGCCGTTCCCGGCTGCTGGTGGACCTCGGGGAGGACCTCTCCGGAACCGCCCACGTGGACGTCGGCACGCAGCTGATCCGCGGCCACGTGGACGCCAAGCAGGTGCTGCGCGTGCTCGGCCCCCGGGCTGCCCAGAAGTTCCTGGTGGCTGAGGTGCAGGAGGTGTACCAGTCCCAGGGCGTGGGCATCCACGATAAGCACGTGGAGGTCATCGTCCGGCAGATGCTGCGCCGCATCACCGTCATCGAGTCCGGCGAAACGACGCTTCTGCCCGGCGAGCTGGCAGACCGGTTCCGGTTCCAGCAGGCCAATAAGGCCGCCTTCGAGCAGGGCCAGCGCCCAGCCTCCGGCCGTGACGAGCTGATGGGCATCACCAAGGCGTCCCTGGCCACCGACTCCTGGCTCTCGGCCGCCTCCTTCCAGGAGACCACCCGAGTGCTCACACAGGCGGCAATGGAGGCCAAGTCGGATCCGCTGCTGGGTCTGAAGGAGAACGTGATCATCGGTAAGCTCATCCCGGCCGGCACCGGCTTGGACCGCTACACCCAGACCCAGGTGGAGCCGACCGAGGACGCCAAGGCGAACCTCTTCACCGGCCCCAGCCTCTACGGCACCAGCTTCGACTACGCCGGGGCTGACGCCGACAGCGAGTTCCACGCCATCCCCCTGGATGACTACAACACCGACGTCGACTTCCGCTGATGCGCTGAGGTCTGACTGACACCGCCAAGGGCCCGGCAAGACACCGTTCTTGCCGGGTCCTTCGTGGTTCTGGCGGTCCCACACCCCGGCAACACTGCGGGTCATGGCTTCGACAGGCTCTCACTGCGCTAACACCGCGCGTTTTCGTCAACACCGCAGGATAAATTCCGCGGTGATGCCGAAAACGCGCGGTGCTGAACTCAGGGGTGACGAAAACCTGCGGTGTTGGGTCCGGGGGCGGGCGCGGAAAGCCGGTGTTCGGACTGCAGGCCGGCGGCTGGGGCATCTGCCGCCGCGCGGCGCTGGCACTGCCCTGGGGCGCACACCGCCAATTATGAGTTCGACGAGGGCCACCGCGCTGTCCCGACGCCGTCTTGACCCGCAGTACCAGGATTCGTAACGTTCCGTATCGTGGGACGCACGTTCCGCAGAAGCTGAGCCGGCGCAGGAGCCAGGGTGATTCATCGCCCCCGGGTGCGTCGAGAGTCGTCACAGGGCTCAATTAGCGGTGTCTGTGTCCGAGCTGGTATTGTTGACTTGATTGTTTCTGTGTGGCAGTAGGACTCGGTCCGGGTTGCGGGGACGTTGCGCAACAAATGCCACACTTTTGCACGCCTAGGGGAAGATCCGTCTTGCGCGGCCCGCGGGTGTACAGATGAGAACAGCCGCGGGAGACCCCACCTTTGACAGGACTCCCAAGACATTACATATGGAGATCGCATAGTGCCTACTATTCAGCAGTTGGTGCGCCGGGGCCGCAACCCCAAAGCCACCAAGAACAGCACCCCTGCGCTGCAGGGGTCCCCGATGCGTCGTGGCGTGTGCACCCGCGTGTACACCACCACGCCCAAGAAACCGAACTCCGCGCTCCGGAAGGTCGCCCGTGTGCGGCTCGGCGGCGGCGTCGAGGTCACCGCCTACATTCCCGGTGAAGGACACAACCTGCAGGAGCACTCGATTGTGCTCGTCCGCGGCGGCCGTGTGAAAGACCTGCCCGGCGTCCGGTACCGGATCGTCCGCGGCGCACTGGACACCCAGGGCGTCAAGGGTCGCGGCCAGGCCCGCAGCCGCTACGGCGTGAAGAAGGAGAAGAAGTAATGCCCCGCAAAGGACCCGCTCCGAAGCGTCCCCTCGTTCAGGACCCCGTCCACGGCTCGCCGCTGGTCACCCAGCTGATCAACAAGGTGCTCGTCCACGGCAAGCGCGCCACTGCCCAGCGCATCGTTTACGGGGCGCTGGACGGCGTGGCCCAGAAGACCGGTGAGAACGCGGTGGACACGCTCAAGACTGCTATGGACAACATCCGCCCGGCACTTGAGGTTCGCTCCCGCCGAGTCGGCGGCGCCACCTACCAGGTGCCGGTGGAGGTCAAGCCCGGCCGTTCCACAGCTCTGGCCCTGCGCTGGCTGGTCAGCTACTCCAAGAACCGCCGCGAGAAGGCCATGACTGAGCGTCTGATGAACGAGATCCTCGACGCTTCCAACGGGCTTGGTGCCGCTGTGAAGCGTCGCGAAGACACCCACAAGATGGCTGAGGCCAATAAGGCCTTCGCCCACTACCGCTGGTAAACCTAAGACGCAGAAGCTACACCACTAAGGGGAAGACACCGTGGCACAACAAGAGGTGCTCACTGACCTGAAGAAGGTCCGCAACATCGGCATTATGGCCCACATCGATGCCGGTAAGACCACCACCACCGAACGCATCCTGTTCTACACCGGCATCAATCACAAGCTCGGTGAGACCCACGAGGGCGCCTCCACCACCGACTGGATGGCGCAGGAGAAGGAACGCGGCATCACCATCACCTCCGCCGCGGTGACCAGCTTCTGGGACAACAACCAGATCAACATCATCGACACTCCCGGCCACGTGGACTTCACGGTGGAGGTCGAGCGTGCACTGCGCGTCCTCGACGGTGCTGTGGCGGTCTTTGACGGCAAGGAAGGTGTGGAGCCGCAGTCGGAGACGGTGTGGCGCCAGGCCGATAAGTACAACGTGCCGCGCATCTGCTTCGTCAACAAGATGGACAAGCTCGGTGCAGACTTCTACTTCACCGTAGACACCATCAAGTCCCGCCTCGGCGCCAAGCCGCTGGTGATGCAGCTGCCCGTCGGCTCCGAGAGCGACTTCACCGGCGTCGTGGACCTGCTGACTATGAAGGCTCTGCTGTGGCCCGGCGACGCCAAGGGTGATGTCACCATGGGCGCCGAGTATGAGGTGCACGAGGTCCCGGAGGATCTCAAGGAACGTGCTGAGCAGTACCGCAACGAGCTGATTGAGAACGTCGCGGAGGCTGACGAGGAGCTCATGGAGAAGTACCTCGAGGGCGAAGAGCTCAGCATCGAGGAGCTCAAGGCCGGTATCCGCAAGCTCACCATCAACGGTGAGGCCTACCCCGTCTTCTGCGGGTCCGCCTTCAAGAACCGTGGTGTCCAGCCCGTGCTGGACGCCGTGGTGGACTTCCTGCCCTCCCCCTCCGACGTGGATGCGATGCAGGGCTACAAGCCCGGTGACGAATCTGTGGCGATGACCCGGCGTCCCAACAAGGACGAGCCGTTCTCCGCTCTGGCGTTCAAGATTGCAGCTCACCCGTTCTTCGGTCAGCTGACCTACATCCGCGTCTACTCCGGCAAGCTGACCTCCGGGGCCCAGATTGTGAACTCCACCCGGGGCAAGCGGGAGCGCATCGGCAAACTCTTCCAGATGCACGCCAATAAGGAGAACCCGGTGGAAGAGGTTCAGGCTGGCCACATCTACGCGGTGATCGGACTGAAGTCCACGACCACCGGAGACACGCTCTCGGACCCGAACGACCAGATCGTGCTGGAGTCCATGTCGTTCCCGGCGCCGGTGATCTCGGTGGCCATCGAGCCGAAGTCCAAGGGCGACCAGGAGAAGCTCTCCACGGCCATCCAGAAGCTGGCTGCTGAAGACCCGACCTTCACCGTTCAGCAAAATGACGAGACCGGCCAGACAGAGATCGGCGGCATGGGGGAGCTCCACCTGGACATCCTGGTGGACCGCATGAAGCGCGAGTTCAAGGTCGAGGCCAATGTCGGCAAGCCGCAGGTCGCCTACCGCGAAACCATCAAGAAGGCCGTCGAAAAGGTCGAGTTCACCCACAAGAAGCAGACTGGCGGGTCCGGCCAGTTCGCCAAGGTGATTGTGGACTTCGAGCCCATGGACACCTCCGACGGCGAATTCTACGAGTTTGAGAATGCCGTCACCGGTGGTCGTATTCCGCGCGAATACATCCCCAGCGTCGATGCTGGCATCCAGGACGCCATGGAACTCGGCATTCTTGCCGGCTACCCGCTGGTGGGCGTCAAGGCTCGACTGACCGATGGTCAGTTCCACGACGTCGACTCCTCGGAGATGGCGTTCAAGATCGCCGGCTCCCAGGTGTTCAAGGAAGGCGCCAGGCGCGCCAACCCGGTCCTGCTCGAACCCTCGATGGCAGTGGAGGTCCGTACTCCGGAGGAGTACATGGGCGATGTGATCGGTGACCTGAACTCCCGTCGCGGCCACATCCAGTCCATGGATGATGCCGCGGGTGTGAAGGTGATCAAGGCACACGTTCCGCTGAGCGAGATGTTCGGCTACATCGGCGAGCTGCGCTCCCGCACTCAGGGGCGCGCAGTCTTCACCATGGAATTCGACTCCTACACTGAGGTGCCGAAGGCTGTGGCCGAAGAGATCATCGAAAAGAGCCGCGGCGAATAGGCGACTGCTCTGCGCGGCGGAAAGTGCACAGCACTCCACGCGCAGAGCTGCAGATTCAGCGGTAGCACAATTTCACCAATAACCCCTTTATTGAGTAGACTTACCAGAGTTTCAGCCGGGGATTCCCTGTGCCGGAAGTAAGTCTTACTGACGTAAACCACGTTCTATAGGAGGAACCTGTGGCCAAGGCAAAGTTCGAGCGGACTAAGCCGCACCTCAACATCGGCACCATCGGTCACGTCGACCACGGCAAGACCACGTTGACTGCTGCTATTTCCAAGGTGCTGGCGGAGAAATACCCGGACCTGAACGAGTTCAAGTCCTACGACCAGGTCGACAACGCTCCGGAGGAGCGCGACCGCGGCATCACCATCAACGTCTCCCACGTGGAGTACCAGACCGAAGCACGGCACTACGCCCACGTAGACGCACCCGGTCACGCTGACTACGTGAAGAACATGATCACCGGTGCCGCTCAGATGGACGGCGCCATCCTCGTAGTCGCCGGCACTGACGGACCGATGGCTCAGACCCGTGAGCACGTGCTGCTGGCCAAGCAGGTCGGTGTGCCCCAGCTGCTGGTCGCGCTGAACAAGTGCGACATGGTCGAGGACGAAGAGCTGCTGGACCTGGTGGAGATGGAGGTCCGCGAGCTGCTCTCCGAGCAGGAGTTCGACGGCGACAACGTTCCGGTCATCCGCACCTCCGGCCTAAAGGCACTGGAGGGCGACGAGGAATGGACCAAGACCGTCGGTGATCTGATGGACGCCGTCGACGAGTACATCCCTGAGCCCGAGCGCGACATGGACAAGCCGTTCCTGATGCCGATCGAGGATGTCTTCACCATCACCGGCCGCGGCACCGTGGTCACCGGCCGCGCCGAGCGCGGCACGCTGAAGATCAACTCCGAGGTCGAGATCCTCGGCATCCGCGAGAAGCAGAAGACCACCGTCACCGGCATCGAGATGTTCCACAAGCAGCTCGACGAAGCATGGGCCGGCGAGAACTGTGGTCTGCTGCTGCGCGGCCTCAAGCGCGACGACGTCGAGCGCGGTCAGGTGGTGGCGGCCCCAGGCTCCATCACCCCGCACACCAAGTTCGACGCCAACGTCTACATCCTCTCCAAGGATGAGGGCGGCCGGCACAACCCGTTCTACACGAACTACCGTCCGCAGTTCTACTTCCGCACCACGGACGTGACCGGTGTGATTGAGCTGCCGGAGGGCACTGAAATGGTCATGCCCGGTGACAACACCGAGATGTCCGTGGAGCTCATCCAGCCGATCGCTATGGAGGAGGGCCTCGGCTTCGCCATCCGTGAGGGTGGACGCACCGTAGGCTCCGGCAAGGTCACCAAGATCATTGCGTGATTGACGCTGATCTGAACTGATCCTCAGAGCACGCAGAAGGGCCCCGACGTCTATCCGGCGTCGGGGTCCTTCTGCGCACTGCCGGCCCAGGCGGTCCACGTGCGGCGGACTCAACCCCGTACAGCCTGCAGCAGCAGGTCGATTTGCCACGCCGGCAGTTTCCGTGGCACTATGGATAAGTTGCGTTCGAACAGCTGTGTCTGTTCGAAGCTGAAGAACCCAAGACGAACCCGGAACCCTCGGGTGTCGCTGTGCCCAGTTTTTGGGCATTGAGCAATAAGCGACACGCCCGACCGCGGGGACCGGAAGCCAGCAGGCCGAGGAACCCAGCAGCACGCTGGATTCGGCCTGTTCGGTCGGGCCATAATTGCAGAAGGCGTTTGACAGCTCTTTCTGGGGACATTCTGTGTCCTAACCCCATGGCCTGACTGACAACGGACGAAACGAACATCGGACCAGAAAGAGGCTCAACGCCATGGCGGGACAGAAAATCCGCATCCGGCTGAAGTCGTACGACCACGAGGTCATCGACACCTCGGCTCGGAAGATCGTCGACACGGTCACGCGCGCAGGCGCCACGGTCGTCGGCCCCGTGCCGCTGCCGACTGAGAAGAACGTTTACGCTGTGATTCGTTCTCCTCACAAGTACAAGGACTCCCGCGAGCACTTCGAGATGCGCACGCATAAGCGTCTGATCGACATTGTGGACCCGACGCCGAAGGCCGTCGACTCCCTGATGCGTCTCGATCTGCCTGCAGACGTCAACATCGAGATCAAGCTTTAAGAGGGGGTGCTGAGAGAACTATGACCAACATTTCCCGCACTGAACTGCCTGTGAAGGGTCTGCTGGGCACGAAGCTCGGCATGACCCAGGTCTGGGACGAAGACAACAACCTCGTCCCCGTCACTGTCGTCCAGGCCGACTCCAACGTCGTCACCCAGATCCGCAGCAGCGAGACCGACGGCTACAACGCGATCCAGATCGGCTACGGCGCCATTGATCCGCGCAAGGTCACCAAGCCGCTGGCCGGTCACTATGAGAAGGCCGGCGTCACGCCGCGCCGTCACATGGTGGAGATCCGCACCGCAGATGCCGGCGACTATTCCGCAGGACAGGACCTCTCCGTGGAGGCGTTCGAGTCCAACCAGAAGGTCGACGTCATCGGCAAGACCAAGGGCAAAGGCTTCGCAGGTGTCATGAAGCGTCACGGCTTCGGCGGCACCGGCGCCTCCCACGGCGAGCACAAGAACCACCGCAAGGGTGGGGCTATCGGCGGAGCTGCGACTCCCGGCCGGGTGTTCAAGGGCCAGCGCATGGCCGGCCGCATGGGCAACGTCCGACACACCACGCACAACCTCACCGTCCACGCCGTGGACGCCGAGAAGAACCTGCTGCTCATCAAGGGTGCCGTTCCCGGCCCCAAGGGCGGGGTCATCCTGGTCCGCACGGCAGTGAAGGGAGCATGATTCTCATGGCAACCAAGGTTTCCGCAGACCTGCCCGCAGAGATCTTCGGCGTCGAGGCTAACTCCTCGCTGATCCACCAGGTCGTCGTCGCCCAGCAGGCTGCCGCCCGTCAGGGCACGCACAAGACCAAGACCCGTGCAGAGCGCTCCGGCACCACGGCTAAGCCCTTCCGCCAGAAGGGCACCGGCCGTGCGCGCCAGGGCTCCATGATTGCGCCGCAGATGATCGGCGGGGGAGTGGTCCACGGACCGCAGCCCCGCAGCTACGCCCAGCGCACCCCGAAAAAGATGAAGGCCGCTGCGCTGCGCGGCGCCCTCTCCGACCGGGCGCGTCACAACCGCATCCACGTGGTCGACGCGCTGGTGACCGGCGAGCCGTCCACCAAGGCCGCGAAGGCAGCCCTGGCCTCCGTGGGCGGGGTCAACCGCAACTGGTTGGTGGTGCTTGACCGCAGCGACGACGTCGCCGCACTGTCGACCCGCAATCTGCCCCACGTACACACTCTCTACGCCGACCAGCTGAACACCTACGACGTGCTCGTCTCCGACGACGTCGTGTTCACACAGGCCGGATATGAGGCCTTCCTGGCACACGCCCAGGGTGCGAAGAAGGAGGAGTCCCAGTGAGCGTCCTGACTCAGAAGGATCCCCGCGATGTGATCATCGCTCCGGTGATCTCAGAGAAGTCCTACAACAACATCGACGAGGGCAAATACACCTTCCTGGTCGACCCCCGGTCCACCAAGAGTGAGATCAAGTACGCCGTGGAGAAGATCTTCGGCGTCAAGGCCGAGAAGGTGAACACGGTCAACCGCCCGGGCAAGCGCAAGCGCACTCGCTTCGGCTGGGGCTCCCGCAACGACACCAAGCGGGCCATCATCACCCTCAAAGAGGGCGACGCAATTGACATCTTCGGAGGATCCGCTGCCTAAGGCAGCCGGAACCACTTGATCGAGGAAGAGAATCATGGCTATTCGTAATCTCAGGCCGACCACACCGGCCCAGCGCGGCTGGTCTGTGGCGGACTTTGCAGAGGTCACCCGGGACAACCCGGAAAAGTCCCTGCTCAAGCCGCTGACCAAGACCGGCGGCCGCAACAACTCAGGCAAGATCACCAACCGTCACGTCGGCGGCGGCCACAAGCGCCAGTACCGGATGATCGACTTCCGTCGCGCGGACAAGGACGGCGTGCCGGCCAAAGTCGCACACATCGAGTACGACCCGAACCGGACCGCCCGCATCGCGCTGCTGCACTACGCCGACGGCGCCAAACGCTACATCCTGGCCCCGGCCCGGCTGAAGCAGGGCGACGCCGTGGAGTCCGGCCCCAACGCCGACATCAAGCCCGGCAACAACATGCCGCTGCGCAACATGCCACTGGGCACAGTGGTCCACGCAGTGGAACTTCGCCCCGGCGGCGGAGCCAAGCTGGGACGCTCTGCCGGCGTGGGAATCCAGCTGGTCGCCCGCGAGGGCAAGTTCGCCCAGCTGCGGCTGCCCTCCGGCGAGGTCCGCAACGTGGATGTGCGCTGCCGCGCCAGCATCGGTCAGGTCGGCAATGCCGAGCAGACCAACATCAGCTGGGGCAAGGCCGGCCGCATGCGCTGGAAGGGCGTGCGACCCACTGTCCGCGGCGTCGTGATGAACCCCATCGACCACCCCCACGGTGGTGGCGAGGGCAAGACCTCCGGTGGTCGCCACCCGGTCAACCCGGCAGGTACGCCCGAGGGCCGCACCCGTCGTCCCAAGAAGGAAAGCGACAAGCTCATCGTGCGTCGCCGTCGTACGAAGAACAAGCGATAGGGAGCCTCTACCATGCCACGCAGCCTGAAGAAGGGCCCCTTTGTTGATCAGCACCTCTACCTGAAGGTCGACGCTGAGAACGAAAAGGGCTCCAAGAACCTCATCAAGACCTGGTCCCGTCGTTCGATGGTCATACCTGACATGCTCGGCCACACGATCGCCGTGCACGACGGACGCAAGCACATCCCGGTGTTCATCACCGAGTCGATGGTCGGGCACAAGCTCGGCGAGTTTGCTCCGACCCGCATGTACCGCGGCCACGTAAAGGACGACAAGAGGGGCAAGCGCCGCTGATCAGCGGTCGTTTGCATCTTCGAGATAAGACGAGAGAAGGAAAGCAATGGAAGCCAAGGCAATTGCGCGCTACCTGCGTGTGACGCCTATGAAGGCCCGGCGCGTCGTCGACCTTGTCCGCGGCAAGCAGGCCAACGAAGCACTGGCGATTCTGCAGTTCGCCGCCCAGGGCGCTTCGGAGCCGGTGTATAAGGTGGTCGCATCCGCGATGGCCAACGCCCGCCAGCACGCTGACAAGGCCGGAACCGCGTTCAACGAGGACGACTACATCGTCACTGAGGCCCGGGTTGACGAGGGCCCCACCATGAAGCGGTTCCGTCCCCGTGCACAGGGGCGCGCCTACCGCATCAACAAGCGCACCAGCCACGTGACCATCGTGGTCGGCACAGAAGAGAAAGGTGGAGATCAGTAGTGGGACAGAAGATCAACCCCAATGGTTTCCGTCTGGGCATCACCACTGATCACATCACCCACTGGTACGCCGACTCGTCCAAGCCGGGTCAGCGCTACAAGGACTTTGTGAAAGAAGATGTTCAGATCCGTGAAATGCTGGAGAAGAGCGTCGAACGCGCCGGCATCTCCAAGGTCGAGATCGAGCGCACCCGTGACCGGGTGCGTGTGGACATCCACACAGCACGCCCGGGCATCGTCATCGGCCGCCGCGGCGCCGAGGCTGATCGCATCCGCGGCGCGTTGGAGAAGCTCACCAATAAGCAGATCCAGCTGAACATCCTTGAGGTGAAGAACCCCGAGACGGACGCGCAGCTGGTGGCCCAGGGCGTGGCCGAACAGCTGGCAGCCCGGGTGGCGTTCCGCCGTGCCATGAAGAAGGCCATCTCCTCCGCCATGCGCTCCGGCGCCAAGGGTATTCGTATCCAGACGGCCGGCCGGCTCGGCGGTGCTGAGATGTCCCGCTCCGAGTTCTACCGCGAAGGCCGTGTGCCGCTGCACACCCTGCGTGCCAACATCGACTTCGGCAAGCACGAGGCCAAGACGACCTTCGGCCGCATCGGCGTGAAGGTCTGGGTCTACAAGGGCGACCTGACCGATAAGGAACTTGCCGCCCAGCAGGCAGCGCAGCCCTCGGGCCGCGGCGGCCGTGGTGGACGCGGCGGCGGAGAGCGTCGTCGTCGTGGCGCCGGCCGTGGACGCGACGGCGCACCGGCAGCAGCTGGGTCGGCACCTGCCGCTGAAGGAGGGCAGAACTGATGTTGATGCCAAAGCGAGTGAAGTACCGCAAGCCGCACCGGCCCAACCGCAGCGGTAGGGCCAAGGGCGGCACGGAACTGGCCTTCGGCGAGTACGGTATTCAGGCTCTGGACCCCGCATACGTGACCAACCGTCAGATTGAGTCGGCGCGTATTGCCATGACCCGTCACATCAAGCGTGGTGGCAAGGTGTGGATCAACATCTACCCCGACCACCCGCTGACCAAGAAGCCCGCCGAAGTCCGTATGGGCTCCGGCAAGGGCTCGCCCGAGTGGTGGGTCGCCAACGTCAAGCCCGGACGAGTGATGTTTGAGCTCTCCGGCGTCAGCGAGGAGGTCGCCAAGGAGGCCCTCCGGCTGGCAATCCACAAGCTGCCGATGAAGGCACGCGTGATCAGCCGAGAGAGTGGTGAGTGAACATGTCAGTCGGATCCAAAGAGCTGACCGTTGACAAGCTCGCGGCCCTGGATGAGGCAGAGCTGAGCGATAAGCTCCGCAGTGCCAAGGAGGAGCTGTTCAACCTCCGCTTCCAGTCCGCCACGGGCCAATTGGAGAACTCCGCCCGGCTCAAGGCAGTCAAGCGCGACATCGCGCGCATCTACACAGTGCTGCGCGAGCGTGAGCTCGGCATCCGCGAGGCCGTCAACGGCACCGCCGAGGCTGAAGAGACAGAAGAGGACTGAGCATGAGCGAGACATCAACCGAGAGCGCTGCGACCAGCGTCGAGCAGGGCTCCGCCGAGCGCAACTACCGCAAGAATCTGCGCGGCGTCGTCGTCTCCGACAAGATGGAGAAGACCATCGTCGTCGAAGTCGAGAACCGCATGAAGCACTCCCTGTACGGGAAGATTATGAAGCGGCACAGCAAGTTCAAGGCACATGATGAGAACCAGGAAGCCGGCATCGGCGACCAGGTGCTCATCTCGGAGACCCGTCCACTGTCAGCCACGAAGCGCTGGCGTCTGGTCAGGGTCGTCGAGAAGGCCAAATAAGCTTCTCTGCCAAGGTGGCGGTATCCGGCTCGGGGGGACGAGTTGGATACCGCCACTTTTTTCTGTAGGATATTGAGGTTGTGCGCCCGTGTGCGTTGGTTTCTGGCCGCCGCGGACAGCGCACGTCCCCCAAGGTCGCCTCGGCCATCCATCAAGTAGGTTGCTCGACAGAGCCGTGATGTATGGGAAAGCGACGGGGGAGAACCACTATTCATGAACGAGTTCCGCAAGGCTCACCAGCAGGTGAGAACCAGCGAGCCCAACAGACCTGAGACCGCTCAGTGCGCGCACTGAGAGCGTGGAGGGGATCGCGGGTGGCGGGGTCGCCGAATCCCGCAGGACGATAGGAGAAACCAAGTGATTCAACAGGAATCGCGGCTGAAGATTGCCGATAACACCGGTGCCAAGGAGATCCTTGTCATTCGTGTGCTCGGCGGATCGGGAAGCCGCTATGCAGGCATCGGCGACACGTTCGTCGCCACTGTCAAAGACGCCATCCCCGGCGGCAACGTCAAGAAGGGCGAGGTGGTGACCGGCGTCCTCGTCCGCTCCCGGAAGAAGACGCGCCGCGTCGACGGCTCCTACATCAGCTTTGACGAGAACGCCGCCGTCATCCTCAAGGCTGACAGCCCCGACCCCCGCGGAACCCGCATCTTCGGTCCTGTCGGGCGTGAGCTTCGCGACAAGAGGTTCATGAAGATCGTCTCCCTGGCTCCGGAGGTGCTGTAAACGATGGCAAAGATAAAGAAGGACGACCTCGTCCAGATCCTGACCGGCAAGGACAAGGGCAAGCAGGGCAAGGTGCTGCAGGTGCTCCCCAAGAGGGAGCGTGTCTTGGTAGAGGGCATCAACCGCGCGAAGCGGCACCTGCGTGCCGGCCAGTTCGGTGAAACCGAAGGCGGCATCGTGGAATCTGAGGCGCCCATCCACATTTCAAACGTGGCTGTGGTCGACCCTGAGAGCGGCAAGCCCACCCGAGTGGGATACCGGATCGAAGACGTCGACGGCGAGACCCAGAAGGTCCGCTACGCCAAGGACTCCGGGAAGGAGCTGTCATGACCGAGACTGCCGTGAACACCACCCCCCGTCTGCAGACGAAGTACCGCGAAGAGATCCGCAGCACGCTGCAGGAGCAGTTCGGCTACTCCAACGTGATGCAGGTTCCCGGCCTGGTGAAGATCGTGGTGAACATGGGCGTCGGCGAAGCCGCGCGCGACTCGAAGGTGATTCAGGGAGCCGTTGAGGACCTCACCAAAATCACCGGGCAGAAGCCGAAGGTCACCCACGCCCGCAAGTCCATCGCTCAGTTCAAACTGCGTGAGGGCCAGCCCATCGGCGCGCACGCCACCATGCGTGGTCACCGTATGTGGGAGTTCCTCGACCGCCTGGTGACTCTGGCGCTGCCCCGTATCCGGGACTTCCGCGGCCTGAGCCCCAAGCAGTTCGACGGCAACGGCAACTACACCTTCGGGCTCAATGAGCAGTCGGTGTTCCACGAAATCGATCAGGACAAGATCGATCGCCCCCGCGGTATGGACATCACTGTGGTGACCTCCGCTACCACCGACGAGGAAGGCCGCGCGCTGCTGCGCGCACTGGGCTTCCCCTTCAAGACAGACCAGTAAGCATCTACGTTGAAGGTCCCTTCACCAGAGGCCCGCTTCAGGGCCTTCGGAGATTGGAAACCGCAGCGAGGAAGGGCACACGCCCCACATGACCATGACTGATCCAGTCGCAGACATGCTGACACGTCTGCGCAACGCCAACTCGGCATTCCACGACCAGGTCTCCATGCCCAGCTCCAAGCTGAAGGTTCGTATTGCCGACATCCTGAAGGCCGAAGGCTACATCTCGCAGTGGCGGGAGGAGGATGCTGAGGTCGGCAAGACCCTGGTCCTCGACCTGAAGTTCGGTCCCAACCGCGAACGGTCGCTCGCCGGCCTGAAGCGCATCTCCAAGCCCGGTCTGCGGGTCTACGCGAAGTCCACCAACCTGCCCCATGTGCTGGGCGGCTTGGGCATCGCCATCCTGTCCACTTCCTCCGGTCTGCTCACAGACCGGCAGGCAGGCAAGAAGGGTGTAGGTGGGGAAGTCCTCGCCTACGTCTGGTAACTCGGAAGGAGTCTGAGCAATATGTCACGCATCGGTCATCTTCCGATCACCATCCCTTCGGGCGTCGAGGTCAACCTTGATGGCCGTCAGCTCCGCGTCAAGGGAGCCAAGGGTGAGCTGAACCGCACCATCGCTGAGGGCATGATCATTGAGGTCGACGAGGGAACCCTGACGGTGTCCCGCCCGAACGATGAGCGCGAGTACCGCTCCCTGCACGGGCTGACCCGCAGCCTGGTCAACAACATGATCGTCGGTGTCACTGACGGCTTCACGAAGAAGCTTGAGGTTGTCGGCACCGGCTACCGCGTCCTGGCCAAGGGCAACGACCTTGAGTTTGCGCTGGGATACTCCCACCCTGTGCCCGTTGAAGCCCCCGAGGGCATCAGCTTTACCGTAGAGGGTGCAAACAAGGTCGCAGTCTCCGGCATCGACAAGCAGCAGGTCGGCGAGGTTGCCGCGAACATCCGCAAGCTGCGCAGACCTGACCCGTATAAGGGCAAGGGCGTGCGCTACGAAGGCGAACAGCTTCGCCGCAAGGCCGGAAAGGCAGGTAAGTAAACCATGGCTATCGGTATCAAGGGTAAGTCCAAATCCGCTGCCCGCGGCCGGCGCCACCTGCGCCTGCGCAAAAAGATCAGCGGAACCGCGGAACGGCCGCGCCTGGTGGTCAACCGCTCCAGCCGCCACATGGTGGCCCAGGTCGTCAACGACACTGTGGGCAACACGGTGGTCTCCGTGACCACTATGGAGCCTGACCTGCGCAGCTTCGACGGTGACAAGACCGCCAAGGCCAAAAAGGTCGGTGAGCTGGTTGCCGAGCGCGCCAAGGCCGCCGGTATAGAGGCAGTGGTCTTTGACCGCGCCGGAAACAGGTACCACGGTCGCGTGGCCGCCGTCGCCGACGGCGCCCGGGAAGGTGGTCTGAAGCTGTGAGCGAGAACCCTACCAATGAGAAGGACTTCTCTGTGACTGAGTCCACCGACAACACTGCGACTGAGGCTGCCCAGCAGACTGCGGCCGCCGGTGAGCAGAAGAACGACAACCGCGATGAGCGCGCACGCTCCGGCGAAGGCCGTGGACGTGGGCGCGGCCGCAGCGAGAACCGGGGCCGTGGGCGCGACGAGGACAAGGACAAGTTCCTTGAGCGCGTAGTGACCATCAACCGCGTCTCCAAGGTCGTCAAGGGCGGACGGCGCTTCAGCTTCACCGCCCTGGTGGTCGTGGGCGACGGCGACGGCACCGTCGGCGTCGGCTACGGCAAGGCCAAAGAGGTGCCCGCCGCTATCGCCAAGGGTGTGGAAGAGGCCAAGAAGAACTTCTTCCGTGTTCCCCGGGTCGGCTCCACCATCCCTCACCTGGTCAAGGGTGAGGATGCCGCAGGCGTGGTCCTGCTGCGTCCGGCGTCGCCCGGTACCGGTGTGATCGCCGGTGGTCCGGTCCGCGCCGTGCTGGACTGCGCAGGCGTACATGACGTGCTGACCAAGTCCATGGGGTCGGTGAACGCCATCAACATTGTTCACGGCACCATGGATGCCCTGAAGCAGCTCGAGGAGCCCGAAGCTGTGGCAGCACGCCGTGGCAAGGCCCTGGACGAGGTAGCACCGCCCCGCATGCTCCGCACTATGCAGGAGGACCGCGAGGCTCGTGCACAGAAGGCAGGTGCATGATCGATGACCACTGCTGTTCAGTACAACACCGTCAAGGATCTGAAGGTTTCCGATGCGAAGCTTCAGATCACCCAGATCAAGTCCATGATCGGCGTCAAGCCCAAGCACCGTGAAACGGTCCGCTCCCTGGGTCTGAAGCGCGTCAGCCACACTGTGGTCCGTGACGCCGACGCCGTCACCGTGGGCATGCTCAACACTGTGAAGCATCTTGTGAACGTTGAGGAGGCCAAGTGATGGCAGAGAACACTGGCGCCGAGTCCGAGGTCCTGAAGCTTCACGACCTGAAGCCTTCCCCCGGCTCCAAGAAGGCCCGCCAACGTGTGGGCCGCGGCGAGGCCTCCAAGGGCAAGACTGCAGGTCGCGGAACGAAGGGCACCAAGGCTCGCTACCAGGTGCGCCCCGGCTTCGAGGGTGGGCAGCTTCCGCTGCACATGCGCCTGCCGAAGCTGCGCGGCTTCAAGAGCCCCTTCCGCGTGGAATATTCGCCGGTCAACCTGACCAAACTGGGCGAACTGTTCCCGCAGGGCGGGGAAGTCACCGCCCAGGACCTGATCAACAACGGTGTCGCCCGCAAGGGCAAGCCGGTCAAGATCCTCGGCTCTGGAGAGATCTCTGTAGCGCTGACGGTGAAGGCACAGGCCTTCTCCGGATCCGCTGAGGAGAAGATCACCGCAGCCGGTGGCTCCATAGAGAGGCTGGCGCTGAAGAACGCTCCACAACCGGAGTGAGGATTCAGCACTGATGTGTATGAGCCCCCGACTCCTGTGCTGCTGACTCCCGGATGGGGAACAGCACACAGGGCGGGGGCTCAAACACTTTCACTGTCAATTCTTCCCCTGCTGAGGCACAGGTTAGGATAATTAACTGTGTGTGGTCGGCAGACCGCTAAGAGGAGGACGCTTGTTCAGCGCAATAGCCAGGGTGTTTCAATCACCTGATCTGCGCCGGAAGATTCTGTTCACGCTGGGGATCATTGCGATCTACCGGATCGGTGCCTTCATTCCGGCACCGGGTGTGAGCTACGACGGCGTACAGCGCTGCCTGGCGCTGGGCAACACCGAAGGCGGCGCCTATGCGTTCGTCAACATGTTCTCCGGCGGAGCCATGCTGCAGGTCTCCGTATTCGCCCTAGGGATCATGCCCTACATCACCGCAGCCATCATCACTCAGCTGCTGCGAGTAGTGATCCCACGCTTCGAAGCGCTTCAGCGCGAAGGCGCCCAGGGCCAGGCCAAACTGACCCAGTACACCCGCTATCTCACCATCGCCATTGGCACGCTCAACGCCACAGTGCTGGTCACCATGGCGCGCTCGGGTGCGCTGCTGGGCTGCCAGCCCGGAGAGATCATCCCCGATGACTCGCTGCCGGTCATCCTGCTGATGATCGTGGTGATGGTCACCGGGGTCACCCTCATCATGTGGCTGGGTGAACAGATCACCGAGCGCGGCATCGGCAACGGCATGTCCATCCTGATCTTCGTGGCCATCGCAGCCGGATTCCCCAGTTCCATGCGCGAAATCTGGGACGTGCAGGGCTGGAGGATCTTCACCGTGGTGCTGGTCATCGGCATTATCCTGGTCGGCGCCATCGTCTTCGTAGAGCAGTCGCAGCGCCGGGTTCCGGTGCAGTACGCCAAGAAGCAGATCGGACGCCGCACCGTCGGCGGCACCAGCACCTACATCCCCATCAAGGTCAATATGGCCGGGGTGATCCCAGTGATCTTCTCCTCCTCGGTGCTGATGCTCCCCTCGGTGCTGATGCAGTTCAACCAGCCGGCCCCCGGCGAGGAACCCTCCGCGGTGATGAACTGGTTCAGCATCTACTTCGGCCAAGGTGACCACCCGGTCTACATGGCCACCTTCTTCCTGCTGACCATGGGCTTCACCTACTTCTACGTGTCCATCACGTTCAACCCGAACGAAGTGGCCGAGAACATGCGCAAGTACGGCGGGTTCATCCCCGGCATCCGGGCGGGCAAGCCCACCGAGAGCTACCTGTCCTACGTGATCTCGCGCATCACATTCCCCGGTGCCCTCTATCTGGGCTTCATCGCCCTGATCCCACTGATCGCGTTCGTGCTGATCGGGGCCGACCAGAACTTCCCGTTCGGCGGAACAAGTATCCTCATCATGGTGGGCGTGGGTCTGACCACAGTGAAACAGATGAACGCCCAGCTGGAACAACACAACTACGAAGGGCTGCTGCGATGACACGCATGCTGATCGTCGGACCACCGGGCGCCGGCAAAGGAACTCAGTCGAAGCGAATCTCCGAGGAGCTGAACATCGTCGCCATCTCCACCGGCGACATCTTCCGAGAGAACATCAAGGGCGAGACCGATCTGGGCAAAGAGGCCAAAAAGTACGTCGACGCCGGAGAGCTGGTCCCCGACTCGGTGACCAACCGTATGGTCGAGGACAGGCTCACCTGGGACGACGCCGCCGAGGGCTTCCTGCTTGACGGCTACCCGCGAAACCTCAGCCAGGTGGCTGCCTTCGACGAGATCAGCTCCCGACTCGACGTGAAGCTCGACGTCGTGCTGGAACTGACTGCTGACACCGAGGAGCTCACCAGCCGGCTGGTCCAGCGGGCGGAGACCGACGGGCGGACTGACGACAACGAAGACGTCATCCGCCACCGTCTGGAGGTCTTCCAGAAGGAGACCGCCCCGATGATCGAAGAGTACCGGCAGCGCGGTCTGCTCCAGCAGGTGGACGGCCTCGGGGAGATTGAGACGGTCAACGCGCGCATCATGGACGCACTCAAAGCCTGAGCATGTTCTCCCGCGGACGGATTGAGCTGAAGAGCAACGCACAGCTGCGTCATATGGACGCCGCCGGCTCCATACTCTGCGAAGCCCTGGACCGTACCCTGGCAGCCGCCAAACCCGGGGTCAGCACTGCGCAGCTCAACGACGTCTTTGCGGAATTCATCACGTTGGCCGGTGCCAAGCCCAACTTCCTGAATTATCACGGGTTCCCGGGATACATCTGCGCCTCGGTCAATGAGGAAGTCGTCCACGGCATCCCCGGGGAGCGCATTCTGCAGTCCGGCGACGTGCTCACCATCGACGCCGGCTGCATCGTTGAGGGCTGGCACTCCGACTCGGCGCGCACGGTGATCCTGGGATCATCGGCGGAATCCACGGCAGAGGCGGAGGACGAACGGCTGTCTGCGATCACCCGCGAGGCTCTCTGGCACGGCATCGCGGCCTTCGCCGAGGCCAAGCACGTCGGCGAAATCGGCGATGCGATAGAAGGCTACGTCAAGGCTCAGCCGGGCAGCCCGTTGGGCATCCTGGAGGACTACGTGGGCCACGGCATCGGCTCAGCCATGCACCTGCCCCCCGACGTCTTCAACTACTCCACCGGAATGCGCGGGCCCAAGATCAAACCCGGAATGGCACTGGCGATCGAACCCATGCTGGTCCGCGGCAGCCTGGAGACCACACTGCTCGACGACGACTGGACCGTGGTCACCACCGACCGTGCCAATGCCAGCCAGTGGGAGCACTCGGTCTGCCGGCACAGCGAGGGGATCTGGGTGCTCACCGCCGAGGATGGCGGCGCCGCCGACTTGGAGCCGCTGGGAGTCACTCCCGTCCCCATCCCGTAACCGGACTGGCGCGGCGTGCTTGACTCAGGTAGGATGGTCTGTTGGTTGTCTCTGCGGATGAGTATGCCCAGAGACTCTGAAGCAGAAGTCCAGATTCCCTGACCTGTCGGCGTCGTCGAATGTCTTTGACTGCGTCCGGATCAGCTTGGGGATCGCGAACGGTGTGTGGAGTGTATGGGGAAAAAAGAAGGCGTCATCGAGGTAGAGGGTCAGGTAGTAGAGGCCCTGCCCAACGCAATGTTCCGAGTGAAGCTGGAGAACGAGCACGTGGTGCTCGCCACGATTTCGGGCAAGATGCGTCAGCACTATATCCGGATCCTTCCCGAGGACCGGGTGGTGGTGGAGATGAGCCCCTACGACCTCAACCGTGGACGAATCGTCTACCGCTATAAATAAGGGGCCTTTGTGATGCGGGGGCAGCGCCCTCGTGCCCCGTCAGAAGAAGGAGAACCGATCTATGAAGGTTCAGCCGAGCGTGAAGCCGATCTGCTCCGACTGCAAGCTGATCCGTCGTCAGGGAGTAGTCCGGGTGATCTGCAAGAACCCGCGCCACAAACAGCGTCAGGGCTGAGCGCCTGCGCCAGAAGGCGCAGACCTCACCTGAACAGACAGCTCAATAACGTACACGGCAGTGCAGCTCGCAGAGCTGGCAAGCACACCTCCGGTTGCCGAAGGCCGGAGACCCGACCACGACGCCGCCTCCGGTGTCAGGGCCCACCCGGTCCAGTTGGGGATGCGCTGCTGAAGACCTTCGGAAACAACACAAGGAGGACTGCCCCCATGGCACGTCTGGCTGGTGTGGACATCCCGCGCGAAAAGCGCACGGTGATCGCACTTACATACATCTACGGCGTGGGTCCCGCCCGCGCTGCCGAGGTCCACGAGGCCACCGGCATTGACCCCAATACGCGCGTAAAGGACCTGACTGACGAGCAGCTGGTCGCGCTGCGTGACTATATCGAGGCCAACTACATGGTCGAAGGTGACCTTCGCCGTGAGGTGTCCGCCGACATTCGCCGCAAAGTCGAGATCGGTTCCTATCAGGGGCTGCGCCACCGCCGTGGACTTCCGGTCCGTGGCCAGAAGACCAAGACCAATGCGCGCACCCGCAAAGGACCCAAGAAGACCGTCGCAGGCAAGAAGAAGTAGTCAGGAGAGACAATGCCCCCTAAGACTCGTACGGCGGCGCGCACATCCCGCCGTCGCGCCAGCAAGAACATCACCCAAGGTCAGGCGCACATCAAGTCGACCTTCAACAACACCATCGTGTCCATCACCGATCCCACCGGCGCCGTGGTCTCCTGGGCCTCCTCCGGAGAGGTCGGGTTCAAGGGCTCCCGCAAGTCCACCCCCTTCGCCGCGCAGAGCGCTGCCGAGCAGGCTGCCAAGCGTGCCCAAGAGCATGGCATGAAGAAGGTCGACGTCTTCGTCAAGGGTCCCGGGTCCGGACGCGAGACGGCCATTCGTTCGCTGCAGGCCGCCGGCCTGGAGGTCGGTTCCATCCAGGACATGACACCTTCGGCCCACAACGGCTGCCGGCCGCCGAAGCGCCGTCGCGTCTGATCGCGACTTCTTTGCCCCTGCCACTGATAGTTCCTGCTGCGGGACCACACCTGTGAGCCGCAGCGGGGACTTGAGCATCACCACTGAACTGAGAATGCGTCATATAGCGGATGCACTCTGAAAGGAACCACCAGTGCTCATTGCACAGCGCCCCACGCTGACTGAAGAAGTCGTCGACGAAACCCGCTCCCGCTTCATCATTGAGCCCTTGGAGCCGGGCTTCGGCTACACCCTGGGCAACTCTCTGCGCCGCACCCTGCTCTCCTCGATCCCCGGAGCTGCTGTGACCAGCATCCGGATCGACGGCGTCCTCCACGAGTTCAGCACCATCGTCGGTGCCAAGGAGGATGTCACCGAGCTGGTGCTCAACATCAAGAAGTTGTCCATCTCCTCCGAGCACGACGAACCGGTGGTGGCCTACCTGCGCAAGGAGGGCCCCGGCCCGGTCACCGCAGCCGACGTCACCCCGCCGGCCGGAGTCGAGTTCCACAACCCGGATATGGAGCTGCTGACGCTCAACCAAGACGGCAAGCTGGATCTGGAACTGACCATCGAGCGTGGCCGCGGCTACGTGTCGGCGGCCATGAACAAAATGGAGGACGCCGAGGTCGGTCGCATCCCGGTGGACTCCATCTATTCACCGGTGACCAAGGTCAGCTACAAGGTCGAGGCCACTCGTGTCGAGCAGCGCACCGACTTCGACAAGCTGACCGTCGATGTGGAGACCAAGCCCTCCATGGCGCCGCGCGATGCTCTGGCCTCGTCCGGCTCCACCCTGGTGGAGCTGTTCTCCCTGGCCCGCGAGCTGAACTTCTCAGCCGAGGGCATCGAGATCGGCCCCTCCCCGACGGATGCGGCCCTGGCTGCGGATATGGCACTGCCCATTGAGGACCTGGAGCTCACTGTGCGCTCCTACAACTGCCTCAAGCGCGAGGGCATCCACACCATCGGCGAGCTCACCGCACGGTCCGAGGCTGATCTGATGGACATCCGCAACTTTGGTGCCAAGTCCATCGACGAGGTCAAGGAGAAGCTGGTCGAGTACGGCCTGCAGCTGAAGGACTCCCCGGAGGGCTTCGACCCGACCGCGGCCCGGTTCGAAGCTGATGAGGTCGGCTACGACGACGACGCCCAGTTCTCCAACTGAGGCGGGACGAACATAAGCATTCGTGCTCGCCTTGCGGTGAGCGCAACACCCTAGGAGTAAGAGACCATGCCAACCCCCACTAAGGGACCGCGATTGGGCGGCAGCCCGTCGCATGAGAAGAAGATGCTGGCGAACCTGGCCGCCAGCCTGTTCGAGCACCGCTCGATCACCACCACGCTGGTGAAGGCCAAGCGGCTGCGCCCCTACGCCGAACGGCTGATCACCAAGGCCAAGCAGGGTGACATTGCCGCACGCCGTCAGGTGGTCGGCAAGATCAGTGCCTCCAACGCCACCAACCAGGCGATCGTCCATGAGCTCTTCACGGTCATCGCACCGGCCATGGCCGAGCGCCCCGGCGGCTACACCCGCATCACCAAGATCGGCAGCCGCAAGGGCGACAACGCCCCGATGGCTGTCATCGAACTGGTGATGGAGCCGTTCTCACCCAAGCAGCAGGTGGTCTCCGACGCTGAGTCCGCAACTGCCGCCGCCGCACCGGCCGAGGCGCAGAGCCCCGAGTCTGAGGATTCTGCCGAGTCGCCGGATTCCCCAGAGTCTGCCGAGTCTGCCGAGTCCCCGGCTGAGGCCTCCGAGGAAGCCGCCACGGAGACTCCGGCCGACACCGAGACCGATGCGACTGCCGCCGAAGCTGCAGCCGAGGACGACGAGTCCGAGGCTCAGGAAAGGTAGAACTCCGGCGCTGGAGCGCAAAGAGCGCCCCGGGAACCTGCGGGTTCCCCGGGGCGCTCTTTGCGCTCCGTGGGCGCACAGAGTGCCGAACCCCCTGCCACCGCGGCTTATCTCCGTCGCAGCGGGTTATATCCCGCGGTGGTCTGCTCGGCGGGCGGTGTGCCGGGGGCGGTGACCTGCGGACCGGCGGGCTCGATAGGCTGACACCATGCGCGTGCGACTGGACCTGGCCTATGACGGCAACGCCTACAAGGGATGGGCGGCCCAACCGGGGCAGCGCACGGTGGAAGGTGCGCTGGGTGAGGCGCTGCAGACCATCATTCGACGCCGCGTGCCGGTCACCGTGGCCGGCCGCACCGACGCCGGAGTCCACGCACGCGGACAAGTGGTGCATCTGGATCTGGACCCGGGGGAGTGGCAGGCGTTGGCCCGCGGCCGCGACATCGAACCGGCCGAGGCGATGCTGCGCCGACTCTCCGGAGTGCTGGGGCGCGAGGACGGCGCCGTCGTCGTGCGCGCTGTGACTGAGGTGCCCGATGATTTTGACGCGCGGTTCGCCGCACTGAGCCGCACCTATACCTATCGCATGGCTGACCGTCGTGAGCTCTGGGACCCGCTGCGGCGCGGAGACACGGCCTGGCTGAAGCGAAAGGTGGATGCGGACGCCATGGACGCCGAAGCGATCAGCGTGCTGGGTCTTCACGACTTCGGCAGCTTCTGCCGCCCCCGCGAGCACTCCACCACCATCCGCCAGCTCAGCAGCTTCAGCATCACCCGCGGCGAGGACGGCGTCGTCAACGCCCGGATCACAGCCGACGCCTTCTGCCACCACATGGTGCGCGCCCTGATCGGCGCCTGCATCGAGGTCGGTCAGCGACGGCGCCCGCCGGGGTGGCTGATGGACCGGCTGAACCAACCCGCCTGGGACCACCGGGTGCGGCTGGCCCCGCCCCAGGGGCTGGTGCTGGAGCAGGTGCAATACCCCTCGACCGAGCAGCTGGCCGCCCGCGCCGAGCAGACGCGGGCACGGCGAGCATGAGGTTTGTCACACTGCCGCCTGCGCCCAGTGTGCTTCAACGCGGATGACCGCCGCGCCAGCGCGGGCTAGAGGCCGGGTTTCGCAGTGGTGCTGACCACCACCTAGTGTGGTCACCGTCATGCCGCAGGGGGCATAATTTCCCAGGCTGCCTGCGCAGCCCGGAACCACTGTGAAAACCCCACTCCCTAAGGACCCAACAGAATGAGCATTGCAGCGCGCTCCCCGCAGCCGGCGGTCGGCGCCGTCGCGTGGATCGTCCTGGTGGCCGCATTCGGCGGCTTCCTCTTCGGCTTCGACACCGCCGTGATCAACGGCGCAGTCAGCCCGATTCGCGAAGAATTTAACCTCGACGCACTGATGAGCGGCTTCAGCGTCTCCAGTGCACTGATCGGCTGCGTCGTCGGTGCGTTCACCGGCGGCATGGTCTCTGACCGGATCGGTCGGCAGAAGGCTATGCTGATCGCCGCGGCACTGTTCTTCGCCTCCGCCATCGGCACCGGATTGGTCGTCGGCGTCTATGACCTCATCATCTGGCGAATCGTGGGTGGCATCGGTGTCGGCATGGCCTCGGTCATCGCGCCGGCCTACATTGCCGAAGTCTCCCCAGCTCGGTGGCGTGGCCGCCTCGGCTCGCTGTTCCAGCTGGCGATCGTCACCGGCATCTTCATGGCGGCAGTGTCCAACGCGCTGTTCGCCAACCTTGCTGGCAGCGCCGCAGAGACTCTCTGGTTCGGACTGGGCGCCTGGCGCTGGATGTTCATCTCAGAAGCCGTTCCGGCACTGATTTACGGCCTGCTGGCGCTGAGCATCCCGGAGTCGCCGCGCTACCTGGTCTCCCGGGGCAAGGACGACGCCGCCGCCCGGGTACTCACCGACGTGGTGGGGATCCAGGAAGAGTCGGAGATTGCTGCCAAGATTCGCGATATTCGCCGCACGATCAACGTTGAGGCGCGCCAGAAGCTGCGAGACCTGTTCGTCTCAGGCAGGCTGATGCCGATTGTTTGGGTGGGGATCGGGCTGGCTGTCTTCCAGCAGTTCGTCGGGATCAACGTGATCTTTTACTACTCCACCACGCTGTGGCAGGCCGTGGGCATTGCTGAGGACCAGGCCATGCTGGTGCAGGTGATCACCACCAGCATGAACATCCTGGCCACGATCGTCGGCATCCTGATCGTGGACAAGGTGGGTCGGCGCACTCCGCTGATCGTCGGCTCCGCTGTGATGACCGTGGGTCTGCTGACCATGGCCCTGGCCTTCTCCCAAGCCGTCGAGTCCGAAGTCGTCAACGACTTCGGCGATGCCGAAACCGTGGTCTCGCTGCCCGAACCGTGGGGTGTGATCGCCCTGGTCGCGGCGAACGTCTTCGTCGTCGGCTTTGGCGCCACCTGGGGTCCCTTCATGTGGCTGATGCTCGGTGAGATGTTCCCCAACCGGGTCCGGGCCGTGGCCCTGGGCCTGGCCAGTGCGTTCAACTGGGGATCGAACTTCCTCGTCTCCTCCCTGTTCCCACAGATGGCGGAAGTCTCGCTGGTCTTCGCCTACGGGTTCTACGGCATCAGCGCGCTGATCAGCATGCTGTTCGTGCTCAAGTGGGTGCCGGAGACCAAGAATCGAGAGATCGAGGATATGCAGACCAGCGCCTACACCAAGTCCTGACCCAGGAACTGAGTGCGGGCTGCCGCGCCTGGCCGTGGTGCTCCGTCACTGTGGTGCTCGATGCTCGTAGTGCACGGGGCTTGTGGTGCACTTCAGTCCAGAATCCGGGGCTTTGCTAAGGATCAGCCCGTTCTGTATAGTTGACAGTTGTTGTGCGTGTCCACCCCTGCCCGGGCGCGTGTCGAGGCGGTCCAGTTGCATGGCCACCAGCCTCCGCGAGCGGGTCGGGGACCCTACGGGCTCGGCATCGCTTCAGCCCTCACCTGTTGCGCCGATGCACACCCGCAAATGAACAGCGGCTTGGACGCTGCGTCTCTCACACGCAGCGCACAGGATGCGCTGACCGTAGAAAACCGACCGTAAGGCATACCAACCGTGCGTACGTACACCCCCAAAGAAGGCGACGCGGATCCGCAGTGGCACGTCATTGACGCCACTGACGTCGTCCTGGGTCGCCTGGCTACCCACGCAGCAGCTCTGCTGCGCGGCAAGCACAAGCCGACCTTCGTGCCCCATCAGGACATGGGCGACTTCGTCATCGTCATCAACGCTGAGAAGATCGCTGTCACCGGCGACAAGGCGTCCACCAAGCGCTACTGGCGCCACTCCGGCTTCCCCGGCGGGATCAGCTCGATGTCCTTCGAAGAGATGATCCAGCGCCACCCCACCCGCGTGGTGGAGGAAGCCGTCAAGGGCATGATCCCTAAGAACAAGCTCGGCCGCGCCCAGCTGACCAAGCTGCGCATCTACACCGGCAGCGAGCACCCCCACGCTGCTCAGCAGCCCACACCCTTCGAGATTACCCAGGTCGCCCAGTAGTACGGGCCCGACTCTAGAGACTTATTAGGAGAACCGTGGCTCAAAATACTGAAGAGCTCACCGAAACCGAGGAGCTGTCCAGCTACACCTCGGAATCAGCACAGACCACTGCAGCGTCCGAGCCCACCGAGGAGCGTGCGCCGCTTACGGTCCCCGGTGCGGCCATCGGCCGCCGCAAGCGCGCCCGTGCCCGTGTTCGGCTGATTCCGGGCACCGGCAAGTGGCTGCTCAACGGCCGCAGCCTGGAGGACTACTTCCCCAATAAGCTGCACCAGCAGGAGGTCAACGACCCCTTCACGCTGCTCGGACTCGAAGGCGCCTACGATGTCATCGCCCACGTCGACGGCGGCGGCGCCTCCGGTCAGGCCGGCTCCGTGCGCCTGGGCATCTCCCGGGCACTCAACGGCATCGATCGCGATCACAATCGCCCGGCACTGAAGAAGGCCGGCTTCCTCACCCGTGACGATCGCGCCGTGGAGCGCAAGAAGGCAGGCTTGAAGAAGGCCCGCAAGGCTCCGCAGTACTCCAAGCGCTGATCGTTACAGATCAGTATCGAAATTGCCCCGCCCCGTCTGTGGGCGGGGCAATTTCGTCTCTGGACGATTAGACTCACATTCAATATGACCAGAATTTTCGGAACTGACGGCGTACGTGGTGTGGCCAATGGGCTGCTGACAGCAGATCTGGCGCTGCGTCTCTCCCAGGCCGCGGCAGTGGTGCTGGGTCATCGGCACGCCGCCCACGGAACTCGACCACGGGCTGTGGTCGCCCGCGACCCCCGCGTCTCAGGAGAGTTTCTCTCTGCGGCGGTGGAGGCAGGACTGGCCTCCTCAGGGGTCGATGTCCACGACGCCGGCGTGCTGCCCACACCGGCCGCGGCCTTCCTGGTGGCCGACTCGGGTGCAGACTTCGGAGTGATGATCTCGGCCTCGCACAACCCGGCCGGCGACAACGGTATCAAGTTCCTCGGCGCCGGAGGCCACAAACTCGACGACGCGGTCGAAGACCAGATCGAGGCGCAGATGAGCCAGGACCCGCTGCTGCCGCTGGGCGCACAGGTAGGTCGCATCCAACGGTTCTCCGACGCTGAGGATCGGTATGTGCTCCATCTGCTGCAGTCGCTGGGCGGTGCCTCCCTGTCTGGGCTGCGCGTGGTGCTGGACTGCGCCCACGGAGCGGCCAGCGGGTGCTCCCCAGAGGCCTTCGCGGCGGCCGGGGCAGACGTGGTGGTCATCGGTGCTGACCCGGATGGGCTGAACATCAACGACGGCTACGGCTCCACCCAATTGGAGAAGCTGCAGGAAACGGTGGTGGCCCACCAAGCAGACATGGGCGTGGCCCACGACGGCGACGCCGACCGGTGCCTGGCCGTTGATCACACCGGCGAGGTCGTCGATGGCGACCAGATCATGGGTGTGCTCGCGGTGGCGCTGAAGGAAGTCGGTCAGCTGACCGACGACACGCTGGTGGTCACGGTGATGTCCAACCTCGGGCTGAAGCTGGGGATGGCCCAGGCCGGTATCGAGCTGGTGGAGACTAGAGTGGGGGACCGCTATGTGCTGGAGGCCATGCGCGCCGAGGGCTACTCCCTGGGCGGAGAGCAGTCCGGCCACCTGATCTTTGCCGACTATGCGACCACTGGCGACGGGCTGCTCACCGGACTGCAGCTGGCCGCCCGGGTCGCTTCCACAGGAAAAAGCCTGAAGGACCTGGCCGCTGCAGCAATGACGCGGCTGCCGCAGGTGCTCATCAACGTCAAAGACGTCGACAAGGCCAAAGTGAGCACCCATCAGGAGCTTCAGGAAGCTGTCGCGTCCGCAGAGTCCCGACTGGGCGGGGAGGGCCGGGTGCTGCTGCGCCCCTCAGGCACCGAACCGGTGGTGCGCGTCATGGTGGAGGCGCCCACCGCCGACGTCGCCCGCGACGAATCCCAGCGGCTGGCCGAGGTGGTGAAGGCCTCGCTGGCGCTCTGAGCAAGCATCGGCCTCGACCCCCGAGGGCGGCTGGTTCCCAGTCGCTGCCCCTCAGTCGCTGCCCCACAGGATATTCTTTGCCTTTCCTCTCAGGGTTGAGTCTCTGTGCTGTTGGGCTTTTTCGGCCGCCCGAGCGGCCTCTGCGGCCTCGCGATCAGCAGCCACGGCAGCAGCAAAGGCTTCCGGGTTGACTCGTTCGGTCTGCGCCGTCAGCTGATCACGGATCTCCTTCAGCAGCGTGATGCTCTCATCTTCGGCCTCCTCGGGTTCACCGTGGCGGCGATTGCGCGCCTCAATCATTTTGTTCATGGGGACTACGACGACGAAGTAGATCGCGGCGGCAACCAGCAGGAAGTTGACCACCTGGGTCAGCAGCACCCCGAAGAGGATCTGGTTTCCATTCAGGGTGACCGCCGCGAAGCTGTCAAAGTCAGGAGCTCCCACCAGCGCGGAGATCAGCGGCATCAGAACATTCTCGACCAGCGCATTGATCACCGCGGCGAATGCTGTGCCGATGACGACTGCGACGGCAAGGTCTATGACGTTGCCCTGCATGATGAAATTCTTGAATCCCTTGAGCATGAGGCAAGTGTAAGCGCGGATCCTCTCAGGGCAGCTAGTTCAGAAGTTCCGGGTTCGGCTCAGGCTCGTCATAGTCAGGCGCCGGCGGCTGATCCCAGTACTTCTCCAGTGTGTGGCCACCCTGATATACCTCTTGGGCGGTCTCCACACCCACATAGCGCAGGTGCCAGGGCTCGTACGGGTAGCCGGTGATGTGCTCCTTGCCCTGGGGGTAACGGATCACGAAACCGTGCTTGTGAGCGTTCTCTGCGACCCACTGGCCCTCGGGCGTGGCCGCGAAGCATTCGCCGAGCATGCAGTCGGGGTTGGCGATGCTGATCACATCGGCTGCCAGTCCGGTCTGATGCTCTGAGTAACCGGGTCTGGACATGTAAAGGTCAGTGGCCTCAGTGCCGACTTCGGCGTGCCGTTGGGAATATATCTGCTGCTGGTAGTCGAAGGACCGGTAGGCGCTGACCAGCCCCAGGTGCATGCCCTGCGCATCGCCTGCGGCCAAGAGCTGCTCCAGCGCCGCAGCGGCCTCCTGGCGCACCTGCATGGCAGACTCGGGGCCGTAGAACGGCACCTCCGGATAGACCAGATCGCTCGGTGCGTAATCGATTGGGTCCAGGGGATTCTGCCGGTTGGCGAGCACATGGATTGAATCGGGATCCCAGCTCGGGTCCGAGGCGCGCTGCGGCTCAGCCTCCTGGGTCTCAGCCTCCTGGGTCTCAGTCTCCTCAGGCTCATGTTCGAGGCTCGGCGTCGCATCGGGGGCGGTCTCATCAGAGGCAGTCTCAGTGGAAGCGGTCGGGCTGGGTGAGGGTTCAGGCTCAGAGGTGAGGGTCGGGCCCGGTATTGTTGACGGCGCCTCGCTCTCCAGTGTGTCCTGTTCTGTGGGCATCTGCTCCTCAGCGCCGCAGCCGACCAGAAGAAGGACGGACGCGGCCGCTGCCAGTGAACGATAACGACCCGTCACGCCCATCACACCTTCCTCAGCAGCACTCGAGAGACCGCGTGCTTTTCGCCCTTGGCCATCACCAAGCGAGCCCGGGAGCGGGTCGGCAGGATGTTCTCCCGCAGGTTCGGCCCGTTGATCCGCCCCCAAATATCAGTGGCCCGCGCAATCGCCTCCTCATCGGTGAGACTGCTGTACTGGTGGAAGTAGCTCTCCGGATCGGCGAAGGCCCCATGGCGCAGGCGCATAAACCGGTCGACGTACCACTGCTGGATATGCTGCGACTTGGCATCGACGTAGACCGAGAAGTCGAAGAAGTCGCTTAGGGAGAGCCCGGTAGTGCCGTCCTGCTGCACCCGTGCAGGCTGCAGGACGTTCAACCCCTCCAGAATCAGCACGTCAGGGCGGCGGACCACCTGCTGCTCGCCGGGGATGATGTCGTACTTCAGATGCGAGTACACCGGTGCGGGCACCTCCGGCATCCCCGACTTCACCTCAGCGACGAACCGCAGCAGACGACGCCGGTCATAAGCCTCGGGGAAGCCCTTGCGCTCCATGAGGCCGCGCCGGTGCAGCTCCGCATTGGGGTAGAGGAACCCGTCGGTGGTGACCAGCTCCACCCGGGGGGTGGAGGGCCAGCGGCGCAGCATCTCCTGCAGCACGCGGGCCGTGGTCGACTTTCCCACGGCCACCGAACCGCCGACGCCGATCACAAAGGGGGTGCGGCGCGTGCGTTCGCCTAAGAACTCATTGGTCGAAGCGCGCAGGCGGGCGGCGTTCTCCACATAGATGTTCAGCAGCCGCGACAGCGGAAGATACACCTTGGCTACCTCGTCCAGGGACAGGTGATCACCGATTCCGCGCAGCCGGTCGACGTCGTCCTGGTTCAGCGGCTGTTCGATCGTGTCGGCCAACCGCGCCCAGGCGTCCCGGTTCAGCTCTGCGAAGGGGGAGTACGTCGTCGTGCCCGGCGACGGCGGCGAAGCCGCCCAGGGAGCAGTGCCGCTGATCTCCGGAGGTACGGGGATCGGCGATGTTGGTGTGTTGTCTGGCTGCGAAGGCACACCGACACGATACCGCCCCGTGAGCACTGGGCTCACCACGCGGGCTCGTTCATGACGATCCGGGCTGGGCGGTATTCTTCTGGGTATGTGTGGAATTGTTGGTTATATCGGTTCGTCGGTGAAGGCTTCGGAGCATCAGGCTCTGGATGTGTTGATGGAGGGTCTGCGGCGGTTGGAGTATCGCGGTTATGACTCGGCTGGGGTGGCGACTGTGGCTGGTGGTGCGGTGCAGTCGCGCAAGCGGTCGGGGAAGCTGGTGAATCTGGTGGAGGCTGTGGAGCAGGCTCCGTTGGATCCGGCGTCGGTGGGTATTGGTCATACCCGGTGGGCGACGCATGGGGGCCCCACTGATGAGAATGCTCACCCGCATTTGGGTGATGGGGGCAAGCTGGCGGTCATTCATAACGGGATCATTGAGAATTTCTCGGTGCTGCGTCGGCGGCTGGTCGCTGATGGGCACGTGTTTGATTCGCAGACGGATACCGAGGTGGCAGCGAAGCTGATTGGGGAGCTGTTCGCCGGTTCGGCCGCTGGGGATCTGACGGAGGCGATGCGGTTGGCGGCCAATGAGCTGCAGGGTGCTTTTACGCTGTTGGCGGTGCATGCCGATGCCCCGGACCGGGTGGTGGCTGCCAGGCGGAACTCGCCGTTGGTGGTCGGCCTGGGTGAGGGGGAGAACTTTTTGGGCTCTGATGTGTCGGGGTTCATTGATTTCACCCGTGAGGCGGTGGAACTGGAGCAGGATCAGGTGGTGACGATCACCGCTGATGCGGTTCAGATCATCGGTTTTGACGGTGAGCCTGCCCAGGGTCGGCGGTTCTATGTGGATTGGGATGCCTCGGCTGCGGAGAAGGGTGGTTATGAGACCTTCATGGAGAAGGAGATCAATGACCAGCCCAAGGCGGTGGAGGACACGCTGCTGGGCCGCAGTGATGAGACTGGGCGGATGGTGTTGGATGAGCTGCGGATTGACCCGGAGGAGCTGAGGCAGGTCTCGAAGATCATTGTGCTGGCCTGTGGCACTGCCGCGTATGCGGGCACGGTGGCGAAGTATGCCATTGAGCATTGGTGCCGGGTGCCGGTGGAGGTGGAGCTGGCTCATGAGTTCCGGTACCGGGATCCGATCATTGATACTTCGACGCTGATTGTGTCGGTCTCTCAGTCGGGGGAGACGATGGATACGTTGATGGCGGTGCGCTACGCCAAGGAGCAGGGTGCTAGGACTCTGGCGATCTGCAATACCAATGGGTCCACGATTCCGCGGGAGTCGGATGCGGTGCTCTATACCCATGCGGGCCCGGAGATCGCGGTGGCCTCGACGAAGGCGTTCTTGGCCCAGATCACTGGTGCCTATGTGTTGGGGCTGTATTTGGCGCAGCTGCGGGGTCAGATGTTCACCGGTGAGATTCAGGACATTCTGGCTGATCTGCATAAGATTCCGTCCAAGATCCAGCAGATCTTAGATGATTCGGAGTCGATTAAGAGTCTGGCTCGGGCGATGGCGGCCACCCCGTCGGTGCTGTTCTTGGGCAGGCATGTGGGGTTCCCGGTGGCGATGGAGGGTGCGCTGAAGCTGAAGGAGCTGGCCTACATCCACGCTGAGGGCTTCGCCGCCGGTGAGCTCAAGCATGGCCCGATTGCGCTGATCGAGGAGGGTCAGCCGGTGTTTGTGGTGGTGCCCTCACCGCGGGGCAGGGATTCGCTGCACGCCAAAGTGGTCTCCAACATTCAGGAGGTCCGGGCCCGGGGCGCGAAGACCATTACTGTTGCTGAGGCTGGTGATGATGATGTGCGTGAGTATTCCGAAGAGGTGTTCTTCGTGCCTGACACCCAGCCGCTTCTGATGCCGCTTCTGACGACGGTGCCGCTGCAGATCTTCGCCTGCGCGCTGGCTGAGCAGAAGGGCTACGACGTCGACCAGCCCCGCAACCTCGCCAAATCCGTCACCGTCGAATAGGCCGCGGCTGGCACGAGCAACCCTAAGGAGGGACACGGTGATCATCGGCATCGGGGTAGATGTGGTTCAGGTGAGTCGGTTCGAACAGCAGCTGGCGAGGACACCGGCACTGCGCCAGCGACTCTTCGTCCCCGCAGAGCGCCAGCTCAACATCCGCTCCCTGGCCGCCCGATTTGCCGCCAAGGAGGCCGTGGCCAAGGCACTCGGAGCGCCTGCCGGGATGAACTGGCACCACTGCCAGGTGGTGCTCGACGCTGCAGGGGCACCGAGCGTGCAGGCTGCGGGCAGTGTGGCCGCCGTCGCCGACTCCCAAGGGGTTCAGCGCTGGCACCTCAGCCTCAGCCACGACGGCGACCTCGCCACCGCTATGGTGGTCGCCGAAAGCTGACCACAGTGAGCGGCGAGTGAGCAGAGGAGGCCGGCAGTTGAGCAGAGGAGGCCCGCAAAGATGACCAGAGACGACGAGCTGAGGCTGCTGCCCGTCTACCGGGGTGAGCAGATCCGCGAGGCCGAAGCCCCGCTCATCGAGGCCGGCCGGGGTGCGGAGCTGATGCGGCGAGCCGCCTACGGACTGGCCGACTGTGTGGCGAAGATCCTCCAGCGGCGCGGCAGAGTCTACGGTGCGACCGTCACCGCAATGGTCGGTTCCGGCAACAACGGTGCCGACGCGCTCTACGCACTGAGCTTCCTGCGGCGCCGCGGTGCGGCGGTTCGCGCCGTCCTGGTGCGCGGATGCGCCCACCAGGCGTCGCTGGCGGCATTCCAGCGCGCGGGCGGACGCGTGGTGGAGTCTGTCCCAGAGCCCACTGAGGTGCTCATCGACGCTGTGGTGGGCACCGGATTCAGCGGCGACTATCAGCGCCCGCAGACACCTGGGCTGGAAGCGGCCCTTAGCACCGCGACCGTCGTCGCCTGTGATCTGCCCTCCGGGGTCGACGCAGACACCGGACAGGCCGGTGACGGGGTCATCAGCGCCGAGCACACGGTGACCTTCGGCGGGATCAAGCAGGGGCTGCTGGCCGGTGCCGGCTCACACCTCAGCGGCCAGCTCCACACCGCAGACATCGGGCTTGGACCGCACCTGCCCAAGACCCTGGTCCGGGCCGTCTCCCCGCACCCGGCCGCCGACGTAGCCTCTGCTGGCCGGGGTGAGCCGCTGCGGTCACCGGCAAGCACCGACCACAAGTACTCCCGCGGCACAGTGGGCATCCACGCAGGATCCGACCAGTTCCCCGGGGCCGCGCAGCTCAGCGTCGGCGCCGCGGTGGCCACAGGGGTCGGTATGGTCACTTTGGTCGCACCAGAGACGGTGCGCGCCCATGTGGTGGCCGCGTGGCCTGAGACGCTCGGCGTCGAACCTGACCAGCAGGGGCGTCAGGCGCGCACGGGTGCCACGGTCCTCGGCCCCGGCCTGGGCAACGATCCGCAGCGCCTGAACGAGGCCCAGGCCGCACTGGAACAGTGTCTGGATGATGGTTCACCCTGTGTGCTCGACGCCTCCGGACTGCAGCTGATTCGCCATCAGCTGCACCAGCGCGGCGGACTGGGCCACAACGTGCTCATCACCCCGCACCTGGGAGAAGCCCGCCGCATTGCCGGTGACCTGCGCGACCAGGTGCTGGGCCGCATGCTGGCCACCGACGGCCCGAAGAGCGACCCGGTCGAAGCCGCGCGACGGCTCAGCGGGAGCCTGGACTGCTTCGTGCTGCTCAAAGGTGCCACCACCGTCATCGCCGCACCCGACGCAGAGGTCCTGCTGCACCGGGCCCAGACCCACGGCCGACCGGGGGTCCCCGGCCTCGCCACCGCCGGCACCGGAGATGTGCTCTGCGGGATCCTCGGCGCGCTGGCGGCCACCCAGCAGGGAAGCTGGCTGGACGTGGCCGCCCACGCCGTGCACCGGCATACGCAGGCAGCCGCCGGACTGGACCCGCGCGCAGAAGCGTCCTTTGGGGCATCGGCGCTGATTCGCGCACTGTCACCCAGCGCAGTCGCACCCTGAAGATACAGTGAGGATCATGAATTCAGCCGACGGCTCCCCAAGCACGGCCATCATCGACGCCGAAGCTATCGCCCATAACGTAGGCACAGTGGCTGAATATGTGCGGCCGGCCAAAGTCATGGCCGCCATTAAGGCCGACGGCTACGGCCACGGCATCGTCACGGCGGCCCGTGCCGCGCTCGCCGGAGGTGCCGATTGGCTGGGAACCGCCCACCTGAGCGAGGCGCAGCAGCTGCGCGCCGAGGGCATCGACGCGCCGATTCTGGCCTGGCTGCACAGCCGGGACACCGATTTCTCCGCCGCCATCGGTGAGCACATCGACCTGGGGGTCTCCGGTTGGGAGCTGGACCGGATCGCCGAGGCGGCGCAGGCACGGCAGCGGCCGGCGCGGGTGCACCTGAAGATAGACACCGGACTCAGCCGCAACGGTGCCACCATCGAGGCCTGGCCCGAGGTGGTCGCTCAGGCTGCGCAGCACCAGCGGCACGGGCTGATCAGCGTAGAAGGAATCTTCACCCACTTTGCCGTGGCTGATGAGCCCGACCGCAAAGAGACCGATGAGCAGCTTGAGGTGTTTCGCGAAGCCCTCAGCATCGCCGAGCAGCACGGCGTCGTGCCCGCCCTGCGCCACGCAGCCAACTCTCCGGCGGCACTGTCGCGGCCCGACGCGCACTTCGACATGGTCCGGGTCGGGGTCAGCATCTACGGGCAGAGCCCCTTCGCGGACCGGACGGCCGAATCCCTGGGGCTGCGACCCGCCATGGAGCTGCGCAGCACCTTGGCCAACGTCAAGAGAGTCCCGGCCGGTCAGGGCGTCAGCTACGGTCTCACCTACCGGGTTGATGCGCCCACCACGCTGGGACTGGTGCCGTTGGGATACGGCGACGGCATCCCGCGGATCGCTGTGGGCGGTCCGGTGCTGATCAACCGCCGCCGCTGCTATTCCGCAGGCCGGGTGGCGATGGACCAGTTCGTGGTGGACCTGGGACCAGACTCCGATGCCCAGATCGGCGACGAGGTCACCGTATTCGGCGGAGACTCAGGGATCTCTGCCGCCGAATGGGGAGCAGCCGCACAGACCATCAACTACGAGATCATCACTCGCATCGGCGCCCGTGTCCCCCGAGTGGTCATCAACCAGCCCGAAGAGCGCCTCGCGGAGACGGGCTGACTGATGGCCGATTCG
>NZ_JACIBT010000007.1 GCF_014195445.1 Garicola koreensis | reverse complement strand
TGGAATCCAGTGCTCGAGCGACGGCCAATGTTCGCCACTGCTCCACTTTTCCCGGCCCGGGCGCCCAGGAGGTCGGCACCAGCGTGGCATGGGCCCCGGCGCGGGCGTGGGCGTGGAACAGCTGCGGGAAGCGAATGTCGTAGCAGGTGGCCAGGCCGAAGGTGAGACCGCGCGTGGGGAACTGCACCACCCGGTCGCCGGCTTCGACGTTCTGGGACTCTTGGAAGCCGAAGGCGTCGTAGAGGTGCAGCTTGTCGTAGGAGACCACTACCGAGGGACCCACCCCCAGCAGCGTGTTCCGCACCCGGGGGCTTTCCCTCCTCTGTGGGTGATGCGGGGGTGAACATCCCCACCACGACGACGACGCCGTGCCGCTTGGCGATGCGGTGGACTTCCTGCGCCCAGGGTCCGTCGACGGCTTCGGCGATGGGGGTGAGACGGTGGCCGAAGGCTCGCTGGGTGGCTTCGGGGAAGACCACCAGCTCGGCGCCGGCCGCTGCGGCCCGGGCTGTCCACTGCCGAACCAGCTCCAGGTTCTGCTGCGGATCCTCCCCCGTGACAATCTGTGCTGCTGCAATACGCATGGCACTACTCTATGCCCGCTGATGGGAGATAGGCTGTTGCCCATGGACAAGCTGATCGACAAAGCAGTCACAATGGGCGTCTCGATGGCCGGCGGCATGCTGGCCACCAAAGTCTTCGAGTTCGGCTGGAAGCAGGTCACCGGAGAGGAGGCGCCCAAGCACGATGAGGTGGACAACGTCTCCATCCAGAAGGCGCTGGTCTTCGCGGTAAGTTCTGCGGCGATCAGCGCGGCAGTGCAGATCCTGTCTCAGCGGGGAGCAAAGACTGCTTCGGCGAAGATCAGAGGCGCCTACGGCAAGCAGTCCGAGGTCTGAACCTCACTCTGCCCGCCCTGGCCGGTCGCCTCAGCACGGCGGTCTACAGGCTGCGTGGTCTACAGGCTGCGCTTCTTCGCGTCGCGACCGATCAGGTAGGCCAAATAGACCGCCGCCACCACGGCAGCTCCGAAGGCGAACGCGGCAGCCACCGCAGGCTCGCCGGTGAGCACAATGACTCCAGCGGCAACGGTCAGAATCGTGATGGCGCCAAAAACGATCTTGAGAATCATGGCTCCAGCCTAGTCGTTGGTGATCTCCCGGCGGACGCTGTCCTCCTCGGAGAGCCGATCCACCGTGCGGCCCAGATGGTCGTGGGTCAGCAGATCAGCGCGCAGATGCTTCGTCCGGTAGCCGGCACGGCCCACCACATGGGCGCTGACCGGGGCGGTGAGGATCATCAGCCCCCACGCCAGCAGCGCCACGGCCGCCCATTCCCAGGACCGCCACATGATCGAGGCGGAGAGCACCAGCATCAGCAGTCCCAGCACCTGCGGCTTGGTAGCCGCATGCATGCGCGTGTGCAGATCCGGGAAACGCACCAGACCCAGACCGGCGGCCAGCGACATCAGCCCCCCGATCACCATGAACACTGCGGCCACACCGTCAAGGACCGCATCCAGCGTCTCGGGGCTCATGAGTCATCTCCCTTCGTCCGGTTCTCCGACTGGGGCCGGAAGCCGGACTTGGTCAGGGCGGCGAACCACGACGTCGACTCGTCCTCATCCGACCCCGTCTGCGCACCCGAACCTTCAGTCGGAGCGAACGGCGAGGCCGGAATCTCCGGCTCCGGTGCCGGCTCCCAGGCGATGCCGGCGGCCTGCTTCTCCGCCTCCTTCGCGCTGTCCTGGGGGGCCGTGCCGCCGGTGACGACGTAGCGGGCGATGGCCACAGCACCGAGGAAGCCGATGACAGCGGAGATCACCACGAACATGATGTAGTCCTGATGGCCGTTGTAGGCCATATCAGCCAGCATGACCGAACCGACGATGATCAGGATGACGTCGACGCTGATCACTCGGTCCAGCACCGAGGGGCCCCGGTAGACGCGGTAGACCGCGCACAGGGCGCCGGCGGCCAGCAGCGCCTGGGTGATCCAGTAGGCGTAGTCGAGCATCATGGTGCCTCCTGCCTTCCGGGTGAATCAGCGGCGCCCTGCGGCAGGCGGGGCATCCGAGCCCCGGGGGCTCTGGTCCCGCGCGCCGCCGGAGTCTCGCGCTCAGCCTTGGTCAGGCCGGCGGTGCGCTGCAGTCTGGACTCGGCTTTGACGACCGCAAGGTCTGAACGGCCTCCTATGGTGCGGATGAACAGATTCTCCGTGCGCATCGCATCTGCACGAATGGCCTCGACTGCGGCGTCGTCGGAGATGTTGATGACATGCAGGTAGAGGGTGGCAGTGGTGCGGTCCACGTCCACCACCAGCGAGCCGGGCACCAGCGCTAAGAAGTGGCCGGTGAGGGTGATGATGAGGTCATCGTGGCTGCGCAGCTGAATGGCGATGATCGAGTTCCTGATGCGCGGCCCCTTGACCACAGCGAGCCAGGCCACCTGAAAGCTGGCGAGGAACATCTTGCCCAGGAACCGGAGCAGCTGCACCAGGCCCCAGAAGAGGTTGATCCGCCCGCTGCGGCGCAGCGGGGGCAGGTAGAACACCCGCACCACGATCGCTCCGTAGACGGCGCCCAGGATGAAGGTGCCAATGGTGAAGCTCTGCCACACCGCCATCCAGAAGAAGCCCAGGAAGACGATGAGCGGCAGCTCCAGCTTCAGCGGAGTCTTGGGCCTGCGCATCACTGATCACCTCCCGGCTCAGGGTCCTCGGACTCGGGCTGCAGGGACGTCTCCACCGGCGCGAACTCGGCAGCGCCGTCGTCGCCGGTGTCTACGTCAATCATGTTGTCCAGGGTGAACTCGTGCAGGTCCTCGCGCACACTGTCGATGCGCCCCTCCCCGAGCACCGCCTCCAGGTAGGGGGTGCGTTCGTAGAGGTCCTGGGCGGCAGTCCGGGAGAAGTCCATCAGTGGGCCGGCCAGCACGGTGAAGGCCAGGCTCATCGTCACCAGGGTCGCAGTGGGCAGCACCATGCTCGCCGGCAGCAGTCGCTTGTTCGCCGCCCTTGTGTGGGCCAACGTCTTCTGCTGCAGGATCGGCTCACAGTCTTCGACGTCCTCAGCACGACGCCAGAACCCGCGGGACCAGATGCGCGAGACCGCCAGCAGGGTCAGCAGCGAGGTCACCACGGAGGCGGTGACCAGCGTCCAGGTAATCCAGGTGTTCTCCGCGATGCCTCCCTGCATGATGCCCATCTTGCCGAGGAATCCGCTGAACGGCGGGATCCCCGCCAGGTTCATCGCGGGTATGAAGAAGAGGATTCCCAGCAGCGGCGAGATCTTCGCCAACCCGCCGAGCCGGTCCACGTTCGCGGTGCCGGCGCGGCGTTCAATCAGTCCGGTGACCAGGAACAGTGTGGTCTGAATGGTGATGTGGTGGGCCACATAGTAGATCGTGGCGGCCATGCCGGCGATGCTGCTCAGCGCGAGACCGAACACCAGGTAGCCGATGTGGCTGATCAGGGTGAAGCTGAGCATTCGTTTGATGTCTGTCTGGGCCAGAGCGCCCAGGATGCCGACGATCATGGTCAGCGCCGCCACGATCATCAGCCCGGTGTTGATCCGATCACCGGGGAAGAGCAGCGTCTCAGTGCGGATCATCGCGTAGATGCCGACTTTGGTCAGCAGTCCGGCGAACACCGCAGTGACCGGTGCCGGTGCGGTGGGATAGGAATCGGGCAGCCAGAACGCCAGGGGGAAGACGGCGGCCTTGATGCCGAAGGCCACCAGCAGCAGCACGTGCAGCATCAGCTGCATCCCCGGGTCCAGCTCGCTGACCTTCAGCGCAATATCGGCCAGGTTGACCGTGCCGGTGGCCGCGTAGATCAGACCGATGGTGATCAGGAACAGCATCGAGGACAGGATGGAGACCACCACATAGGTGACGCCGGCGCGGATGCGCGCCTCCCCTCCTCCCATCGTGAGCAGCACATAGGAGGCGGTGAGGAAGATTTCGAAGCCCACGTAGAGGTTGAAGAGGTCTCCGGCGAGGAACGCGTTTGAGATCCCGGCGACCAGGATCAGGTAGGTGGGGAAGAAGATGGAGACCGGGCCTGCGTCGTCGCGCTCCTCGGCGGCACCCTGGCCCACTGCGTAGAGCAGAACGGCCAGGGTGATGATCGATGAGATCACCAGCACCAGCGCGGACAACCGGTCGATGACCATGGCAATGCCGTAGGGGGCCGGCCATCCGGCCAGGTTCACCGCATACGCCCCACCGGTCCAGACTTCGGAGAGCAGCACGATCTGCAGCAGCGCGGTGATGATCAGCGTGCCGATCGCGATGGCTCTCTGCGTCGCCCGGTTGCGGTAGAAGGCGAAGGTGAAAGCAGCGCCGAAGAGCGGCAGCAGCACCGCCAGGGGCACGAACTCGATGATGTCGATCTCCATCAGCGGTCCTCCTCCGGCTCATCATTGTGGCCCCTGAAGTGCTCGGCGGGGCTGATCACCGGCGGTAAGTCGGAGGCCGAGTCCGGGGAGGGGTCGCTGAACTCAGAGGTCTCGGTGTCGACCTCAGCATCCTCCTCGGGGTCGTAGGCGCCGACGGCCTGGGCCACCCGGCGGTCCTCCTCGTCGTCGGTGACCTCATCCTGGCGCGCCAGGACCCAGGAGCGATAGATCAGGGCAAGCATGAAGGCAACCAGTGCGAAGGCGATGACGATCGCGGTGAGCAACAGTGCCTGCGGCAGCGGGTCGAAGTACTCCTGCGCGTCGATCCCATCCTGAACCAGGGGTGCGCGCCCGGCTCGCCCGCCGGTCTGCAGCAGCAGCAGGTTCACCCCGTTGGAGAGCAGGATGATGCCCAGCACCACGCGGGTCAGGGACCGCTCCAGCATGAGGTAGATCCCCACTGCGAGCATCACCCCCATCAGCACCAGAAAGAGTCAGGTTGATGGTCATAGGGCCACCTCCTGGGGTTCAGCTGCGCTCATCGCGCTACCCCCACTGTGGTCTGTGCGTGGATTGCTGGTGCCCCAGCGCCGAGGAGCTCTTGGGCTCTTCTTCGCTGCGCACATCGATCTCCGAACGAGGCTGCTCGCACATCGACGATGAGCCCGATCACCACCAGGTAGACGCCCACGTCGAAGAGCACACTGGAGACCAGGTGATGCTCTCCGAACAGCGGCAGGCTGAGGTCCACCACGAAGCTCTGGAAGGTCTGACCGCCCACGATGAGCGGGAAGATGCGGTGAAGCATGCCACGGCGAGGCCCCACCCCATCAGCGCCCCCGCGGAGAGGGTATCGCCGCCTCCAGCTCGTAGCGGGCCGCCGGCCAGGTAGCGCCAGCAGGAACGCGAGCCCGGCAAGCAGGCCTCCGGCGAATCCGCCGCCGGGCGAGTTGTGCCCGGCCACCTCTGACAACAAGGTGCTGGAAGCTCCCACCTCCACTCTGGTGCTGATGACCGTTGCCGCCGACGGGCCTCCGAAGCTGATCACTCCGACGTTGAAGACGGGGATCCTTCCCGGCACCACCCAGGGCGCGGCATTCGCCGGGGCCGAGCGCGCCGGGTGGGAGCTGGGCTACGGGCCGCTGACTCCAGAGGATGTCCGCTCGGCCGACCATGCCTGGCTGCTCTCCTCGGTGCGGCTGGCCTCGCCGATCAGCCGGGTCGATCAGGCGGCGAAGGACGTGAGTGAGCACTACACCTCCCAGCTGATGGACTTCCTCGCCCAGGATCTTGCGGAGACCTACCCGGCCGAGCCCTGAATCCGCACCAGCTGCGATACACTGCACCCATAACCGAATAGCTCATCATCCGACAGGGGAGCGCCCCGGAGCCGTACGGCTCGTCAGGCGCTGAGATGGGGCTGAGGGCCCCGACCCTTGAACCTGCACCAGGTTAGAACCTGCGAAGGAAGTCGAAACTATGCCTCATTCTGCGGCGCCGTCGTGGCGCCACCGCACCTGGTCCGTCTCCGAGATCGTTGTCGCCTCCACTCTGGCCGTGGCCGCAGGAGTGATCTTCTGGGGCTGGAACCTCTCCTACCACGCAGTCAGCACCCTGTTCCTGGCGTATCCTCCCGCAGCTTCACTGGTGGCTGGAATGTGGCTCTTTCCTGCTGTGCTTGGTGCGCTCATCATTCGTAAACCCGGCGCCGCGGTCTACTGTGAGATGGTCGCCGCCGCAGTCTCTGCGATCCTCGGTTCACAGTGGGGCCTCGGTGTGCTGCTCTCCGGCTTCCTCCAGGGCATGGGAGCCGAGCTGGTTCTCTTGGTCTTTATCTACCGCAGGTACAGCGTGGATGTGGCAGTCCTGGCTGGGGCCGCAGCAGGGGTCGCCGGCGGCATCAACGAGAACTGGATCGCCAGCTACTACCAGTACGACGCCGCCGGCACGTGGGTGCATATCGCCGGGTTCACACTCTCCGGAGCCATCATTGCTGGTGTGCTGCCCTGGATGGCCGTGCGTGGGCTGGCTGCTGCCGGGGTCTTGGGGCCGCTGCGGTCACGACGGGCCCACACCGAGGGCCTCTTTCGTGCTGGGGGCCCGCGAAAGTGAGCGCCGGGGACCAACAGACGCTGACCCGCGGGGTGCAGCTGAGCGCAGCAGCTTTCACCTACCAGCACCCCGGCCGTCCGCATCCCGCCATCTCCGGACTGGACCTGGATGTTGCCCCCGGGGAACGCGTCCTGCTGGCCGGAGCCTCCGGATCGGGAAAATCCACGCTCCTGCACGCCGTCGCCGGTGTGCTCCACGATGAGGATGCTGCCTGCGGCGGCAGCCTGCTGCTCGATGGCCGCTCCCCAGACGCGACCCGCGGTCGTGCCGGACTGGTGCAGCAGGAGCCGGAGTCTCAGGTGATGCTCTCCCGGGTCGGAGACGACGTTGCCTTCTCCTGCGAGAATTTGGCAGTACCTCCTGAGGAGATCCCAGCCCGAGTCAGCCAGGCGCTGAAAGCCGTCGGGCTGGGGGCCCTGCGCGATGATCATCCCACCGCGCACCTGTCCGGCGGCCAGAAGCAGCGACTCGCGCTCGCCGGGGTGCTCGCGATGCGGCCGGGGCTTCTCCTGCTGGACGAACCCACCGCACACTTGGACCCGCAGGGGCGACTGCAGGTTCGCGAAGCGGTGCTGAACGTGTGCCGGGCCACCGGTGCCACACTGATCGTGGTGGAGCATCAGCTGCAGACCTGGGTCGAGCACGTCGACACCCTGCTGGTTGTCGAACCCGGCGGAGGCCTGCGGCACTGTGTGCCCGCGCAGGAGATTCATCAGGACGAGAAGCTGCGTGCCGCGCTGATCGCCGCTGGGCTCTGGGTGCCTGGTCACGACCCGGTGGCTCAGCTGCCCGCATGGCGGCCCTCACCCCCAAACCACAGCCAACCGCTGCTGAGCGCGGCAGGATTGGATGTTCACCGGCGGCGCCCGAAGAAGCACCGGCTCGGCGCTGTTGCCCCGCGACCAGCACTGTCCGGAGTCGATATCCGGCTCAGGGAATCCTCGGCCACTGGGATTACCGGGCCCAACGGCGCCGGCAAGTCCACGCTGCTGCTGACCTTGGCCGGCCTGCTTGAGCCCCACGGTGGCATCCTCACGGCCGCCACCGTGCTGAAATCCGATCCCAGCGGAGGGCTTGGTGATTCCCCGCACTTGTGGCGCGCCGCAGACCTCAGTTCACGGATTGGCACCGTATTCCAGGAACCTGAGCACCAGTTCGTCCGCTCCACAGTGGCCGGTGAGCTTCGCCTATCCGCGCAGGCGGCCCGCCGACCCGGAACAGCTGAGCCGCTGTTCACTGACGGGGAGGTCACCGCCCGGGTCGATACGCTGCTGACCCGGCTGGGCATTGCACACCTCAGCGAAGTCAACCCGTTCACGCTGTCCGGCGGGGAGAAGCGCAGGCTTTCCCTCGGCACGGCCCTGGCGGCCGGACCGCAGCTGTTGATGCTCGATGAGCCGACATTCGGCCAGGACGCCCATACCTTCGCCGAACTCATCGGACTGCTGCGCGAGCACTTGACCTCAGGTGGCAGCATAGTCGCGGTCACACACGACCAGGCGCTTCTCCGTGCGCTGCACGCTGAGGAGTTCGCGGTCACCGCCGCCGACCCGGAGGAGTCTGCTCCCTCAGAGCCAGCTCGACCGCGTGGGATGGGCCCACTGCTTTCGTCCGCCCACAATGCGTCGTGGCTGGGTCGCCGGAACCCTGTGGGGAAGCTGGCGGCGCTGTTGCTGATCACCGCGGCGCTGATCGCCACTATCGACGCAGTCTCGGCGGCCGTGGTGACTGCTGCCTGCTTCGCCCTGCTGCCAGCAGCCGGCATCCGGCTGGGGACGTTCTTGCGGCGCATCTGGATCTTCGCTGCGGCGTCAGCAGCTGCAGTGTGGGGGGCGGCGCTTGCCGCCGAGGAGTCCGGAAGTGTTCTGATGAACCTGGGGGTCACCACTGTTTCCACCGGCTCTCTGGAGCTGGGGCTTGCTCTGGGTGCCCGCGCTTTCGCGATTGTGCTGCCCAGTGTGCTGGTCTTTTCCACCACTGATCCTACCGATCTTGCCGACGCGTTGGCTCAGCAACTCAGGCTGCCGGCGCGGTTTGTGCTCGGTGCCCTTGCTGCCCTGCGGCTGCTGGGGCTGCTGGCCCAGCACTGGACCACTTTGGGCCACGCCCGACGCGCCCGCGGTCTGCGCAGACAGTTCCTGTCACAGTCCTTCGGCCTGCTGGTGCAGGCGATCCGGATGGCCACCCGGCTTGCGGTGGCCATGGAGTCCCGCGGGTTCGGCGCCGGTGAGCGCACCTGGGCACGGGCGGCCAGCTTCAGCGGTGCCGACGCTTTGGTGCTGATCGGCGGCGCAGCAATCGCAGCAGCGGCCACCGGCACGGCTTTCGCGGCTGGCACCTGGAACCTGGTGTGGACCTAGGCGGCACCGAAATAGTCGATGTCGGAGCGCGCGTTGGCCAGCACAGGCAGCGCACTGCGGGCCTTCTCCACCGTCTCGGCCGCGATGTCGGCCACCAGCAGTTCGGGCTCCTCGCCGGCTTCGGCCAGGATCTCTCCGGTCGGTGAGACGATCATCGAGTGACCGACCCCCGTAGGTGCTCCCTCCGGCGCGTCCACGCCGGCCGCAGCGGGCACCCCCTGGGCGCAGGCGATGATGTACTGCGTGGAATCCAGTGCTCGAGCGACGGCCAATGTTCGCCACTGCTCCACTTTTCCCGGCCCGGGCGCCCAGGAGGTCGGCACCAGCGTGGCATGGGCCCCGGCGCGGGCGTGGGCGTGGAACAGCTGCGGGAAGCGAATGTCGTAGCAGGTGGCCAGGCCGAAGGTGAGACCGCGCGTGGGGAACTGCACCACCCGGTCGCCGGCTTCGACGTTCTGGGACTCTTGGAAGCCGAAGGCGTCGTAGAGGTGCAGCTTGTCGTAGGAGACCACTACCGAGGGACCCACCCCCAGCAGCGTGTTCCGCACCCGGGGCTTTCCCTCCTCTGTGGGTGATGCGGGGGTGAACATCCCCACCACGACGACGACGCCGTGCCGCTTGGCGATGCGGTGGACTTCCTGCGCCCAGGGTCCGTCGACGGCTTCGGCGATGGGGGTGAGACGGTGGCCGAAGGCTCGCTGGGTGGCTTCGGGGAAGACCACCAGCTCGGCGCCGGCCGCTGCGGCCCGGGCTGTCCACTGCCGAACCAGCTCCAGGTTCTGCTGCGGATCCTCCCCCGTGACAATCTGTGCTGCTGCAATACGCATGGCACTACTCTATGCCCGCTGATGGGAGATAGGCTGTTGCCCATGGACAAGCTGATCGACAAAGCAGTCACAATGGGCGTCTCGATGGCCGGCGGCATGCTGGCCACCAAAGTCTTCGAGTTCGGCTGGAAGCAGGTCACCGGAGAGGAGGCGCCCAAGCACGATGAGGTGGACAACGTCTCCATCCAGAAGGCGCTGGTCTTCGCGGTAAGTTCTGCGGCGATCAGCGCGGCAGTGCAGATCCTGTCTCAGCGGGGAGCAAAGACTGCTTCGGCGAAGATCAGAGGCGCCTACGGCAAGCAGTCCGAGGTCTGAACCTCACTCTGCCCGCCCTGGCCGGTCGCCTCAGCACGGCGGTCTACAGGCTGCGTGGTCTACAGGCTGCGCTTCTTCGCGTCGCGACCGATCAGGTAGGCCAAATAGACCGCCGCCACCACGGCAGCTCCGAAGGCGAACGCGGCAGCCACCGCAGGCTCGCCGGTGAGCACAATGACTCCAGCGGCAACGGTCAGAATCGTGATGGCGCCAAAAACGATCTTGAGAATCATGGCTCCAGCCTAGTCGTTGGTGATCTCCCGGCGGACGCTGTCCTCCTCGGAGAGCCGATCCACCGTGCGGCCCAGATGGTCGTGGGTCAGCAGATCAGCGCGCAGATGCTTCGTCCGGTAGCCGGCACGGCCCACCACATGGGCGCTGACCGGGGCGGTGAGGATCATCAGCCCCCACGCCAGCAGCGCCACGGCCGCCCATTCCCAGGACCGCCACATGATCGAGGCGGAGAGCACCAGCATCAGCAGTCCCAGCACCTGCGGCTTGGTAGCCGCATGCATGCGCGTGTGCAGATCCGGGAAACGCACCAGACCCAGACCGGCGGCCAGCGACATCAGCCCCCCGATCACCATGAACACTGCGGCCACACCGTCAAGGACCGCATCCAGCGTCTCGGGGCTCATGAGTCATCTCCCTTCGTCCGGTTCTCCGACTGGGGCCGGAAGCCGGACTTGGTCAGGGCGGCGAACCACGACGTCGACTCGTCCTCATCCGACCCCGTCTGCGCACCCGAACCTTCAGTCGGAGCGAACGGCGAGGCCGGAATCTCCGGCTCCGGTGCCGGCTCCCAGGCGATGCCGGCGGCCTGCTTCTCCGCCTCCTTCGCGCTGTCCTGGGGGGCCGTGCCGCCGGTGACGACGTAGCGGGCGATGGCCACAGCACCGAGGAAGCCGATGACAGCGGAGATCACCACGAACATGATGTAGTCCTGATGGCCGTTGTAGGCCATATCAGCCAGCATGACCGAACCGACGATGATCAGGATGACGTCGACGCTGATCACTCGGTCCAGCACCGAGGGGCCCCGGTAGACGCGGTAGACCGCGCACAGGGCGCCGGCGGCCAGCAGCGCCTGGGTGATCCAGTAGGCGTAGTCGAGCATCATGGTGCCTCCTGCCTTCCGGGTGAATCAGCGGCGCCCTGCGGCAGGCGGGGCATCCGAGCCCCGGGGGCTCTGGTCCCGCGCGCCGCCGGAGTCTCGCGCTCAGCCTTGGTCAGGCCGGCGGTGCGCTGCAGTCTGGACTCGGCTTTGACGACCGCAAGGTCTGAACGGCCTCCTATGGTGCGGATGAACAGATTCTCCGTGCGCATCGCATCTGCACGAATGGCCTCGACTGCGGCGTCGTCGGAGATGTTGATGACATGCAGGTAGAGGGTGGCAGTGGTGCGGTCCACGTCCACCACCAGCGAGCCGGGCACCAGCGCTAAGAAGTGGCCGGTGAGGGTGATGATGAGGTCATCGTGGCTGCGCAGCTGAATGGCGATGATCGAGTTCCTGATGCGCGGCCCCTTGACCACAGCGAGCCAGGCCACCTGAAAGCTGGCGAGGAACATCTTGCCCAGGAACCGGAGCAGCTGCACCAGGCCCCAGAAGAGGTTGATCCGCCCGCTGCGGCGCAGCGGGGGCAGGTAGAACACCCGCACCACGATCGCTCCGTAGACGGCGCCCAGGATGAAGGTGCCAATGGTGAAGCTCTGCCACACCGCCATCCAGAAGAAGCCCAGGAAGACGATGAGCGGCAGCTCCAGCTTCAGCGGAGTCTTGGGCCTGCGCATCACTGATCACCTCCCGGCTCAGGGTCCTCGGACTCGGGCTGCAGGGACGTCTCCACCGGCGCGAACTCGGCAGCGCCGTCGTCGCCGGTGTCTACGTCAATCATGTTGTCCAGGGTGAACTCGTGCAGGTCCTCGCGCACACTGTCGATGCGCCCCTCCCCGAGCACCGCCTCCAGGTAGGGGGTGCGTTCGTAGAGGTCCTGGGCGGCAGTCCGGGAGAAGTCCATCAGTGGGCCGGCCAGCACGGTGAAGGCCAGGCTCATCGTCACCAGGGTCGCAGTGGGCAGCACCATGCTCGCCGGCAGCAGTCGCTTGTTCGCCGCCCTTGTGTGGGCCAACGTCTTCTGCTGCAGGATCGGCTCACAGTCTTCGACGTCCTCAGCACGACGCCAGAACCCGCGGGACCAGATGCGCGAGACCGCCAGCAGGGTCAGCAGCGAGGTCACCACGGAGGCGGTGACCAGCGTCCAGGTAATCCAGGTGTTCTCCGCGATGCCTCCCTGCATGATGCCCATCTTGCCGAGGAATCCGCTGAACGGCGGGATCCCCGCCAGGTTCATCGCGGGTATGAAGAAGAGGATTCCCAGCAGCGGCGAGATCTTCGCCAACCCGCCGAGCCGGTCCACGTTCGCGGTGCCGGCGCGGCGTTCAATCAGTCCGGTGACCAGGAACAGTGTGGTCTGAATGGTGATGTGGTGGGCCACATAGTAGATCGTGGCGGCCATGCCGGCGATGCTGCTCAGCGCGAGACCGAACACCAGGTAGCCGATGTGGCTGATCAGGGTGAAGCTGAGCATTCGTTTGATGTCTGTCTGGGCCAGAGCGCCCAGGATGCCGACGATCATGGTCAGCGCCGCCACGATCATCAGCCCGGTGTTGATCCGATCACCGGGGAAGAGCAGCGTCTCAGTGCGGATCATCGCGTAGATGCCGACTTTGGTCAGCAGTCCGGCGAACACCGCAGTGACCGGTGCCGGTGCGGTGGGATAGGAATCGGGCAGCCAGAACGCCAGGGGGAAGACGGCGGCCTTGATGCCGAAGGCCACCAGCAGCAGCACGTGCAGCATCAGCTGCATCCCCGGGTCCAGCTCGCTGACCTTCAGCGCAATATCGGCCAGGTTGACCGTGCCGGTGGCCGCGTAGATCAGACCGATGGTGATCAGGAACAGCATCGAGGACAGGATGGAGACCACCACATAGGTGACGCCGGCGCGGATGCGCGCCTCCCCTCCTCCCATCGTGAGCAGCACATAGGAGGCGGTGAGGAAGATTTCGAAGCCCACGTAGAGGTTGAAGAGGTCTCCGGCGAGGAACGCGTTTGAGATCCCGGCGACCAGGATCAGGTAGGTGGGGAAGAAGATGGAGACCGGGCCTGCGTCGTCGCGCTCCTCGGCGGCACCCTGGCCCACTGCGTAGAGCAGAACGGCCAGGGTGATGATCGATGAGATCACCAGCACCAGCGCGGACAACCGGTCGATGACCATGGCAATGCCGTAGGGGGCCGGCCATCCGGCCAGGTTCACCGCATACGCCCCACCGGTCCAGACTTCGGAGAGCAGCACGATCTGCAGCAGCGCGGTGATGATCAGCGTGCCGATCGCGATGGCTCTCTGCGTCGCCCGGTTGCGGTAGAAGGCGAAGGTGAAAGCAGCGCCGAAGAGCGGCAGCAGCACCGCCAGGGGCACGAACTCGATGATGTCGATCTCCATCAGCGGTCCTCCTCCGGCTCATCATTGTGGCCCCTGAAGTGCTCGGCGGGGCTGATCACCGGCGGTAAGTCGGAGGCCGAGTCCGGGGAGGGGTCGCTGAACTCAGAGGTCTCGGTGTCGACCTCAGCATCCTCCTCGGGGTCGTAGGCGCCGACGGCCTGGGCCACCCGGCGGTCCTCCTCGTCGTCGGTGACCTCATCCTGGCGCGCCAGGACCCAGGAGCGATAGATCAGGGCAAGCATGAAGGCAACCAGTGCGAAGGCGATGACGATCGCGGTGAGCAACAGTGCCTGCGGCAGCGGGTCGAAGTACTCCTGCGCGTCGATCCCATCCTGAACCAGGGGTGCGCGCCCGGCTCGCCCGCCGGTCTGCAGCAGCAGCAGGTTCACCCCGTTGGAGAGCAGGATGATGCCCAGCACCACGCGGGTCAGGGACCGCTCCAGCATGAGGTAGATCCCCACTGCGAGCATCACCCCCATCAGCACCAGAAGAGTCAGGTTGATGGTCATAGGGCCACCTCCTGGGGTTCAGCTGCGCTCATCGCGCTACCCCCACTGTGGTCTGTGCGTGGATGCTGTGCCCCAGCGCCGAGGAGCTCTTGGGCTCTTCTTCGCTGCGCACATCGATCTCCGAACCGAGGCTGCGCAGCACATCGACGATGAGCCCGATCACCACCAGGTAGACGCCCACGTCGAAGAGCACACTGGAGACCAGGTGATGCTCTCCGAACAGCGGCAGGCTGAGGTCCACCACGAAGCTCTGGAAGGTCTGACCGCCCACGATGAGCGGGAAGATGCCGGTGAAGCATGCCACGGCGAGGCCCCACCCCATCAGCGCCCCCGCGGAGAAGGGTATCGCCGCCTCCAGCTCGTAGCGGCCGCCGGCCAGGTAGCGCAGCAGGAACGCGAGCCCGGCAAGCAGGCCTCCGGCGAATCCGCCGCCGGGCGAGTTGTGCCCGGCCAGCAGCAGGTAGATCGAGAGCATAATGGTCGCGTGGAACATCAGTCGGGTCACGACTTCGAAGATGATGGAGCGGTGCTCAGGTGCCAGAGTGCGGCCGGCCACCAGCCAGGCTTCGCGGGCGACGGTGGCAAAGCTGCGGGCGACCTTGACCTCCTGGACCTGCCGCGGCGAGAGCGCCTTGTCGGAGAGAATGCGCCCCACCGACCCGGTGGGCACCTCGTGGAGCTGTCGGCGCCGGACGTCTCGGCGTTTGACGAAGATCAGGCTGGCCACACCGGTGGCGGCCGCGGCCAGCACGGTGATCTCTCCGAAGGTGTCCCAGACTCGGATGTCGACCAGAGTCACGTTGACAATGTTGGAGCCGTTGCCGACGTCATAGGCCATCCATGAGTATTCGAGGCTGACCGGCTCATGGGTGCGTGAATCCATGGAGATCGCCACTGCGGCCATGATCACCAGCCCGAAGGCCCCGCCCAGCAGGGCCCGGCCGAATTTGAAGCGCGTGGGGTTCAGGGTCCAGATTCCGGCCGGCAGGGTGCGAAGTGCCAGCACGAACACCACCAGGATGATGGATTCGACCAGCAGCAGCGTCAGCGCCAGATCCGGGGCGCCCTGCAGAGCAAAGATCCCGGCGATCCCCCAGCCGCACAGTGAGACCATCAGCACCGCCATGAACCGTTTGGGCGCCCAGACTGCGCCGAGGCCGCCGGCTATGATCACCGCTGCCAGCACCATCTGCATCGGTTCCTCGGCCAGGATCATGTGACCGGGAACCGCTTGACCGGTCAGCGCGATCACCCCGGCCGGGGCTGCGGTGGCCACGGCGACGATGATGAACAGGTACCAGCCCAGCGAGCCGCGCTGGGTGTTGGACGTCAGCCATGCGGAGAAGTTATCGAGCGCCCGGATGCTGCTGCGGTAGATCCGTTCGGCGTCGAACACGACCGGAACCGCTCGCGGGACCTCGTCCCTGGTGCCCAGCAGCCAGAAGAGGCCCAGGCCCAGCACCCAGGTGAGCGCTGAAAGACCCAGCACCGGGGTCAGCCCGTGCCACAAAGCAAGGTATGTGGGCTCGACGCCGGGGGCTGCCGGATCGAACAGGGTCGAGAAGGGCTCAACCAGGTGCTGGACGAGTCCGGGTGCTGCAGCAAACAGCAGCGTGAACACACCCAGCGCTGCCGGAGCGGCGAGGAATACGGCGTCGGGCGTTGCGTGGATCGTGGTGGGCGCCAGCGGTTGGCCGTTGTTGTCCCGTTTGCTGCCAAAAGTGCCCCAGATGAAGCGGGCGGAGTAGGCCACCGTGGCTGCGGAACCGATGACCACCCCGATCAGCACTGCCCAGCTGGCTCCACCGTTGACCTCTGCGTAGCTGTAGAAGGACTCGAAGACGACCTCTTTGGCGACGAACCCGAACAGCGGCGGCAGCCCGGCCATAGAGGCCGCGGCGACGATCGAGATGATCAGCAGCGGCCGCTGGGCCCGGCCGATGCCTGACAGCGTGCGCAGGTCGCGACTTCCCGTCTGCTTGTCGATGATGCCGACCACCATGAACAGCGCCGCCTTGAACAGCCCGTGGGCGAGCAGCATGGCAAGCCCGGCCACCGCGGCGTCCTCGGTGCCCAGGCCGTTGACCATAATGAGGAAGCCCAGCTGGGAGACGGTGCCGTAGGCCAGAACCAGTTTGATGTCCGTCTGGCGCAGCGCCCGGTAGGCGCCGATGAGCATAGTGGCCAGGCCCAGGATGAGCACCAGCGGCAGCCAGAATGTGGTGTCGTGGAAGCCCGGGGCGAAACGAGCCACCAGGTAGACGCCGGCCTTGACCATCGCCGCAGCGTGCAGGTACGCGGACACGGGGGTCGGAGCCGCCATGGCCGCCGGCAGCCAGAAGTGGAAGGGCACCAGCGCTGACTTCGACACCGCCCCGACCAGAATCAGCACTATGGCCACATCCACGGCCGTGCCGGAGAGCTCCGGGGCCGCGGCGAGGATGTCGGAGAGTCGGTAGGAGCCGGCCAGCTGGCCGATCCACAGCAGACCCACCAGCATCGCCAGACCGCCGAAGGTGGTGACCACCAGCGCCTGGATCGCTGAGCGGCGGGCAAAGACTCGGTGGGCGGAGTAGCCGATCAGCAGAAATGACAGCACCGTGGTGAGCTCCCAGAAGATGAAGAGCATCACCAGGTCATCGGAGACCACCAGGCCCAGCATGGCTGCGGCGAAGGCGAACAGCTGGGCGGCGAAGGGCCCGGCCGAACGCTCAGTGGCAGGGAAGTAGCGGGCGCAGTAGAGCATCACCAGGGCACCGACCCCGGTGACCAGCAGCGCCATGATCAGCCCCAGGGCGTCCATGCGGAAGGCCAGCTCGACGCCGAGCTGCGGGATCCACTCCACCACGTATGCCGGCACCGCATTCGGGGCATCATTGGTGGCCGCCTGGTCGGCGCCGACGACCTGTGGGATATGGAACAGGACCCAGCCGAAGGCCGCGGCAAGAACACCAGCAAGGATGTAGAAGGCGCTCCGTCCCCACCAGGCGTGGAGGACGGGTGCCACGATGCTCACTGCGAACAGTACAGCGAGCACAGTGAGCATAAACGTACCCTCTCACTCTCCAGCTGTGGACCATGGACCGCTACTCACCGCGGGAGCGCTGTGCGGCATCATCCTGCGCCGATCCAGGGCTGCCCACGTGACAGTTCCCCTAATGTTAACAGAAACGGGTTACGATCCGCCTATCGAGCCGACTCACGGGGGAACATACTATGACTGACGCCGCCGGGCACAGCGAATCGTCCCGCGCCGCCGGCGATGGTGGGTCCACGCGATCCTCCGCCGGGCCGCTGAGCAGGTCGCTGATCATCAAGTGGAGCATGTGGAGCTGGGGCAATGCGACCGTTTCGGCGGTGATGACGACGTTCGTCTTCGGCACCTACATCACCTCCGAGGCGTTCGGCCCCGGCGATCGCGGCGCCCAGTATCTGGCGGTGGCCACCGCCGTCGCCGGTGCGATCATCGCCCTGACTGCCCCGGTGATCGGCCAGCGCACTGATAAGGCCGGCCGACGCAGGCTCTGGCTGAGCATCAACACCGTGATGGTGATCATCATGGTCGCCGCCTGCTTCTTCGTCCGGCCCGAAGAGGGCTATCTGCTGCTGGGCGTGACGCTGATGGCGCTGATGGGCCTCTTCGATGAGTTCGCCAATCTGAACTACAACGCGATGATCACCGATATCTCCGATCACCAGCGCATGGGCCGGGTCTCCGGCATCGGCTGGGGCGCGGGCTATCTGGGCGGCATTGTGCTGCTGCTGGTGGTCTATGTGGGCATGATCGAAGGCGACTGGTTGGGCATCGGCACCGATGAGGCGGTGAACATCCGCGCCGTCGCGCTGGTGGGGGCGCTCTGGCACCTGATCTTCGCGCTGCCGCTGCTGCTGACCCGGCTGCCCACTGCAGATCAGGACACGGTGGAGGAGAAGGTCTCCGTCGCAGAATCGTACCGCCGACTGTTCCTGGTACTCGCGGGGCTGTGGAAGCAGGACCGGAACACCCTGTGGTTTCTGGTCTCCTCGGCGATCTACCGCGACGGCCTCTCCGCGGTGTTCACCTGGGGCGCCGTGTTGGGGGTACACGTCTACCACATCGAAAATGCCAGCATCCCCTTCACCCAAGTGGCCGGCAGCGTGCTGCTGTTCGGCGTCGCCGGCAATGTGATCGCCGCACTGGGGGCCTTCATCGGCGGCTGGTTCGACGATCGCATCGGCCCGCGCCGGGTGATCGCCATCAGCCTGTCCAGCCTGCTGATCATTGCGGTGATCATGTGGAGCATGGTGCGCCCCGTCGACGTCGGAATCTTCACCATGACACCGGTGCAGGCCTTCTGGCTGTTCGGGCTGCTGCTGTGCCTGTTCGTGGGCCCGGCTCAGGCCTCCTCGCGGGCCTTTCTGGGGCGGCTGGCTCCCCCGGACCGGGCCGGTGAGCTGTTCGGCCTCTACGCCACCGCCGGCCGCGGCATGTCGTTTCTGACCCCGGCGCTCATCGGCGGGCTCATCGCCGTCTTCGGCGGCCAGGTCATGGCCATTCCCGGGATCATCATCGTGCTCGCTGCGGGGCTGGGTCTGCTGCTGGCCCGGGTCCACGACCCCACCGGACCGGCCGCGATGGCAGAGCACCACAGCAGTTGAGCCTGCCGGCCGGTCCGCCGCCTACGTCATCAGCAGCGCCACCACGACCATGGACGGGATGCCCAGCAGGGTGGTGATCAGCACTGTGTCCCGGGCGATGACCTCCCCGGTCTGGTAGCGCACCGCAGTCACCAGCACGTTCTGCGCGGTGGGCAGCGAGGCCATCACCACCGCGGCATAGAGCATCAGACCGTCCAGGTCGAAGAGGTAGACGGCCACCAGATACGCCAGGACCGGGTGAACAATGAGTTTCACAGCCGTCGCCAGAAGCACATCACGACGGCGCCCCGCAGCCTTGTCCAACGGATAGTTGCCCACCAGGGAGAGCCCGAAGGACAGCAGCAGCAGGGGGATGGCCGCCCCAGCCAGCAGTTCGACGGATTCGGCCACCGGGCCGACCACGCTCCACTGCTGCCAGGAGAACAGCAGCCCCAGCAGCGAGCCAAGGATCACCGGGTTGCCCACCGTCTGGAGGATCCGCCGCAGCACGGAGCGTGTGGTGCTGGGCCGCACCGAACTGGTGGTGGTCGTCCCGATGGTCGCCTGATCCAGGGAGGCCACCATGATGGGCATGAACAGGGCCAGCTGGAACATGACCACCGGGGCGGCCAGGGCGACGTCGCCCAGCACGTAGGCGGCGATCGGGAACCCCAAGTTCGCTCCGTTGACCTGGGCGGCACTCTGTGCGGCGATCATCTGCTCAGCGAAGCGGCGCCCGCGCAGCAGAAAGCGGCCCAGCAGCAGGAACATGAACAGGGTGATGAAGGCGCTGATCGCCGCAACACCGAACTGCGGGCCGATCACTTCGCTGATCGGGGAGCCGGAGATGGTGATGAACAGCAGGCACGGTGAGGCGACGAAGAACGCGGTGCGGCTCATCACGATCCGCGCCTCCGGCTTGAGCACCCCGAAGCGGCCCAGGAGGTAGCCGACGGCGATGATCAGCCAGACCACCGCGAATCCGGCCAGCACATCCCACATGTCGGTACTCCTTCACCCTTGACGGCGCGTTCAGCCGCGGCGGCGCACGGTGCCGTACGTCGTCGTCGTGCCGTGATTGTGGGCGAAACAGCCCGGCACCACGATACTGCGCGGCTGCGGTGATAGTTTTGAACGCGTGCTGCTTTCCGACACCGACATCCGCGCCGAGCTGGACGCCGGTCGCATCCAGCTGGATCCGCTGACTGATTCGATGATTCAGCCCTCCAGCGTCGATGTGCGCATGGAACGGATGTTCCGGCTCTTCGACAACCACAAGTATGCCCATATCGACCCCTCAGTCCCGCAGCCGGATCTTACCCGCCTGGTGGAGGTGGACCCTGATGAGCCGTTCATGCTGCACCCCGGGGAGTTCGTGCTCGGGGCCACCTACGAGACGGTGACGCTTCCGGCCGACATCGCTGCCCGGCTGGAGGGCAAGTCCTCGCTGGGGCGCCTGGGGCTGCTGACGCACTCCACCGCTGGGTTCATCGATCCCGGGTTCAGCGGGCAGGTGACTCTGGAACTGTCGAATATGGCTACGCTGCCGATCAAACTCTGGCCGGGGTCCAAGGTCGGTCAGCTGTGCTTCTTCCGACTCTCCTCCCCCGCCCAGCACGGCTACGGCACCGCCGTGCACCAGTCGCGGTATCAGGGCCAGCGGGGGCCGACGCCGTCGCTGGGCCACGAGAACTTCCACCGGACCATCATCCCCTCATGAGCATCTTCGCGCAGGCTGACGACGAGCACCCCGACCCGCAGTCGCACGGCAGGCACGCCGATGATCAGACCCCCGATGACCAGCAGGGCTCGCGCTCGACCTCGCGCTTCGGTGCCGCAGCGGGCTGGGCCGCCGTTCTGGTGCTGACGGCGGTGGCCGTGGTGGTGGCGATCTGGCAGGTCAATGAGCAGCTCTACACTCCCGAATCCACGGTGGAGCAGTATTGGGAGGCGATGGCTGCCGGCTCCGGTGCCGAGGCGATGGGACACCTCACCGAGACCCCGGACTTCCTGGCCGAAGAGGGGATGGACCACCTGCTGCTTGATGGTCAGGGCCTGGCCCGCTCCACCGAACTGATCGAGGATGCGAGCATCAGCGGCGATGAGACTGCCGCCCAGCTGGACTTCACCGTCGGCGGAGAAGACTATGCCACCACCGTGCCGGCCAGCCACAGCGGCACCGCCTGGGGCTTCTTCGACACGTGGGCAGTCTCCACCAACGCGCTGACCTGGTTCGAAGTTGCTGTTCCCGGTGCCCCGCAGGGCGGCATCCACCAGGTGCAGCTCAACGGTGTGCCGGTCAACCTGGAGGAGGAGACCGCCCAGCTCTCAGCCTTCGTGCCCTCAGCCGCGGAGATCACCGTCGACTCCCAGTGGCTGGTCGGAAGCGCCTCCCATGTGGTCACCGCACCACAGGACGAGCAGAGCACCGCCGAGCGGGTCACCCTGGATCTGGAAGCCTCCCAGGACGCCACAGATGTGCTGCACGAGGAGATCGGCCAATACTTCAGCGACTGCGATCAGCCGGTGCTGATGCCCACCGGCTGCCCTGTGGGCACCACCACCCCACACCGGGTGCCAGATTCGGACTCCATCGAATGGACCTTCCCCGAACCCGAAGAGTTCAGCCTCTCCTTCGACCAGGAGGGCTGGAGCGTCGGCCACGAGGAGCTGGTGGCCGAGGTCAGCTTCGAGGCCGTGCACCACTTCAGCGGTGAGCAGCTCACCCAGACTGAGCAGGTCCCCTTCGACCTCGATATCCAGCTGGGGGCCAGTGGCGAAGATCTCCTCGTCTCGGTCGCCGGCGGATAGTCACCGCTGCCCCTCAAGGTCGGTAGACTCTCTGCGTGCCTGATGAGAAGACGGAGGTCCGCGATCCTGCGGAGCTGAGGGCTGCCCCTGACCCCACCGTCCTGGAGGACAAGGGACTGAACTCGGTGCAGGTCTCTGAGCGGATGCGGCTGCAGCTGGCAAATGTCCAGCCGAACACCACCTCTCGCTCCATCGCCGAGATTCTGCGCACCCACCTGATGACGCTGTTCAACCTGATCATTGGGGTCTGTGCGCTGATCATCATCGTCCTGGGCCGGTGGCTGGATCTGCTCTTCGCCGTGGCAGCGGTGGCCAATGTGATCATCGGCCTGGTCCAGGAGTACGGCGCCAAGCGCAAGCTGGATGCCATCGCCCTGCTGCATCAGGACTACATTCGGGTGCTGCGCGACGGCATGATCATTGAGGTCCACCGCGAGCAGGTGGTGCTCGACGACGTCGTAGAGCTGCGCCGCGGTGATCAGGTGCCCGCCGACGGCGTCGTGCTCTCTGCCGAGGGGCTGGACCTCGACGAATCCATGCTCACCGGGGAGTCCGAGGCGGTCTCCAAACGCCGCGGAAGCCCGATCCTCTCCGGCACCGGGGTGCTGGCGGGCTACGGGCGGTTCGTGGTGACCGCAGTCGGCGAGAAGGCCCACGCGGTCAGACTGGCGGCTGAGGCGAAGAAGTACCTGAAGATCAACTCAGAGATCCGGCGTGCGCTGGAGCGCATCGCGTTCTGGCTGTCAGTGGTGCTGCTGCCGATCGCCGCTGTGGTGTTCAACGGCCAGATGCAGGCCCACGGCGGGTGGACGCAGGCCTTCAGCAGCGGCGCCTGGCGGGATGCGCTGGTCACAGCGGTCTCCTCGGTGACGGCGATGATCCCCCAGGGGCTGGCGCTGATGACCACGATCGCCTTCGCTGTGGCAGCGGTGAAGCTGGCCCAGCAGTCGGTGCTCATCCAGGAGCAGCCGGCGGTGGAGGTGCTGGCCCGCGTCGATGTGGTCTGCCTGGATAAGACCGGCACCCTGACGGATGGGACCATCGTGTTCAACGGAGCCTCGGCGCTGGACGCTTCGGGCAGACCCACCGGATGGCATCATGATCCCAGTTCCACCGCTGTGGAGGGTACTGCGCCCTGGCAGCAGGTGCTGGCGCACTTCGGCGCCGATGAGCAGGCCAACCCGACTGCGGCCGCGCTGACCGTTCCCTTCACCGCTCTGCCCCGGCACCGGCCGGCCCACCAGGTCCAGTTCTCCTCGGTGCGCCGCTGGTCTGCGGTGACCTTCGCCCAGGATGCCGGCCCGTTGGCGGGCCACTGGGTCCTGGGCGCCCCGGAGATCATGCGCAGCCCCGACGCCGAGCAGGATGAATCGGTCACCCAGCTGCTGGCCCACACCGACTCGATAGCCGCCCAGGGGCTGCGCACGATGCTGCTCACCTGGGCGCCTGCCGCCGCACCCGAGGGCGGGGCCGCGACCCGTCCGCTGCAGCGCGGGGAGCCGCTGCCCGATGGCCTGCAGCCGGTGGCGCTGCTGACCTTCAAGGAGAATGTGCGCCGGGATGCGGCTGAGACGCTGGAGTACTTCCGCAAACAGCACATCACCCTGAAGGTCATCTCTGGGGACAACCCGAAGACCGCGGCCGCAGCGGCCCGGGAAGTCGGCCTGGAGTTCGACGGCGAGGGTGTGGACGCCTCCACCCTGCCCGAGGACCCCGAGGCGCTGCGCTCCGCACTGGCCACCCACCAGGTGTTCGGCCGGGTCTCACCGCAGCAGAAGGCCGCGATGGTCGATGCGCTGAAGGCCAACGGCCACGTGGTGGCCATGACCGGTGACGGCATCAACGACGCGCTGGCGGTGAAGAGGGCCGATCTGGGTATCGCCATGGGCTCCGGGGCCCCGGCCACCAAAGCGGTCTCACGGATGGTGCTGCTGGACGGCAAGTTCTCCCGACTGCCCAGTGTGCTGCGCGAGGGCCGCAAGGTCATCGCCAACACCGAACGGGTGGCGCACCTGTTCCTGACCAAGACGGCCTACGCCATCCTGGTGGGCCTGGTCTTCGCCCTGATGTTCTGGCCGTTCCCGTTCCTGCCCCGGCAGTTCTCCACCGCAGACTTCCTGATGATCGGCTTCCCCGCGTTCTTCCTCGCGCTGATGCCCAATGTGCAGAAGTACCGCAGCGGTTTCCTGAAACGCTCAACGCTGTTCTCCCTGCCGCCCACCCTGGCGATCGGTGGGAGCCTGGTCGCGGTGACCATCTTCGGCCGCCGCTTCGGCGCCGGCGACCCCGAGATCCAGACGGCCAGCTTCATCTGCCTCGCCCTGGTGGGACTGTGGGTGCTAAACGTGGTGCTGCGCCCGCTCAACGCCGTCCGCATCACCCTGATCGCGGGGATGTATCTGCTGCTGGCAGCAGTTCTGCTGGTGCCGGTCTCCCAGCACTACCACCTGTTCGAAATGCCCGGTGCGGAGCTGCTGGCTGCGACCTTCGTAGCCTCACTGGCAGGCTGCGGCCTGGTGGATCTGGGCCACCGCCTCTACCTGAGGGCCGTTCGCGAACCGCAAGCGGCATAGCAGCACCGCCTCGCCTCGAGCCCACCTGAGCCGCGGCGCCGCCCGGCTGCGTGAGCAGGCTCAGAAGATCAGGTGAATCACAGACCCCAGCACGAACAGGGAGACGGCGGTGCCGGCGAAGAAGAACTCCATCAGCAGTCCGATCCCCACGGCCCGCAGCGCCTGCAGGCTCGCTGAGCCGGCGGCTCGCCAGTCTTTGCCGCGCCGGAAGTACTCCGCACCGAAGAGCCCGAGAGCGAAGCCCAGGAACAGCCCCAGCGGCGGGAGGACGACCAGACCCACCAGCGCTGCCCCCAGTGCTATGAGAATCGGGCCTCTGGGGATCCGCTCACGGTGCAGCACCCGGCCGGTCAGCACCGTGGAGGCGCTCCAGCCGATCAGCGTCAGCACCATGCCTGCCGCCGCTGCCGCCCACACCACGGGAGCGCCCAGCAGCACCGCCCACACCAGCAGCCCGATGATCACCACCAGGCTGCCGGGAAGGATCGGCAGCACCAGACTGATCAGCCCCACCAGCAGCACCAGGCCGGTCACCAGGGTCACGATGATCTCGGCGGCAGCAGATTCAACCATGGTCCCAGCATCTCAGAGACTGCTGGCGCCGACCCCTGAAGACAGGGGAGCTTCAGGGCCGGATCAGGGACGGATCCGGGCATCCCCCTGGTGACAGGACCACCGGGAGCTGATTAGGTTGAAGGTATCCGCCTGAACCTACTGATACGGGAGTGATCATGGGACTGCTTTCCCTGGGCACCGGAGTGGCCATCGGCTATGTGATCGGCACCAAGACCGGTCGGAAGACGTTCGACGCCAGCTTCGACAACGTGCGCAAGAACGCTGAGGAGACGTGGAACCGTCCCGACGTCCAAGAGTTCGTCGAGAAGACCACCGAGTCCACGTATCAGCTGCGCCAGGACCTCGCCGACGGCGCCAAAAGGGCTGTCGCTGTGGCCAGTGACGCGGTGAAGCGGGCCGAGCAGAAGGTCAACGAAGCCACCGATGAGTTCGTCTCACCTGAGACGGAGACCACCTACGACGGCGACGTCGTCTCCGATCCGGCCCAGTCCACGGAGTCCAGCGGCGCCGACTGGTCCAATGAGGGCGGGTCAGACCCCCGAACCTGAGGCCGCAGCGCTTATCCTGGATCGGTGATGCAGACTTCTGAGCCGGAGGCGGCGGAGCCTTCCCACGACACCACAGGCCACGACGTCGTCGCCCGGTTCCTCACCGAGCACGTGGAGCCACTTCGTGCCCAGCAGGCCGCTGTTGAGGCAGCGCGCCCGGATCCGCTGCCCACACCCTCGCGACTGTTGGGTGAGGCGCTTGCCGCCCGGCGGATCGCGGTGAAGAAGGTCACCGAGGGGCGTTGGGTGTTCGAGTTCGCCTCCACCATCATCGGCGGATACTCGCTGAGCCCCAACGGAGCGGGCCAACCCGCAGGCGCCGGAGTGACCACACTGGTCTCCGCCCATGCCCGCCGGGTGCTGCGCGATGCGGCCAAAGTGCGCACCCACTTGGACCTGGTGGATGTCCCCCACCCCGCACCGCTGCCGGAGACCAGCCCGGAGGACCCCACTCCCCCACTTTTCGGTCCCGAGGTGCTCGCGCCGAAGCCCAGCGGTACGGTCCTACTGCTGCGCGCCTATGTGGTCGGCCGCGAGGCAATCAGCGTGCTGGCGATCGTGCCCGATGATTCCGGCCGGGCGGTGAGCGTGGAGGCCACCGGCCTCGTCTCCGATGAGCTGCGGACGCTGGCCGTGGACGCGATGCGCGCCATACCGGGGCTGCTCTGCGCCTCCGTGGCGCTGGAGACCCCGTCGCTGGACAGCTCACAGGGCGCTGAGGTCGTGGGCATCGACGAGGCCGCCAGCATCACCCCCCACCACTTTCCGCAGGTGGGGCGCGGCCAACCGGTCGCCGATGCCATTGCCGAACAGATCCTGTTCACCGCCGCCCTCTGACGCCGCTGCTGCCGTGCTGACCTCCTGATCTGCTATATCCTGATCCCCATGTCCGCCACCTACTTCCCCGCCGCCGGAAAGGAGCCCAGACCAGGTTCCCAGGCCGATGAATCTGACGCCGGGCCGCCTCCGCCGCCCCCGGTCGGGCAGCCGCAGCCGCATGTGAGTCTGGAGGAGGGCGCCTCGGCCACCGAACGGTTCATCGCCGAGCACGTGGTGCCTCAGCACCAGCAGCTGCGCCGGTGGAGCTCCACGTTGGCCCACGAGAAGCTGCTGCAGCGCGCCGCCCAGCGCAAGCGGATCACGATTAAGAAGATCACCGACTCCAATCAGCTGTTCTTCCTCTCCGGCGTCGTCGTCGGGGGCATGGACGGGGTGATCACCTCGCTGGTGTCCCACCAGGCGCGACGCGTCTCGCGCTCCAAGGCAGCGACCAAACGGTATCTCGCCGCTGCGGAGGTTCCCACTCCCAAGGGCCGGGCACTGTCGCCGACGAACTACTCGCGGGCGGTGAAGTACATGAGGCTGCTGGGCAAGCCGGTCACTGTGAAGCCCTCCTCGGGCCGGACGGCCAAGGGCATCACCATCAACGTCACCGGCGAATCCCAGCTGCGCGCCGCATGGCAGGAGGCGATGGCGGCCCGACCGGTCACCCTGGAGTCGCGGTATCTGATCCTGATGGAGCAGTACGTGCCCGGACTTGATGTGCGAGCCTACGTGGTCGGTTCCCGGGTGGTCGGCGCCGTCGCCCGGCTGCCGTTCTATGTGGTCGGCGACGGCATCACCTCAGTGGGGCAGCTCGCCGATGATGAAATCGCCCGCCGCAGCCCCAATGAGTACCTCAAGCCCCGCCAGCCGGAGGTCACCGACGCCTTCTTGGAGCCGATGGGGCTCACCCGGCTCTCGGTGCTGCCGGAGGGGAGGCTGCAGTTCCTCACCCCGGTCGCCGACACCGCCCGCGGCGGCGGAATCGCCGTGGACGTGCTGGACCTTCTGGGTGAGGAGCTGGAGGACCTCGCCGTTGATGGGCTCTGGGCGATCCCGGGCCTGGGTGCGGCTGCGGTGGACCTGGTGGTTCCCCAGCTGGGCACCGCCGAGGGCGCGGTGGTGCTGGAGGTCAGCGCCTACGCGAACATCATGCAGTTCCACTACCCCAGCTACGGCGAGCCGCGGAAGGTCAACGATGCGGTGCTCGAGGAAGTCCTCGAACGCGCCTCCCGGTAGACCCAGCCCGCTTCGCAACGCCGGGCGGGGAACCAGCCCCGCACACCATCGGTTGATGGATTTTCGGCGCTCCGAGCGACATTTCGACGCCATTCCACCAATAATCCATCAATTGGCACGCGATGAGGTAGCTGCCCGCAGCAGCCGCCGCCGACCCTTTCCCGGGGTGCCGCTCAGCGACGGCGCAGCTGGAACTGTGCCCCGTGGTGCTCGGCGGGCAGGTGGTCGCCGGCGCCGAAGAGCTTGTGCCGCAGTGTGCCCGAGGTGTACTCGGTCTTGTAGCGGCCCAGCTTCTGCAGCTCGGGGACCACGTAGTCGACGATGTCCTCAAAGGTTCCCGGGGTGATGTGGTAGGCCAGGTTGAACCCGTCCACGTCGGTCTCGTCCTGCCATTCGGCCAGCTGGGCGGCAGCGCTGGGCCCGTCGCCGACGATCACCGGGCCGAAGCCGCCGACGCCGACCCACTCGGCCAGCTGCCGCACCGTCCAGACTTCGTCCTCGCGTCCGGAGGCCTTCTTGAAGGTCTCCACTGTGGACTGGATCGCGTTGGACTCCACGTCGCCGATGGGCTCGTCCAGCTCGAACTGGCTGAGGTCGATGCCCATCCACCCGGACATCAGCACCAGGGAGCCCTCGGGGTCCACGTACTGGGCGAGGTCGTCGTACTTGGCTTGGGCGGCCTCGTCGCTGGGCCCGGTGACCACGGTCTGCATCGCGAAGATCCGCACGCTGTAGGGGTCACGGCCGGCATCGGCGGTGGCCTGGCGGATGCGTCTGACCGATTCGGCCGCCAGCTCTTTGGTGGGCGGGTTGATGAACACCGCCTCGGCGTGCTTGCCGGCGAAGGCGCGGCCGCGGGTGGAGGCGCCGGCCTGGTAGATGACCGGGGTGCGCTGCGGGGAGGGTTCGACGACGCCGATGCCCGGAGTCTTGAAGTGCTCGCCGTGGTGATCGATCCGGTGAACCTTGGCTGGGTCGGTGAAGACCCCGGATTCCTTATCGGCGACGACGGCGTCGTCCTCCCAGGAGCCCTCCAGCAGCTTATAGACCACATCCAGGTACTCATCGGCGTGGTCGTAGCGCGCGTCGTGCTCCAGCTGGTCCTCCTGGCCCATGTTCTGCGCTGCCGAGGGCAGGTAGCCGGTCACCACGTTCCAGCCCACACGCCCGCCGGTGAGGTGGTCCAGGGTTCCCAGCCGGCGGGAGAACGGGTAGGGGTGTTCGTAGGCGGTGCCGGCGGTCAGGCCGAAGCCGAGGTGCTCGGTGACCGCGGCCATAGCGGCGACCAGCAGGAAAGGGTCCTGGACCGGGATCTGTGCCCCGGAGCGCAGTGCGGCCTCGGGCGAGTCCCCGAAGACGTCGTAGGGGCCAAGCACATCGGCGATGAACAGCCCGTCGAACAGCCCGCGCTCCAGGGTCTGGGCGAGGTCGGTCCAGTAGCTGATGGTGTTGTACTCCCGGGCGCGGTCCTCGGGGTGGCGCCAGAGGCCCGGCGACTGGTGCACCACGCAGTTCATGTCGAAGGCGTTGAACAGGATCTCGCGCTGGGCGGGTCCAGTGGTGGGGATATTTGGGGACATGGTGGTCTCCTTTCCTAGTGGAAACAACGGCGTCATCGCAACCGGCGGTGACTCTTACTTCACCGCGCCTGTGGTCAGACCTTCGACCAGCCACCGTTGCAGCAGCACCGCAATGGTGAAGATCGGGATCACAGCGATGAGCGAGGAAGCGGCCATACGTCCAAAATCCTGCACTCGTTCGCTGAGCATGCCGGCCAGCAGCACAGTGACCGTCTGGCTTTCCTCGCTCTGGGTGAGAAAAGTGGCGAAGAGGAACTCGTTGTAGTTCAGGATGGCGATAATGACGCCGACGGCGATCAGAGCGGGCACCAGCAGCGGCACGACGATCCGGCACAGCAGCTGCAGCTCATTGGCGCCGTCGATCCGACCCGACTCTTCGATGTCCACCGGGATACGCCGGATGAAACCGTCCAGCAGCCAGATGGCCACCGGCACGTTCATCAGCGCGTAGACCAGTGTCAGCCCGGTGAGCGTATTGCTCAGACCCACCATACGCAGCAGGGTCAGCAGCGGTACGATCGCCACGATCGGCGGCAGCAGCCAAGGACTCAGGATGAGTCCGCTCAGTGTCTTGCCGCCAGTGCGGTGCCGAGCGATAGTCCAGGCACCTGGGACCGCTAGCGCCAGGCTCAGCACCGCCCCGCCGAAGGCAGCGATCAGCGAATTCAGCACTCCGCGCGGCAACGGTGAGTTCCAGGCATCAGCCCAGTTCTGCCAAGCCGGGTCAGTGGGGACTAAGATTCCGGAGGCGATCTGTGCCTGCGTCATAACGGAAATGGAGACCAGATACAGCAGGGGAACCACCACGACGACGGCAGCGCCGAGCACCCAGCCACTGGCCAGCAGTGAGCCGGCTCGGCTGCGACGGCCCTGCCGGGTCAGCGTGCTGGGGCGGGGGGCCTTCGTTGCCGTGGCCGCAGGGATCGCCTGCTGATGGGTGAGCGTGTCAGTCATGACGGTGCCTCTTAGTGATCCAGAAGACGGGCAAGGTCACAATCGTGGCGACTACGGCCAGCAGCAGCGTGATCGAGGCGGCTGTGCCGACGTCGAAGTTCTGCAGCGCCGAACGCCAGATGAGATATGCCGGCACCTCAGTGGAGGATCCGGGCCCCCCGGCGGTCATCACATACACCAGGTCGAAGACTTTGAACGCCAGGATGAGCCGGATCAGGAAGGCTGCCGCGATTGTGCCGGCCACCATCGGAAGAGTGATGTGGCCGAAGAGCTGCAGCCCGTTGGCTCCGTCCAGCTGGGCGGCCTCCGTGATTTCCTGGTCCTGTCCCAGCAGCGCCGTGAACACCAGCAGCACCACCAGGGGAGTCCACTCCCAGACGTCGGCCAATGCGACGCCAAAGATGGCCCACGTGGTGTCGGAGAGGATCGCGTAGGTGCCAGAGCCGGGGCTGACGATCTTGATCAGCGTGTCGATCAGCCCGCCGGAGGGCGAGAAGATGAAGCTGAACAGGATCCCGACAACAACAGGCGGCACAATCATCGGCAGCAGCAGCACAGTGCGGATAATCACCCCGGACTTCAGAGATCGCCAGAGCGCCACTGCAGTGGCCGTGCCCAGCACAGTGCTGGCCAGGGCAACGCCGATTGCATACCCGGTGCCCAAGAGAAGAGAGTTCTGCACAGCAGCAGAGCCGATCGTGGCCCGGAGATTCTCTGTGCCGAGGAACTCTTGGAACGGCTGACCCAGACTGGAGCGGGTCAGAGACGCGGAGACGATGAACAGCAGCGGGTAGGCCGCCAGAACAAGCAGCACCACGACGGCGGGCGCGATGAATGCCCGGTGGTAGAGGCGGTCCCGCCGTCGTCGTCCACCCCGTATCCGCCTGGGCGGCCTCTGCTGCGCAGGCAGACGCAAGACACGTCCCGGTACCGACTCGGGCTGTTTGCGTTCGAGGGTGTCAGCCGCCAAGGAGCTGCTCCCACTCGGCTTGCACCGTGTCCAGGGCATCCTGGGCGGAGGACCGCTGTCCGGAGAGATAGGCGGCCAGTTCATCAGTAAGGATCTGCGCGGCCTCCGTGGCGTTCTGGCCGGTAGGCCAGGCCAATGCCCCGTTGAGCGTGGTGGAGTTGACCTCCTGGAGCTTGGGGAAGCTGGTGCCGTAGGTCTCGTCCTCCAGCGATGAGATGCGGTTGGGGTCGATTCCGGTGGGCGGCAGAGCGGTGAGCAGTTCGGCGTTGACCTCGGAGCTGGCGGCCCATTCGATAAACTCCCGGGCCAGGTGCGTCTGGTCGGTGTTGCCGGTCACAGTCCACGAGTAGCCCGCCACGAGGGAGGCGCGCGGCTCGTCGTCGGAGTTCTCTCGCGGCAGGTAGGTCACACCCCAGCTGTCGGTCACCTCGGAGCCGCTAGCCGGGGCCTGAGAGCGCACGCCCAGGTCTGTCCAGTTCTCGATGAATGCCACGTTGCCGGCGAACCAGGCGGAGTTTCCCGCTCCAAAGTCGGTCTCGGCGGGAGTGGGCAGCGCGTCGTCCCAGACTTCTTCCAGCGCCTCCAGGGAGGCCACAGCCTCCTCGGAGTTGATGACCGGCTGACCGTCTTCGTTGAGGAAATCGCCGCCGAATCCGGCCAGACGGTTTGCGAAGCTGGCGCCGAGGATCACCGGGGACTGCTGCCCGAAGACCGCGGCTCCATAGACTCCGTCTGCTGATTCGTTCTCTGTGATGGTCTGCACCTGTTCGGCGTACTCGTCCCAGGTGGTCGGAGGTTCGTCGAAGCCGTTGCGCTCCAGAATCTCGGTGTTGTAGAACAGCGCGTGTATGTCGCCGTCGAAGGGGAGCCCGTAGATCTCATCGTCCACATGCGAGTAGGGCTCCCAGATACTGGGGATGAAGTCGTCCACGTCGATGTTCTCGCTGCTTTCGACCAGTTCGGTGATCGGCTGGATGCTGCCGTCGGCGGCAAGGTCCCCCAGGGAGACATACCAGGGGGCGGCAACGTCGTAGACGTTGGCGCCGGACTGCTGGTCTAGGCTCAGCTGGGAGGCAATCTCGTCATAGGGGACGGTGGTGATGGTGACCTCCACCCCGGTCTCAGCCTCGAACCGCTCGGAGAGCCATTCGCCGGCTCCCTCATGGGAGACGTTCATCAGCAGCTCGAGGCTTTCGCCCTCATAGTCACCGGCGAAAGCGTCACCTTCGGTGCTGTCTGCCGCTGCGGAGCCGCAGGATGTGGCGAGCAGGGTGACGACCGCGGCGGCGGAGGTGATCTGGATGCCCATCGATCGCCGGTTGTGGTGGGCAGGAGGCGGGGTGTTCATAGGTTTCTCCCATCGATTCTGGCGGTAGCACCCGGCGCTCGGGTTGCCGCGGCGTCGGTGAGCCAGATCTCTCGGCCGCTCGGGATGGATAGGTGCTTCTGGCGGTATTCGGTTGTCATTGGTCGTTCGAGGTTCTGCTTGGGCAGGACAGCTGCGAGGAGGTTCCTCGATTGCCTAGTGAGGTTCGTGAGAGTTCAGTGGGAGTGCAGCAGCTCCTTTGGCGTCTCTGTGGCGGCGGCGCTGTACTGGGTGAAGGCGTCACGGTGGGTGGCGGCCGGGTGGCTGGCCGGCAGCCGGTCTTCGCCGGTGAGCGACCCGCGCAGAGTTCCGGGGGCTGCATCCTGGGGGTGACGGGCCAAACCGCGGGCGCGCAGCACTGGCAGCACGTGGTCGATGAACTCGACGTAGCTGCCCGGAAGGGTGGAGTTGATGACGTTGACGCCGTCGATTCCGGCCGCCTGCCACGCCTCCAACTCATCGGCGATCTGTTCCGGGGTGCCGACCACGCGGGTGGACTGGGCCCGGAAGCGCGCTAAATCCCGCAGTGTGACCTTGCCGTTGGGTGCCATCTTCTTGATCTCGGCCAAGTGGCCCTGCGCCCCCTCGGTGTGCTCCAGGTCCTCCAGCGGTGTATCGATAGGCAGGTAGCCTACGTCCACTCCCAGCGAGCCGGCTGTGTGGGCGATCAGTGCATGGTCGTCGATGGAAGTATCCAGATCTTCGGCCTTGGCGCGGGCCTCAGTCTCCGTGGAGCCGATGACGAAGGAGAGCCCCTGGATGAACGCCAAATCCTCCGGGCGGCGCCCGAATTTTTTGGTGCGTTCCTTGACGTCAGCGGCGTGCGCGGCGGCGATCTCTCGGTTCGGCGCCATCGAGAAGGTGGCCTCCGCGTGGGCCGCAGCCACGTCGCGGCCGCGGTCAGAGGAGCCGGCCTGGAAGAGATAGGGGGTGCGCTGAGGCGAGGGGGAGGACAGATGTGGACCCTCCACGCGGTAGCGGTCGCCGTCGTGATGGATTTTCGAGACACCCGCCGGATCCGCGTGCAGCCCGCCGCCGCGCTCGTCCTCATGGGTTTTGTCCACTCTCAGCGCCTGGTCGCTCCAGGAGCCCTCCCACAGTTTGTAGCAGACCTCCAGGTATTCCTCTGCCCAGGAGTAGCGCTCAGAGTGGCGGGCCAGTTCATCGGCACCATAGTTGCGGTGGGCGTTCTCCTGAGCCGTGGTGACGACGTTCCAACCCACGCGACCCCCGGAGAGGTGGTCCAGAGTAGAGAGCTGGCGGGCGAAGGTGAAGGGATGAGCCTGAACCACAGATGAGGTCAGAGCCAGCCCGATCCGGTCGGTGACGGCGGCCAGGGCGGAGATGAGCACCAGCGGGTCGTTGGAGGGGATCTGCAGACCTTTGCGGACATGGGAGGCCCAGCCGCCCTCGTGATCGCCGTAGAGACCCACCACATCAGCGAAGAAAGCGATGTCGAAGCCTTCGTTCTCCAACGTCTTCACCAGTGATACCCAGTGCGGCAGCTGGTTGAAACGGTGCTGCTGGGCCTCGTCACGACGCCAGGCACCACCGATGATGTGGCTGGTGGTGTTCATCAGAAAGGCCGACAGTATCAGGGGTTTGGGCGGCATGTGCAGGTATTCTCCGGTGAGCTCGGTGTCGGGTGGTCTAGAGATCGGATGAGACGGACCAGATGTTGATACCGGATTCACCTCGGGTGATCTGGTCAATCTCAGTCAGTTCCTCAGCGGTGAATGAGGTGTTGGTGACCGCGGCGAGGTTCTCATCCAGCTGGGCAGTCGACGATGCGCCCATCAGCACTGAGGTGGCCCCGCCATCGCGCAGCAGCCAGGCGATAGCCAGCTGTGCCAGGCTCTGGTCTCGACGGTCGGCGACTTCGTTGAGCTGCCGCAGCCGGGACAGATTCTCATCGCTGAGGTGGCGGTTCAGCAGAGAACTGCGTTTACCCGAGGGCCTGGCGTCGGGGTCATCGAGGTACTTACTGGTCAGCAGTCCCTGGGCCAACGGTGTAAAGGCGATCGATCCCATACCGGTGTCAGACAGAGTCTCCAGCAGCCCGTCTTCGACCCACCGGTTCAGCAGCGAGTAGGCCGGCTGGTGAATCACCAGCGGCGTGCCCAGCGAGTCGGCGATCTGCTTGGCGTCGCGGGTGCGCTCGGCCGAGTAGGAAGAGATGCCGGCATACAGCGCCTTACCGGAGCGCACTGCAGTGTCCAGGGCCCCGATCGTCTCTTCCAACGGTGTCTCTGGGTCCACTCGGTGAGAGTAGAAGATGTCGACGTAGTCGGTTCCCAGCCGTTTCAGGGACTCATCCAAGCTGGCCAGCAAGTACTTGCGCGAACCGTAGTTTCCATAGGGGCCGCGCCAGTGGTCCCACCCTGCTTTTGAAGAGATGATCAGCTCATTGCGGTACGGAGCCAGGTCCTTGGCGAGCGCTCGGCCGAAGTTCTCCTCGGCCGCACCTGCAGGCGGGCCGTAGTTGTTCGCAAGGTCGAAATGGGTGATTCCAGTGTCGAACGCATGCCGAATAATGGTGCGCTGATCGGCAAACGGGGTCGCGTCACCGAAGTTCCACCACAGTCCCAAGGAAATGGGCGGCAGCACGAGTCCGCTGAACCCGACCCGTCGATAGGTGAAGTTCGAGTAGCGAGAGTCCGCTGCCGCGTAGGGGGTGTGCGTCTCGGAGCCCCAAGCGGAGGCGTCGACGGAGAAGCTCATGATTCGGGTCCTTTCTCAGGTGTAGAGGGAGAGCGGCTGCAGCTCGCCGTTGAGGTAGTGGGCTCCGACCTCCAACTTCTTGTAATCGACCGGGTCGTGGAGCGAGTGGGTTCGAATATTGCGCCAGTACAGGTCGAAGCCGTGCTTGGAGGCGGTCGAGGAGGTGCCGGTGGCTTCAAAGATCTGATGAGTCAGCTGGGTGGCCACATCGGAGGAGATGACTTTCAGCTCGGCGATCTCGACAGCCAGTTCGCCGCGGACCTCAGCTGTGACATCGTGACCAAGGGTCAGTACGTGTTCGAAGTTGCGGTTGACCTTCTCCGCCAGCGCGGCAACGGCGGCGGTACGGGCTTTGAAGTCCCCCACCAGGCGCTGCACGAATGGATCATGGCGATACTTCTCCGCCGGAGAGAGGAACCAGGCGTTCGGCCGAGCATTGATCAGATCCCGAGCCTTGGCCAGTGCCCCCTCGGCGATGCCCAGGTACAGGTTGCCGAAGGCCAGCTGAATTCCGGCGGTCACCAGCGTGGAGTAGGGCTCATCGATCAGGTGGCCCAGCACATCCTCGCAGCCGACTTGCACATCGCGATACACCACGGAGTTCGAGGAAGAGAGCCGCTGACCGAGAAAGTCCCAATCGTCGAGGTACTCCACACCGTCGCGGTTCTCATCAAGCACGAAGGCGAGGATCTTCCCTTCGTCCTCACCAGCTGTGATGCGGGCATTGACCAGCAGTGCGTCTCCCACGGCGGAGCCGGTGGAGTACCGTTTGCGACCGTTGAGCACCCAACCATGCTCATTGGGGACCAGCGTCAGGTCTGGGTCAGTGGGGTTGACCGAATCCCCCCAGATCCACCGTCCGGAAACGGTGGCGTCAAACCATCGGCGCCGGTCTGCCTCCTCGGGAATGGTGAAGACGATGTTGCCCTCATTGATGTAGTGGTAAGCCAACAGCTGGGCGATGGAGGCATCGGCACTGGCGATAATGCGCACTGCGGCCAAAGCGGAGGCCCAATGACCGCCACCTCCTCCGTGCAGTTTCGGTACTAGCAGGGTGACCAATCCGGAGTCTTTGAGCAGCTGCGCCTCTGCGAAGGGAGTCTCATTGGCCCGGTCGCGAGCCACAGCGTCAGCGCCCAGCTGGTCGGCGACCTGTTGGGCGATACCGGACCAGTGGGCGAGTTCCGCGGGGCTGGCTCCATCCTCCCAGTGCGAGCGGGGTGCCGCTTCAGTTGTGGTCTGTGTCATCTCGTGTGTCCTTCTCAGAGTTCTGGGGTGGTTCAGCTGGTGGCAGCGGAGAGCTCCGGCTCGGGCACTCCTACACTCCACAGCCGCACCGGCGCAGTGCCGTTGACCCGGTGGTCGCCGGCAATGCGGGCCTTGTACACCCACGGGTTGTGGCTGGTGACAGTGCGCGCGTTGCGCCAGTGCCGATCCAGCCCACGTCCGGCGTCTACGCCGGAGGCGCCCAGTGCGTCAAAGGTTCTCGATACTGCTTCCAGCACCGGTCGGTGCAGAGCCACTTGAGCGCGTCCGGTGGCCAGTTCTGCGGCTTCGGCAGCCTGCAGCTGTCCGGCGGGGTCCGCGTGACGTGCGGCGAAGGCGGTGTCCAAAGTTCGGGCGGTCTCCAGCACCTGGGCGCGGGCTAGAGCGGCCACGGCGTCGACTTCCCCTACTGCCTGCAGCAGCTGGGGGTCCGTACTCGGCTGCACAGTGTTGGCGTGGCTGTAGGTGCGGCTGCGCGTGGACAGTGCCGCAGCGATCTCACCGGCGGCGGCCTCGACGATGCCGGTCAGCACAACCAACAGCACATGCTGGTAGAGCGCGGTCTGGTAGGGGAACCGGTCAGTGAGCAGCCGAGACTCGTAATCGGCCACAGCCGCATCGGTCAACGTGGTGGTGCCTGAACCCGTGGTGCGCTGACCGAACCCGCTCCAGTCATCGGAGATCTGCACCCCAGCCTGGTCACCGGCGACGAGCACGGCCAGTTCGTTGCCCTGCTCATCGCGGGCGGTGACATCCAGCCAATCGGCAAAAATGGAACCGGTGGTGTAGTACTTGGTGCCGTTGACCACCAGTCCGTTCTCGGTGGAGGTCACCACGGTTCCGGAGCGCTGGTAGCCGCCGGTGCCCGGTTCAGTCCACGCGTTTCCGGCAAGCTGGCCGGCAGCCAGGCGATGCAGCCAGTGTTGGGCGGCGGCCTGGTCATCCGGGCGAAAGATCGCATCCTCCTGAATGGCCAGGTGCCCGCGCAGCGCCTGCACAATATTGCTGTCCTGAGCGGCGAGCTCCACGAGCACTTCGGTGGCCTCCACCCAGTTCAGTCCCAGGCCGCCATACTCTGTTGGCACTCGCAGCCTGCCGATTCCGGCCTCGACTAGAGAGCGGATCTCCTCATGCGGCAGGCTGCGCTCCAGTTCCCGGTTGAGCGCGTTCTCCCCGGCAGCGGTGATAGCGGTGAGCAGGGCCGCGGGTACGGCTGAGTTGTATACCATGTATTTTCTCCATCGTCTCTGGCGTTAGCACCTTGTCCCGCTGCAGGTTTGTCCTGTTCGGTTGGTTGCTGCGACGTCGTCGGGCCAGGTCCCTCAGTCGCTCTGGATGGTTGGTCGGTCAGTTACGCCCAGGTTTTGAGGGCTTTTCGTTCGAGCATGCCGAGCAGCGCGTCCGTGAGTTTGCCCAGCAGTGCGAGCATCACGATCGCCAGCAGCAGCCGGTCGGTGCGCCCATTGTTCTGGGATTCGGTCAGAAGGAATCCGAGGCCCTCGGAGGCGCCGAGCAGTTCGGAGGCGACCAGGAATAACCAGGCTTGGGCCAGGGCGAGGCGCAGTCCGGAGAAGACCGGGGGCACCACAGCGGGCAGCTGGACGGTTGTCAGCAGCCGGATACCGTGGAATCCGAAGGCTCGGCCGGCCTCGACCAGGTGCGGATCCACATGACGCAGGGCCGAGTGTATGGAGGTGAAGACTGGGAAGAAGGCGCCGATGGCGATCAGCAGGACTTTGCCGTCCTCACCCAGGCCGACCCAGAGCAGGATCAACGGCACCCAGGCCAGCGAGGGTACGGCCCGAAAGGCTCCTACAGTCGGGTTGAGCAGCCGGTCGGCGAGGCCAGACAGGCCCAGCAGCGAGCCCAGCAGCAGTCCGGCGGCGGACCCGGCAAGGAACCCCAGCAGCACCCGCTGCACGGAGATGCCCATATGCCCCCAGAGGTCTCCGGAGCTCATCAGCCCGAGGCCGGCCTCCAGGACCGCCTGCGGTGCGGGCAGCTGGGTCGCGGTGAAGACCCCGAACACGTCGGTGACCAGCCACCAGGCCAGCAGCACAGCCGCCGGGACGATCAGGCCCAGCAGCAGTTTGCCCCCGGGCAGTCCGGCAGGCTTCTTCCCCGTCGTCGGAGGCTGGGTTGGTGCCGCTGTGTCCTGGGCTGGGGCGCTCATTATTCCTCGTCCTGGTTGATGTTGGCCTCGTCGGCGGCGTCGTCGCTGCCTTCGGCGTCGGTGGCCTGCCGGTCTTCAGCGAATTCGGGGCGGAACAGCGACTCCATGGCCTCATCAACCGCCTCCTGGGAGTCGACGTCGCCGTTGTCCACAAAGATGGGCCCGGTGGGTTCGATCGAGGAGCGCAGCTGCTCGCCGGGGACCGGGTCGATGTCGAAGTCCACCCGTTCATCCAGCACCCGTTCGGCGACCTCAGTCTCCAGACCGGCGTAGTCGGCCAGAATGTCCACTGTCTCCTCGGGGTTCTCCTGCGCCCATTTGCGGGCCTGTTCGTAGACGTCGACGACGACCTGCGCGGTCTCCGGGTGGTTGTCCAGAAAGTCGCCGGTGGCGTTGATCACGCTGTAGGTGTTGAAGTCCACGTTGCGGTAGATCAGTTCGGCGCCGTCGAACTCGGCGCTGGCCATGATCGGGTCCAACCCGGCCCAGGCGTCGACCTCGCCGGTGGACAGGGCCTGTCGGCCGTCGGCGTGCTGCAGGTTCTGGACTTCGACGTCGTCCAGTGAGATCCCATGTTCATCCAGGGTGCGGGCAAAGAAGAAGAAGGGGTCGGTGGCCAAGGTGGCGGCCACGCTGGCGCCTTCGAGGTCTTCAGCTGACTCGATGCTGGAGTCCTCGCCCACCACCATCGCAGACCACTCCGGCTGAGATTCGATCAGGATTGTGTGGGTATCGGCCCCGACTGCACGGTTGAGCAGCGCGGCCGATCCGGCAGTGGAGCCGACGTCGATGTTGCCAGCACGTAGGTTCTCATTGGCCCGGTTGGAGCCATGCGACTGGGTCCACTCCACCTCGACGCCCTGATCTGCGAGCTCCTCTTCGAGCCATCCATTCTCCAGTATCACCAGGGACAGCGGGTTGTAGGTGGCGAAATCGATGTTCAGGGTCTCCAGCTCTTCACTGCCGGAGGCTGCACTGCAGGCGGTGCTGGCCACCAGGGCGGCAGCAGCCACAGTCGCCATTGCGGCAGTGGACTTCTTATGGGCGGCAAGGGACATAGGAGACCTTTCGTAGAGGGTGCGAGCGGATCGGGCAGGCCGGTAGGAACGCGGCTGCAGGATCCTGGGTCAGTGGGAGTCGACGCCGAGGCCGGCATAGAGCTGGCTGCGCAGTCGCACCAGCTCAGCCGAGCCGCGATCGCGGGGGCGTCGCCCTGGAATCGTGAGCAGCTGCTTGACCGTTGCCCCGGCCTGGGTCGAGGAGTCCTCGGCCCCCAGCAGCAGGATCCGGTCGGCCAGCTGAAGGGCTTCGTCGACGTCGTGGGTGACCAGCAGCACGGTGGTGCCGGTCTGGGCGTGGACCTCCAGCAGCAGGTCCTGCATCTTCAGCCGGGTCAGCGCGTCCAGGGCGCCGAAGGGTTCGTCCAGCAGCAGCACTCCGGGGCGGCGCGCCAGGGCACGGGCAAGGGATGTGCGCTGGGCCATGCCCCCGGAGATCTCGCGGGGGCGCAGCTCTGCCCGGTCGGCCAGACCGACCAGCTCCAGCAGCTCATCAACGCGGGCGGCGCCTGCGGCCCTGGACAGCTCGCGCGGCAGACCCAGCTCAATGTTCTTGCGCACAGAGCGCCACGGCAGCAGTCGGGGCTCCTGGAAGCCGACGGCAGTGCGCGGGTCATAGGCGGTCACCGGGTTGCCCCCGATTCTGATCTGTCCGGAGTTTCCGGTGTCCAGGCCCCCGACGGCGCGCAGCAGCGTGGACTTGCCGCAGCCGGATGCGCCGAGGATCGCCACGACCTCACCGGGGGTGACGTCGAAGCTGATATCGCGCAGCACGGGGGCCGCCTCGAATGCTCGGCCGACCGCGTCGAAGCTGACACTCAGCGACCGGGCCTCGAGCCTCGGGGCTGAAGCCTGCGGCTGCGGATCCTCAATTGCGGCGGTGGACCGCTCGAGGGTGGGCGCAGCTGACATGGTGAATCACTCCCATCGACTCTGGCGTTAGCACCTTGCCTCAGGCCGGTTGCTGCGACGTCGTCGGGCCAGATCCCTCAGTCGCTCTGGATGGTCAATCTAGGGTCAAGCTTATGCGGGTTTCGCCGCTGCGCGTCAAATCGCGGCTGCATCCACGTCACCCGGAGCAACATTGGCTGTGGCACCGACTGCGACGCAATGGGCCCGCACCTGCGCTGCGCGGTCCCACCCGCGCCACTCGCCCCGCGCCACTCGTCCCGCACAAGAGTCCCCGTCCCTGTTTCATCGGCGGCTCCTTAGGCGCGGCGGATGAAACACAGCCGGGGCTCTCCTCGCACGTGCTGCCGCCGGTGACGATCCGCAGTGTCTCTTGAGGTCTCGCGGCGAAGATCTCGCCATGTGACACGGATTTTGCTCACCGGCTGACCGGGCTTCTACAGTGGAGAGGTCCTATCCCGAGCGGCCGAGAGAACTGGCTCAGCGACGCCGCAGCAACCCGGATGCAGCCGGGTGCTACCGCCAGGATCGATGGGAGTCGTTTCGTATGAGCTTATCCCCCGCACCGGCCGCAGCAGTCACCGCCCTGGACCTCCGCCAGGCCTTCGCCCAGTTCCCCCAGGGGGTGGTGGCCATCGGTGCCGAGATCAACGGCGCCCCCGAAGCCTTGGTCGCCTCCACCTTCACCGCCGGCGTTTCACTGGATCCGCCGCTGGCGACGGTCGCGGTGCAGCACACCTCCAACACCTGGCCGCGGCTGCGCGAGGCGGCCTCCCACCTGGGGGTCTCGGTGATCGGCGCCGACCATGAGGGCCTGTGCCGTCAGATCGCATCGAAGGACCGCGCCAACCGTTTCACCGGCGTGGACTACAGCACCGACGACGACGGCGCCCTGACCCTGGGGGCCACTCCGATGTGGCTGAAGACCCGGATCTACAACCAGTTCACCGCCGGCGACCACGACGTCGTCGTCCTGGAGATTCTGGACCTGGGGGCTGACCAGACCAAACCCGGCCTGGTTTTCCACAACAGCACCTTCAAGCGGCTGCCGATCCTGGACTGACCCCAGAAACCTCACAATCCGCAACACAGCTTGGTGCCGCGTCCTTCGACGCCTTAGGCTGGTAGCTGTATCCATCCGGAGCGGCTGAGAGATCTGGCTCGACGACGCCGCAGCAACCACCCCTCACCCCGTGGGACAAGGTGCTAACGCCAGAACCGATGGGAGGGTTTGCTCACCGATGACTGCTGCACCAACCACCGGTGCCGCCGCTGCGGCGGGCCAGAACACACCCACACCGAAGACCACACACCCCTGTGACGCCGATGTCCACAACTGGGCAGATCCGGCCACAGAGTCTCAGCGCATTGAGTTCTGGGAGCGCGCCGCCGGCCTGCTGGACTGGGAGGCCCCGTGGCACACCACCCACACCTGGAGTCCGGCAGACCCGCAGGCCAAGCGCGGACCGCAGATCAGCTGGTTCAGCGGCGGCACGCTCAACGCCTCGGTCAACTGCGTGGACCGCCATGTGGCCGCCGGCCGCGGCGAGCGCACCGCCCTGCACTTCGAGGGCGAGCCCGGCGACCGCGCCGAGGTCACCTACGCCGATCTGCAGGACCGGGTCAACCGCGCGGCCAACGCACTGGAGTCTCTGGGCATCGGTCCCGGCGACCGGGTGGTCATCTACCTGCCGGTGCTGGTGGAGACCATTGTGATCACCCTGGCCTGCGCCCGCATCGGCGCGGTGCACCAGCTGGTCTTCGGCGGGTTCTCCGCCGAGGCGCTGCGCTTCCGGATCGAAGACACCGGTGCGAAGCTGCTGGTCACCACCGACGGCCAGTTCCGCCGCGGCAAAGCCGTCCCCGTGAAAGCGAACGCTGACGAAGCGGTCTCCGGTGACAACAGCATCGAACACGTGCTGGTCATCCGCCGCACCGGAAGTGACATCCGCTGGGTCAGCGATGATCTCAACGGTGACGGCCTGGGCCGCGACCTGTGGTGGCACGAGGTGGTCGACACCGCTTCCGCAGAGCACACCCCGGAGTTCTTCGACGCCGAGCACCCGCTGTTCATCATGTACACCTCCGGCACCACCGGCAAGCCCAAGGGCCTGGTGCACACCACCGGCGGCTACCTCACCGGCACCCTGTTCAGCTACCTGCGGCTCTTCGCCCACCCGGATCCGACCAAGCGCGACGCCGACGTCCACTGGTGCACCGCCGACCTGGCCTGGGTCACCGCCCACACCTACGAGATCTACGGGCCGCTGGCCGCCGGGGCCACCCAAGTGATCTACGAGGGCGTGCCCAATGTGCCGCACCCGGGGCGGCACTTCGAGATCATCGACCGACACCGGGTGACCAGCTACTACACCGCCCCCACCCTGGTCAGGTCACTGATGGGTTGGTTCCCCGACGGGGTTCCGGAACACTACGACCTGCGCTCCATCCGGCTGGCCGGCACCGTCGGGGAGGCCGTCAACCCGGAGGCTGCCAGCTGGCTGCGCTCCCAGATCGGCCGCGACACCCACGACGACGACGGGAACCCCACCCTGCCGCTGGTGGACACCTGGTGGCAGTCCGAATCCGGCTCCACGGTGCTCTCCCCCAGACCCGAAACCACACGGTTCAAGCCCGGCAGCGTGGCAGGTGCGATGCCCGGCTGGGAGGTCGCCGTCGTCAATGATGCCGGGGCCCCCACCGCGCCCGGGGTGCAGGGCAATATTGTGATCACCAAGTCGGGCCCGTCGATGGCGCGCACCGTGTGGGGAAACCCGGAGCGCTTCTACACCAGCTACTGGCAGGACTACGCTCAGCAGGGCTGGTTCTTAGCCGGCGACGGCGCCCAGTACGACGCCGAGGACGACATCTGGATCCTGGGGCGCATCGATGATGCGATCAACGTCTCGGGGCACCTGCTCTCCACCATCGAGATCGAATCCGCCCTGATCTCCCACCCGGACGTGGTCGAAGCCGGGGTGGCCGGTGTCAGCGACCCCACAACCGGCCAGGCCGCGGTGGCCTTCACCGTGCTCAGCGCCGCAGCCGCTGAACGCACTGCCGAGGATGCGGAGGCCGAATCCGGACTCAACGAGGAATTGCGCGCCCACGTGGGCCAAGTGATCGGCCCGGTGGCCAAGCCTCGGGCGGTCATTGCGGTGCCGGAGGTGCCCAAGACCCGTTCAGGCAAAATCATGCGCCGGCTGCTGGCCCAGATTCACGACGGCGAGCCCCTGGGCGATACCACCAGCCTGCAGAACGAACCTTGCGTAGCCCAGATCACCGAAATCTGCCGGGCGCGCGGGACGATGTCCCCCGCACCGACCCCCGCGACGACCCCCGCGACGACCCCCACACCCTGAGAGAGGTACCCATCCCATGACCAGTGACCGCCAGTTCGGGTTCCGCACCCGCGCCCTGCACGCCGGCACGGTGCCCGATGCCATCCACGGCTCCCGGGCGGTGCCGATCCACCAGTCGACGTCGTTCGTGTTCAAGGACACCGGCGACGCCGCCAACCTGTTCGCCCTGCAGAAGTACGGCAACATCTACTCGCGCATCGGCAACCCCACTGTGGCCGCGTTGGAGGAGCGCCTAGCCTCGCTGGAGGGCGGCATCGGCGCAGTGGCCACCGCCTCGGGCATGAGCGCGGAGTTCTTGGTGTTCGCAGCGCTGTGCGAGCAGGGTGACCACATTGTGGCCAGCTCCAAGCTCTACGGCGGCACCGTCACCCAGCTGGACGTTTCTCTGCGCCGGTTCGGCATTGAGACCACGTTCGTGGACTCCGATGAGGCCGCTGATTTCAAAGCCGCGCTCCAGGAGAACACCAAGCTGATCTTCACCGAGGTGGTCACCAACCCCAGCTCCGACGTCGTGGATCTTCCCGGCATCGCTGAGGTGGCCCATGAGCACGGCATCCCGCTGGTGGTCGATTCCACGCTGACCACCCCGTATCTGCTGCGGCCCATTGAGCACGGCGCAGACATCGTCACCCATTCGGTGACCAAGTTCCTCGGCGGCCACGGCACCACTCTGGGCGGGGCGATCGTGGAGGCGGGCACCTTCGACTGGGCCAACGGCAAGTTCCCGCAGATGACCGAGCCGGTGGACTCCTACGGCGGACTCTCCTGGTGGGGCAACTTCGGCGAGTACGGCTTCCTCACCAAGATCCGCGCCGAACAGCTGCGCGACTTCGGGCCCAGCCTCACCCCGCAGGCGGCCTTCCAGCTGATCCAGGGGGTGGAAACCCTGCCCCAACGCATGGCCGAGCACACCATCAACGCGCAGCGCATCGCCGAATGGCTGGACACCGATGATCGGGTCAGCTACGTCAACTTTGCCGGGCTGCCCAGCCACCCGCACCACGAGCGTGCTAAGGAGCTGCTGCCAGACGGCGTCAGCTCGGTGTTCAGCTTCGGCATCGCCGGCGGACGTGAAAATGGGGCCACCTTCATTGAGTCGCTGCAGCTGGCCAGCCACTTAGCCAATGTGGGCGACGCCCGCACCCTGATCCTGCACCCGGGGTCCACCACCCACCAGCAGCTGAACGCCGCGCAGCTTCAGGCCGCCGGAATCGGCGAGGACCTGGTCAGGATTTCTGTGGGCCTAGAAGACGTTGACGATATTATCTGGGACCTGGACCAGGCCCTGGAGGCTGCGACCAAAGGAGACTCAAAATGAGCGCGACGCCGACCACCAGCACAACCACGAGCGCTGAGCATCCGCACGGCCTCTGGGAGGAGCCGGGTGCCGCCCGCCGCCTGCAGCTGCTGCGCAGTGCTGAGTCGGTGGCGATCATCGGGATGAGCGATAAGCCCTCCCGGTCCAGCTACTTTGTGGGCACCTATCTGAACTCCGACTCCAGCTACCGGCTCTACTGGGTCAACCCGGGCCTGGTGGGCAAGACCGTGCTGGGCCGGCCCGGCTACGCCTCGCTGCAGGACCTTCCGGAGGTGCCCGATATTGTGGTGGCCTTCCGCAAGCCGGCCGACCTGCCGGCCGTGGCCGAGGATGCCGCTGCGGTGGGTGCGAAGACCATGTGGGCCCAGCTGGGCCTGAAGAACGAAGACGCCATGCAGCGGGCTACCGACCTGGGGCTGAACGCGGTGCAGAACCGGTGCATCAAGATTGAGCACGGCCGCTTCCACGGCAACCTGCACTTGGGCGGCTTCGACACCGGAATCATCAGCGCCAAGCGCCAACTCATCGACCGCTAGGCAGTCCAGCACTCATCCGCGCCGCTTACCAACCCAGCCCTCCACCACAAATCTTCCCAGCGCTGTGAAGGATCTGCGCCTCCTCAGGCTGTGTGATCTGAACAGCCCTGGGAGAGTCGTGCAGCCTCACGGGCTGAGCCGACACCGACGGCGGCAGCCCGCCGCTCACCCGCCAGCAGTTCACGCGGCGGTGAGCTGCCGCTTCCGCAAGGTCTGGATATAGCTGCGGAACTGCTCAAGCCCTTCGTCAGGACCAAAGACTCCGCTGATCTCGTTGAGGTGGCTGGTCTCCACCGGAAGGTCCTGCTCCACCGAATTGATCAGAAATATCCACACAGCCGTCTCATGTTCGCCCGCGCCGACGTCACCGGCGAAATCGGCCCAGGCCTCGGTTGGCCACACGTCCTCATAGTGGAACACGAGCCTCTGAGCGAGCTCTTGCTGGATGTCCGTATAGTTCATCCTACTCCGCCTGCCCAGCCACGCGTCGCTGGTTTTCTATCATCTGCTCAAAGGTTTCCTGACGGTAAGCGATGCCGTCCCAGCACCACATGACGCCGGGGCCGAAGTGAGGATAAAACGTCTGGATACCACTCGGAGTGACTTTGAGTCGGAGAGCGAGTCCGTCAATCACCACACGTTTGTCTTGGACCCCACCGAGGCGCCAGGGTGGCTACGCGCTGTGCTTCAGTTCGCGGCGCAGGATCTTTCCGGTACGCGATTTGGGCACCTCATCGATGAACTCCACCTCACGAACCTTCTTGAAGTGTGCGACCCGCGAGGTGACGTACTCGATGACCTCCTCCGCGCTGAGCTGGGCGGTCACCCCCTCAGCATCGACCTGCGGAACGATGAATGCCTTGGGAATCTCATTGCCATCGTCGGCGGGGACACCGATGACCGCCGCGTCGGCGATCTTCTCATGCTCCAGCAGCAGCGCCTCCAGCTCGGCCGGAGCCACCTGGAAGCCCTTGTACTTGATGAGCTCTTTGAGCCGGTCCACAACGGTGAACCACCCTCCCGGGTTGTAGGTGGCAATGTCACCAGTGCGAAGCCACTCCTCATCCACAATGGTGGCCTCGGTGGCCTGCGGATTGTTGAGATAGCCCTTCATCACCATGGGGCCACGCACCCACATTTCCCCAGCCGGAGATTCTTCGTCGGAGGGGACATCAATGTCCTCACCAGAGGCTGGGTCCACCAGTTTGGTCTCCACATTCGGGACCGCTGGCCCGATGGAGCCGTGCGGGTAGATGTGCTGACCGAACGGGGACAGGTGCGAGACCGGTGAGAGTTCTGTCATTCCGAAGCCCTGGCCCACCTCGCAGCCCAGACGATCGGCGACCGCCTGTGCGGTGGTTCCGTCCAGGGGTGCGGCTCCACTGAGCATGCTGATCAGCGAGTCCGTGTTGTACTTGTCCACCAACGGGTGCTTAGCCAGGGCCACAGCTATAGGTGGCGCGATGAAGGAGGCCTGAATCCTATGGTCTTGAACGATCCGCAGAAACTCCTCCAGGTCAAACTTAGCCATGGTGACCACCTGCGCCCGGCGGTAGAGGCCGAAGTTCATCAGCACGGTGAGGCCGTAGATATGGAACATCGGCAGCACCGCCTGCATCGGGACACCGGGGTGGACAGGCAGAAGGTCCTGGATCTGGCAGGTATTGGCGACCAGGTTCCGGTGGGTCAGCCTTGCGGCCTTGGGGGTGCCGGTGGTGCCTGAGGAAAACGGCAGCACCGCCACGTGCTCAGCGGGGTCGATATCCACCTCAGGCGCGGGGTGAGCCTCACCGAGCATCCCGGTCAAGGCGGGGTGCACGCCGTCGTCGTCGATCACAACGATCCGATCGGTGCTCAGTCCGGCTTGCTCCGCACCCGCAACGGCGTTGTCCGCGAGCGCGGAGACAGTGACCATCATGGTGGCTTCGGCGGCGGTGAGCTGTCGCGCTACTTCCTCCGCTGTGTACATGGAGTTCACGGTTGTGGCGGTGGCCCCTGAGCGCAGAATCCCGTGGAAGGCGGTGACGAACTCTGGAATGTTGGGCGCCTGCAGCGCGACGACGTCGCCGGTTCCGATGCCACGAGCTGCCAGCGCCCCGGCGAAGAAGTCGACCTGGTGCTTCAACGCCCCATAGCTGACCTCGCGCCCAGTCTCGCCCTGGACGAGGGCAGTACGTTCGGAATCTTCTGTCGACAGTGAGCCGAACAGCAGCTGGTAGATGCTGACGTCGGGGATCGTGACCGGTGCGTGGGGGCTTGGGATGGCGATAATGGCGAGCTCCTCATTCGCGATATGTGACTTGGTTCACCCTACCAGCCAGTAGCCTCGAGTCATCATCCTGAATCGCACTTCAAAAACTCACAGTTCAGCGGGAATCGCCAGCGGGTCGCGAACCACCAGAGCTGCCTGGGCGTTCCGGCTCCCCGGTGTAGGGAAGCACGGTCTCCCCGCTGCCGAAGTTCCCGGAGGTGATGAGTCCGAGGCTGCCGTCCTGCTGCAGGATGACCGCCTCAACCTCATCCATGCAGCCGTGGCCGGACTGCCGGGCGGCGGTATGGATGTCGTCCTCCACCAACTGGTGCTTGCGCATGGTCCGCGACTGGAACTCACCGTGGTAGTAGACGAGCACCGGCTGCGAGTCGACGAAACGCCGCACCTTCGGCGACCGGCGCCTCACCCAGGCCAGCACCCAGCACAGTGTCACCAGCATCGCCATCGTGAGCAGCGCCTGGGCAAGCGGAACGTCGACGGCGGTGACCGTGCGTCCGAAGGCCGAACCGATGGTCACCGCCATAATCAGGTCCAGCGGAGTCATCGCGGCGGTAGTGCGCGGGCCGGTCACCCGCAGCAGCACAAGCAGGGCCAGGTAGCCGGCGGTCACGGTGATCAGAGTGTGGACGATGGGTTCCCATCCGTCCCAGAACTGCGTCATATCCATGCGGAGAACTCTCTCACGCACGCTCCCGGCTGTCGACGAGTCTCAGACGAAGCCGGAGATGAGCAGTGCACCAGCCCATCGACGTCTCAGAGCTGCCGCTGGTCGCGGCGCATTGGGTGATCGGTCGGCACTTCGACCAGCACGATCTGGGTGCCGTCGGGATCTTCGATCCAGGCTTCGATCAGCCCCCAGAGCTCCTCACGGGCCTCACGCGTCACCGTCACACCCAGCTGCGCCAGGCGCTGCACCTCGGCGTGCACGTCGCGGACCTGCAGCCACAGCTTCAGCGTGGAGGGGCCCGGCTCCCGAGTGCCGGAGACCTCCAGCGTGCCGCTGCCGAGGAAGAAGACGACGCCGGCGTGGTCGCCGGAACCGAATTCGCGGGCGACACCAAGCTTCAGCACGTCGCGGTAGAACGACTGGACCGCAGCCAAGTCAACCGGTCGCAGCAGCACACGGCTGGAAAGGATATCCATGTTCTCCATCATGGACCAGAAGGCACCTCTGCTGCACGGTAGAGGCGGCACGGCCGCCACTTCGCCCGGCCTGAGGCAAGTCTGAACAGAAGAAAGACGGCGCCATGGCCCCGAAATGGGGACTCTTCAGCTGCACCAACGGCAGCTGTCGTGGCCGGACAGGGACCTCAGTCGATCAGGTCGTGGATCTGGACGACCTGATCGCGGCCGGGGCCGACGCCGATGGCGGAGAACCTGGTACCGGAGAGGTCCTCCAAGGCGCGGACGTAGTTCTGTGCGTTGGCGGGCAGATCTTCGAATCTGCGAGCGCCGGTGATGTCTTCGGTCCACCCGTCGAAGTGCTCATAGATCGGTGTGGCGTGGTGGAACTCGGTCTGGGTCATCGGCATCTGGTCGTAGCGGTCGCCGTTGATCTGGTACCCCACGCACACCGGGATCCGCTCGATACCGGTGAGCACATCCAATTTGGTCATGAAGTAGTCAGTGAACCCGTTGATGCGTGAGGCGTAGCGGGCCATGACGGCGTCGTACCACCCGCAGCGGCGGGGACGGCCGGTGTTCACACCGAACTCGCCACCGGTCTTCTGCAGGTACTCGCCCCACTCATCGAACAGCTCCGTGGGGAAGGGTCCTGCCCCCACCCGAGTGGTGTAGGCCTTGATCACCCCGATGGAACGGTTGATGCGCGTGGGGCCGATGCCACTTCCCACGGAGGCACCGCCGGCAGTGGGATTCGACGAGGTCACAAACGGGTAGGTGCCGTGGTCGACGTCGAGATAGGTGGCCTGCCCGCCCTCCATGAGCACCACGTCGTCGCGGTCCAGTGCGTCGTTGAGCAGGATCGTGGAGTCCACCACCATGGGCCGCAGCCGGTCGCAGAAGCTCAAGAAATACTCGGCGATCTCATCGACGCTGATGTCCCGGCGGTTGTAGAGCTTGACCAGCAGCTCGTTCTTCTGCCGCAGCGCACCTTCGATCTTCTGCCGCAGGATGGACTCATCGAAGATGTCCTGGACTCGGATGCCCAGCCGGCCGACCTTGTCCATGTACGCCGGCCCGATGCCCCGGCCGGTGGTGCCGATGGCGCGCTTGCCCAGGAACCGTTCGGTGACCTTGTCCATGGTCTGGTGGTAAGGGGCCACCAGGTGTGCGTTGGCGCTGACCTTCAGCCGGGAGGTGTCCCCGCCGCGGGCTTCGAGGCCGTCGATCTCTTCGAAGAGCGCCTCCAGGTTGACCACCACCCCGTTGCCAATCACCGGGGTGGCATTGGGTGAGAGGATCCCGGCCGGCAGCAGCTTGAGTTCAAACTTCTCACCACCGACGACGACTGTGTGCCCGGCGTTGTTGCCCCCGTTGGGCTTGACCACATAGTCCACTCGGGAACCGAGGAGGTCAGTGGCTTTGCCTTTGCCCTCGTCACCCCACTGGGCACCAACGATCACGACGGCTGGCATGGATGTCCTCTCGACGACGGGCAATACGGGTTTCGCAGGCCGCACTGAGTCTACCAACGACTCACGACGCCAGCTTAAGGTGCTTCACGCTTGCGCTTTAGACTCGCGGTCACCGAGGAAACCCGGCCCAAGAGGCGGGCTTTCAGGCAACGAGCGACTCAGCCCAGGCGGCCGCCGCTGGCTTCCAGATAGCAGGAGGCGCACAGCGATTCGTAGGTGACCTCCTCACCGTCGATGGCCACCTGGTCGCCGTCGAACACGAAACTCTCACCCTGACGCCGGGTGTTGAACAGTGCTTTCCGGCCGCAGCGACAGATCGTCTTCAGCTCCTCCAAGGTGTGGGCTAAGTCCATCAGCCGTGCTGAGCCGGGGAAGGCCCGGGTGCGAAAGTCAGTGCGAATCCCGTAGGCCAGCACTGGGACGTCGTCGAACACGGCGATGCGCAGCAGGTCATCAACGTGTTCGGGGGTGAGGAATTGGGCTTCGTCCACCAGCAGGCAGGCCACCGGCTTCACATGGGGCGGGGTGAACAGCGCCTCAGCCGTCTCCGCCCGGGCATAACGGATGAACAGGTCCCGCAGCTGCGCCTGGTCCGGGATGAGGAAATCGACCGTGCGGGTGACTCCCAGCCGAGAGACAATCTCATCGCTGCCCTTGGTGTCGATCTGAGGTTTGGCCAGCAGCACGCGCTGGTCGCGCTCCTCATAGTTGAAGGCCGCCTGCAGCATACTGGTGGATTTGCCGGAGTTCATCGCCCCGTAGCGGAAATACAGCTTGGCCACAGCGGACTACGGCTCAGCCGCGCAGCTTCGCGATGTCACCTGCAGCGTCCGGGTCAGAGTCGTTGAGCAGTTTGGTGATGCGTGTGACCTCGTTCTCCTCCCCGATGGAGGCTGCGGCCTGACCCAGGGCAGCCACTGCGCGTAGGAAGCCACGGTTGGGTTCGTGGCTCCAGGGCACCGGCCCGGCTCCGCGCCACCCGTTGGCCCGCAGTGCATCGAGTCCGCGGTGGTAGCCCACCCGGGCGTAGGCGTAGCCCTCTACGGTGTAGCCGGAGTCCAACGCCTCCTCGGCCAACAGTGCCCACACCAACGACGACGTCGGGTGCTTGGCTGCCAGATCCACCGGCTCCTCGCCGGCGGCCAGCGACTCTTCTACCTCCGGTTCGTTGGGCAGCAGTGTGGGCTCGGGCTCCATCAGATTTCGACCAACCATGCTCATGGGTCCCATCCTATCGGTCCGCCGGCCGCCCCCGCGGGCCGTGTCTTTTGGACGCCGCGCTCCTCCGGTCTCTCTTCTTTCTTCGCCCACCCCCGTCCTGTTCCCAGCCGTATTGGCGGTTCCCCGACGAATTTCCATGGGAACAGCAAAGAAGGCCGGGAATTGCCCCACGTGGGATGGTTCGGGCGATCTCGACCCTGAAACATCTTTGCCACCCACCTACCGACCTTGAAAATAATCGTCGAATTTTTTCAAGGTATCCTCGTATATGGCACGATAGGTGCCATGTCCGCGCAGACACGTCATGGCGAGTGGGACCCCACGCAACCTTTTCAAGAGCTTCCGCCCTTGCCTCCAAGGCAGGATGTTGAAACCGTCACTGTTCTGCGGAAAACGATTGCAGCACGGGCGGCATTGGCCGCTATGGACCAGGCAGCCCAACGGCTGCCCAACCCGGAAATTCTCCTCAGCACCCTCACTGTCCTAGAAGCCCAGGCCAGCTCCGAGATCGAAAACGTCGTCACAACAACAGATGAACTGTTTCGACATCTGGAGGCACAGGAGGGCGCCTCCCCTGATGTCAAAGAAGCGCTTCGCTACAGGACCGGCCTCTTCGCCGGGCTGAGGTTCGTCCAGAACCGAGGGTTGATCACCCGAACCACGGCCGAAGAGATCTGCACGCAATTATCCGGACGTGAAGTGTCGCTGCGGCGAACCCCTGGAACCGTCATTGCCAACCCCCGCACCGGCCAGGCCGTCTACACGCCTCCCACCGGTTACGAGACTCTGGATCGCAAGATGGCCGAATGGGAGACCTACGTCAACTCCCCACAGCTGCACGACCCCCTGGTGCGGATGAGCCTTGCCCACTATCAGTTCGAGGCCATTCATCCGTTCGACGATGGCAACGGACGCACCGGCAGAATTCTCAACATACTCCAGACCATAAATGACGGAGTGCTGTCGAGTCCCGTTCTGTACCTGTCGCGGTACATCATCGCGCACAAGAATGACTACTATCGGCTCCTACGGCGAGTGACCAGTGACGGAGACTTCATCTCCTGGGTGGAGTACATGCTCGAAGCCGTCCGAGCCACCGCTGAGTCGACCCTGGAACTGATAGACCGGCTGCAAGACATAGAGCGGGAGCTGAAGGAGGCCGCCTCGTCAGCCCTGCCCGGCGGTGGGAACCTCGCCCTAGTGGAAACTCTCATGCTGCAGCCTTACACACGCATCACCACAGTCGAACATCGGTGTAGCGTCTCTCGCCCGACCGCCCGAAAATGGCTTACAGCACTGGCATCCGCTGGGATCCTGCGCAGGCTTGATGTAGGCAGGAACGTTCTCTACCTCAACGATCGCTATCTCCGCGTCCTCGCGGAAGCCTAGGGAAGCCGGCAGATCGTGCTCTATAACAGCTGAGGCTAGATGGGGACGGCGGCGACCTTGTCGCGCGGGGGTTCGCCCGGCTGGTCGGAGGGGGCGTCGGGGGCTTCGCCGTCGCCGTCGTCGTCGTTCTTGGAGCGTTTGGTGCGCACATTGGCGCCGTGGATGACCCGGTGGCGGATGAACGCGGAGATCTGATCCACGATGATGGTCACCACCACGATCGCCACCAGCACGATGCCGATCCGGTCCCAGGCCCGGGCGTTGAACACCGTGGAGAGCAGTGTGCCGATGCCCCCGGCGCCCAGCACCCCGAGGATGGCTGAGGCGCGGATGTTGACCTCGAAGCGGTAGAGCCAGATGGCGATCACCTCCGGCATCGCCTGCGGCAGCACCGCCCAGCGGATCATCTGCAGCTGGTTGCCGCCAGAGGCTCGCACCGACTCCAGCGGGCCCTCGTCCACCGCTTCGACCGCCTCGGAGATCAGCTTCGACAGTGTGCCGATGGAGCTGATCCCCAGGGCGAAGGCGCCGGCGAGCGCACCGCCGCGGCCGCCGACGCCGAACAGCGGGATCATGATGGCGATGGCGAAGATGATCTCCGGCACTGCGCGCACGATCGCCAGCACGAACCGGGTGGGGATGTAAACCGCCAGCGTGCTCATGTTGCGTGCGGCCAAGAACCCCATCGGCAGCGAGAACAGCGCGCCGATCACCGTGCCGATCCAGGCGATGGCCACTGATTCGATCATCGCGGTGAAGGACTGGACCCAGTAGCCGCGCACCGGGTCCTCCGGGTTGGTGATGTCGAAGGTCTGGAACACGCCCTGGGTCATCAGCTGGCCGTACTGCCAGATGTTGGCCGGCATCCGCAGCAGCGCGCCCAAGTCCATGCCCGCACCGTAGAACGCGGCGATGAAGATGACGCCCACCAGGATGAGGGCGAAGTTGTACCCCAGCTTGGAGGGTCGCACCGGGCGGTCGAACAGGTCCGGCTTATAGGTGGGGCTGCCGGCGGCGTCGCGGTGTGCGTTGTTGCTGTCTGCGCTGCTGCGGGAGGAGCTTCCGGGACCGGCGTTGACGCTGCGCCGGTGAGGACCGCCGGCGTGGTGGGAGTGCTTGCGGCTCACATCAGCCTCCTTCGGATCCACAGGGAGAACAGGTCCACCAGCAGCACCACGATGATGAGCATGTAGAGAATGCTGGCCACGTTCTCCCAGGCGAAGCGGTTCATCTGCAGGTTCAGCTCGTGGCCGATGCCGCCGACGCCGACGATGCCGATGGCGGTGGAGGCGCGAATGTTCAGTTCGAAGACATACAGGCTGTAGGAGGTGAAGCCGGGCAGCACCTGGGGCAGCACGGCGATCCGGTTGCGCTGAGTCAGGTTTGCCCCGGTGGAATCCGCTGCCTCAATGGGGCCGGGGCTGGCGGCGTCGATCGTTTCGCCCAGCAGTTTGGCGACGATGCCGATGTTGAACATCAGCAGCGCCAGCACACCGGCCAGCGGCCCCAAGCCGTAGGCGGTGCCACCGATCATCGCCACGAACAGCAGCGCCCAGCCGACGTCGGGGATGGAGCGGATGACTGAGTTCAGCGCTTTGATGGTCTGGCTGGTGGCCTTATTGGGGCTGGACACCGGGGAGGCGAACATCGCCAGCACCAGACCGATGGAACAGCCGATGATGGTGGCGACGATCGCCATGTTCAGGGTGACCAGCCACTCGTCCCAGACACCGAACACATAGGACCAGTTGGGGTTGAAGAAGGCCGCCAGCTGCCCGGCCAGGTTGTCCCAGCGCTCCCAGATGGAGGCCAAGGTGAAGTCGATGTTCTCCCCGGCCCAGTAGGTGACGATCACGAACGTCAGTGCGCCGAAGGCGGCCATCTCCCCGATGCGCACCCGCCAGCACACGATCAGCAGCCCGAGCATGATCAGCAGCCCGATCAGCGGATTCTGCGGGGCCCACAGGGTGACGCCGCCCAGCGGCAGGAAGAGCACGTCGGTGGACTCCCGGCTCCACCAGAAGAAGGCGAACGCGGCCGCCGCGAGGCCGAGCAGGCCGAGGTAGGCCAGCGCGCTGGGCCTGGGCTGCTTGGGCCGCTCAGTGCTGGAGCGGCCGGTTCCGGAGCTGCCTGTGCCGACGCCGGTGCCTGGTGACCCGGCAGATGAGTCCGATTCGGCGACGGCAGTCACAGCCGGGCCTGTTCTGCGTTATTGCTGCCGGGGTCATTGCTGCCGGGGTCATCACTGCCGAGCACAGCCGGGTCGTCGTCGTGGTGGGCGTCGTCGTTGTCGGGGTCGTGCTCGGTGGCGTCGGCGGTCTCTTCCACACTGACCGGCACGTCGTCGGCGACCACGTCCTCGGCGGTCATCGACCGCTGGTAGACCTCCTCGATCACCGCATCGGTGGCTTCGGCCACCGGTCCGTCGAAGACGACCTCGCCGGCGCGCATACCGATGATGCGGTCCGCGTAGCTGCGGGCCAGGTCCAAGTGGTGCATGTTGACGATGCAGGTCATGCCCAGTTCGCGCTGGATGCGGCGCAGGTCTCGCATCACCCGGTGGGCGGTCGGCGGATCCAGGGCAGCCACCGGCTCATCGGCGAGCATCACCTCAGGATCCTGGGCGAGCACGCGGGCGATCGCCACTCGCTGCTGCTGTCCGCCGGAGAGCGAGGAGGCTCTCTCGTAGGCCTTTTCCACAATGCCGACCCGCTCCAGGCACTGGAAGGCGAGCTCCTTGTCCGCAGCCCGGTACCAGCCCAGCATCGAACGCCAGGTGGGGGTGTAGGCCGAGCGGCCGGTGAGCACGTTGTTCAGCACGCTGATCCGGTTCACCAGGTTGAAGGACTGGAAGATCATGCCGACTTTGGAGCGCAGCCTGCGCAGCTTGGTCTTGGACTTGGGATCCACCACGGTCTCGCCGACGCTCAGGGACCCGGAGGTGTAGGGCACCAGGCCGTTGACGGCGCGGATCAGGGTCGATTTGCCGGCCCCGGAGAGGCCGACGATCCCGACGAACTCCCCCTGGTTGATCGTCAGGTCGATGCCCTTCAGCCCCTGGAAACCGTTGGGGAAGACGACGTCGACGTTTTCGAAAGTAATCATGATGTGGACTCCATGCCGAACCGGGGTGCGGATCTGGCGCTCAGTCTAACGCTGAGGATCCGCACCCCGACCAGAGCAGTGTTTGAGGACTGCCCTCTCGAAAGGAACGGAGAGGGATCACTCGCCGCCGAAGTTGTTGTACACCTCGCGGGCGACGTCGAGGGCTTCCTCGTCAGCCTCGACCAGACCCTCAATCTCGTAGACGTCGTAGAGCGGGTCGCCCTCGTCGAGGTCGCCGCCGCTGGAGAAGGCGAGGAACGCATCGGTGATCGCCTGCTGGTCCTCCTCGCTCAGGTCACCGGAGGCGACGATGCCGTCATTGGGGATCGGGCCCGCCCAGGCGAAGACCACAAGCTCCTCGCCCACGTCGGGGTTCTCCTCGACCACGTTCTGGCGTGCGTCGTCGAAGGAGGTGCCGATGGCCATCTGGTCGTTGTAGACGTTGAGGACCGACTGGTCGTGTCCGCCGGCGAACTGTCCGTCGACCTCAATGCCCAGCTCGTTGAGCTGAGTCTGCGGGAAGTAGTAGCCCGACGCCGACCCCTCGTCCACGTAGGAGACGGTGGTGCCCTCCTCGATGTTCTCCAGGGCCTCGACGCCCATCGGGCCGTAGTCGGCCATCTCGCCGGTCTCTTCATCGTAGATGCCGTTGCAGAACGAGTAGCCCTCCTCGTTGGTGACCGGCTCGTCCTCGCAGTAGGTGCCCGGGTCGTTGGTGAACCACTGGGTGACGTAGGTGTCCGCGCCGTAGCGCAGGGCCTGCAGGATCGGAGTGCCGCCGGCCTCGTCCTCGGCCTGGATCATGCCCACCGGTCCGGACATCACCAGGTGCACATCACCGGTCTGCATCCCCTGGACGACGCCCAGGTAGTTGTCGAAGACGTCGATGGCCACGGGGAAGCCGTCGAGCTCCTCGGAGAGCTGCTCGGCAATGCCGTCGGCATTCTCCACGATGACGTCCTCATCGGTGGAGGGGACCAGCCCGATGACCAGCTCGTCGACGGAGCTGATCGGAGCGGCCGCCTCGCCGTTGGAGTCCTCACCGTTGCCCTCAGCACCGTTGTCTGCGCCGTCTTCGGTCTCTGCTGCGGCATCGTCGGCGCCGTCGTCGGCGACATCGCCCTCGTCGCCTGCGCAGGCGACGAGCGAGAGTGTCAGCACACTGGCCAGCGCGAAGGCCGACTTGGGGGTAATACGCATGTGGAACGTCCTTAGGTTCAATCAAGCTGCAAGTGCGGGTGCCGGGCGCGATTCTGCCCACGCTCGGTGACCGGGGCGAGCGCGCCGGTCTACTGAAACTCTAAGATCAACTCAACCTGGTCACAACCTGAGGGCGACCAGTTGGGCAAGCTGTCACCTGTTGTTCATACTGCCGTCCACACGTGGTGGCTCACCTCACAGTAGGATGTGCTGCGGCCCAGTTCCGCCTGACCTGGGCATACAGCCAGCTCACCCAGCCCAGCGCACCCAGCCCAGTCCAGCGCACCCAGCCCAGCTCAGTCAGCCCAGCGACGTATGATCGGCGCCGCCTTCTCCCAGGCCGAGACCCGGTAGTCCGGGGTGCCCACATCCGTGCCGAACCGGTCCAACAGGATGGTGGTGCCGCCGTCGATGCTGACGTGGGCCAGGTCGTTGCCCCAGATGTCGCCCACTGAGAGCACGTGTTCGGCGTCGATGCTCGTCTGCCCCGCGCTGCGAGCCCGCTGGAGCGCGTCCGGCATGCCGAAGGGTTTGCGGGCATCGTTGATGACGGCGTCGAAGCTGTTACGCAGCCCCAGCATCTGCAGCCAGGGGGCGAAGCCTTCGGCAGGAGAATTGGTGATGAGCACGACGACGACGCCGCGGCGCCGGACCTCCGCCAGCAGAT
>NZ_JACIBT010000006.1 GCF_014195445.1 Garicola koreensis | reverse complement strand
GGGCGCAGCGGCGCACGCCGACCCTGTTCCTCACCTTCTCCGAGCAGCACGCGCAGCAGGTCTCACGGGCGCTGAGTGACCACGGCATCCACGCCCCGGCCGGTTCGTTCTATGCCTACGAGACCGTCAGGGCCCTCAATCTGGCAGATGAGACCGGCCTGCGCATCGGAATCGCGCCCTATACCAGCGACGACGACGTCGACCGGCTGCTCACCAGTTTGCGCAGAACCATAGACGCCAAGTCTGTGTCAAGCTAGTGTAAGGGTATGTCACAGCCAAATGAGGGTGGACAGCCGTTCGAAGACGAGCCGCAGGCACGTCCACCGCAGAACGAACCATATCCGAGCCCTGCGGGGCAACCTCCTCACCAGGGGTATGCGCCTCCGCCGGGGCAGCAGCCATCACCCCAGGGAGACCCCGCACCTGCGGGTCAGCCGGGGGCAGCAGGCCCGCAGCCGATGACGGCCGGTGAGGAGCAGGGCTGGGGTGTAGGCATCCACCTGGGGGGCCTGGTGGTTTCCTGGTTGGCCCCGCTGGTCATCTGGCTGGTGTGCCGCGAGCGCAGCCAGGCCCTGGACCAACACGGCAAAGAAGCGCTGAACTTCCAGATCACACTGTTCATCGCCTACGTCGTCGGCGGTATACTCACGATCGTTCTGGTGGGCTTCCTGATCATCTTCGCGGCCTGGATATGTGCCCTCATCTTCGGCATCATGGGCGCCATCGCGGCGTACAACCGGCAACCGTACCGCTACCCGCTGTCGATCCGCCTGATCAAATAGCGCGCGGGGCACCTTCCCTCCCGACGCCCCAGTCTCGCCATGGGACGTGGGCACGCCGCGCTGTCTCGAAATCTCCCCAGCACCTCAGTGTGGCCTATGCTGGTGAGACCGGCCAGCACTGGTGGCTAGGGTTCCGTCGGCATCTTGAGGTGTCGGGTCTGGTTCGAGCGCCACGGTATGCCGCCTGCGGGCGGTGTTGATCTTACGGGATAGAAACCTTCAGGAGTGGTGTCGGCGTCCTTTGACGCCCACTTCCTGGAGGTCTTTCCTTGTCCCGTTCCTCGTCTGATTCTGCTTCTTACTTCGGCCGGCTGGTGTATTCATTGGCGGTCAGCATTGGTGTGAGCTTCGGGGCGATCCTGTTCGGCACCTCGGTGCTGATTACCTCCACGGCTGCCGGTGCTGTGTACTCATTGTCCCTGCTGTCTGCTGCCTTCTCCGGGTCTGTGCTGACCGGAGCAGCATTGGCGATCCCGGTGGGCCGCTACGCAGATCGTCACGGGATCCGCGGACTTACCGCCCTGGGCGGGGTGCTGGTGATGCTGGGGTTCTGCGGATTCGGACTCAGCACCACACCCTGGCAGCTGTTGGGTTCCTGGTGGCTGCTGGTCGGCCCCGGCAGTGCGATGGTTCTCTTCGATCCGGGCTTCATTGCCCTGCAGCAGTGGTTCACCAGGCAGGCCCGCAACCGCGCAGCCGGGACCCTGACGCTGATCACCGGCCTGGCCGGACCTATCTTCATCCCCTCGACGACGTTTCTGGTCGAGGGGTACGGCTGGAGGGTCACCGCAGCAGTACTGGGGCTGCTGGTGCTGGCCACCACCACACTTGCCTCAGCGTGGGCCCTGCGCGTCGCCCCCGCACCTGCGACAATCGCTCCCGCCCTGGAGACCGAGGAAATCGCGGTCGCTGACGGCCGCGGCCTGCCGGCTGGTTTTCTTCCGCTGACCATAGCCGTGGTCTGCACCATGGCAGTCTTGGAATCGTTCAACGTCCACCGCATCGCTCGCTTCGAAAGCTCCGGATTCGACCCGACCATGCTCGCCTGGTGGGCCGCTGCGGTGGGGCTGCTGAGCCTTCCAGCACGGTTCTTGCTGCCGGTGCTGGCCAACCGCTTCAACTCCGCCACACTCTGGCTAGTCGTCACGGTACTGATCATGCCCTCGGTATGGATGGCCATACGCGGCACCCACACCTGGGAGCTCTACGGACACTTCATCCTCTTCGGCCTGTTGTTCGGGGCGTTCATGCCGCTGCGAGCAGTCGTCATGAGTGACTGGTACAGCGGACCCCGGTTCGGCACCCTGATGGGCATCCAAGCTGTGGCTCTGGCCGGAGGTCGTGCCGCAGGCCCGGCAGTCACCGGGTGGTTGGCCGACTCCCCGGTGGGCTACCCAGCGGCAATGCTCCTGCTCTCCCTACTGCTGATCATCGGCGCCATCATGACAGCCGCGGCGTTGCGCCGACAGTTGGCCGGCTAACTGCTGCGCAGATGTTCTGAGCGTCCGGCAGGGCTTGAACATGCCACATCTATCTCGTTTATTTAGCTAAATCATCGAATTACATGTACAGTTGCCCTGTGCCCACACCTTCTGACGACCCGCTGGAGCAGCCCAGCGCTGATGCTGGCTCCTCGCAGCAGAGCCGTGCGCTGCGTGCCATCCAGGCGTTGACCGACGCCATGGACCATATGCACAGCAGTATGACGCAGTCCATGGAGCTCAACGCTTCCGATCTTCGCGCGCTTCGCGCCTTATCCATCATGCAGCTGCGAGGCCATCAGGCCACCCCCTTCGGGCTCTCCGAGCATCTGGGCATGTCCACAGCGGCCACCACCGCCCTCATCCGCCGTCTGGCCAATCACGGGTTCCTGCGACGTGAGCCGCACAGCTGGGACCGCAGGTCACAGGTCCTCACGCTGACCGATGAGGCCCGCCGCACGTTTCACCGGCACTTTGACGAACATTTGAGCACCATACGTGCGGTCATCGCCGAGTTCTCCCCCCACCAGCTGGAAGCCGCCGTTGCATTTATGGAACGCCTGGCCGAACAGCTCACCGCATCAGATCCGCAATAGCCTCCCAACAGACAGAGCCCCGTCATGCTTGATACCTCCCCTGCCCCTGCACGCCGCAACGAGGACTCCTCGCAGAGTCGCGGCCGCACTGCGCTGCGCCGCACGCGAGTCCTCATCCCTGCGGTGCTGGTGGTCATCTGGATCGCGTGGACCGCCTGGGGCGGACAAACCTTCGCCAACCTCTCCTCAGTGGTCACCAACGACCAGGCGGCCTTCCTGCCGGCCGAGGCTGAATCCACCCGCGCCCTGGACCTGCAGGAGCAGTTCAGCAACGGTGAGACCGTCCCGGCGGTGATCGTCGCATCGCTGCAGGATGGTGAGCTCTCCGACGATGACCTCTCCGCTGCTCAGAGTACGGCCGAAGAGGCCGGTGAGATATCCGGAGTCGACGAAGTTCTTCCGCCCCAACCCTCCGAAGATGGTCAGGCGCTGCAGATGACCGCCCTTCTGCAGAGCGGGGGCGAGGACGACGAAGCTCTTCAGCAGCTGCGCGATCTGGTGGCCGAGTCCTTCGACGAGCAGACCTGGCAGGCTCATGTCACCGGTCCGGCCGCCTACTCAGCAGACCTGGCGGAGGCCTTCTCCGGCGTCGACGGCCTGCTGCTGCTGGTGGCAGTGGTGGCTGTGCTGATCATTCTGGTCGTCGTCTACCGCTCCTTCCTGCTGCCCTTCCTCGTGCTGCTCTCCTCGATCGGAGCACTGTGTGCGGCGATCACCGTCACCTACCTGATGGCTGATGCCCAGTGGATCCAGCTCAACGGCCAGGTGCAGGGCATCCTGTCCATCTTGGTCATCGGTGCAGCCACCGACTACTCCCTGCTGCTGGTGGCCCGATACCGGGAGGAGCTCACTGCGCGGCAGGATCGGCGAGGGGCACTGCTCATCGCAGTGCGAAAGACCGCCCCAGCAGTGCTGGCCTCGGGCGGAACTGTGGCCCTGGCCCTGCTGTGCCTACTGGCCTCTGATCTGAACTCCAACCGCGCTCTGGGACCGGTCGCCGCCTCCGGCATCGTGTTCTCCATGGCTGCGACCCTGACCTTCCTGCCCGCGATGCTCTGGCTGGTAGGCCGGGCCGCATTCTGGCCGCGGGTGCCGCGCCCGCAGCAGGCATCTGCAGAGACCGATGCCGCTGCGCCAGCACCACGCGATCATCGACTCTGGCGCCGAGTGGCCTCTGTGGTGCAGGCCCGGCCCCGCGTCATCTGGATCACAGTGACCCTGGTGCTGCTGGCCAGCGCCGCAGGGGTGACCCAGCTGCGCGCTGATGGGATCCCCCAGTCAGATTTCGTGCTCGGCGAGACCGAGACGAAATCCGGCCAGCAGCTGCTGGAGGAGCATTTCGACGCCGGCACCGGCAGCCCTGCGACCGTGTTCGTAGACGCTGACCAGGCTGCCGAGGCCCTGGAGCTGACTGTTGAGGACGACGGCGTCACTGAGGGCTACTTGGTCGGTGAGGGTGGTGCCCCGGCCTCTGGCCCGAGCGAGGCAGTCGAAGTTGACGGGATGGTGCAGATTTCGGCTACCCTGAACAGCCCCGGTGACTCCATGGAGGCCGAGCAGACCGTCCAGAGTCTGAGAGGGTCACTGTCGGAGAGCTTCGACGCAGAAACCCTGGTCGGTGGGACCAGCGCCACTCAGCTGGACACCAACGAAACCGCTCAGCGGGATCTGCTGGTGATCGTGCCGCTGGTGCTGCTGGTCGTGACGCTCATTCTGATTGTGCTGCTGCGCTCCCTGGTGACCCCGCTGATTCTGCTGGTCACCACCGGGCTGTCCTATCTTTCGGCGCTGGGGATCTCCGCACTGGTGTTCAACCACGTCTTCGAGTTCCCGGGGGCTGACCCCACAGTGCCGCTGTTCGGATTCATGTTCCTGGTAGCCCTGGGGGTGGACTACAACATCTTCCTGATGACCCGCGCCCGGGAGGAGACGCCGAAGCACGGCGCAGCCACAGGTGTGCTGCGATCTCTGGTGGTCACCGGCGGAGTCATCACCTCGGCCGGTGTGGTGCTGGCGGCCACATTCACGGCGCTGGCAGTGCTACCGCTGATGTTCATGGTCCAATTGGCGTTCCTGGTGGCGCTGGGAGTGTTCATCGACACGTTCATCGTCCGCACTCTGCAGGTGCCAGCCCTGGTGGTGGATCTGGGGCGGACTGCCTGGTGGCCCTCAGCGCTGAACCGCAGGGAGAAGCGGGAACGCCCCGCTGAGCCTCAGGTGACGCCGTAGGAGAGCAGACCGTGGGCCCAGTCCTCGATCGCGGGCCAGTCGCGCAGGTCGGCGTCCTGGGGCGACTTGGTCCGCTTGAGCTGCAGCTTTTCAAAGAAGCCGAGCTTCGCAGGGTCCACTGCTCCGCGGAAATAGGTGATCTCCCGATGGGGAAAGCGCTGAATGCGCTCCAGGGACTGCTGCTCCAGCTTGGGCGCGGCGCCCACTGCGAAGAAGAAGAGCGGCTTGCCGGCCAGCTCCGTGCGGTTGGACTCCACGAAGAGCGTCCCGTCCTCCAGCAGCTTATGCATGTAGACGGGGATGCCCACCACCACGTTATCGGCCTCGTAGAGCCATTTGCCGGCCTCATCGACGTCTTTGACGTGGGCTTTGACGCCGCGGGCGCTGAGGGTGGAGGCGATCCGTTCACCGATCTCTGCGGTGGAGCCGTGCTTGCTGGCCACAACGACCATCGTGGTCATAGGTCTCGCGCCTTTCGCCAGGAACTTGAGGTAACTCTGCGAGCTTACCGAATTGTGATGGTCCCAGGGTACCGCCCGCGCAGACACCGCAGATGAATCATTGCCGGGTGGGCCAGAATTCCTCGCAGACTGCCGGGTCCTGGTCGTGGGGTCGGTGACCGCCCCACCAGGCGGCAGCCGCAGTCAGGGTATTTAGTGCACGCCGCGCAGGTCCAGGACCAGTCCGGAGTCTCCGCTGTGCTCAACAGTGACCGGGATGCCCCAGTCCTGCTGGTACATGTGGCAGGCGGCATGCATGGGGATCTCTTCGCCCTCGGCACCGTCGCAGGCGGCTGCCCGGGCGGTGATGTGCAGGACTCCGCCCTCGATCTCAGGGTTCAGCTGCAGCTGCCGCTGCAGACCCACCGATGTGCCCTCGCCTGCGGTGATGAGCTCAGGCGGGGTCGAGGAGACCTGCAGCTGAGTCGGATCCCCCCACCGGTCGTCGAGCTTCTGGCCGGTGGGCGCGGAGAACCCGATGCTCAGATCGAAGCTGCCCGGTGCCACCGCGGTGACGGGCCGCTGGGACTGGGCTGCTCCCTCGTCCACGGTGAGGTACTGCTCGGGAACGGCGATGCGCACCAGCTGGTGGGCGTTGGTCTCCACCACCAGCAGGGTGGAGCCGTCGGCGTCGAGCAGCACGTCCGAGGGCTCCTTCAGCCCCCGGGCCACAGTGGAGACCTCCGCGGCGACGAGGGACCCGTCGGCGGCGGTGTGTTCGCCGCGGTAGCGGCGGACGGCACCGTTGTAGGTGTCGGCGACCAGCACGGATCCGTCCGGCAGCGCCGCCACCCCCAAGGGGTGCTGCAGCCGCGCCTGCGCGGGGTCGCCATCGCGGAACCCGAAGTCGAAGAGCCCCTCCCCGATCAGCGTCTCCGCACGGGGGCTCTGTGCATCCTCCGAAATGCGCAGCACCCGCAGCGCCGAGGTTTCAGAGTCTGCCAGCCACAGGTCACCGGCTGCGTCCTGGGCCAGCCCTGAGGTTTGGGCGAACCACGCCTCGTCGGGGGGTCCGTCGGTGAGGCCCTCCAGTCCGGTGCCGGAGTAGACGGCGAGCTGCCCAGTGGTGGGGTCGAAGCTGAAGATTTGGTGGGTGCCCGCCATCGCGACGACCACCTGGCCCAGGGCCCGACTCCACAGCACATCCCAGGGGGAGGACAGCGAGACGCGCAGCGGATCGGCATCCAACGGACCCACGCCCTGCTCGGTGCGGGTGCGTTCGGCGTCCAGCAGACGCTGCACCCCGTTGCCGGCCAGGGTGCTGACCTCTCCGGTGCTGGCGTTGATGCCGCGCAGCATGTGGTTGACTGTGTCAGCGACGACGACGTCGTATCCGACCTCGGCAGCCACATCCTCGGGGAGGATGGTCAGTCCCTGCGGCTCACTGAACTGCGCAGTCTGGGCCGGACCGTCGGCGTGGCCCTTCTCTGTGGAGCCCCAGGACCGGGTCACGGTCTCCAGATCGACGTCGAGCTCCACGATCCGGTGGTGACCGGTGTCGGCGACGAGGAAGCGGCCTGCGGCGTCGTCGCCCAACGCGCGATCCACCGGCACCGCCTTGCCGGGGAAGCGCAGCGTGCGCGAGACCGGCTCCGGCGCCACATAGGGACCGTCGCCGCGGTGCAGGGTTCCCTTGGCCTCGTGCTCGGCCACCAGTTCCTCTACCAGGGAGCTCAGGCCGGCCACATGGCCTTCTCCGGCCAGTGAGGCGGCGATGTAGCCCTCCGGGTCCACCACCACAAGCGTGGGCCACGCGCGGGCGGAGTAGTTCTGCCAGGTGATCAGCTCAGGATCATCAAGCACCGGGTGTTCGATCTCGTAGCGCTCCACGGCGGCCGCCAGCGCCTGCGGGTCAGCCTCGTGCTCAAACTTCGGTGAGTGCACCCCCACGGTGACCAGCACATCGGAGTACTGCTCCTCCAGGGGGCGCATCTCATCGAGGACGTGCAGGCAGTTGATGCAGCAGAAGGTCCAAAAGTCCAGGACGACGATCTTGCCGCGCAGATCCTCCAGGGTGACCTGTTTGCCACCGGTGTTCAGCCAGCCCCGGCCGACCAGTTCGGAGGCTCGCACTCGTCCGGCGCGGCGGGTGGTCTCTGTCATCATCGGCTCCCTGGGGGTGGTGCGGCGTCGTACTCTTGGAAGAACCCGGCGGCAGCGGCAGTTGTTCCTGTGTTTCGCAGTGTTACCGGCGGCGGCGTTCAGCCATCTGTTCCAGCATCTGGTTGTACTCCTCCAGCTCGGCATCGCCGGTGCGGTCCGCCTCACGGTCGACCCGCCGCATTTCGCGGGTGTCGTCACTGGCCCACTGGACACAGGCGATCACCCCCAGAAGCAGCGCGGGAATCTCGCCGAGTCCCCACATCAGTTCACCGCCGAGATGCTGGTCGTCTAGGGCGGGGAACCAGCCGTGGCCCATATTTCCGAACCAGTCGGCCTGGATGAGGCCTTCGCTGGACATCAGAGCGATGGCGAAGAATGCGTGGAAGGCCATCGTCGCCAGCAGGATCAGCACGCGCAGGTAGTGCGGAGGACGACTGGGCAGCGGGTCCCGGCCGATGAGCACCAGGGCGAAGATGTAGCCGGTGAGCAGGAAGTGCACTGTCATCAGGAGGTGGCCCAGGTGGTATTCCAGGGCCAGTCCGAAGAGCGGGGTGTAGTAGAAGATGATGATGGACCCGGCGAAGTTGGCTGAGGCCACCAGGGGGTGGGAGATGAGTTTTGACCCCTTGGAGTGCACCAGCCAAATGATCCACTCTCGCGCGCCGCGGGTGCCGTCGCGCCGGGTGGGCAGTGCGCGCAGGGCCAGCGTCACCGGGGAACCGATCACCAGAAAGATGGGGGCCACCATGGTCAGTGTCATGTGTTGGACCATGTGCCCGGAGAAGGTGACCATGCCGTAGACGGCTGCGCCGCCTGAGGTGACCCAGAACAGGACCGCCAGGCCGAACAGCCAGGAGACTGCCCGCATCACCGGCCAGGAGATGCTGCGGGCACGCAGCTGCAGCATGGCGCGCAGGTACCAGATCGCCAGGAAGGCGATGATCGCCACCCACAGCCAATCCATGCGCCAGAGGGTGAAGAACTGGCCGAGGCTCTGTTCGGGCGGCAGGTCGTAACCGGTCAGTATGCGTGTGGGGTTGGCGTCGGGGGGCAGGTCATCGGGAACCGGCGGTGCCGTGCGGCCCAGCACCGCGCTGACGCCGATCACCGAGGACATGATGGCGACCTCGACCAGGATCATCTGCCACAGCAGTCTGGTGGTGGTGAAGCGTGAAGAGCTGGGTGCTGCTGTTGCGCCGCGCTGCGTTCCGGGCGGCATTGAAGTGCCCAGGTGGGATCCGGCCAGGCGGGGGATGACCCAGCTGCGATGCATCCATCCGACCACGGCGAGCACCGCGGTGGCGGTGATCTTGACGACCAGCATGAGTCCGTAGTCGGTGGTGAACAGCTGGGCGAATGAGCTCACGCGCACTTCGGCGTTGATCACCCCGGAGGCGACAACAGTGGCCAGTGCCACTGCGGCCAGCAGCGAGTAGCGACGCAGCAGGGTGCCCAGCAGCTCGGGCCCGCCCTGGTCCCGGGCACTCAGACTGGACGCCGTGCGGGCAATCTGCGGCGCCAGCAGGGCCAGTGTCACCAGCCCGCCAACCCAAATGACCACCCCCAGCAGGTGCAGCCCCAGTGAGCTCACCGCAGCGTTGTGGTCATCACCTGAGGAGGAGTGGCCCACCATGGCGATCGGCACCAGGGCGCACAGGCCCAGCACCGCGGTGAAGCCCAGGCCGGCAGGGCTGCGCACTGCGGCGACCAGGGTGCCGAAGGCCCCAGCAATCAGCACCACGGTCAACCAGGCTTGGCCGGTGGTGATATTGGTGACGAAGTCGAAGAAGCCGGTGGAGAAGCTCTCATCGGCGGAGAGGGGCAGTCCGGCCAGCGTGGAGAAGGTCAGCACCATCACGGCCAGGGCGGCCACCACCCACACGATGGCCGCGATCGTCGCGATCTGCAGCAGGCGAGCGTAGATCGGGTGTTCGCTGTGCTGGTCTGCACTGCGGTCTGCTTTGCGGCGCTGGCGCGGCCCGGTGCGCGGTGGAACCGCGATGGCCGCGAGGATGGCTGAGCTGATGGCAGTGGCTGCAGCCAGATGGTGCACGTACCGGGCGGTCGGCAGGCCCCAGCGCGTCACGGCCCCGGGGTCGCTGATCTCCCCGGCCTGGGCCAGTCCGGTGAGCAGCCCGGCAACGGTCAGGGTGATGAGTCCCGCACAGAGCGCGAGGGCGGTCAGCGGCAGCGGTGCGGCCCAGACTCGCGCCTCAGTCTTGGTCTGGGTCACGTGCATCAGCGTCTTCTGGGTGGTCTGGGTCCTGTCTGCGCATCTCATACTGTTTGAGCTTCTGACGTACCAGGATCAGCACCAGGACCACCACGACGAACGCGCCGACCGCAAAGACGATCGGCGCCCAGCTCGGGGCGTCGGCGCCCAATTCTGGTTGGGCGAGAACGCTCAGCAGCGCAGAAAGTGGCATGCGAATAATTCTACGCCCTGTAGAAGACACAGGACGACCCCTCGGCTCCTGTGCTTGAGCATGAGGGGTCGTCCTGTGGAAGCTGAATCAGTGAGCTGTGCTCACCTCATCAGTGGATTCACTTCTTGCTGGCTGCAGCCTTCAGCTTGGAACCAGCGGAGAGCTTCACGGAGTAGCCGGCGGGGATCTGGATGGTCTCGCCGGTCTGCGGGTTGCGGCCGGTGCGTGCGGCGCGCTCAGTGCGCTCCACGGAGAGCCAGCCGGGGATGGAAACCTTCTCGCCCTTGGAGATCTGCTCGGTGAACGCCTCGAAGACGGCGTCCAGTACGCCGTTGACGGCGGCCTGGGAATTGCCGGACTTCTCTGCGACTGCGGCGACGAGCTCGCTACGGTTCAGTGCCATGTGCTTGTCCTCCTGGACTGTTCTTATGAGTTCCCATCACCCCGGACATCCGCGCCATTGCGCGGATCGGAGGGGTCTTTGGGCTTTCAGAACGGCAACTTACCACGCCACACGGCCAACTGGGGCATAGAACCGCGTTTTCTGGCGTGTTCACCGGCATTTCGCCTGTCAGCGGACGGTTCAGGCGCGCATCCCCGATGGGCAGTTCGACCGATTCATCGCCGTGACAGTGATGCTCCTCAGCTGCACTGTTCGTTTCAGCTGCGCTGTTCGTTGCGCACGCGCAGGATCTCCTGCTGGATGCGGTCTCTTCGGGCCGCTGTCTGCGGCGCTGGCGGCAGCCCGTAGGCCTGATCAGTCTGCGCCACCACGGGGGCCAGTCCTGACTCGCTCATATCCGGCTCGTGGCGGTCTATCGCAGCGAAGGAGGGTCCGATGTGCTTCATAAAGCCCGCCAGCCCGTCATCGCCGCCTCCCAGGTGCATGCCTTCCAAGGGGCCTACGGCGGCCCACCGAAGCCCCAGAGAGTTCTTGACTGCCGTATCCAGATCTGCGGCATCCACCACCCCGGACTGCACCAAATAGGCTGCTTCGCGAAGCACCGCATTCTGCAGCCGGTTGCCCACGAAGCCGCGGACCTCTCGCTTCAGCAGGATGGGTTCGCGCCCATAGGCCCGGTACAGGTCCAGCGCTCGTGAGACTGCCTGCTGCGCTGTGCGTTCTCCGGGGACCACCTCTACCAGCGGCATCAGGTGCGGAGGGTTGAACGGGTGTCCGATCAGTACACGTTCGGCCGCCTCAGCGGGCAGAGCGCCGGCGATCTGTGTGGCGGTGATCGCTGAGGATGAGGAGATGAGCAGCGCGGTCGCCGGTGCCGCCTGAGCCACTTGTGCAAACAGTTCGGCCTTGGCCTTGGGGTCCTCTGGGCCGCTCTCCTGGACGAAGTCCGCTTCAGCGACCGCGGCCTCTATCGACTCCGCACGGCTCAGAGCTTCCTCAGGCAGTCCGGCGTCCCTGGCTGCTGCAGCCAGTGCGTCCTGCAGGTCTTCGCGCGGGTCGAATACCGTGACAGTGCTGCCGCAGGATGCAAACAGCCGTGCCCATGAGAGTCCGATCGTCCCGGCACCGATGACTGCTGCTGCGGCCGGTGCCTGATCCGGCACGGCAGAGTGTGGCTGCCGGCTTCGGCTCGTCTCTGGCATCTGCTGCTCCCCATCCTCATCGCCGATTCTCTGTGGTGCTGCGCTGGTCTCCGCACCCAGCATATGCAGAAAGCGGGGCCTCCCCGGAGGGAAGCCCCGCCCTGAAGCGAGATGAATCAGCTCACCAGGATGACTTGGTGATTCCTGGCAGCTCGCCGCGGTGGGCCATATCGCGGAAGCGAATACGGGAGACGCCGAACTTCCGGAAGGTGCCGCGCGGGCGTCCGTCGATCGAGTCGCGGTCGCGCACGCGCACCGGGGAGGCGTCGCGGGGCAGCTTCTGCAGCCCGACGCGTGCCGCCTCGCGGTCCTCGTCGGTGGCCTTGGGGTCTACAAGGGTCTTCTTCAGCTGGGCGCGCTTCTCTGCGTAGCGCTCAACGATGACCTTGCGCTTCTCGTTCTTTGCGATCTTAGACTTCTTAGCCATGATCAGCGCTCCTCTCGGAAGTCGACGTGCTTGCGGACAACCGGGTCATACTTCTTCAGCACGATGCGGTCAGGGTTGTTGCGGCGGTTCTTGCGGGTCACGTATGTGAATCCCGTGCCGGCCGTCGACTTCAGCTTGATGATGGGACGAATGTCCTTCTCTCTGGCCATTAGAGCTTCTCACCACGCTTCAGAAGGTCGTCGACGACGGCGTCGATGCCGCGCACGTCGATGGTCTTGATGCCCTTGACGGACAGGTTCAGGGTCACCTTGCGGCCCAGAGAGGGCACCCAGTAGGTCTTCTTCTGGATGTTCGGGTCGAACCGGCGCTTGGTGCGGCGATGAGAGTGGGAAATATGGTTGCCGAACTGCGGCCCCACTCCAGTCACCTGGCAACGTGCTGCCATGATCACTCCTCCAATAAGTGTACGTAGATGTATTACGGGCGGTACCCGCGAGCACATGCCCCACCCGGCTTAAGTCAAAAGCCGCATGCTGCACGTAGTCGTTGAGCCGAGTCCCGCCACCAAAGTGGGATTGCTCCCGCATCACCGTGACGTACGAGGGCGACCAGGCTGGGTGAGATCCAACCGAAGTGCCTTAAATAACGGTGCTTTGTGTGGTGCGCTGGAATCCAGGCTTCACACGCCTTGAGCTGTTTTCCGGTGCCGGGCCCAACTCAGTTGGACACAGCACAGCTCGGCTTGCGACATTCAATCGTATCCTAGCCCATGACGACGACGCAAAGCGCGGGAGCGCCGGGGCGTAGTCTTCATGGGCTCAATCTTCGTGGGCGCGGGCGAAGGCCAGCGTCTCACCGCGGGCTCCGTCCATCCATATGGACTGGCAGGCTTCGGCCATCTCGTCCAATCCCTCCACGATAGTGGCGAAGACGTTGCCGGGGATCCACCCCTGATCACCGTTGATGAGCAGGTTGTTGCGACCGTAGAAGACCGCCAGGTCGATGATCGACTTGGCGGCGGCCGGGTCGTCGGCGCGAACATCGGCTTCAGCCTCATACCCGTAGCCGGGGTTCCCCAGGTCATCAGAGTCGAAGGTGAAGTAGCACACGTCCCCTGGGATGGGGGTCACCGTGGTGTTTTCCTTGCCCGGTTCCACCGAGCTGAAGGCAGGCACCAGGTTGTAGATCTCGTTGCGCGCGTACTTGCCGTGATAGACCTGCCCGGACTGCGGCAGCGAATCCCACACCGCCGCACAGGTTCGTGGGGCGGCGTCGTCGAGCATCTTGGCCACGCAGCTCACGCCGCGCTTCTCCAGAGTGATGGTGATGTAGCGGGTCATGATTCAGCCTGCCTTCGCAGCCACGGGGCGGATGTACTGTTCGCCTGAGGCCTTCTCGTAGGCGCGGGCGGCCTGCAGGACCATGCGGTCCTGAGTGCGGGCCGCCACGAACTGCAGCCCCACCGGCAGTCCCTCAGCGGTGACCCCGCACGGCACCGAGGCGGCCGGCTGCTGGGTCATGTTGAACGGGTAGGTGTAGGGGGTCCACGTGGTCCACAGATCGGATTTCCAGCCCGGCGGGGCCTGGCGGTTCCGGTCGAAGGCGGTGATCGGCATGGTCGGGGTGACCAGCAGGTCGTACTCCTGGTGGAAAATGCCCATCTGCACGCCTAGGTCCATCCGGGTCTGCGTGGCATCCAGGAAGTCCATGGCTGTGGCGTCGGAATACTCTTCGATCCCGGCTCGCAGCCCCGGGTCGACTTTGTCCAGCGCCCCGGCCCCGTAGGCCGAGACCACCTTATTCGCTCCGGTGAACCACAGCACGTGGAAGTGCTCGATGGGGTCAGCGAAGCCGGGATCCACTTCATCGACGACGGCGCCCAGGGACTTCAGCACCTCGACGGCCTGGCGCACCTGCTGCTCCACCTCGGGGTCGTTCTCCCCGTAGCCCAGGGTCGGCGAGTAGGCGATCCGCAGCCCTTCGACGCCGTCCTCAAGCCCACGGGTGAAGGACCCGTTCGGGGTGGGAAGGGCCGACCAGTCCCGGGGGTCGAACCCGGCGATGACGTCCATCAGCATGGCTGTGTCGGTGACCGTGCGGGTCATCGGCCCGGCGTGGGCCAGGGTGCCGAAGGGTGAGGCCGGATACATCGGCACCAGCCCGTAAGTGGGCTTCAGGGCCACCGTGCCGGTGAAGGAGGCGGGAATACGCACCGATCCGCCGGCGTCGGTGCCCACCGACCAGGCACCCATCCCGGCACCGACCGAGGCGGAGGAGCCGCCGGAGGATCCTCCGGCGGTGGTCGAGGGGTCCCAGGGGTTGCCGGTGGCGCCGAAGCGGATGCTGTCGGTCGTCCCCTTCCAGGCGAACTCCGGTGTGGTCACCTTGCCCAGCAGCACTGCGCCGGATTCGCGCAGCCGACCCACGCACGGCGCGTCGGTGTCCCAGGGGCCAGCCTCGTCCACAAGGTTGGAGCCGCGAAGCGTCGGCCACCCGGCGGTCAGGAAGATGTCTTTGATGTTGGTGGGCACGCCGTCGCCGGCACCCAGGGTCTCCCCCGCCCTCCAGCGCGCTGCCGAGGCCTGCGCGGAGGCTATGGCGGAGTCGCGGTCCACCAGCACAAAGGCGTTGAGGTCGCCGTCGCGCTCTTCGATCCGCGCCAGGGCGGCCTCGGTGGCCTCCACCGGCGTGAAGTCGCCTGCGGCATATCCTTCTACCAGCTCAGCGGCACTCAGCTCCGCCAGGTCAGTCGGTGCAGTTTCCGTCATCCCCTCCTCCTTCACATGTTGTGCGCGCGAGCTGGCCCGGCGTCGTAGGTGTCCTGCGTGACTGGTCAGTGCCGTGGAAAATATCAGTGCCGTGGGACATAGCCCTTGGCCTTGTCCACCACGTTGTTCAGCTCATCGCCGCGAAGCCATCGACGAGCGTTGTCGGTGAACTGTTGGGCCAGCGAGTGCTTCCACCCGAGCACGTCGCCGGACATGTGCGCGCTGATCAGCACGTTCTCCATGTCCCAGAGCGGAGATTCGTCCGGCAGCGGCTCTTCGTCGAAGACGTCCAGCGACGCGAAGCCCAGCGGCCCGCTGCGCAGCGCTTCGATGAGTGCCGGCTGATCCACCGATTCACCGCGGCCGATGTTGAGGAAGTGAGCCCCAGGTTTGACCGCCGCCAGCACCTCGGCGTTGATCATGTCGGTGGTCTGCGGAGTCAGCGGGGCGGCGTTGACGATCACATCGGCCCACCCGATGTGTTCGGTCAGCTCGGAGGAGAGCAGGACGTCGCCGAAGTCCTCGTCGTTCTCGCGCACTCGGCGGCCGGCTCCGCGCACCTGGACGCCCACGGCTGACAGCAGCTGGGCGATCTCCCGGCCGATGGCTCCGGTGCCGATGACCAGCGCCTTCGATCCCTGCACCTGTTTGGTCTCGCGGTGCTGCCAGATCTTCTGGTCCTTGTACCGGTAGTTGCCGGCAAAGTCTTTGGCCTCAGCGACCACGGCGCCGAGCACCCATTCGGCGATGGGCCGGTCGAAGGTTCCCTGGGCGTTGGTGACCACCACCTCGGAGTTGTTCAGCTCCTCGAAGAGCAGCTTGTCCACCCCTGCCGCTGCGACGTGGATCCACTTCAGCGAATCCGCGTGGGGCCAGGCGTCCTGCAGGGCACCGGAGAAGAAGTCCCAGAGGAAGAGCGCGTCGACTCCTGCGATGTTCTCGCTGATTTCGGAGGCGGTGGTAAACCGGATCTCGGCACTGTCCTGCAGCTCATCGAGTCCCGGAGGGGTGCGCAGGTCCGCGTCAGGGTCGCTGGGGCGAAGTACCAGAATGACCGGCGAAGAGTTTGCCATATGGTTTAGACTATGAAGACGATCTGCAGATTGTCAACAATCCTGCAGGTCTTCTCCTGCACACTTCCCTAAGGGGTCATTATGACGTCGACCCACCTTCCCTCTGACTTTCAGCTTCAGGCCTCTGACCACGAGGCGACCCCCATCGGCACGGTGGTGCCCTACGACATGGTGCTGGACCGGGAGCTGCGCCGTTTCTCCAAGGACGACTACGGGTTCGATCAGCTTGATCTGCTCTTCACCCGCACCCGCTTCGAACCCATGGCGGTCAACGTGGGGCAGGCGCTGGAGATTTCACGGCCGGAGCTGATCGCCGATGCGGTGCGCGCCATCTCGGCCACCCGGCCGGCGGGCTATATCTACGGGTGCACCTCCGGCAGCTTCGTGCGCGGCCTGGCCGGCGAGCGCAGCCTCATCGAGGCCATGCAGTCGGCGGGGCGCGAGGCCTCGGCGGCAGCGGATCTGGCGGTGGACACCGCCTTTGGTGAGCCTGATGCCGAACCTGAGGCTCACCAGGATCCCACGGCGGTCACCACCTCCGGCGCCCTGGTGGAGGCCGTTCAGGCCCTGGGCGGCATCAAAGTGGCGGCGGCAACCCCCTACGACGACGAGGTCGGCGCCCTCTTCGACCAGTTCTTCGCCGAGGCCGGCGTGGACCTGGTCCACACCGCCAATCTGGGGCTGCGCGGCCGCATCTGGACCGTTCCGTGGCAGACCACCTACGACCTGGTGCGCCGGGCGGACACCCCCGAGGCCGACGTGTTGCTGGTCTCCTGCACCAACCTGCCCACCTACCAGGTCCTCGACCGGCTGGAGCAGGACCTGGGCAAACCCGTCATCTCCGCCAATCAGGCAACTGTCTGGGCTGCGCTGCGCCAGGCCGGCCGCGACTACTTCGGCCCCGGGGCTGCGCTGCGCAGCCTCAGCGGCGCCCCGGCAGAACCAGCCGTGGCTGCCTGAACCGCGACCCCGTTGAAGGAGGTATATCCCGATGACCACACACTCCCCGGCAGCACAGTCCCCCACCGTGGGGATCATCTACCCCGGCCACGCCGCCGAAGATGACTACCCCACCTACGAGTCGTCCCTGAAGCACCACGACGACACCGGATCTGTACGGCTTCCGGTGGTGATCTCGACCATCGGGGTGGATGAGCACACTGCGGCAGCGCTGCTGGAAACCGGCTCCCACGCCCGGCTCAGCGAGGCCTACCAGCGGCTGCAGGCTGAGCACCAGCTGGATTCGGTGATGTGGGCCTGCACCTCCGGCAGCTTCGTCTACGGCTGGGAGGGCGCACACCGTCAAGCCGAGCGCCTGGCCGAGGAGGCGGGCCTGCCGGCGTCGTCGACGTCCTTGGCCTTCGCCCGCGCCCTGGCGGCGCTGGGGATCAGCAAAGTTGCGGTAGCGGCCTCCTACCCGGCAGAGCTGGCCGATCACTTCGAGGTGTTCCTCACCGCGGCCGGCACTGAGGTGGTCCGCTTCACCAGTCACGACATCTTCACCGCCGGAGAGGTCGGGCATATGGGCCGCGAGGACGTGCTGCAGATGATCCGCGATGTGGACCTCGATGAGGCTGAGGCGGTGCTGGTGCCCGATACGGCGATGCACTCGCTGCAGTGGGTGGCGGAGCTGGAGGCCGCCCTGGGCAAGCCGGTGCTCACTGCCAACCAGGTCACCGTGTGGGAGGGCATGCGGATCGCCGGAGTCACCTCTCCCCGGCTGCCCGGCCTGGGAGCCCTGTTCAGCCCGTCTGATGCTTCGCGCCTATAATCAATTGTCAACAATCCACCACTTGGAGAATCAGATGTCCACCGCTCGGCAGTTCAGACGCGTCAACCGCGAATCCACCGCCGGTCTCATCACTCGGCAGCTGCGCGAGGGAATCATGTACGGCTCCCTGACCCCGGGCACCCAACTGTCGGAGACCGCGTTGGCCCAGCAGTTCGGGGTCAGCCGGGGGCCGCTTCGCGAGGCCATGCAGCGTCTGGTTCAGGAAGGTCTGCTGCGCGCCGAGCCCAATCGTGGGCTGTTCGTCAAGGAACTGGACGAAGCGGGCATCCGAGACCTGTACGCGGCGCGCATCGCGATTGAGGCTGCGGCCGGTCGCCTGATCATCAGCAGGCAGGACCAGGGGGCCGTCAACCGGCTGCGCACCATCTATGCCAAGATGCAGACCGCCGCGGAGGCCGGGGACCTAGAAGCCCTCTCCGACACCGATCTGGAGTTCCACACTGCCCTGGTCGCCGGCAGCCACAGCCCACGGCTGCAGCGGATGCACCGGACACTGATGGTGGAGACCCGCATGTGTCTGACCGCGCTGCAGGGCACCTATCAGGTTCCTGAGGAGCAGGTGGCCGAGCACCGCCGAATCGGTGAGGCGATCGCCGCCGGAGACGCCGAGGCTCTGGTGGAAGCCGTTGAGACCCATATGCAGGAGGCGCTGGACCGGCTGGTCAGCAGCGACACGGCCGAGCGGGCCACCGCGTAGGCGCCCGTAGGCGCCCCCAGTTCTCGCCGGGCACTCTCACCCGGCCAGCGGAAGCTCGGCCTGAGTGGTGTAGAGCGGTGTGCCGCTCTTGCCCTGGCCCAGCTCTGAGAGTACGAGGTGGGCCTCGGTGACCGTCCAGGTGGGCCCCTCGTAGACGGCGAGCGCCTCGGCGCGGGTGCGCAGCTGCTCTTCGCCGTCTCCGCGGCTGCGGGCCCGGGCCAGGGTCACGTGGGCCCTGCGCCGATCCCGCTGGGACACCGCTTCTGGGCTGCGCGCGTAGCCGGACCCGATGGTTTCGCTGATCCTCATCAGCTCCAGCAGCGGACTGAGATGGGGTGCCCCGGCGCTCGCCTGCTCACCGGGTGCGTACTGGACCCCTGCCCAGAGGGTGCGCCGGGTGAAGACACCTGCGCCGCGGATTCTGAGGGGGAAGGGCGGGACCTCGGCCACGGCTGCGGCGAGCTCAGCGATAAGCTCATCGACGGCCCCGGCCGGGACCTCACCGTAGAAGGCCAAGGTGATGTGGCGCTGCTCGTACGGCACCCACCGCAGCAGCGGCCGACCTCGCCCGGCAGTGGGGTGTGGTGCCGTGGCGTCGACCGAGCGCACGGCCATCTGCAGGTGCTCGGCGGCAGTAGCGGGAAGCATCAGTGCGGCGAAGAGTCTCATAGTCTCTGATGCAGCGCCGCGCGGGTGCGGACCATTCCCCTGCCCGTCACTGGTGGTGTCAGAACCCGGCGTTCGGCGCAGCCCTGCGCGTCGAGGGCAGGGCGGACTCCGCTCGCCAGCGCTGCAGCTCCTCGCTGACCTGAAAGTCTGCCGGGGCCGGGTGTCCGATGTCGGCGGCCAGTCCCAGTATTTCGTCGTTGCTCACTGGACCGTTGGGGCCGATGAATCGGCCGGCCACGTGGGCGCGAACATAGATCTCACCGTCCACCACGACGCGATGCTCAATGTAGAAGCACCGGTCGTCGACCCCGATGAGTTTGGTGTGGATCTGGAACTTGGTCCAGAAGTTCACCGACTTGCGGAAGGTGATCTGTTCGGCCTGCACCACAGGGTGCCAGCCCGCCTTGCGGGTGGCGTTCCAGAACCCGGACCGGGCCATCAGGTCGTAGCGGGCCAAGTCGAACAGGGAGAAGTACTGCCCGTTGTTGATGTGCAGCAGGATGTCCACGTCGGTGGGCAGGGCGCGCAGGGTGATGTCGGTAGATTCCCAGAGCGAAACACGCGAACGGCGTCGGGCCTTGAGCAGAATCAGCAGGGTGCGGAAGATGACATGCATGACCCTCATGCTAAGTGACTGGCGGGTAACACGAAAACTGCACCTCAGCGGATGAGGATCAGCTTCCGGGGGTCAGGACGATTTTTCCGGTTCGCTCGGCAGAGCTGAAGAATGCATAGGCGGCCTCGGCCTGGTGGAAACCGAATGCGCGTTCCACAGCCACCTCAATCCTGCCGTCCTCGATCAGCGGCCACACGTACTGGTGGACCTGCTGGACCACCTCAGCCTTCTCATCGGCAGTGCGTGATCGCAAAAAGGTGCCCGTCACCCAGGCGCGCTTAGCCATCAGGTGCATGAACGGCAGGGTGCCTTTGGCTCCGCCCTGCGTGCCGATGGTCACCATTCGGCCGCCCTGAGCCAGCGCTTTGACGTTCTGTTCCAGGTAGGCGGCGCCAACGACGTCCAGGATGACGTCGACACCGTGACCGTCTGTGATCTCCTTGACGCGTTCGACGAAGTCTTCCCGACGGTAGTTGATCACACTGTGCGCCCCCAGCTGAGAGGCCAGTGCAGCCTTCTCATCAGATCCGACGGTGACCACGGGCAGCGCCCCGGTGGCCTTGAGCAGCTGAATCGCGAATTGGCCGATGCCGCCGGTTCCCCCGTGGACCAGCACCCAGTCGCCGGGGCGCGTTTCGGCCTGCATGTAGAGGTTGGCCCAGCACGTCGCGGCCACTTCAACCAGTCCGCCGGCCTCGATCAAGGACACGGGCCCGGGCACCGGCAGTGCGTGGCGGGCATCGACGGCGACGTATTCGGAGTATCCCCCGCCGGCCAGCAGCGCACACACCGGGGTTCCCACATCCCAGGCACCGGCGGCCGAGCCGATCTCCTCCACAGTGCCCGATACTTCCAGGCCGGGGACCTCGGAGGCTCCCGGCGGGGGCGGGTAGTTGCCTGCACGCTGATGCATGTCGGCGGCGTTGATGCCTGCGGCGGCCACCCGGATCAGCACCTGGTGCGGTTCAGGCACAGGCCGAGATGCCTCCGCGACGACGAGGTCGGCGGGCTCCTCCTTCGACGGCTTCTGCTGCCCAGCGGGGGTCACGAAGTTGATGACGTTCATGGTGGAGTTCGCCTCGTTCATGCCCCCATGGTGGCACAGTGGTGAGTCTCAGCTGTCAGTAGGCCTTCTCACGCTGCTGGACCACCAGGTGGATCAGGGCGAAGGTGCCATCCTCATCGATGGCCTTCAGCGCCGCCTGAAGCGCGGCTGGGATCTCTTCGTCCTCAGTCACCTGCACACCGAAACCGCCGAAGGCCTGGGCCATCACGGCGAAGTCGGGGTTCTTCAGCTGTGTCCCGGAGACCCGGTCCGGATAGTCGCGCTCCTGGTGGGTGCGGATGGTGCCGTACTCCTGGTTGTCCATCACAATCACCAGCGGGGTCGCACCGTACTGCACGGCCGTGGCCAGCTCCTGGCCGTTCATCAGGAACTCACCGTCACCGGCGATGGTGACGACACGGCGTTCGGGGTACTTCAAAGAGGCGGCGACCGCAGAGGGCACCGAGTAGCCCATGGAACCGTTGCGTGCTGAGATCATCGACGCGTAGGACTGAGTCGGGAAATAGCGGTGCACCCAGTTGGTGTGCTCACCGGCGCCGAAGGTCACCATTGAATCGTGCGGCAGCGAGGTCACCAGATGGGCCATCATCGAGTCCATCGTGGCCGGGCCATCCAGCGGCTCCAACGGCGGCAGGGCCGCGAACTCCTCCTGCTGGGCACGCATCTTCCGCGTCCACATCTTCCAGGAGTCCTTTGCCTCAAGCTCAATCCGAATCAGGTCGCGCACAAACACATCCGGCTTGGCCACAATCTGGTGGGTGACCGGCCCGGACCGACCGCGCAGGGAGGGATCGATGGTGACGATGAAGTTATTCCGCTCCCAGTTCTGGCGAATCGTAAACCCATCGGTGACGACGTCGCCGGGGACGGTGCCCACGAAGACGATCAGGTCGGTCTCCTCCAGCAGATCATGGGTGGGTTTGGGCCGCCCGTATCCGATCGGCCCCACATAGGAGGGCGAATCGAAGGGCACCGTGCCCTGAGTGCGCCATTCCGCGGCAGCAGCAATATGGTGCTCCTCCAACCATGTGGTCAGCTGCGCCGCCGCCTGGTGGGACCAATCATTGCCGCCGGTGATGAACAGCGGCTTCTCAGATTCCCGCAGCGCCGCGTGCAGGGCCTTCCAGTCCGTCACCGTCATACCGCCGCCGGCCACCGGGATCCGCGGATGCACCTCATCCTCGATCTCCATGGTGATGATGTCCTCCGGCAGCCCCACCACCACTGGGCCCGGGCGGCCCGCATTCGCAGCGAACATGGCCTCCGCCACGAATTCCGAGGCACGCTCCGGGTGGTCGAGAACCATGACACGCTTGGCACCGGTGCCGAACCATGCCTGCGGATCGAACTCTTGGAACGCCTCACGGCCTCGGTGCTCGAAGGGAATGAGCCCCACGAACAGCACCATCGGAGTGGAGTCCTGCCACGCGGTGTGCAGCCCGACGTGGGCATTGGCAGCCCCGGGCCCACGCGTCACCATCGCCACACCAGGGACAGAGTTCAGCTTGCCGTCCGCCTCAGCCATATAGGTCGCCCCACCCTCATGGCGGCACACCACATTCTCAATCGATGAGCCGTGCAGACCATCCAGCACGTCCAAGTAGGACTCCCCCGGCACCGAATACACTCGCTTGACCCCGTGGGAGACCAACGTGTCGACGATGATGTGCCCAGCAGACTTCTTCGGCTGCGCGGCTGGCTCGGTCATGAACGCTCCTCAGTTGCTTTTGCTCGGGGCAGGCCCCATCCGTGGACCACTCTTTCGGCAGACCTCAGTCTGGGACGCGCTGGGCAGTACAGTCGAGTACCGCCCGCAGGTGCTCGCCCGGCTCGCCTTTGAGCAGAGTCGACCCTACGCATCAGGTTGGTCTGGTAAGGCTGTCGCTCTTGGGTTTCCTACCGCCGACCAACCTAGCAGGTCCGGCGGTTCCACTCTGCGGAGCAAGCAGCTGTCCACATAGTGGACACACGAGGCGACACGCAAAGTCCCACGGATGCGTGCATAGGACCCCAATAAGCTGGCATGGCCTAAGTATGCCTACCGGCTGAGGCTCGTGAACTGCCGGACCGCCAACGGACCGAAGATCAGCAGGATAACTGCTGGCCAGATCACCGCGGCGGTCAAAGGTGAAGTCATTCCTCTTCGGGCCGGACGAGCATTGACCAGCGAGGGCGAGCGCGGCACTTAGGTTCCAGGAGCACTTGGGAGCTCATCACGGCCGCCAAGGCCTCTCCCCGCTCTGCAGCTGCACCAGCTCACCTTCTACGTTCCGGCGTGCGGCGGCCTCCCAGCGGGCATAGCCGGTCCGGGTGTGGAACAGGCTGGGAACGCTGAGCAGCCGCTGCAGCACCTGGGCCCGACCATGGGCGAAATCGGCGTCGCTGACGTGGCTGTAGTCGGCGCGCACCTGGGCCACATAGCGACGGTACACCGCAGGGTCACGGCCGAGGATCTCCAGGTCCGCGTCCACCAGGGCAGCTCCTGCGGCGTCGTCGTTCTCCGGCAGATGCGAGGCAGTGAGGCGGATCAGCCGCCCCACCTCCTCGACCATGTGTCCCGGAATCACCGCGTCGAGATCCTGTTGGGCCAGCTGGGCTGATGCCTCCTCGTCCCGGCCGGCCTCTCCGGCGTAGACAGCGTCGTGGTACCAGCCTGCCAGGCGCACCGAGAGCCGCAGGTCGGCGGGCAGCTCCCCGGCTCGCTCGACGATGCCCACCCCGCGCAGCACGGCCGCCAGGTGGTGGGGTGCGTGGTAGCTGCGGTGGGGTTCCTCCCATCGGTCCAGCAGGCGCTGCCCGGTCTCAGCCCAACCGGCCGTCTCGGCTGCCGGGGCAGCGGCGCCCAACCGTTGCCAGGCGGCGAACAGGTTCTTCCGGACCTTCTCCGGGCGTTCCCGAGTGGTGACCCGCATCCCGGATGCGGCCAGAATGCGCGCCAGCTGCCCGCCGCTGATCGGGGCGGCTCCGCGCTGAACCAGGTCCCGGTAGCGGTGCTCCGGGACGTCGTAGTGGTCGCGGTCGAAGGCGCGGCCGCTGATGCCGGCCTGCTGGGCGAAGGTGTGCAGCTCCTCCAACGAGGCGTCGGAGACCAGGTGGGAGAAGACGGTGCCGTGCGCCGGCCATACCGGGGGATCAATGTAGAGGCTCACCTGTGGGCCCACGTCTCCCCTCGACGCAGCTGGGGCGCGGCGTCGACCAGCAACAATGACGGCGCGGGACTCACCAGGGTCAGCATGGGCCCAGTCTATGTCTCTTGGTCAGCTCACCGCCGGTCGCGGTAGTGTGGCCCCATGGATTTTCGATACTTGGGAAACAGCGGCCTGAAGGTTTCAGAGATCACCTACGGGAACTGGCTGACGCACGGTTCACAGGTTGAGAACGACGTCGCCACCAAGTGCGTCCACGCCGCACTGGATGCTGGCATCACCACCTTCGACACCGCCGATGTCTACGCCAACACGGTGGCCGAGCAGGTTCTCGGCGACGCGCTGGAGGGGCAGCGCCGCGAATCCCTGGAGATCTTCACCAAGGTTTACATGCCCACCGGCCCCAAGGGCCCCAACGACACAGGGCTGAGCCGCAAGCACATTATGGAGTCCATCAACGGCTCGTTGAAGCGGCTGGGCACCGAGTATGTGGATCTCTACCAGGCGCACCGCTACGACTTTGAGACCCCGCTGGAAGAGACCATGCAGGCGTTCGCCGACGTGGTGCGCTCCGGCAAGGCGCTCTACATCGGTGTCTCCGAGTGGAACGCCGAGCAGCTGCGCGCCGGCCATGCTCTGGCCAAGGACCTGGGGATTCAGCTGATCTCCAATCAGCCGCAGTACAACATGCTCTGGCGCATCATCGAGCCCGAGGTCATCCCCGCCTCTGAAGAGCTGGGCATCAGCCAGATTGTCTGGTCGCCCATCGCCCAGGGCGTGCTGACCGGCAAGTATCTGCCGGGTGAGGCCTTCCCAGAGGGCTCCCGAGCCACCGATGAGGCAGGGGGCGCGCGGACCATTGAAAAGTACCTCACCGATGAGATCCTGGCCGCGGTCCAGCAGCTGAAACCCATCGCGGACGATCATGATCTGACCTTGGCCCAGCTGGCCATCGCCTGGGTGCTGCAGAACGAAAACGTCGCCTCAGCTCTGGTCGGGGCCTCCCGTCCGGAGCAGATCGCATCCAACGTCGCTGCCGCCGGGGTCACTCTGGACCAGGAGGCTCGGCAGGCCATCGACTCCATCATCGGCCACTTGGCGCAGAACGATCCGCAGCTGACCAAGTCTCCCTCGACTCGTCTGACCTGAGCCGCGCCGCCGCGTTGCAGTGGTTCAGAGTTGCCATGCCCTAGAATATCTGCGTGGTTTCAGGAACGGGTGAGCGGACCATAGCAACGTGGGCTGCCCTGGCCCTCGTGGTCGGGCTGGCGCTGAGCGCTGCCCCCGCAGCCCACTCGGCCACCGAAACGCCCACTGGCGAGCCCACCGACCCGGCAACCCAGACCACCCTCGAGGAGTCGGGCGAGGAAGAGGGCGACGACGAAATCAACGACGACGAATCGAGCACTGGGTCGCCCACGCCGACTCCCTCACCAACGCCGACCGGCGATCCCACGCAGACCGGGGACCCCACTGGGGGTTCCACTGGAGATCCCGACCCGACTCCACCCCCCACAGGCTCACCTGAACCGGAGCCATCCGAGCCTACGAATGGGCAAGATAATGGGCAAGACAGCGAGAGCAACGGCGAAGACTCAAGTGACGATGAAGAAAACATCCAGCGGCCCGAAATTACCTGCGAAACCACGTCAATGGTGTCTCCCGGTGGCACATTGACGGTCGACTGCGCCGTCACGCCCAGTGACGCTGTGCTGACTCTGAGTGAGGGTTCTCGCCAGTCTGATTATGCAACTCGTATTTCACTCGACAATAATGCGCTCACATTCGTAGCAGCCCAGAACATCCAACACAACCCGCAGGTCGTCCTAACCGTTCAAGCCACCCACCCCAGAGATGGTGATCTCGTCGGAGTGCAGGAAGTCACTATCACCGTTGGTGGTAGTGACAACGGGCAGCCCACCCCAGATCCGACCAACGGGGCCGAGCAGGGCCCGGAGAACGGCGATGGCGACGCTGAAGACCCCGCGTCAGATCCGAGCACCTCTCCGGATGCCTCAGAATCGGCGACCACACCGCCACCTTCTGCAACTCCGACGCCCGCCCCCACTACCACGTCGGCAACGGACGAGCCGGCCCCTGACCCCCAGAACCCTGACGAGGGTTCGGGCGAGGCCCCGGAGGTCATGCCGCCACCTCCCGGCGCACCGGGGGACTCTTCCGTAGAACCGTCCCCATCCATGTTCCCCCACCTGCCCGTGCCCGGCATGCCCCATCCTGGGTCGCTGAACATCGTCCCGGAGCCCACCGCTGATGCTTCCGATGGCACCGATGACCGCGCTGGTGACGGCACTGATGAGGACGAGCCCGAAGATGACGAGGGCTTATTAGCCCAGACGGGCCCGGAGCAGGTGGCGTGGTCCGGTTCGCTTGCTGCTTCTGCGATCGTTTTGGGCATCACGGCCCTGGCACTGTCCCGCCGACAGCCGCAGCGCAGCTCAGGACCCTAGGTCAGTTCGGCTCTGAACGTTTCGACGCCACGGCGGGCCGCAGCACGTAACCGGCACCGCGCACCGTATGGATCATGCGTGGCTGGCCGGCGTCGATCTTTTTGCGCACATAGCTGATGTAGAGCTCAACGATGTTCGCCTGTCCGGCGAAGTCGTACTCCCACACCTCCTGCAGAATCTGAGACTTTGGCAGCACCGTACGAGCATGTCGCATCAGCAGGCGCAGCAGCCGGAACTCTGTGTCGGAGAGATCGATATCCACCCCCGCACGCGTCACAGTACGGGTGTTGGTGTCCAGTTCCAGGTCCCCGACCACCAGCCGCTGACCCTCCCTGCGCTCGGGGAGCCTTCCGCTGAGGAAGTGCAGACGACGCAGTGATTCGTCCACGGCGATGCTGCCAGCCATATGATCGTCGATCGGACGGCAGAACCCCAGGACTTCCTCATCAGGCGCGTCGGCGTCGAACCAGGCCAGCACGGCGGTCTCCTCGTGGGCATTGCGGATGCTCTCCAGGGCCGCGTCGAGGTCGGGGATGCGACGGGCCAACCGTGCATCGCACACCAGCAGGTGAGGGTTCTCCTCCTCCACCAACTGCTGGGCCGCCATGGCACTGGGTGCCTGGAGAACTTTCACGTCCAAGCTGCGCAGCCGTTGCGTGAGCTCGTTGATGGCGGGCGAAGGCCCGGCCAAGATCAGCACCGGCGACGAGATGCGCAGAGTCACCGACGCGAAAGCGTCATCATCCATGCAAACTCCTGCGCTCGACGGGTGTGTCTTCCACCCAGGCCCTCAGCGGCCCAGCGGATGTCCAGATCATATACAGCCTAGCGGCAGTCGGCTCAGCGCAGCATGAACAGACGACGGATGAAGAACACCATTGATACCCCCATCAGCGCCAGACCGACCCACACCAGCGGGAACCACAGCGGTTCGAACCAGAGCCCCATCATGCCGACAGCCATGATGGCCATAGCCAGGTTCAGCCAGGTCAGCATCTGCACAGCGTTCTTGTACTGCTGCTGGACATTGCTGCTGTTGAGCTCCACCGGGTTATTGAAGACACGCGGGTATTTGGCCAGTACGGCGATGCCGATGATCATTACGGTCACCCCCGCTGCTGTCCAGAACCCCTCCCACGGGGATCCGTAGCGGTTGACCGTACCGTCCCAGCTGAAGTGGACCGGCACCTGCTGGTCCATCATGGGAATCTGGGCTGCGACGAAGACAGTGAGCATCACTGGCACCGCGACGCTGATCGCCATCAGGGCTCGGTCCAGCGGGTCCAGGGTGAAGGTCGGCTTTGGCCGGCTGCGGGTGGTGGGGTAGATGAGTGTGCCGTCCGGCTCCTGCAGCGGGACCCCGCGGCGCATGGCCTCCTGATAGCTGTAGGCGACGCCGTCGTCCGTCATGAGGACCCTCAGCGCAGGGTCAGCGCTCTGCCGGGAACGTCAGCGAAGTAGTGGGCCACCAGGTCCTCGTCCACCTCCTGCAGAGTCGCCGGCCTCCACTGCGGGCTGCGGTCCTTGTCGATGAGCTGAGCGCGGATGCCCTCACGGAAGTCGTGGGAGCGCAGAGCGTGCATGGTCACGCCGAACTCCTGGGCCAGAGCCTCCTCCACGCTCAGGTGACGGGCCCGATGAATAGCGTCGAAGGCGACTTTGACCATAGTGGGTGACTTGCTGCGCAGCAGCGTCGCCGTCTCACCGGCCTCTGGGATGCTCTCAGCCAGCTCATCGAGTGCGGCGAGGACATCGGTGAAGTTTTTGTGCGAGTAGGCCTGATCCACCCAGTCGGCCTCGGCCAGTGCGGAGGGGCCGCACGTCTGGGCGAACTCGGGCAGCACCTCGTCCACCGGTTGGGTGGTCAGAGCTTGGGTGAGGTCCTCCAGCGACTCCGAGGCGACGTAGGTGTCTGCCAGCCCGAGGTGGATCCCGTCCGCGGCAGAGAGGTGAATACCGGTGATCCCCGCGTGGACCCCCAGCTCCCCAGGTGCACGCCCCAGCAGGTAGGTGCCGCCGACGTCGGGCGAGAGTCCGATGGTGGTCTCCGGCATGCCGATCCGACTGCGCTCTGTCACCACGCGGTGGGAACCGTGACCAGAGACGCCGATGCCTCCACCGAGCACCACTCCGTCCATCAGCGCGATGTAGGGCTTCGGATATTCGGCGATCGTCAGGTTCATCGCATACTCCTCGGCGAAGAACTGCTCGGCCGGGAACTCGACGCCGAAGGCCGGCTCGCCATCAGGCAGCAGCGGACCCCCGTCGCGATCCTGATACTCCACCATTTCCCAGTAGATCCCGGCCACATCGCCGCCGGCGCAGAGTCCGCGGTCACCGGCTCCGCGGATCAGGACCTGGGCGACCTCGTCGTCGTCGGCCCAATCCTGCAGCTGGATCCTGATGGACTCCACCATCAGCTGCGTCAGCGAGTTCAGTGCTTTGGGCCGGTTCAGCGTAATGATCCCCAGATGCCCGCGCACTTCGAATGCGACGTCGCCGGTGTACGTTTCCCTACCCATATTGAACCTTCCTGATCAGCAACAATGGGATCGAGGCTACCTGGCCGCCGCTAGGCGTTCCACAATCCATAGGAGTCGGCCAGCGATGCGATCTTCTGTGCCCGCGCCAGACGCGGCAGATAGGAGCCGTCCCCGATGGAGGCTCCACGCTCGTGCGCCTCGATCAGTTCACGGGCCCAGCTGAGCTCATCCTCTGAGGGACTGAGCCCCTGATTGACCAGTTCGACCTGCTCGCGATTCAGCGAAAGTTTGCCGGTCATGCCCATGTCGGCGGTCACTTGGCAGGCCTGGGCGATGGCTTCGGCATCGGCATTGGCCTCGGTCGGTCCGTCGATGGCACCGGCCAAGCCCCCCACGCGCGAGGCGATCACCAGCCGCGAGCGCGCATAGGCCAGCGCCATAGGATGGGCGGAGACTCCTACGTCCTTGCGGAAGTCATTGGTGCCGAAGGCAAGCCGGAACGTGCCCGGGGCCAGGGCGATCTGCGTGGCGTTCTCCACACCTAAGGCTGATTCGATGAGCGCCATCACTGGGGTACCTGCCCGCAGCCGCATCGCCGTGTAGGTGACCTGGTCTGCTCGCTCAGTCTCAGCGAGCATCACCCCCCGAAGCCCGTCAGCAGCGGCCAGTGCGGCGACGTCGTCCTCCCAGTGCGGACTGTGGGTAGGGCTGATCCTCACCCACGCGGTCATGCCACCGTTGAGTGCGCTCATCACTGACTCGCGGGCCGACTCCTTCTGATCCTCCGGCACCGATGCCTCCAGGTCGAAGATCACCGAGTCGGCCTCACTGGCCAGACTGGGTCCGAAATCTTCTGCTTTGGCCGCATTGATCAGCAGCCAGGAACGCGAGAGTTTGGCTGGAAGAGCGGCAGCTCGACGATTGCGGAAAGGCATAGCGCCAGCCTACCTGAGGCCCCTGCCCTCTGAGGGCTCGTCAGGAGAAGGGTTCGGCCTTGACACACAGAAACCTGGAGGACATTATGGGCAGTGTTGTTCAGATTTGAAACATCCCGTTCCGTTCGGATCTGAACAGCAGAACCGGACCGACACCCGTATGGATGTTCCCTGGTTCCGCAGAGAAGTCAGCAGAGATTCCGTTCCCTCTGTTGGGCCTCTGCAAGAGAGAAGCATTGTGGCCGGGTGCACTTTCATCCCACCCCTCCGTGCAGCACCCATCGGCCCCTTCTCAGAGTCGGTGGAAGGCTGGCCATTCGGCCGCCTTCCACCGGCCGCTCCTTCCCCGACGAAGCCACGCAGTGCTGCCGGGATGTCCCCTCTGGGCACCGGCGATTAGCGCCGGGACCTGCTGGCCTCCTATTCTGAACCCATGCGCTCCTGCCCCCCGACACGACGCCGACTGGGCACGTTGGTCCTCGGCCTCGCGCTGCTGAGCGCAGCCTGCTCCCCGGCCGACTCGGGGGACGACGAATCCGCTGCCGAAGCCGCCGGGCAGGAACAGGCGCCGCAGAACCCCATCCCGGAGCCGGAGTACGCCAGCGACGACACCGTGCGCCTGCCCATCGGCATGGTCAGCCCCGCCGGACACAATCAGCTCGCTCCCATCGGTGAGGACGGCTCCATCATCGAGGACCAGGGCGGCAACGTCGCTGGCCAGCAGAGCGGCCCACCTCCGCACCAGACCGAGGTTGCCCGCACGGCGACGTTCGGGTGCCAGGATACGATCTCGGTGGTCCAGACGGTGCCGGTGGTCACTGATGATCCGGGCCAGGCGGCCCTGGAGTACCTTCTCTCCCTGGACTCTGTCACCCACGGCGAACCCGCATTCGGCAACCCCCTGGCCATCTCAGACGGCGTCTCCGTTGCATCAGTCGAGCTGGAGGGCGACCAGGTCACGGTCACACTGGAGGGGGAACCGGTCGCCCGTGACGGCTGTGAAACGTGGCGGGTGGCCAAGCAGATCGAAACCACCGCACGCATCGCCACCGGCGCCGACAGCGCCGAAATACGCCTGGAGGACTCCACCCTGAGCGAACATTGGGGACTGGGCGACGACGAGCCGCTGCAGATCACCGAGATTCAGCGCGACTGACCGATCGGCGGTCTCCTTCTGGGGCGAACTGATCAGTCGATCAGCAGCCCCGGCTGTTCCAGCACGGCGGCGACATCACTGATGAATGCTCCCGCCAGGTCCCCGTCGATCAGTCGGTGGTCAAAGGATCCACCCACCACCATCACATCGCGGGGCACGACGTGGCCCTGCACGACCCAGGGTTTCTTCCGCACCGCGCCCAGGGCGACGATCGCGGCCTGACCCGGCGGCAGAATCGGTGTTCCCGTGTCCAGGCCGAGGCTGCCCACATTGGTGATGGACACTGTTCCGCCCTGCATCTCGGCAGCAGTGGTTCGCCCATCCCTGGCATCAGCAGTCAGCTGCGTCAGCGCTGCTGCCAGCCCCAGGGTGTTGTAGATCTGGGCATCATGGATCACCGGCACCACCAGCCCGCGGGGGGTAGCGGCCGCGACACCGAGGTTCACGTAGTTGTGCAGCGTGTAGTGGGTCTCGTGCCAGGAGGCGTTGACCTGCGGATGGCGGCGGGCCGCCCACATGATCGCCTTGGCGGCGAAGAGCATCGGCGACACGCTCAGGTCCTGGTAGGCGGGGTCATTCTTCAGCACCTGCCGCAGCGTCATCGTGGCGGTGACGTCGATCTCTTTGAAGACCGAGACGTGCGGAACGGTGGAGGCAGAGTCTGCGACGTTCAGCGCCGTCGCCTTGCGGACTCCACGGACCTCGACGTTCTCCTCACGCGGGCCCGAACGCAGCAGGCCCGCCTCCTGGGGCTGGGCTGCTCGGCTCTCGGGGGCCGGCGGACCGCTGTCTGGACTCTTGCCGGCCTCCCGCTGTGCCTGTTTCTCACGGGCCCGGCGTTCGACGTCGTCGCGGGTGACCTGACCGCCGCGCCCGGACCCGACCAGCTCCCCGGCGGCGACGCCGAGTCGCTTGGCCAATGCCCGCACCGGCGGGGATGCTTGGGCAATAGACTCTGCTGCGCCTGCGCCCGAACGCTCAGGCTGCGGCCGCCCATGGTCTTCGATGCCCAGATCTGAGACGTCGACCAGGTCCGGGGCAGTAGAGCGCAGCCGCCGCCGGTGCTTCGCGGAGTCTGCTTTGGGGCCGGAGCCGACCAGCGCCTGATTCTCCTCGGAGTTCTCCGCTGCGCTGGACTGCGACTGCTGCTTCGCCGGCTCCGTCTCGGCCGACTCCGTCTCAGTCGGCTCCGTCTCCGCGGCTTCCTTCTGGGCTGATTCAGTCTGTGCAGTTTCAGTCTGCGCTGGTGCCTCTTCTGCCGCCGGCGCGGCTGCGTCGTCGGCCGGCTGATCGGCACCGGCAGGCTGATCGGCACCGGCGATCCGGATCAGCGGCTGCCCGACCTCGATCGTCTGGCCCTCCGCTGCTACCAGTTCGTCGACGGTCCCGGCGTAGGGCACCGGCAGCTCGACCAATGATTTGGCGGTTTCGATCTCGCAGATGATGTCGTTTACTTCAACGGTGTCGCCCACAGCCACCCGCCAGGAGACGATTTCGGCCTCGGTCAGTCCCTCGCCGACGTCGGGAAGCTTGAAGATTTGGCTCATGGTCGGGCCTCCTTAAGCGCGCGGACTCGGATAGGCGAAGCTGCGGTCGAGTGCCTCGAGCATACGGTCGATGTCCGGCAGGTAGCGGTGCTCCTGCGACGAGGGCGGATACGGCATGTGGAATCCGCCCACCCGCAGCACCGGGGCCAGCAGCCGGTGATAGGCGCGTTCGCTCACGCGTGCGGCGATCTCCGCGCCGAACCCGCCGAAGGTCGGGGCTTCGTGGGCGACCACCAGGCGCTGGGTCTTAGCCGCGGAGCGGGCGATGGTCTCATCGTCCAGTGGGCTGATGGAGCGCACGTCGATGACTTCGACGCTGCGGCCCTGCCCGGCGGCCACCTCAGCTGCGGCCAGCGCCACCGACACCAATGGACCGTAGGTAGCCAGCGTGGCGTCTGTTCCTTCGCGCAGCACCTGGGCGGTGAAGGCGTCCGGCGCCGGAGTGGAGGTGTCCACCTCCCCTTTGAGCCAGTAGCGACGCTTCGGCTCAAGGACGATCACAGGATCTTCGCTGACGATTGCTTGGCGCATCATCCAGTACGCGTCGTGCGGGTTGGAAGGGGTGATGAGTCTCAGCCCGGCCGTATGGGCGAAGAGCGCCTCCGGGGACTCGGAGTGGTGCTCGATGGAGCCGATCCGCCCGCCGTAGGGCATGCGGATGGTCACCGGCACCGAGACGGCACCATCAGTGCGGTTATGGATCTTCGCCAACTGGCTGGTGATCTGGTTGAAGGAGGGGAAGACGAATCCGTCGAACTGGATCTCGGCGACAGGCCGGTAGCCGCGCATGGCCAGGCCGATGCTGGAACCGATAATCCCGGACTCCGCCAGCGGGGAGTCGATCACCCGGTGTGGGCCGAAGTCGGCCTGCAGCCCGTCGGTGACGCGAAATACCCCGCCGAGCGCACCGATGTCCTCACCGATGAGCAGCGTCCTCTCATCAGCATTCAGCTCCTCGCGCAGGGCGGCATTGATCGCTTTGGCCAGGGGCATGGCCCGGGTGGTCGGCGTCGTCGTGCTGGTCTCAGCCGCAGTGCTCACTGGCCCTCCTCCTCGGCGAAGCCGGCCTCGTAGTCCTTCAGCCAGGCTTTTTCGGTCTCCACCTGGCGGTGCGGTTCAGCGTAGACGGTGTCGAAGACCCGATCGATGTCGATCCCTTCCATCGTGTGGACGGTGTGGCGCAGGTCTGCGGCAAGCTCAGTGGCTTCCTGATCCACCGTGTCGAAGTAGGCCTCATCAGCCTTGCCCTCGTTCTGCAGCCAGGTCTTGTACCGTGCGACCGGGTCCTTAGCGGTCCAGGCGTCGATCTCCTCCGAGGTGCGGTACTTGGTGGGATCATCGGCGGTGGTGTGGGCACCCATGCGGTAGGTGACCGATTCGATCAGCTTTGGGCCCTCTCCGCTGCGGATCTGCTGCGCAGAGTGCCGGGCGACGGCGTAGCTGGCCAGCACATCGTTGCCGTCCACACGCACACCCTCGAACCCGTACCCCGAGGCACGGTTTGCCAGCGGGAACCTCGACTGTGTGGAGCTGGGCACTGAGATGGCCCAGTGGTTGTTCTGGATGAAGTAGAGCATCGGCAGCTGATAGGAACTGGCGAAGACCATCGACTCGTGGATATCACCCTGACTGGAGGCACCGTCGCCGAAGCAGGCGAGGACCAGCTCGTCCTCAGCCTTCTGCGGCGGCAGCGATCCGGTCCGCAGATCTTGGGCAATACCCATCGCCCACCCGGCCGCGTGCAGAGTCTGAGCGGCCAGCACGACTGAGTATGTATTGAAGTGGTAGTCCTCCGGGTCCCAGCCGGAGTGCCGCGCCGCCCGGAAGGTGCCGATCAGCTCCTCGGGGCTGATCCCGCGATACAGCGCCATGGCGTGCTCGCGGTAGGTCGGAAAGACCCGGTCGGTGGGCTTCAGCGCGGCAATGGTGCCGGTCTGGGCAGCCTCCTGCCCCAGGGCCGGGGCCCAGAGCGCCAGCTGACCCTGACGCTGCAGGCTGGTGGCCTCGGCGTCGAAGCGTCGCTCCAGTGCCATGTGCCGATACAGGTCCCGCAGTGCGGCGTCGTCGAGGTCCTCCAGATATGTGCTGTAGACCTCGTGATTTCGCAGCGTGCCATCTTCGGCCAAGAGCTGTACCACGTCTTCCATGGTGCCCATTGTCTCAGCCTCGTTCAACGGCTCCCACTGTAGGTTCTGCACAACTGCAGGAAACGGTCGTTGGCTTCGGGCTCACTGATCGTCACCCGTACGCCCTCTCCGGAAAAGGCCCGCACGGCAAGTGCCTCCACCCCGGCGGCATGGGCAAAGTCCTGGGCGTTCTCCCCCAGCGCCAGCCAGACGAAGTTTCCCTGTGCTTGGGGAATCTGCCACCCGGCTTCTGACAGGGCTGCGACAACTCGTTGTCGCTCTTCCACAATGGCGCCCACTCGCTCATCGACCTGATCGTGGTGCTGCAGTGAGGCAATTGCTGCCACTTCACCTACGGTGCTGACCCCGAACGGCACTGCCGTTTTGCGCAGATGCTCGGTGATGGACTGCTGGGCAATGCTGTAGCCGACCCGCAGGGCGGCCAGCCCATGGGCCTTGGAGAAGGTTCGCAGCACTGCCACGTTGGGATAGCGGCGGTACAGCGCCAGGGAATCCACCGGATCATCGCTGCGCACAAACTCGTGATATGCCTCATCGATGACGACGACCACGTGGTCGGGAATCCTGCCGATGAACTGCTCCACCTCCGTGTGGGTCAGTGCCGGGCCGGTCGGGTTGTTCGGGGTGCACAGCAGGATGACTTTGGTCCGCTCGGTCACCGAGGCGACCATTCCCGCCAGGTCGTGGCGACCATCCTCAGTGACCGGGACCATGATGTCTTTGGCCCCAGCGGTACGCACCACGATGGGGTATGCCTCGAAGGATCGCCAGGCGAAGATGACCTCGTCTGCTGTGCCGCGGGAATCGGTGCCGGCGAAGGCGGCAATGATCTGTGACAGGGCGCCGAGGCTGCCGGTGCCGGTGACGATGTCCTCGAAGGGAACATCGAGGTGAGCGGCCAGGGCTGTGCGCAGCTCTTCGGCGCCGGGGTTGGGATAGCGGTGCATAGTCATCACACCTGCCGCGGCCTCCGCGGCGGCGGGGACCGGGCCCAGCGCGCTCTCATTGGAGGAGAGTTTATAGGGGGTCAGCCCCTCAGCGGGCACAGGCGGTTTCCCCGCAGCGTAGGACGGCAGGGCGCCGACGGCTTCCCGCGGGGTGGGGGTGATGAACGAACGTGTCATAGAAACCTCACTGGGAATCGGGCCTCAACCCGTGAGACGATGGTCTGTGTGAGAATCCTACTGGCAATCGTTCTCAACGCACTGGCACTGGGAGCAGCCGCGCTGCTGGTGCCCGGAATCCGCATGGAGGGGTGGAGCGACGACCCGGGGGCGGTGTTGCTGGCCTACCTGTTCGTCGGAGCGGTCTTCGGCATCGTCAATGTGACCATCAAACCGATTGTGAACATCCTCTCGCTGCCGATCACGTGCTTGACCCTGGGGCTCTTCGCCGTCGTCATCAACGCGCTGATGCTGCTGCTCACCGGCTGGCTGACGTCGTGGACACCGGTCACTCTGATCGTGGAAAATTTCTTCTTCGACGCGATTCTCGGCGCGGTCGTGGTCTCCATCGTCTCTGCTGTTCTCAATCGTTTTCTCATCTCTCCGGTGACCCGAGACTGAATACCTCAGTCGGCCGGTGCCGACGGCGAGCCGCGACGCCTGCCGCCGGTGCGCTGAGACGGCAGATCGCGAGACCCCGCGGCGCGGTCTGCAGGGTTCGCCGCGTTGCCGGAGGACTTTCCAACTGCACCGTCCCGAGACTGCCACCGGGTGGTGAACATCATGGTCCGCACGTTTCCGGCCAGGTGTCCGCGCAGCACGTCCAAGTGGGCAGTCTCCTCTGCGCTGAGCGCGTCAGAGGCGTGGTCCTCCAAAGTCGAGATGGCATCTGTATTGTGCTGCAGGCTGTGGGCGCTGCCAGCCACGGAGCCCACCTCGCTCTGCGGATTCTGGTGGTCGTAGATGACGCTGAGCCGATCCGCGGACTCTTGGTGCCGCTGCCCCAGCGCGTGGGGAATCGGGTCCCGTTCGTCTTCGAAGTGGGTGAGCTTCACATCAGTTTCGACCCGCTTGTTCTGTCCCGGTGATCCGATCGTCGCTGCGGCGGGAACCGTGTACTTTTCGGTCCATGAGGTGTTGTTGACCAAGTTGAGAACGTGGCCGCCGCCCATGCTGTGCCCGATGGGCAGTACGGTGGCACCCTCGGGGACTCCAGCGGTCTGCAGCGCGTCTTCCACTGCGGCGCTCATGTGCTGAGAATCGTTGCCGAACGCATCGGCGAGGCTCATGGGGCTGCGACCGTGATCAGTGTTCAGCCCATCGATGTCCACCCCGGGGAGGTAGAGAACGTAGCTGGTCTCTCCGCTCTGCTTCTCTATGCTGGAGACGGCTATATCGCCATGATCGCTCACCTCAGCCATGTTCTGCAGGTGGTTTCCCAAAGTGCCGTCGCCGACGTGGAAGAACTCGTTGGCGGGGATGGGGTCGAGCACCTGCTCATGGCCCTCCAGCAGCTCTGCGGAGAGGTCAGCGTGCTCCTCCGCCGCTGTCAGGGCGGAGACCAGGGCAGATGCCGCTGGGGTGTCCAGTGCCAGGCCGCCGGTGACGACGCCGGTGGTGACCAGCCAGTCATAGACCAGGCTCTTGTCACCATCGGGGGTGAGCAGGTGTTCAACCACCAGCCCGTAGTCGGAGACCCGCAGCAGCAGCGTGAACCAACTCTGCACAGTGGTCTCGACGTCACGATATGCCTGGTGTGCGGCTTCTGCTCCTGTGCTGGCCTGGTCCAACAGCACCTCTGTGCCCGCCGTCCTGGTCAGCATCGTGCCGAACTGGGTTTGGAAGCCCAGGCTGCGCCAATGCAGGTGCCCGGGCGTGGAGCCCAGCTCACCGGCAACGGTGACAAGGTCCTGGCGAATCTCGGTGAACACGGCAGCGGCGGCCTCCACGCGCTCTGCTGCTTCTAACAGCGAGTCCCAGAAGAGATTGATGTTGGTGGGACCGCCTGCGGTGCGCACCGAGAATCCTGAGGTGGGGTGCAGGCTCGAATCCCACGCCTGCTCGGAGATGGGGGTGCCTGGGCCAATGATCACCGGTGCAGGTATTGCCGATTTGAGCATCGTGGAGCTGATCCTCTCTCACCACAGGCGGGCGACGACGTCGCGCAGCAGGGGCGGGACCCCACCGTTGTCCTGCACATACCCCACCAGCCTGCCGGCGTCGGTGGCGGCCTCTGCGGCAGCGATGCGCATTCCCTCCAGTCGTGCCGCCCCCACGTCCTGGGCCACTGCAGTGATGTCCACTGCGGAGAGCAGCGAGACCATGGTGCCCAGCTGGCGGGCCGTCTCCGCGTAGCTGCTCAGATCTGCCGCGATCGTCTCCGCCGCTGCCGCCAGGTGGAACGCCTCGTCCTGAAGCATGGCGCCCGGCCCCCGGAGGCCTTCCAACGCCTGGCGAAAAGCGGAACCGGCCTCGGAGTTCCAGTTCACCTGCTGGGCGGCCTGCAGCTGGGCGAGGTACTGCTCTGCCCGGTCGGGGATGCCGCGCAGCACATGTCCGGCCGCACGGTAGGCAGCAGCAGTGCGGTCCAGCTCCGCGGCGGCGGTGGCGATGAACATCCTGGTCCCTCCTGTCTCTGCGTGCGCAGCAGCCCGACACGGCTGAGACTATGGAGCCAAGGTGCTTCCGGGCAGCCTCCGCTGTGCGGGGTGAGGAGTACTCGGCGTGCCCGCTTGGGACACCGGCTGTGGGGAAAACTCCACGCGATCAGACGTGGCAGAATGAGGCCCATGACCTCTGCACTGACTGCCGAACAGGACCGAGTCCGCCTGGCCGACGTTGAACCGGCAATCGCCCTGGGGGCTCTGGACGGCCGGTACCGCTCTGCGACGGCGCCGCTGGTGGATCATCTCTCCGACGCCGCGCTGAACCGCAACCGTATCCACGTGGAGGTTGAGTGGTTCATCCACCTGTGCAGCAACCAGGTGCTGGTGGGCCTGCCGGAGCTCACCGATGAGCAGGTCCGCGCGCTGCGCGCCGTCCCCGCCTCCTTCGGCTCGGAGGAGATTGCCGAGCTGGGCGCGATCGAAGCCACGACCGTCCACGACGTCAAAGCAGTGGAGTACTTCATCACGGACCGGCTGGAGGGCCTGGGCCTTGCTGAGCTGAAGCCTCTGGTGCATTTTGCCTGCACCAGTGAGGACATCAATAACCTTTCCTACGCAGTCGGCATTCGCGACGCCGTCGAGCAGGTGTGGCTGCCGGCGGCGCGCACCATGGTCTCCAGCCTGTCGTCGCTGGTGGACGAGGCAGCGGAGGTGCCGATGCTCTCGCGCACACATGGGCAGCCGGCCACCCCCACCACGCTGGGCAAAGAGATCGCCGTCTTCGTCCACCGGCTGGGTCGGCAGCTGCGCCGCATCGAGCAGCAGGAGTACCTGGGCAAGCTCAACGGCGCCACCGGCACCTACGCCGCGCACTTGGCCGCCGCACCGGAGGCGGACTGGCCGCAGATCGCGCAGTCCTTCGTGGAGAAGCTGGGTCTGACCTTCAACCCGCTGACCACCCAGATCGAATCCCATGACTACCAGGCCGAGCTCTACGCCGACGTCGCGCGCTTCAATCGGATTCTGCACGGCTTGTGCGTCGATATCTGGAGCTACATCAGCATCGGGTTCTTCCGGCAGATTCCCGTGGCGGGGGCGACCGGCTCATCGACGATGCCCCATAAGGTCAACCCCATTCGGTTCGAGAACGCCGAGGCGAACCTGGAGATCTCCAATGCCCTGCTGGACTCTCTGGGGGCCACCCTGGTGGAGTCTCGTTGGCAGCGTGACCTCACCGACTCCTCCGGGCAGCGCAATATCGGCACCGCCCTGGGGCATTCGGTGCTGGCGCTGAGCAACGTCACCAAGGGTCTGAAGCAGCTAGATGTGGCGTCCGAGGTCATCGCCGCTGATCTGGAGGCCAACTGGGAGGTGCTCGGTGAGGCCATCCAGACCGTGATGCGCGCCGAGGCGATCGCCGGCGTGGCCGGCATGCAGGACCCCTACGAGCGGCTCAAGGAGCTGACCCGTGGACGCCGGGTCGACGCCGAAAAACTGGCTGAGTTCGTCTCCGGGCTGGGCCTCTCCCCGGCGGCCGAGGCGCGGCTGAAGAACCTCACCCCCGCCCGGTACACCGGTCTGGCAGCCGACCTCGCGAAGCGGTTCAGCCGCTGATGCGGCGTCGGCTGCGGCTGAAGAGCCGGTCCAGCCCCCAGAAGCCGCAGGCCAGGGCCAGGTAGGCCGCCACGATGGCCACGACGTAGACACCGACGCCGGAGTAGCCGATGCCCGGCACATCCAAGATGACGTACGGGTACCAGTCCAGACCTGGGCCGCGGATCAGGGTCGCGGCCAGCCAGGCCAGGGGAATCGTCACGGACCCGACCAGCACCCGCCCGGTGATGCGGCCGAACGGCCCGAAGAGCAGCCACACCAGCGGCACCAGCATCGGCATCGCCTGGTGCAGCACCGCATCGTTGAACTGCCGGACGCCGATCAGCACAGCGTCATCGCGCAGCAGAACGTTGAACACCAGACCGGTGATGATCATCTGCACCACACCGGCGAGCCGCACCGCATGGAACACCGCCGAGCGGCGCTGAGTCCGCAGGGTGAGCATCACCGAGGTCACCAGGACCAGCAGTCCCGACAGAAATGTGAAGTACACCGGTTGATTGAGCATGTGCTCCCACCCGGCGGTGAAGCCCCCGCTGTAGGCCACTCCGGCAGGCAGCTGGGAATCATTGGTCCACCCGATATACAGCGACGTCGCGATCCCACTTGCGGCCAGCAGCGCGATGACGGCATGCACTGCGCGGGCTGCCGCCGAGTGCTGCCACTGCCGGGGTCCAGTCCACCCGACCACACAGCCCACCGAAGCCATAGCAACGCTCCTAGGCGCGCTCGGCGATCCGCCTGATGGCGGCCAGCGTAGCGGGTATCCCTTCATAGGCCGCCTCAGTGCGCTCCCGGATCTGGGCACCGGCGTCCTCACCGAACTTCTGGTGGAACATCTCGATGCCAGCCAGCAGGAACTCCCAGGACTCGGTGAGTTCGGTGCCCGCCTCGACCGGCCTCATGGTGTAGCCCCAGCGGACGTAGCCGTTGCCGACGATCCAGGCGAACTCCCGACCACGCTCGGCGGCGACGACCTCGCTGACAGTCTCCCAGACCCGGCCGTTACGCTCGTTGCGGCCGGTGAACCGGGCACCGACGCGTGCGCCGCCCTCCTCATGCCACCAGCAGCTGGTGCAGACAGGACTCCACTCCCCAGTGCGGGTCACATCGGAGACCAGGTCGTAGACGGCCTCCGGCGAGGCCTGTACGGTGATCGACTCTTGATGTGTGCGCTCAGTCATGACCCAAGTGTCTCAGGCCAGGACACAGCAGTGCCGCACTGGGGCGTGGTGGCCCGGTGCGTCGCTACACGTGGACTTCGACCTCGGCGTCCTCGCGCAGCTGCTCAATGTGGGCCTGAACGGCCTCGTTCTCCTTCTGGGTGGTCAGCTGCTCCTCAATTTGGGGGCGCAGCTCCTCCAGGTCCGGGGTCTCGGTCTCTTCACCGTCCTGCCCCTGGCCCTGGGATGACTGCTGATCAGCGAAGTCCTCGTAGGTCTGCTTGATCTCCTCCTCAGAGGGCTCCTCCACGTCCAGGGAGTCCACGACCTGGTTGATCAGCACCTGCTGCTTAACATCGGCACGCAGCTCGTCCTCGCTGACGTCCTGCTCCTCAGCCATGCTCAAGAATTCATCCACGGACTCCATGCCGTTGGATTCGGCGACTGACTCCAACTCGGCGTCGACGTCCTCCTCGCTGGCTTCATAGCCGTTAGCTTCGGCCTCCTGGGTCAGCAGCTCGTAGCCGATCAGGTTGTTCAGAGTCTGCTCCTGCAGCGCCTCCTCATCGACCTCCTCGCCGCTCATCTGCGACTGCATCGCCATCTGCGAGAACTGCGTCTCATAGGCGGAGCTGTACTCCTCACCGCTGATGTCGGCATCGTTGACCTCGGCGACGACGTCGGGCACATCGCCCAGGTCAGGCTCGGGCATCTGCTGCTGAGACGGCGCGTCGGAGCTGCCGCCCCCCTGGGACTGCTCTTCGGCAGCCTGTCCGGTCGCGGCCTCACCTTCGGCGCCCTCGGCGTCGCCCTCGCCGCAGGCTGCCAGCCCGAACAGCAGTGCGGCGGCCGCCACGGATGTGGCGAGTTTCTTCTGTGTGGCCATCTGCATGCCCAACACCTCCTTCTACGGGGTCGACTCGGCACGGTAGCACCTGGACCACAACAGCCGTTTCAGCTGAGTACCAGCATTTATGGTGACCCGGGCGAACACATCGTATATGACAAACTCTCTTGACATTTGGTGTCAAGTTGGGTTGTCATTAAGGCATGGTTCCACGCACCTCCACGACGACGCCGCACCCGGTTCGCGCTCTGCGAAAGGCCCGCCGCCTGACTCAGGCGGAGCTGGCTCAGACGGTGGGCGTGAGCCGGCAGACCGTCGTCGCCATCGAGCAGGGCGACTACGCACCCTCAGTGTTTCTGGCCCTGCGGCTCGCCCGCACACTGGCGACCACCGTGGAAGAGCTCTTCGGCGATCAGGAGCCGAAGCAGTGAGCCGATCAAGCCGATCAAGGAGACCCGGCATGACACAGCAGCTGAGAAGTGATCCTGATGGGGTCACTGGAAGGAGAGCAGCATGGCACCACGTAGACATGTGAGGGCGAGCGTCGAGGAACGGATGCTCGGCGCGGAGGTCGACCTCGCCGACGAGCGGGAGCGTGCCACCTTCACTGAGGGCGGCACATACGGCATGTTCATCGGCATGTACCTGACATATCTGATTGCACTGGTCTTCGCCCTCTTCGGACACCTCCTGGTGCCTTTCGTCCTGTTGGCTCTGGGCGTGATGCCGGCAATGGTCACACTGACCTATGCTGAGAAGCGTGGCGTGGACGCCTTTGCCATTCTGGCCCGCGGCGGCTCACGAGCCTCGACCCTGTCGGGGGTAGCCACGCTGACGATTCTGCTGCTGATCTCCGGGGCGATGATGGTCACCACGTTCACCGGTTCCGGCCTGCTGGAGTTTGAGCTTTCACAGACGTGGTCGGACCGCCTCAGCTCTGCGGGCAGTGGTGCGGCCATCGGGACAGGAATCGGAGCTGCGATGGGTTATCTGGCTGCACTCTGGGTAGTGATGCGTCGCCGCAAACAGCAGAATGAGCCCGATCACGATGAAGAATGAGCCGCACGACGCCGGCCCACCTCCTGACGCTCTCCCCCTACTGGGCGTGAAAGCGCCGTATGCGATCCAGTCCCTCCGCCACGGCGGCAGAACCCGGTGCCAGACTCAGTCGGACCCATTCCTGACCGTTGACGGGATCAAAGTCGGTGCCGGGGACCACCGCCACCCCGGCCCGCTCCAGCAGAGCGGTGCAGTAGCTGGCGGCGTCGTCGTGCTCTTCTAAGTGGCTGCCTATGCGGGCGTAGACGTAGAAGGCACCGTCGGCCGGGGCGACCTGGTCCCAGCCGATCTCCTCCAGTGCATCGAGCACCAACGTCCGCGCTGCTGCGTAGTCGTCGAGCTGGGCTTCGGCGAACGCCATTGAGTCCGCACTGAAGGCCTCCACGGCGGCCAGCTGCGAGCCGTGCGGCGGGCACAGGGCAACGTTTCCGGCCAGCCGGGAGACCGGGTCCACCAGGTGCTGCGGCAGCACCGTCCACCCCAGCCGCCAGCCGGGCATCCCCCAGTACTTGGAGAACGAGGAGACCACAGCGGCCTCGCTGCTGACTTCCAGGGCGCTGACCCCGGGCTGTTCGAAGGTGATGCCGTGATAGATCTCGTCGCTGATCAGCTGGACGCTGTTCTGCTGGCACCAGTCGGTGAGCGCGGCGAGCTGGTCGCGGCCGACCATGGTTCCGGTGGGATTGGCCGGTGAGGCCAGCATCAGGCCACTGATCGGACCGTTGGCCGCCACTTCGGCGTCGAGCTGTTCGGGTGTGGGCTGGAAGCGGACCTCGGGGCCGCAGTCCAGATCCACCACCTCTGCGCCCAGGCTGGCCAGAATGTTGCGGTAGGCCGGGTATCCGGGGCGGGCCAGAGCCACCCGCTCGCCGGCGTCGAAGGCGGCGAGGAAGTTCAGCACGAAGGCCCCGGATGAGCCGGTGGTCACCGCGACGCGCTCGGCTGGAACCTCGACGTCGTACCAGCGGCGATAGTGCTCAGCGATAGCTTCGCGCAGCGGCATGATCCCCAGCGCGGGCGAGTAGTTCAGCACCGTGTTCTGCTCGTGCAGGCGCGCGGCGGCGGCATTGACCTCCGGCGGGGCACCGGAGCCCGGTTCGCCGGCGGTCAGGGAGATGATGTCCTCGCCAGCGGTGCGCAGCTCGGCGATGCGCGCCAGGATGGACATCACTTCGAACCCGGGAACCTGTGAACGCTGCGAGGCCTGCATAGTGCCAGCCTAACTGCCGGCCCGGGGCTGGCGGATACCGGCGCCGCCGCACGGACGTTCGCGCTCGCTCCACCATTGACCACACTGCCAGCACTGCCAACGCATCCATTGCTGGATTCTTGTCGCTCTGAGCGCCGTTCTCGCGCCATTCCGCCAAAAATCCATCAACCGGCGCGGTGTCGCCGTCCGCGGCTGCAGCCGTCCGCGGATAGTCCTCCGCAGCTAGTCCTCGGCAGCGGCGAGCTGGCCGCAGGCGCCGTCGATCTCCTTGCCGCGGGTATCGCGCAGCGTGGTGGGCACCCCGGCGTCGTTGAGGCGGTCGATGAACTCCTGCATCACATCCGGCTCGGAGGAGGTCCACACTGAGTCCGGCGTCGGGTTCAGCGGGATCGGGTTGACGTGGACCCACCCGCGGCCGCGGGCGTTGAGCTTCTGCGCCAGCAGGTCGGCGCGCCAGGGATGGTCGTTCATGTCTTTGATCAGCGCGTACTCGATGCTCACCCGCCGCCCGGTCGTCTCGTAGTAGTAGCGGGCGGCATCGATGGCCTCATCGGCCTTCCACCGGGAGTTGACCGGAATCATCTCATCGCGCAGCTCGTCGTCGGGTGCGTGCAGGCTCAGGGCGAAGGTGATGGGCAGGTTCTCATCGGCCAGCTTCTTGATCGCCGGCACCAGTCCGACGGTCGAGAGGGTGATGCCGCGAGCGCTCATGCCCAGTCCCTCCGGTGCTGGGTTGACCATGCGCCGCACCGCGTTCATCACGCGCTTGTAATTGGCCAGCGGCTCGCCCATGCCCATGAAGACGATGTTGCTGACCCGCTGCCGCCCGGCGACGGAGCCCGACGACGCACCCTGCCGCTCGGAGTGCTCCTGCCGTGCGGACTGACCCTGCCGCGCCGTCTGCCCCTGCTTCACCGGGCTGATCTGCGAGTCGGACCCCTGCGCGGCTGAGGTCTCGGCGTCGTCGTCCGCCTCTTCGCCGAGTCCCGCGTGATCAGTCTCGTCAGCCAGTTCAGCGGCAGTCGGGGAGTCGAGCTCGCCGGCGGCGATGACCCGGTTGGCCTGCACGATCTGGTCGACGATCTCAGCGGTGGACATATTGCGGGTGAGCCCGTTCTGACCGGTGGCGCAGAAGGGGCAGTTCATCCCGCAGCCGCACTGGGAGGAGATGCACAGGGTGATGCGGTTGCGGTAGCGCATCAGCACCGATTCGACCAGGGCGCCGTCGAAGAGCCGCCACAGGAACTTGATGGTGGCACCGTCGTCGGTGCGCAGCCGGCGGACCTCAGTCAGCAGCGGCGGCATGAACTCCTCCACCAGCTGCTCACGGGTCTGCGCCGGCAGGTCGGTCATCTGATCCGGATCGGAGGTGTAGTGCTGGAAGTAGTGCACCGAGAGCTGCTTGGCCCTGAAGCCGGCGATCCCCAGCTCCTCGGCCCGTGCAATGCGTTCATCCAGCGTCAGGTCCGCCAAGTGGGTGGGCGGCAGTTTGGTCCGTTTGGGCTGGGAGAACTGCAGCTTGGGGCGGCCCTCAGCGTCGCGGGCCTGGGTCCATCCCTCGGCGCGGGGCTTGACCTGGCGGCTGCCGGGCTCGGCGCCGGCAGCCGGTGTGGGCTGTGTTTCGGAAGTCATCCTCACCAGTCTCCCACGTCCACCTCGAGTCTGGCCCATACACATTTTGCGCAGCCACATTTGCGCAGCGTCTTGCACCTCTCTAACGTCAGGCACACGTAGTACATTTGAGACATGCAGACGATCAGCAAGCGCGAGCTTAACCAGCGCACCGCGGCGGTGCTCGCCCAGGTCACCGACACCGACGACCTCGTGGTGACCGAGCGGGGCAAGCCCCGCTGGCGGGTCAGTGCAGTCCGGGACCAGGAGACGGCACTGGCGCGGCTGGAGCGAGAGGGGCGCTACACCCCGCCGAGGTCGGAACCGGCGCCGTGGCCCAGTCACCCGGGCGGACCGGCGTACACCGGCGACGAGGCGGATGTGCTGCTCGACCAGATGCGCGGAGACCACTGACGCATGGGTGCTTCGCTGGTCTACCTCGACTCCTCGGTGGCGCTGCGCACAATCCTGGACGTCCCCGAGCGCGAACGCCTTCACTCCTGGATGCAATCGGCGGGGGCGACCTTCGTGTCCTCCCGCCTGCTGCGCACCGAGGTGGTCCGCGTCCTGCGACGCGACAGCCGTTCGCTGGCAGATGGGGCGCCGCTGTTGGACCGGGTCGGCATGCTGGAGATCAGCCGTGAGACCCACACGGTCGCCGAAGCCATCGAGCGGCACGTCAAGACCCTGGACGCGCTGCATCTGGCGACAGCGCTGCTGATCGGCGAAGAGGTCACCGTGGCGACCCACGACCAATCGATGAAGGCCGCCGCCGAGCACCTCGGGCTGCTCGTGACTGATCCGGTCGAGCAAGTGTGTTCGTAAGACCCAAACGGGTTGGTATGAGCGGACCCGATCACCGAGGGCATCCAGGTGGAGAAACTGAACGTTCTCGGACCTGAAGACTCAGGCGCTGGCCCGGCCTCTTCGCCAGTAGCCCATAAAGCTGACCTGCTTGCGGCTCAGCCCCACCTCTTTCACCAGATGACGCCGCAGGCCGGTGATCACCGCAGATTCCCCGGCCAACCACGCATACTCGCCGAACCCTTCGGGCGTGGAGGTCTCCCACAGCACCGCGTCGTCGTCGATGTCAGGAAGCTGCTGCCCGGAACCGGTGAGCGCGCCGACTGGTTCTGTCCCGGGCTCCCAGGCGAGACGGCGGGCGCTGAAGATCTTCTTCCTCCGGGCCCCCCAGTCCTGAACCGCCGCAGAGAGCCCCGCACCGGCTTCGGCATCTTCGCGCGGCAGCCAGTGGACTTCCACACTGGAGGCCGATGCGACCTCGAGGGCGTCCGCGGCGGTGGGAATCTCCACATAAGCCTCGCCGGTGTAGCTCTCAGGCAGCGCTTCGAGGATCGCGCAAATCGCAGGCGCTGCCGTCTCGTCACCGACCAGCAGCAGGTCCCGGGCGGTTCCGGGGGTGAAGTCGATGCCCCCGCCGGGTTCGGCGGAGCGGCGGTCCGGGCCGATGATCACCAACTCGTCCCCGGGTTCAGCGGCCAGCGCCCACGCCGAGGCGGGACCGGAGCTGCCGTCGGGCTCCACATGGGTGACGAAGTCGATATCGATCTGCCGCATAGGGGTGCGGATGCTGCGCACGGTGTAGGTGCGGATGGGGTTGCGCTGGGCGGCGTCGAGCGCCCGCCAGGCGCCGTACCACTGCGCGGTGGTGGCCGGCGGGTCGGCGAAGAGCCCGACGTCGGGATATCCCCCGTCAGCCCGGGGCAGGAAGAGTTTGATCCGCTGATCCCAGGCCGGCGGCGATGCCGCTGCCTGCTCAGCGGTGAGCGCGGTGCCTGCAGGCCCGAAGTGCTCGAGGTCATCGGCGGTGAGGGTCACCCGCAGAAAATGGGGGGACAGCTGCGCGATGGCCACCACCTGGGTCCGGTAGGCGCGGGTCGCCGGGCGCGGCGGGGTTTGTTGGCTACGGACACTCATTAGGGAACACCACGATACCCTAATGGGCCACGGTGCACTGAGGCAGACCTATTGCCTCTGAGTCCGGGGGGATTCAGACCCGTCAGCGCCGCAGGACGACTGATCCGCGCTCAGCTGCCGCCTAGGGCCTCCGAGACCGCATCCGCTGCCGCCACCAGAGCCCGGCCGCACCGTATGCGCTTCTGCTCGTCCAACCGGTAGGTGGGCACCAGGGTGCTCATCGCCGCTACCACCCGGCCGCCGGCGCCGATCGGGGCGCTGATGGCTGTCACGTCACTCTCCACGGTGTTCTCCAGGACCACGTAGCCGACCTGCGGGGTCTCGCCGCGCAGCACCACGCCGGCCGCTGAGCCTTGCAGGGGAACGGTTCTGCCCACCCAGTTGGTGTGGCGCACCGAGAAGGTGCCCTCCACGATGCTGATGTAGATCGTCTGCTCGTTGCCTCCGGGCACGCTCAGATAGACCGACTCGCCGGTCGTCTCCACGACGCCCTCCATCGGTTTTCGGCTCAGCGGAACCAGCGCCTCTCGGGAGAAGGCCTTCGCTCCGATCTGGATGAGCCGGGGGCCGGGCTGGTAGCTGTTGTCGGCTGCGCGGGTGAGGAAGTCCTCCGACTCCAAGGTCCGCATCAGCCGCAGCGCCGTACTGGCCGGCAGGTCGGCAGCACGGGCGGAGTCGACAAGGCTCGCGCTGCCCTCATCGCAGACCGAGGCCAGCAGCCGCAGCGCCCGCTGCACCGTGCGGGTGGATGAAGGCTCTGCCATGCGTGGTTCCTTTCAGGCCCGACCGTGGAACTGTGCTCGCTCGTGGAACAGTGTACGGACCGCCTCGTCGATCAGCCGGGCCGCTGTCTTGGCCGTGCGCCCGTCCTGGTCAAGGGAAGGATTGAGTTCGACGACGTCGAGCAGGCGCAGCTTTCCGGTGGCCGCGGCGGCCCGCACCGCTGCTGCGACCAATGGGGTGGCGACACCCATTGAAGCCGGGGCTGAGACGCCGGGGGCGACATCAGCCGGCAGCACATCCAAGTCAATCGTGAGGTAGAGCAGCTCCAGGTCGGCGCAGAACCCCTCGACAAATCGGCGAACCCCAGCTGCTCCGGCTTCGGCGCACTCGGCGTCGGTCATCCACCGGACGCCCAGGCTGCGCGCCTGGGCGAACAGTGCCCCGGTGTTGGAGGGTTCGGCGAGCCCGAGAACAGCGTAGTTCAGCGGTTCACGGCCGGCAGCCCGCTCAGCCTCAGCCATCTGCAGAAACGGGGTGCCGGAGGTGGGCCGGGACTCGCTGCGCAGGTCGAAGTGGGCGTCCACGTTCAGCACGCCCCAGCGCGGTGGACGCACGCCCTCGCCGGTCTGCATGTGCTGCGAGCTCATCAGCCCGCGGTAGGAGGACCAGGCCGTCTCATGGCCACCGCCCAGGACGACGCTCAGCTGCGAGCCGGCGGCATCCAGCGCTGCAGCGGTGGTCTCGGCCGCGGCAGTCTGGCCGGCTTCAAGGTCCTCCCCCTCGGTGACGACGTCGCCGTAGTCGGTGATCCGCACCTCACTGGAGGCCAGCGGCCCGTGCAGCGCCAGCGGCGCCAGAGCTCGGCGCAGGGCGGCCGGCCCTTTCGCCGCCCCCACTCGGCCGCCGTTGCGGCGGACCCCCTCATCAGTGCTGAAGCCCAGCAGGCTCACCTGCTCACCGCCGGCCTCATCACCGTCGGCGGCGCGAGCGTCTTCGATCTGCTGCTGATGGGCAGATACCACCACTTCGTGCCAGCGGGCGTGCTGGGCCCCCTCGCCGTCGTGGCGGCCGGTCCACAGGGTCGACGTCGGCTGGGCAGTCATCGCAAAACTCCTGATCATTGTGGACATATCGGCGGACTCTCGGGGTCTGGGACCTGAATGTATCACCTGCAGAAACTTGCACATGCCGCAGATCACAGTTTCAATGGATAAAAGTCACACACCATCCAATGAAACTTCAGCTTACTCTGCTCTGTTTGTCCCACTCCGCTGCTCCAGCACGAACGAAAGGCGTTCCCATGGCTCAGTCATTCACCCAGCACGACCCTTCACGCACCATCCGGGCAGCCCGAGGATCTGAGCTGAGTGCCAAGTCCTGGCAGACCGAGGCTCCGCTGCGGATGCTGATGAACAACTTGGACCCCGAGGTCGCCGAGCGACCCGAGGACCTGGTCGTCTACGGCGGCACCGGCCGGGCGGCCCGCAGCTGGGAGGCCTACGACGCGATCGTCGACACCCTGCAGGACCTCGAGGCTGACGAGACCCTGCTGGTGCAGTCCGGCAAGCCGGTGGGCGTGGTGCGGACCAACCGGTGGGCGCCCCGGGTGCTGCTGGCCAACTCCAATCTGGTCGGCGACTGGGCCGATTGGAAGCACTTCCGCAAGCTGGAGGACGAGGGCCTGATGATGTACGGGCAGATGACCGCCGGCTCCTGGATCTACATCGCCACCCAGGGCATCCTGCAGGGCACCTTTGAGACCTTCGCCGCGGTGGCTCAGAAGCGATTCGGGTCGACATTGGCCGGGACCTTGACTCTGACCGGAGGCTGCGGCGGCATGGGCGGGGCCCAGCCGCTGTCGGTCACGCTCAACGGTGGTGCGGTGCTCATCGTCGATGTCTCCGAAGATCGGCTGCGCCGCCGGCAGTCCAAACGCTACCTCGACGACGTCGAAACCGACCTCGACACCGCCGTCGAGAAGGTCATGGACGCCAAGCGTGACAAGCGCGCGGTCTCAGTGGGCTACGTCGGCAACGCCGCGGAGGCCTTCGCCGAGCTGCTGCAGCGCCACCGGGCCGGCGAGATCGAGGTCGACATCGTCACCGACCAGACCTCAGCCCATGACCCGCTCTCCTATCTGCCCACCGAGTACACCGTCGATGAGTGGGAAGCGGAGTCCAAGGCCGACCCGGAAGGGTTCACCAAGAAGGCCCAGGAGTCCATGGCCGCCCAGGTGCAGGCGATGGTCGAGTTCCAGGACGCCGGCGCCGAAGTCTTCGACTACGGCAACTCCATCCGTGATGAGGCCCGTACGGCCGGCTACTCACGGGCCTTCGAGTTTCCCGGGTTCGTGCCGGCCTATATCCGCCCGCTGTTCTGCGAGGGTCTCGGCCCCTTCCGCTGGGTGGCCCTCTCCGGGGACCCTAAGGACATCCGGGTCACCGATGAGGCGATCAAAGAGCTGTTCCCCGACAACACCCACCTGCACACCTGGCTCGATGCCGCCGCCGAGCACGTCGAGTTCGAAGGACTGCCCGCCCGCATCTGCTGGCTGGGCTACGGCGAGCGCCACCAGGCCGGACTGCTGTTCAACCGGCTGGTCGCCGAAGGCAAGGTCAAAGCACCCATCGTGATCGGCCGTGACCACTTGGACTCCGGCTCGGTGGCCTCCCCCTACCGGGAGACCGAATCCATGCTGGACGGATCCGACGCCGTGGCCGACTGGCCGCTGCTCAACGCGCTGACCGCGGCCAGCTCCGGGGCCACCTGGGTCTCGATCCACCACGGCGGCGGGGTCGGCATGGGCCGATCCATCCACGCCGGCCAAGTCGGTGTGGCCGACGGCACCGAACTGGCTGCGGCCAAACTGGAGGCGCTGCTGACCAACGACCCCGCCATGGGAATCATCCGTCACGTCGACGCCGGCTACCCGAAGGCCAGCTCGGTGGCCGCCGAACGCCATGTCCGCATTCCGATGAACCCGAAGGCCTAAACTTCCTCACCACTGACCCGACCATCGCAGGAGCTGAGACCGTGACCAGCACGCTGATCACCAATATTGCCGAGCTGACCACCGTCGACCCCGAACAGCGGGTGCTGACCGATGCCGCTGTGGTCATCGACGGCGAGCAGATCGCCTGGGTCGGCGCCGCCTCCGAGGCCCCTGCGGCCGATGAGCGCGTCGACGCCGGGGCCCGGGCCATGCTGCCCGGCTGGGTGGACTCCCACACCCACCTGGTCTTCGCCGGTGACCGCAGCGCCGAGTTCGAGGCCCGGATGGCTGGGCAGTCCTACGCCGCCGGCGGCATCAGCGTCACCACTGAGGCCACCCGCGACGCCAGTGACCAACGGCTGCGCGACCTGCTCCGCACCCGAGTGGCAGAGGCCGTGGCCGGAGGCACGACGTTCTTAGAGACCAAGACCGGCTACGGGCTCGACGTCGAGGAGGAGGCCCGCCACGCCCGCCTTGCCGCAGACGAGGTCGACGTCGTCACGTTCCTGGGAGCCCACCTGGTTCCCCCGGGGGTCGACGCCGATGAATATGTGCAGACCGTGACCGGGCCGATGCTGCAGGCGGCGCTTCCCTATGTGCAGTGGGCCGATGTGTTCTGCGAGAGCGGGGCGTTCAGCGAGGAGCAGTCGCGCACCGTGCTGCAGGCCTGCGCCGAGGCTGGCCTGGGGCTGCGGGTGCACGGCAATCAGCTGGGCCAGGGCCCCGGGGTGCGGCTGGCCGTTGAGCTGGGTGCGGCGAGCGTGGACCACGTCAACCACCTCAGTGACCGCGACGTCGAGCTGCTGGCCGACACCTGGTCAGGCTGGGACTCCGCCGCCGCCACCGGGTCTCCCGGCACGGTGGCCACCTGCCTGCCCGCCTGCGACCTCTCCACCCGGCAGCCGCTGGCCCCGGGACGCAGGCTGCTCGACGCGGGGGTGGAGATCGCCCTGGCGTCGAACTGCAACCCCGGCACCAGCTACACCTCCTCGATGAACTTCAATGTGGGCACCGCCGTGCTGCAGATGCACCTCAGCCTCGCCGAGGCGCTTCGCGCGGCCACTATGGGCGGAGCCGTCGCACTGCGCGCCCACGACTCAGTAGGCTCCATCGAGGTCGGCAAGCGGGCCGACCTGCACCTGCTGAACGCTCCGGCGGCCATCCACCTGGCCTACCGGCCCGGCATGCCGCTGACCCACGCCGTGTGGCGCGAAGGCCAGCGCGCCGTGTAGCCCCTGCGGCGGCTGAAGCTGCCACACTTCTGAAGATCCAACACTTCTGACCCCACATTCGAAAGGAACCGCATGACCCCTATCAACCTGGACCCTGATCGGCTGAGCCTGGCCGATGTGGTCGCCGTCGCCCGTGATGACGCGCCTGTGGTCCTCACCGAGGACATTCTGCAGCAGGTGGGCCGCTTCCGTGAATCGGTGGAAGAGCTCGCCGAGGCGCAGCGGCCGGTCTACGGGGTCTCCACCGGGTTCGGCGCGCTGGCCCAACGCCATATCCCCGACTCCCTGCGCGCCCAGCTGCAGAAGTCCCTGATCCGTTCGCACGCCGCCGGGATGGGTGAGCCGGTGGAGCGTGAGGTGGTGCGGGCGATGATGCTGCTGCGCGCCAGGACCATGGCCACCGGCCGGGCCGGAGTGCGCCCGGTGGTGCTGAGCACCTACGTGGAGATCCTCAACGCGTCCATCACCCCGGTGGTTCATGAGCACGGTTCCCTGGGCTGCTCCGGGGATCTGGCGCCGCTGGCCGCCTGCGCCCTGGTCCTGATGGGCGAAGGGGAAGTCCTCGACGCCGCAGGCAAGCCAGTCCCGGCCGCCGAGGCGCTGCGCGATGCCGGAATTACCCCGGTGGAGCTGGCTGAGAAGGAGGGGCTGGCCCTGACCAACGGCACCGACGGCATGCTGGGGATGTTGCTGCTGGCGGTGGCCGATCTGGAGAATCTGCTGAGCACCGCAGACCTCTCGGCGGCCATGAGCGTAGAGGCCCTGCACGGCACCGACCAAGTCTTTGTGCCCGAGCTGTTCGAACCGCTGCGACCCCATCCGGGCCAGACGCTCAGTGCTGCGAATATGCTCGCCGCGCTGCGCGGCTCGCCGATCGTGGCCTCGCACCGGGATTCCGAACACCTGGTTCAGGACGCCTACTCGCTGCGGTGTGCACCCCAGGTCAACGGTGCCGCCCGCGACGCCCTGGAGTACGCCCACCAGGTCGCATCTCGGGAGCTTCGCGCCGCGATCGACAACCCGGTGGTGCTGGATTCTGGCATGGTCTCCTCCAACGGCAACTTCCACGGCGCTCCGCTGGCCCACGCCCTGGATTTTCTGGCGATCGTGGCCGCCGACGTCGCCTCCATCGCCGAGCGGCGCACCGACCGAATGATGGATGCCCACCGCAGCCAAGGCCTGCCGCCGTTCCTCGCCGATGATCCCGGGGTGGATTCGGGCCTAATGATTGCGCACTACACCCAGGCGGGCATGGTCTCGGAGAGCAAACGCCTGGCCGCTCCGGCCAGCGTGGACTCCATCCCCACCTCGGCGATGCAGGAGGACCACGTGTCAATGGGCTGGGGCGCAGCACGCAAACTGCGCCGCTCCCTCAGCAGCCTCAGCAGCGTGCTGGCCGTAGAGCTCTACGCTGCCGCACGAGCGACACAGCTGCGTGACGAGCCGCCGGCTCCGGCCACCGCAGCGGTGGTCAAGGTGCTGGGCAGCCGGGTGCCGGGGCCGGGCGAGGACCGGTTCCTCTCCCCCGAACTGGCCGAGGTGGTGGAGCTGGTGCGTCACGGCGACGTCGTCGCGGCTGCCCAGAGCGTGGCAGAGATCGGCCACACTGTCCCTGTGCACACCACTATCCCTTCAGACAACGTTGAGCGGAGCTGAGCCACAGATGTTTGAGATGCTGAACCCCGTCGTCGTCTCGGTGCTGGTGCTGGTTGCCCTGAGTCTGGCCCGGGTCCATGTCATCATTGCGCTGCTGCTGGCTGCGGTGGTGGGCGGACTCACCGCCGGGCTCTCCCTCGAGGAGACCTTCACCACCCTGATCGGCGGGCTGGGCGGTCAGGGCGAGACCGCGCTGAGCTATATTCTGCTGGGCACCCTGGCGGTCATGGTCGCCAGATCGGGGCTGACCAAGAAGCTGATCCGCCGCATGCTGCCGCTGCTGCGCGGCCGGCGGGCCTTCGTGCTCTTCGCCATCGCGGGACTGGCCTGCTTCTCACAGAACCTGGTGCCGGTCCACATCGCCTTCATTCCGATCCTGATTCCGCCGCTGCTGGCGGTCTTCGACAAGATGAAGATCGACCGGCGCGGTGTGGCCACCGCACTGACCTTCGGGCTCAAGGCGCCGTACCTGATTGTGCCGCTGGGCTTCGGCCTGATCTTCCAGGGCATCGTCGCCGATGAGATGACGGCCAACGGCATGGACCTGACTGTGGGCCAGGTTCCGCTGGCGATGGCGATCCCGGTGGCCGGCATGCTCGTGGGCCTGGTGGTGGCGGTGCTGTTCACCTACCGCAGGGACCGGCAGTACGCGCAGGTCACCAGCGATCTGGCCGCTGCCGGTCAGGTCGCTGAGGACGACCCGGACCTGGCGTGGGGCCGCCGCGACGTCGTCGTGCTCCTGGGCTTGGCGGTGACCCTGGTGCTGCAGATCATCTACGGCTCTCTGGTCATCGCGGCCTTGGCGGGCATCGTGGTGATCTTCCTGCTGCGCGCGGAGCAGTGGAAGGAGGGCGAGCCGATCCTCGACCGCGGTGTGGCCATGGTGGGCACCATCGCCTTCATCATGCTCATCGCCTCCGGCTACGCCGCTGTGCTCACTGAGACCGGTGCCGTCGACTCCCTGGTGGAGACCACCACCGGCTGGTTCGGCGACTCGCGTCTGCTGGCGGCGGTGGTCATGATGTCTGTGGGTCTGCTGGTGACGATGGGCATCGGCACCTCCTTCGGCACGGTGCCGGTGCTGGCGGCCATCTTCGTGCCGATGGCCGGTGCGATCGGCTTCAGCCCGCTGGCCACCGCAGCGCTGATCGGTGCCTCCGGGGCGATCGGCGATGCCGGCTCACCGGCCTCCGACAGCACCCTGGGGCCCACCTCGGGTCTCAATGCGGATAAGCAGCACAACCACATCTGGGACACCTGCGTGCCGACGTTCATGCACTACAACATCCCGCTGTTCATCGGAGGGGTGGTCGCCGCACTGGTGCTGTGATCAGCTCCCTACCAGCTGGTAGAGTGCCAATGCTAAAAGTTACCGTGGCGTAGATCACATGATCATCATCGTCGAGCGGCGCCGGTTGCGCGAACGTACACCTAGTGGAGGCCCAGGGGATGGCACAGCACGGCAGGTCACAGCACGGCACGGCACAGGATGCGGCGACCGGTGGGCCGAACAGCGCTCACACCGGTGCCAGAGGCAGGCGTCCGCGTCGCGGTCGCAGAATCCTGCTGAGCACACTTGCCGGCGGCCTCGTCCTGATACTCATCGCCACCGCATTCCTGACCTGGTCCGTCGTACGGGCCTTCCCGCAGACTGACGGGTCAATCGATGTCCCGGGCCTGCAGAGCGAGGTGACCGTCCACCGAGACAGCCACGGCATCCCGACTCTCACGGCCGAGACCGGCGAGGACCTCTTCCGCGCTCAGGGCTTCGTCCACGCCCAGGACCGCTTCTGGGAGATGGATTTCCGCCGGCATATGACCAGCGGCCGACTCTCCGAACTCTTCGGCGAAGCGCAGGTCGAAACCGACTCGTTTCTGCGCACCCTGGGCTGGCACCGTGTCGCCCAGGAGGAGGTCGACGCGCTGCCCGAGGATGTGCTCAGCTACTACGAGGCCTACGCCGACGGGGTGAACGCCTACCTCGACGAGCGCCAGGGCGGCGCGCTCGCGTTCGAGTACACCGTGCTGGGCCTGCAGAACCCAGGCTACGAACCAGAGCCCTGGACGCCCACCGATTCCGTCGCCTGGCTCAAGGCGATGGCATGGGATCTGCGCACCAATATCGAGGACGAGACCTCCCGAGCACTGCTGGAACCGAACCTCGAGCCGGAGCGCCTCACCGAGCTGTACCCGGCCTACCCCTTCGACGAGCATCCCGTCATCATGGCCGAGGACCCGGACGCCTCGACGCTTGCGCAGTCGGACATCCCCGCACCCGCCACCGCCGAGGGCCCCGCCAGCACGGAGGGCCCAGCCAGCACCGAGGGCCGCGCCAGCACGGAGGGCCCCGCCGACGACGCCGACCCCGCCGATGCAGAAGCAGCCGAGGCGGTCTCAGCAGACACAGACCCGGCAGACACGGACCCGGCTGCGGCCGAGCCCTCCTCTGCATCACACGCTGTCGGTGCCCCGGATTTCGACTCCCTGGACTTCGACTCCGCCGCCCTTTCGGATCTCCTCACCCGAGTGGATGCCTTGGTCGGCGGCGCCGGGGAGGGAATCGGATCCAATTCGTGGGTGATCTCCGGCGAGCACACCGAGACCGGCGACCCGCTGCTCGCCAATGACCCGCACCTGGGGGCCGCCCTGCCCTCAGTGTGGTCGCAGATGCAGCTCAGGTGCGCAGAGGTGACGGAGGAATGCCCGTTCGCCGTCGCCGGATACAGCTTCTCCGGACTCCCCGGAATCGTCATCGGTCACAACCAGCAGATTGCGTGGGGCTTCACGAATCTCACCACCGACGTCGCCGACCTCTACGTCGAACGCCTCACCGAGGACGGCTATCAGCGCAATGGTGAGACGGTCCCCTTCGAAACCCGCCAGGAGACCATCCGCGTCGCCGGAGGAGACGACGTCGACCTCCAAGTACGTTCCACGGTCCACGGTCCGATCGTCTCCGGTCTCACCCCAGAGTTCACCTCGATCGCCACCACACGCAGAGGCGGTGCCATAGGCGGCGTGGACGAGGCAGCCGAGGAGGCAGCGGATGCCTCCGCCCTCCCTGATGAGGACTACGCGCTGAGCCTGCGGTGGACGGCGCTGGATGCGGGGTCAACCGCGCAGGCGATCTTCTCGCTCAACCTGGCGGAGGACTTCTCAGAGTTCCGCCGGGCGGCCTCCCAGTTCGACGTGCCGGCACAGAACCTCATCTACGCGGACACCGAGGGCAACATCGGCTACCAGGCGCCCGGCCGTCTGCCGATCCGCGGCGAGGGCGACGGGTGGCTGCCGCAGCCCGGTTGGGACAGTGCCTATGACTGGCAGGGCTTCATCCCATTCGAGGAGCAGCCGGTCATCTACAACCCGGATTCGGGCTACATCGCCACAGCCAACAACGCGATCGTCAACGACGACTACCCATACTTCCTCAGCCGAGACTGGGACTACGGTCATCGCGGCGCTCGCATCGTCGAGCTGCTGGAGTCGAGGATCGATGCGGCAGACGTGACGGCGCAGGACATGGCAGCGATCCACATGGACAATGAGTTCCCCGCCGCCGCCTCCCTGCGCAGTGCCTACCAGGAGATCACCGTCGAAGACGAGGACGTGCAGCAGGCGCTGGATCTGGTGGAGGACTGGGACGGACAGAACGACGCCGACTCTGCGGCCGCGGCCTATGCCAACGTCCTGTGGAATCAGGTGACCGCCGCGATGACGAGCACCCAGGACGCGGAGATCAGCCACGATGACCAGTCGCGACTGGCCATATTCCTCGCCAATCAGCTCGACGATGAGGACAGCCCATGGTGGGGCGGCTCCCGCGAGAGCCTGCTGCAGACGGCGGCACAGCAGGCCCACGCGGAACTGGCCGATCTGCAGGGCGAGGACCCCGAGGAATGGAACTGGGGCCAGCTGCATGAACTGTCACTGACGCATGGCTCCTTCGGCGAGAGTGGCATCGCACCCATCGAAGCACTCTTCAACCGGGGACCCTACGAGACGGGCGGAGGCTCCGGTGTGGTGAACGCGACCGGATGGGAGATGGACGAGGGATACGAGACGACCACGGTGCCGTCCATGCGCATGGTGATCGACGTCGGTAACTGGGACGACTCCACCTGGCAGAATCTCACCGGTCAGAGCGGTCACGCATTCCACCCGCACTACACCGACCAGGCTGAGGGGTGGACGAGGGGGGACCAGTACCCGTGGGCCTACTCACCGGAGGCCGTGGAGCAGGCGGCACAGGACACCCTGACGCTCACACCCGGCTCTACAGCTTCCAGTGGGTGAACCGGCCGGCCAGCATGGTGGCCGCGACCTCCATGCTGCGCAGCTGCTCGCCGGTGGCGGTCAGCGGGTCGGCATCGACCAGGATCAGGTCAGCCGGGCCCCCCTCGCGCAGGTCCAGCCCGGCCCGGGTGCTGGCCCTGAGGGCCGTGGCGACGTCGATGCTCTGCTCCGGGTGCCAGGGCGCCCGGCCGTCACGGCTGCGGGTCACCGCCGCGGCGATCTGCGCCCAGGGGTCCAGTGCCGAGACCGGCGCATCGGAGCCGAGGCGCAGCCTCGCACCGGATTCGTGCAGCGAGCGCAGCGCGAACGCCCGGTCAGTGCGACCGGGCCAGTAGGCGTCGGCGACGTCGCGATCATCCATGGCGTGCTCCGGCTGGACCGAGGCTTCGAGTCCCAGTGGGGCAAATCGCGCCACGTCCTCGACGCGCAGCAGCTGGGCGTGCTCCACCCGGCCGGTCATTCCCAGGGCGGCGAAGGTGTCGATCACCTCGGTGTTGGCACGGTCGCCGATGGCATGCACGGCGGCACCGATGCCGGCACCGTTCGCCCGCTGCAGCAGCCGGGTGAGCTCTTCGATGGGCACTGCCTCCACCCCGCAGCGGTGGGGATGATCGGCGGCCAGCCCCGGGTAGGGGTCCCAGCACCAGGCGGTGCGGGTGTTCAGCGAACCGTCGACGATCACCTTCAGCGGCCCCATGGTGATCAGCCCCTGGGAATCGAGCCCATCCCCGGTCTTCAGGCCGCGGTCGATGACGCGCTCAAGCGTGTCGGGCCACGTCGACACCTCGACGCGCAGCGCGTCCACCCCGGCTGCCACCCGCTGGGGCCACAGGGCGGTGTTGTCATCGTTCTCAAAATCGACGACGCCGACCACACCCCTGGCAGCGGCCACATCGGCAGCGCGCCGGTAGTCGGCAGTGGTGAGCTCGGCAGCGGCGTCCAGCCGCTGCAGCACGGCGAAGGATTCGGTCTCACGCAGCAGGCCGGTGGCATCGGTCGCAGCGCCGAACTGCCGCTGGGCAGCCGAGTTGATCCACATGCAGTGCAGATCGGCGCTGACCAGCACAGTCGGAACCTCACCGGTGGCTGCGTCCAAGGCGGCAAGGGTGGGCGGCTGGTGCCAGAGCCCGTCGCGGAACCCGAATCCGGTCAGTCGCTGGCTGGCACTGAGCTGCGCGGCGGCGGAAGCGACCAGCCGCAGGGTCTCGTCAGCGGAATCGGCGCCGGAGAGGTCCAGCCGCTGCTGCTGGATGACCCATTGGGTGAAGTGCACGTGATGATCCCAGAGCCCCGGCAGCACCGTGCGGCCTTCGGCGTCGCAGCTCTCCTGCGCTTCAGCGCCGCTGAGCTGCCCGGCCGGTCGGATCGCGGCCACCCCGCCGCCGCTGACCAGCAGGTCCTGAAGCTGGCGGGACCCCGGAGGGCGCACATTCCTCAGCAGCACTGTTCTCCGCCTTCTTGGGCCAGCGCGGCCGCGTTGACGGTCTCCATGCGGTCGGCCACAGCGGGGTTGGAGTAGACGCCGGGCTCACGCAGGTGGCTGATGACGCTGCGCACGGTGGCCACCGACTTGTTCTGGCTCATCTTCTCCTTGGCTTCGAACCGCTGGACCCGCAGGCGAAACCCCGCCGTGCCGGTGACCATATGGTGGGCGTACTGCGAACTCTCAGCGGTGGCGTGCAGCAGCTGCGGCTGCGGCATCGGGGCCTCGAAGTGCTCCACCAGCCGGTCCAGGACCTGCAGGTTCTCCGCCTCGGTGAGGATCTCCGGGGTGCCGTGCAGATGCGCCACGGTGAAGTTCCAGGTGGGCACGTTGGGCTGTTCTTCATACCAGCCCGGGGAGATGTAGCCGTGGGGACCTTCGACGATCACCATCATGGGGTGGGCGCCCAACTGGTGCTTCTCCTCGTCCGGCCGACCCAGGTGGGAGAGCAGAACGATGCCCTCGTCCTGCTCATCCACCAGCACCGGGTAGTGGCTTCCGATCAGCCCCTCCCCGGGCACATAGGTGATGAACCGTGCCCAGGGATTGTCCCTGATGAGCTGTTTGACCGACTCCGGGTCTTCCAGGGCGAAGCTGGGGTTATCGCGCATGCCTCTTTTCTACACCCTGCCTCACGTCTGGGTCTCACGGCTGGGTCTCACTGCTGGGTCTCACTGCTGGGTCTGCGGCTGCTTCAACCTATCCGCCAACTTGTGGAAGGAGGAGGCGGGGGTGCCGAAGCGGTGCAGGGTCATGGACACCGCCTGCTCCTTCAGCCAGTAGCGCAGCTCCACCCGGCCGGATGCGGTCACCGGATCATCCAACAGAGCGATCTCCGGCAGCGGGGCGGCCGCGGCGAACAGCTCTGACGACGCCGTGCCGATCACACGGACACGGGCGCTGGAGTGCTGAATGAACTCACCGCTGGCCAGCTTCCCGGCGAAGGCGTCGTCGTCGTGCTTGCCTGTACGTGCGGCCAGCTGCCCGATGAGCTTCGCCGCCTTGGCGGTCTTCTTATCCGCCTTCGGGTGCAGCGACAGGTCAAAGGTGGT
>NZ_JACIBT010000005.1 GCF_014195445.1 Garicola koreensis | reverse complement strand
GTCCAGCCGCTCGGGCACGCTGAGGGAACGGTCGGCCAGGGTCGGGATCGTGACCAGCCCCTGGCGGTGGGCCATGACCAGGCTCATCAGGACAGTCCGCCACGAGGTCTTGATCCGGCGACCTGTGCCGTAGGCGGAGACACTCCTCGACGGTTTCCCAGAGCGCGGTGGAGAAGGTGGCCATCTCCCAGACCGACCCGTCCGGCAGGGGCACCTCTTCGGCGGTCATCGAGTCCATCAGCGGCTGGCGCTTCAGGTCATGATCCATCGAGACCGCACGCTCCACGGTCGTCGGGATGAAGTCCTTTCTGTTCTCCATCCGGGACAGCTCCTGGAAACTGGGGAACCGCTTGTATGGGTTCGGCACTCACCCGTCACGTGTCACGACGGCGCGCAGCAGCATCTCCCGGTCTTCGACGCTGTCTTCGGCGACATCATCCGGGCGCTTCAACCCGTTGTGCGCGCAGACACCGTTCGGAGAAAGCGACACGTTGCCGCGGGTAGTGAACGAAACCAAGTCGTCCTGCTGAGCCTTGGTCTCCCAGATCGTCGCTTCGCCCGTCAGGGCCTCGCGGGCCTCACGCAACGGTTCGGCCAGCCCGTAGAGGTCGAGCCTCTCGAGGGTGTCGACTTCGAAATCCGTGATGAACCCGTCTGTGGTGACGCTGTATACCCAGCCTCCGGTCTCGGCGACTTGATTCATCACCGCCAGAAGCTGGGCACGGACCATGCTCGTCGTCGTCGCCGCGTGGGACGGGCTCGTGATCGCGGAACCGCCGACGCTCTCCATCTCCTGAGCGAAGGCGTTCCAACCCCGTTGCTCGTCGACCAGCCGCCTCGATCCCGGCGAGCACACGATCAGCGAAGTGCAGGGCCGGCGACAGCCCGACGGCACCGTCTGGCTGGACTGGTCCTACCGCCCCCCTCGACGGGTCGAAGACAAAACAGAACAGATCGAAGGGGCGCTCCGTCGGCGAAGCGCGACGCCGAGCCCGGGAGACCTACGAGGCGCTGACCACCGAATCGGTGGTATCGACCTGGTCAGCCACGGACAGCATCACCGACTACATCGCCGAAGTCAGCCGCCCGGCCATCGAGGCCGCCCGGCTGGCACCAGCTTCCCGAGGCCGCTACCTCGGCGCGCTGCGCTACCTGGTCGGCGACTGCCGGCAGGACCACGAGCACACTGCCAGCTTGAAAGACCACACCATCGCCTCGGGCACCCGGTTCCGGGCCCTGGAGCGCTGCCTGCAGGAGATCGCCGCACTGCACGGCCCCGAGTCGGCGCATCAGACGCGATCGGTGCTGGGCAAGTACGTGCTCGACCAGATGACCCGCGATGAGGTCATCACCGCCTCCCCCCATCGCCGGCAAGCGCATCGACCTCACCGGCGGTCAGCCTCGACAGCGCTCCCGCGGCGGCGTAGCTCTGACCCGCGAGGAGTGGAACAAGGTCATCGACCACCTGTTCACGCTCGACCCGGCCGACGGCGTCACTCGGCCGAAGCGCGGGGGCTACTCTCTCGCCGACCGGATCGCCGTGCAGGCCAACGCGATCGACCTGACGATCCTGCAGGCGCTGACCGGGCTGCGGGTCGGCGAGGCCACGGCCATCACATGGCCGATGGTCGAGTTCACCGACGACGGCGAGATGGTCCTGGACCGCTCCCCCGCGATCGTGAAGACCAGGACGGGCCGACGCCTCGGTGTTGTCCGGCGCACTGCAGGGACTACGAGAGCCCTCGGACGACTCCTGAGGTACGTACGTTTGGTACGTACAACAGCCCCACAAAGAGCTACTTCTGACTACGTCGATCAACGCTCCAGCAGCCCCCGATCCCGAGGATGACCTGGGATAACGCCCGTCAACATCGGTCGCCGGGAGCCGGATGCATCCAAAATGAATAGGCCGCCGGTTCGATTCCGGCAGGCGGCTCCGCCGCATCAATCGTCGCTGAAGTGATCTTCTGCTTCCTGCAGGGACCGAAGCACCTCATCTGCCCGATGTCGGACCGCTTCGATCCGCCCATGGTTCAGCCGGGCCATCGCTTCCGCCTCGGCGGTGGTGGCAAGATGATTGGCCGCCCGCGAGAGGCCCGAGTGAAGATGCTGAGCACCTGCGGGGACTCGCAGCTCTGTGGCCGGATACTGTGCGTGGGCCGTTCTGCACAGCTGGTAGACCCGCGGAAGCTGGGCGGCCAACTCGTCTCCGATGGGCACAAGTTGGTTGTGCAGTTCGTCGTCCTGCACTCCTGCGAGGATCTGATGGTACCGGTCCAACCCGCGGACATAGCGATCGTGAGCCTGCCGCCACAGGCCGGCACCCAAGTCCTTCTCCAGCTGCTTGGCACGACGGCGGCGGGCGAACAAGTTCATAGTGGCCCAATTATAGGCAGTCACAGCCCCTCTGGAGGCCGCCGGCTCGAAACGGGCGTCGGCTGTGGCGTATAGTTCGTACCTGGAGATTCTGGGCATTCGGTGTCTGGGCCTCCACGGAGCGGTGACCGAGCGGCCGAAGGTGGCGGTCTTGAAAACCGCTGTAGGCGATCCCTACCGTGGGTTCGAATCCCACCCGCTCCGCCAGCAGGGCAGAGCGATACTCAGCTCTGGTCCTTGAAGACCACCAGGAAACGGTGGGCCTCCTCGGTGGTCAGCGGCGAATGCTGCGAGAGCAGCTCGGCGGCCTCTTCGACATGATCGTCGCGCAGCAGCGCATGCAGCTGATCGTGCACCCAAGGCTCCAGATCCTCGTGGGAGAGCGTGATCTTCTCATCGCCGCGCTGGACCTCCAGGTGGAAACCGGCCTGCTCATCGTCCTCTTCGGCGGACCATTCCTCGGGGATGGTCAGTTCCTGCTCCCGGTCAAAACCAGACTGCTCCAGAAGCTCCCGCGCCTTAGCGTCGACGTCGTCATCGTCTTTGGTCTCCGCGGACTGCCCGCCGGGGATGTCGGGCACCTGTTCGGCGTTGTCCCCCAGGATCCGGCCGGTGTTGGGATCAGCTTCTGCCAGCGGAGACCCTGAGTCAGAGTCGTTGTCGGACAGGTCTTGGCGGACGTCGTCGATCGCGTCCTCGACGTACTCGTCCTGGACCTGCTGGCCGTCGTCGTCCTGGAGGTTGAAGTCTTCAGCGAATTTCAGCTCCGACGGCGCAGCCTGCGGATATCGGTGCAGCGCCTGCACCGCCACCACGCAGTCCTTCACCGGGGCACCTGTGGCCTCCCTGAACAGCGCCAGAGCACGTCGAGCGTCCTCACTGGCGATGGCCTGATAGATGACCTTGTGCTGGTCATCGCTGAGCGAGAGCGCAGCCTGCCGCGCCGTCTCAGGTGTGACTTCTTCCTGGATCTTCTCGTTCATCTTGCCCGCTTGACGCTGCATGAACATGCGGATCACCAGGAAGAGCACCACGCCCGCGGCCAGCAGCATCAGGATTTCCATGCACCCAGTCTACGCAATGTCCCTCAATGCGGCACTCCGTGCCCCGGACCGTAGGATATGGCTGTGACTATAGATCTGAGCGAATCTTTCAAAGCCTATGATGTGCGCGGCATCGTCGGGCAGAGTATCACTGCCGACTCGGTGCGGGCAGTGGCCGCAGCCTTCGTCGACGTCCTGGAGCTGGCCGGCCAGCGCGTCCTGGTCGGCGGCGATATGCGCCCCTCTTCAGCCGAGTTCGCAGAAGCCTTCGCTGAAGGGGCTGCCCACCGCGGCGCCCAGGTGACGCAGCTGGGGATGATCTCCACGGATATGCTCTATTTCGCCTCCGGGACGCTGAACGCCGCCGGTGTCGTGTTCACCGCCAGCCATAATCCGGCCGGGTACAACGGGATGAAGATGTCCAATGCCGGGGCGGTGCCGCTGAGCGCAGACACTGGACTGGATGAGATTCAACGTGTCGCACAGAACTATCTCGACGCCGGCACGTTTCCCGCCGCCGAAACCCCCGGCGCGATCGACTCCACCGACACGCTGAGCGACTATGCGGCCTATCTGCGCAGTCTGGTGGACCTGGAGGGCATCCGCCCGCTGAAGGTGGCCGTCGATGCAGGAAACGGTATGGCCGGTATGACCACCCCGGCAGTGCTCGGCGATGAGCGGCTCTCCGCTCTGCCGCTGGAGATTGTGCCGCTGTACTTCGAGCTGGACGGCACCTTCCCCAACCACCCGGCCAACCCATTGGAGCCGGAGAACCTGCGTGACCTGCAGCGTGCGGTGATCGCCTCCGGCGCCGACATCGGCCTGGCCTTCGACGGCGACGCCGACCGCTGCTTCGTCATCGATGAGTCGGGCGAGCCGGTCTCCCCCTCCGCTGTGACCGCCCTGGTGGCTGACCGGGAGATCGCTCGGGTCCAAGCCGCCGGGGAGGTCGAGCCGGTGATCATCCATAACCTGATCACCTCCCGGGCCGTGCCCGAGCTGGTGGCCCGTCGGGGCGGCCGTGCGGTGGAGACGCGGGTGGGGCACTCGTTCATCAAGGCGGTGATGGCGCAGGAGTCTGCGGTCTTCGGCGGTGAGCACTCCGCGCACTACTACTTTCGTGACTTCTACAACGCCGACACGGGGATGCTGGCTGCGATGCATGTGCTGGCCGCACTCGGTGAGCAGCGGCTGGGTCTGGGCGAGCTGGTCGCCGAGTACAACCCCTACTTCGCCTCCGGGGAGATCAACTCGGAGGTGGAGGACAAGTCGGCCGCCATGGATCGGGTGGCCCAGGCATTTGCCCACCGCGACGCCGCAGTCTCCCACATGGACGGGGTCACGCTGCGCGCCAGCGACGATTCCTGGTGGTTCAACCTGCGGCCCTCCAACACCGAACCGTTCCTGCGGTTCAACGGTGAGGCCCACACACCGGAACAGATGGAGGCGGTCCGCGACGAGGTGCTGAGCATCATCCGCGGCTGATCACCGGCGAGCCGCTTGGGACGTTGAGCGCCGCAGCAGCCACAGCAGGTACGGCGGGCCGACGACGGCGACCACGAGCCCGGCCGGCAGCTGGTCCGGGGCGATGACGGTGCGGCCGAAGGTGTCGGACACCGAGACCAGCGCGGCCCCCAGCAGCGCAGACACCGGCAGGAACCAGCGATGTTCACGGCCGACCAGCATGCGGGCCAGATGCGGCGCCGCCAGGCCCACGAAGGTGATCACTCCCACCGCGACCACCGAGACGGCGGCCAGCAGCACGGCGGTGGTCAGCGCCACTGCGCGCACCACCGGTAAGGAGACTCCCAGGATCCGCGGGGTGAGGTCGTCGATGCCCACCAGGTCCAACTCCCGTCGCAGCACCACCAGCACGGGCACTGCCAGCGCCAGCACCACCAGCATCGGCACCAGATCCCGCCAGGCAGTGCCGAAGGTGGACCCGCCCAGCCACGAGATGGCCATCGCCTGGTTGTGCGGCTGGGTGGTGGAGATCAGCAGTTGGGTGATGGCCTGCGCGGCCGTCATCACTCCGATGCCCACCAGCACCACTCGCTCCGGGGAGCTGGTGCGCGAACTGGCCAGCGCAAAGACGATCACTCCGGCCAGAACCGCCCCGGTGGCAGCCCCGGCGGACATGGACCACACCGAGGAGGACGGCAGCACGATCAGTGCGATCACCGCCCCCGCGCCGCCGGAGGCTGCCACTCCAAGGATTCCGGGTTCGGCCAGCGGGTTGCGGGTGACGGTCTGCACCAACCCGCCGGCGACTGCCAGCACCGCACCGGCCAGCAGCGCTGCAGCCACCCGCGGGGCCCGGAAGTCCAGAGCGATCTCGATGGCCCGGGCTGACTGCCCCTGAAGCCAGAGCAGCACATCACCCAGGCGCAGCCACCAGTCCCCCAGCAGCATCCCGCCCACTGCCAGCACCAGCAGCAGCACCGAAACGGTGAGGGTGACGGTCAGGCGCCGGGAGAGCCGAACCGCGCTGGGCAGGCCCAGGGCCGCAATCTCCTGACTGCCGCCGCTGCGCATCCGCATCGCCAGCGCCACCAGGAAGACCGCGCCGATGAGTGAGGTGACCACGCCGGTGGGGATCCCGACGGCGAGGCTGAGGTCGGTGAAGCCGAAGATGCCGCCCAAGAAAATACCGCGGACGCCGACGTCGGCGCCGATCACGATGAGCGCGCCGAGCAGTCCGGAGCCGGCCATCGCCCAGCCAAAGCGGCCGAAGCGGATCACCCGGGCGGAGAGCAGCCGGATGATCGCTGGGGCGCAGAGCCCCACAAAGCCCAACGGGCCCACCATGGTGACCGCACAGGATGCCAGCGCCACCGAGCAGACCAGCAGCCCGGCGCGCACCAGACCCACACGAACCCCCATCGATCGGGCAGTGTCACTGCCCAGGGAGAGCACATCGGTGGCGCTCGCCAGGAGCACCAGCACCACCAAGGCGGGGGCCATCACCGGCAGCAGCCCCACCACCGCGCCGATGCCGGAGAGGTTCAGCGTGCCGGCACCCCAGAGGAAGAGTCCTTGGGTGGACTGGGCATGGATCATCAGCAGCGCCGAGGTCACCGAGGCCAGACCCATGGCCACCACCGTGCCGGCCAGCACCAGGCGGATCGGCGCGGACTCGGAGAAGCCGGTCAGGGCCAGCACCAGGCCGGCGGCGCCGAATCCGCCCACGAAGGCCAGGGCCGCCGAGCTCAGCAGCGGCAGCGAGATCCCGAAGGCGGCTGCGGCAGTCAGTGCCAGGTGGGCCCCGGCGTTGACCGCCAACGTGTCCGGGGAGGCCAACGGGTTGCGGGTCATTGCCTGCAGTGCGCAGCCGGCGATGCCCAGCACAGCTCCGACCACCAGCCCGCCGATCAGCCGCGGCAGCCGTGAGTCGAAGGCGATGGCGCTCAGCTGGGAGTCATCTCCACTGATGAGCGCGGAGATCAGTTCCCGGGCAGAGGCCCCGGAGGTGCCCTGGGTCAGGTGGACGGCACTGAGGGCGACCAGCACCGCGAGTCCGACCGCGACAGTCAGGATCACCAGGGTCCGGGCCCGGGCCGGGGTGGTGGGTGCGGAACTGGTGCTCACCGCAAGAGCGTCAGGCTGCTGGGTCACGTGGCCGCCGTCGTCGGTGGTGGTTGTGGTACTCAGCCGTCGTCGGAGACGGTCTCGGTGAGCTGTTCGGCCCACTGCATGGCCGAGCCGGGTCCGCCGTAGAGCCAGGTGCGCTGGATCGGGTACATCCGGTCGTTCTCCACGAAGCCCAGTGAGTTCCAGGCGGAGTTGTCCTGCAGTCCGGCGAAGGGGTCCTCAGGCTCGGTGGAGGCGGTCCACCAGAAGAGCTCGGTCGCCTCGGGCAGGGCGGTGAGGCCTTCGACGTCGGAGGAGCTGATCGCCCAGTCGGCGTCGCCCTCCTGCTCCCAGGCCGGATCCAGGCCGATCTCCTCGCCCACGGCACTGACCATCGCGCCGGGACCGTGCATCCGGAAGGTGGCGGTGTTGCCCTCGATGGAGGGGTAGGCGACCACGAAGGGGGTCTGCTCAGCGTCGGCGGCAGAGATGCTCTCTCGGGAGTCCTCCAGGGTCTGTTCGTAGTCGCCCCAGATCTGCTCGGCCTCGTCCTGGGCGCCGAGCAGGTCTGCGGTCTGGAAGAATGTGCGCTCCATATGCCCCAGCGGGTCAGAGGCGTCGGCGGATTCCTGCAACACCACCGGCGCAATCTCCTCAAGATCCTGCATCAGCCCCTCGGGCACCGACTCCTCGGATCCGATGATCAGATCCGGGTTCGCCCGGCCGATGGCCTCGATGCTGGGCTCAGTGCGCAGTCCGACGTCGACGACGTCCTCATCGACCTCAGCGGCGGAGGCCCATGCCTCATAGCCCTCCAGGTCAGCCGCGCCGACGTGGTTGCCGCCGAGCATCTCGACGTTCTCCGTCTGGGCCCATTCCAGGGTGACCACCCGCTGAGCGGGACCCTCGATGGTGATCTCCTCGCCGGAATGGTCGGTGACAGTGATGGGGCCGGCATCCGAGTCGGCCTCGGACTCGTCACCGGTGTCGACGTCGGTGGTGCCGCAGGCGCTCAGGGACAGCACGCTCAGTGCCGCCAGGCAGAGCAGACGGCGGGCGGAGAGGGTTTCGGCGAGGCTCATCGGTGTCCTTCCGGGACGGACGCAGCGGGGTGGGAACGGCTCAGGGGGCGGAACGGCTCAGGCGGGAATCGGCAGGGCCGCTGTCGACTCTTCTCGGGCCGGGGTGGGTGCGGCCTCCGGGGCTGCGCGGCGCCGTCCGGCCCGCTGGGCACGCACCGACAGTCCTCCTGAGGGCATCGGCGCGACGTCGATCGGGACTCCGTAGACCTCGCTGAGCCGCGCCGAGGTCATCACCTCCGACGGCGTCCCCGCGGACAGCACGCTGCCCTCCTGGAGCAGGACCACGTGATCGGCGATGTCGGCGGCCTGTTCCAGGTCATGCAGCACCACGCCCACGGTGAGGCCGTGGATGTCCGCGAGGTCGCGGATGAGGTCCAGCAGGCTCATCTGGTGTTTCATATCCAAGAAGGTCGTGGGTTCGTCCAGCAGCAGCACGTCGGTCTGCTGGGCCAGACACGTCGCCAGCCAGACCCGCTGCAGCTGGCCGCCGGACAGCTCGGTGACCGGCCGGTGGCGCAGCTCCTCGAGTCCGCACAGGACCAGCGACCGCTCCACGACCTCAGCACCGTCGGGGTCGGCGCGGCGGAATCGTCCGCGATGCGGGTGCCGGCCCAGTTCCACGACCTCGGCTGCGGTCAGCCCGGTGGGAGTGGGCCGCTGCTGCGCGAGGATGGTCAGGCGCTGGGCGAAGCTGCGCGGAGAGAGGCTGCTGATGTCTGCGCCGTCCAGGGACACCTGACCCTCGGTCTCGGCCAGGCGGCACATGCCGCGCAGCAAGGTGGTTTTGCCGCTGCCGTTGGGCCCGATCAGCGCGGTCACACCGCCGGGCAGCAGGTCGACGTCGACATTGTGGACAATGCGGTGGGCACCATAGGAGACCGACAGCTGGTCGGCCTGCAGTGAGGCACCCATGATCTGACTGGAGAAATTTCGCACATTCGAACGTTACCAAATTAAGTACAGGCTCACCTAACATCTGCGCAGAAAAAAGCGCCCGGCAACGAAAATCGTTGCCGGGCGCCTTGGGTCAGGCCGGGTTTCGGGTCAGGCTGCATTGATGCGGGTGCGCAGCTCCTCCAGTTCGGCCTGGATGCTTGCGGGCAGGGAATCACCGAAGTTGGCGAACCACTCCTCTATTCCGGTCAGCTCCTGCTTCCATTCCTCCACGTCGACGCGCAGCGAGTCCTCCAGCGCCTCGTCGCTGATGTCGAGACCGTCAGTGTCGAGGGAGTCTTTGGTGGGGATCAGCCCGATGGGGGTCTCTTCGGCACCCGCGGTGCCCTCGATGCGCTCCACCACCCACTTCAGCACGCGGGTGTTCTCCGCGAAGCCCGGCCAGGCGATTGTGCCGTCCCGTCCGCGTCGGAACCAGTTGACCAGAAAGATCTTCGGCAGGTGCTGCGGCTCTGCCCGGCCGGAGACCTCCACCCAGTGCTTGAGGTAGTCGCCGGCGTCGTATCCGATGAACGGCAGCATCGCCATGGGGTCGCGACGGACGGTGCCGACCTGACCCTCGGCGGCGGCCGTGGTCTCTGAGCTCAGCGTGGAGCCGAAGAAGATCCCGTGGTTCCAGTCGCGGGACTCGGTCACCAGCGGAACCGTGGTCTTGCGGCGTCCGCCGAAGAGGATCGCATCCAGCTTCACACCATTGGGCTCGTAGTACTCCGGGGCCAGCATGTCGGTCTGATCAATGGGAGTGCAGAACCGCGCGTTCGGATGGGCCGCAGGGGCGTCAGAGTCCGGCGTCCAATCGTTGCCCCGCCAGTCGATCAGGTGATCCGGAGCCTCCTTGGTCATGCCCTCCCACCACACGCCGCCGTCGTCGGTCAGCGCCACATTGGTGAAGATCGAGTTGCCCTTGGAGATGGCGCGCATGGCATTGGCATTGGTGTGCCAGCCGGTGCCCGGTGCCACACCGAAGTAGCCGGATTCGGGGTTGACCACCCGGAATTCGCCGTCCTTGCCGGGGCGGATCCAGGTGATGTCGTCGCCCAGGGTCTCGGCCTTCCAACCCTTCAGGCTGGGGTCGATGAGTGCCAGGTTCGTCTTGCCGCAGGCGGAGGGGAAGGCCCCGGAGACAAAGTAGCTGCGACCCTGCGGGTTGGTGAGCTTCAGGATGAGCATGTGCTCAGCCAGCCAGCCCTCGTCGCGGGCCATGACGCTGGCGATGCGCAGCGCGTAGCACTTCTTGCCCAGCAGCGCGTTACCGCCGTAGCCCGAGCCGAAGGACCAGATCTCGCGGCTCTCCGGGAAGTGGACGATGTACTTCTCATCGTTGCAGGGCCAGGGCACATCGGCCTGGCCGGGCTGCAGGGGTGCGCCGACCGAATGCACGGCCGGCACGAAGAACGCTTTCTGCTCATCAGTGCGGCTGAGCTCTTCGATCTTGGCCAGCACCTCGGTGCCGATGCGGGCCATGATGCGCATGGAGGCCACCACATAGGGGGAATCGGTGATTTCGACGCCGAACTTGGGGTCATCTGCCTCCAGATGGCCCATGACGAAGGGAATCACATACATGGTGCGGCCCTGCATGGCTCCGTCGAAGACGCCGTCGAGCGTCTTGCGCATCTCAGCGGGCTCGACCCAGTTGTTGGTGAACCCGGCGTCGCGCTCACGTTCCGAGCAGATGAAGGTCCGCGACTCCACCCGGGCGACGTCGGCCGGGTCAGAGGCTGCGGCGAAGGAGTTCGGAAAGTCCGGGCTGGTCAGTCGGGTCAGCGTGCCGGCCTCCACCATCTGATCGGTGAGCCGATCATTCTCCTGCTGGGAGCCGTCGACCCAGTGGATCGCGTCGGGTTTGGTGAGGTCGGCGATCTGACTGACGAAGTCGATCAGCGGCTGATGAGTGGTCGGAGCATCTGCAGCGATGCTCAGCGGGGTGAATCCGTTTGCACCGGGCGCCTTTGCAACGGTGGTCACTGTATTTCCCTCCATTGGGTGACAGGTTCTTGGCACTGCTCTTCTTGGCGCTGCTCCGGGAATCACATACCGGTGCGACGAGGGCTCGGCGCATCATAGAGCCGAAGCGCGCACCACGTTGTACGCGCTGAACCTTCATGCACACCCGCGCAATGCCGGATGGAGCAGACATGCCAACTCTAACCTCTGTGGAGCGCTCGGGGGCGAATGCCGCCAAAATTGTGATTGGTGTAACAGCTCATTCGCGTTTCGAGGGTGCTGACGAGAATTTGCCGGAGGTTCGGCGCCCCGTGTATAGTTTTCTAGGTCCGGTCGGCATCGGTGCACGGCCGGAGCAGCTCTCGAAGAGAGCAGGAAAGCGCCTATAGCTCAGCTGGATAGAGCGTCGGTCTACGGAACCGAAGGTCTGGGGTTCGAATCCCTATGGGCGCACCACGCATCTGATCCCCCGGCGTTCGTGAAGAACGTCGGGGTTCTTTGTCTCAGCCGACGGTGATGAAGTCAGTCAGCACCGCGTCGCGGCCGTCGAGCTGCCCCCAGGGTTTGTCGACGTCGAAGATGCCGAGCCCCGCAGTGGGCCAGTGCTCTGCCATGCTCAGCACCGTCTGCTCATCCGAATCGGAGCTCGCCAGTTGCATCGCCAGCCCCTGCACGCCTGGCATGTGCGCGACCACCAGCAGGCTCTGCACCGTCTCCGGGGTCTCATTGATCACTGAGCACATGGTTCGCGAGGAGGCCAGGTAGAGCCGGTCGTCCAGATACGGGGTGACCGCCTTCTCCCCCAACTCGTCTGCGATCCAGACGAAGGTCTGGCGCGTGCGCATGGCATCGGAGACCAGCGCGGCCTGCGGCCAGTGCCCGGATGCGTGCAGCCAGCGGCCCACCTCACGGGACTGCCGCTGCCCCCGGTCGGTCAGGGTGCGGCCATGGTCATCGCCGGTGAACGTCTGCTGCGCCTTGGCGTGGCGCAGGATCACAAGTCGCTTGGACATGAATCAGATGGAGTACTCCGGAGCTGCCCAGACAGTGACCTCCGGGTGCTCGTAGAAGCGGTAGCCCTGCCCGCGCACGGTCCGTACCGTATTGGCCAACCGGCCCAGCTTGGAGCGCAGCCGGCGGATATGCACGTCGATGGTGCGCTCGTTGGGCATCTGGTCGACGTCGACGTTGCGCCACAGCGTCTTCAGCAGCTCCTCACGCCCCACGGTGCGCACAGAGTTGTCCACCAGGTAGTTCAGCAGCTCAAACTCCTTGTAGGTGAGGTTCAGCCCATCACCGTCGAGCTGCACCTCACGGCGGGCCAGGTCGATGAGCACCCCGGAGCTGGAGGGCAGCGTCGGGGTCTGCGGCACAGCGGGCTCGGCGCTGCGGCCGTGGACCGTCGGATCACCCAGCGCCTGGCGGACGACCTCCAGGTCAGAGCCTTCGGCAGCGGCCGATGCCACCGCCATGGCCACGTGGACCTGCGACTCCGGGGCGATGTGCTCCACGTAGTCGCGCATCTCAGTGGCGATCTTGTGCAGCGAGGTTCCGGCGGCGGTCGCGGTGTCCTCGTCCAAACCCACATAGACCACGAAGCCGCGGGCGACGGCGTCTGGTTGAACCATCTGCGGCCCGGAGCCGCTGGGGGCCATCACCGGAATCGGCTCAGTCGGCTGTGCGGCCTCCGAGTCAGCCCTGCTCCTGCTGGAGGTGGATCCATTGCTGCTCTCCGCACCGCCGCGCATGCGCCGGGCCAATTCGGCACGCCTAGCGGCGTTTCTCACCGAAACGTGGACGTACCCTGGATTTTGGGTCTGACTCAGCGGTGCGGACATACGTATCGTGGCTACTTCCTGGCTTGCGGCCGGGTGATTGACCCTCTCAGCATCCCCGTAATATTTTTCGAACGCAAGTAACATAAGCCCAGATATTCCACATATTGAGACTCAGAGGTGTATATGTGGCCCACGTCTCGTACTACTCGGCCAGCCCGTAGAGCCGGTCTCCAGCGTCGCCGAGCCCCGGGATGATGAAGGCGTTCTCGTCGAGGCGCTCATCGACGGCCGCCACGTAGAGGGCGACGTCCAACTCGCCGACCTCCTCCTCCAGCCGCCGGATTCCCTCCGGGGCTGCCAGCAGGCAGATGCAGGTCACCTTCGCCGCTCCGGCCCGCTTGAGGAAACGAATCGTCTCCACCAGGGTGCCGCCGGTGGCCAGCATGGGGTCCAGCACGAACACGTGGCGCCCGGTGAGATCATCGGGCAGCCGCTCCGCGTAGGTGACGATGTCCAGCGTCTGCTCGTTGCGGGCCATCCCCAAAAAGCCGACCTCGGCAGTGGGGATCATCGCCGTCATCCCGTCGAGCATCCCCAGCCCGGCACGCAGAATCGGCACCACCAGCGGCTTCGGACCGGCCAGCTGAGTTCCGGTCATCGTGGCCACCGGAGTCTGAATCTGCACCGGCTCGGTGCCCACGTCGCCGCTGGCCTCATAGGAGAGCAGCGTGACCAGCTCACGGGTCAGATCCCGAAAGACGTTGGAGGTGGTTTCAACTCGCCGCAGCTGGGTGAGCTTATGGGCGATCAGCGGGTGGTCCACGACGTGTAGGCGCATATGCCCAAGACTACCGGTGAGCCGCGTCTCTCCAGGGGTGAACCCCACCAGCACCGGGTCGTAGGCTGATCCCATGGCATTCACCGCGCGCGACGCCGCTGTGCAGCACCGTCTGATCGGCCGCTGCATGGAGCTGGCCGCGCTCGCCGAGGCCGCCGGTGATGTGCCGGTGGGCGCCGTCGTCGTCTCCGAAACCGGAGAGGTTCTGGGCGAGGGGTTCAACACCCGGGTGCGCGACGCAGACCCCACCGGCCACGCTGAGCTCAACGCCCTGCGGGCCGCCGCCAGAGTCCGTGGCTCGTGGCGACTTGAGGACTGCACCCTGGCGGTCAGCCTGGAACCCTGCACCATGTGCGCCGGAGCCATCAGCCAGGCCCGCACCGCCGCCGTCGTCTTCGGCGCGTGGGACGAGAAGGCCGGCGCCTCCGGCAGCGTGTTCGACGTGCTGCGCGAACCACGCCTGAACCACTGGGTGGAAGTCCACCCCGGGGTGCGCGCCGAAGAGTGCGCCGCCCAGCTGCGCAGCTTCTTCGAACCCTTCAGAGCATGACGATCAGAGCATGACGGCGCCGATTCGGGCTTCGTTTTGAGGCTGGTCCCACCTCTCGCATATAGTAGGTGGGCACTGTCAGCAGACGGTGCAGCAGGAAGCGTGTCCGAGCGGCCGAAGGAACAGCACTCGAAATGCTGCGTTGGGCAACCCCCAACCGTGGGTTCAAATCCCACCGCTTCCGCCCACTCCGAACGGCCCTGCGATGCTCAGTGTTCCTCAGTGTCGCAGGGCCGTTCGTCGTTGCCCGAGGTCACGGGCGTACGGAGGTTGGAAATGGCCATCACGGCACTGGCCATCGGCAAGAAGCACGAAAGCTGGGTCACCGACGGCATTGAACGCTACACCAAGCGCCTGCGCAAACCCTTCGACCTCGACTGGAAGCTGCTGCCCCACTCCTCACGCGATCACGACGCCGCCCGAGACGAAGAGTCTGCCCGGCTTGGCAGCAGCATCAGACCCGGCGACTTTGTGATCCTGCTCGATGAGCGCGGCACCAACGTCTCGTCCCCAGAATTGGCCACCAGGCTGCAGACCCAGTTCGACGCCGGGCGCCGAGTCGTCGTCGTCATCGGAGGAGCCTATGGGGTCAGTGCCGAACTGAGCCGGCGCGCGGACTTTGTGTGGAGCCTCTCCCAGCTGGTCTTCCCCCACCAGCTGGTCCGGCTCATCCTGGCCGAACAGGTCTACCGCGCCCAAGAGATCGCCGCCGGCCGGCCCTACCACCACACGTAGGGGCCGGCGGCTGCGGGCGGCAGCTGCAGCAAGGGAAGTCGCTGACGGTCGGCGCGCCAAGTATCGTCGTCTTCTATGACGGAACCGGTTGTCGGGATTCTCGGAGCCGGGCGAGCCGGTACGGCCTTCGCCCGGGCGATGCTGCGCGCCGGGATCGGCGTCGACATCTGCTCCACCCGCTCCCCCAAAGCCCTGCGGCACCATCTGAAGATCTACGCGCCGGGCGCCGCACCGGTCTGGCCCGCCGAAATTGCCGAGCGCACCAAAGCCCAGGGTCCGGCGATCGTGGTGCTGGCCGTGCCGCAGGAGGAGCTCGACGACGTCGACCCGCAGTGGGTGGCGTCAACCGTGCTGGTCGACGCCACCAACAGGTGGCACGACGAACTGCTGCCCAGCTGGCTGCAGGCCGGCATCGATGAGCAGCTGCCCACCTCCATGGTGCTCGCCGGGCGCTTCGGCGCCGGCTCGGGCACCGGAGTGCGGCTGGTCAAGGCGCTGAACCACATCGCCCACCACGATGTGGAGTCCTCCGCGACCCCTGAGCTTCCGCTGGCACAGCGCCGCGCCGCCGCTGTGGCCGCCGATGACGACGACGCCCGCGGCCGGGTGATGGGACTGCTGGTGCGCATGGGGCTCGATCCGGTCTCGGTCGGGGCACTGCCCGCAAGCCGGATCATGGAGCCGGACGGCCCGCTGTTCAACCGGCCGCTGCGCCGTGCCGACGTCCTCAGGCACCTCCCGTAGCGGGACCGGGCGCAGCCGAGCGGCGCGGCCCTTACGCGGCCCTTCGACCACGCCACCCGCCCCGCCCTCATCGATTGATGGATTTTTGGTGCTTACACGGCAGAAGTCGCGTTATTCCGCCAAGAATCCATCACTCGATGCTCAATCGAGCCACAGAGTGCGGACTGTGTCGTCAGGGTGCGGACTTAGGGTGGAGGCGTGAGCGCGCTGCAGAGATTCTCCGAAGCGACGCGGACCTGGTTCTCCGCGTCGTTCAAGGAACCCACGCCTGCCCAGGACGGCGCGTGGGACGCCGTCGCGCGCGGTGACAGCGCCCTGGTGGTGGCACCGACGGGATCCGGCAAGACCCTCTCCGCATTCCTGTGGTCCATCGACCGGCTGATCACCGAGTCGGCCCAGGACCACGCCCCTGCGGGCCCGGCCACCCGGGTGCTCTACATCTCACCGCTGAAGGCCCTGGGGGTGGACATTGAGCGCAACCTGCGCAGCCCGCTGGTGGGAATCGGCCATACCGCCCGGCGCTTGGGGTTCGAGCCCACCGACATCAGCGTCGGGGTCCGCACCGGCGACTCCACCTCCAAGCAGCGCCGCGACCTGGTGCGGAACCCTCCGCACATCCTGATCACCACCCCGGAGTCGCTCTACCTGATGCTGACCTCCCAGGCGCGGGCGACGCTGGCCAATGTGGACACCGTCATCATCGATGAGGTCCACGCCCTGGCCGGCACCAAGCGCGGCGCACACTTGGCCCTCTCCCTGGAGCGCCTGGATGAGCTGCTGGACGCCCCCGCCCAACGCATCGGGCTCTCGGCGACGGTGGAGCCCCACGATGAGGTCGCACGCTTCGTGGGCGGGCGCCAGCCGGTACAGACCATCGCCCCACCTGCGCAGAAGTCCTGGGACATCACCGTCTCCGTGCCGGTGCCGGACATGGCCGCCCCCACCCCGGCGCCGGAGGAATCAGCCGACCAGCCGCTGCAGCCCTCCATCTGGCCGCATGTGGAGCACAAGATCGTCAGCCTCATCACCGCCAACCGCTCAACGATCGTCTTTGTCAATTCCCGCCGGCTGGCCGAGAAGCTCACCGGCCGGATCAATGAGATCTGGGCCGACCGCAGCCGCCCCGAAGCAGTCGGTGCCGAACCAGCCAGTGCCCCCGAACCGGACACCCCCACCGAGCACGACGACGCCGACACCGAGCCTGCCGCGCTGGCCAGGTCCCACCACGGGTCGGTGAGCAAAGATCAGCGCGCCCTCATTGAGGATGATCTCAAGTCCGGGCGGCTGCGCTGCGTAGTGGCCACCAGCTCCTTGGAGCTGGGCATCGATATGGGCGCGCTCGACCTGGTGATCCAGGTGGAGGCGCCCCACGCCGTCTCCGCCGGCCTGCAGCGCATCGGACGCGCCGGCCACCATGTGGGCGAAGTGTCAGTGGGCTGGTTCTTCCCCAAGCACCGCGGAGACCTGCTGAGCACCGCCCTGATCGTCGAACGCATGCTCAGCGGCCAGATCGAAGCGCTGAAGATTCCGAAGAACCCGCTGGACGTGCTCGCCCAGCAGACCGTCGCCGCCTCCGCCATGGAGACTCTGGACCTGGAGCAGTGGTTCGACACCGTGCGCCGCGCCGCACCCTTCACCACGCTGCCGCGCTCAGCGTTCGAAGCCGTGCTGGACCTGCTGGCCGGCAAGTACCCCTCCGACCGGTTCGCCGACCTGCGGCCGCGGATCATCTGGGACCGCGACGCCGGGACCATCGCCGGACGCCCCGGCGCCCAGCGGCTGGCGGTCACCTCCGGCGGCACCATCCCCGACCGCGGACTCTTCGGCGTCTATCTGGTCGGAGCCGAAGACTCGCGCACCGGGGGCCGCCGCGTGGGCGAGCTGGACGAGGAGATGGTCTACGAGTCCCGGATCGGCGACGTCTTCGCCCTGGGTGCCACCAGCTGGCGGATCGAGGAGATCACCTTCGACCGGGTCCTGGTCTCCCCGGCCTTCGGGCAGCCGGCCTCACTGCCGTTCTGGCGCGGCGACGGGATCGGGCGGCCCGCCGAACTGGGTGAAGCCCTGGGCGCCTTCGCCCGCACCCTGCACGGCGAGGAGACCGAGGCCGCCCACACCAGGCTGCAGGCGGCCGGCATGGACACCTGGGCCCGGCAGAACCTGCTGCAGTACTTGGAGGAGCAGCACCAAGCCTTGGGGTCAATCCCGTCCGACACCACCCTGGTGGTCGAACGCACCAAGGACGAGCTGGGCGATTGGCGGATCATCCTGCACTCGCCCTACGGCATGGGCGTCCACGCCCCCTGGGCGCTGGCCGTCGGCGAGCGGCTGCACGAACTCTACGGGCTCGACGGTGCCGCCTTCGCCAGCGACGACGGGATCGTGCTGCGGGTGCCGATGATGGACGACGACCCCCCGGGCGCGGAGCTGTTCAGCTTCGAACCTGAGGAGCTGGAGGAGCTGGTCACCAGCCGGGTCAGCAGCTCCGCGCTGTTCTCCGGCCGGTTCCGTGAGGCGGCCGCCCGGTCCCTGCTGCTGCCCAGGCAGCACCCGGGCCAGCGCACGCCCCTGTGGCAGCAGCGGCAGCGTTCGGCCCAGCTGCTGGAGGTGGCCCACCCCTACCCGAACTTTCCGGTCATCATCGAGACGATGCGTGAGGTGCTGCAGGACGTCTATGACCTGCCGGCGCTGGACGGGCTGATCCGACGCATCGCCCAGCGCAGAGTCCGGCTGGTCGAGTCGACCACCCTGACCCCCTCGCCCTATGCGCAGAGCATCCTCTTCGGCTACATCGCCCAGTACCTCTACGAGGGAGACTCCCCGCTGGCCGAACGCCGCGCCGCCGCGCTGAGCGTGGATCCGAAGCTGCTCAATGAGCTGCTGGGCCGGGTGGAGCTGCGCGAGTTCCTGGACCCGCAGGTGATCGCCGAGGCCGAAGCCCACGCCCAGCGGCTGAGCCCCGGACGTCGGCTGACGGGCGTCGAGGGTGCCGCGGACCTGCTGCGGATGCTGGGGCCGCTCAGCGCCGAACAGCTCGGGCGCAGGCTGCACCCAGGCACCGATGATCAGCCGCCCCCCACAGAGCAGCCCACCACAGAGCAGTCGCCCCCAGAACATCCGGCCACAGCCCAGCAGGCGCACTCCTGGGCGCAGCAGCTGGTCACCGCCCAGCGCGCATTCGCACTGAACTGGCAGGGCGAGGAGCGCTTCGCCGTCGTCGAAGATGCCTCCCGGCTGCGTGACGGACTGGGGGTGAACATCCCACCGGGAATCCCGCAGACCTTTCTGGAGCCGGTGGACGACCCGCTGGGGGACCTGCTCGGCCGCTACGGGCGCACCCACGCGCCCTTCACCGCCGACGACGCCGCCTCGGCCCTGGGACTGCCTGCCGCAGTGGTCTCTGAGGTGCTCGGACGGCTGATGCAGCAGGGCCGGATTGTTCAGGGGCTGTTCTCCCCGGAGCTGCGGGCGCAGACCGAGTACGTCGAGACTCGGATGCTGCGCCGCATCCGTAGGCGATCATTGGCCGCTCTGCGCGCGGCTGTGGAGCCGGTTCCCCCACGCGCCTACGCCCAGCTGCTGGGTGAGTGGCAGTCCGTGGCCCCGGGCCAGCAGGTCAGTGGGTCGGCGGGGCTGGCTGAGGTGCTCGCCCAGCTGTCCGGGTTCCCGGCTCCGGCCAGTGCCTGGGAGTCCTACATCCTGCCGGCGCGGGTGCGCGACTACCGGCCCTCGATGCTGGATGAGCTGCTGGGCGCCGGGGAGTTCGTGGTCACCGGCGCCGGTGCGCTGAGCGGTCACGACGGCTGGGTGGTGTTCTTCCCCGCCGAGGACGCCGAACTGCTGAGGCTGCAGAAGCCGGATCACCGACCCACCGAGACCGCCGACCGGGTGCAGCAGGTGCTGGATCGCGGCGGAGCCTGGTTTCCGCAGGCGGTCTCTGCCCAGTTGGAGGGCCTCGACGCCGACCAGGTGCGCGAGGCCCTCTGGGAGCAGTTTTGGGCTGGGGTGGTGCAGCCGGACAGCTTTGCGGTGCTGCGTGAGTTCATGAATGCTGGCAGCACTGCCCACCGGCGTCGCAGCTCTCCGGTGCGAAGCCGGCACACTTCCCGCCGCACCGCGCTGCGCCAGGCGGTCCGTGCCGCACGCGGCGAGTCAGCGCACTCCGGCGGCACCGGTGGGCGCTGGTCGCTGACCCCGGTGCCGACTGCTGCTGCCACGGAGACCGCCCACACCCGGGCAGAGATTCTGCTGGACCGCTACGGGGTGCTCACCCGAGGCTCTGTGGTGGCCGAGCAGACGCCGGGGGGATTCACCGGGGTCTATAAGGTGCTCGCGGCCGCGGAGGATGCCGGCCGCATTCGCCGCGGCTACTTCATCGAGCAGCTGGGTGCGGCCCAGTTCACCGCCTCGGCAACAATCGACCGACTGCGAGACATCTCAGAACGTTTGGAGGACCGGCGTCTGGAGGATCAGCGTGTGGAGGATCAGCGTCATGAGTCCGCAGTGGTGCTGGCCGCCACCGATCCGGCCAACCCCTATGGTGCGGCTCTGGACTGGCCGACCCAGCAGCAGGCCGCAGCCAAACCGGGACGCAGAGCAGGCGCCGTCGTCGTCATATATAACGGTGATCTGGTGCTCTACATGGAGCGCGGCGGCAGAACGATGCTGCTGTTCACCGAGGAGGAACCGCTGATGGAGCGCACCGCGGCCGCCCTGGCTGCGCGCCTGAAGGCGGCCGGAACAGGTCGGCTGGCCGTGGAGCGCGTCAATGGGACCGCCGTGCTGCAGCACCGCTTCGGTGCGGCTCTGAGAAACGCGGGGTTCGACTCCTCACCCTCAGGGCTGCGCTTTTCGGGTTAGTCTTTGTCCATGATTCTGTGCCTGCCGCTGCTGATGTTCCAGGGCCGTGCCCAGGAAGCTATCGACCTCTACCTCGACACCTTCCCGGACGCCGAGCTGCTGGAGGTCATGCACCACCCCGAGGGAACGCAGATCCTCGATCCCACGGGGCAGGCGCCCTCCGCCGAGACGCAGTCCGAGGATACGGCCGCCATGGAGACCGTGGTCGACTGGGGGACCACACTGGTGGCCACCGCCCAGCTGAAGATCGGCGGACAGGTGCTGATGATTCAGGACTCGCTGGTCAGACAGGACTTTGACTTCACGCCCTCGATCTCCGTCGCCGTCGTCGTCGACACTGCCGAAGAGTTCTCCAGGATCACCGAGCGGCTCAGCGAAGGCGGCGTCTTCCTCATGGAGCCTGGTCAGTACGACTTCGCGGCGAACTTCGCCTGGGTGAAGGATCGGTTCGGCGTCACCTGGCAGGTCAATCAGCCCAGGGATTCCAGCGCCGATGCCGCCCCGACTGAGGCGGACCAGGCTGAGGCGGCCCAGGCGCAGGCCCCCGACTGGAGCTGACACCCGGTTCGTGACGCGCCGTTCACCGCTGCCGGTCCGCCAAGGGGTCAACGCCACCCGGCTTCGGCTGCCGCTGACCGGCCCCTGGGAGACCGTCCACGGCTATGTGCTGGAGACCTTCAACCACCTGGATCCGGCCAGCATCACGTCCCGGTTCGACGCCGATGAGGTGGTTGACGCCCACGGCCGGCCGCTGAGCACAGCGACTGCCCTGGGCGACGCCGAGTTCATCTGGTACTACCGCACGCTGCCGGCGGAGCCGGTGCTGCCGGTCACCGAACGCGTCCTCTATGAGGACGAACACCTGGTGGTGGCCGACAAACCACATTTCCTGCCCACCACTCCGGCCGGCCGCTACGTGCAGCAGTCCCTGCTGGTGCGGCTGCGAAACAGCCTCGGGCTCGACGATCTGACCCCCATCCACCGGCTGGACCGAGGAACTGCGGGGCTGGTGCTGTTCGCCAAACAGGCCGCCACCCGCGGAAAGTACCAGCAGCTGTTCCAGAACCAGCAGGTTGCCAAGACTTATGAGTGCATCAGCACCATCGGAGAGGGCCTCACGCCACACAGTCCGGATCCGCAGGCCCTGGCGCAGCGTTTCCCGGTGACGGTGCGCAGCCGGATCAGAAAGACCAAGGGAGTCGTGGTCAGCCAACTGGTCCCCTATCCGGTCGCTGACTCCGGCCACCAGCCCGAGAACCGCAGGCTGCCGCGACGAGGGCCACGGCGCACCACGGCAGTCGGCGGCGCCAACTCTGCCTCCCGGGTCGAACTGCTGCGCACCGGGCTGAGCCGGAAGCACGACGACGTCGGACAGTTCCGCCTCACCCCGCACACCGGCAAGACCCACCAGCTGCGGATACACATGGCTCTTCTGGGGCTGGGCATCATGCACGACCGGTTCTACCCTCAGCTGCTCCCCGATGCGCCCGACGACTTCAACAAACCGCTGCAGCTGCTGGCCTCCACGCTGAGCTTCACCGACCCGCTCACCGGCCAGCACAGAACATTCCGCTCGGCCCGTAGACTTGTCGAAGCCCCGCAGTGACCCCAACTACCCCAGCACTGCATCCACCCAACAGCCCCATGCGTCCCGTGAGAGGAGACCGATGATCGACCTCCTGGAGGACTGGGGCCTCTGGTTTCTTCCGGTGCAGGCGCTGGCCGTTGCGCTGACCGCCTTCGTCCCGCCGTTGCCCTCCGAAGTCATGGTCATCGCCTCCGGGGCGATGGCCGCCGATCAGCTGCTGCCCATCGCCTGGGTGATCGCAGCCACGGTGACCGGATGCCTGGTGGGGGACGTGGGGCTGTATATGCTGTTCCGCTATCGCTTCCTCCGGGTGCTCTACCGCTGGCGCTGGGGGCGCCAGCTGCACCGGCTGGTGCTGCGCACCGCCCTGCGCGCCGGCCGCGCCAACACCTGGGTCGGACTGCTGCTGATCCGATGGATACCGGGGGGCCGGACGACGTCGATGGTCACCGCCGGAATGATGCGCATGCAGTGGTCTCGCCTGATCCTGCTGGCCGTGCTCGGCGCAGTGATCTGGAGCCTCTGGCTGGTCGGCTTGGGATATGTCACCGGATCAACTACCGGCCTGTCCCTCGTGGCGAACATCCTAATCGGCCTGGCGGTCGGTACTCTTGTCGGGTCGGCCTTCGCTTTCATGACGACCAGACGTCGTCGTGCTCGCACTCAGGTTTGAGTGCAAGCATCGAACTCGACGCCCGGCTGACGCGCCACCTGCACACCGAGAGACGATTCCGAGGGGAGGCGGAGTTGAGCGAACAGGAACGCTCTGACCACGTTCAGCAGACTTCGGCTGCGCAGCAGCCACCCGACGACGTCGGCTCCTCAGGTCCCACACCCACCGCCGCCGAACCCCCCGCCGCCGAAGAGACGGACTCGGATTCCCCCGAGGCACCCGAGGCAGCGGCCCCAAACGAGACAGCGCCGCCGAACAACCCAGCGCCCCCAGATTCGGCGCCCCCAGATTCGGCGAACAGCCTCAGCGACTTTTTGGACACCTTGGACGCACGAGCACGAACCTGGTGGGCCACGCGTAAGGAGCGCAAGGCGCAGAAGGCGGCCGGCTCGGCGCCGTCCCCCGCGCCCTCGGATGAGGAGGAGCACCCGCAGACCGGCCCCGTGGGGCTGCCGAAGCCACCACCGCCTGAGGTGCGACCCGAGGGGCAGCTGTTCACCGGCGCCGTGCCAGGTGTGGGGGCGCAGACTGAACCCGAACCCAGCAACTCCACACCGGAGCCAGCCGAGCGTGCTGCTGAGCCTGCTGCTTCGGATCCCAGCGCGGACGACACTGTGGTCCTGCCTGCCTACCGTGACGAGCCCCAACCCTCCAACACGGCAGCAGCCAGCACCGCAGAGACCGACACCGCAGAGTCCAACACGGCAGAGTCCGAGACTGCGTCGTCGTTCCCTGCCCGTCCCCCACGGCCGCGCCGTGCCCTGGACGAGCAGCGCCGCCGCGATGTCATTGCCCAGAAGGCCCGCGCCATCGAGTACGAGACCGCTGCCTACTATGGGCAGCCCGCGCGGGAGTCTGCCGACGATGAGGAGGACCTCTACACCTACATTCCGCCCTATAACCTGCCCTCCCGCGACCCGGACCCCGAACCCACCCGATTGGACCTGTACCGCAGGATCTTCGTGAGCATCGGCGCGCTGGCTGCAGTAATCTCCACCGCGTGGCTGTTCGGGTGGCTCGGCGCGGACCCGGAGGCTGTGGCCATCCTCTCCGGCAACGGGCTGCACGAGACCTACGCCGAGGGCTGGTTCTCAGGGGAATACGCACTGCTGTCGCCGGACCACAACTACTACTGGCTGTGGCCGATCATCGTGGTGGGACTGGTCGCTCATGCCGCGTTCCAGTGGACCGGCACCCAGAATTCCACGCCCCGCCAGCGCCGCTCAGGCTGGCTGGTGGGCTCCGCGTCGCTGCTGATGCTGGGGGTCACCGCTGCCCTGTACGCCGGGATGCTGACCTGGGTGCTGGTGACCAGCCTGCTGATCGCCATGCTGCTGGTGGACGCCGTGCGCCAGTTCAACCTGCACACGTCTCGGAGCACAGCAGAACGTCGCCTCAATGACGGTGTGATCGGCCTGTTCTTCGGCTTCGCCCTGGTGCAGGCCATGTCTTCGGTCTCCGTGTGGCTGACCGCCCGTGGGTGGGAGATCCCAGGGTTCCCGGCCCTGCTGTGGGCAGCTGCGGGCCTGTTCATCTGCGTCTGGACGGCCGCCTTCTACTCAATGACCGAGCGCGGTCGCATCACGATCGCGTTGGGCCTGGGCTGGGGCATGTTCTGGCTGATCTTCCCTCGGCTGCTGACCGAGGTCACCAGCGTATGGGTGGCCATCGGCGCGGCAATGGGCGCTTTCATCGTGATCCTCTGCACCCAGTCACGCCGGCACTGGATCAACCATGCCGAGCGCCGGGCGGCGATGGGCCGCCCCCTCGAAGACATCATATGAGCCACCCGAGAGCGCGCTGAGGTCTGCTTCGTGCACTTGTTGGGTGACAGTGACCGTGTCCTACCTCACGTTTAGTGTGGTGGGTATGGACGATCAGGACATGCTCACTCCACGGGTTCCGCCGAAGCTGCGGCATCTGATGGATGAGCCTGCCCTGGCCCAAGCGTGGGAGCTGCAAGTGGCAGCCCGGCGTGCCGAGGCGGCCAAAATCGGGGTGCTGGTCGATCATGTGGCCGCCTGCCGTGCCGAGCACTGCGACGAGTACGACTTTGTTCAGGATGCTGCTGAGCGGGCCGCGGTGCACCAGGCGGCCCTGTTGTTGGGGTTCAGCGACCAGACCACCGCGATCACGCTCAATGTCGGCGAGTACGCCCGTGAGCACCTGCCCTGGAGTTGGGAGGCCTTCTGCCGGGGCCTGATCGATATGCTGCGACTGCGCAAAATCAGCACCGCTGCCCAAAACCTTACAGACCAGAACCCTGCCGACCAGAACCTCGCTGCCGACCATGTGCAGCGTCTGGATCCTGCCGCAGCGTTGGAGGCCATTGACCGCAGTCTGGGGGACTTTCAGAACTGGCTGAGCCGGTTCATCGCCCAACTGGACTATGACGCCTACACCGAGACGTGCGCGCAGGGCCGTGCCGAACGGTATGTGCAGTTCAGCCACGGCACCGACGGGATGAGCTTCATCGATGCCCGGATCCCCACCGTGGAGGCCGCCGCGATCCAGAAACGCCTGGCCCTCACCGCCCGCCGCCACCACAGCACCGCAGCAGAACCCACCAACAGCGGAGAGGATGATCAGTCTGCGGATGGGCGGACCCTGGCGCAGCGGGAGGCTGACCTGTTCTCCGCGTGGCTGCGCACCGGTGATACCCCAGAAGAGGGTGCCCGGCCGGTGGAGGCGAAGATCATGATCATGGTCCCCGAGCCCACCCTCACCGGTGCGTCGAACCAGCCCGGCATGGCCGCGGACCGGTCCTGGATGCTCGCCGCAGACCAGGCCCGCGCACTCGCCGGTGACCCAGACGCTGGACACCACTGGTACCAGGGGCGCACCCGCCCCAACCGGGCTGATGCTGATGTGGACCTGCTCTCGGTGACCTATGCCGGCCGCTACCCGCCAGCCCATCTGCGGGATGCACTGATCTTCAGAGACGGACACTGCCAAATCCAGGGTTGTACCATCGCCGCAGAACGATCCGATATCGACCACCAGATTCCCTTCGACGCCGGCGGCCCCACCAACGCAGCGAACTTATCCAGTCTGTGCCGACGGCACCACCGGCTGAAATCCCACGGATTCCTCCACCCACCAGCACCACCAGAAGCCACCGGACGAGACAGCCCCCGAGATAACCCCCGAAGACGATCCCAGGGCCCACCCGCAGACCTGATCCACGCCACACACCCCATCACCTACGCCGTATGATCACACTCGATTGGGAACCTGCGCGTGTGATCATGAGACTATAGCCCTATGTCTGTGCGCACACCTGATCCGAATCCCGGTTGGCTGAGCGAAGAAGACCTCTATGAGGCACGCCGGAGAATTCCCATGGTCTATGTGGAAGCCATCCCGGTGCGACTGGATGCCCTGGGCTACGTCACCGAAGTCGGCCTGCTCTACACCGCCGACAATGATGGCCACTTCTACCGCACCGTGGTCTCTGGGCGGGTGCTCTACCGCGAGACCATCCGCGCTGGTCTCATGCGCCACATCGAAAAGGACCTCGGCTCCCTGGCGCTGCCCCAGCTGCCTCCCTCCCCCACACCGTTCACTGTGGCCGAGTACTTCCCCTACCCGTCGGAGACCGGGCTGGTCGATGACCGTCAACATGCCGTCTCGCTGGCTTACATTGTGCCGGTCGCCGGTGAGTGCTCCCCGCGGCAGGATGCGTTGGAGCTCTCCTGGCTCAGCCCCGATCAGGCATTGGCCCCCGAGACCCAAGCCGAATTCATCGGCGGTCGTGAGAAGCTCATCAGCCAAGCACTCGCCCATCTGGGACACACCTCGTGACAACCCCGGCACCGCAGAAGACCGGAGCACGCCGGCCTCGCACAGCCCGCCCTAAGGAATCACGGCCACGGCTGAAACTCGGAGCCACCGGGTGGCTGCTGTCCTGGCTGATTCCCACCGCACTGCTGGGCGCGGCGCTGCTGGGGCTCTCCTTCGTCCCCGGGCTGGACGGCGAAGGCTATCTTGCCCCGCTGATCCCGCTGCTGGCCGCGGCGGCTGTCCTCGTGGGCATCCCCGGCACGCTGCTGATCACGTGGCTGCTTCGGCATCAGCTCAATCCAGTCGCCCACATGCTGGGCTATGTGCTGGTGGGGCTGCTCTATGGACCGGTCGTTCTGATCTCCGGGGTCGGCGGCCTGATTCCGATGCTGATCCCCCTAGTGGGCTTCCCCGCCGGCATCCTATTGGGCCTGGGGCGATGGATCGCGCAGCCATTGGCCCGAATCGAAAGCCCGGAGCAGCACGGTGAACGAGGGATTGCCTCGGCGTCCTAACTCTCCGGTAACATGTGAGCCATGACTCAAGAGTACGACGTGACCACCCCACTGGACCTCGACTACTACGGCGTCTTCGACGGCGTCCCCGACGCCGACCGCGCCTGGTGGCAGCGCGCCCGCGACTTCGCCTCAGGGCTGGAAGACCGGATGGTCGGCCACTGGGAGCGCGGCGAGTATCCGACCGATCTGGTTCAGCAGGGCGGTCAGCTCGGGCTGCTCAGCGACGGCGTCGACGTCTCGTCCCTGGGTATGGAAACACTGACGCCGTTGGCGGCGGGCATGGTGAACATGGAAACCTCCCGCACTGACGGATCATTGGGCACCGCCTTGGCCGTGCAGGGGGGCTTAGCGCTGCGCACGCTGATGCTCTTCGGCTCCGAGGAACAGAAGGCAGCCCACGGCGCCGCACTGGCAAAGGCGGACACCCTGGGCGCCTTCGCACTGACCGAACCTGCTCACGGATCAGACTCGGTCTCCTTGGATACCACCGCCACTCTGCACGGTGATGAGCAGACCGGCCACTATGTGCTCAACGGAGAGAAGAAGTGGATCGGCAACGGTTCCTCCGGCGGACTGACCTTCACCTGGGCCAGGGTCTCCGGCGGCGAATTCGACGGCAAGGTCCGCTGCTTCATGGTCCCGCAGGACACGCCGGGCTACCGCGGCGAGGTGATCACCGGCAAGGCGTCGCTGCGCGCCATCGACCAGGCGCTCATCCACTACGAGGATGTGGAGCTGGCCGCAGACGCCGTGCTTCCGCACAGCCGCAGCTTCAAAGATGCCTCGGTCGTGCTCTTCGCCACCCGGCTGGGCGTGGCCTGGTCCGCAGTGGGCCACGCGGCCGCCTGCGTGGAGGCTGCCCTGAACTACTCCAAGCAGCGCGAACAGTTCTCCAAGCCCATCGGCGCCCACCAGCTGGTGCAGGAGCGACTGGCGTGGATGGTCTCGGAGCTGACCTCGATGCAGCTGCACGTCAAGCACGTCACCGAGCTCGACGTCGCCGGGAAGCTCTCCGGGCCGCAGGCGTCTATGGCGAAGTATCACAACACCCGCAAGGCTCGGCAGATCGCCCACATCGCCCGCGACATGCTCGGCGGCAACGGTATTCTGCTGCAGAACAAGGTCGCCCGCCACATGGCAGACATCGAGGCGATCCATACCTACGAAGGCACCGAGTCCGTCCAATCACTGATCATCGGCCGCGACCTCACCGGGTTCTCCGCCTTCGCCTGACCTGCCTCAGTCGCGGGTGTAGAAGGGCAGTTTGATGACTTCGAAGTCCAGCGGCCTGCCGCGGACGTCGACGCTGACATGGGTGCCGGGTTCGGTGTGGGCGACGTCGAGGTATGCCATGGCGATCGCGTAGCCCAATGTGGGACTGGGTGCCCCAGAGGTGACTTCACCGATGACAGTGCCGCTGTTGTCGGTGACCGCATAGCCTGTGCGGGCTGCGCGCTTGCCGGGGGAGATGAGCCCCACCAGCCGCTGACCGGTGGTTTTTCCGAGTCCTTCGGCCCTGGCGGTCTCCAGCGCAGTGCGGCCGATGAAGTCCTCCTCCTTGGAGTAGGCAACCACCGGCAGCCCCGCCTCCTGGGGCCGGCGCGCGAGGCTGAGTTCGTTGCCGTAGAGCGGCATGCCGGCCTCCAGACGCAGTGAGTCCCGGCATGCCAACCCGCAGGGAACGAGCCCAAAGTCGGCGCCGCCTTCCAGCAGCGCCCGCCAGAGCGCACCGACCTTGTCGTTGGGCAGGTAGAGTTCGAAGCCGTCTTCGCCGGTGTAGCCGGTGCGGGCCAGCAGGACCTCTTCCCCGCCGATGCTCACAGTGGTATGCGCGTACGAGGCGAGGTTCTCCACCACGAAGGTCTCATTGGCCCGCACCACCGAGGAGATCAGCGCCTCACTGCGGGGGCCCTGGATCGCGATCAGTCCGATACCTTCGGTTTCGTCCCAGATTTCGACGTTGAAGCTCTCCGCGCGGGCGCTGAACTCGGCCACCACCGCCTCGCGGTTGCCGGCGTTGGGGATGACCAGGTACTCCGTCTCCTCGATCCGGTAGCTGATGAGGTCATCGATGATGCCGCCGTCGTCGGTGACCATCAGCGAATACTTCGCCCGCCCCGGTTCGGCCTTGGCGAGGTTTCCCACCAGTGCGGTGTTGAGGAAGGCGGCAGCGTCGGGGCCCATCACGCGGATCTCGCCCATGTGGGAGAGGTCGAACATGCCGGCGGCGGTACGCACAGCGTGATGCTCCTGCAGCTCGGAGGAGTACTTCAGCGGCATGCGCCACCCGCTGAAGTCGGTGAAGCTGGCCCCCAGCGCCTCGTGCGCGGCGGCGAGCGGTGATTCCTTCAGCGGGGTTCTGTTCGAATCAGTTTCATGCGGCTCTGTCATCTCGATCCTCTCTGACCACAGCAGGTTTTCTGCGTTCGCCGCAGGTTATATCGTGCGGTGGTCTGGAAAACGTGCGGTGCTGGGGTGCTCAGCGGCATTTCAGGCTGGTTCGGCGAAGGCTTCCGGCGGTGGGCAGGTGCAGATCAGGTTGCGGTCGCCGTGGGCGCCGTCGATGCGGCTGACCGGCGCAAAGTACTTGTCCTGCCGCAGACTGGGCACGGGGAACGCGGCCTGTTCACGGGTGTAGCTGCGGTCCCAGGTGTCAGCGGCGACGACGGCGGCCGGGTGGGGTGCGTGGCGCAGCGGGGAGTCTGCGGCGGCGATCTCTTCGTCGATGACCTGCTGGATCTCGGCCCGGATGCTCACCATGGCGTCGATGAAGCGCTCTATCTCGGCTAGGTCCTCAGACTCGGTGGGTTCGACCATCAGGGTCCCGGCCACGGGGAAGGCCAGGGTCGGGGCGTGGAACCCGTAGTCGATGAGACGCTTGCAGACATCTTCGGCGGTGATGGAGGAGAGCTTTGTCAGCTCACGCAGGTCCAAGATGCACTCGTGGGCCACCAAACCGTTCTCTCCGGTGTAGAGGGTGGGGAAATGCTCGTTTAGCCGAGCGGCGAGGTAGTTGGCGCTCAGCAGGGCGGTCGTGGTGGCTTCCGTGAGACCCTCTGCACCCATCATCGCCACATAGGCCCAGCTGATCGGCAGCACACCGGCCGAGCCGTACGGGGTGGAGGTGATCGACGAGACTGCATGCTCACCAGTGCCCCGCCCCGGCAGGAAGGGTGCCAGGTGTTCCGCGACCGCGATGGGCCCCACACCGGGGCCGCCGCCGCCGTGGGGGATGCAGAACGTTTTGTGCAGGTTCAGGTGGGAGACGTCGCCGCCGAACTCGCCGGGCTGGGCCAGGCCGACCAGGGCGTTGAGGTTGGCGCCGTCGAGGTAGACCTGTCCGCCAGCCTCGTGAATCTTCGCACAGACGTCGCGGACGTCGGATTCGAAGACCCCGTGGGTGGAGGGGTAGGTGATCATGATCGCCGCGATCCGGTCCGGGTACTTGGCCAGCTTGGCATCCAGGTCGTCCACGTCCACGGTGCCGTCCTCAGCGGTGGCGACCACGACCACCTGCAGCCCGGCCAGCACTGCGGAGGCTGCGTTGGTGCCGTGTGCGCTGGCGGGGATCAGGCAGATATCGCGTGCCGAATCACCGCGGGAGAGGTGGTACTGGCGGATGGCCAGAAGCCCGGCGTACTCGCCCTGTGAGCCGGCATTGGGCTGGATCGAGACCGCAGAATAGCCGGTGATCTCGGCCAGCCGGGCCTCCAGATCCTCAATCAGCTCCCGCCAACCCGCTGTCTGGTGCTCGGGGGCGAAGGGGTGGATCCCGGCCAGCTGTGGCCAGGAGATGGCCTCCATCTCCACGGCGGCATTGAGCTTCATCGTGCAGGAGCCCAGCGGAATCATCGTCCGGTCCAGTGCGAGGTCGCGGTCGGCCAACCGGCGCAGGTAACGCATCATCTGCGTCTCCGAGCGCACCGAATGGAAGATCGGGTGCGTCATGAACTCGCTGCTGCGCACCATAGGCGCCGCGAACGCATAGTCGTCGGCGCCCTGGTCGGCGAGGAGCCGCTCACCGGCGGCCACGTCGGCGCTGATTCCGAAGGCGGTCAGCACTGCTGCCAGCTGTGGGCTTGTGGTCGTCTCATCCACACTGATGCCCACCGTCGTCTCATCGACCCGGCGCAGGTTGATGCCGCTCTCCTCTGCGGAGCTGATCACGTGCTCGGCCTCGGCGGGAAGATCCAGCCGCACCTGCACCGTGTCGAAGAAGGAGTCACTGACCAGCCTGCGGCCGCCGGAGCGCAGCGCAGCAGCCAGGCTGCGAGCGTGGGCGTGGACCCGCTGGCCGATGCGCTTGAGCCCGTCGGGGCCGTGGTAGACCCCGTACATCGAAGCCACCACAGCCAGCAGCGCCTGCGCCGTGCAGATGTTCGAGGTCGCCCGCTCACGGCGGATGTGCTGCTCACGGGTCTGCAGCGCCAGCCGGTAGCCGACCCTGCCCTCAGCGTCCTGCGAGACCCCCACCAGTCGCCCGGGCAGTTGTCGCTGCAGTCCGGAGCGCACCGCCATGTAGGCGGCATGGGGTCCGCCGAAGAACAGCGGCACCCCGAAGCGCTGACTGTTGCCCACCGCAATGTCGGCACCCAGTTCACCCGGGGAGGTCAGCAGCGTCAGCGAGAGCAGGTCAGCCGCCACCGTCACCATGGCCCCGCGCTCCTTGGCCTCAGCGATAACCGCAGAGTGATCCACCACTGCCCCAGAGTCCCCCGGGGTCTGGACGACGACGCCGCAGATCTCCCCGGACGGCAGTCCCTGCCTCAGATCGGCGAACTCCACGGCAATGCCCACCGCCTCAGCCCGGCCGGCCACCACCTGGCGAGTCTGTGGGAACACGTCAGCATCGACCACGACCTTCGCATCGGCGAACTTCTTATTGGACCGGCGCATCAGCAGGATCGCCTCCGCCACGGCAGAAGACTCATCCAGCAGGGAGGCGTTGGCGATGTCCAAACCGGTCAGGTCGGACACCATAGTCTGGAAGTTCAGCAGCGCCTCCAGCCGACCCTGGCTGATCTCGGGCTGATACGGGGTGTAGGCGGTGTACCAGCCCGGGTTCTCCAACACGTTGCGCATGATCACCGAGGGGGTGTGTGTGCCGTAGAAGCCCTGACCGATCATCTGGGTCTTCAGCTCGTTCTTACCGGCGAACTCCCGCAGCGCATCCAGAGCCTGCGGCTCATCCAAGGCAGCCGGCAGGTTCAGCCGCTGCGGCTGGGCGATGCTGGCCGGCAGGGCCGCATCCACCAGCTGCTGCATAGATTCGAAACCCAGCGAGGAAAGCATCGTGTCCGCACTCTCATCGAGTGCGCCGATATGCCGGGCGGAGAACGGCAGCGGTGAGAAGTCGGTATCGGCTGTGGTGGCCATGGGGTCTCCTTCGGTGAGCGGATCAGGCTGAGGCTGAATCGCCGCAGCACCGTGATGCGCCGCAGCGACTGTGACTCCCCCGCTCTGTACTCCTCTGATACTGCAGAACAATGTTTCCGCAGAACACTAAGGACCTGAGAGATTCACCGCCGCGCCGAGGTTCAGCGCACCGGCTTGCACCTTGGGTGAGCAGGACGACGACGCCGCCCCTGCTGCTTTCCAGAGTTGCCACCCCTGGGCGCGGTACCGGGTGCCTGAGAGATTCGTGATGGGGAGAACCTTGCTCCTTCGGCGTCGGCCCATCCGCTTAACGCAGCATGAGCCGATCTCTCCCGCGCAGGGGACGTGGCCGATATTCAGTTGAAATGAGTGACGCAGACCCTATTCTGCCAGAGTTTCGGCGTGGGAACCCGAGAATCTAGTCGATCTGGGCAGACTGGGCGCGACGGTCCAGGCGCCAGTCGATGATGACCAGCACCGCGACGACGGCGAACCCGGCGGCGGCCAGCCCAGCAGCCGTGCCGAAGAGCTCGTCCGGGGCCAGCAGCACTCGGTCCTCGGTCTGCCAGGGCCAGAGCGCACGCAGGGCACCCAGCATCACGCCGGCCAGAACTGTCAGTGTAACCGTGTGGTGGTGGTCCAGCAGCCACTTCAGACCCTTAACGATGGTCACCAGGCCGACCGCCAGGCCGAGGGCGAACACGGCCAGGTATCCCACCTGAAAGTCACTGGCGGCCCGAATCGTCGGCTCGTAGAGCCCGAAGGTCAGCAGCAGAAAAGACCCGGAGAGTCCCGGCAGCAGCAGGGCACAGACAGCCACCGCCGCTGCGGGCAGGATGATCCACCAGTGCGGCTCCGCGTTGTTCGGCGGCAACGAAACCAGCCCGAAGGTGATCACGGCCGCTGCCAGGCCGGCAGTCACGTGCTGACCACGAATCCGGCCGGCCATGCGCAGCGGCACGGCAATGGAGGCCAGGACCATGCCGAAGAAGACTGCTCGGGTCAGCTCGGGGTGATCCTCGATCCAGCCCCCGATGAACTGAACGGCAGTGAACAGGCCGATCGGCATGCCGATGATCACCGGCAGGACCACGCGCCACTCCACATCCGCCAGGTGCTTCTTGGCCCCGGCGCTGCGATCAGGTCCGGTGATCAGGGTGCGCAGCGCCGAGACCACGGATGAGGCTGAGTGAATGAGTTGGCTGTAGATGCCCACCACCAGCGCCACTGTGCCGCCGGATACCCCGGGCACGCTTTCCACTACGCCGATGAGCCCGCCGCGGACCACATTGCCGGCCACTGAAGTTTTTCGACTCACCCGTAGCGACGCAGTGTCAGAATCCGGCTCAGAGGAAGGGGACGGGTGCTCGTTCATCGACCCAAGCATACGTGCTGAGAAGGGCCCCAACGGCCAGCCAATATCAGCCGTTCTTCATTATTTGTTCAGTTGGCACCCATCCTTGGTAATATAAGCGGTTGTATCCACACTGAGGAGACGTTCGGGTTTGAAAACCAATGAGAGCAGCGGTCCGCCCGCCGTCCGTGTTCAGAATGTCTATAAGGCATTCGGCAGGCGGCCGCAGAATATTGTCCAGAAGCTGAAGGACGGCGCCACACGAGACGAACTGAAGTCCCAGGGCACGGCGGCAGTCATCGATGCCAGCTTCGAGGTGCCTGCCGGTGAGATCTTTGTGGTGATGGGGCTCTCTGGTTCCGGAAAATCCACACTGATCCGGACTCTCAACGGGATTCAGCCTCCGACAGCCGGCTCAGTGGAGCTGTCGGGTGAAGACATCACCGCCGTCAGCCCGGCCCGGCTGCGTGCCATCCGGCGGGAACACACCTCCATGGTCTTCCAGCACTTCGCCCTTCTGCCCCACCGCACGGTGGGACAGAACGCCGCCTACGCCCTGGAAGTCCGGGGGGTGAGCCGCAGCGAGCGGGAGCGGCGGGCAGAGGAGGCTCTGAGCATGGTCGGCCTCTCCGGCTATGGCGGATTCCGCCCCGATGAGCTTTCCGGGGGGATGCGTCAGCGGGTGGGGCTTGCCCGTGCGCTAGCCGCCGAGACTGACCTGATGCTGATGGATGAGGCCTTCAGCGCCCTGGATCCGCTGATCCGCAAGGAGATGCAGGATCAGCTGCTGGAGCTGCAGCAGGAGCTGGGAAAGACCATCGTCTTCATCACCCATGATCTCAACGAAGCGATGCGGCTGGGCAACCGGATTGCCATGATGCGCGATGGTCGGATCGTCCAGATCGGCACCACCGAGGAGATCCTCAACGACCCGGCCAATGACTATGTCGCCCAGTTCGTCCAGGACGTTGACCGGACCCGGGTGCTCACCGCCGGAGATGTCATGGAGCCCCCCGTGGCGTTGCTGGGCGCCGAGCAGGGGCCACGTGCTGCCCACCGACTGATGCGTCAGCACCAGACCACCGCACTGTGTGTGGTCGATAAGGGCCGCAAGCTGCAGGGCGTGGTCTATGAGAGTGATGCCGCCGAAGGCGTCTCCAGCGGCAAGGACACCCTGGACGGACTGATCCGGCCGATGCCGGCCACCGCATCCACCACGGTCCTGGCAGAACTGATCAACGCTGCCTCAGAACACCCGGCCGGACTTGCGGTCATCGACCAGGCCGGCAGACTGGACGGCGTCATCCCACGAATCACCCTGCTCAACGCACTTGCCGACCCCACCGCCACCGGGTCAGTCCACGAGATTTCTCAGGAGGTCGGAGCATGATCCGCGCCCAAGAAGAGACCGACAGCGGAATAATCCCCCGGCTGGAGATCGGAAACTGGCTCGAAACGGGGTTCAACTGGATCAACGACACTTTTGGTGCCTTCTTCGACTTTGTCGAGTCCCTGCTGCTCACGCTCACCGATGACTGGTTGGGCGTCTTTCTGAACTGGCCGGATGCACTGTTGATGGCTGTGATATTCGCCCTGATCGGCTGGCTGGTCCGCGACTGGAAGCTCGGGGTGCTCTCCTTAGCGCTGATGGCCTTCGTCATCACCGTGGACATGTGGGAGAACGCCATGGACACCCTGGCCATGGTGCTGGTGGCCGCCTTCTTTGCGCTGGTGATCGCCATACCGGTCGGGATCCTTGCGGCCAAATCGCAGCGCGCCTCCCAGGTGGTCCGGCCGATCATGGACCTGATGCAGACCATGCCGGCCTTCGTCTGGCTTCCCCTGGTGCTGACGCTCTTCGGCCTCAACGTCACCGCCGGAGTGGTCGCCACATTCATCTTCTGCCTGCCTCCAGGGGCGCGCTTCACCGAGCTGGGCATCCGTCAGGTCGACTCCGAAGTGGTCGAAGCAGGCTACGCCTTCGGCAGCACCCCGAGGCAGATCCTGTTCCGGATTCAGCTGCCGCTGGCGGCCAGGACGATCATGGCCGGGGTCGGACAGGTCATCATGCTGGCACTGTCCATGGCCGTGATCGCCGGTTTCGTCGGTGCTGGCGGCCTGGGCGGCGAAGTGACCAGGGCGATCACCACCGTAGACATAGCACTGGGCTTCGAATCCGGACTTTCCGTGGTGATGCTGGCGGTCTTCCTGGACCGCGTCACCGCGGCCATCAGCGGCGGCGAGGGAATCCTGCCCAAGCTGCTTCGCCGTCGACGCAAGACAGCGCCGAAGGACGAGCAGACCGAAGGCGCCAAGGCCACTGCGGCCACGACTGCCTGATAACCGCCCCCAGAATAGAGACTTGCCCGCCTGCGCGACGGGCTGAACGAAGAAATATCGCACACCTGTGACAACCGTAAGGAACTAGGAGAATATGACTACCTCATCGAAATTCGTGAAGTCCACCGCCATCCTCTCGGTGCTCGGACTCGCTCTGACCGCCTGCGGCAACGGCGACGGTAACGGCGACGACACTGAAGAGACCGACGGCGCCGGCACCGAAGAGACCGACACTGCCGAGGGCAACGGCGACGGCGGCGACGCTGAAGCCGGCGGCGAAGGCGGCTCGATCACCCTGGGCATCATCCCCGGCTGGACCGACGGCGTCTCCATGGGCAACGTCTGGCAGCAGCTGCTGGAGAACCAGGGCTACGACGTGGAGCTCCAGGAGGTCGCCGACGCCGGTGCCCTCTACCTCGGCGTGGCCAACGGCGACGTCGACGTCTACCCCTCGGCCTGGCCCGAGGTGACCCACGCCAACTACATGGAGGAGCACGGCGACTCCCTGGAGACCCTCGGGGACTACTACGAGGGAGCGGTGCTGACCCTGGCCGTTCCGGAGTACACCGACATCAACTCCATTGACGAGCTCAACGACAACGCCGAGCAGTTCGACAACCGGGTGGTGGGCATCGAACCCGGTGCCGGTCACATGGACATCACCGCCAACGAGGTCTTCCCCACCTACAATCTGGGCGATAATTTTGAGCTCGTAGAGTCCTCCACTGCCTCGATGCTGACTGAGCTGGACAACGCCTACCAGGAGGAAGAGGACATTGTGGTGACCCTGTGGCGTCCGTTCTGGGCCTACGGCTCCTGGGACATGAAAGACCTGGAGGACCCGGAGGGTGCCCTGGGCGAGGAGGAGCCGCTGAGCTTCGTCGCCAACAGTGAGTTCTCCTCAGAGTTCCCTGACGCCGCGGAGTGGATGAGCAACTTCTCCCTCTCCGATGACGAGTACAACGCGCTCGAGGACATGATCGTCAACGAGTACGAGGGCAACGAGGCCGAAGGTGCCCAGACCTGGTTGGACGAGAATTCCGACATGATCGACGAGATCACCGGCTAGTAACCACAGCTCGGCTGAGGCCGACGTCGCCGAACTGTGCCCCCCGCAGCAGCACTGTTGCCGGGGGCACAGTTATGTCTGCAGCGGAGCGAGCGTCTCAGCGTCCACGGCCACGAACCGAACTTCAGCTTCCGGCGGCAGCTGGGCCGCCAGCCCCAGATCAGCTCGGACCACCACACCGATCACCGGATAGCCGCCGGTGACCGGATGGTCGGCCAACAGCACCACCGGTTCCCCGGAGGGCGGCACCTGCAGCGCCCCGTGGACCATCGGCTCTGAGCGCAGTTCGTCCTCGCGGCTGCGCACCAGGTTCTCCTCCGGGCTCTGTGCTTGGAACCGAATCCCCACCCGGTCGGCATCCTGGCTGACCCACCAGCGGGTCATCTGCAGCTGCTGCAGCCCCGAGGGCCGGCCCTTGGCTGCGGCGAACCAGTCGTGGCGCGGCCCGGGCACAAACCGCAGCACCGTGCTGACTCCGGGTTCGGGAAGTGCGGTGCGGGCAACGTCCGCGATCCCGACGAACCGTGAGGTCGCCCCAATCAGACTGAAGCTCTCCCCCGCTGCCGCCGGGACCGGCCCCAGCCCGGAGAGCGTGTCTGTAGCGGCGCTGCCCAGCACCTGCGGTGCTGCCAACCCCCCGGAGACCGCCACATAGGACCGGATTCCGCGGATGGGTGCGGCCAGTCGAAGCCGTTCTCCGGGGAAGAGCCAGAAGGGGGCGCGGGCGGCCACCTGGCGCGTCTCGTCCGAGACCTGCGGCGCACGCTCGACTCCGGTGCCGGTCACCGCCATATTAGAGGTCTGCTGCGCGGCCGGGCTGGTGACTTCCACGACGGTGTCCGCGCCGGTGACAGCCAGCACCAGGGTTTGATGGGCGGTCAGCTCCAACCCACCGTAGAGGACCTCGAAGACCGGGGCGGCGTCGTCGTTTCCCACCAGCTGATTGGCCTGCCGGGCGGCCGAGCGGTCGGCAGCCCCTGAACGGGTGACTCCCAGATCGCGCATCCCGATGCGACCGGTGTCCTGCACCAGCGTCTGCGCCCCGGGGTGATCGACGCTCAGAGCAGCGTCTGCCGCCGGCGGCCCTGCTCTGCTTGTTCGGCTGGGGCGGTCGGAGACTCTGATGGACTCGGCGGCGGCGACGTAGCGGACCCGGTCGCCGGGGCGGACCAGTGCGGGTTCGCTGCGCTGAGTGTTCCACATTTCAGCGTCGGTGGTGCCGATCAGCTGCCAGCCGCCGGGGCTGCTGCGTGGGTACACCGCGGAGAACTCGCCGGCGATGGCTACCGCACCTGCCGGGACCCGGGTGCGCGGGGCGTCCAAGCGCGGCACCGTTGGGGGGAGCTCGGACCGGCGGGGACGACGGCGACGGGTCAGCTCCGCAGGCACACAGTAGGTGAACCCTGGGGCGAATCCGCCGAAGGCCCCGACCCAGTCGGTGTTCGTGTGCCAGGCGATCAGCGCCTCTTCGCTCATGCCGATCAGCTCTGCGGCTCGAACCAGGTCCGCACCGTCATAGTGGACCGCGATCTCAAGCTGCCGGGCCTCACGGTCCATACCGGACTTGGGCTTGCGACGCCGGACCGTGCGCGATGCCGAAACGGCGTCGCGCCGGGTGCGGAAGCTCAGCAGCACCGTGCGGGCGGCGGGCACTGATTCACGCTGGCCGGTCAGCGGCTTATCGAGGATGTCGCGGTGGAAGGCCATCACCTCAGCCAACGACCCAAACTCCACCAGCAGGGCACGCTCGCCGGCCCAGAGCACGGCGTCGACCATCAGGCGAAGCTCCGAATATCCGCGCCGGCACGTTCCAGCGCCTGGCGCACCGCAGCAGCCATGGCCAGCGCATCCGCAGTATCGGCGTGCAGACAGATGCTCTGCGCCTGAAGCGGCAGGCGGCTGCCGTCAGTGGTGAGGACCACGCCTTCCTCCACGAACCGCTGCGCCGCCTCCACGGCCTCGGCCACGTCGGTGATCACCCCGGCGGGATCGCGGCGTGACACCAGTATGCCGTCGGGGTGGTAGCGACGGTCAGCGAAGACTTCCCAGACTGTTGGGATGCCGGCCTCGGCGGCGCGGCGGTGGCCGGCCTGTCGTTGTTCATCCTCGCTCGACTGCAGCATCAGGGGCACCTGCCGGGAGACCGATGCCGAAAACGCAGCGACCGCTTCGGCCACGGCTCGGGCATGGGGGTCGTAGGTGGCACATGCGTGATAGAGCGCCCCGTGCGGCTTCACATAGGAGACCTGAGTGCCGCAGACTTGGGCAATGCCCTCCAGCGCGGAGAGCTGGTAGAGCACATCGGCGCTCAGCTCCGCTTCAGAGGCGTCGAGGAATCGACGTCCGAATCCCACCAGGTCGTGGTAGGCCACATGGGCTCCGACGACGACGCCGGATGCTGCGGCGGCGGTGGTCGCCGCGCGAAGGGTCACCGGGTCTCCCGCATGAAAGCCGCAGGCGATGTTTGCGCTGGTGACCTGGTTGAGCATGGCCGCGTCGTCCTCCATGCGCGAGCCGCCGAAGCTCTCGCCGAGATCAGCGTTGAGGTCAATGCGAGGTCTCGCCGACACCACTTCTCCCTTACGGCTGCTGCTGGTCACACTCAACGTATCCTAGACTTCCGCGGTGCTCGTGAAACAATCACTGTGTGGATCAGGATACTTCCCCGACGGGTGCAGCGGCAGCAACCAGCTCAGAACGGCTCTTTACCCGGCATTTCATCTTCGCCACCTGCATCAACCTGATCATCACCATCGGCTTCTTCGCGCTGGTCACCGGTATGGCCGTCTACGCGGCCGAGGAGTTCGCCGCCGGGGAGACTGCGGCCGGCTTCGCCGCCAGCGCCTTCATGATCGGCGCAGTGTTCTCCCGCATCTTCGCGGGCAAGTGGGTCAACACCTTGGGACGCAAACCCATTCTGCTCATCTGCATGCTCCTCTATACGGTTGCCGGCCTGGCCTATCTGTGGGTGGACTCCTATCCGCTGCTGATCGGGCTGCGCCTGGTCCACGGCGTGCTGATGGGTTTTTCCCAGACAGCGCTGACGGCCGCAGTGTTCGACATCATCCCCAAGGCCCGCCGCGGCGAGGGCTCCGGCTACTATCTGATGGCCAATGCGTTGGCTCCGGCGGTGGGTCCGCTGGTGGCGATCCAGATTTCACAGCGCTACGGGTACGACGAAATGTTCATCGTCGTCGCCGTCATCTCCGCGCTGGGATTTCTGCTGGCCATTCCGCTGCGAATTCCGGAGGTCAAGCCGGCCAGGGCGACGTGGGCTCAACGGCTGGTGCTGCGCCCACGGGACATCATCGAACCGCGCGCCTTCTCCATCGCGGTGGTGGCCATGCTGATCAGCATCTGCTTCGCCTCGGTCATGGCCTTCCTCAACGGGTTCGCCCAAAGTGCCGGCTTCGTCGAAGCCGCCAGCATCTACTTCCTGGTCTATGCAGGGGTCATGCTGGTCACCCGCATGTTTATGGGACGGGTGCAGGACAGATTCGGCGACAACGCCTTGGTCTACCCCACACTCGCGGTGTTCTTCACCTCGATGGGGCTGCTGGCCTGGGCTCCGGACCAGTGGGCCATCATCGTCTCCGGCGCGCTGGCCGGCTTCGGGTTCGGCGCCATGATGCCGGCCATGCAAGCGATCATCGCCTCCAAGCTGCCCACCCACCGCATCAGCATTGGGCTGTCCACCTTCTTCATCATGATGGACTCCGGATTCGGACTCGCCCCGCTGCTGCTGGGACAGTTCGTCGAAGTGTGGGGATACCAGGTCATGTATGCCGCCTGCGCCGCCGTCATCCTGCTCACCCTCTGCCTCTACTGGGTGCTCCACGGCAAGTACAGCGTCAAACAGGGGATGGCTCGCAAGCGGGCGCACCGGTGGGTCAACGAAGCCACCGGGGTGATGCCCCAGGTGGACCCCAAGACGCCCCGCTGACAGACCCCGCTGACCTACTGGGAGTGCGCCTGCAGAAATCGATAGACCTCGGTGGTGTCCACACCGGGGAAGGCCCCCTGAGGCATAGCTGCCAGCAGGTGGGTGTTGGCCCGGGCCGCCGGCCATGCCTGGCCCTCCCAGACCGCTGACAGCTCTGCCGGGGGAACCCGGCAGCAGGTGGGGTCGTCCGGGCAGCGTGACACGGAGCGGGACGTCGTGTCTTTGCCGCGGAACCATTTGGCATGCTCGAAGGGCACTCCGATGGAGAGCGAGTAGCTGCCCGAGGAGTGGCCCTCCACCCGTGCGGTGCACCAGTAGGTGCCCCCGGGGGTGTCGGTGTACTGGTTGAAGGACCGGAACTTGTCCTCCACATCAAACACTTGGCGTGAGGTCCATTCCCGGCATATGGTCTGGCCTTCAATCGCTCCGGAGTGGTCAGCGGGAAAGTTGACCTCGTCATTCTCATAGGCCTTGTGGATGATCCCCGACTCGTGGACCTTCTGAAAGTGACAGGTGATGCCCAAGTGTTCGGTGGCCAGGTTGGTGAACCGGTGCGCGGCGGACTCGTAGGAGACGGCGAACGCGTCACGCAGGTCCTCGATGGCCAGCTCTTTGCGCTGCTTGGCCTCGGCGAGGAAGTTCACCGCCGTGCGCTGGGGCATCAGCAGCGCAGCGGCGAAGTAGTTGGTATAGACCCGCTGGCTCAGAAAGTCCGAATAGTCCTGGGGCTCGGTGTGGCCCAATACGTGGTGGCCTAAAGCCTGCAGCAGCACCGAGCGGGCGTCCCAGTCCCGTGAGCTGGACTGGGTGAGGTAGATGGTCTTGTTGAGCTGATCGGTCACCGAACGCGTGGAGTTGGGCAGATTGGGCACAAACCGCAGGCTGAAGCCCAGGTGCTCAGCAATGTCGCCGGCGATGTGGTGGCTCAGCGGCCCGGATTCGTGCCCGACGGCGGCGAGGATCTTCTCCGCCTCGGCTTCGATCTCCGGGTAGTAGTTGTTGCGCGCCTTCATCTCTTCGCGCAGCTCGGTGTTGGCCCGGCGGGCCTCCTCGGGGGTGGCCGCCTGCTCCTCCAGGCGCCGCTTGAGCTCACGCTGCAGCGCCACCAGAGATTCCAGCACATCCATCGGCAGCCGGTTGGAGATTCGCACAGAGGGCAGCCCCATGGCCGTGTAGAGCGGGCCGCGCTGGGTCTTCTCCAGTTCGATCTCCAGGGCGGCGCGCTTGGAGGGCGGCTCCGCGCCGAAGAGGTCATCGAGGGTGACTGCGAAGATCTTGGCCAGCTGCTGCAGCTGCGAGAGCCTGGGTTCGCGCTTTCCGTTCTCCAGCAGGGAGAGCTGGGAGGCGGAGGTGCCCAGCTCTGCGGCGAGATCATCCAGGGTCTGACCCTTCTTCTTGCGCAGGTGGCGCACGCGGCGTCCCAGCGCAATCAGGTCCAGGGCGCCGTCGTCGTCTGCGTCCTCCACTGCACGCAGGTGGCTGCGAGCCGTCATTCGTCGCTCCTTCCCGTACCGGGGCAGGCCTCCATGGTACTCCCGTGGGCCGCGGCAGAACTGCGCCCCAGGGAAACCTCGAATCCCCTGGGGCGCAGTCGTCTCATATGCTCTCTGCGGGCCTAAGCCGCTGCCCCGACGTGAGCCAGCGGCGGTGCCGCCGGTTCGGGTGCGGACGGGGTGCGGCTCATCAGCACCGCAGCGCTGCTTGCCTGACCGTCTTCGTCGTCGTCCATCACCGGCTCACCGGCCTGCATGTGGATCGCTCGGATGGAGCAGTCGGGAAGGTCCAGCAGCTGCTCCGAACGGACGAAGATGTCCTTCCACAGCTGCAGCTCCTCCTCACTCTCCATCCCCAGCAGCGACATGAACGGGGCCCGGCCCTCGCTGAGCAGTCTGCGCGCATTGCGGTGAATGTGCAGACCGAAGTCCACGATTCCTGCTGAGACCGCCGTGCCGTCGCAGAGGATCATGTGCTCCTCCACGGCCAGCCGACGCGGGCAGACGAAGGTGCTCGGCGGCTCGGCCAGGTTCTTCTCCACCAGAGCCCTCCAGCGATCGGCCGGATTGGCGGGCTGCCGGGTCACAGCCGCGTTCAGCTCTTCAATCCGGGGGCCGAACTCGCGGTGCAGCTCGGCCAGGAAAGCCAGCGCATCAGCGGTGAACAGTTCGTTCTGCCGCGGAACAGCTGGGCCCATCAGGGAGACTCCGTTGATGCTGCATTCAGGTCTGGTCATCATCTTTCTTCACTCCTTAGCCCGCGATCAGGCGGACCGACAGTTGATTCAGAATTGGCCCTCTTCGGTGGAACCCTTCAGGGCCACCGTGGAGGACTCGGGGTTCAGGGTGGTGGAGATCGCGTCGAAGTAGCCGGTGCCGACTTCGCGCTGGTGCTTGGTGGCGGTGTAGCCCTCAGCCTCAGCGGCGAACTCCTTCTCCTGCAGCTCCACGTAGGCCTTCATCTGAGAGTGCTTGTATCCCTTGGCCAGTTCGAACATCGAGTAGTTCAGGGCGTGGAACCCGGCCAGGGTGATGAACTGGAAGGTGAAGCCCATGGCTCCCAGCTCGCGCTGGAACTTCTCGATCGTGGCGTCGTCGAGGTGCTTCCTCCAGTTGAACGAGGGTGAGCAGTTGTAGGCCAGCATCTGGTCCGGGTGCTCGGCCTTGACCGCCTCGGCGAACTGCCTGGCCACCTCAAGGTCCGGGGTTCCGGTCTCCATCCAGATCAGATCGGAGTAGGGGGCGTAGGCCTTGGCCCGGGCAATGCACGGTTCAATGCCGTTGCGCACTTTGTAGAAGCCCTCAGCGGTACGCTCACCGGTGATGAACTCGGCGTCCCGCTCGTCGATGTCGGAGGTGATCAGAGTTGCCGCCTCCGCATCGGTGCGGGCGACGATGACGCTGGGGGTGCTGCTGACATCGGCTGCCAGGCGGGCGGCCTGCAGGGTGCGGATGTGCTGGCCGGTGGGGACCAGCACCTTGCCGCCTAAGTGTCCGCACTTCTTCTCGGAGGCCAACTGGTCCTCCCAGTGCACGCCGGCGGCGCCGGAGGAGATCATCTGCTTCATCAGCTCGTAGGCGTTCAGCGGGCCGCCGAAGCCTGCTTCAGCGTCTGCGACGATCGGGACCATCCAGTCCTCGACGGTGCGCTTGCCCTCCAGGTACTCGATCTGGTCGGCACGAAGCAGCGCATTGTTGATCCGGCGCACCACTGTGGGCACCGAGTTGACCGGGTAGAGGGACTGATCAGGGTAGGTCTGGCCGGAGATGTTGGCATCGCCTGCGACCTGCCAGCCGGAGAGGTAGATGGCGCGCAGCCCCGCCTTGACCTGCTGGACGGCCTGGTTTCCGGTCAGGGCGCCCAGCGAGTTGGTGTAGGTGCCCTGTGCGTACTCGCTGGTGAGCTGATTCCACAGCTTCTCGGAGCCGCGCTTGGCCAGCGTGTTCTCCTCCTGCACGGTCCCCTGCAGCCGCACTACCTCTTCGGCGGTGTAGTCGCGCTGAATGTGGGACCACCGCGGGTTGGTGTCCCATTCGTGCTGCAGCGCCTGGACCTTCTCTTCGAAGACGTCTCGACCTTCAGGCTGGAAGGCGCCGGCGGTGGTGCCGTTGGTGGTCTGTGCAGTGGCGGTTGTCTCCGTCATGGTGAATCCCCTTCGATCCAATGTCCGCTGTCTCGGGGTCCGCGGTTTTGCGAACAACTCCAGTTTCGAACACCGCACAACCCCATATCCAGCCAATTTCGACAAAAGATTTGCAGTTCTTTCGCAAATGCGAAGAAGTACCACAACTCGACTGACTTCTACATCGTGTAGAAATGGTCTGTAGACTGGACGTGCCCCTCCCCCGACAACGCATTGGAGCACCATGAGCACCGAAAGTCCGTCCAGCCCGATGCCGAAGCTGACCTTCACCACCGGCGGGGTCCTCGTGGTGGTGGGACTCATCGGCTACATCGGTACTGGCTTCGCCTCCGTGACTGCCATGATCCCCGCCTTCATCGGCGTGCTGCTGCTGATCAGCGGATGGATCGCGGTGAAGAAGCTCATGCTCGGCATCCACATCGCTCTGGTGGTCGCGCTGATCGGAGCGCTGGGGATGTTTATGCCTCTGCAGGATCTGGGGGCGCTCTTCGCCGGCGACGCCGACAACCCACCTGCAGTGATCGCGGCCCTGGTGTCGCTGATTGTGCTTCTCGTCTACCTGGTGCTGGGCGTGCGCAGCTTCGTCGCCGCCCGCCGCTGGAAGAACAGCTGAAGTCCTGAAGGCCACAGTGTTCAGCTCTCCACACGCGCTATTTCGCACCTTTGGGATCGCCGAGGTCATCTCCTGGACGCTGCTGATCGGCGGGCTGATCCTGCGCGCAGCAGCCGGATGGGACCTCGCGGTGACCATTGGCGGCGGCATCCACGGGTTTGTGTTCCTGGCCTACGGGACCACGGCCGTGCTGGTGGCCAAGAACCAGCGGTGGCGGCCCTACCCCACCACAGTGGCCATCGTCAGCGCCGTGGTCCCCTATGCCACCATCCCGGTCGACATCTGGCTCACCCGCTCCTCCCGACTGACCGGAGCCTGGCGGCTGAACGCCACGGAGGACCCCCGTGACCAGCTGTGGCACGATCGACTCATGCGGCTGGTCATCCGCCACCCGGCACAGAGCTTAGTCGTGGGTTTCCTCGCCGTCGCGGTAGTGTTCACAGTCCTGGTGGTGCTCGGCCCCCCGGTCTGATAGGCACACCGTTCTGATTCGACGACGATGAGGAGGCTCCATGCGCAACCCCATTCAGAATTACCTGGAGTCGCTGGCCGACCACGGCCACTACGCCGTCGGCAAAGTAGCCAGCTACATCCCCGAACTGGCGGCGGCCGACCCGGACCGCTTCGCGCTGTGCATCGCTACTGTGGACGGTCACCTCTACACCGTCGGTGATGGGCAGTTCCCCTACAGCATCCAGTCGATCTCCAAACCGTTCACCTATGCGCTGGCGCTGCAGGACCAGGGGCCGGCGGCGGTGGCGCAGAAGATCGACGTCGAACCCTCCGGGGACGCCTTCAACGAAATCAGCCTGGATCCGGGGACCAAGCGGCCCAGCAACCCGATGATCAACGCCGGTGCCATCACCGCAGCCTCACTGGTGGCCGGCAAGGACCGGCAGGAACGCTTCGAGAGGGTCCAGCAGTGGTTCTCCGACTTCGCCGGCCGCCAGCTGACCTTCGACCAACAGATGTATGAGTCCGAGCTCAGCGCCGCCCACCGCAACCGCGCCATCGCCCACATGCTGCGCGAGTTCGAAGTCTTAGAATCTGATCCGGAGGACTTCCTGGACCAGTACATCCGCCAGTGTGCGATGACGGTGACCACCCAGGACTTAGCCCGGATGGCCGCCACATTGGCCAACGGCGGAGTGCAGCCCTCCACCGGTGAGCGGGTGGCCGAACCCAGCGTCGTCGAACACGTGCTCAGTGTGATGACCTCCTGCGGGATGTATGACACTGCGGGCGACTGGATCACCTCGGTGGGGGTGCCCGCCAAGAGTGGGGTCAGCGGCGGAATCATCGGCGTGCTGCCCGGTCAGCTGGGCCTGGCGGTCTTTTCCCCACGGTTGGACGCCCACGGGCACAGCGCACGCGGAGTGGCGGTGTTCGAGCACATCTCTGAGGAGATGGAGCTGCACCTGATGCAGGTCACCCGCAGCTCCCGCACCGCAGTGCGCGACACCTACAGCCTGGCGGAGCGGCCCTCGCGGCGTCGTCGTCCCGAACCTCACCAGATCCTGCTGGACACCCTGGGTGAGCAGTGCCGCATCTACGAGCTGCAGGGCGACCTGAACTTCAGCGGCGTGGAATCAGTGGTGCGGCGGATGGTCGACGACTCCCCCGAGTTCGCCGTGCTGGACATGCGCAGAGTCAACGATGTGGCCGAAGTCGCCAGGATGACCCTGCTCTCCATCGGCGATCGGATCCAGGCCGCCGGCGGTGAGGCCGTCCTGGTGGACCCGGAGGACGCGCTGCCCATCCGCGACGAGGACCCCAACGGCATCCGCATCATGGATGACCTGGAAGCTGCGATGCGCTGGTGCGAAGATGAGCTGCTGCGCCGACACGGGGCCGACGACGAAGTGGACCACAAACAGGTGGAGGAGCACCCGCTGCTGCAGCAGATGTCAGCGGCGGCACGGCGCTACATGCGCACGCATTTCGACGTGCTGCACTTCGCCGCCGATGAGATCATCCTCGAAGCCGGTGAGCCCTTCTCCGGGATCCACATTGTCACCGCCGGCGAAGCTGTGGCGGAGTTCGACTACGCCCATACCGACGGCTCCACCCCGGTCACGATGTCGGTGGGAACGTCCTTCGGCGAACTCGCCCTGGCCAGGGATGACCTGCAGGAGGCGCGAGTCCGAGCAGCCACACCGGTGACGCTGCTGAAGTTCTCCGCTGAGGCGCTGGACCACGTCAGCCAGGTGCGTCCCTCGATCGCGGTGGACATTTGGAAAGCGATGACCCGCGACGCCTACCGGGTGGCTGACCGGGCGATGCACGAGGCCGCAGCCTACTGGTGATGTGCGCCGCCGGTCAGACGCCGGATCATCCGGTGGCGCAGTCCAACTCCTGGGAGAAGATGCCGACCTCTTCGGCCTCCGCCGCGTCCCACGCCGCCTCGATCTGTTCCAGGAAACGGCCGTTGGGCGCGTAGTACGCCGGTTCGCCCCACCCTTCGCGGGCCAGCCGCTCGTTGATGAAGACATCGTCGGCGAAGACCCCGGCCAGCAGCCGGTCGTAGCGATCGCGCCTCTGTTCGTCGAACTCCAGCACGACGACGTCGCCGGGCTCCACCAGCTCGCTGACCCGTTCACTGGCCTCAGGCCCGCCGCATTCGACCTCCTGGTTCGGGTGCACCGTCTCCGGGGTGTCGATGTTCAGCAGCCGCACCCGCTCCTCGACGCCTGCGAGCTCCACGACGAGGGTGTCTGCGTCCACCACCCTGACCAGGGTGGCGACCTCGGCGTCCGGCGAATGGCCCTCCGGCAACTGCGGTTCGCGGTTCTGCAGCCAGTTCAGGGCTGCGGCGGCGAGGACCGCCAGCAGCACCACCGCCGCCCACAGCAGCAGCTTCCCCCTGGTGGACATAGGTTCCAGGGTATCCGTGCCGGGCCTATCGGCCCTGCGGGGCGGGGCTGGCCTGTTGGGTGCGGCTCGTCTGCTGGGTGCGCTCGCGTGCGTTCTCCTGGGTGACCATCCACCCGGCCGATGCTCCGGCGGCAGCGCCCATCACTGCACGCGGGAAAGGCACCCGCATCCAGTGCAGAGCGCGCTCGATCTGCTCATCGGCCCAGAAGCTCACTGCTAACGTCACAGACGCGACGGCGCCTGCCGCGGCTCCGGCCGCGGCAACCTTCAGCACAGTGGGGGCATCAGCCTGCTGCGCCGTATCCCCCGCAGGCTCCTGATTCTTCGCGAGCAGGCCCAGGCCGACCGCCCCGGCGAAGGTCGGCGCCCAGATGATGCCCCGGCGCAGCCAGCCGGGATACTTCCGTGCCGGAATCAGCGCCAGTGCCCCGGTCAGCGCACCCTGGACCCACGGGTTACGAAGGAAACTGGTCAGCCCGGACGGGGACACTGCGGCGTCGTCGTTCTGAGTCATGTCCTTAAGCGTAGGTTCCCGGGGCCGGGCGCATCACGCACGCCGATTCACCCACTCCGATTCACCCACGGCGATTCTCCCGGCGCTCCTGGCGATAGTCGATGACCCCCACAACAGCCGAGATCAGGATGATCACCGCAATGGTGGTGAAAGCCGACACTGCGGCGACCGTCCAGCCGAAGACCCCCTGCATCCCGAACAGCAGGGCGGTGATCATGGCGATGCCCACTGCTGTGCCGATCCGCTGGCCGGTCTGCAGCACTCCGGCAGCGGAGCCGGCATAGCTCAGCGGCACCGCTCGCAGCGTCAGCGTCTGATTGGGGCTGACCACGTGGCCCTGCCCCATCCCCACGAATGCCAGGCTCAGCAGCAGCCACCAGATGCTGATGCCCGCGTAGTTGTGCAGCAGGATCACTGCCACGCTGGCTGCGAGGCCCAGCAGCAGCACGCCCATACCGGCCAGCACCAGCCGGCGGCCCACTCGGACCACCCGCCGGCCGGCGACCGCGGCAGAGGCGGCGGAGAAGATCGCCGAGGGCAGGCCCATCAGCCCGGCCTGCAGCGCGGTGTACCCCTGGCCCAGCTGCAGGTAGAGCGCAATGACCACCCACACGCTGGTCATGCCGGTGAAGTAGAGGCCGATCAGCAGCGAACCATTGGCGAAGCTGCGAATCCGGAACAGGGCCGTGTCGACCATGGGAGCGCGTCCGCGCGCCTTGTACCGGGACTCCCACCGCAGCCACAGCAGAACAACGAGCACGCCGGCGCCCACCAGCGTCCAGATCCACCATCCGGCCCCGGACTGCAGGAAGGGCAGCATGATGGCCAGTATCGCGGCACCCAGCAGGATGATTCCCACCGGGTCCAAGTCCGCTCGGGCGCGGCCGGAGCCCCCGTCCCGGGCCTGCGGCAGAGCGCGCCAGGCAGAGGCCGGCAGCCAGAGGACTGCGGTGATGATTGCGGCCGCCGCCGTGGGCACGTTGATCATAAATGAGGTGCGCCATCCCCAGTCGTCTCCCAGCAGCGCGATGAAGCTGCCGCCCAGTACAGGGCCCAGAGCGACTGAGACGCCGACCACGGAGCCGAACATGCCGAAGGCTCGGCCGCGCTGCTCGCCGTCGAAGTACTGCTGGATCAGGCCGATCGACTGCGGGTTCAGCAGTCCGGAGCCGAAGCCCATAAAGACGCGGGCAACGTTGAGCACCACCTCGTCGGGGGCCAGACTCGCCACCAGCGACGCCGTGCCGAACAGCCCGACGCCCAGGACGAAGAGCCGGCCGCGGCCGAAGAGGTCACCAGCGCGGCCTGCCGGGACCAGCAGAACGCCGAAGGCCAGCGCATAGCCGGAAAGCACCCACTGCAGCCCCGATGAGCTGGCGTCGATCCCCGTCTGAATCGCCGGCAGCACCACGTTGACGATCGAGACGCTGACCAGCGACATGAACAGCGGCACCAGCGCCACGACCAGTATCCGCCGCTGGGTCTGACTCAGCGCCCGGTCCTTCAGCAGTCTCCCCGTTCCTTCAGCAGAAGAGCCCCACGCGCACCTGCCAGAGCCCACTTACCCTTGCTACCTTCCGGTCCTGGGGGAGTTCAGCAGGATGACACCACGCGTGGGGCCAGACTCTAGGGTATCGCGCTGGCGCTGCAGTTGGCGAACCAGACTGTTCGCCGCCCGATTAGAATGGACCAATGCCCTCCGCCTCCTCCACACCGAACCACAGCGCCGCCCCGCACGACGTCGATGCGCGCACCCACCCGCTGGGGAACCTTCGTGATCTCGGCGGGATCGCCGTCTCCTCCGGAAAGGTGCGTCCAGGCATGCTGTGGCGGGCCGATGATCCCACGATCTCTCCGCGCAGCGAGCTGCAGACCCTCGCCGGTCAGGGACTGGCTGCCATGCTGGACCTGCGCTCCACACCGGAAGCCTCGGCGTCCCCGCACCGCACGGCCGGCGAACTGGGAATCGCCCACCACCATCTGCCGCTGGCCGAGTCTGCGGTGCACCCGCTGGCGCTGGTTCGAGCCGCACCCACTATGCAGTCACCGGCCGACGTCGGACGCTGGTATGCGGCCCTGGTGCGCAATCACCTGCAGGAAGTCGTCCACGCGCTGCGGATCATCGGCACCGCCGAGGGCGGCGTACTGTTCCACTGTGCCGCCGGCAAGGACCGCACCGGGATCCTCGCCGCCGTGGTCCTGGCACTGCTGGGTGCAGACCGAAATGTCATCGTGGAGGACTATGCGGCCACCGAGCAGAACATGATGGCAGTCATCGGCCGCCTGCGCGCGGCCGCCTATGCGCAGGCCGCCGGCGCCCCTGCAAACGAGACCGCCGAGGATGACAGCGCCCAAGCGGCGGCTGATTTCTTCGCCAGCAACCATCCGCTGCTCGGCGCCGTCTCGGACTCCATGGATTCTATGCTCACCGATTTGGGCGGAGAGCCGGGCCTGATGGATCTGATCTCCCACACCGCTGACCCCGATACGCTGGTGGGCAGACTGCACCAGAAGCTGGTGAACTGATTCGATGTGCATCCACGGGCACGAATCAGCTAAGCTGTAGTCTGCTCATTCCTCGGCATACGATGATCGAGCATCCAGGTGCGGTGTCCGAGCGGCCGAAGGTGCAACGCTGGAATCGTTGTGTAGGGCAACCCCCTACCGTGGGTTCAAATCCCACCCGCACCGCAGACGACGACGGGCTGGGGTCCGGGCATCAGCCCGGGCCTCAGCCCGTTTTCTGCAGCGCTACTAGTGCGAAGGGGCCGAGTTGATCGATCTGAGAGCTGATCGCGGCGTCGTCGTCCTCGGTGACAACACCCAGGTGCTCCCCCAGCTGCCCGACGAGTCCTTTCAACTGATCTACATCGACCCGCCGTTCAACACCGGCATCATTCAGCAGCGGCGCACCCTGCGGAAGAACCCTGACGGCACTGAGGCCCGTGCCGGTTTCCGCGGCACCAGCTACACCGCCCAGGAGACTCGCCGAGTGGGCTACGTGGACGCCTACGACGACTACCTGGGGTTCATCGCGCCCAAGCTGGAGGAGGCTCGCCGACTGCTGAAGCCCTCGGGCACGCTCTATTTTCACATCGACTACCGCGAGGCCCACTACTGCAAAGTCCTGCTGGATGACATCTTCGGCCGGGAGAACTTCCTCAACGAGGTCATTTGGGCCTACGACTACGGCGGCCGAGCCAAAGACCGCTGGCCGGCCAAGCACGAGACCATCCTGGTCTACACCAAGACCCCCAAGGGCCACTACTTCAATCAGGACGCCGTGGACCGGATCCCCTACATGGCCCCAGAACTGGTCAGCGCGCAGAAGGCGGCACGCGGCAAACTGCCCACCGACGTGTGGTGGCATACCATCGTCACCACCAACGGCAGGGAGAAGACCGGATATCCGCACCAGAAGCCTGAGGGCATCCTGCGCCGCATCGTTCAGGCCTCCTCCGCCCCAGACGATTGGGTGCTGGACTTCTTCGCCGGCAGCGGGACTGCCGGGGCGGTCGCGGCGCAGCTGGGCCGGCGGTTCATAATGGTCGATCACAGTCCTGAGGCCCTGGACACTATGCGCCGGCGCCTGGGCACCGACGGGATCCGCTATGTGGAGGCTGACGGAGCGCCCCCGGCACCGTGAGACCGTCCAGGTTCATGCGCCCCATGGCATGCGACCGTTGCCGTTGCCTTGACTGAATCGTTACGCGTTTCTGCGAATAGTTATTCAATGGGCATCAGAACCCCTTGAACGACACTGCTGCACTCCGTAACTTCACCAGCACATACCTATGACGACGGCTTCGGCATGATCGTCGGCACCACACACGGGGAACGATTCACCATGCAGCACCCAGCACGCACTCAGCATCGCACAACGTTCAGCTCTTCCGGCCGCTCAGCGACCGCCTTGGTCTTGGGCAGCTGTTTGGCCGTGGGCGTGCCCGCGGCAGCGGCGGCCAGCACACAGAGCCCCGGGCCCGACGACGCCCCAGCCGCGGAGGACTTCACCGACGAGACGTTCGGTGCCGCTCATCTGGGCGAAGGCGGGGGCACTATCCCCGCCGGTTTCGAGGACATGCGAATATACCTGGAGACTGAGGAGGACTTCACCGGCGAGCAGCTGGACATCTGGGTCTATCCCGCGCAGATGCCGGCAGATGTCGAAGGAACGTGGACCGGCAGCGCCAGCGCGGAGGACGGCCGGCTGGAAACGACCATCAGCCCCTCCGACGTCGCCCTGGATGAGATCAACACGCTGGCGGTCTCCACCGATGATGGCGAACTGGTGGGCTGGACCTACGGAAACGCCGTCGAATACGAGGCACCGGCTGATCCCATAGATCCGCTGGGGCCCACCGGTGATGACCTCACCAGCGAGACGCAGCATCAGATCAGCTTGGGCGAAGGCGGCACCGGCCCGCTGCCGGTGGAGACTGACCTGCTGGTCTACACCGCACTGGGCTCCTATGTTGGCGAGGGCACTTCCGCTGAGCTGTGGCTGGTCCCTGAGTCCGAGCCGAACAGCCCCGTCCACATCGGTGAGACCCAGGGCGTGGAGCACTGGTACGAAGACATCCACAGCTCCGAGCAGGACTACACCAGCCGGATTGTGCTGCCCATCCAGGTGCCGGGCAGCGTCGCCGACGGTTCCTACTCCCTGGCAGCCACCACGGCAGACGAGGTCTTCGGATGGATCGATGTGACTGTTGACAGCACGCTCGAGGTCCCTGGGCAGACCCCCAACACGCAGTTTCCGGGCGATTCGGAGCCGACTTCCTCGCCGACACCCAGCGAGACGGCAACCGGTGAGACTGAGACCAGCGAGACTGAGCCCAGCGAGATTGAGACCACTGAGACTGAGACGGCGGATGAGCAGCAGTCCAGCGACACTGCCTCCCCCGACGCTGCCTCCGCTGAGCAGACCGATGACAGCGAGCTGGCCCAGACGGGCCAGACGTGGACCTTCGTGGCCCTGGGTGCGGCGGCTCTGGGTCTCCTTGCGCTGATTCTCTACTTCGTCCTGCGCTCGCGCCGCGGCAAGGCCTGAGTGCCAGAGAGGTTCACGTCCCACTGTGACGGGAAAGCGCCTCCCCAGCGATGTGCTCAGCAATGGCCAGCGCGCTAGTGGCACCCGGTGAGGGCGCGTTGCGGACGTGGACCACCTTTGAGCCCCCGGAGATCACGAAATCATCAGCCAGGATCCCGTCGGCGTGCATGGCTTGCGCCCGAACGCCGCGGGGACCGGGTGTGACATCTTGGACCTCAATTCCTGGCAGATACTGCTTGGCCTCCTCCACGAACGCGCCTCTGCTCAGTGCAGTGCGAGTCTCACGGGCCATGGCTGGCACATTCTTGGCAGCGAACTTCCAGAACCCGGGGATGGTCGCCACATCCGCGAGGTCTCTGGGATTGAGTCTGCGGCGTCGGTAAATTTCGCGGCCCAACGAGAGGAACGCGTTGGGTCCCAGCATCACCTCACCGTCCCAGCGCGGGGTGATGTGCACCCCCAGGAACGGGTAGCGCGGGTCCGGGACTGGGTAGATCAGACCGTTGACCAGGGCAGCCTTCTCCGGGCTGAGCAGGAGGTAGTCCCCGTAGAACGGAACGACCTTGGGGAACCGTGACTGGCCGGAGGCGCGGGCGAGGCGGTCCGACTGCAGCCCCGCGCAGACCACCACCAGGTCGAATGCTTCCACCTGCTGCGCCTGGCTGGATCCGGCCCGGGTCTTCGATGAGACGTGGGCGACCCGTCCCCCAGTGCCGCCTGGTGCATCCTCACCGACGGCGGTCACTTCCGTGGAGAGCCGAACCTCCGCCCCGGCTGACACGAGGTCCTCCATCAGGGCCTCGGCGATGCCGCGAAAGTCCACGATGGCGGTCTGCGGCGAATGCAGGGCGGCCACACCCTGGGCGTGAGGTTCAATCTCTTCGATCTCTGCGCGACCGATCAGCTGGACGCCTGGCACTCCGTTGGCGGTGGCTTTGTCATAGATTCCGTGGAGGCGCTGGCGTTCACGCTCGTCCTTGGCGACCACGATCTTGCCGCACTCCTGGTAGGTGACGTGCTTCTCCTGCGCGAAGTCGCGCAGCAGTCCCACGCCCCGGCGGCACAGCTTCGCCTTGAGCCCGCCGGGTTCGTAGTAGAGCCCGGCATGCACCACCCCGGAATTGCGCCCGGTCTGGTGGGCCGCGACCCGGGCTTCCTTCTCGAATAGCACGACCTCGGCCCCCGTCCGGCGCTGCATCAGCTCCCGGGCAACCGCCAGGCCGATGATGCCTCCGCCGACCACACCTATTCTCAGTCCCATCAGATGGCGGAGTAGGAGAGGTTGTTGTTCTTTTTGGCCTTGCCCAGCTGGATGGCGAGGACGGCTAGGATGATCGCTGCCCCAAGGCCGACCCACGGGATCTCGAAGGTGTAGACCAGAAGCCCGGCACCGACCAGCAGGATCCTGAAGTACCAGGAGATGGGTTCCATGAAGTGACCCTCCAGGGAGGCTGATATCACCAGGATGGTCACCAGTGCGGCGGCCACGACGGTGACTGCCTCCACGAGTCCGACTCCGCGCAGCAGCAGGTCGGGGTTGTAGACGAAGAGGTAGGGGACCACGAACCCTGCTGCAGCGAGTCGGAAGGCAGCCACTCCGGTGGCCATCGGTTTGGCCCCGCTGACCCCGGCGGCTGCAAAGGCGGCCAGCGCCACCGGTGGGGTGATGTTGGCGAAGAGCCCGAAGTAGAAGACGAACAGGTGCGCCACCAGCGGTTCGACCCCCAGCATGGTCAGTGCCGGGGCGGCCATCGTGGCGGTGATGATGTAGGCCGGGATCGAGGGCAGGCCCATACCCAACACCAGGCAGGCCAGCATGGTCAGCACCAGGGTCCAGAACAGGATCCCGCCGGAGAGCTGGACAATGGCCGAGGCCAGGGTCACACCGAATCCGGAGATGGTCACCACACCGACGATGACGCCCACTGAGGCGCAGGCCACCGCGACGCCCAGGGTGGAGCGGGCCCCCTCTTCCAGGGCGTCGAGGATATCGCGGAAGCTCATTCTGGAGTTTTTGCGCAGCATCGCCACCACGATGGTCACCAGAATAGTCAGCAGAGCCGAGTACAGGATCGTGCGTCCGGAGAAGAACAGCATGTAGACCAAGAACACCAGCGGAAGCAGCAGGTGTCCGCGTTCTTTGATCACCTCCATCACTGCCGGGAGGTTCTCCCGGGAGATGCCCCGCAGCCCCAGTTTGGTCGCCCGCAGGTGGATCTGGACGATGAGGCTGATGTAGAAGAGCAGGGCCGGGACGATAGCTGCCAGGGCCACAGTGGTGTAGGGAACCCCGATGGTCTCGGCCATGATGAAGGCCGCAGCACCCATAATCGGCGGCAGAATCTGTCCGCCCACCGAGGCCGAAGATTCCACTGCCCCGGAGAAGGTGCGGGTGTAGCCGATCTTTTTCATCATCGGGATGGTGAACGCCCCGGTGGAGACCACATTGGCGATGGCTGAGCCGTTGATCGACCCCATGAAACCAGAGGCGATGGTGGCGACCTTCGCCGGGCCGCCGCGGCCCTGCCCGGCGATGGCCATGGCCAAGTCGTTGAACATCTGGCTCATCCCGGATTTGGCCAGGAAGGCGCCGAAGAGGATGAACAGGATGATGTAGCTGGCTGCCACCCCAACTGCGGTGCCGAAGATCCCTTCGGTGCCGGCATAGAACTGGTAGGCCAAGGTGTCCCAGTCGTATCCGCGGTGGCGAAGGAGCCCGGGCATATCGCGGCCGAAGAGCCCGAAGCCGATGAACAGGATCCCCAGGATCGGCAGCGCAATGCCGGTGACCCGCCGGGCCGCTTCCAGCACCAGGACCACCAGCAGTGAGGCGACCACGATGTCGGTGGAGGTGAACCGGCCAGCCTGGAGGACAAACTCCTCATAGTTGAGGGTCATGTAGATAGTCGGCACCAGGGACGCCACCGCCAGGGCACCGTCGGCGATCCGCCAGCCGTTGGACTGGGCACCGCGGGTCGGCGGGTAGACCATAAAGACCAGAAACAGGATCACGCTGACATGCAGCGAACGGTGTATCAGGGTCGGCGGAGTGCCGAAGTACGCCGTATACATGTGATAGAGGGCCAAGATGATGGCCACCGCACTGATCAGCAGACCCACCGGCCGCCAATGCGTCTCGCGCACCCGGGACTCGGAATCATACTTGGCTGCAGCCTCGGCGGCCTCGCGCTGCTGGGCAGCGCGCTCCTCCTCAGGGGCCTCGGAAGACGTCACCGTGTCCTCCCCGGTGGCCGGGGTCCGCTGCTCAATCACGGCGGCCCTGGCCTCGGCACGAGTCTGCGAAGACGGATCGACGTCGTCTCCGGTGTTCTTGTCCCTGGTCATTGTGGCCTCAGCTCTATCGGTTCTCGGTCGGGCAGCACACCGGCTGCGATGAGATCGTCATGGTTATCCAGCCCGATCTGGTAGTCCACCCGGTGGGAGTGGATCCAGCGGATCGCCTCAAAGTCTCGGTCGATGTTCTCAATGATGACCTTGCCGTCTTCCATGCGGACATCCCCCTCATCCAGAGGCATCCCCGCGCCGTACTCTTCGAACTCAGTGCTGGTCAGCGTCAGTGCCTCACCGTCGAACCGGTAGGTGTCGGTCCAACGGCTCAGCTCGATGGAATGGATCCATGAATGGGTGATGATCGAGCCTGTGACGATGTCGAACTCGCCATAGACCTCACCGCTGCGCTGATGCTGACACACCAGCTTGTGCCCACCGGTGCCGCAGCCGGTCAGCCCCAGGGTCCCGGCGGCAGCCGCTGCCCCGGCAAAAGCCAGCAGCTGCCGCCGAGTCATCCCGGGCGTCGGGCCCGGCCGGCTACGCGTTGTCGTCGGCCGTGTCCTCAGTCTCGCCACCGGCATCTTCACCGCCGCCCCCAGTGGGGAGGTCGTTCTCCTCGTAGTAGCGCTGCGCCCCGGGGTGCAGCGGAACCACCAGACCCTCAGTGGCAGTCTCGGCGGTGATGTTCTCTGCCTCAGTGTGCGAGCTGTGGATGCGGTCCAGGTTGTCGAAGATCGCCGAGGTGATGTCATAGACGGCATCCTCGCTCAACTCATCGTTGGCCATCAGGTGGTTGACCACGGCCACAGTTTCGGTGTCCTCATCCTCTTCGTAGGTGTCGGCCGGGATAGTGGCATCCTGGAAGAACTCATACTCATTGAGCAGTGTCTCCCGGCCGTCACCGTCAATAGGAACGGTCACGAAGTCGGTGTTGGTGCCCAGTTCCACCAGAGAAGGGTTCGGCAGCCCGGAGGTGGCGAACAGCGCATCAATGTGCCCGTTGGCCATCTGATCAGTGGCTTCACCGTAGGGGAGATAGTCGGCATTGATGTCGTCGTAGCTCATGTCGTAGGCACCCAGCACCATCTGGGCGTTGAGCTCGACGCCGGAGCCGACGTCACCGACCGCCACGTTGGCACCGGCCAGGTCTTCCACCGACTCGATGCCAGCATCGGCGCGGGCGATCAACTGGACGGTGTTGGGGTACATGGTCATGATCGCCATAAGACCGTCCCGGGCGTCGTCCTCGAAGGGTCCGGTCCCCTCAACGGCCTGGACGGTGGCATCGCCCATGGTGAAGGCAATTTCGGCGTTGTTGTCGGTGAGCAGGTTGATGTTCTCCGCTGAGGCGCCGGTGGACTGCACCGAAGTGTCCGAGTCCATCTCGTCGGCCAGAACATCGGCCAGGGTAGCTCCGATCTGATAGTACACACCGGAGGAACCGCCAGTGGCCACCGTCAGGAACTGGGCGTCCTGGTCGCCGACCTCTTCAGCGCCGCCGGAGGCAGCGTCGCCGCCGTCGTCTCCGCCGCAGGCCGTCAGCAACAGGGCTGATGCCGCCAGGACCGCACCGGAGGTGGTGAAGCGTCCGCGCTTTTCGAACATGGGGTTCCTCTTTTCGTTGGACTGCGAGCCTTCCTCACACTCAGCTGGGCAGCCATTGCCTATGGCTTACATGAGCTGAGCTGTATCGCGCTGGCCAGCATTTCGACACAGATTGAGTATGGTGCACGTCACATGTGTACAACAGTCATTGCCGTCAAGCTTGAGGAACTCTTGAGCTGACGCGAACACGAGCTGGTAGCACTCAACCCATGCCGCAGAGTTATGCTGTGCCGGTGGGCAGTACTGAGAGGATACGGTCACGCCGGAAGCTGACGACGGTTATCGTGCCGCTGCTGGCCCTGGTGCTGGCTGCAGCGGCTGTTCTTTGGGCGAGCACGTATCGATCGGCCCCTCAACAGGAACCGCTGACTTTGGCCACTGGCCTCAACGGCGGGGTGTATTACGAGTTGGGGCAGGCCTTGGAGGGACTGACCCAGGACTCCGAGGTCCCCTTGGCGGCCCAGGAGTCGGCAGCCTCGCAGGTCAATGTGGAGATGATTGTCTCGGGCGAGGTCGACGCCGGCTTCTCCACCTCCGATGTCGCTGCCTTGGCGGCCCGCGGCGAGCCGCCGTTCGACCGTCCGCTGCCGATCCGGGCGGTGGGTCGCATGTATGACCAGCCGCTGCATCTGGTGGTGCTGGCGGATTCCGAGTACCAGCGGCTGACTGATCTGGAGGACACGACCATCTCAGCCGGCGCGGACGGGTCCGGAACCCGAGTGGCGGCCGAGCGGGTGCTCGAGGTGGCCGGGCTGGAGCAGGGCTCGGACCTGGAGGATGTCTCCATGGACCTCGCCGAGTCGGTCGAGGCCCTGGAGGACGGTGACATTGCGGCGTTCTTCTGGTCGGGCGGGCTGCCATCCCAGGCCGTCACGGAGCTGGCCGAGCGCACCCCGATTCGCCTGATCGACCTCTCCGAGTGGGCCGGGCCGTTGGCTGAGCAGGGACAAAGCTTCTATGAAGATGTGCCGGTTCCGGTGGACACCTACCCCGGGGTGCCCGGTGTGCGCAGCATCGGGGTCTCCAGCCTGCTGATCGTCAGCACCGAGCTGCCCGACAGCACCGTGGAGTCGCTGACCGGGGATCTGTTCGGCTCTCGGGCCGATCTGGTGGAAGTCAGTCCGGTGATTCGGCAGCTGCACGAGCGTTCGGCGCTGAACACCCAGCCTGTCGAGCTGCACCCTGGGGCGCTGGAGTATTATCAGCGCGCTAAGCCTGCGCATCGGAGCGCGCAGCGGGGCCATAGAGGTTGATCACCGCACAGATTCCGTGCGGACTGCGTGGCTGCAGACTCAGGGTGCTGTTGTCCAGCTCCAGCAGTGACACCACCGCCGAGAGACCCAGACCGGTCCCATGGGCGGCTGTTGGGACCTCGTGCTCGGCGTCGGTGCGGCGCCAGAAGGGAATGACCGCTTCCTGCAGCATCTGGGCGGGCAGGCCGGGGCCGTCGTCTTCGACGACTATCCGGATGTGATCAGCGTTGCGCCGTTCTCCACGGATCCGCACGGTGACTCCTTCGCCGCCGAATTTCAGCGCATTGTCGATCAGCACGTCCAGGGTCTGCTCCAGCGTGTGCTCCAAGGTGCGCACTGTCAGCTCATCGGGGATCTCCAGGTCGATCCGGGCTCCCAACTGCTCTGCGATGGGAAGCCAGGCGTACTGCCGCCGCGCAGCAATGGCGGCTGCATCAACCTGAACCCGGTCCAGCTCAGCATCCTCAGAAAGGGCTAGGCTGAGCAGCCCCTGACATGTTCGATTCAGCCGGTCGAGCTCTTCGAGGACCGCCTCCTGCTGCGGCTCACCGTCGTGGCCCAGCGACTCCACGCGCAGGCGCACCGCGGCCAGCGGATTGCGGATCTGGTGGCCGGCATAGGCGACGAAGGAGCGCTGCCGGTGCAGGATCTGCCCGATGGTTTCGCTCATCTCGTTGAAGGCCGAGGCCAACTGCCTCAGCTCCCCGGGGCCCTGCACCGCAGAGACTCGGGCGCCCAGGTCCCCACCTCGTACCGCCTCGACCGTTTGGGCCAGCTGGGCCACCGGGCGCAGCACCCACCGGCTGATCGGACGAGCCGCCAGTGCGCCGAGGAGCAGCGTCGCCGCCACTGCCGCAGCGATGACGGCCCACTGGATCCACATCGAGCGTGTCACCGCCGTCGTCGGCGAGGAGGTGACGACCGCACCGATGGTCTCACCGCTGTCGTTGACGGGTTCGGTCACCAGCATCTGCTCGGTGCTCCAGGGCCAGATTCTGCCCTCGGGCTCCTGCCGGACCCCGGCCAAAGCAGCCAATACCTGTTCAGCGGGCTGCTGGGCTGATTCGCCGGAGGCAGCCTGCACCTCGGCCAGGGTCAGCCCCGGGCTGCTGGCTGCCACCACGTCGGCCTCGGCGTCCAGAACCACAGCGGAGATGCCGAAGATCTGGTCGTAGGTTTCAACCTCAGCGGTGATGCCCTGAACCTGGCCGGTGAGCACCGCGTTCTCAGCCAACGAGGACAGCCGAGCCGCATCGGCGGTGCGGTCTAAGAGCATCTGGTGGGATTCCCGGTCCACCACGGCATACGCCAGGGGCAACGCCAGCCCCAGGGTGGCCACCACCAACAGGGCCAGGACAACACCGACCAGCCGTCGATGCATCAGGGTCGCACCAGACGATAGCCGATGCCCCGGACAGTTGTGATGAGCCCGGGGTCCCCCAGTTTGGCCCGCAGCGAGCTGACGTGGACCTCCAGCGCCCGCTCATTGCTGGGCCAGGAGCTCCGCCAGACCTGCATCATCAGGTGATGGCGTGCCACAGTGCGCCCGGGCTGTTGGGCCAACGCCACCAGGAGGTCAAACTCCTTGGCCGTCAGCTCGATCAGCTCGTTGTCCAGGGTCACCTGCCGCGAGGCCAGATCGATGCCGATGGCACCCACACTGACAGCAGAGCTCGGCGGCTGGGAGGCACGCCGGGCCACTGCCTCGATCCGGGCAGTGAGTTCGGCCACGCTGACGGGTTTGACCACGTAATCGTCCGCGCCGGTGCGCAGCCCGGCGATCCGGTCCTTTGTCTGCCCGCGGGCGGTGAGCACTATGATGCCTGCACCGGCGAACTCGTAGCGGCCGCGCAGCTGTTTCAGAACGTCCAGACCGGCCATATCCGGCAGGCCCAGGTCCAGCAGCACGACGTCGGCTGGTTCGGCCGACACCGCGGCACGGCCAGTGGTGACATGCTTGACCGCGAACTGCATGCGCCCAGTGAGCACCTCCCGCAGCGCTGACGCCAGCCGCAGGTCATCTTCAACAAGCAGTACTCGAATCATAGGCGGGCACCCGGCCGGTCCAGCTAACCGTAATGGCGCTCTACAGCGGGGAGACGGTGGTGTCGACCCGTTGGAAGGACTTCAGATCCACGTAGCCGCAGGAGGCCATGGCGTGGCGCAGTCCGCCCATCAGGTTCGACGTCCCATCGGTGTGGTGGCCGGGGCCGATCAGCACCTCCTCCAGCGGTGCCACTGTCCCCACCTGGGTGCGGTGCCCGCGCGGGAAGTTGGGATGGACTGCTTCCAAGCCCCAGTGCCAGCCGGCGCCCGGCGCCTCCTCCGCCCGCGCCAGTGCCGCCCCCAGCATGACCGCGTCGGCACCCATAGCCAGGGTCTTCACGATGTCCCCGGAGGTTCCCAGGCCGCCGTCGGCGATCACGTGGACGTAGCGGCCGCCGGACTCGTCCAGATAGTCCCGCCGCGCAGCAGCGATGTCCGCGATCGCCGTGGCCATCGGCACCCGGATGCCCAACGCCCGATGCGTCGTGGTTGCCGAACCGCCGCCGAAACCGGCCAGCACTGCGGCGGCACCGGTGCGCATCAGGTGCAGCGCGGGAGTGTATCCGGCAGCACCGCCGACGATCACCGGCACATCGAGCTCATAGATGAACTCTTTGAGGTTCAGCGGGTCGATATGTTCGGACACGTGCTCCGCGGAGACTGTGGTGCCGCGGATGACGAACATATCAACTCCGGCGTCCACCACGGTCTGGTAGAACTCCTGGGTGTGCTGCGGAGTCAGCGACCCGGAGACGACGACGCCGGACTCCCGCACCTCCTCCAACCGTTGGGTGATGAGCTCAGCCTTGATGGGTTCGGAATACAGCTGCTGCAGCCGCCGGGTGTTGGACGGAGAGATCTCTCTGTTCTCCAGGTGCGCGATCTCCTCCAGCACCGGTTCAGGATTTTCATACCGAGTCCAGAGGCCCTCCAGGTTCAGAACCCCCAAGCCTCCCAGCCGGCCCAGAGCGATCGCCGTCTGCGGTGACATCACCGAGTCCATGGGCGCGCCGATCACTGGCATGGAGAACGTATAGGCGTCGATCCGCCAATCCAGGCTGACATCCTGCGGCGACCGTGTGCGACGGTTGGGGACAATGTTGATGTCGTCCAGCGCCCAGGCCCGGCGCCCGGTCTTGGCCATCCCGATAGAGATCTCGTTCACGTCTTCTGCTGCCTACTTTCCGCGGTAGTTCGGGGCTTCGACCGTCATCATCACATCGTGCGGGTGCGATTCCTTCAGGCCCGCCGAGGTGATTCGCACGAATTGGCCTTTGGACTTCAGCTCGGCGATGGTGTGGGCGCCGACGTAGAACATGGTCTGGCGAAGACCGCCGGTGAGCTGGTGCAGCACCGCCGTCAGGGGCCCGCGGTAGGGAACCTGGCCCTCGATGCCTTCAGGGATGAGCTTCTCATCATCAGGCACATCGGCTTGGAAGTATCGGTCCTTGGAGTAGCTGGTGTTCTTCCCCCGGGTCTGCATCGCTCCCAGCGAGCCCATCCCCCGGTAGGCCTTGAACTGTTTGCCCTGGTAGAAGACCAGGTCGCCGGGCGATTCAGCCGCACCGGCCAGCAGCGAGCCCAGCATCACCGAGTCAGCACCGGCCACCAGCGCTTTGCCGATGTCTCCGGGGTGCTGCAGTCCGCCGTCGGCGATCAGCGGAACCCCGGCAGGCATCGCTGCCTTGGAGGTTTCGTAGATCGCGGTGATCTGCGGGACGCCCACTCCGGCGACCACCCGGGTGGTGCAGATCGAACCGGGCCCGACGCCGACTTTGATCGCGTCCGCACCAGCATCGATCAGCGCCTGGGCGCCGACGGTGGTGGCAGCCTGTCCGCCGATGATGTCCACCCCGGAGGCAGCCGGCTCGGCCTTCAGCGTGGCGATCATGTCCAGCACGCCTCGGGTGTGGCCATTGGCGGTGTCGACCACCAGGGCGTCCACACCGGCATCAATCAGCGCCATGGCACGGTCGAAGCCCTCACCGAAGAACCCGACGGCGGCCCCGACGCGCAGCCGGCCTTCGTCGTCCTTGGTGGCCTGGGGGAACTTATCGGCCTTGTCGAAGTCCTTGATGGTGATCAGTCCGCTCAGCCTGCCGGCGTCGTCGACCAGCGGCAGCTTCTCCACCCGGTGCTCACTGAAGATCCGCAGTACCTCAGAGTTGGGGATGCCCATCTTGGCGGTCACCAGCGGCTGCCGGGTCATCTTCTCCTCCACCCGGGTGCTTCCGTACTCCTCAGTGGGGATGAAGCGGATGTCACGGTTGGTGATGATGCCCACCAGCGTGCCCTCCGAGTCGACCACCGGCAGCCCGGAGATGTGGTAGTGGGCGCAGATGTCATCGAGATAGGCCAGGCTGGCCTCGGGGGAGATGGTCACCGGGTCAGTGATCATCCCGGACTCGGAGCGCTTGACCCGGTCCACCTGTTTGGCCTGGTCCTCGACGGAGAGGTTGCGGTGGATGATGCCCATCCCGCCCAGCCGTGCCAGAGCGATGGCCATAGGCGCCTCAGTGACCGTGTCCATCGCCGCAGAGGCCACCGGTGAGTTGACCCATATGTTGCGGGTCAGCCGCGTGGCCGTATCGGCCTCGGAGGGGATGACGTCGGTCTCGCCGGGGAGCAGCAGAACATCGTCGTAGGTCAGTCCGAGCAGAGCAAAGGGATCGTGCCCCTCGGGGTGGGTGTGGCTCACAGGCGGCGCCTCTCGCAGATCGTTCACGGCAGTCAATGCACAGCGGCAACCAGTCTACGTCGCGCGCTGGTGCTCGGGACAACTGTTCCGCAGCTACAAGGCGCTCATCCCGAAGGCCTGCAGCACCAGCGGGAAACCGAGGAAGGCGACGGCGTCGAGCAGGAAGTGGGCGATCACCAGCGGCATCACCCGGCCGTACTTGAGGTAGATCCAGCCGAAGATGACGCCCATGATCGCGTTGCCCACGCCCGGCCCGAATCCCTGGTAGAGGTGATACACCCCCCGCAGCCCGGCGGATGCGGCGATGATCACCCAGAAGGTGCCGCCGCTGCCCAGCTGGGGCCAGATGCGCCGGGCGCGGTCGAAGAGGTAGGCGATCATAATCACCTCCTCCAGCAGCGAGTGGCGCAGAGCCGAAAGCAGCAGCACCGGTGCGCTCCACCAGTAATCGGTGACGTCGGCCGGGATGATCTGCGCTGTCACCCCCAGGCTGCGGCCGAGGAAGTAGATGCCCATAGTGCCCAGCCCGATGAGGACGAACAGCCCGGTCCCGAGCGCCCAGTCGGTGCCTCCACGCCTGAAGTCCAAACCCCAGCGTCGGAAGGGGTTGCCGCCGTGGAGGCAGACCAGGTAGATCACCAGGGCCACGGGGGCCAGGGCGAAGAGTGCGTCCAGGACCTGGAAGGTGACGTCGAAGAGCTCGCTGCGGGACTGGGAACGCTGCACGGTGGCGGTCTGGTCCGCCAGCGGGGCGATGCTCAGCGCCTCGGCCAGCTGCAGCACCGCATAGACTGCCGAACGCCCCAGCGAGAGCGCCAGCACGATGCCGACTTCCCATGCGTAGAAGCGCCGTGACTCAGTCACCGGAGGAATCCGCTGCGTGGGCCTCCAGCAGTTCCCGGTCCTCGTCACTGATCGGCACCGGTCTGCCGGTCTCGGGGTCAACCTCGACCATGACTGCTTCGATCAGTGCGCACCGGTGGCCCTGCTGCCACAGGTCATGGACCAGGGTGAAGGAGGTGCGTCCGATGCGAGCCACCCAGACCGAGGCGTAGAGCGAAGGCCCGTAGCGAATGGGCGCCTCGAAGTCTATTCGCTGGGTGCGCACCACGCGGGAACCGACCTTCGCCGCGTCGTCGAACCACGCCGTATCCGCCCGCACCCGTGCCTCTTCGGCCAAGGTGACGGTCCGGGCATTGTTGACGTGACCTAGCAGGTCCTGGTCGCTCCACCGCAGCTGCAGTTCGCAGCGGAACGCATACTGCGGGGCATCAGCACTGTAGTTCATCCTTCTCCTTCTGAGGTGGGGCGGCGGTTGGGGTCTGCGTCTCATCCTCGCATCCCACAATCCTCGCATCCCCACACTGGCCGCCCAGAAATGGCTGAGGCCCCGACTCGTAGGAGCCGGGGCCTCAGTGCGGGAACTGACTGATCAGGGTCAGTCGTCGTCCTCGTTTTCCTGCTTCTCCACCACCAGAGTTTCGGTGGTCAGGACAAGGGCGGCGATGGATGCCGCGTTCTGCAGAGCAGAGCGGGTCACCTTCACCGGGTCGACGACGCCGGCGGCGATCAGATCGCCGTACTCGCCGGTCTTGGCGTTGTAGCCGTGGTTCGGCTCCAGCTCCGCGACCTTGGCGGCGACGACGAAGCCGTCTTCGCCTGCGTTCTGTGCGATCCAGCGCAGCGGCTGAACCAGAGCACGCTTGACGATGCCGACCGCTGCCGCGGCGTCACCGCTGAGGCTGGTGATCTGCTCGTCCTGGTCCAGAGTGGACAGGGCGTTGATCAGGGCGGTGCCGCCTCCGGCGACGATGCCCTCCTCCAGCGCGGCGCGGGTGGAGGAGACGGCGTCCTCGATGCGGGCCTTGCGCTCCTTCAGCTCCACCTCGGTGGCTGCGCCGACCTTGATGACGCCGATGCCGCCGGCCAGTTTGGCCAGCCGCTCCTGGAGCTTCTCACGGTCCCACTCGGAGTCCGAAGCATCCGCCTGCGCCTTGATCTGTGCGGCGCGAGCCTCGACGTCGGCCTTGGTTCCTGCGCCGTCGACGATGGTGGTCTCGTCCTTGGTGACCGTCACCCGGCGGGCGGTTCCCAGATCTTCCATGCCGACCTGGTCCAGCTTCAGACCAAGGTCCTGGGTGATGACGGTGCCGCCGGTGAGGGTGGCGATGTCTTCCAGCATGGCCTTGCGGCGGTCGCCGAAGCCCGGGGCCTTGACCGCGGCCACCTGCAGAGTGCCGCGCAGCTTGTTCACCACCAGGGTGGACAGGGCCTCGCCCTCGACGTCCTCGGCGATGATGAACAGCGGCTTCTTGGCCTGCATGACCTTCTCCAGCACCGGGAGGAACTCCTGCATATTGGAGATCTTGCCCTGGTGGATCAGGATCAGCGGGTCCTCCAGCACAGCTTCCTGACGCTCGGCGTCAGTGACGAAGTGCGGCGAGAGGAAGCCCTTGTCGAACTGCATGCCCTCGGTGATGTCCAGCTCCGTGGATGTGGTGGAGCCTTCTTCAATAGTGATGACACCGTCGGTTCCGACGGCGTCGAAGGCGCTGGCCAGCAGCTCTCCGACCTCATCGTCCTGCGCGGAGATCGCACCGACATAGGCGACCTCCCGCTGACCGGAGATTTCGCGGGCGTTCTCACGCAGACGGCGGGTGACCGCGTCCACCACGACCTCGATGCCGTGCTTGATCTCGCCCGGGGCAGCCCCGGCGGCTACGTTGCGCAGGCCCTCTTTGACCAGAGCCTGCGCAAGCACAGTTGCGGTGGTGGTTCCGTCGCCGGCGACGTCGTTGGTCTTGGTGGCGACTTCCTTAGCCAGCTGGGCGCCGAGGTTCTCGTAGGGATCCTCGATCTCCACCTCGCGGGCGATGGTCACACCATCATTGGTGATGGTGGGCGCACCCCAGGACTTGTCGAGCACCACATTGCGGCCCTTGGGGCCCAGGGTGACCTTGACGGTGTCGGCGAGCTTGTTGATGCCGTCCTCAAGTGCTTTGCGGGCGGCGTCGTCGTACAGCAGCTCTTTTGCCATAGGTTGTACTCCTTAGAAAAGTCGAGTGGAAGAGGTTTACTTCTCGACCTTGGCGAGGACGTCGCGGGCGTTGAGCACCAGGTACTCTTCGCCGCCGACCTTGACCTCAGTGCCGCCGAACTTGGAGTAGATCACCACATCGCCTGTGGTCACATCAACAGGGATGCGGTTTCCGGAATCATCGAACTTGCCCGGGCCGACGGCGACAACTTCGCCCTCCTGGGGCTTTTCCTGGGCGGTGTCCGGGATAACCAGGCCGGAAGCGGTGGTCTGCTCGGCCTCCAGGGGGCGGACAACAATGCGATCCTCGAGGGGCTTGATGGAGACTGACACGTCAGTTCTCTCCTTTGCTTGGAGTCGAAATCTTTCCTTGACTGTTGCTCGCCTTGGGAGTGAACCAACCGTCGTCGCGGGTGCCGGTGGCGCGTCCTTCAGGCTTGATCTCCTACTGGGCTGACGACCCCGCAGGAGTTAGCACTCAGGTGTGCTGAGTGCTAATAGAAACTATATGACTGGATTAGCACTCAATCAAGCGGAGTGCTAGTTTCCCAGCTTCAGCGTACGGCTCAGCGCTTCGATCGGCTCGCGTATTTGGCGGAAAGACTCGTCGAAGACGCTCTCCGGAAGCATGTAGGGGTCAACGACCTCATCCTCCTCGCCGGGCTGGGTCTGCTCGCGGCGGGCCTGCGCCACCATCGGGACCAGTGCGGCGAGCCGGTCGATCACCGGGGTGCTCGGATCGGCGACCTCGGCCGCCTCATCGGCGCTGAGGTGCTGCAGCAGGCGTCCGAACTGAGGCAGCGTGAAGCTGCGCTCACCGGCGGCCGGGACCTCGGCGAGCATATCGTCCAGATGCACCTGGGTCGCTGCGAGTATCAGCTCGGAGCCTTCGATCATTTCGACAGTGGCCTGTTCGGCCACAAAGTCGTTCACATCGGATCCATAGTCGGCGATGCGCCGCTTCATCTGCGGCTGCATGTCCTCACCGACATGCGCATAGGTGCCGGCCGAGATGACAGTAACCTCGGGCTCGGCGCTGAAGGTCTGTGCCAGCAGCCGCTCCATGGCCGGTGAGCGGCAGATGTTGCCGGTGCACACTGCCATGATCGTAAATCTTCCTGGCACCTGTGCCTCACGTCCTTTCGATGGGGGTGAGCCGGCGGGACTGCGCTCGGCTCGATCGGACTTCTCTGCAGAAGAACGGAAACCTCCCCGTCGTCTCCGGGGTGATCAGCACGAAGTCGCGGCTGGGGTCCGGGCTGAATCCCTCGGAGCCGTACAGCCGGTGGGCGGCGGTCATGCTGGCCAGGCTGCACAGCGTCACTGCGCTGATCTCGGGACGGGCTTGCGCCGCGGCGATGACGTGCCGAACCAGATGGCGGGCCACGCCCGAGCCCTGCAGCTCTGGGGCGGTGGCCAGCATGCGGAACTCCATCTCCCCGGGGCGGGCGACCTCGGCATAGTCGCCGTCGTAGTCGGTGACGGTGACCGAGGCGGCCACCACGCCCTCGACCTCGGCCACCAGCAGCTGGGCACGCTCGGCTCGATCCGCTACCTGCCTCAGGTGCTGCAGGTAGCCGGCGCTGGGACTCATGTGACCGCCGTTCACATACGCGGCGACGGTGAGGTCGGCGATGCGCTGATAGTCCTGCGCTCGTGCCTCACGGACGTCGACGACGGCGGCTGGGCTCATGAATCGGTGGTGCCGCCTGAGACCCTGCGCCGACGACGACGCCGGGGCCGCCGCGAGGAGCCGCCTTCGCCCGGCTGGGCGGAACCGGCGCTGGCACTGTCCTTCGGCGCCTCTGACGCGGTGCTGCGACTTCGGTTTCGGGATCGCCCTGATCGTCCCGTCTTGGAGCCTGCACCTGATCCGCTGCGGCCGGAGCTGCGACTGTTCCGCGAATCCGGACCGCCGAGATCCTCGATCTCTTCGGCGGCGAGGCCCTCCTTGAAACGCTTGTGCCGGGGCAGGCGGCCTTTGGTGCCGGCCGGGATGTCCAGGTCCTCGAACAGGTGCGGCGACGAGGAGTAGGTCTCCACCGGCTCGGGCACGCCCAGACCGATCGCACTGTTGATCAGCTTCCAGCGGCCCATGTCTTCCCAGTCCACGAAGGTCACCGCAGTGCCCTTCTGACCGGCGCGGCCGGTGCGACCGATCCGGTGCAGGTACATGGAGTCATCTTCGGGGCAGACCAGGTTGATCACATGGGTGACATCGGTGACGTCGATGCCGCGGGCGGCCACATCGGTGGCCACCAGGACGTCGACCTTGTTGTTCCTGAAGGCCCGCAGCGCCTGCTCTCGAGCGCCCTGACCAAGATCGCCGTGGATCGCGCCGGCGGCGAACCCGCGGCTGATCAGCTCTTGGGCGAGCTTATCGGCCTGGCGCTTCGTGCGGGTGAAGATGATGGTGCGACCACGGCCATCCGCCTGCAGGATCCGGGCGATCATCTCGTCCTTGTCCAGCTGGTGGGCGCGGTAGACGACCTGGCGGATGTCTTTCTTCGTCACGCCTTCGTCGAACGGGTCGGCTGCGCTGATGTGGGTGGGCCGGGACATGAACCGCCGTGCCATCGAGACCACGGGTCCGGGCATTGTGGCGGAGAAGAGCATGGTCTGGCGCACAGTGGGCACGAAGGAGAGCAGCTTCTCCACATCGGGCAGGAACCCGAGGTCGAGCATCTCGTCAGCCTCGTCCAGCACCACGATGCGGATGTGCTTCAGGTTCAGGTGCTTCTGCCGGTGCAGGTCGATGAGCCGGCCCGGAGTGCCGACAACGATCTCCACCCCGCGGTCCAGCTCCTCGATCTGGGGCTCATAGGCGCGGCCGCCGTAGATGGTGGCCACCCGTACGCCCAGCTTCGAGCCGGCGTCCCGGATGTCCTGAGACACCTGGACGGCGAGTTCGCGGGTCGGGGCGACGATGAGCGCCTGCGGTGCCCCCGGGGTCTGGAGCTGCTCGTAGGCCTCATCGCCGGGTGCAGTGACCCGCTGCAGGGCCGGAATGCCGAACCCCAGCGTCTTTCCGGTGCCGGTCTTGGCCTGGCCGATGATGTCGTTGCCCGGCAGGGCGATGGGCAGCGTCTCTTCCTGCACAGGAAAGGGACTGGTGATGCCCTTCTCGGCGAGGCTGTCCACGATTTCGCTGCGGACGTTGAAGTCAGCGAAGGTCAGCGTCGGCTGGTGCGCAGACGGTTCATGGGCCTCACCCGAGGCGGTGGGTTGGTCATTGGGTGTTTCAGTCTCAGCAGTCATTCATACTTTCAGTCGGCGACGGCGGCAAAGCCGACCGTCTTTTTGATGTCGGAGCCGATCTCCACGTATCCGAGGGAGGCCACCGGCACCACGATCTTCTTCTCGCGGCGGTCGGTGAGGCTGAACAGCGGCTTGGCCTTCTCGATCGCCTCGGCGACAGTCTTTTCGACGTCCTCCGCGCTTGCGTCGGTCTCGACGACGATCTCGCGGGCAACGTTCTGGACTCCGATGCGTACTTCCATGCCACTCCTCAAAGTTGGGCCCCGGCCGTGAGGGTGCACGGCTCGGAGAAAATGTCAGATACTCCTGCTGCAAAAGTGTACCGGCCGCTACGCGGTGCTCTCTTTGGGGAAGCCGGATATTCCTCTCCAGGCCAAACGTGCGGTCAGCTGGGCGGAGGTGTCCAAATCGGGGCGTTCGGAGAGCCTGCTCCAGTGTCTGGCGGCCGAGGTGGCCATGCCGATCAGTCCGTGACCAAGCATAGTGGCCGCGGCCATGGGTTGGCCGGTGTCATCGGCGATCACCTCAGCAATCGCCGTGGCCATCGCATCGTGAAAGCGGTCCAGCCGGTCGGAGACTTCCTCATCATGGTCCATACCGGCGGCAAAGATGAGTCGGTAGGCCTTGTCCTCGCGTGCGATGAACTCGTAGAAAGCCCTCACCGTGCCGGCCACCCGGTCCTTGTTGGTGTCCGTGCTCGACAGCGCTGCGGTGAGCTCATCGCGCAGGTAGCCCAGATGGGTGTCCAACAGGTCTAAGAAGAGTTCGTGCTTGCCCGGAAAGTGCTGATAGAGCACCGGTTTCGAGACAGCGGCGGCCTCGGCGATATCGTCCATGGAGGCAGCGTGGAAGCCTTTGGCCACAAAGATCTGCAGGGCGCAGCTGAGCAGCTGCTGACGACGCTTCTCGCGGGGCAGGCGCTTGGTGCGCCCCTGGCCTGCGCTCTCAGAGGGAACCGGTGAACTCATCGTGTGCCATTGTATGCCCGCGCACCGGTGCCCAGCTCCAGGATGCGCTGAAGCTGCTGTCGGTCGGTGCAGTTCTCCCCCAGCCGGTTCGGTTTGCCGGATAACCCGTGGTAGTCGGAGGACCCGGTGACGATCAGATCATGCCGGGCAGCCAGATCCAGAAGAAGCTGTCTTCCCTCAGCGGTGTTGTCCCGATGGTGGACCTCCACTCCGCACATGCCGGCTTCGACCAGCTCCTCCAGCTCGGTCATGCTGAGCGTGCCGCCGCGGGTGGCGGCCATGGCATGGGCGATGACTGGCACCCCGCCGGCGGCACGGACGGTGCTGATCACTTCCACCGGATGCGGGCTGTCCTGGCCGACGTAGTACTTGCTGCCCTTGTGCAGGTATCTGTGGAAGGCCGTGCCACGATCAGGGACTGCTCCGACGGCCACCAGCGCATCAGCCAAATGGGGCCTGCCGATGGTCGCATCCTCGCCCACGTGCTCCAGCACTGAGTCCCAGGTGATGGGGAAGTCTTCGGCCAGGCGCTCACAGATCCGTTTGGCGCGCTCCACCCTGCCCCCACGTGCGGTGGCGTTGAGCTCCACCATCCCCACATCCTTCGGGTCGTGGAGATAGCTGAGCATATGCACGCTGGTGCCCTGAGACTTGGAGGTGATCTCACTGCCGGGGATGAACCGCAGGCCATGGCTCTCAGCGGCGGCTCGAGCCTCGTCCCACCCGGCGGTGGAGTCGTGGTCGGTCAGCGCCAGACCCGCAAGCCCCGCCCGGGCAGCCTCACTGACCACATGGGCCGGTGACTCAGTTCCGTCAGAGACCGTGGAATGGGTATGCAGGTCAAAGCTCATCTCAACATGACAGACTATCTGCTATGACTGAAACGCAGAGCGAGCAGGGTCGGCAGGACCTCCAGGACCGCGTCAACAACCGTTCCCAGCGCCCCACGTCCCGGGCATTCAAGGATTTTATGGCCTCCCACTGGGCCCCAGCCGCAGGCACTGAGCACACCCGCGACGCCGTGGCCGAGCACAGCCTCGGGCGTCGTCGTGCGGTCTCGGAGAAGTTCTCCGGGGAACGGCTGGTCATCCCGGCCGGAGCGCTGAAAGTCCGCTCCAACGACACTGACTACCGCTTCCGTCCGCACTCGGCGTTCGCGCACCTGAGCGGGCTGGGGGTGGACCATGAGCCCAATGCGGTTCTGGTCTTCGAACCGGTCGAACCCGGTGAGGGCGACGACGGCTCCGATCACGAGGTCACGCTGTACTTCAAGCCGATGGCCGGCCGCGACACCGAAGAGTTCTACGCCGACGCACGCTACGGCGAATTTTGGATCGGGCCGCGCCCGGACCTCAACGAGTTCCAGGTGCGTCTGGGCATTCGCACTAAAGACCTCGACGAGTTGGAGGTCGCAGTCACCAAGAACGCCGGGGCCGTGGAGGTCGGCGGCACACGCATCCGCCTGCTGCGTGAGGCTGACCTCAACGTCGACGCCCTGGTGGACACCTCGCGGGTGAACACCGGGGTAGATCTGGAGGCCTCCGACGCGTTGGACGCCGACCTGACCGAGGCGCTCTCCGAGCTGCGGCTGACCAAGGATGAGTGGGAGATCGCCCAGCTTCGCGACTCCGTGGCCTCGACCATCGCCGGGTTCGACGACGTGGTGCGGGCGCTTCCGCAGGCGGTGGGCCACCAGCGCGGCGAACGCGTGGTGGAGGGCGCCTTCTTCGCCCGGGCCCGGCTGGAGGGCAATGACCTGGGCTATGACACCATCGCCGCCTCCGGCAACAACGCCACCATTCTGCACTGGATCCGCAACCATGACCGGATCGAGCCGGGCGAGCTGCTGCTGCTGGACGCCGGGGTGGAGGCCGATTCGCTCTACACCGCAGACATCACCCGGACCATCCCCGTCTCCGGCACCTACTCTGGGGTCCAGCGGAAGGTGTATGAGGCCGTGCTGGCGGCCGCCGATGCGGCCTTCGAGATTGTCCGCCCCGGCATCAAATTCCGTGACATCCACCAGCGGGCGGTGACCGTGCTGGCCGAGCATCTCGACGCCTGGGGGCTGCTGCCGGTCTCGCTGGAGGAGTCGCTCTCGCCCCAGGGCCAGCATCACCGTCGCTGGATGCCCCACGGCACCAGCCACCATTTGGGCCTGGACGTCCACGACTGCGCTCAGGCGAAGCGGGACCTCTACCTGGACGGGGTGCTGGAGCCGGGCATGGTGTTCACCATCGAGCCCGGGCTGTACTTCAAGAACGAGGACCTAGCCGTACCTGAGGAGTACCGCGGCATCGGCGTGCGGATCGAAGATGACGTGCTGGTCACTGAGACCGGGGTGGAGAACCTGTCGGCGGCGCTGCCGCGCACCCCCGACGACGTCGAAGCCTGGATCGCACGCCTACAGTCCTGAGAGGGGCTGATGCAAATCGGGGTGACAGGTGGGGTTTGTTGTTCAGGCTGCTAGTCCCACGGCCTGGGACAGTAGGGTCTGTTCGAACGCGACTGGGGTCAGTCTGCCGAGTTCTTTCTGTTTCCTCCTTCGGTGGTAGGTGGCCTCGATCCAGGTCACGATTGCTTGTCGCAGCTGTTGGCGGGTGCGCCAGGGGCCAGTGTCGAGGACGTTGTTCTGCAGCAGCGAGAAGAAGCTCTCGATGGCTGCGTTATCGCCAGCGGCGCCCACGCGGCCCATGGACCCGACCAAGGCGGTGGTCCTGAAGGGCGCGGAGGAACTTCTTCGACCGGAATTGGCTACCGCGATCGCTATGTACCACGCACCCGGCCACCTCAGCGCCGGCGCGGTGTCGGTTGGCTACCGCGTTGGTCAGCGCCCGCACCGCCAAGGAGGCTTTCATCCGGGCATCGATGGCGTAGCCGACGATCCGGCGGGAGCAGGCGTCCTTGATCGCGCAGCAGTAGAGCTTGCCCTGGCTGGTGTGGTGCTCGGTGATGTCGGTGAACCACACGGTATTGACCTCGGTGACGCTGCTGAACTGGCGCTGGACCAGATCGTCATGGACCGGTGGGCCCGGGCGGGTTCCGTTGCCCTTTTTCCGTGTTGAGATCGAGGAGGACAACCCCTGGGTGCTGCACAGCCGCCAGGCGGTCCTGGTTGCCATCGGCACCCCGGCATCGGCGGCCTCATCGGCCAGGTAGCGGTACCCGAACTCCGGGTCATCGTGGTGGGCATCGATCAGCGCGTTGAGGCGGTAGGCCTCCACAAGTTCGGCCTCGGTGATGGGGTGGGCCAGCCATCGGTAGTAGGGCTGGCGTGCGATCTCTAAGACCCGGCACGTCACCGCCACAGGGATACCTGAAGCGGCCAGATCGCTGACGAGCGGGTATTTCATTTTGACGGGAGCTGGGCTTGGCCGAAGTAGGCAGCAGCCCGACGCATCACCTCCAGCTCTTGCTCCAGGGTGCGGTTACGGCGGCGCAGTTCACGCAGCTCAGACTTCTCATCAGTAGTGGGACCAGGTGCACGGCCGGTGGGATTACCAGCATCGAGATCTGCTTGGCGCAGCCATTTGCGCAGGGTGTCTTCGTGCAGACCGAAGTCCTTAGCGACTTGGCCCATAGTGGTGTGCTCATCCCGGTTCTGGGCCACACCGACGACGTCCTCGCGGAACTCTTTCGGATACGGCTTAGGCATAGTGACTATCCTTCCAGGCCCACAGTCAGCGGGCCAGATCAACTGTCACTCCCCATTGCATCAGCCCCACCCATCTGATTGACTCGATCGAAAGGCCCACCGCTCGCCTTCCGGTCAGCTGCGACGCCCAAGGAGGATCGATCCCTCCTCGCGCACCGCGGCTCAGAGGAGGCATCGTGCGGTGGACGGCCGGCCGTCGATCACGTTCCGGCACGGACACTCGCGGAGGTGAGACATGGGAAGGAACTGGGACCACATGGGTGGGTGGGGCATGGTCTGGGGCTGGTTCTTCCTGGCCCTGATGGTCGTGGGCCTCGTCGTGCTCGTCCTTGTCCTGGTCCGGCTGCTCAGCGGCCGCGGTCAGCGGCCCAACGGCGCGAGCCACCCGGGTCGTAGTCGGGCCCGGGAGGTGCTCGATGAGCGGTACGCCCGCGGGGAGATCGATGACACCGAGTACGACGAGCGTCGCCGGCGCCTGGACAACGGCGCAGGACCTGAGGCGTGATGCCCATCACCCGGCGTCAAGCGCTCCAGCTCGGAATGCTTGGCGGGCTCGGGGTCGTGGTCGGTGGGGTGGGGCTCTCGCAGACCGGCCTGCCCTGGCTCGCCCCGTCCACCAGTTCGGCTGGGGCCGGCGGCGAATCCCTGGTGGAACCGGAGGTCGTGCGCAGCCGGGACGGGGTGCTGCGGGTGGAACTGGTCGCCACCCGTCGGGAGACGACCATCGCTGGGCAGCGGGCACGGGTGCTGACCTACAACGGCACGGTGCCGGGTCAGACCTGGCGGGTACAGCCGGGAGACCGAATCGAGGTGCGGCTGCGTAACGAACTCGACACCCCGACCAACTTGCACACCCATGGGCTGGCCGTCTCCCCGCGGGATAACGGAGACAACCCGTTCGTGTCCATCGACCCTGGCCAGGTCTTCGACTACCGCTTTGATCTTCCCGAGGACCACCCGCCAGGGGTGTCCTGGTATCACCCCCACCGGCACGGCACGGTCGCCGATCAGTTGTTCGGCGGCTTGTACGGTGCCTTGATCGTCGAGGGCGATCGGGTGCCGGTCAGCCGGGAGCGGGTGCTGGTCGTCTCGGACATCTCGCTGACCGGCGACGGGCAGATCGTCCCCGTCGCCGCTCCGGAGGTGATGATGGGCCGAGAGGGAAACCTGGTTCTGGTCAACGGTCAACACCGGCCGCAATTATCTGCGCGTCCCGGGCAGCGGGAACGCTGGCGGGTGATCAATGCGTGCACCTCGCGGTACCTGCGCTTGGCGCTGCCCGGACAGCACTTGGAGCTGCTCGGTATCGACACCGGCCGCGAATTAACGCCTCGGGAGGTGCAGGAGGTGCTGCTGGCGCCGGGCAATCGCGCCGATCTGCTGGTGAGCATGCGCGCCGGTTCCAGCGAGTTGCGCACACTCGGTTACGACCGCGGTGGGATGGGGATGATGGGCGGTGGTGGCCTGTCCGGGCCAGGCACCTTGGCGACGTTGGCTGTCACCGGCGCCGAGGCCGCCGCCCCGGGCCCGGTGCCGGACCGTCTGGCGGTTCCGGATCTGCGGGAGAAGTCCGTCGCCGGGCGGCGGGAGATCGCGTTCACCATGACCATGGGATCGATGATGGGTCCCGGCCGGGGGATGATGGATCCCGGGTTCGATGGCCGCGCCTTCGACGCCGACCGGATCGATCAGCGGGTGAGCGTCGGCGGGGTGGAAGAGTGGCTGATCACCAACCCGACCCCGATGGACCATCCCTTCCACCTGCACGTGTGGCCCATGCAGCTCGTCGAGACTGGCGGACAACCGGTCCGCGAGGTGACCAGGCGCGACGTCGTCAATGTGCCCGCCCGGGGCCGGGTGCGGGTCCTGGTCGACTTCGCGCGCCACCCGGGGCGCAGCGTCTACCACTGCCACATTCTCGATCACGAGGATGCCGGGATGATGGCCAGCGTCGAGGTCGGCTGACCGCGCCCAACCCCCGACGAGGAGGAGAACCCCTTGAGTCTCGACCACGCCTCAGGTGGGCACGTCCCGGCCCACGGAGATCGCCGCGCACTGCGGATCTCCGGGGCATTGACCGGGGTGTATTTCGTCATCGAGTTGGTCGTGGGTCTGTGGTCCGGGTCGGTGGCCGTGCTCTCCGACGCGTTCCACACCTTCTCCGCTGTCGGTGGGGTCATGATCGCCCTGGTCGCCCAACGCCTCAGCCAGCGTCCGGCCACCGGCAGGGAGACCTTCGGATGGGGGCGCGCGGAGATCCTCGGAGCCCTGTTCAACGGGGTCTTCCTGGTCGTCATGGCCGGGTACGTCTTCTGGATGGGGGCGATGCGGCTGGCCGACCCGGTCGAGCTGCCCACTACGGTCATGCTCTGGGTCGCCGCCGGCGGCATCCTCACCGAAGTCATCGCTTTCTGGTTGCTCTACCAGCGGCAGAAGTCAAACCTCAACCTCAAGGGCGCGTTCTGGCACATTCTGCAGACCTTCGTCGGCAGCCTCATCATCATCGTCTCCGCGGTGGTGATCCGGCTGACCGAGTTTCTGGCGATCGACCCGCTGCTCGGTATGGCGTTCGGGCTGGTACTGCTGTGGGCATCGTGGACCATCCTGCGCTCGGCGATGCGTATCTTGCTCCAAGGCACCCCTGAGCATCTCGACGTGCGTGAGGCGACGGCACTGCTGCGGGGCATCGACGGAGTGGCCGACGTCCATCACATCCACGCATGGACCATCACCTCCGGACGCACCGTGTTCTCCGCCCATCTGCGCGTGTCCAATCTGCCCGAGGCTGGCGACCGTGTCCTGCACCAGGCCACCGACCTGCTCCAGGATCGCTTCGGCGTGTACTTCTCCACCCTCCAGCTCGAACAGACCTGCCCGGACGAAGAGCGCGCCGCAGACATCGACATCACCAGATAGCCCACCACCACGCCTGGTCGGTGAGAGTGGTGTCGGTGTCGCGCGACAACCACGGCGACATCGACTGAAAGCTCCCGCAAGACTCGGCCATCCCCGGCACCAAGAGTCCATCCCGCAACCTCACCGGGCCGGGAGGCGCCGTTTGGGAGAAGGGGCTGATGCAAATCGGGGTGACAGGTGGGGTTTGTTGTTCAGGCTGTTAGTCCCACGGCCTGGGACAGTAGGGTCTGTTCGAACGCGACTGGGGTCAGTCTGCCGAGTTCTTTCTGTTTCCTCCTTCGGTGGTAGGTGGCCTCGATCCAGGTCACGATTGCTTGTCGCAGCTGTTGGCGGGTGCGCCAGGGGCCAGTGTCGAGGACGTTGTTCTGCAGCAGCGAGAAGAAGCTCTCGATGGCTGCGTTATCGCCAGCGGCGCCCACGCGGCCCATGGACCCGACCAAGGCGGTGGTCCTGAAGGGCGCGGAGGAACTTCTTCGACCGGAATTGGCTACCGCGATCGCTATGTACCACGCACCCGGCCACCTCAGCGCCGGCGCGGTGTCGGTTGGCTACCGCGTTGGTCAGCGCCCGCACCGCCAAGGAGGCTTTCATCCGGGCATCGATGGCGTAGCCGACGATCCGGCGGGAGCAGGCGTCCTTGATCGCGCAGCAGTAGAGCTTGCCCTGGCTGGTGTGGTGCTCGGTGATGTCGGTGAACCACACGGTATTGACCTCGGTGACGCTGCTGAACTGGCGCTGGACCAGATCGTCATGGACCGGTGGGCCCGGGCGGGTTCCGTTGCCCTTTTTCCGTGTTGAGATCGAGGAGGACAACCCCTGGGTGCTGCACAGCCGCCAGGCGGTCCTGGTTGCCATCGGCACCCCGGCATCGGCGGCCTCATCGGCCAGGTAGCGGTACCCGAACTCCGGGTCATCGTGGTGGGCATCGATCAGCGCGTTGAGGCGGTAGGCCTCCACAAGTTCGGCCTCGGTGATGGGGTGGGCCAGCCATCGGTAGTAGGGCTGGCGTGCGATCTCTAAGACCCGGCACGTCACCGCCACAGGGATACCTGAAGCGGCCAGATCGCTGACGAGCGGGTATTTCATTTTGACGGGAGCTGGGCTTGGCCGAAGTAGGCAGCAGCCCGACGCATCACCTCCAGCTCTTGCTCCAGGGTGCGGTTACGGCGGCGCAGTTCACGCAGCTCAGACTTCTCATCAGTAGTGGGACCAGGTGCACGGCCGGTGGGATTACCAGCATCGAGATCTGCTTGGCGCAGCCATTTGCGCAGGGTGTCTTCGTGCAGACCGAAGTCCTTAGCGACTTGGCCCATAGTGGTGTGCTCATCCCGGTTCTGGGCCACACCGACGACGTCCTCGCGGAACTCTTTCGGATACGGCTTAGGCATAGTGACTATCCTTCCAGGCCCACAGTCAGCGGGCCAGATCAACTGTCACTCCCCATTGCATCAGCCCCAGACGACCCGCCGAATGCTTGTTCCCCGCGATATTCGCGCTTCCCAGCGGTATAACACGGGGAAGCGCGAATATCATGGGGATCTGAGGCTCGGCAGAAGGAAGGCGCTCACACAATGCAGCACATCGTGCTCCTGGGATTCGGAGCCATCGGCCGAGACATTGCCCAGCAGCTCGCACCCGAGATTGCCGCCGGCGAAATCACCCTGACAGCAGTGGTGCGCAGTCTGGCCGGACATGCCGGCCGCGATGACCTGGGCGCAGCGGTGCGAACCGCAGACGATGCGCAGTGGGACCAGCTGATCGGAACGGCCGACGTGGTGGTGGAGTGCGCGTCGGTGGCCGCCGCCGTCGACCTCGCTCCGGCGGTGATCAGCGCCGGAGCCGATCTGGTGCTGACCTCAGTGGGCGCTCTGGCCGATGATTCTGCCCGGGCTTCGCTGCTGGGTGGGCCGGGCCGGCTGTGGGTGACAAACGGGGCTATCGGTGGATTCGACGTCCTGGGTGCCGCAGCCGATGCGCACGGCTTGGATTCCATATCGATCCGGACCGCAAAGCTGGCCGGCTCACTGGTGCAGCCCTGGATGTCTGAGAGTCAGGCGAGGCGCCTGACCCAGCTGCGCCGTGGTGACGATCCCATCACGGTCTTCCAGGGTGATCCGATCAGCGCGATCAGAAAGTTCCCGGCCAACGTCAATGTGTCGGCCGCACTGGCCTGGGCCACCCGCGGTCTGCCGCAGTCGGGGGCCACCAGTGATCTGCAGCTGATGGCCTCCTCCCTGCAGCGGGTCCAGGTCTGCCTCCTCGCAGATCCGGACGCCGAACTCAGCCGCCACGAGGTCTTGGCCCACGGCCCGGCCGGACGCTTTGAGTTCACGTTCGAGTCCGCGCCGAGTCCGAACAACCCGAAAACCTCGGGGCTGACTGCCCTGTCGGTGGTGCGCAGTCTGCGCGCAGCACTGCAGGCGCCTCCCCTGCGGTGAGGAGCGTCTCAGGGTTCCTGGTTGGGCCGGACCCGCTGGTCCTGCGCATCATCGAAGGACGTGGAGTCCTCAGGTGGTGCCTCCGGCTGCTGCGGCGCGGAGGACGGCTCCTGCGGTGTGGAAGAACTGGCCGCCGAGTCTGGGGCGTCGCCGTCGGGCTTCTGCTTCTCCTCGATCCGCACCCCGTAGCGCGGGGTCCCGTCGGGCAGGTCAGTGTGCGCCGGCCGCTGCTCGGGACCAGCGGGTTCGGCGGGCTTCGCCGACGCCGCCGGAGGCGCCAGGCTGGAGGCTGAGCCGGTGGGATCGTTCCACGCGTTGAGGCTGATCACGCCGGACTGGCTGACCAGCTGCCGGGCTTTGCCGGCCACGCTGAAGTCACAGACCACGTCAAAGGTGGTGGCTACCAACTGCGAGGATGAGGAGAAGTCCCTCCTGCCGCGGCGAACGGCGTAGCTGATGACGCCGATCAGCATCCAGATGCACATACCCAGCACCACCGAGAGCAGCAGGTTGACCACCGGTGCTTCTGGGGCGAAGAGCCACATCAGCAGGCCGATGAAGAAGCCGAACATCGCACCCTGGGCCGCACCGGCCCCAGCCACCCGGGGGTAGGACAGCCGCGAGCGGATGTGCTCCACCGAACGCAGGTCATTGCCGACGATGGTGATGGTCTTGATGTCGAAGCCCTCGGCGGCGGCCAGGTGATCCACCACCCGCTGGGCGTCGTCGTAGGTGCGGTAGCGGCCCAGCAGCTCGCCTTTGGGGAGGCCGCCGGTGTTGAACTGCGCAGCATTGCTCATGGCTACCATTCTGCCAGCGTTGGAGCGGACCGGCCGCATCACCTCAGTGTTCAGGGTGGGCGCCTAGACTGGCCCCGTGTCTGAGCAGAGTTCCCCGCAATCTTCGGCCGTCGACCGCGTGCACCGCCGTTTGGACGAGGTGCTGGACCCGGAGCTGCGCGTGCCGATCACCCAGATCGGCATGGTCGGTGAGGTCAGCGTAGACAGCGACGGTGCCGCCGACATCACCATTAAGCTCACCACTGATGCCTGCCCCATGCGCAGCCGCATCGTCGACGACGTCACAGCGGCCTCAGTGCGTGCGGAGGGCGTGCGCACCGCTCAGGTGCGCCTGGATGTGATGTCCCCTGAAGAGCGCGCGGCGCTGAAGGAGCAGCTGCGCGGCGGCGACGGCGGCAAGGTCAACCCCTTCGCTCAGCCCGACTCGCTCACCAAGGTCTACGCCGTGGCCTCCGGCAAGGGCGGGGTGGGCAAGTCCACGGTCACGGTGAACTTGGCCTGCTCGCTGGCCGATCAGGGGCTGAAGGTCGGCATCATCGACGCCGATGTGCACGGCTTCTCCGTTCCGGACCTGATGGGGATCACCGATTCGCCCACGCGGCTGGATGAGATGATTCTGCCGCCGGTGACCCATGAGGTGAAGACCATCTCGATCGGCATGTTCGTCGAACCCGGCAAGGCGGTGGCCTGGCGCGGTCCCATGCTGCACCGGGCGGTGGAGCAGTTCCTCACCGATGTGCACTTCGGTGACCTCGATGTGCTGCTGCTGGATCTGCCCCCGGGCACCGGGGACATCGCCATCTCGGTGGCCCAGCTGCTGCCCGGCTCGGAGCTGCTGGTGGTCACCACCCCGCAGGCCGCGGCCGCCTCAGTCGCCGAGCGCGCCGGAGCACTGAGCGCCCAGACCAACCAGAAGGTGGCCGGGGTGGTGGAGAACATGGCACCGATGACCCTGCCCGACGGCACAGTCATGGATCTCTTCGGCTCCGGCGGGGGGCAGCTGGTCGCAGACCGGCTGAGCTCACAGCTCGACGTCGACGTGCCGCTGCTGGGGTCGGTGCCGCTGGACCACACGCTGCGCCAATCCGGCGACGACGGCGCACCCGCCGTGCTCTCCGCCCCGGACTCCCCCGCCGGCTCCGCGCTGCGCAGCATTGCGACCCAGCTGGCCCACCAGCCGCGCGGCATTTCGGGCAAGCGTCTGCCGGTGCACCCCGGCTGAGGCCCCGGTCGTTCGCGCAGCGGGCAGTGGGGGTGGCTTGTCCCCGCGATTGATGCGTGGGACTCATCTGCCGAGCACAGATTCGGTCTTACTGTGCGCCCTCGGCCGCGAGTGCCGACAAACTGGGGGTATGAATTCACATACCGAGGCAGTCGCCGCACAGTCCACCGGCCCGCTTGAGGGCGTCGTCGTCGTTGATCTCTCCCGGGTGCTCGCCGGCCCCTATGCCACGATGCTGCTTGCTGACCTGGGAGCGACGGTCATCAAAGTGGAGTCTCCCCAGGGCGATGAGACGCGGACCTGGAGACCGCCGGAGCGAGACGGTGAGTCGACCTACTTTCAGTCTGTGAACCGCAATAAGCGTTCCATCGCCTTAGATCTGGGGGATGCGGCGGACAGGGACGTGGTGGACAAGCTGCTGAGTCGCGCCGACGTCCTGGTGGAGAACTTCAAACCCGGTGGGCTGGCCCGCTTCGGATTGGACTACGAATCGGTCCATGCTCGTTTTCCACAGCTGGTGTACGCCTCACTGTCCGGGTTCGGCTTCGAGGGCCCCGGAGCTGCGCTGCCTGGCTACGACGTCCTGGTCCAGGGCGCCTCAGGCCTGATGCACGTCACCGGCGAAGCCGACGGCCGACCGATGAAGGCCGGGGTGGCAGTCGCTGATGTGATCGCTGGACTCCACCTGCAGTCAGCCATTCTGGCCGCCCTGCACGAACGCAGCCGGTCCGGCCACGGTCAGCAGGTGCGGGCCAACCTGATGTCCTCGATGCTCTCGGGGCTGGTCAACCAGACCTCAGCGGCGGTGAACACCGGGGTCTCACCCCGACGAATGGGCAATGAGCACCCCAGCCTGTTCCCCTACGGCCCGTTCGCGACCGCCGAAGGCCAGATCATGATCGCCTGCGGCAACAGTGCGCAGTTCATTCGGCTCTGCCACGCCGTGGGCTGCCCTGAGGCCGCTGATGACCCTCGCTGGGGAAGCATGTCCGGACGCAACGCGAATCGGGGCGAACTGCGTGAGGTGCTGGAGCAGCAGCTGCGGCAGCAAGGGCCTCAGCATTGGAGTGCCGTGCTGCGGGAGGCCGGTGTCCCGTGCGCCCCCATCAACGACGTCGTCGACAGCCTGGACTTCGCCGAAGGCCTGGGACTGCGGCCGCGGGTCACCGTGGAACGTGAGGACGGCACCGCCTCATCCTCCATCGCCCACCCGGTGCAGTGGTCGCGGTCCTCCGTGGCGTACCACACCGCTCCCCCACGCATCGATGAGCACCGGCAGTGGGTGTTGAACTGGCTGGAGGCACAGAGCTGAGCCAGTCGGCTCAGGTGGCGTCCCGGTCGAACGGCGCCGGCATCTGCTGTGGCTCACCCGGGTCGACGTCGTCGGAGGCATCGGTGAGCGCAGCCGAGCCGGCAACACCGGCGGCCATCGCGCTACCCGTCTGAGCCGGCGAACTGCTGGGGGCGAAGAGCTGCCTGGGATTCACACTCTCGGTGATGGTGCGCACTTCGGAGCGGACCGGCTCGTAGTCCTCAGCGAGAGCGTCACGGATAATGCGGCGCGGGTCGTACTGCCGCGGGTCATACTTCTGCCAATCAACATCGTTGAGATCGGTGCCGGTCTCTTCCTTGAAACGAACTTTGGCGTCTTCGGCGGCGGAGCGAGCCTTACGCACCCAACGCGCCAAGTTCTGCGCATACTGCGGCAGCCGCTCCGGCCCCAGCAGGACCAGGGCCAACACAATGATGATGAAGAACTCGTAGAAGTTGATGCCTGGCACAGGCCTCACTCTACCGCGAGGGTGTGGGGGTCAGCGGCTCTGCGATCCGGAGTCGAAGATGTCGAACAGCTCGTCGAAGCCACGCTCCAACCGGTCTGCTGTCCCCGGGGACGAGGGCAGCATCTGAACGCGGGAACGGTCGGTGACCAGCACCCAGGAGGAAATCTCGGCGGCCACATCGGCGGGCATATCGGAGGTGATGACGTACTGGACTGCGGAGTTCTCCACCGCCGCCGTCCACGTGGGCCCCTCTTCAGCAACGTAGAGGTTCGCCTCATGCCCGGTGGACAGTTCCACCGTCTCGGAGACCACCCTGTCGAGGTTCACCATCTCATGCAGCTTCTCGCTCAGGGGCCGCAGCTCCGCGGCGGAGCCTTCAGCGCGAGTTTCGGCGACATTGATGTATTGCTCACCGTTGGTCAGCCGCGCCTGAACAGTGCGCACCCCGTCCAACACCGTGGTTTCGGCGTACTCATGGTCGAACCCGCTCCGGCTCAGATAGGGCACGGCCCATCCCATACTCTTCAGCGCGGAGATGCTCTCCACCGGAATCTGCCTGATGTTCGAGCCTTGCCGCGCTCCGGGAAGGACGAGGGCACTCTCATCGGTGACGTACTCCTCACCGACTCCCGCCGGTGGCTGCAGTCCTGAGGTCATGGTGACAGCCTCACCGGACTGGGCCGCGCCCTGCCGGGGCTCGTGCGGCAGAAGCTCTTGAACAGTCGGGTCCGTCGAGGGCACCCGGCCGCCGACGACCCAGGCCGCAGCCACGATGATGGTGACGACCAGAACCAAGGAGGAGAGGAAAATGCCAACTATCCAGCCGAGGCGGACTCCGCCCGCTTCAGTGACATGACCGTGGCGCGAAGCTGTGGTTTCCAGAGTGGACAGATGCCAGGACATTGTCACCAGCATGCCTATCGAATCTGAGCACAGCCTTATATTTCACTGGGAATTTCTCATTCACGGTCGGCTCCGCTGATCAGCCGGATATAGGATGAGGCGTCGCCCCAAACCCTTCAGGATGTGAATGATGAGCCAGACCGCCAAGCACTCCAGCTGGGCCTACAGCGAAGATCATGATTCCCAGGACCCGCTGTTCGCCGCAGCACGGGTTCGCGAGGCCCACCTGGGATCGCAGCAGGTCAGTGCCGGCACCGCCTCGGCGCTGAGCGTCTTGGCGGCTGCCTCACAGGCTCGGGCCCTGGTGGAGATCGGCACCGGAGTCGGCATCTCGGGTGTCGCACTGCTGCGCGGCGCCCCTCAGGCGGCGGTGCTCACCAGCATCGATTCCGAAGCGGACCATACCTCCGCGGCCGCCGAGACTTTCCGGGCGGCGGGGGTCGCTGCCTCTAAGACCCGGCTGATCACCGGCGGGGCCGATCAGGTGCTCCCACGGCTGACAGCCGGCGGATACGATCTGGTGTTCATCAACTCCGAGGCTCAGCAGGTTGGTGCCTACGCGGACGAGGGGCTGCGCCTGCTCCGGGCCGGCGGACTGCTGGTCGTCAATGATGCCCTCGACAGCGACCGGGTCCCCAAACCTGCCGTGCGTGAGGCCTCCACTCAAGCTATGCGGGCACTGGAGCGTTCGGTGCTTGAGGATGACCGCCTGGTCAGCGCCCTGCTGCCCACCGGCACCGGGCTGCTCGTCGCCGTCAGGCGCTGAGCCTGTCAGCTACTCCCCCACCGCCTCGATGAGGCACTGCTTCAGCGACTGTGCTTCGTCATTGTTGATCTCCAGCACCAGACGCCCTCCACCGTCGATCGGCACGCGCATGATGAGGCTGCGCCCCTCCTGGGTGACTTCCATCGGGCCGTCGCCGGTACGCGGTTTCATAGCAGCCATCGAGAAAATCCTACTTCCATTGTCGTGCCGTTGAGGACGATTGCCCCTCTATTGTCTCTCACCCGCTATTATCTCTCACCCAGAGCGGATGTCACCTTTATCAGATGTTGTGCGCAGCTGCGATGCCAGTGCCTCGACGAGCTTATCCACCTGATCCATGCGGTAGCCCCGCAGCGCAGAGTCGAACTGCACCGCATCCAGATGCTGGGCCGTCAGCCCCTCGGCGCCTGACTCCCGCAGCAGCTGGTCGACAGGGTCGTCAGCAGTGGCCGGAGACTCCTCCCCGGGGGCAGCCGCGCCGTCCCATTTTCCCATGAGCACGACGACGATGGCCCCGATGATCACCAGCGCCAGCAGGTACAACCACGTCATAGCTCTACCTTAGTAGGATTCGGCCCGGAACTGCGGCAGCTGCCAAGCACGGATCACCTGCTGGCCTGCACCATCTGCGCAAGCAGCGTCCCGGAGGGGCCGCGCAGCGAGTAGTCCATGACCTCGGTGAGCTCTGTGGGCTCCGGGTTGACCTCCACCAAGGGGGTTCGGCGTTCCATGGCAAGCAGCGGCAACGACGCCGCGGGCTGGACGATGCCCGATGTTCCCACCACCACA
>NZ_JACIBT010000004.1 GCF_014195445.1 Garicola koreensis | reverse complement strand
AGCAAGAACCGTGCTGGAAGGCTCAGCAGCCCCACCGCAGCGGCCCACCAGGCGAGCATGGTCGGGTCGAATCCGGAGCTTTCGAAGCGAGCGATGCGGTGGACGTTGAACGATTCCAAGACTGCCATGGTGCAGACCACGGCTATGGTCAGCGGAAGAAAACCAGCCGGCAGGCCGCGGCCGTCAGCGACCGCGATTTCCTCGGTCTCCAGGGCGGGAGCGATTGTCGCAGGTGCGGGGGCGACGCGCAGGGCCCACGCTGAGGCAAGTGTGGTGGTGGCCAGCACCAGCAGCCCCAGTACTGCTGCGGTGACCCTCCAGCCGTACCCCTCGACCAGAAACGTCGTCGAGGGGATGAAGATAGGTCCGGCCAGGCCGGTGATCAGCGTCAGGGTCCCGGCTGCGCGGTTGCGGGCCTGCCTGGTGAACCACTGCTGCAGGGCAATGAAGCCCGGATCGAAGAGAACCATCGCACTGCCGGGGCCGACCAGCAGCCACCAGGAACCCAACAGCTGCCAGGGTGTGGTGCTGAGTCCGAATCCGCAGAACCCCAGCATCACCAGCACCCCGCCCAGGGCGGTAAGTCCGCGGATCCCGTGACGATCTGCGTAGCGGCCCACCGGGATCGCCAATGCTGCTCCGGTCAGCACAGACCCGGAGAAGGCAGCAGACAGCAGGGACAATGAGTACACAGCACCGGCAGCCGTGGAGGTAATCAGCACCGAGGTGCCGAACAGGATCGCCCCGAAGCTCACACCAATGCTGACCGCCAATGAATACACCAGCCGGCCGAAGTAAGAAGCAGAATCAGACGAGGAACGGGACAAGGAAAGACCTCCAGGAAGTGGGCGTCAAAGGACGCCGACACCACTCCTGAAGGTTTCTATCCCGTAAGATCAACACCGCCCGCAGGCGGCATACCGTGGCGCTCGAACCAGACCCGACACCTCAAGATGCCGACGGAACCCTAGCCACCAGTGCTGGCCGGTCTCACCAGCATAGGCCACACTGAGGTGCTGGGGAGATTTCGAGACAGCGCGGCGTGCCCACGTCCCATGGCGAGACTGGGGCGTCGGGAGGGAAGGTGCCCCGCGCGCTATTTGATCAGGCGGATCGACAGCGGGTAGCGGTACGGTTGCCGGTTGTACGCCGCGATGGCGCCCATGATGCCGAAGATGAGGGCACATATCCAGGCCGCGAAGATGATCAGGAAGCCCACCAGAACGATCGTGAGTATACCGCCGACGACGTAGGCGATGAACAGTGTGATCTGGAAGTTCAGCGCTTCTTTGCCGTGTTGGTCCAGGGCCTGGCTGCGCTCGCGGCACACCAGCCAGATGACCAGCGGGGCCAACCAGGAAACCACCAGGCCCCCCAGGTGGATGCCTACACCCCAGCCCTGCTCCTCACCGGCCGTCATCGGCTGCGGGCCTGCTGCCCCCGGCTGACCCGCAGGTGCGGGGTCTCCCTGGGGTGATGGCTGCTGCCCCGGCGGAGGCGCATACCCCTGGTGAGGAGGTTGCCCCGCAGGGCTCGGATATGGTTCGTTCTGCGGTGGACGTGCCTGCGGCTCGTCTTCGAACGGCTGTCCACCCTCATTTGGCTGTGACATACCCTTACACTAGCTTGACACAGACTTGGCGTCTATGGTTCTGCGCAAACTGGTGAGCAGCCGGTCGACGTCGTCGTCGCTGGTATAGGGCGCGATTCCGATGCGCAGGCCGGTCTCATCTGCCAGATTGAGGGCCCTGACGGTCTCGTAGGCATAGAACGAACCGGCCGGGGCGTGGATGCCGTGGTCACTCAGCGCCCGTGAGACCTGCTGCGCGTGCTGCTCGGAGAAGGTGAGGAACAGGGTCGGCGTGCGCCGCTGCGCCCGAGAATGAACGCTGACCTGCTGCGCGAAATCTTCTTCCAAGGTGCGCAGAATGCGGCCCGCGAGTCGCTGCTGGTGGGACTCAAGCGTCTGCTGAGCGGTGTGGAGTCGGTGTCGGCGAGTGCCGGGCTCAGCGGTGGCGGCGCCGATGAGGTCCACTGCGGCCGTGGCTCCGGCCATGATCTCGTAGGGCAGGGTGCCGAACTCGAACCGCTCGGGGACGGCGTCTGTGGCCGGCAGCAGCTTATCGGGGGTAATGCCCTCCAGCAGGCTGGGCGCAGCGGCTAGGACAGCGCAGTGCGGGCCCAGGAACTTATACGGTGAGCAGACGAAGAAGTCTGCACCCAGCTCATCGACGTCGACCGGATGGTGTGCGGCGTAGTGGACGCCGTCGACGTAGACCAGCGCCCCCACACTGTGCGCCCGCCGCGCGATGCTCGCCACGTCGGGAACGGTGCCCAGCAGGTTGGAGGCAGCGGTGATGGCGACCAGCCGAGTCCGATCGGTGATGATCGAATCGAGCGCGGTGGTGTCCAGCTGCGCAGTGGCCGGATCCAGCTCAATCCAGCGCACTGCAGCTCCGGTGCGCTCAGCCGCCTGCACCCAGGGGCGGACGTTGCAGTCATGGTCCAACTGGGTGACGACGACCTCGTCGCCGGGGCCCCACTCCTTGGACAGGTGCCGGGAGAAGTCATAGGTGATCTGGGTGGCGCTGCGCCCATAGACGATGCCCCGTGGGTCTGCGCCCAGCAGGTCGGCGTAGGCCGCGCGGAATGCGGTGACCGTCTCCTCGGCGTTGCGCTCAGAGACTGCCTGGGTCCCACGGTTGGACAGCGGGGCGCTCAGCGTCTGGGCGATCGCCTCGCCGACCTGCCGCGGAGTTTGCGTGCCCCCGGGTGAGTCGAAGAACGCGACGCCGGACTCCAGGGCCGGAAAATGACTGCGGAATGCGGGCAGATCGAATCCTGACATGGTGCGATCCTATCCGGGCGCCGTGCCGTGCCCGTAGAGGTCCAGGCGGCGGTCGGTGAGATAGGTGAGGTTCCGGCGTGCCTCCTCCAGCGTGGCTCTGTCCAGGTCTGCGGTGAGGATCTCTTCGGCGTCGGGGCTCGCCGCAGCGCAGAGGTCGCCGGTGGGGGAGGCGATGACGCTGGTGCCGGCATAGGAGAACGTCTCATCGGCGCCGCAGTAGTTGGCGTAGGCGATGTAGAGCTGACTTTCATAGGCGCGGGCGGGGACGATCAGGCGTGACACCTGTTCGAACCCGACCATATTGGCGGTGGGGGTGCAGATCAGATCGGCGCCGTCCTCGGCCAGCATGCGCACCGTTTCGGGGAACTCGATGTCGTAGCAGATCGCCAGGCCCACGTTCCAGCCGTTCCAGGCGACCACCGGGGGTCGGTCATGGCCTGGGGAGAACTGCTCTGCGTCGACGGACTGAAACAGATGCAGTTTGCGGTGCACAGCAAGGTGCTCTCCGGTTTCGCTGACGAAGCTGGCGGCATTGTAGATCTTCTGGTCCGAGCCGCGTTCGGCGAACCCGTAGACCACAGCGATGCTGCTGCGGCGAGCAATGCGGGCCACGGCGGAGGCCATCTCGCCGTCGACCGGTTCAGCGAGGCGTTGGGCGGCGGCGCGGCCGATCGCATACCCGGACAGAAACGTCTCCGGGACGATCAGCAGGTCCGCGCCGGTGCTGCTGGCACTGCGCGCGGCCCGTTCCACGGCGGCCAGCGCCTGCTGCGGCTGCGCGATGTGCGGGCGAAGCTGCCCGACTGCCACGGTGATCATCAGTTCAGCTCAGTCTTCCAGGCGGAGGGGTCGCAGCTGATCGTAGACGTCACCGGGCCCGGGATTCTGCGGGTGGGAGGTCCCGCCGAAGTGGGTCATGATTCCCCACAGTGCGTTCAAGCCGGTCTGCACTGCGCCTTCCGCCCACGCAGGGGTGAATGAGATGTCATCGCCGGCCAGGAAGATCCCGCGGTGGGAATCAGGCATGCTCTGCTGATAGAAATGCGAGTACATCCGCTCGTTGTACCGGTAGTGGCCCGGCAGTGCGCCCTTGAACGCGCCTAAGAAGTTGGGGTCGGCCTCCCAGGACACGGAGATCGGCTCGGCAATGATGTGGGATTCGATGTCCACGTTCGGATAGATCTGCGCCAGCGCCTCCAGCGCTAGGCGCGTCCGCTCCGGAGCCGAGTGCGAGAGCATCTTCAGCGCATCACTCATCCACGAGTACGACAGGCACATCACCGCAGGCTGATCCGGCCCGTCGTCGAACAGGTAGGTGCCCCGGGTCATGCGGTCGGTCAGCGTCATGCTCATCGCCGGCCTGCCGGTCTGCGGGTCCAGGTCCTTCCAGAACGGCCGATCAACGAGAACGAAGGTCTTCGCGGACTGCATGTAGCGGGTGCGGTCCAGAGCCATCCACATGTCTTGGGAGAACAGGGCCTCCTCGCAGTCGATGTGCGTGGTCAGCAGCCAGCTCTGGCAGGTCACCAGGACGGCGTCGTAGTCTCCTCCCGGGCCGTAGGCTTCAGTGACGCGGATGCTGCCGTCGGCACGACGCCGCAGCGACCTCGCCGCCGAACGGGTGCGCCCCTGGTGCAGACTGCGCAGGCTGGTTCCCTCCGGCCAGGGGGAGTCCGGCCCAGTCTCGAGCTCCCAGAGTTGGCGGGGGACCTGCTCCGCACCGCCGCGGATCAGGTGCTGATCGGAGTCGCAGTTGGTGATGACCACCCGCAGAATCTCCAGCATGGTGTTGGCGAAGTCCGAGTCCCAGCCGCCGGTTCCGAACCCGACCTGGCCGAAGACCTCCCGGTGCCGGAACGACAGGCGCGAAAAGGCGTCCGAGGTGGCGACGAACTCGTAGAAGCTGTGGTCGTCCCAGCGCCGGACGATGTCGTTCCACAACGCTTTCAGCCGTGGGACGTCGCGGCCTCGGATGGCCTCCTGCAGGTCGGAGAAGCCGAACCCGTCCTCCAGCGCGGCGTCCCAGGCCTCCGCGACCTCGCGGAACAGCGCGGGCAGATCATCGACGCTCTGCGCAAACCAGGTCTTACCAGCTAAGTCGATGACGGTGGAGTCGGCGGCCGGTGTCAGGGGGTTCGGAAAAGCCTTCGTGTCCAGCCCCAGCTTCTGCACGTAGTGGAAGAACGTCGACGACGACTCAGGGAACCGCATGCCTCCCAGCTCCGCGACGGCTTCGTCTCCGGAGGAGAACTGCTCCGAGCGCAGGCGGCCGCCCATCCGGGCCGATTCGTAGATGACCGGGCGCAGCCCCAGGTTCATCAGCTCGTAGGCGGCGACCATCCCGGAGAGCCCAGCTCCGATGATGGCCACCTCAGCCCCGTGCTTCTCAGCCGGGATCGTGCCGATGCCTTTGGGGGAGGCCAACCACGAGTCGTAGGGGAAGGGGAAGTCCGGTCCGAAGATGGTGATCCGCTCGGGGTCACCATCTTCGGGGTCACCAGGTGCGGTGAAGCAGTGCGACTGTGAGGTCTGTGACATGCATCTCAGCTTAGTCGCCGGCTCACTCCGCTCTGCTCAGGGCTGTGCGCAGTGACACCGGCTGGCCGGTGCGCAGCAGGGAGCGGCTGTAGATCCCCGCAGCCAGTCGCATGATCAGCACAGTGGTGACCGCCAGGATCGCCAGGGACAGCAGCGGTTCGAACCACATGGATTCGTTGAAGAACATCCGCAGCGGCATCGCCACCGGCGCTGAGAACGGCACATAGGAGGCGATGGTCATTGCCAGCGTATTGTCGAAGAAGAACACGACGACGAAGTACGGGGCCATCACCAGCATCATCGCCGGTGTGATGACAGTGCCGGAGTCTTCCTGGCGGGAGACCAGTGAGGCGCTGGCGGCGAACATGGCGGCCACCAGCACGAAGCCGGGTATGAAGAACACGACGAACCACAGCATCGGCACGGTGAGCATATTCAGCACTTCCTGCTGACCTGAGAGCATCAGTCCCACGGAGGCGGCTGCGGCGAGCACCACGGCTTGGCCCAGCGCCAGAGCGGAATTGCCGAGGATCTTTCCGGCCAGCAGTGCACGCGCGGAGATTGCCGCCAGCAGCAGTTCCACAATTCGGTTCTGCTTCTCCTGGATGGTGTTCTGCACGATCATCATGCCTGAGCCGAGTGCGACCACCATGAACACCAGGCCGAAGCCCATGGCGACGATCGCGCGCAGCGGCCCTTCGGCATTGTCGGGGTCCAACACCTCTGTGGTGGGAGCGACTGCCAGCATGTCGGCGATGCCGGAAGGCTCAGTATTCAGTCCGATGACGCGCACACCGGTGGGTGAGGCATTGTCTGAGGTGATGATCGCCTCCACCTGCCCGTCACGCAGCAGCTCCTCTGCCTCATCCATGGTCCCGGCAGGCTGGGGCTCAAATCCGGCCGAGTCCAGGGCGTCGGCCTGACCGCTGAGGGCCACCGTCGCCACAGGTTCTGCGGCGTCGTCGTCGGAGGAGAAGAAACTCGTGGCGAGGATGCCGCCGATGACGAAGACCACCATGACGGCCAGCGAAATGATGAAGGCCTTGCTGCGCAGCTGGGTGCTGATCTCGCGTTCGGCCACCAACAGAGTGGCGGGGCCGTCGGCCAACGGTGTGCGCGGTGTCTGCTGCGCAGTGGTCATCGCTGCAGCTCCTTGACGTGGGTGTCCGGGGACTCGGAGTTGTAGGCGTCAGTGGTGAACTCGCGGAAGATCTCGCTCAAGTCGGGTAGCAGCGGGGTGAAGTTGGTGACCTCTCCGCGGCGCAGCGCTTCGGTCAGCACCTGCTGCGCCGCGTCGGTCTCCGCGCGGAAGATGACTCGGTGGGCGGAGAAGTCGTCGACCTCTACACCGGGGTGCTGGCGGACCCAGCCAGCATCGGAGCCGGTGCCCAGTTCGTAGCGCAGAGTGCCGTGGCGGGTGCGCAGCTCCTCGCGCTCGCCGGCGGCAAGCACCCGGCCGTCGCCGATGATGATCAGGTCATCGCAGAGCCGCTCCACCACATCGAGCTGGTGGGAGGAGAAGAGGACCACCGCCCCGGCGGACGCCTGCTCGTTCAGCACGCTGACGACCTCGTCCACCGCCAGCGGGTCCAGTCCGGAGAACGGTTCGTCGAGGATGAGCACATCGGGCTCGTGGACCAAAGCTGCGGCTACCTGCACGCGCTGCTGATTGCCCATGGACAGGGCCTCCAGCGGGTCGTTGATGCGCCCGGTGAGGCCCAATCGCTCCAGCAGGCCCTCTGCGCGGACGGCTGCCTGCCCTTTGGAGTACCCATGGAGCCTCGCCAGGTAGGTGATCTGCTCGCCGATTTTCATTTTGGGGTAGAGGCCCCGCTCAGAGGGCATATAGCCGAAGCGTGACCGGGCCGGTGAGCTCAGCGGCGCAGAGTCGAGTGTGATGGTCCCGGAGCTGGCGGCCAATACCCCCATGATGATGCGCATGGTGGTGGTCTTCCCCGCGCCGTTGCCTCCGACGAATCCGGTCAGCTGGCCGCGGGTGGCGCTGAAGGACACATCATGGAGCACTTCGCGACCGGAGAAGGAGCGGCAGATGTTCTGCAGTTCCAGCATGGGCACCTCGCTGCTGTGGTGAATTCTTAAGTGATGCTGTGAGCATATCGACCCGGGGGTCGTTGGCGGATCCCCCGAGCGGGGGATTGCCGGGCGTCACCCCATAGGAGGAAGTCGCAGAATCTGCTGAGGCGCTCAGTCGGCGACGATTCCGCAGCGGTGGGCATAGGCGACCGCTTCGATCCGGTTGCGCAGCTGCAGTTTGGCCAGAATGCGTGACATGTGAGTTTTGACCGTCTCTGCGCCGATGAAGAGCCTGAGACCGATTTCGGTATTGGACAGACCCAATGCGGCCTGAACCAGCACGTCGCGTTCGCGCTCGCTCAGCGGCTCGGTGCCGGTTTGAGGGCCGGCCTGGGGGTCGGCGCCCCACTGGGCGCCGGAGGGGGCGGGTGCCGCAGGGGCGGGTTCTGCTACTGCCCGTTGGATCAGGGTGCGTGTGACTTCCGGCGCCAGCAGAGCGTCTCCGGAGGCCGCAGCACGGATCCCCTCGGTGAGCTGCTCGGGGGTGGCAGTCTTCAGCAGGAATCCGCTGGCCCCGGCCCGCAATGCGTCCAGCAGGTAGTCCTCACGGTTGAAGGTGGTCAGCATAATCACCTGGGTGTCCATCGTTGCCAGAATCTCTGCAGCAGCCTCGATGCCGTTCATCACCGGCATCTCGATGTCCAGACACACCACATCGGGGCGGGCTGAATTGACCAGCTGCACAGCTTCGCGCCCATCGGCTGCGCTGCCGACGACAGCAATTCCAGGCTGAGCGCTGAGGATGGCGGTTATGCCGCCGAGCACCAGCGGCTGATCATCGGCGAGCACCACACGAATATCTTCTGAACTCACCGTTTAGACCCCTGTGCTCCGGTGAGCCGCCTCAGATCTGGAAACCTCTGCCAGGTCCGGCTGCAGCGGGAGTTCGGCGCGCACGGTGAAACCTGCCGTGGGGTCCGGCTCAGCGGTGAGCTGCCCATCGAGAGCTTCGACACGTTCACGCATGCCGGCGATGCCATGACCCGGATCAGCTGAGACCGCGGCACTGGTGGGCACGCGGCGCCGCCCTGCGCCGTCGTCGGTGACTTCCAGCTCCACAGAGCGGGGCTGGTAGCGCAGCACTATGCGGGTGCGGCTGCTCGTGCCGGCATGCTTGCGAACATTGGTCAGCGCCTCCTGGGCGACGCGGTACAGGCCCAGCGAGACCAGCGGCCGCAGCGGCTGTTCCGCGCCGAGTACGGAGCAGTCCACCTCCAGACCTGCTGCGCGGGCCTCAGTGATCAGACTCTGTATCTGGTCTACGCCCAATGCGCTGGAGGCGGCCTGCTCCAGACTCTCGCCGGAATCTTCGTCGCGGAGCACACCCAGCAGTGAGCGCATCTCGGCGACTGATCTGCGGGCGGAGTCTTCGATGTGCCGAATGAACTCCTCAGCCTGGTCGTTGTCGCTGCGCAGCACGGTTCGGGCAGCTCCGGCCTGCACACCCATCAGCGACACGTGGTGGGCCACCGAATCGTGCAGCTCACGGGCGATGCGCAGCCGTTCCAGGGCCACCGCCTGGGCGGCGACCGTCTGGCGCTCCGCACGCAGCTCCTCCGCCTGCTCGTGAAGCCGGGCCTCAGCGCGGGCACGCTCCCAGGCGTGGTTGCCGAACCAAATGGCTGCGGCGAAGTAGAGAATGTTGATCACCAGCTGCATCAGCATGGAGGCCAAGGCCGGGGTGAGCCCTCCCACACCGAGCTCGTCGGCGATCTCAGGGTCCAATGTCGCTCGGAAGAACGCGGTGAGCAGCCACAGGCCCATGACGGCGACGATCACCCAGCGGCTGATGGTGGCCAGGCGCCTGTTGGCCGCCCATGCGCCCACGGTGTAGACGGCCAGGAACAGGGCGATATCCCGGATCAGCGGCTCTGGGACTTCCAACTCACCAATGAGGACCAGGCTGATTGACACGACGACGGCGACCGTGACGGGCCGGACTCGGCGCAGGGCCAGCGGCAGTGTGGCCAGCATCAGGCAGAGCAGCGAGGTGACCGGCCCCGCTGGGTCCTCGTAGAAGTCCATGGCGTTGCCCAGGGCAAGCGTCAGCGTGGACAGGCAGAACAGCCCGACGGCGATGATGGCATCGTTGCGGATGTCAGAGCCGGTGGCGGGCCGGCGCTGCCACTGCGGTGAATCGGTCGAGTGATGCACACCGCCATCTTCCCACAGCAGTAATGGGAGGCACCTCGACCGAATCTTATTCTGACCTACAGTGGAGTCACCCGGTCAGTCGACCATGGAGGATGAGATGCCTGAACTTCCTGAGGTGCACGCGCTGGCGGCTGATCTGTCCTCACGGTTGGCTGGCCGCGCCGTGGAGCGATTGGACATGACCTCGTTCACCGCCCTGAAGACGTTCGACCCGCCAGCTTCTGCGGTCGGCAGATCGGTGATCGACGTCGTCGTGCGTCATGGCAAATATCTGGACTTCGCTATGGCCACGCCCGGGGGCGGGCAGCTGCACCTGGTGGTTCACCTTGCCCGTGCCGGGTGGGTGCGCTGGCGCAGGAACGCTCCTGAACGCGCCAGGCCCGGCAAGGGGCCACTCGCGGCGCGGCTGGTGCTCGAGAACGGCAGCGGGGTGGACTTCACTGAAGCCGGCACCAAGAAGAGTCTGGCGCTGTGGCTGGTGGGCGACCCCATGGAGATTTCTCAGGTGGCCGGGCTGGGACCCGATCCGCTGCGCGAGGACTTCACCGCTGAGCAGCTGGCTGGGATTCTGCAGAAGGCCGGCCGCGCTCAGATCAAAGGTGTGCTGCGCAGTCAGTCGACCATCGCCGGCATCGGCAACGCCTACTCCGATGAGGTCCTCCACGCTGCGGGTCTGTCTCCGTATCAGCCGGCGGAGAAGACCGACGCCGTCCAGTTGTTGGATGCCATCCGTTCCACCCTTCATGGGGCGATTGCCCGCTCGGCAGGTTCTGCCGCCGCCGATCTGAAGGCGGAGAAGAAGGCCGGGCTGCGCATCCACGGTCGGGCCGGCGAAGAGTGTCCGGTATGCGCAACGGTGATCCGTGAGGTGATCTTCGCCGACCGCAGCACGCAGTACTGCCCCACCTGCCAGACCGGCGGCAAAGTGTTGGCTGACCGCGCGCTCTCTCGGCTGCTGAAGTGAGCCTCGACCACGTGCCCTGAACAGCCCCAGAACCCCACAGACTCCACTCCGCAGAGCTTCTGCCGATGCGTGGCCAAGCAGCTCGACGATTCGGCAGGAGCCCTACGTTAAACGAAGGTCAGGCGGCTCGCGCGCGGCCTACGCGGGATCCTGCGGGGCGCCGAAGCGCGACGGGATCACGCTGGACCAGGACTCCTTCAGCTCATCGATGCCGATGCCGAAGCTGCTGCCTTCGAACGGCCCGGAAACTTCAATCCCACCGGACTCGGCGTCCACCACGCCCAGTCGCAGGGCGGGGAAGCCCCGGGCGGTGGTCATATCGGTGAAGCGCAGCTCCTCCGAACGCGGCAGCGCCACCACGGCACGCGTCTGCGATTCGCTGAACAGGGCGGTGAAGGGATCCACCCCGTCGCGCTCGCACACCTGATCGATGGAGGTGCGAGAGCCGACGCCGAAGCGCAGGCTCATCTCCGCCAGTGCGGCGGCGAGCCCGCCCTGGGAGAGGTCGTGGGCGGAGTCGATCATGCCGTCGCGGGAGGCGTTGATGAGGATTTCGCCCAGCGTCTTCTCCGCAGCCAGATCCACCTGCGGTGGTGTGCCGCCCAGGTGGTGGCGCAGGCGAGCGTATTCGGAACCGTCGAGCTCATCGGCGGTGGTGCCCAGCAGATAGATCGCCTGACCGTCGGCCCAGCGCTGGAAGCCCGACGGCGTCCGGCGGGAGACGTCGTCGAACCGTCCCATCACCGCCACTATCGGGGTCGGCGGGATCGGCTGCCCTGCCGTCTGGTTGTAGAGGCTGACGTTGCCGCCGGTGACCGGGACCTCCAGCTGCTGGCAGGCGTCGGAGAGTCCGCGCACCGCCTCGGAGAACTGCCACATGACATCAGGGTCCTCCGGGGAGCCGAAGTTCAGGCAGTCCGAGACCGCCATCGGCACCGCCCCGGATGTGGCCACGTTGCGGTAGGACTCCGCCAGCGCCAGCTGGGCGCCGGCGTAGGGGTCCAGGTAGGTGTAGCGGCTGTTGCCGTCGGTGGACAGGCCGACGCCGAGCCCCGACTCCTCGTCGACGCGGATGACGCCGGCGTCGTCGGGCTGGGACAGTGCGGTGTTGCCGCCGACGAACCGGTCGAACTGGTTGGTGATCCAAGACTTATCGGCCATATTGGGGCTGGACATCAGCTCGACCACCGCCGCACCGAGGTCCTCAGCGGTGGCGGGCAGGTTCTCTCCCCCCGCCGATGCCCGGAAGGAGTCGGCCTGCAGCGCGTCCTGGGCGCTGGGCCGCTGGTAGGGCCGTTCGTAGACGGGTCCGTCGTGGGCCACGGTGCGCGGGTCGACGTCGACGATGGTCTCGCCGTCCCAGTCGATGACCAGCCGTTCAGTGTCGGTGACCTCACCCAGCCAGGAGTACTCCACGTTCCATCGGCTCATCACCGCCTCAAAGGCAGCAGCGTTCTCCGGGGTGACCACAGCCATCATCCGCTCCTGGGACTCCGACATCAGGATCTCACCCGGGGTCAGGGTCGGATCACGCAGCAGCACATTGGTCAGCTCCACGTGCATACCGCCCTCGCCGTTGGAGGCCAGCTCACTGGTGGCGCACGAGATGCCGGCCGCACCCAGATCCTGGATCCCCTCCACCAGTTCATTGTGGAAAAGTTCCAGGCAGCTTTCGATGAGGACCTTCTCCGCGAACGGGTCGCCGACCTGCACGGCCGGGCGTTTGGAGGGCTTGGATTCGTCGAAGGACTCCGAGGACAGGATGGAGGCGCCGCCGATGCCGTCGCCGCCGGTGCGAGCGCCGAAGAGCACCACTCTGTTGCCCACGCCTGAGGCGTTGGCCAGGCGCAGGTCCTCATGGCGCATCACGCCCACCGCCAGTGCGTTCACCAGCGGGTTGCCCTGGTATGCGGAGTCGAAGACCACCTCACCGCCGATGTTCGGCAGACCCAGCGAGTTGCCGTAGCCGCCGATGCCGGAGACCACCCCCGGCAGCACCCGGTGGGTGTCGGCGTGGTCGATGTCGCCGAAGCGCAGCGGGTCCATCACTGCCACCGGGCGGGCGCCCATGGAGATGATGTCACGCACAATGCCGCCGATGCCGGTGGCCGCACCCTGGTAGGGCTCCACGAACGAGGGCGAGTTGTGAGACTCGATCTTAAACGTCACAGCCCAACCGTCGCCCAGGTCGGTCACCCCGGCGTTCTCGCCGATGCCGACCATCAGATCCTGCTTCATACGATCGGTGACCTTATCGCCGAACTGGCGCAGGTGAACCTTGGAGGACTTATAGGAGCAGTGCTCAGCCCACATCACCGAGTACATGGCCAGCTCTGCGGCCGTCGGGCGGCGCCCGAGGATCTCACCGATGCTGGTGTACTCGTTTTCCTTCAGTCCCAACTCCGCCCAGGGCAGCTCAGTCTGCGGGGTGGCTGCGGCGTCGTCGACGGTGTCGATGCTGAATTGGGGCTCGTCGGTGAGCTCAGGCTCGCCGTTTCCCGGCTGTGCGGCGGGGTTCTGGGTCACTGCTGTCCTCCTGCCAAAGATGAGACGACGGAGGTGAATACTGTCAGTCCGTCGGTGCCGTTGCGCATCCCGGTCGCGTCGTCGGGTCCGTAGCCGGCTTCCACGGCGTGCTCCGGGTGGGGCATCAGCCCCACCACGTTGCCGCGCTCATTGGTGACCCCGGCGATGCGGTTGCGTGAGCCGTTGGGGTCATCGCCCACGTAGCGGAAGACCACCCGCCCCTCCGTCTCGATCTGCTCCAGCTCCTGCGCCGAGGTGACGTACTGGCCCTCTTGGTTCTTCATCGGCACCGCAATCAGCTCATCCGCGGTGAACTGAGCGGTCCACGCGGTGGAGGTGTTCTCCACACGCAGCACCTGGTCCTTGCAGATGAACTTCAGGTGGTCGTTGTTGATCATCGACCCGGGCAGCAGGTGAGCTTCGGTGAGCATCTGGAAACCGTTGCAGATGCCCAGAACCGGAAGCGGCGACGACGACGTCTGCTGGGCGCCGGCCTCTTTGATCAGCGTGTTCATCACCGGTGCGAAGCGCGCGAGCGCGCCTGCGCGCAGGTAGTCGCCGTAGGAGAACCCGCCGGGGAGGATGACGGCGTCCACCCCGTGCAGGGACTCGTCGCCGTGCCAGAGGGAGACGGCGGTGCCGCCGCCCAGGGTCACTGCCCGAGCGGCGTCGCGGTCATCAAGTGTTCCGGGGAAGGTGACGACGCCGATGCGGGCGCCGTCGAGCTGCTGTGCGGGGGAGGCGCTGAAGCTGCCGATGAGCGGGGACTCTGTGCTCATGCGGTCTGCTGATCCTCAGCAACCGCGACGGAGACGACGTCTTCAATGACCGGGTTGGAGAGCATCTCCGCGGCAGCTTTGCGGGCGGAGTCGAGCACCTCCTCGGTCACCTCGCCCTCAACGGTCAGCTCGAAGCGCTTACCCTGCCGGACGCCGGTGAAACCGGTCAGCCCCAGGTGCGGCAGCGCATTGGCAATGGCTTTGCCCTGCGGATCGAGGATCTCAGGCTTGGGCATGACCTCGACGACGATCGTAGGCACAGAAGTCTCCTGGTGTCGGAACCGTACAGAACTGTTCCTCATCCTACCGCGAGGTGCGCCGGTGCCGGCGCGATGGTCGCGGACGTCAAGAGTTCACAGTGCTGTTGCGAATACACGGCCTGAGGAGGCGCAGTTCCTTCACAGCGCTGGGTCATTCAGGAGGGTGGTCGCTTGGGGCAGTGGTGTTTGCCACACCAGGAACAAAAGCGCTCTGAGCAGGCGTTGCAGTATTCAAGATTTGAAGAATCCTTTTCGACTACGACGAGTGAGGGAAGCTGCTGAGATGAACGAGTCTCTGACCATTGGGGTCCTCGGTGCCGGCCGCGTCGGAACGGCGGTGGGCCGCCAGGCGGTTCGTGCCGGTCACACGGTGAAGATCGCCACCGGCCGTCCCGCCGACGACATCAAGCTGATCACCGAGATCATCGTCCCCGGCGCGGAGGCCGTCAATAAGGAGCAGCTGCGCGGCGCAGACATCATTGTGGTCGCTGTGCCGCTGCACAAGTACCGCAATATCGACACCGAGGTCCTCCAGGGCCAGACCGTGATTGACACGATGAACTACTGGGCACCGGTGGACGGCATCATGGACGAGTTCGAGTCCGGAGCCTCCACCTCAGAAGTCATCGAGGAGTTCCTCGGCGATGTGAAGCTGGTCAAGACGCTGAATCACATCGGCTACGGGGACCTGGAGGTTGACTCCCACCCTGCCGGTGACCCCAACCGTCGCGCGCTGGTCCACGCCTCAGACCACGACGACGTCAAAGACCTGGTCGCTCACTTCATCGACTCGATGGGCTACGACGCCGTGGATGCGGGACCGCTGGCGGCCGGACGTGCCATGGAGAACGGCACTGAAATCTTCAACGGGCGGCACACCGCAGCAGAGGCCAAAGCACTGCTGCAGAAGCACCGGCAGTTCGCCGGCGTCTAGATTCGGGCTCCCCTGAGTCCGCCGCTGTTCGTCACGATGCGTTGGGCTGACGCTGCGGCGACACGCTCATCCATGAAGCCTGTGTTCAGAAAACGAGAAGATTCCTGCAGAAACCTGTGATGTTGCTGGTTATCTACGGTATACTCAGTAACCGTAATCTCGCACCTGAAACTGGAGGGCGGCAAGGAACAATGGGGACCTTGCCGCCCTCCAGTCGTTTCAGAAGAGTCAGCGAGGCAGCGGATCAGCGGCCGGTGCCGGCGTAGACCTGAGCTTCGACGTCGGCGTCAAGGCCGAAGGCGGTGTGGATGGCCTTCACGGCTTTGTCGAGCAGCTCCACATCGGTGATGACTGACACGCGGATCTCAGAGGTGGAGATCAGCCCAATGTTGATGCCAGCATCGCGCAGCGCGGTGAAGAATCGAGCAGACACTCCGGGGTGGGTGCGCATTCCGCCGCCGATGAGGGAGACCTTGCCCACCTGAGGCACGAAGTGCAGCTCTTTGAAGGCGATGGCGTCCTTGTGCTCGTACAGAATGCGCTGGGCTCTCTCGCCCTCAGCGCCCGGCAGGGTGAACGAGATGTTGGTCGTCTGAGTCTCCAGGGAGATGTCCTGGACGATCATGTCGATGTTGATGCCGGCCTGGGCGATGTGGTTGAAGATTTCGGCGGCCTTGCCCGGTACGTCGGGAACGCCGGTGATGGTGAGCTTGCCTTCTGAGTCATCATGGGCAACGCCGGAGATGATGGGCTGTTCCAAGGGTTCGCCTTCCTTGATGGTGACAGTTTGTGATTCGTCGGGAATGACCCAGGTGCCTTCCTTGCTGCTGAAGGATGAGCGCACGTGCAGCTTCACACCGAAGCGGCGAGCGTACTCCACGCTGCGCAGGTGCAGCACCTTGGATCCGGCCGCTGCCATCTCCAGCATGTCCTCACTGGTGATGGTGTCGATCTTTCGAGCAGACTTCACCACGCGCGGATCTGCGGTGAAGATGCCGTCGACGTCTGTATAGATTTCGCACGCATCGGCGTTGAGCGCAGCGGCCAGGGCGACAGCGGTGGTGTCGGAGCCTCCGCGTCCCATCGTGGTGATGTCTTTGGACTCCCGGCTCATTCCCTGGAACCCGGCGACGATTCCGACGTGGCCGGTGTCCACAGCTTCTTGAACACGCTTGGGGGAGACCTCGATGATTCGCGCCTTGCCGTGGATGGCGTCTGTGATCATTCCTGCTTGGGAGCCGGTGAAGGACTGGGCCGTCTCGCCGAGCTCGTAGATGGCCATGGCAAGCAGCGCCATGGACATGCGTTCGCCGGAGGAGAGCAGAATGTCCATCTCACGCAGCGGGGGAGTGTCGGCGATGTCGGAGGCCAGGTCGAGCAGCTCGTCTGTGGTGTCTCCCATCGCGGAGACGACGACGACCACTTGGTTTCCGGCCTGCTTCGTCTCCACGATTCGCCGCGCCACGCGCTTGATGGATTCAGCGTCCTGGACTGAGGATCCGCCGTACTTCTGAACAATAAGGCTCATGGGGGGTGGTTTCTCACTTCGGATGAGTGCAGGGACAGTAGCTCAGACACCAGTTTAGAGACGTCCGGGCAGCAATGAAAACGCATGACGCCGGCATCTCAACTGGTGAGTGATGGTGATATGGGGGGCTCAGTTGTTGCCCAGCACCGCAGAGAGGAACTTCTGGGTGCGCTCCTCGTCGGGGTCGCTGAATATCTTGTCCGGGTGACCCTCCTCAACGACATGGCCGCCGTCGAACATCATCACTTTGTGGCTGACGTCTTTGGCGAAGGCCATCTCGTGGGTCACGATGAGCATGGTCACATTGGTGGTCTCCGCGACCTGGCGCAGAATGGCAAGCACATCATCGACCACCTCGGGGTCCAAGGCGGAGGTCACCTCGTCCAGCAGCAGGATCTCCGGGTCCATCGCCAACGCGCGGGCGATCGCCACCCGCTGCTGCTGACCGCCGGAGAGGCTGGTGGGGTGGGCGTTGGCCTTGTCCGGAAGCCCCACCTGCTCCAGCAGTGAGTGCGCTTTGGCCACGGCATCCTTCTTCGACCGGCCCAGCACGTGGATCGGTGCTTCGGTGATGTTCTCCAGCACCGTCATATTGGGGAACAGGTTGAACTGCTGGAAGACCATCCCGATGCGGGTGCGCAGCTGCTTCTGCGCCTTCTTGGAGACCTCTACTCGCCTGCCGTCGCGGTCCTCATGGGACAGCGCCTCACCGTCGATGTAGATGTAGCCGCCGGTGAGCTCCTCCAGGGTCATCACCAACCGCAGGATGGTGGTCTTGCCTGAGCCGGAAGGCCCGATGAGGGTGACGCGTTCGCCGCGGGCGACGGAGAAGTTGAGATCTTTGAGCACCACGTTGTCGCCGAAGCGCTTCTCGACGTCGACGAACTCAATGACGGGGTTTTCCGACGGCGTCGTGTCGGGCTCGGCGCTGGTGGCCGCTGCCGTGGAATCAGTGGGCGTAGGCAAGACGCTTCTCCAATCGGTTGATGAGAATAGCGGTGGGGTAGCTGGCGGCCAGGAAGATCAGCCCAGCGATCGTGACCGCCTCGTTGTAACGGAACGTGGTGCCTCCGATCTCTCCGACGGCGAGCGTGACCATCTCGGTCACACCGATCGCGTAGAGGAACGGGGTGTCCTTGAACATGGAGATGGCATAGTTGCCCAGCGAGGGAATGGTTGATCGCAGCGCTTGGGGGATGACGACTTTCCGCCAGGTGCGCACAGGATTCATCGACAGTGCCGTGGTGGCTTCCCACTGGCCCTGGGGCACCGACTCGATGCCGGCTCGGTAGACCTCGGCCATATAGGTGGCGTAGTGGACGCCGAAGACGACGATCCCGATGGTCAGTGCATCCAACCAGAGGAATCCCCAGAACAGCAGGATCAGTTGGACCACGATGGGGGTCATCCGAATGAAGTTGGAGGCCCACCGGACGATCCACGCCAGAGGTTTGGGCAGCACCATGATCAGGATGGCGATGATCAGTCCCAGCACTGCAGCAATGATGGTGCCGGTGACGGTGACCACCAGGGTGTACTGCAGGAAGGCCAGCAGCATGTCCGGCAGGATGTCCCAGGCGAAGGCCCAGTCCCACCACGGTCCACCCGGGTCAACCGGTTCGTCAGCTTCCTGGGCGAGGATGTTGAGGCTGGTCATCGGGCACCTCCCGACTTCGAATCGGTACCTGCAGCGGTGGACGCTGGGTCACCTGCGCTGTCTGGGACTGCTGTGGGCGGATCCGGGGTGAGAATCTGTTTCAGCGAGGGCCCGCGTCCCAGCTTGTGCTTGGCGCGAGCCTCAAGAGCATGCATGAAGAGAGTCAGGATCAGAGCCAGGATGAAGTAGGTCACCAGTCCGATCAGGGCGTGGGAGAACCAAATATCTGTGGGCCGCCGCAGATTGTTCAGCTCGAAGGTGAGGTCGTTGACCCCGGGCAGGATGTAGACGATGGCGCTGCCTTTGAGCAGATGGACCCAGAGGTTCGTCAGTGAGGGGAGCATCAGCGCCCAGGCCTGGGGGAAGACCACCCGGCGCATTTTGTGCAGCCAGCTCATCGACAGCGCCGTGGTGGCTTCCCACTGACTGTTCGGCACTGTCGTCAAGGAGGCACGTACCGCCTCAGCCCCGTAGGCGCCGTAGTTGATGCCCAAAGCGACTACACCGATGAGGAATGAGTTGCGCACCAGCTCCTCGCCGGGAAGATCTGGATTTGCCATCCAGAACAGCGGCAGGACGTAGACCATCCAGAACAGCAGAACCAGCAGCGAGATGCCGCGGAAAAATTCGATGAGGACTCGGGCGGGGCCGCGCAGCCACAGCCGGGGAGACCCTGCAACGATTCCCAGAACAATGGCTATGACGAAGGCAAGTGCCCCGCCGAGCAGCGCAAGTTGGATGGTGGTCCACAGGCCATCCAAAAGACGGTCAGAGAAATTGCTCAGCGAGCCGAAATACTCGCGCTGATTCTCAAGCCAATCCATGATGCGAGTTGTTCCCCTCTGGTCGGACGAAGCGTGGGGCACAGACTGGGCGGCCCGCCCAACAAGGGCGGGCCGCCGCTGTCAACGAAGTGCTCTGGATCAGTTGAGGTACTGCTCGTTGAGGGCCTCGATGTCGCCTTCGCAGAGTTCATCGGCAGTCAGCTCAGCCGGCGGAACCTCTTCCTCGGTGAAGCCGAACTCGCTGATGATCTCCAGGAATTCACCGGACTCCTTCAGCTCAGCCAGGTGCTCGTTGTATGTGCTCAGGAGCTCTTCGTCTTCGAAGCGGAAGACAGTGGAACCAGCCGAAACTTCATGGGCGAACGGGTCGGTGACCTCGTAGCCGTCCAGGTCCTCTGCCATGGCGTTGAGCGAAATGGCGGTCAGTGCGAAGACGTCGGCGCGGCCGCCGGTCACGAAGTCCACACCGTCTTCGGCGCTTGCCACGCCTTCGGCTTCAATACCGAGGTCTTCGGTGTATCCAGCCTCAACACCTGCGGTCAGGGTGACGACGTCGAGCCCTTCTGATTCCTGGACCTCAGCCATTTCCTCGAAGTTAGTGATGCCGTGGGGGTTGCCCTCTTCGACCAGGAATGCGGTGGTGTACATAATTTCCGGCTCGGAGAACGCCGCCTGCTCGCAGCGTTCTGGAGTGATGGACATGCCGGCTGAGACCACATCCCACTGGCCAGCGTTCACGCCGGGAATGAGGCTGTCCCAGTCGGTGAGCTCGGCCTCAACGTTGTAGCCCATGTCTTCACCGAGGATCTGTTCGGCCAGGGCTACGGCAGCGCCGGTAGCTTCGCCGGTCTCCTCATCGAGGTAGGAGTAGGGGACCTCTCCGGCGATGGCTACGGTGATGTCTTCACCCTCGCCCATTCCGCCTTCGCCGCCAGCCTCAGTCTCGCCGCCGTCGCCAGTCTCTTCCGCGCCGTCGGTGGTCTCTTCGGTGGTCTCCTCCGTGGTTTCCTCAGCGGTCTCATCGGCTGCGTCGGAGTCGGCGGTGTCGTCGCCGTTGCCGCCGCAGGCGGTCAGGGCGAGAAGCGCAGCGCTGGTGAATGCTCCGGCGCGCAGTGCAGAACTCTTGATCCTCATCGGTCGACCTCAGTTCCTCGTAAGTCGTTGGGTGCGAGCTGAACGTTGCCTGCCTGTGGCAGGTTGTTGACAATCCTACGTATGATCGCCGTCAACATCCAGAGCTTCACAGTAGTGAAAATCAATCACGATACAAACTGAGAACCGCCCCGCGGTGAGCAGAATGCAGGTGCCTGTGGAATACGGGAAATGTTCGTGAAGATGATGTGATCATTCTGCATCGCAGTGCTGACCGGGAAACAGTGCTGTCGCTTAAGTGTGTGAAATTCAGCAGTAATAGCTCTGATTACAACTTGATAACCATTTTGGGAAGGCTTGCGACAATGTCAGCCCAAAGGCGTGCGCCCTTCAAAAGCGCGGCCGAGGGTGACCTCGTCGGCGTACTCCAGGTCACCCCCGACAGGAAGCCCAGAAGCCAGACGAGTGATCTTGATGCCAAGAGACCCAAGCATGCGCATCAGGTAGGTGGCCGTGGCCTCGCCCTCCAAGTTGGGGTCAGTTGCCAGGATGACTTCCTGAATCTGATCGTCGGAGAGGCGGTTCAGCAGCTCGCGGATGCGCAGCTGGTCGGGTCCGACCCCGGCGATCGGGCTGATGGCGCCGCCCAGCACGTGGTAGCGGCCGCGGAAGCTGCGGGTGCGTTCGATGGCCATGACATCTTTGGACTCCTCCACCACACAGATCACGGAGTCTTCCCGGCGGGGGTCCTGGCAGATGCGGCAGCGGGACTCTTCAGAAACGTTGAAACACGTCTCGCAGAATTGGACCTTCTCCTTGACGGTTCGGATGGCCTCGGCAAGACGCGTCATATCCTCAGAGTCGGCCTCCAGAATGTGGAATGCCACCCGCTGAGCGGATTTTGGGCCGATGCCGGGCAGTCGGCCCAGTTCGTCGATCAGTTCTTGGACAGCGCCCTCGTACACAGTCGGTGGGGTGCCTTTCGTCTAGGAGTGGGGTCGAGATTCGATTCAGTCTACGCGCGCGCAGGCGCTGGCGAGGCGGATCAGCGCGGGGGTTGGTCCTCGAGACGCTGCTCCTCCAGCAGAACTCCTCCGAGGATGCGTTCGACGGCGCGCCGGCCGAACACCCCGGAGCCTTCAAGGTCTGCGTCGTCCTCACGAGCGATGTCCTCCTCGTCCGGGGAGGCTGCCTCGGCCCAATCCGGAGGCGGGGAGGAGTCATACAGATCCTCTGCTGGTTGGTTCAGCTCACTGGGGGCAGCCTCTGCGCCGGGGGAGCCGTCCCTGTCGGCGAGACGCTGCCGAATCTGAGCGGCTCTCCCGTTGGCAGGCGCAGCCGGCTGGTCAACGGTGGTGGCAGCATCAGCGCCAGCGTTGGGGGTGGTCGGTGAGCGGCGGGCGAAGACCGGCACCGGCGACTTCTGCGGAACCCGGGAGTTCTGCTCTTGCCGAGGGTGCTGTGCGGTGTCCGCCTCAGTTGCTCTCGGGTGGGTCGGCTCAGGCTGCCAGGCGCCTGCTGGAGCAGGGGTGTCCCAGCGGTCTTCAGGCCAGGGCCCGGGATCCTCGTCCGGGTCCTCGGCATCCTCAGCACCCCACGGGCCATCGACGTGGTCGTCGGCTGACGCGGCGGGGTGCGGGGCGGCAGGGGGTTCAGCTGCTGGTTCGAAGTGGGCCGGAGCTGACGTCGCCTCAGCCCGGCCCTCACCTTTTGGGGCCGCGTCCTCACCACCGGGGGGTGATCCCGAGGTCAGTTCAAAGTTGACCTGCATTCCCAGAACTTCTTGGATCGTCTCTCCGAGGGCCTGCTCCCCGCTGCGGTTGGCGAAGGAGCTTCGGGCGCCGTCGTTGCTGAACGCCAATGTCAGGGTCTGGCCGTTGAACCCGGCCACAGAGACGTTGCCTTTGACCAGCATCCACAGCATGCGTGACCGTGACTTCATCGCATCGACGATGTCCGGCCAGGCGCGCTGCATCATGTCAGCAGACCCACCTGCAGAGGGTTCCGGCTGCCTCTGGGGTGCCGGCGCTTCAGCAGCCGGCTGGGGTGGGGTCACGGTGTGGTCGTCCGCCGGTGGGGATGCGGGTGCGGACGCAGGTGCTGGAGTCTCCGGCGGCGGGGACTGCTCTGAGTGGTCTGCGCTCCGGGAGCCGGGGGCAGGCTGTTCAGCTGCTGGCTCCGGCTGCTCAGCTGCGGGCGCAGGAGTCGGCCCAGGGTCGGAAGCGGGCTGCTCGGCTGCACGCTGCTCAGCGGGCGGCTGCTCAGCGGGCGGCTGGTGCTGAGAAGGTGGTGCGGCCTCGGCCGGGGCCTCTCCAGCAGGTGTGCTGCCGGCTCCGGATGTGAAGTCCATGCGGCGTTCGAGGCGTTCCAGCCGAGCGGCCAAGCTCGCGTGGCCCGATTCAGCGTGGGGCAGCAGCAGCCGGGCCATCAGCAGCTCGAGGTGCAGCCGCGGCGAGGTCGCGCCGACCATCTCCGTCAGGGCGGTGGCGGTGATGTCGGCGGCGCGGGAGAGTTCAGCGGGTCCGACCTGCTGAGCTTGGGCCTGCATCGTTCGGATCTGGTCCTCGGGCACACCGCGCAGGATCGCCTGCGGTGTCTCCGGCACCGACTTCACGATGATCAGGTCCCGCAGCCGCTCCAACAGGTCCTCCACGAACCGTCGAGGGTCCTGGCCGGACTGCACCACTTGGTCCACCACGGAGAATGCTTGAGACGCCTCCAGCGCGGCCACTGCCTCGACCACCTGGTCCAGCAGTGCAGCGTGGGTGAAGCCCAGCAGGGCCACGGCCCGGTCGTAGTCCAAACCGGTCTCTTCAGCTCCGGCGATCAGCTGGTCCAGGACGGACAGGGTGTCGCGCACCGAACCGCCGCCGGCCCGCAGGACCAGCTGCAGGACCCCCGGGGCCACAGCGATGTCCTCCGCCGCGCAGAGTCGCTCCAAATACTGCAGCAGCGGTTCCGGCGGCACCAGCCGGAACGGGTAGTGATGCGTCCTGGAACGGATCGTGCCGATGACTTTGTCCGGCTCGGTCGTGGCGAAGATGAACTTGATGTGCTCCGGGGGCTCTTCCACGATCTTCAGCAGCGCGTTGAAACCCGCGGCAGTCACCATATGGGCCTCATCGATGATGAAGATCTTGTACCGGTCGCGCACCGGTGCGAAGGTGGCCCGCTCACGCAGGTCCCGGGCGTCGTCGACCCCGCCGTGGCTGGCCGCGTCGATCTCAATCACGTCTAAGGATCCCGACCCACCGGTAGCCAGGTCCTGGCAGGAGTCGCACTCACCGCACGGCCGTCCAGTAGGACCCTGCGCACAGTTGAGGCAGCGCGCCAGAATGCGTGCCGAGGTGGTCTTTCCGCATCCGCGGGGGCCGGAGAACAGGTACGCGTGTGAGACAGCATCTTTGCCCAGGGCGGTCACCAGCGGGGCGGTGACATGGTCCTGGCCGATCACGTCGGCGAAGGTGTCTGGCCGGTAGCGGCGATACAGGGCGGTAGTCACAGTTCAGAAGCCTATCGCGGGAGGCGGACACGCGTCTCGGCGCGGCGGCCCAGACGCTGCTGGATGCCGCTGCTGTGGGGGAAGACGTAGAGCCAAGGGGTCCTGGAGCGAAGCGCGACGGCGGCCACCGACACCGTCAGCGCCACGGTGGTGCACATGATGGTGTGGGTGAAGGGATCTGCGTCGAGAAAGTTCATGAGCCGGTGGGTGAGCACCGCCGCCGGGAAGTGGACGATGTAGACGACGATCGAACTGCGCCCGACCCACGCGAGGAACGTCAGAAGCAGCCCCGATCTCACCCGTGAGGCCAACCAGATGGCCACCGCGATGCCGATCACCGAGCCCGGCACTGCGTAGAGCGTGCCGGTGCGCAGCCACCGGTCATCAGCTCCCATATAGGAGATGACGACCGCGATGATGCCAAGGACCAGGACCACAGCCCCGGGTGCTCTGATCCACCGAGGGACGGCCCGCACGCAGGCTGCGCCGAGGAAGAAGAACGCGCCGTTGTACAGCGTGCGGGTGGCGATGGAGAGATCAATGTCTGTGAACTGGCGGGTCAGCAGCATGGCGGCAAAGAGCCCGAGGGCGGCCAGAATGAATGCCCACCGGTTGCGCACCAGCGGCTTGAGCCCGACGCCGATCAGGTAGCAGATGGTCAGCGCGGTGAGGAACCACAGGTAGTCCCCGCCGCTGCGCCAGAAGACGGGGCTTTCGATGCCCCCGTGGTAGATGAACAGCCCGAACAGCAGGATCCACAGCAGCAGCGGCCACAGGATCGCAGCGACCTTGCCCCAAGCGTAGAGCCGCAGCGGTTTGGCCAGTGAGCGCGGCAGCAGCATCCCGGAGAGGAACATCAGCAGCGGCATCCGGAACGGTTCCAAGTACCTGTTGACCTGCGCCCACTCTTCGACCCCGTTGCCGTTCAGGTATGGGATATCGGCCCCATGAAGCACGACGACGAGCAGCACCGCGATCCCGCGCAGCATGTCCATCCATTGCATGCGCGCGCCTGCAGCCGTCGTGGCGGCAGGCGGGACGGGGGCGGGGATGGCGGAAGGCATAGCGATCCAGTATATCGGAACGAAGCGGTGCGGCTTCTTTGCGCCAACACCTCAGTGTGCGAAAGTTCTAGACAGTCACATTCGTGCTGTTCACCAGGTCGCACGCCGGCGCAGCGTGTTTTCGTGCGTCTGCGGCCCACCAGAAGGGATCCGATGCCACAGCGGGTTTACCGAATGCTGTTCCTGGGAGAATCCTGGGCGCATGTGCCCACCGGACGCGCCGAGCGGGCAGTCAGCCTGTTGCGTGGACACTCCGGTGAGCTTCCCGAGGCTCTGCGGCCTTTCACAGTCGCCGCAGACAGGGTGGTCGCCGGGACTCCGACAGCTCGGCTCTCAAGCTTGCAGAGCTCTGAGGTTCGCAGGAGCCCGAGCGGACTCCTCACGCGACTTCGGATCCGGCGGTTCGTCGGCGATCTCCAGCAGGCCGGCGTCGATGCGGTGGGCCTCGCCACGCCAGGGGTGATGGGTGTGGACTCACGGCTCTTCGGTGGCCTGCAGCGGGCATTGGCTGAGGCTCAGATCAGCGGCTTCGGGGCCGGCGTCACCCCATAGGAGGCGTATCGACCTCATCGAATCGCGCTGCCCGAGGCCGTGGGTGCCGGTGAAATTCACCTGCACGGCTGTATGTGGACGACGACGTCGGACTCGGAGACTGCCTCCAGCGCCTCTGACCCCCACCCACGCGCTCTCTGCGCCAGGGTAGGGGCTGCCCAGGCTCCCGGGGTCGTGCCCGGTGCAGCAGACATACTCCGGGTCGCGCTGCCCTTATGGGACAGTCAGTCCCGGTGGCGGACGTTGGATCAGTTCCACACCGCAGAGAAGCTGCTTGACGCTGACTATGATCTGATCCTTGGGCATGGTCCCGCTGCGGCCCAGGAGGTGCTGCGGCACCGGCGTCGCTGGGTCCTGCACAGCTTGGGTTCCCCGGCCGGTTCTGCGCATGGTGAAGACTCGGCCATCGGCGCGGGGAACTTCAGGTTCTTGACGATGCTGGAGGTGAGCTTCGAATCCGGTATGCGCAGTCTGCGCCTGAAGCTCTACCCGGTTGTCCCCGCCGCAGATCACCACGCCGCCTCCGGGATTCGACTGTGCGGGGAGTCCCAGCTGGCCGCCGTCGTGGAGTCTCTGCAGCGCCAGTCACCCAATGGATGGAGCTTTGACAACCCGGCCCGCAGCAGCGGGCAGGATGATCTGGGCTGGTACATTCAGCTGGATCTGGGCTCCTTGCCGACCGTGGAACCGCCCCAGCGGGCACCTGGGCTGCTGGATGAGGGGGACCCGGACCAGACCCAGCCCTTCCGGACCTATGCCGGCATCCGCCAGGGCCTGGAACGGTTCTCCCCCGAGCGGCACCTCGGGTCCTCGCTGAATGCGGAGGCGGCCGAGCTGGCTGGCGCTGAGGTCGAATGGGTGACTTCGAAAGTGGCACTGGCCACCGCCGATCAGCGTTCCTACTTGGTTGATGGCTATATGGCCCACAGCTCACAGGTCGGCGCCGAGGTCTGCACGGATAAGTACCAGACCCATCGTTTCTTGCGGCGCGCCGGTGTGCCGGCAGCTCGGGCGGCGCTGGTGCGCTCAGCTGATGAAGCCTGGGAGGCGGCCGAACAGATCGGGCTTCCCGTGGTGATCAAGCCGGCGGATCGAGACCGGGCCCGAGGGGTCAGCGTCAATCTGAGGACACGTGACGACGTCGAGGCTGCCTACCAGCGGGCGCGGGGGAGCAGCCGCAGAGTGATGGTCGAGCAGCACATCGACATTGAGACCGAGATGCGGGTGATGGCCTCCAGCGCAGAGTGCGTCTCGATCACTGAACGCATACTGGCCGAAGTGTGGGGCGATGGCTTCTCCACAGTTCAGCAGCTGATCGAGGAGCGCAACCTCTACCGCAGCAGCATCTTCAGCCTCCGGGGCAAGGACGCGCCGATCGACGAGTCCGCCCTCGGGCGTATCGCAGAACAGGGGTACGACCTGCAGGACGTCCCCGACGTTGGTGCAGTGGTCATTGTGGGCACCGTCGGTGGCCAGAGCAGCGGGGGTGACATTGCCGAGATCTCCCACACAGCAGACGCGCGAATCAGCTCGGCAGCAGTGGCCGCGGTCCGCGCTGTTCCGAGCCTGCGCTGGGGCGGGGTGGACCTGATGATCCAGCTGGGCACAGGTGATGTCTACGTGGTGGAGGTCAATTCGCGCTCCGGGTACGGCAGTGCCACGTTTCCCTCTTTCGGAACGCCGAAGGATGTGGCCGGCCGCGTGTGGCAGCTGCGTGTGCAGCACGCTCAAGAGGCTGCTCGGCAGGGCACCGAAGAAGCTGCGCCTACATTGGCCGTTGGATCCGGGCCGACGCTGAAACAGCTTCCCTACGCCACGGATCGGGACCGTTCTCTCGCGCAGCTGCTGTTCGCCGTTGCCGAGCATCATGGATACCGGGTCAGGCGCCGCGGGCCGCGACTGCGTCAGGTCACCTCCCCCGAGGGGGATGAGCAGCTGCTGACCTGGCAGGGTCTCGGGGCCGAAGATTTGGCCGTCGCGGTCCGGATGCTCAGCAAATTCGGCACACTGGATCGGATCCTGAAGGCCGCCAATGTTCCCCTGGTCCAGTCCCGGACCGTCACCAACGCCGGGCAGGCGGAGCGTTTCCTGCGCCAACAGGGTCCCGGTCTCATCACCCCGTTCCACTCTGCGTGGGGCGGGGCCCGAACCCAGTCGCTAGCCCCAGGGGAGGCAGAACGGCTGGACTTCACCGACCGGTGGATCGTCCAGGAACAGCCATCTGGGCACCGGCTGCGAGTGTTGGCTTTCCGCGATGGGGCGCTGGCCGTGACGGGGGAAGAGTCGGATGTTGCAGCCGTACCGCGTGTCTCCGCAGAGCGCCTGGCGGTCCAGGCGGTGCGCGCGGTTCCCCAGCTGTGGTGGGGTGTGGTCGAGATCGTAGTGCCTGCCGACGGGGATGACCATCTGCCGCCCGCTGGCCTGGTTCAAGGCATGAGCCTGACCCCGAGGTTCTCTCCCGCGGACACGGTGGAGGCCGGAGATATCGACCGGTTCTTCCAACGCCTGTTGGGAGAAGACCGCCAGTGGCAACGTCAGGGCACGGCGATAGGCTGAGCTCAACGAGGGGCACGAGGCGCGATAACAACGTTCGGCATCTCCAGATTGGATCAGACGGTCGCGAGACGGCCAAGAGATCATCATTACTGAGCGGGGCACACCGGTGGCGCGGCGAGCGGGATCTCTTGCGCCCACTGATTGACCCACCAGGGCGTCATGTTCCCTCGATTCAGCCCCTACTCAGAAAGTTGTTCACGCTTCCGCTTGGCTGCGACAGCGAAAGCGCCCATGCCTACCGCTAGAACAAGAATGGTGATGAGTCGGCCAGCGCCGAAATCCTCGAACAGTCCTGGCACCAGCAAGATGGTAACCGTAGAGACGACGCTGGGCCCGATTATGCCGTGCCCTTCACGAGGGCGGCGATGTCATCCGCAGTGATGCCTCCGGAGTGGCCGGAGAGTCGTTCGATGTCATTGCCCGTGGTGTGGCACTTTCCCCTGGCGATCGCGACGTGAAAGTCGTTGGCCACGCTGTGGGCATGCTCGGGGTCGATACCGCCGTCCACGAGTGCCGAGTCGACCTCAGAAGGCGTGGCGGGGCGGTGGGTGATCTGTCGGCCGACCGCTTCGGTAAGTAGGGCGGCGACGTCGTCGTAGGTGTAGGGCGTGGGGCTGACAAGGTTATAGGTGGAGCCGATGTGACCGTCCTGAGTGACTGCCGCGGCGATCGCCGCAGCCTGAGACACCCGCGGAGCCCAGTTCATCGCGCGGTTCTCGGTGGCCGAAAGCAGCTGGCCGGACTCCACTGCCACCGTGAGCTCCGGAGCGAGCTCCTCCAGGTACACCGAATTGCGGAGGAACGTGAACGCAATGCCGGCCGCGCGAATCGAGTGCTCAATCGCCAGGTCGACGTCTTCGAGGCCGAACGGACGCTTCTCGGCGTCCGAAAAGCTCACAAAGGCCAGCTGTGTCAGGTGCCCACCATGGGCAGCCATGACCGCACCATGAAGCTGATGGAGGCGAACGGCGTTGTCCAAAGACGGCGGGGAAATCAGGACGAGCTTATCGACCCCGTCGATGGCGCGCGCGAACCCCTCCGGGTCGTCATAGCTGGCCACCCGCGGCGACATGCCCCGTGCGGCGAAGCGCTCACCTTTGCTGGCGGCGCGCACCAGAGGCATGACCTCATCTGCCGGAAAGCCACCTTCCAGCAGATGGTCGATGACCAGGCCGCCGAGGTTTCCGGTGGCACCGGTCACTGCGATCGTGGGCATGACGACTCCTTTCGCGAGGCGCCTACGTTCCTTCAGCGTAAGGATGAACACCAAATGATCGCGTACTTTTCCGCGCAGCTTCGACTGCTCAAGAAACAGCACACCCCGCCTGACCCGGGAAAATTCCTAGTCAGGCGGGGTTATTGGCGGAGGTGGAGGGATTTGAACCCTCGATCCCCGGTTAAGGGGATCCTTCATTAGCAGTGAAGTCCGTTCGGCCGCTCCGGCACACCTCCTGGACGCGTCAGGTGCGAAAACATCGCTCGCGACGCGCCTACACAGACTAGCGGGTCGAAGCCGCCCAGATCAAAGCAAGGTTCTGGCGCCCACCCGGTAATGTTGCTGCGGGTCCAGAAGGTCGGCCCCCAAAAGGTCGGGGCCGCAACTACTGCCGAGGGGGAGACGAGGAATGAGCAGCAGCGCGGAACGTGTCATCGCCGTCGTCGGTGCTGGCCCCCGTGGAACCTCATTCCTGGAGCGCCTGCTGGCACACATCGAGCAGATCGCGCCCAACGATCGGCCACGGCTGCGCATCAAGGTCTTCGACCCCGCTCCGCACGGACCGGGAAAGGTCTGGAATCCCGAGCAGTCACCGCTGTACCTGATGAACACTCCAGCCAGCTACCCCACAGCGGCCCCGACCGGTGAGACCCAGGAGGCTCTGCCGGCGTCGTCGTGCTCGATGAGCTTTATGGACTACGCCACGCTCAACGGGCTGAAGTACGACGACGCAGACTTCCCCGCCCGCGCCCACTACGGCCACTACCTGGCCTGGCTGAGCAAAGAGGTCAGTGCCCGCCTGCGCGGACGCGGGGCAGCTGTGGAGCACATTGCCGCGGAGGTCACGGCGCTGCGGCAGCACCAGTGCGGCTACCGGATGCAGACTGAGGGCAGCTGGCACCAGGCGGATGCGGTGGTTCTGGCCCTGGGGCACCTGGCGGCCGAGCCCAGCGGTCCCAGCGGCCGGCTGGCACGCACCGCTGCCGAGGCCGGGCTGCACTATCAGGGCGCCGCGATCCCCACGGACGTGGACTATGACGACTTCCCCGCGGCAGAGAACGTCCTGGTGCGCGGCATGGGCCTGAACTTCTTCGACCTGCTGATCCAGCTGACTGTCGGCCGGGGTGGCCAGTTCGAAGAACACCACGACGCCGGGCCCGGGTCTCGGTACGACTATCTGCCGTCGGGCCGGGAGCCGGTGATCATCGCCGGGGCTCGTCGCGGCACCCCATACCGCGCGAAGACCACTGCGAAGGGCGTCGTACCGGCAGTCGTCGAGCTTGAGCACCTGACCCAGCAGCGCATTGACCAGCTGCTGGAACAGCGCACTCAGCTGGACTTCGTCGAGAACCTCTGGCCGCTGATCCAGGCCGATGCCCTGGTGGTGTACCGGCGGGCAGGAGGCACCGACGCGGCGTTTGACGTCGACGACTACGCTCATCCCTTCGCCCACCGGACCTTCACCTCTCATGCTGACTACCAGCAGCAGATGCGCAGCTGGCTGGTTGAGGATGCGACCAGTGCGCAGGCCGCTGAGCGCAGTCCCGAGAAGATGGCTCTCAACGCTGTGCATGCCGCGCGGCTGCGCATCAAACCGCTGCTGACCCAGGGGCTCATCACTGCGGCGAGCAGGCTGCACGACGTCGAGGGGTGGTTCGAATCGTTGATTGAGGGGCTGGCCAGCGGCCCGCCGCTGCAGCGCATCGAGGAGCTGGCCGCCTTGGTGCGGGCCGGCGTCGTGGAGTTTCTGGGTCCTGACCCCGTCTACGGGGTGGACCGGAAGGATGGCCGCTTCATCGCCGACTCTGCTGCCGTGGCGGGAGCCCGCTACACCGCACAGCACATGGTCGAAGCGATGATGCCGCCCAACCGCATCACCCAAGCAGGATCACCTTTGGTCACTGACATGCTCAGCAGTGGACTGGCTCGGCCCGCCAGCTTCGACGTCGACTCTGAGACTCACGTGCACAAGGGCTTCGACGTGTCCGGCCAGCCCTACCGGCTGCTCGACTGCCAGGGCCAGCCCGTGGGTGGGGTCTACGTGCTGGGACTGCAGCTGTCTTCGGTGCAGTGGGGGACTGCCATCGCGGCCGAAGCCGGAGGTGAGGCGCATGTCACCGCCCAGACGTTGGCCGATGCTGACGCCGTGGCACGCGATCTTCTGGAGCAGCTGACCGACTGACACTTTTCGCCCTGACGGCGCTCATACCATCCGCTCGAGCCACCACGCTCGATCACTTACTAACCGACCGGTCGGTAAGTCTGTTAGAGTACACAAGCACAGTGACCCCAATCACATTGTCGAGCATGATTCTTCATGTCGGGGTTGCTCCTTTAAACAGTACGAGCGCAGGCGCCAACGGAGGCACTATGAGTCAGCAGGGATACCTCAGCAATGAGGGCCATCAGGTGACTCGCGAGGAGAAGAAGGTCCTTGCGGGAACTCTGGTGGGCACCACGATCGAGTGGTATGACTTTTTCATCTACGCGCAGGCTGCCGGATTCGTTCTGGCGGTGCTGTACTTCGAGCCGTTGGGGGAGGAGAGTGAAACCCTGGCGCAGCTGGTTGCCTGGGCCTCAGTCGGCATCTCATTCCTCTTCCGGCCGCTGGGAGCGATCCTGGCCGGGTGGATCGGTGACCGGTTCGGACGCAAAGTAGTCCTGGTCATCACCCTGATGGGTATGGGTGGTGCGACGTTCCTCGTCGGCGTCCTGCCCACGCACGCCACTTGGGGCATGGCTGCCCCCCTTCTGCTGATCGTTCTTCGTGTGATCCAGGGCCTCTCCGCCGGCGGTGAGTGGGGCGGTGCCGCACTGCTCTCGGTGGAGCACGCACCTCGCCATAAGCGCGGGCTGTTCGGCATGTACCCCCAGATCGGCGTTCCTCTGGGCATGATCCTAGCCACCCTGTTCATGTTCGGCCTCAACGCATTCCTCACCGAGGAGCAGTTCCTCCAGTGGGGCTGGCGCGTACCGTTCATCTTCTCCTTCGTGCTGATCGTGGCCGCCTACCTGATCCGCCGCCGGGTCGAGGAGTCCCCGGTCTTCACCGAGATGAAGGAGCGGAAGAAGGAATCCTCAGCGCCGCTGAAGGAGCTGGTCACCACCCACAAGAAGTACACCTTTCTCGCCGCCCTGATCTTCGCAGCCAACAATGCAGCCGGTTACTTGGTCATCGCGTTCTTCGCAGCCTACGGCGCTTCGTCGTTGGGAATGTCGCGCACCGAGACGCTCACTGCTTCACTCATCGGCGGTGTGGGCTGGTTCATCTTCACCGTGTTCGGCGGATGGATCTCCGACCGGATCGGACGGGTTCTCACCTTCCAGATCGGCTACGGCATCATCATCGTGTGGGCGATCCCCATGTGGTTCCTCATCGATACCGGGGTGGTGTGGATCTTCACGCTGGCGATCGTCGTTCTCACCATGGGGCTGGGGCCCTCCTACGGCCCGCAGTCTGCGCTGTATGCAGAGATGTTCCCGGTTTCCATCCGGTTCTCCGGGGTCTCCATCGGCTACGCCTTCGGCTCGATCATCGGCGGCGCGTTCGCTCCGATGATCGCCCAGGCGATCCTCGATGGCACCGGTCAGTCCTGGATGATCGGCCTCTACATCTCCGGGCTGGCTATCATCTCGTTCCTGGCCGTCTCGGTGGTGCCCAAGAAGCTGCAGGGCATCAACCTGCAGGACGACAGTGAGCGTGAGGAGTTTAAGATGGCACCTAAGCTCAAAGCTGACTGAAACACCGTGATCCACCCTCTCGATCCACCATTCGCACCTTTAAGGAGAAATGACCATGTTTAGAAGAGCTTCAAGCGCACGTCTCACCGCAGGGGTCGCAGCTGCTGCCCTGCTGCTGACCGCGTGCGGCAACGGAAACGGCGACGGCGACGCCAACGGCGGCAGCGGCGACAACGGAGACAACGGCGAAGCCGCCGAGAGCTACTCGATCGGCGTCACCCAGCTGGTCAACCACCCCGCTCTGGACTCTTCCGCGGAAGGCTTCAAGGAAGCCTTCGAGGAGGCGGGGATCGAGGTCGAATGGGATGAGCAGAACGCCCAGGGCGAGCAGGAGACTGCCTCCAACATTGCTGGCACCTTCGCCTCGGGCGACTACGACCTGATCCATGCGATCGCCACGCCGACTGCTCAGGCCGCAGCACAGCAGATCACTGAGGATCCGGTCGTCTTCTCCGCTGTCACTGACCCGGAGGACGCAGGACTGGTTGACTCCTGGGATGAGCCCGGCGGCAACCTCACCGGCGCCTCGGACATGAACCCGGTTGCTGAGCAGCTGGAGCTGCTGCAGGAGATTGTGCCTGACCTGGAGACGGTCGGCGTGGTCTACTCCTCCGGCGAAGCGAACTCCCAGGTGCAGGTGGAGCTGCTGAATGAGGCCGCCGACGAGCTGGGTCTCGAGGTGGAGGAAGCCACCATCTCCGCCTCCGCCGAGGTGCAGCAGGGGGTGGAGTCGCTCAGTGCTGACGCCATCTACGTGCCCACTGACAACGCTGTGGTCTCAGCCCTGGAAGCCGTCATCCAGTACGGCCAGGCTAATGAGGTTCCGATCCTCGCCGCAGAGGCCGACTCGGTCATCCGCGGGGCAGTAGCCACCTACGGCATCGACTACCACCAGCTGGGTGTTCAGGCCGGCGAGATGGCCATTCGCATCCTGCAGGATGGTGAGGACCCTGCCAGCATGGCCGTGGAGACTCTCTCGGAACTGGAACTGACGGTGAACCCGGACGCAGCCGAGGCCATGGGCATCGAGATCCCGCAGGAAGTCATGGACCGCGCTGACGTAGTCGTCGGCGAGGATGTTGACGCTGAGGACCCAGCTGAAGCCGGCGATGAGGGCGACGACGACGAATAATGATCACTGCGCTCGAACTAGGCCTGATCTATGCGTTGGTGGCGCTCGGGGTCTACCTGACCTTCAGGATTCTGAACTTCCCTGATCTGACGGTGGACGGCTCCTTCACCTCGGGAGCCGCCACCGCGGCCGTCCTCATCGTCAACGGAACTGACCCGTTCCTAGCCTCTGCCGCGGCCTTCGTGGTGGGCGCCCTGGCGGGGCTGATCACCGGCCTGCTGCACACCAAGGGAAACATCAACGGCTTGCTGGCCGGCATCCTGACGATGATCGGGCTGTACTCGATCAACCTGCGCATCATGGGCGGGGCCAACATTCCCCTGCTGGGTGAGGACACGCTCATCTCGGGCCTTCGCGACGTCGCGGGATCCGGGTGGACCTCGGTGCTGGTGCTGGTGGCCATGGCGCTGGTCTTTAAGCTCATCATCGACTGGTTTCTGCACACCGACTCCGGCCTGGCTCTGCAGGCCACTGGCGACAACGAACAGATGATCACCTCCTTCGCAGTCTCCACCGACCGGATGAAGATCATCGGCCTGATGATCTCCAACGGTCTGGTGGGGCTGGGCGGTGCCATCGTCGCTCAGTTCCAGGGCTTCGCCGATATCGGTATGGGCATCGGCCTGATCCTGGTGGGACTGGCCTCGGTCATCGTGGGACAGGCGATCTTCGGCACCCGGGTGGTCATGCAGGCCACACTGGCAGTGGTGCTGGGAGCGGTGGTCTATCGGCTGGCTATCCAGTTCGCGCTCAACGTGGGGCTGAACCCCAACGACATGAAACTGATGTCAGCAGTGCTGGTCGTCGCCGCTCTGCTGCTGCCGCAGTGGAAGGGATTCCAGCGCATCGCCCAGTGGCGCAAGAACCGGACCGCGTTGGACGCCGCGGGGGATGCCACGCTGACATCCGAAGCCAAAACTCACGGGGAGAAGGTGCGCTGAGTCATGCTGAACGTCTCTGAAGTCTCGAAGACCTTTTTTCCGGGAACGGTCAACGAACGACGCGCCCTCGATGATGTGAATCTTCAACTGGCCGCCGGGGACTTTGTCACGGTCATCGGTTCCAACGGTGCCGGAAAGTCCACGGTGCTCAACACCGTGGCCGGACGCATCACCCAGGAGAAGGGCGTCGTTGAGCTGGAGAATCGAGATGTCTCCAAGCTCAAGGAGCACCAGCGGGCCGCTCAAATCGGCCGGGTGTTCCAGGACCCCATGGCGGGGACCAGCCCAAACCTGACCATCGAGCAGAACCTCTCCCTGGCCGACAGGCGCGGCTACAGCCGAGGACTGCGCCTGGGGGTCACCGCCTCGAAGCGCGAGCGGTTCGCCGAAGCGCTGAAAGTTCTGGAACTGGGGCTGGAGGATCGACTGAGGGCTAAAGTCGGCTTGCTCTCGGGAGGTCAGCGACAGGCACTGAGTCTGCTGATGGCCACCCTCTCCCAGCCGAAGGTCCTGCTGCTGGATGAGCACACCGCGGCGCTGGACCCTCAGCGGGCCGAGTTGGTGACCCGGCTGACCACCAAGATTGTGAAGGAACAGAAGCTCACCACACTGATGGTCACCCACAACATGGCTCAGGCCCTGGAGGTGGGCAACCGGCTGATCATGATGCACGAGGGCCGCATCATCCTCGACGTCTCTGACGAGGAGAAGGAGAAACTCGCTCCCGGGGATCTGCTGGCCGAGTTCAGCAAGATCAAGGGCGCCGTGGTTGACGACAAGACCATGCTGCAGTAGCCGATTACGATGTGTATGGGAGAAAGGGGGGCCAGTCGAACGGCCCCCTTTCTCGTGCCCCCGGCGGGGCGGTCGACATGTGCTTCAGGACCTTCTGGCGGGCATCCCTCACCCTATGAAGCAGAGTCCTCTCTTCGCGATCGCAGGCGACGCAAGTAGTAGGTCAGCTGCGCCGCGAAGGCGGGGCCGTCAAAGCGGTCCGCGACGGCGATACGGTTCACCTGGGCGCCCATCATGTATGTGATCAGCATGTCCGCTTCGGTCGAGATGTCGATGTCGGCCGCCAGCTCATTCTGCTCGTGTGCCTGTTCGAGCCAGCCGATGATCTGAGCGCGCCACGGCTCGATCGTCTCCTGGGTGGTTCGAGCATGCAGATCGTTCTGCGCCACCTCGCCCCAGAAGGACAGGACCACCCGAGCTTCGTCCCGTAGGGCGTCACTGACGGGAAGCACTTCGTCGGCGAACGCCTCCAGCGCGGCGAGCCCGCTGCGCCCTTTGGTTGCCTTCTCGACCCGACGGTTCGTCGCATTGAATACGTACAGATAGGTCGCCGAGAGCAGGTCGGATTTCGACGCGAAATAGGGTTTGATCGCACCATTGGCGAAACCGGCCTCAGTGGCGACATCCCGCATCGTGGCCCCTGAGAGGCCCTGGCGGACAATTATGCGCAGCGTAGCCTGCATCAGATCGCGGCGGCGCTGGTCATGATCGACGATCTTGGGCACATTCCATCCTTTCGGTGACTTATTGATGATCTCAGGTCCGGACCGCCGCAACGAATTTTCGGGAACCTCTTGACTCTTTTATCTACGAGTGTAGATTTAAGCGTGACACACCGCACAGTCACTCGCGACCTACGCCGCGGAAAGGTTTCACCATGACCACTGAAACGCCAAGCGCTGTTACGACGGCATACGCTCAGCAGACCCCAGAAGAGATCAGCGCCGTGCGCGCCCTGCTGAAGGACGATGGTTACTTCCCTGCCGAGGCTCGCATCGCCTACCTCGGACTGATCGACCCGCCCCGAGGGACCGAGCGGGCAGAGGTAGAGGTAGACCGCCGCTTTCGCGTGTTCGTTCTGAACACCGCCGAAGGGACTTCACGGGACATCGTGGTGTCCGCTACTCATCAGACGGTTGTCTCCGTGACCGAGCTGGACACAGCAGTCGACGGCGAACTTCCGGTGTTGGAGGAAGAGTTTGAAGTCGTGGAGGCTGTACTTGCGGAGAACGCTGAGTGGCGCTCCATCCTCAAACGCCGCGGGCTGCCAGTCGCTGAGGTCCGTGTAGCGCCGCTGTCAGCGGGTGTGTTCGAGTACCCCGACGAGGCGGGCCGACGGATCCTGCGGGGGTTGGCCTTCCACCAGAAGCACTCGCAGGACTCCGCCTGGGCTCACCCGATCGATGGGCTTGTGGCCTACGTCGACGTCACCAACCGTGTGGTGGACCAGATTCTCGACCTGGAAGACGTTCCGGTACCGGCCGAGCACGGCAACTTCACCGACCCGGACCTCACCGGTCCCGTCCGCACCACACAGAAGCCGATCTCCATCACCCAGCCGGAGGGGCCGTCCTTCTCTGTGACCGACGGAAATCACGTCGAATGGGAGAAGTGGAGCCTGGACGTAGGGTTCGATATGCGCGAAGGCCTGGTGCTGCACAATATTTCCTTCCAGGATGGGGAGCGCAAGCGAACGATCCTGGACCGCGCTGCCATCGCTGAGATGGTCGTGCCCTACGGGGACCCCTCACCGGTGCGGTCCTGGCAGAACTACTTCGACACCGGAGAATACCTGATCGGTCAGTGGGCCAACTCCTTGGAGCTGGGCTGCGACTGCTTGGGGGACATCACCTACCTCTCTCCGTGGGTCGCCAACAATCAGGGTGAACCGCGGCAGATCAAGAACGGCATCTGCATGCATGAAGAGGACTGGTCCATCCTCTCCAAGCACACCGAGCTGTGGACCGGGGAGTCCTACACCCGCCGCAATCGCCGCCTGGTGATCTCCTTCTTCACCACCGTCGGAAACTACGACTACGGCTTCTACTGGTACCTCTACCTGGACGGCACCATCGAGTTCGAAGCCAAGGCCACAGGCGTCGTGTTCACCTCCTCCATCCCGGACGGCCCAACGGATTTCGCGTCCGAGATGGCGCCCGGCCTGGGTGCGCCCTTCCACCAGCACCTGTTCTCCGCCCGGTTGGACTTCGCCCTTGACGGCGGCAAGTGCCGAGTCGAAGAGGAGGATGCAGTCCGGCTGCCGTTCTCCGAGACCAACCCCCGCGGCAACGCCTTCACCCGCAGCCGTACCGTGCTCTCCACCGAACAGCAGGCCCAGCGAGACAGTGCTCAGGAGAAGGGCCGCACCTGGGTGATCGCGAACCCCGAGTCCAGGAATCGGCTCGGTGCTCCCGTCGGATACAAGCTGCACCCGCAGGGGCTGCCCACGCTGTTGGCCGCGGAGGGATCATCCATTCACCAGCGGGCGAACTTCGCCTCCAAGGCACTGTGGGTCTCGCAGTACCACGAAGACGAAAAGTACCCCACCGGAGACTTTGCTAACCAGCACCCCGGAGGGGCAGGGCTGCCCGCGTGGACCGCAGCGGACCGCAGCGTGGACGGCGAAGAGATCGTCGTCTGGCACAGCTTCGGTCTGACGCACTTCCCACGCGTGGAGGATTGGCCGATTATGCCCGTCGATACGGTCGGTTTCAAGCTTCGGCCGGAGGGCTTCTTCGACCGGTCTCCCGTCCTGGATGTGCCGGCACCGACTCCGGGACACGCCTGCTGCTCGACCAATGGCACCTCCAATGGTTGCAGTTGCCACTGATCAGCTGACTCGCCCCGCCTGGGCGGTCGCAGCGGTTGCGGCGATGTCGATATTGGCGCACATCTGGATGTTGGCATTCCACGCCCACGGAGTGGCCCTCACAGTACTGATGATCGCCATGACTCTGTGGTGCGCGTGGTGCGCGGTGGAGGCTCTCCTCCGCCCCAGCGTTCACTGCTTGCAACGGCTGCTGCTGATGTCCCTGGCAATGGTGGCTGTTCATACCATGATGATCGTTGTCCCGGCGCAGGCGGGCTCCGGAGGGCACGCCCACCACCAAGGCGCCGACACCGCAGCGCCCGGCACAGCGATCACCGCGGCAGATGGCCAAGCCTCAGCGATGCTGGCGATCATCGCCATCGAGTTTCTCGTCGCAGTGGTCTGCGCGCTGAGCCTGCGCCGCCGCAGATCACCCCAAGCCTTCGATCTCATAAGTGAAAATCACACCGCAAACACAACATAAGGAATGATGATGACTGTTCAATCTGATGCACTGTTGACTCTTGACCATCTGCTGGACACCGTTCAGGAGCCGAACGGGCGTGAAGTGATCGACCCAGCTACTGGGGCGACCGTGGGGCGCACGCGTGTAGGCACTCCGCAGGACATCAACGCTGCCGTTGCCGCAGCGAAACAGGCCCAACCGAACTGGGCAGCTCGCAGCCACGCTGAGCGCAGTGACCTGCTGAACCAGGCTGCAGACGCGGTCGAGGCATCGGCCGAAGCCCTGGCCGAGCTGCTGAGCCGTGAGCAGGGGAAGCCGTTGAACGGGCCGAACGCCCGTTTCGAAGTCGGTGCTTGTGCTGCCTGGCTCCGCGCCAACGCCGGCTTCGAGCTTGAGCCTGAAGTGGTAGTCGACGATGAGTCCGGTCGCGCGGAGCTGCACTACAAACCGGTCGGCGTCGTCGGCGCGGTGGGGCCGTGGAACTGGCCGATGATGATTTCGATCTGGCAGCTGGCCCCAGCGCTGCGGATGGGCAACACCGTGGTGCTCAAACCCTCGGAGTACACCCCACTGTCGGTCCAGGCCCTTGTGCATGTGCTGAACCAGGTGCTGCCGGCCGACGTGCTGCACGTGGTGCCCGGCGACGGCGAGGTGGGCGCAGCACTCATCAGTCACGCACAGGTGGACAAGATCATGTTCACCGGCTCCACTAAGACCGGACAGGCCATCATGCGCACCGCCGCCGACACCCTGGCCCGGCTGACCCTGGAGTTGGGCGGCAACGACGCCGGGATTGTGCTGGACGATGCTGATCCGCAGGCAATCGCCGAGGAGCTCTTCTGGGGTGCATTCATCAACACTGGTCAGACGTGCGCGGCGATGAAGCGACTGTATGTCCCGGAAGGGCTGTACGACCAGGTCTGCGAAGCCCTGGTTGAAGTCGCTGAGAATGCGCCGATGGGAGTGGGTCTGGACGAGAAGAATGTGCTGGGTCCGCTCCAGAACAAACAGCAGTACGACATTGTGGCCAGGCTGGTGCAGGCGGCCAAGGACGGCGGAGCGCGCATCCTCACTGGTGGGGACCCGGACGAGTCCCAGGCCGGCTATTTCTATCCCACGACGCTGGTAGCCGATATCGACAACGACAACCCACTGGTGGCCGAAGAGCAGTTCGGGCCCGCGCTGCCAATCATCAAATACACCGAGCTGGACCAGGCCATTGAGTGGGCCAACGCCCTCGATGTGGGTCTGGGCTCCTCGGTGTGGGGCAACGACGTCGACCTGTGCAGGAAGGTTGCCGCCCGACTGGAGGCTGGGACTACCTGGATCAACAAGCACGGGGCTGTGGACCCAAGGATTCCGTTCGGAGGGGTAAAGAATTCCGGGTTCGGTCTTGAATTCGGCCTAGAAGGCCTCAAGCACGTCTCTGTGCCCCATGTCATCAGCTGGTAACTAACCCTCGGGCCTACTTGGAAGAGGACAATCATGAGTGAATCTGTTGCTCGTACACAAATACCTGCCCCAGAAGAATCAGCACTTGCACAACGCACACTCGGGGTGCCTGCGCTGGTCTTCCTCATCATCGCGGCCTCGGCGCCGCTGACCGTGCTTGCCGGAGGTGCCACCACCAGTTTCGCGGTCACCGGAGAAACCGGGGTTCCTGTGGGGTACCTGGCGCTGGGGATCATTCTGGTGTTCTTCGCCCTGGGATATGGGCGTATGAGCACCTATGTGCAGAATGCTGGCGCGTTCTACGCCTACGTCGCCGCCGGGCTCGGTGCTCGTCAGGGGATCGGCACCTCCTTCCTGGCGCTGGTGACCTACAACGCGATGCAGATTGGTCTCTACGGAGTCTTCGGGTTCACCGCATCATCGATCATCGGCGACGTCATAGGCTTGGAGCTGCCGTGGTGGGTGTGGGCGCTGGCAGCCTGGCTGCTGATCGGGGTGCTGGGCATCAACAAGATCGACCTTTCCGCCAAGGTCCTGATTGTCATTGTGAGCCTGGAGTTTGTTGTTGTCATCGGCGTGAGCCTGTTGTCCTTCGGCGTGGCTCCGGAAGGCATCAGCGCTGATCCCTTCTTGCCGATGAACTGGCTCACCGGCAGTCTCGGGGCGCTGCTGGCCTTCGGGATCGCGGCGTTTATGGGCTTTGAGTCCGGAGCCATCTACTCGGAGGAGGTGAAGAACCCGAAAAGGTCGGTGGCCCGGGCGACCTACATCGCGGTCGGCATCATTGCGGTCTTCTACGCACTTTCGTCCTGGGCATTCGCCATTGGCATCGGCCCGTCCGAGATCGTGGCGCAGTCCCAGGAGTGGGGCCCGGACCTGATGTTCGTTTTCCTGGAGCAGCAGGTTCCGGTGGTCGTCGCCAACCTGGCCGCGGCGCTCTTTCTGACCAGCATCTTTGCCGCAATGGTTGCCTTTCACAATGCGGCAGCCCGGTACTTCTTCTCGATGGGGCGGGCTCGGGTGCTTCCGCAATACCTGGGTGCCACCGGCGCGCAGAACGGCGCTCCCGTAGCCGGATCGATGACACAGACGGCACTGGCTTTGGTGTTCATCATCATCTTCGCCATCTCAGGCACCGGATCCGAATTTGGCCCCCTGTACCCGGTGATGACCATGTTCCCGTGGCTGACCAATGCTGCAGGGTTCGGGATGGTGCTTCTGCTGTGCATCACCTCAGTTGCGATCATGCGCTACTTCGGACGCGACCCCCACAACCATCCTCTTCTGATCAGGACGGTGGCTCCACTGGTCGCGGCGATCGGGCTGGGTGTGATCGCAGTGCTGATCATGTTGAACTTCGACGTCATGATCGAATCCGAGGGCTTCTCTGCGCTGGTCGTCATCATCCCTGGAGTGATCATCGGCTCTGGGATTGTGGGCCTGATCTGGGGAGAGTACCTGCGCGTAAAGAGGCCAGAGATCTACCAGGCGGTCCGAGACGCCAACATCGGCTGATCGTTTCGTGACAGGGGAGTGGCTGCCTCAGATGCGAGGTTGGCGGCAGCCACCCTCCTGTCACGTCGACGCCGAAGCCAAAACACCGTGGCTTGCAAAACACAGCGGCTTTTCGTCGATGCCGCGGAATATGTCCCGCGGCGACCATGAAAACTTGCGGTGTATTGAAGCCTGTGCCGCGGCTCACAAAATGTGCTTGCCGGGCCACCGCAGATGATATATGATCTCAAATATGTTCAGTCCTGGGAAGATTATCGCCGTCCATATCAGCTACGAATCACGCGCTGCTGAGCGTGGACGACGCCCCAAAGCGCCGTCGTACTTCTTCAAGCCCACCAGCTCGGTGGCTGCTTCCGGGGATTCGGTGGAGCGGCCCGCCGGCACCGAGCTGCTGGCCTTCGAAGGTGAGATCGCCCTGGTGATCGGCGCCGAAGCGCGCAACGTTTCACTGGAGAAGGCCTGGAGTCACGTGGAATCGGTGACCGCCGCCAACGACTGGGGGCTCTACGACCTGCGGGCAGCGGACAAGGGATCCAACGTTCGCAATAAGGGGCGCGACGGATACACTCCGTTGGGCCCGGAGCTCATCGACGCCGAAGGCCTCGACCCCCAGGCGCTGCGCGTGCGGACATGGAAGAACGGGCAGCTGGTCCAGGAGGACAGCACTGACGGGCTGATCTTCTCGCTGGCCCACATCGTCGCCGACCTCTCCCAGCACCTGACGCTGCACCCCGGCGATGTGATCCTCACCGGAACCCCGAAAGGCGCGTCCGTCGCCCAGCCCGGAGACACCGTCGAGGTGGAAGTCGACGCCCCCGACCGGGGTGTGAGCACCGGACGTCTTGTCTCCACCATCGTGGAGGGTGAGGACTCATTCGACCCCGAACTGGGTTCTGTGCCCCAGGTCAACGACCTGCAGCGCGAAGAAGCATGGGGCAGCCGCGACGCAGCGGGCCTGCCCGCAGCCGGACCAGCCCTGAGCCCAGAGCTGAAGGCCAAGCTGACCCAGGCGCCGGTCGCCGGACTGTCTCAGGAGCTGCGCAAGCGCGGACTCAACAATGTGGCCATCGACGGGGTCCGCCCGACCCGACCGGGCCAGAAGCTGGTCGGCACGGCAAAGACCCTGCGCTTCGTGCCGAACCGTGAGGACCTCTTCAAGTCCCACGGCGGCGGTTTCAACGCACAGAAGCAGGTGTTCGACGCCGTGGCCGAGGACGAAGTCATCGTCATCGAAGCCCGCAACGAATCCGGCTCGGGCACCCTGGGCGACATTCTGGCCCTGCGAGCGCAGACCCGCGGCGCCGCAGGCGTGGTCACCGACGGGGGAGTCCGTGACTACACCACGGTGGCCGACATCGACCTGCCGGTCTTCACCCGCGGCGCCCACCCGGCCGTGCTGGGACGCAGACATGTGCCCTGGGACGCTGACCTGACCATCGCCTGTGGAGGCGCAACGGTGCAGCCCGGCGACCTCATCGTCGGAGACGACGACGGCGTCGTCGTCATCCCCCCAGCCCTGGCCGAAGAAGTGGTCGACGCGGTCCTGGCCAAGGAGGCCGAGGACGCGTGGGTCGCTGAACAGGTCAAAGCCGGGGCCCCGATCGAAGAGGTCTTCCCGATGAACCAGCAGTGGCGGACCCGCTACGAGGCTGAGCACGGGAGGGCGTGAGGCCGTGTCTGTGCCGGCGACCGCATCCACCAGCAAGCCCGAATCCACCAGCAAGTCCCAGCGCACCTACGACTGGCTCAGCCAGCGCATCCTGACCCGGGACTTCAACCCCGGCTACCGGCTGGTCCTCAGCAGTATCGCTGCCGAGCTGGGCGTCAGCACTGTGCCGGTGCGGGAGGCGATCCGCCGGTTGGAGGCCGAAGGGCTGGTGGAGTTCGAGCGCAATGTGGGCGCCCGGGTCGCGATGGTCAATCAGGAGGAATACGTCGAGACCATGCAGACCCTGGGGGTCCTAGAAGGCGCAGCCACTGTGCTTTCCCTGCCGCACATCACCGAGGACGACGTCGCCGCGGCCCAGGGCATCAACGACCAGATGCGAGCCGTGCTCAGCGACTTTGACCCCTCGGTCTTCACCGTGCTGAACGAGAGGTTCCACCGTGCGCTGTTCGCCCGCTGCCCCAACGCGCACCTGAGCATGCTGGTGGACCGAGGGTGGGGACGAATGGCCGGGCTGCGCACCTCCACCTTCAGCTTTGTGCCGGACCGGGCGCCGCGCTCGGTCGATGAGCACGACGAAATCCTGACGCTGATCCGGGACCAAGCAGATCCCGCCGATATCGAGATGAGAATCCGCCACCACAAATGGCGCACCGTGGAGGCCTTCCGCGACCAGGACGGTTAGCAGCCCGGCCCCGCAGGCTGCCCACCACGATCACCAGACCACAGCAACACATCAAGGAGCACCACGATGACACACTATGAGACTCGTACCCCCGCCGAGCTGCCGGAGCAGATCCGGCACTACATCGACGGCGAATTCGTCGACTCAGCCGACGGAGCAACCTTCGACGTCATCAGCCCGGTCACCAACGAGACCTATATTCAGGCCTCGGCGGGCAGCAGCGCCGATATTGACCGCGCCGTCGCCGCAGCCCAGCGAACCTTCGACGCCGGCACCTGGTCCCAGGCGCTGCCCCGGGAACGCTCACGGGTGCTGCACAAAATCGCAGATGTGGTGGAGACCCGCGGCGATCGCCTGGCCGAGCTGGAGTCCTTCGACACCGGCCTGCCCATCACCCAGGCGCTGGGCCAGGCACGCCGGGCAGCAGAGAACTTCCGGTTCTTCGCCGATCTGATCGTCGCCCAGCACGATAATGCCTTCAAAGTTCCCGGACGTCAGGCCAACTACGTCAACCGCAAGCCGATCGGCGTGGCCGGACTGATCACCCCCTGGAACACTCCCTTCATGCTGGAGAGCTGGAAGCTGGCCCCGGCCATCGCCACCGGAAACTCGGTGGTGCTCAAGCCGGCCGAGTTCACCCCGCTCTCCGCCGGCCTCTGGGCGGGCATCTTCGAAGAGGCTGGCCTGCCAGCTGGTGTGTTCAACCTGGTCAACGGCATGGGTGAAGATGCTGGCGATGCGTTGGTGAAGCACCCCGAGGTCCCGCTGATCTCCTTCACCGGAGAGTCCAGCACCGGCCAACTGATCTTCGCCAACTCGGCGCCGCACCTGAAGGGCCTCTCCATGGAGCTGGGCGGCAAATCCCCGGCCATCGTCTTCGCCGACGCCGATATGGAGACCGCCATCAACGCCACCGTCTTCGGCGTCTTCTCGCTCAACGGCGAACGCTGCACCGCCGGTTCCAGGATCCTGGTGGAACGCAGCATCTACGACGAGTTCGTCGAGCGCTACGCCGCCCAGACCAAGCGCGTCAAGGTCGGCCTGCCCCACGAGCCCGCCACCGAGGTCGGCGCCCTGGTGCACCCGGAGCACTTCGACAAGGTGATGAGCTACGTGGAGAAGGGCAAGGAGGAGGCCCGCCTGGTCGCCGGCGGTGGCCGCCCCGAGGGGTTCGAGACCGGCAACTTCGTCGCCCCCACCGTCTTCGCCGACGTCTCCCCGGACGCCAGCATCTTCCAGGACGAGATCTTCGGCCCCGTGGTGGCCATCACCCCCTTCGATACCGAAGAGGAGGCGCTGAAGCTGGCCAACAACACCAAGTACGGCCTCGCCGCCTATGTGTGGACCAACGACCTGAAGCGCTCGCACAACTTCGCCCAGGCCGTGGAGGCAGGCATGGTGTGGCTGAACTCCAACAACGTCCGCGACCTGCGCACCCCCTTCGGCGGTGTGAAGGCCTCAGGTCTGGGACACGAGGGCGGCTACCGGTCCATCGACTTCTACACCGACCAGCAGGCTGTGCACATCAACCTCGGTGAAGTGCACAACCCCGTCTTCGGCAAAGCCGACTGAGCTTCCTGCCGCTGAGCCCTATTCTGCTGAGCCCCTTTCCACCTGACAGAGCAAGGACGCCTGACATGACCCCCAACACCCCTGACGCAACGATTCCGACCCCGTCGTCGCCGGCTCCCGATGTAGTGCGCTGCGCCTATATGGAGCTGGTGGTCACCGACCTGAAGCGCTCCCGCGACTTCTATGTGGACGTACTGGGCCTCGTGGTCACCACAGAGGACGAGAACGCCATCTACCTGCGCTCCATGGAGGAGTTCATCCACCACAACCTGGTGCTGCGCCAAGGCGACGCCGCCGCCGTGGCCGCCTTCTCCTACCGGGTGCGCAGCCCCGAGGAGGTCGACAAAGCCGAGGCCTACTACAAAGAGCTGGGCAGCCCGGTGAAGCGTGCGAAGAACGGATTCGTCACAGGCATCGGTGACTCCGTGCGGGTGCAGGATCCGCTGGGCTTCCCCTACGAGTTCTTTTACGACGTCGAACACGTGGAGCGGCTAGCCTGGCGCTACGACCTCTACTCGCCCGGCGCCCTGGTGCGGCTGGACCACTTCAACCAGGTCACCCCAGATGTGCCCAAGGCCGTGAAGTACATGGAGGACCTCGGCTTCCGGGTCACAGAAGACATCCAGGACGCCGAAGGCACCACCTACGCCGCGTGGATGCGGCGCAAGCCCACCGTCCACGACACCGCCATGACCGGCGGCGCGGGTCCCCGGATGCACCACGTGGCCTTCGCCACCCACGAAAAGCACAACATCCTGGCCATCTGCGACAAGCTCGGTGCCCTGCGTCTCTCCGACCACATCGAACGCGGACCCGGCCGGCATGGGGTCTCCAACGCCTTCTACCTCTACCTGCGCGACCCCGACGGCCACCGCGTGGAGATCTACACCCAGGACTACTACACCGGCGACCCCGACAACCCGGTGGTCACCTGGGACGTCCACGACAACCAGCGCCGCGACTGGTGGGGAAACCCGGTCGTGCCCTCCTGGTACACCGAAGCCTCCACCGTGTTGGACCTGGAGGGCAACCCGATGCCCACCGTGGAGCGCAGCGAGACTGACGAAATGGACGTCACCATCGGCGCCGACGGCTTCTCCTACACTCGCAAGGGCGATGAAGAGACCATGCCCGAGTGGAAACAGGGCGAATACAAACTCGGACACCAGCTGTAGGGGGGAGGCCCAATGCCCGCTGAAAACACCAGGCTCAGCCAGGAGACGATCACCACCATCGCCGATGAGCTGGCCGCCGCCGAGGAGCAGCGCAGCATGATCGGTCTGCTGACCAGCCGCTACCCGGAAATGACCATCGAGGACTCCTACGCGGTGCAGAACGAGTGGCGACGCCGCGGAGCAGCCGCTGGTCGCCGTCCGGTGGGCCGCAAGATCGGCCTGACCTCCAAGGTGATGCAGGCAGCCACCGGCATCACCGAGCCCGACTACGGGGCGATCTTCGCCGACATGGTCTACGAGAACGGTTCGGTGATCCAGCACAGCCGATTCTCCAACGTGCGCATCGAGGTGGAACTGGCCTTCGTGCTCGGCAAAGACCTCACCGGGCCCAACGTCACCATATTCGACGTCTTAGACGCCACCGACTATGTGGTGCCTGCCCTGGAGATCCTCTCGTCGCGCATCGAGATGACTGGGCGGACCATTGTGGACACCATCAGCGACAACGCCGCAATGGGCGCCATGGTCACCGGCGGCAACCCGGTCAAGCCCCACGACGTCGACCTGCGCTGGGTCTCCGCGCTGCTCTACCGCAACGAGACGATCGAAGAGTCCGGGGTGGCGGCCGCAGTGCTGAACCATCCGGCCTCCGGCGTGGTGTGGCTCGCCAATAAGCTCAGCCAGCACGGCGACTCGCTCACCGCCGGAGAGATCATTCTGGCCGGCTCCTTCACCCGCCCGATGTGGGTCGAAGCCGGCGACACGGTCTTCTGCGACTATGGGCCGATGGGAACAGTGACATGCCGCTTCGACTAGACCCGACCTTCGGCAAGCAACTGGCAGCGGCGCAGCGCACGCTCTACGGCGGCTGGATCTGCTCCGGCTCACCGGTGGTCGCCGAGATCATGGCCGGCGCCGGGCTGGACTGGCTGCTCATCGATATGGAGCACGCCCCCAACGGACTTCAGTCGGTCATGGCTCAGCTGCACGCGGTCTCCGGCTATGACACCACCCCGGTGGTGCGGGTGCCGGCCGGTGAGACCACCACCGTCAAACAGGTTCTGGACCTGGGGGCGCAGAACATCCTGGTGCCGATGGTCTCCACGGCGCAGCAGGCCGAAGAGGTCGCAGCCATGGCCACCTACCCCCCACACGGGGTGCGCGGCATCGGCAGCGCCCTGGCCCGCTCCGCCCGGTGGAACCGGGTGCAGGGCTACCTGCAGGAGGCTGAGCGCCACGTGTCGGTCTTCGTGCAGATCGAGACCGCCGAAGGCGTGGCCAACGCGGCAGAGATCGCCGCCGTCGACGGTATTGACGGCGTATTCCTCGGCCCCAGCGACCTATCGGCTTCCATGGGGCTGATCGGTCAGCAGACCCACCCCGATGTCGTCGCCGCGGTCAAAGAGTCCTTCGCCGCGATCATCGCCGCAGGCAAGCCCGCAGGGGTCAACGCCTTCGACCCTGAGGCTGCCAGAGACTACGTGAGCGCCGGCGCCCGCTGGGTGCTGGTCGGGGCTGACGTGGCCCTGGTGGCCCGCGGCTCAGAGAAGCTCGCATCCACATTTATCCCGCAATCGTCGACGTCGGCGGCCGAACCGCCGGAAAGCTACTGAGGAGCAACTATGGAGTTCCACCACCACGGTTATGTGTCCACCGACCCGCGGGTTCAGCCCATCGCCGGCATCGGCAAGGACCGGCCCGCTGAGCTTCCCGACGAGATGGATGTTCTGATCGTCGGCACCGGCCCCGCGGGCATGATCACCGCCGCACAGCTTGCCATGTACCCGGATGTGCACACCCGGATCATCGAGCGCCGCCCCGGCCGGTTGGAAGTCGGCCAGGCCGACGGCATACAGGCCCGCAGCGTGGAGACCTTCCAGGCGTTCACGTTCGCCAACCAGCTGACCAGCGAGGCGTATCACCTCACGGAGATGGCCTTCTGGAAGCCGGACCCGCAGAACCCGAAGAACATTGTGCGCGCCGCGCAGAAGGTCGATGATCCACAGGGAATCTCCGAGTTCCCCCACCTGATCGTGAACCAGGCCCGCATCCTGGACTACTTCGCGCAGTTCATGCTCAACTCGCCCAGCCGCATGACCCCGGACTACGGCATCGAGTTCCTGAGCCTGACCGACACCGGCGAAGGCGATTACCCGGTGGAGGTGCGGGTGCGCCACACCGCAGCCGAACGCGAAGGCGAGGAGCGGATAATCCGGGTGAAGTACGTCCTGGGTGCTGACGGGGCGCGCAGCGGTGTGCGGGAGTCGATCGGGCTGAAGCTGGACGGCACGCAGGCCAACCACGCCTGGGGCGTGATGGACGTGCTGGCCACCACCGACTTCCCCGACATCCGGCTGAAATCAGCAATCCAGTCGAACTCCGGCGGATCCATCCTGCTGATCCCCCGCGAGGGCGGCCACCTGTTCCGGATGTATGTGGACTTGGGCGAGGTCACCAAGGAACGTGCCGGCGAGATTCGCAAGACCACTCTGGATGAGGTGGTCGAGAGGGCCAACGAGATTCTCCACCCCTACACGGTGGACGTGAAGCACGTCGCGTGGAACAGCGTCTACGAGGTCGGCCACCGGCTGACCGACAGGTTCGACGACGTTCCGGCTGACCTCACCGGTGAGCGGACCCCGCGGGTGTTCATCGCCGGCGACGCCTGCCACACCCACAGCGCCAAGGCCGGCCAGGGCATGAACGTGTCTCTGCAGGACGGGTTCAATCTGGGGTGGAAGCTGGGCCAGGTGGTCTCCGGGCGCAGCCCCGAAGCGCTGCTGAGCACCTACTCGCAGGAGCGTCAGGTGGTGGCCCAAAACCTGATCGACTTCGACAAGGAATGGTCCACTATGATGGCCAAGCGGCCCGAGGACTTTGAGAACCCTGCGGAGCTGGAGGAGTTCTACGACAAGACCTTCGAGTTCCCCGCCGGGTTCATGACCGAATACGAGCCCTCGATGATCACCGGTTCCACCGACCATCAGGATTCGGCCACCGGCTTCCCCATCGGCAAACGGTTCAAATCGGAGCGCGTGGTTCGGGTCTGCGACACCAACCCGCTGCAGCTGGGCCACCAGGCCACGGCGGACGGGCGCTGGCGGATCTATGCCTTCGCCTGCGATTCCACCCCGGACGCGCCGGCGGGGGAGACCTCTGCGATCCGCCGGTGGGCGCAGTGGATGGACGAGTCCGCGGACTCACCGGTGAACCGGTTCACCGCCGCTGATGAGGATCGCAGCGCGCTCTTCGACATCAAAGTCACCTATCAGCGCAAGCACACCGACTTCGAGGTGATGAACGCCCCGAAGATCTTCACCCCGGAAGTGGGCCCCTACCAGGTGGTCGATCTGAACAACGTCTTCAGCATTCATCCGGACTATGACATCTTCGATGAGCGCGGCATCAGCCGCGACGGTGCGGTCGTCATCGTACGTCCGGATCAGTACGTGGCCCACGTGCTGCCGCTGGGGGCCCGGGAAGAACTGACGGACTTCTTCGCCGGCGTCTTCAACGACGCTGACTGAGCCGAGCAGCGCGGGTGGGCAACGTGGGTGGTTAGCGGCATCCGGCGCCGCGGCGTGCCGTGGAAACCGGCTCTTCGCAATCCAGGGTGTACTATATTTAACTGGAGTGCTTATCCAGTAAGTTCAGCTACTCGAGTATTCCAACGGTTAAGGGTACATGGAAATAGGACACTGTCCTATGCATATGAGAAGGGTAATTTCACCTATGCTTTCAAAGCCTTCACATCTTCTTTTGCTGGGCTTAACGTCAAGTCTCCTACTCACCGGAATGGCTGCACCCCCCCCCACCTTCAGAAATAACAGGACCGGCTGATCCGGCCTTCGATTTGGCGCAGTTGGATTTACCTTCATCGCCAAACATAACTCCGGAAAGCGACCCTGGACCTATTCTGTTTACCTCAGATGATTCTGAGGAGACTATCAATTTTCCTCTCGCTACCCCTCAAGGCAGTGATGTATCCCTAGCGGAGGATGGCCGCCTCTTAATCAAAACCTCAGACACAGTTGTGGGAAGCTTTGAACAAGCGTGGGCGCTCGATGCGTCCGGTGATTTCCTAGAGTCGAGCTACGAGTACGTGGATGGGAGTATTCGGCAGACCGTAACGTTTGACGAGAATACTGAGTTTCCGGTCCTCATGGATCCAACGCGGGAGCTGGACACACAGGCGAGCGCGATATCTTCCTCCGGTCTGGGGTCGCCAGGCGGCTCTCTCGGGAATACAGGCGGAAACATGAGCATAGCCGCAGCCCCTATGTATGGAATACCCAGCCACTATATCTACAACCCTTCTCTTGGTAGTCTCCATGATTACTGCACGAGTTCCCCAGATTCTTATTTTGATGCCGACTTCAGGGGTCCGTGCGCAAGTCATGACCTGTGTTATCAGGCTGCCGGCGATAGGTCAGTTGCGTGCGACGACGCACTGTGGGTTCGACTCACGGGAAACTGCATTTCGGCGTATGGTCAATGGAGCCCACAGCGCTATGCCTGCTCGGGAGTAGCTAAGACATATCACGGTGTAGTAACTGCGGTGACGGCGGTTTCTTGATCACAGTGGTATATCAAATACGTGAGCTTTGTATGATCCTGAATTGGAGGTCATCTTGAGGCGCGGACTAGCTAGCCAATTCGGATTTATCCTGGCTCTGATTGTGATTACGGCAGGGTTGTGGTGGGGATGGTTCGCGTGGGACGCTAGCTATCATCGCGACCCTGTGACGGGTGAGATCTCTGGGCCGTATCAACTTTGGCAAGGTATAGGGTGTGGGGTGTGTTGGGTGGCCCTAGTGATACTTGCCGACAAATTTGTCCGCGCATGGGCCATTCTGCTCGTGATGCCATTGTCGTTTACTGTTGCTTACGCGTTCACGGTACTTCCACCCGACCAAACCGGTCTGGCGGGCGTCGGCGTCATAATGGTGGCCGTCGGGACGTTTCTTGGAACCCTTGCGGTAGTTGGGGCAGTTCGGGGAATTCGACGTATAAGGATTCTTCGGGGCAGGGGTGGGCACCGCGCGGAGGATGTTGAGTAGGGTATGAAAAAAGGGCCGGGGGCCTTGATGATGTGCTGCGACCAAATTCCACATCAGCAGAAGAGCCCTGCGCTTGCCCTTCGATGAAGTACAGCTGTTGTGTATAGAAGGGCCTTTCGGTAGCACGCGCGTAACGACCGGGTAGCAGTGCTGTAAGGATCCGGTAGCGTTTCGGGCTGGGCTGTAACAGGATTGCTTTCACCCTCACGGCAACTGGTGTCGTGGGTGAGTGAAAGGATCGATTATGGCCGATTATCGGCTTGTGATGTCCCTGCTGGTGCAGGGCTATTCCTACCGTGAGATCGAAGCGATGGCCGGGTGTTCGCACCGGACTATCGCCAAAGCCCGCAAGGTCGTTGAAGAGCGCGCCCTGACCACCACCGAGCAGGTTGAGGGCCTGGGCGCCGAAGACCTTGATGAACTCTTCACCGATGGCAGGAAAGCCTCCTCGGAGCTGTTCATCGAGGTCGATGTTGACGCGGTGGCCAACGCCCGACTCGGGCGGAAGAAGCCTCCGCTGAAAGTGCTATGGGCCAGATACCTCGACACTGATGCTCCTGCTGGGGTGCGCCATTATGGGTATGAGAGGTTCTGCCAAATCGTGGCCGAGCATGTGCGCACCCATGATCTGACGGCCCCGATCGCTCATGTGCCTGGCCATACGATGCAGGTCGACTGGGCGGGGACGAAAATGAGCATCGTCGATCCGATCACCGGCAAGGTCACCGGGGTCTCGGTGTTTGTGGCCACCCTGCCGTTTTCAGGGATGCTCTTCGCCCGCGGCTATCTGGATGAGAAGCTGGCCTCCTGGCTGGATGCGCACCGTAGGGCCTTTGAATACTTTGACGGCGTGGCCCAAGTCATCATCCCTGACAACGCCTCCACAGCGTCGAATGCGATCAGCCGGTACGACAAGACCCGGGAAGTCAATCGTGCCTACGCTGATTTCTTGGAGTATTACCGCACCGCAGTGGTACCGACCAGATCGTACCGACCCCGCGAGAAAGGCCATGTGGAATCTGGGGTCAAGATCGTCACCAACTGGGTGATCCATCGGTTGGCGGATCGGCGTTTCGCCACTGTCGAGGACCTCAACGAGGCGGTCGCCGATGCTGTGGAAGTCATCAACGATCGCACTCCCTTCCGCGGGGAGAACACCAGCCGCAACCAGTGGCTTGCGACCAGCGAGCATCACCAGCTGCTGGACTTGCCGGCCAAGCCCTGGCAGCCGGTGACCTGGCGCAAAGCCAAAGTCCACCGCGACTGGCACATCCAGCTGGACACCATCAAGTACTCGGTGCCTCATGCCTTCGCCGGCCAAAGTGTGGAGGCTCGCATCAGCGGCTTCGACATCGACATCATGGCCGATGGCGCGATCATCGCCACCCACCGGCAAGGCGCCCAACGCCACGGGTACGTCACCAACCCTGAGCACGCTCCGGCCTACTACGAGGCAGTATCCGGACTGTGGACCCGGGCCTATTTTCTGCGCCAAGCAGCCAAAGTCGGCCCCTACACTGTCGAAGCGCTGACCAGCCTGCTCGACGCTAAGGCCATCGAAGCCCAAGGCTTCCGGGCATGTATGAACATCCTCAGCCTCGGCAAAGGCACCAACCGGCTCCTGCTCGAAGCCGCCTGCCAGCAGCTCTGCGACACCGAAGAACAGCGGCGACGACCGGTCAGCTACACCGCGGTCAAACACCGCCTCACTGCCATACGGGCCCGCGGTGATCAGCGTCCCACAGTCACCGAAGCCCCCGCTGCCTCGGCCTCGGCGCCGCTGGCCCGTGACACCAGCCGAGCGCATCTGGGTGGGGCTGATCAGTTCAGCCTCGACGCCCTGGGCCACACCAACGAGCCAAACACTGGAGTAGACCATGATTGACCAGCACTTAAGCATCGATGACATGCCAATGTTCACCAGACTGCGGATGACCGCCTTCGGCGAAGCCGCCATCGACCTCGCCAATGACCCCGCCTACGACGAATGGACCTTCTCCCAGAAGATCCGCCACGCCCTGGACCAAGAGAACACTGCACGGGCCGAACGCCGGATCCAGAAGCTGCTCAAAGCCTCCCGGTCACCGAACCTCACAGCCTGTGTTGAGGAGATCCACTACTTGCCCGGCCGTAACCTCAACCGCGAGGTCATCGGGCGTCTGGCAGCCTGCCGGTGGATCGAGATGAGCACCAACCTGATCGTGTTGGGCCAATCCAGCGTCGGCAAGAGCTACCTGGCCCAAGCACTGGTCAACGCCGCCTGCCGCAACGACTACACCGCACGCTACTTCCGCCTCGATGACCTGGCCAACCAGCTGGCGGTCTACCACCGCACCGACCCACAGCGGCTGGCGTTCCTGGCCCAGATCCACACCTGTGACGTTCTGGTATTGGATGACTTCCTGACCACGCCGATCACCGGTGAGGCCGCCAGCGAACTGCTCAACATCCTCGCCGCCAGAGAAGGCAGAGGATCCACACTGGTCACCTCCCAGTTCGACCCCCAGGACTGGTACAAGTCCCTGCACGACGCAGTCATCGCTGAATCGATCCTCAACCGCATCGTGTCCACCGGCGAACTCATCCAACTCGACGGCCCCAACATGAGACGCCACACCCACACCCCCGAACAGGACTGAGGAGCAAAACCCCAGCCGAAGCGGGGGCGCGGTCACCACAGCGCTATCCGGTACCCGCGCCCCCGCTACCGGATCACTACACGCCCGCTACCGAAAGCCCCTGCTAAACATGTTGCAGGCGCGGCCGATGTGTGTAGCCAATCGACGCTCGATGGCATCGCGGGAGAGAGCATCGCCACGTGGGCCTGGGACCTGACTCGTGTCACGTTAGTGGCTCATCGCAGATAAGAGCCAAAAGGGGGTTGAAGTCCACTGAGTACCCCAAACTGGTCGGCGCATTCACAGTGTCACCGTATCGGTCGGCCTGAGTCCGGGGCCCCGTGCCTACCCCCTGCTAGGTTGCAAAGCTATTCGTAGACGTATGCCAAGATGTCTACGGCTTGGTCAACTGTTGACACCGTGACGTTGGACTTGCGGGAGAGTTCCTTCAGCGGGTGGATGAAGGCCTCAGGCCTGATCATGATCGTCGACTTGCCCAGGGCGATCGCGGTGCTTAAGTCCATGGCAGTGTTCCACTGCTTGTACTGCTCACCGAATAGGGCGACAACAATGTCAGACTTCTTCAGCAGAACCTCGGTGCGAAAGTTGTTGATGTCTGACGCCGCCAGGTCACGGAAGTACGCGTTGGGCTGGGTGCCCTGAACGTCCTCGCCGATGTTGTCGGAACGCTCGTGCACCAGCTGCGGGGACACAAACTCGAGATCAAGTCCCTTCTGCTGGGCCTTCTCCATCAGATCATCTCGCCAGGCGGTGTGAATTTCACCGGCCAAATACACAGTGAGTCGCATCCAATATTCCAATCATTGGTCTATTCGTAGGTGAAGAAGCCTTGGCCGGTTTTGCGGCCCAGCTCCCCGCGGGCCACCATATCGCGCATCAGCTGTGGTGGCGCGAAGCGTCCCCCCAGCTCGGAGTGCAGGTACTCGGCGATGCCCAGGCGCACATCCAAGCCGACCAGGTCGGTCAGCGCCAGTGGGCCGATGGGGAACTTATAGCCCAGCACCATGGCGTCGTCGATGGCTTTGGGGTCGGCTACGCCGTCTTCGACCATGCGGATGGCTTCTAGGCCGATGGCCACTCCCAGCCGGGAGGAGGCAAAGCCGGGGGAGTCGCTGACCACCACCGGTGTCTTGCCCAGCTGCTGCACCCACTGTGAGGCTTCCTCGGCGAGCTGCTGGCTGGTCTGTTCAGCCAGCACCACCTCCACCAGTTTGGAGGCTGGCACCGGGTTGAAGAAGTGCAGTCCGCAGAAGCGGTCCGGGCGCTGCAGGTTCTTTGCCAGATCAGACACGGAGAGCGATGAGGTGTTGGTGGCCAGGTAGGCGTCGTCGCCCAGCTGCTGCTCCACCCGGGTCAAGGCCGCAACTTTGAGGCCCTGATCTTCGGGGACGGCTTCGACCACCAGGCCGCAGCGGGCGAAGTTCGCGTAGGCGGTGCTCACGGTCAGCCGTTCCGCGAAGTCATTGTGCTCGCCAGTGATCTTCCCACGCTCCAGGGAGGCCTGCAGGTCGGCCTCGATGCGCTGCCGGGCGGCTTCGGCACCGGCCTCGTTGACATCGACGACGACGACCTCCTCAGCCCCGGAGATCAAAAACGCGTGGGCGATGCCAGCACCCATGCGGCCGCCTCCGAGCACCCCCACGCGGGCGGGCACCTCCACGGTGGGCTGTGCGGTCTCAGTGGGCTGGTGATTGGCGGGCTCGCTCATCTGTATCAGGATTCCTTCGTGCCGTTGTTCGTGGGCTGCTCTGCTCGCTTGGCCTTCTTGTCGAGGAAGGCCTGCATCCGGTCGAACTTCGCCTCAGATTCGAAGAGGATGGCCTGGGCGAGGTTGTCCACATGGGGGTGGGCCTCCCGCGGCATGGCGAAGACCCGTTTGGAGACCTGCACGGCCAGCGGATCCTGTCGGCCGATGCGGTCGGCAAGCTCGTGGGCGGCGCCCAGCAGCTCGTCCGCCGCGTGCAGTGAGGAGACCAGCCCGTGGGCCAGCGCCTCGTCCGCGTTCAGGATCCTGCCGGCGAAGAGAATCTCTTTGGCCATGGCCTCACCGGTTAGGTCCTTCAGCCGCCACAGGGCGCCTGCGGCGGGGATGATCCCCAGCCCCGTCTCGGGCTGACCGATCTTCACCTGATCGGTGGCAACCCGGAAGTCCGCGGCCCAGGCCAGTTCGGCGCCGCCGCCCAGGGCGAAGCCGTCCAGCGCGGCGATCACCGGCATCGGCAGCTTGGCCAGCCGGTCGAAGGCGGCGGAGTTGATCCCGCGCAGCGCATCATCACGACGACGCTGACGCAGCTGGCCGATATCGGCTCCGGAGGCGAAGATGCCTTTGCCGCCGGATTCGGTGCCCGAGAGGATCAGGATCTTCGGACAGGCCTCCAGGTGCTCGCAGACGGCGTGCAGCTCCGTGATCATGGTCGAGTCGATCGCATTGCGCACCTCGGGCCGGTTCAGCTGCGCGTGCAGCCGATCCTCGCCCTCAGTGACAGTCAGCGCAGTGAAGTCTTCAGCGTCCAGCTGCATCAGGCTCAGACCTTCTCGATGAGCATGGCCGATCCCTGACCCACACCCACGCACATCGTGGCCAGGCCCCGGGTGAGCCCGTCGTCCTCGAGCCGGCGCAGCAGGGTCAGTACGATGCGGGAGCCCGAGGAGCCCAACGGGTGGCCCAACGCGATGGCGCCGCCGTCGGTGTTGACGATCTCCTCATCCAGACCCAGCCGGCGCATCGAGGCCAGCGACTGGGTGGCGAAGGCTTCGTTGAGCTCCACGGCCTGAAGATCATCCAACTGCCAATCGGCGCGTTCCAGTACCTTCTGCGTCGCCGGGACCGGCCCGATTCCCATCACCTCCGGGGGGACTCCGGCATTGGCGGAGCCGACCACCCGGGCGCGGGCGCTCAGGCCGTACTTCTCCACGGCGCGCTCGGAGGCCACGATCACCGCTGAGGCACCGTCGTTGAGGGAGGAGGAATTGCCGGCGGTGACCACACCGCCGGGGGTGACCACCGAGCGCAGTCCGCTCAGACCCTCCAGGGTGGTCTCGGGCCGGGGCCCCTCATCAGTGTCCACCACGGTGACCGCGCCCTTACGGCCAGCCACCTCCACCGAGGTGATCTCCCGGGCCAGCCGACCGGAGTCAATGGCCGCCGTCGCCCGCTGCTGAGAGCGCAGTGCGAAGGCATCGGCGTCCGCACGGGAGATGCCATCAACCCGGGCGACCTCCTCTGCGGTCTCCGGCATGGAGAAGGTGCGCTTATCGTGCTCCAGGTGCTTGGGGTTCACAAACCGCCACCCGATGGAGGTGTCCACCACCTCTCCGGGACCGGCAAAGGCCTTCTGCGGCTTCGCCATCACCCACGGTGCCCGCGACATGGACTCCACCCCACCGGCGACGACGATATCGGCGGCACCTGCGGCGATCATCTGCTGCGCCGAAGCAATCGCGGACATGCCCGAGGCACACAGCCGGTTCACCGTCATACCGGGGACCGTGTCTTCATAGCCGGCCAGCAGCCAGGCCATGCGGGCCACATTGCGGTTCTCCTCACCGGCGCCGTTGGCGTTGCCCAGAATCACCTCGTCCACCTCAGCAGAGGGAACACCGGACTCCTCCACCACCTGGCGGATCACCAGGGCGGCAAGGTCATCGGGACGCACTGCGGAGAGCGCGCCACCGTACCGGCCCACTGGTGTGCGGGTTCCTGAGACGAGAAAAGCGGGTTGGGACACGGCAGACCTCCGATTAACTGACCGATCGTTCACTAATACCTTGTCATGGGGCGACTATGGCGTCAATCACGGGTCATAGCCTGATATCGATTCTAGTGCAGCACCTTCTGGCAGACACATGATGTATGATTACATCATGATGCGGACTCAGATTTCGCTGACAGTTGAGGAGCGTCGGCTGCTGGACGCGGAGGCAGTGCGGTCGGGCAGGTCGATCTCTGCTCTGATCCGAGATGCCGTCACCAGGACCTACGGGTCCGGGCGCGACGCAGAAGCGGATCTCCAAGCCATTGAGGCTGCGCTTGGGGCTTGGGATGGGCGGGGACCCGAGGGCGCAGCCTATGTTGAGCGCCTTCGCTCCGGCGCGCGTTTGGACGAGGCAGCTGCGTAATGACCGTCGTCGTCGACACCTCCGTTCTCATCGACGTCCTCCGCGGCGACCCAGCGGCCGCTGCGGCTCTGCGGGATGCGCGGGCAGAAGGTCCCCTGCATGCCAGCGAGGTGACCAGGTTGGAAGTATTGGCCGGTATGCGGCCTCGGGAGGAAGAGGCGACCCGGGGCCTGTTCAGCGCCTTCGACTGGCACCCACTGGACGGCAGGATCGCCGAGATCGCGGGCGAACTCGGACGTCAGTGGCTGCCGGGCAACCAGGGCATCGACTCCGCGGACCTGGCGATCGCCGCCACTGCCCGGGCCCTCGATGCGCGGCTGTTCACCCGCAACGTCAAGCACTTTCCGATGTTCAGCAAGCTGGCCGCGCCGTACTGACCATAGTGACCGTACCGAACTGCCCCGTACTGAACCACTCGGGTCGCTTCAGAGATCGGCCAGGGCGGCGGTGGGGTCTCCCATACAGGTCGCCACGAAGTTGAGGAAGCCTCCGGCCGCACCGCCGTCGCAGACCCGGTGGTCGAAGGCCAGCGTCAGGGTCGTCACCTTCCGCACCGCCAGCTCGCCGCCCACGGCCCAGGGCCGGTCGATGATGCGGCCGATGCCCAAGATGGCGGCCTCGGGGTGGTTGATGATCGGGGTGGCGCCGTCGGAGCCGAAGACGCCGTAGTTGTTGACCGTGAAGGTGCCGCCGGACATCTCCTTGCTGCTGATCTGGCCGTCGCGCGCCGATTCCGCCAGCCGGCGGATCTCGGTGTTCAACCCCCGTGCGGAGAGCCGCTGGGCCTCGCGCACCACGGGCACCACCAGGCCGGTCTCGGTCTGGGCGGCGAAGCCCAGGTTGATGCCGGCGAAGTGCACGATCTGATCCCCGGCGTCGGTGTGTTCGATCCGCGCGGCCAGCTCCGGGTAGCGCTGCAGACCGGCGACGACGAAGCGGGACAACAATGCCAGCACCGAGGGTGCTTCCTGGCCGCTGTCCTTCAGCTGCGCGCGCATGTCCAACAGTGCGGTGACGTCGACGTCCTGCCACACCGTGGCCTCGGGAATCTCCCGGCGCGACTGCGACATCTTCGCCGCGATCGCCTTACGCATGCCGGTGACCGCCACGCGCTCGCGGACGGCCAGGCCAGTGCGGGAATCCACAGCACCAGCGGCTGCCGCAGCATCCTGCTGGGCGGCATCTCGGGCGGGCTCACGCTGCGGTGCCCCGGCCCCAGCCGCCGCAGGCTGTTCGCCGGCTGCGAGTACATCGCGGCGCATGATGAGGCCTTCAGGACCCGAACCGCTGATCGAGTGCAGCTCCACGCCCTGCCGGCGGGCCATGCGACGCACCAAGGGAGAAGAGACCCGCGGAGCCTGTGCCGGTCCAGGAGAGGTCGTCGAACGCTGTGCCGCCGAACCCTGTGCCGCCGCATCTGTGGGCCGTTGCGTGTCCGCGCGTGGGGCACCGGAGCGCTTACGCCGACGTCGTGCGCTGCTGGCCTGGGAAGTGCCGTAGCCGATCAGCACGTTCCCTGATCCCTCGGTCTCCTCATCTGTGTCCTGGGATTCGGGAGCTGCAGTCCCGGCCCGCTCCTCCTCGCGGTAGGACAGGGCGCCTGCCCGGCCGTCGGTGGAGGAGTCAGCGGGGGAGTCGGCGTCGTCCTCGGTGGTGACGGTGATCAGCGGGTTGCCGACCTCCAGGGTGTCGCCGGTGCTGCCGTGCAGGGTGTGCACGGTGCCGGCGTAGGGGCTGGGCACCTCGATGGAGGACTTGGCGGTTTCGACCTCAGCGATCGGCTGGTCGACGTGCACGGTCTCGCCCTCAGCGACCAGCCAGCTCAGCAGTGTGGCCTCGGTCAGGCCTTCGCCCAGATCGGGCAGGTTGAAGATGGTCATCTCAGTCCTCCCACTGCAGTTCGTCGAGGGCGTCGAGGATCCGGTCGACGTCGGGCAGGTGGTGGGTCTCCAGCTTCGGGGACGGATAGGGGATGTCGAAGCCGGTCACCCGCAGCACCGGTGAGGCCAGCGAGTGGAAGCAGCGTTCCTGCACCCGTGCGACGATCTCACTGGCCACCGAGACGAATCCCTGGGCCTCAGCGACCACGACGGCCCGTCCGGTCTTGGTCACGGTGCGCTGCAGCGCCTCATCGTCGAAGGGCACGATGCTGCGCAGGTCCAGAACCTCGGCGGAGATGCCTTCCTCGGCGGCGGCCTCGGCGGCCTTGAGCACAGTGGAGACCGAGGGTCCGTAGCTGATCAGTGAGACGTCGGTCCCTTCGCGGACCACCCGCGCCCGGCCCTGCGGACCCACGCTGTGGTCCTGGCCGGAGGCGCCGCTCTCATACTGCTCACGCAGTGCCGAGAGGTCCTCCTCCGCCTTGGACCAGTAGAGCTTCTTGGGCTCGAAGAAGACCACCGGGTCATCGGTGTCGATGGCTTCGCGCAGCATCCGGTAGCCGTCGTCGACGCTGGCGGGGGTGAAGACCTTCAGCCCCGCGGTGTGCGCGTAGTAGGCCTCGGAGGAGTCGCAGTGATGCTCCACCCCGCCGACGCCGCCGCCGTAAGGGATGCGGATGACGATCGGAAGCCTGACCCGGCCTCGGGTCCGGTTGGCCATCTTGGCGATGTGGCTGAAGACCTGCTCCAAGGAGGGGTAGGCGAAGGCGTCGAACTGCATCTCGATGACCGGGCGCATCCCGTTGATCGCCATGCCGACGGCCATTCCTGCGATCCCGGACTCGGCCAGGGGAGTGTCGAAGCAGCGGTCGGTGCCGAAGCGTTTGGTCAGCCCGTCGGTGATGCGGAAGACCCCGCCCAGGGGGCCGACGTCCTCACCGAAGACGACGACGGAGGGGTCGCGCTCCATGGCGTCAGACATGGCAGTGTTCAGCGCCGAGGCGAAGGTGGTGGTGGCGGTCTTCGCCGCCGTTGCGGTGCTCATCAATTGGCCCCCTGATCGGTGGTGGAGCGCTGCAGCTCGTCGGCGAGCTTCTCACGCTGTTCGCGCAGCTGCGCAGTCGGTGCCGAATAGACGTGTTCGAACAGTTCCAGCGGGTCATTGGACGCTTCTGCGGTCATCGCTTGCCGCAGTGAGGCGGCGACCTCCTCGGCCGCAGCTGCGATTCTGCTCTCGGCGTCGTCGTCGAGTGCGCCCTTGGCGGTGAGGTACTTGCCCAGCCGCACCAGCGGATCGGCGCGCTGCCAGTGCTCCACCTCATCGGCGTCCCGGTAGCGAGAGTCGTCGTCGGCGTTGGTGTGGGCCTGCATGCGGTAGGTCATCGCCTCCACCAGCAGCGGCATGGAGTTCTCCCGGGCCAGTCGAACCGCCCGGCGCAGGGTGGCGAGCACGGCGACCATATCGTTGCCGTCGACCCGTTCGCCGGCCATACCGTAGCCGATGGCCTTATGGGCCAGCGAGGGCGCGGCGGTCTGGCTCGACAGCGGCACCGAGATGGCATAGCCATTGTTCTGGATGAAGAACACCACCGGAACCTCGAAGACGGCGGCGAAGTTCAGGGCCTCGTGGAAGTCTCCCTCACTGGTGGCGCCGTCGCCGCACATGGCCAGCACCACCGTGTCCTCGCCCCGCAGCTTCGCGGCATGGGCGACGCCCACTGCGTGCAGCAGCTGAGTGGTCAGCGGAGTGGACTGGGGGCCGACCTTGTACTGGTGCGGATCGTAGCCGCAGTGCCAGTCTCCGCGGAAGGAGACCATCACTTCCAACGGGTCCACACCGCGGGCGATCGCGGCCACGGTGTCCCGGTAGGTGGGGAAGAGCCAGTCAGCCTCGCCCAGGGCGAGGGCCGCGCCGACCTGGCAGGCTTCCTGGCCGTGTGAGGAGGGGTAGACCGCCAGCCGGCCCTGGCGCACCAGGGCGTAGTTCTGATCGTTGACCCGGCGGCCGGCGACCAGGGCCTCGTAGGCCTGCAGCAGCGTCTCGTCCTCCGGGATCGGGTACTCGTGGCCCGGGCCGGTGCCCTGCTGGTCCTCCGGCACCAGCTCGCCCTCTGGGTCCAGCAGGCGGATCTGCTGGGCGGCCGGCAGCATGTACTGTTCGGCGCTGATGCCGAAGGACCGGCTGGCCTCCTGGATCCTGGCGGCCTGCTCGGCCTTCTCGTGGCCCGGCTCGTGGTCGACCGCCTGGTGCGGCGTGGCGGGGCCGGCTGCTGTCTTCTCGGGTGCTGTGTTCTTGGTGCTGCTGTCGGTCATGAGGCTCTCCCGTATACAGATGTGACCTGAACCATATTTCCTTCAAGTGTGAACGGTTCGCCAATGTGTCCGCTACCCACAGGCGGAATCGCAGACTTGTTCTTGTCTCAGCCGACGAACAGTGGACGAATTGTGTTCAGATCGCACTTCAGCACTGGTATTGTCCGAAACTATGAATCGGATGGTGGACGATCAGGAATCCACGGCGCCCCAGGCGTTGGGGCAGCGACGATCAGTGCGGCCCCGGCGTGTGGATGCCACGGACCAGGCGATCCTCACTGCGCTGAGCAGAGACGCCCGGCAGTCGGTGTCCAGCATCGCAGAGCAGCTGCACCTTTCCCGGGCCAATACCTACGAGCGCATCGCCCGGCTGCGCTCCTCCGGTGTGCTGAGGGGGTACACGGCCGTCATCGACCCGCGTGCGGCCGGCTTGGAGACTGCAGCCTACGTCTTTGTGACGCTGAAGCAGGACGATTGGGAGGTGCTGCGCCGGGCCCTGGCCGACGATCCGGCGGTGCGCCATCTGGCACTGGTCGGCGGTCAGTACGACGCGGTGCTGCTGGTGCGCACCAGCACTGTGGAGGAGCTTCGCCGGGTGATCTTCGAGCGGATCCAGTCGCTGAACTGTGTCCAGGCCACGCAGACGGCACTGATCTTCGATGACCACACCCAGCAGGTCCACATGAGCCCCGACGACGACGGCCCCTGACCACCCGCCCGATGTTGCGTTGCCTCGCTCCCGCCGGCCTCAAACGCAACGGGACGTGGGACCGGGGAGCGACTTGGAATGATCACCCGGTGGATGTTGCGCTGCGAGCCTCGCCGGCCCCTGCAGGGTCAGCAGGAACCGGGCACTCGTCATGTGATCGGTGGCACGATAGACTGCACAGAAATACCGACCGATCGGTCAGTTGAAGTGTGCTGGTGCACCGCACCGCACCGCAATCGCATGAGAGGACTCCTATGACTGCGACGAGCCCCGATACATCCGCCGCGGCGGTCCAGATTCTGCCCAGCTTCGTTGATGGAAGCTGGTGGACCCCGCAGAACCCGGAGAAGATCACCGACGTTCTTGACGCCTCCACCGGGGAACTGGTCAGCCGCGTCTCCACCGACGGGCTGAACACCAAGGCGGCGGTCGACTACGCCCGCTCAGCAGGTCAACGGAGCCTGAGCGAACTGACCTTTCACCAGCGAGCCCTGACCCTGAAGAAGCTCGCCCTGCACCTGGGAGAGCACAAGGAGCTGCTCTATGAGCTCTCCGACCGCACCGGTGCCACCCGGAAAGACCACCTGGTCGACGTCGACGGCGGCATCGGCACACTCTTCGCGCTCTCCTCCATCGGCCGCAAAGAGCTGCCCAACTCCAACGTGATCATTGATGGCAACATCGAGCAGCTCTCCCGCGACGGCAGCTTCATCGGCGAGCACATCTACACCCGCCTGCCTGGTGCGGCGGTGCAGATCAACGCCTTCAACTTCCCCGTGTGGGGCATGCTGGAGAAGTTTGCCCCCAGCTTCATTGCAGGGGTGCCCACCATCGTGAAGCCCGCCACCCAGACCGCCTATGTCACCGAAGCCTGCGTGCGGCTGATGGTCGACTCCGGGCTGCTGCCCGAGGGCTCCATCCAGCTGATCTCCGGTTCCGCCCGAGACCTGCTGGACCACCTGGACTACCGCGACCACGTCGCCTTCACCGGCTCGGCGCAGACTGCCTCGATCCTGCGCAGCCACCACAACGTCCAGCACGAAGGGGTGCGCTTCACCGCAGAGACCGACTCGCTCAACGCCGCGATCCTCGGCCCCGACGCCACGCCGGGGACCCCGGAGTTCGAAGCCTTCATCAAGGCCGTGGTGGCGGAGATGACATCCAAGGCCGGCCAGAAGTGCACTGCGATCCGCCGCGCCATCGTGCCCAGCCAGCACGTTGACGCCGTCGTCGATGCCCTGCGCGCCCGGGTGGAGTCCCGTGCCGTGCTGGGTGACCCGCGCGACGCCGACACCACCGTGGGCGCCCTGGCCTCGAAAGACCAGCAGGCCGAGGTGACCAAGGCCGTTCAGCAGCTTGTCGACGCCGGGGGAGAGGTCTGCTTCGGCGGGCCGTCGTCCTTCGAGGAACTGAAGACCGGCACCGGCAGCGCCGATGCCGAAGCAGGCGCCTTCTACCCGGTGACCACCCTGAAGTTCACCAACGCGCGCACCCCGGAGGTGCACCAGGTGGAGGCATTTGGCCCGGTGGCCTCAGTGCTGGGCTACTCAGACATCGACGACGCCGTCGAGCTGGCCGCACTGGGCGGCGGCTCCCTGGTAGCGACCGTGGCCACCCACGACCCGCAGATCGCCGCCGAGTTTGTCCGCGGCATCGGCTCCCACCACGGGCGGGTGCACCTGCTGGACCGCGACGACGCCAAGACCTCCACCGGTCACGGCTCCCCGCTGCCGCACCTGGTGCACGGCGGCCCCGGCCGCGCAGGCGGCGGTGAGGAGCTGGGCGGAATGCGCGGGGTGAAGCACTACATGCAGCGCACCGCCATCCAGGGCACCCCCGATCTGCTCACCGGCATCACCGGAGTGTGGCACCAGGGTGCGAAGGCCAACACCGCCACCCCAGAGTCCATTGCCGCAGGCAGTGCGGTGCACCCGTTCCGCAAGCCGCTGGCTGAGCTTGAGATCGGCGACCAGCTGGCCTCCGGACTGCGCAAGGTGCACCTGGAGGACATCCTGGAGTTCGCCGAATCCACCGGGGACAAGTTCTACGCCCACACCAATGAGGAGGCCGCCACGGCCAACCCCTTCTTCCCACGCCGGGTGGCCCACGGCTACCTGCTGGTGGCCTGGGCGGCAGGACTCTTCGTGGAGGCTGCTCCCGGACCGGTGCTGGCCAACACCGGCCTGGAGAACTTAAGCTTCATGACCCCGGTGACCTATGACGACTCCATCCGCGTGACTCTGACTGCCAAGGAGATCACTCCGCGGGAGACCGATGACTACGGTCAGGTCCGCTGGGACACCGTGCTCCACAATCAGCACGATGAGCTGGTGGCCACCTACGATGTGCTGACCCGCGTGGCCAAGGAGATGCCCGACTGGGCCGAATAGCCACGCTTAGGCGATGAGGTCGATGGTGCAGCGGCTTTCAGCAGCTGCGGCCAGTTTGCCGTCACAGGTGATGAGGGGGCTGTCGAGGCGCTCGGCCAGAGCAACGTAGGCCGCGTCGTAGGGGGTGATGTTCTGGTGCAGTTCCCAGATGCGCGGCAACATCGGTGCCAGCGGCATGCGTCGAATGGGAAAGCCCGCGAGATGTTTCAAAGCACCCGGTACTGCCGTGCTGAGCGCCGGATGGCGACGGGAGAGGCCGCGCAAGGCAGACACGACCTCAACGTCCATGTGAGCGGGAGCAAATAAGGCGTCGCCAGCGCTCAGGCGTGCCGAAACCGCTGCATGACGCGGGTCGTCGGCGGCATAGAAGGCGGTCAGCACAGAAGCGTCGACGACGGCCAGGCTCACGAAGCTTCCCGCACCTCACGCACCGCAGCAGCGGAGTCTTCAAGGCTCACGCCACTTTCGTGCAGTGGCGTGTACGAGGCAACATAGTCATTCAACCGAGTCATCTGGGAAATCTCGGTCAGCCTGTCAACGGCGAATGCGCTCAATGACTGTCGGTTCGCTCGGGCGGCTTCGGCTAATGCCGTATACACATCATCGGGCACGTCCCGCAGGTTCATCCGTTTCATGGTGCCATTATGGCACCAAGAGGCCCGGAACTCTACCCTGGCCCGTAGGCCCGATGGTAGAGCTATCGACATTCGATCGATACTCAACTACCGTCGATGGCATGAGCAATCACTTGGCTGTCACTGCCCTGCGAACCATGCTGGTGGCTGCCCTGGTCGTCATCGCCGCGGTCCAGATAGTGGGTCTGCCGTGGCTGTCTGGGGTGGTGGCGGCTGATCTGCCGGATGCGGCCCATATGCGCTGGCCCATCCTGACGCTGGCGATCCTGGGCCTGCTCTGTGTTCAGGTCGGCATTATCTGCACCCTGCGGCTGCTGGGGTTCGCGCGCAGCGGTGAGGTGTTCTCCTCCCGCGCCTTCGGCTGGGTCGACGGAATTATTGGGGCCTTCCTGGGTGGCAGCCTCGTCTGTGTGGCCACGATCGGCTACCAGTCAGCGGTTGCGGCGGCCCCGCCGGGGTGGATGCTGATGCTGCTCGGTGGTGTTGTGACCGGCTTGGCGCTTGCCCTGCTGATGACGGTGATGCGCACGCTTCTGGTCCGTGCCACCACGCTGAAGAGCGAGATGGATGTGGTCATCTGATGGCCATCGTCGTTCGCATCGATGTTGAACTGGCCAAGAAGAAGATGCCGGTGGGCGAGTTCGCCGAACGCGTGGGGATCACCCCGGCGAACATTGCGGTGCTGAAGAACGGCCGGGCCAAGGCGATCCGCTTCAGCACCCTGGAGGCGATGTGCGAGGTACTCGACTGCCAACCGGGAGACCTCCTGGAGTGGGCGCCCGACGGCGCCCCTGACTGGGCTGAGTAGTCGGTTGGCCTAGCACGGTAGAGATCAGCGGACGAGAGTCGGGGTCCTTGCAGCGTTGCTGAGGCTCGTGGTGAAGCTGCGCGCGGGCAGCTGCTCCTGCGGTGCCGAGGGGAAGCGCTGCGCCACTGCCTCCTGGATCGCCTCGACGACGTCGCGGGCGGGCTCTGAGCCGTCGGTCCAACAGGTGATATGGACCCGGACTGCGTCGCTGCCGGCAGGACGGTCAGGCTCAGCCTGGCGTGGAGCCGACCGGTGGCCGAGCGCAAAGCGCCGGAGACGTTGGGATATCGTCTGCCAGAGCCGTCCTGTGACGCCATCAGCGGTTCTGGGGGTCCCACTGGGCCAACTGCGTCTGGCCTGCTCGAGCCGATAGTCGGCCTCGGCTCGCATCGCTTCGTAGTGCAGTGTCATGATGCTCCGTCATCGGAGGGTTCAGAATCGTCAGCACCTTGGATCAGCTCGTCGAGGTCCGGATTCAAGGTGGAGAAGAGCCGGCCCTTCACTGCCCCTTCGGGGCGGTTGGCAGGATCCCTGCGGTCTTCGAAGCGATCGAGCAGGGTGGCGAGTTCCTGGGCGACCTCGGCCATCTCCTCTGCAGTGGCCCAAAAAGTAGCGGTGCTGACCGTGACCGCCGGGATCCATTCACCGCTGCGCAGGTGGGCCGGCGCCGCTCGTAGGAAAGCAGCCATGCGGGCGGCCTCGCGCTGGACGACCAATGCTCCCAATTCGGAGGATTCTGCGATGGAGGAGGGATCATCAGGGTCGGGGCGCAGGTTACGACCGCGGTGTTTGCTCCGCCAGGGCTTTTCCCGGCCCCGAGGCTCGGCACGTTCGATGAAGCCCGCCGAAGCCAGCAGCCGCAGGTGAAAGGAGGCGTTCGCCACGCTTTGGTCCAGACGCTCGGCAATCTCACTGGCAGTTGCCTCGCCGAGCTCATCCATAGCTTCCATGATCTCGATCCGCAGCGGATGGGCCAGGGCCCGCATCACTGCCGGATCGGAGGTCTGCATCTGAGGGGGGTCATGTGCCATCTGCCTGGTCCTTTCGAGAGTGCCGCACTGCCTGCTGTTATGCAAGAGTACTTGCGAAACATGTGTTGCGCAATAGGGATTGCGAAAGGAGTGTTGATGATGGCGACACAGTCACGGGGAAGGGGTGGTTTCCTCGACAATCTCCCGCAGGGTGGCGAGGTACGTGTCGAAGGCCTGCTTGCCTCGGCTGGTCAGGGAGAACCAGGTGCGCGGCCGCTTGCCCGCATAGCCTTTGGTGACCTCGACGTAACCGACCGCTTCCAAGGTCGCGATGTGCTTGGACAGCAGGGAATCACTGACCTCCAGTGTGTCGCGCAGAAGCGCGAAATGCACTTGGTCAGCCGCCCGTAAGGCCGACATCACTGAAAGCCGCACAGGAGAATGGATCATGTCATCGATCCGGTTGCGCGGATGGGTCACGAACGGCTCACCCGGAACGCCAGTACCACGTAGGGAACGCCGGGAAGCAGGCCCGCCAGCACCAACCACAGCGAAAAACCCTCCGGCAGCAGGAATCGGTAGAGCGGCAGGCACACCAGTACCAGGCCGAGACTGATCCACAGCGTCCGATCCTGCCACCTCTGGGCCGGCGTGGGCAGGCTCTTGCGATGCCGCTGCAGCAGAACCAAGAGTCCGACGACGACGATCAGGCCGGTCAGAAACCAGGTGTCGACAAGGTCTGGCCACGCGTGGATAGCAATGTAGAAGACGGTCAGGCTGGCCGCCATCACCAAAGACTCGGCGACGAACCACCATCGCCGTCCGCGGATCCGCTCACCCACCCGGGCGGCCTCACGCAGAGCCTCCCGGGGCTCGGGAGGGTGATCAGAGTAGGAGTACGACGACACGGCAACCACCTTCTGCTATCCGGGGTGACTGTCGTCACTCTAGTGATCAGTTTACGATCCTTCAAGTGGTCAACTCTGTGTCATGTCAGCGACCTGTCTACAGGCTGGTGCCGGTCAGCTCTTGACTCAGCTGCCACAGGCGCTGTTGAGTTTCCGGGTTGTAGGCCTCGGGGTGCGCCTCAGCCCGCTCGGTGCCGGAGAAGTACTGCCCAGAGACCCCGGCGACGGCGTCAGACTCGATCAGATGCCGGCTCGCGGCGACCCCCGAGGACAGATCATCGACGGTGTAGCCGTAGCCCTCCTGGACCATCCGGGTGGGCATCAGGGTCGCAGGATGCAGGCTGTTGAGCGTGGTCACCTCTGCCGGGAGATGCTCGGCGAGCATGAATCCTGTGGCCACCATGGCCAGCTTGGACTGCGCGTAGGCGCGCGAGCCCGAATAGCCGTATTCCATGTGCGGATCGTCGAGGTCGAGAGGCTGCTGTGCCCCGGAGGCGACGTGGACGATGCGACTGGGTGCGCCCGCCTCCAGCAGCGGCAGCAGCCCCAGCGACAGTGCGAAGGGCGCCAGGTGATTGACGGCGAGGCGCAGTTCGAAGCCGTCCGGTGACACCTGGCGGGTGTCATCGCTTCCTTTGCCTAGGCCAGCGTTGTTGACCAGGACGCTGAGGTGGTCAGTCAGCTCAGCGACGTCCGCTGCCAGGCTGCGCACCTGGGCCAGGTCGGAGAGATCGGCGGCAACGGTGTCGATCACGGCACTCGACGCCGCCAGCTCGGTGCGCAGGGAGTCGAGCTTCTCAGGATCCCGGCCGTGCAGGATGAGTCGACCCCCAGCAGTGCTCAGTGTGCGGGCGAGCTCACGGCCCAGACCGCTGGTGGCCCCGGTGATGAGGATGGTCCGGTCACGGTGGGTCATATCCGTCCTTCCCTGTCGGTGACACTCGCCGCAGAGTCTACGGCCCTGGGTCGGACGGCTGGCCTATGCGCCGCGGAAGGTGGGGGTTCGCTTGGCCTGGAAGGCGGCGAAACCCTCAGCGTAGTCCTCGGTGTCACAGAGCAGGCCCTGGGCCCGGTTCTCATCGGTGACCGACTCCCACAGCCCCACGCGCTGGTCGCGGATCTGGGCGACCAGCTTCTTGGACTCGCGGAAGGCCCGGGTCGCGCCCTTCGCCGCAGTCTGCGTCTTCTGGCGGGTGAACTCCTGCAGCTCCTCAGCCGGCAGCACCCGGGAAAACAGCCCGGAGGCCACCGCGTCGGCTCCGCTGATCAGTTCGGCGGTGTAGATCAGATCCAGGGTGCGGTGGGCGCCGAGGCGCTCCACGAACAGGGCGTGACCGCCGGAGTCCAACGTCGCCCCCAGAGAGGCGAAGGGGGATCCGACCTTGGCGTCCTCAGCGATGTAAACCACGTCAGTGGCGATCGCCAGCCCCAGTCCGACTCCTAAGCAGGCGCCCTGCACCGCGGCGAAGGTCGGAGCGGGGAACTGTGCCATCCGCTTCAGCACCGGGGTCACCGTCTCAGCTAAGAAGGCGTGGGCGTCGTCGTCGGCGGGGTCGACGTCGGAGATATCGCGACCGGCGCAGAAGCCGCGGCCCTCGCCGCGCAGCAGCAGGGCGCGAACCCCTGCCGCTTCGGCTTCCTGGTAGGCCCGATCGAGTTCGCTTAAGGCCGCCGGATCCAACGAGTTGAGCTTCTTGGGTGCGTTGAGCACCACCTCGGCGACGTCGTCCTCAATGCTCAGTTCGATCATGTTCGCATCTCCGCTCAGATTGTGGGGTCAGGAGTCGTAGTCGACCACGAGCTTGTCCGAGGTCGGACGGGTCTGGCAGGTGAGCACGTAGCCGGCCTCGATCTCGTCGGACTCCAGGGCGAAGTTCTCCTGCATTTCGAAGTCGCCGGAGACCACTTTGGCCCGGCAGGTGCCGCAGACCCCGCCGGCGCAGGCGAAGGGCACGTCTGAGCGCTGGCGCAGGGCGGCGTTGAGCACGGTCTCGCCCGATTCCTTCGGCGTATCGACCTGGCCGGTGAGCCCGTCCAGGGTGAATTCGATCTGCCGCGTCTCCTCGCCGGCCTTGACCTGCACTTTGCGGCCCTGCTGGCCGGAGGGCCGGTCGGGCTTTCCGGTGCTGAACAGTTCGAAGCGCACCTTCTCTGCGGGGATGCTGCGGGAGTCCAGCTCATCGCGGACCAGCTGGACCAGTTCGAAGGGTCCGCACAGGAACCATTCGTCGGTGTCCTGGGTGCGCAGCACATGATCCAGCAGGGCGCTGAGCTTCTCACCCTCAATCCGGCCGGTCAGCAGCGGGTTGAGGCGCTGTTCTCGGGAGAGCACATGGTGGACGGCGAATCGTGCGGGGTAGCGGTCCTTGAGGTCGCCGAGCTCTTCGGCGAACATCACATCGGAGGCGGACCGGTTGGCATAGACCAGGTCGAAGGTGGACTGCGGGGAGGCGGCCAGCACCGAGCGGGCGATCGACATGATCGGTGTGATCCCCGAGCCGGCGGCGAAGGCGACCAGGCTGGTGTCGGTGCGCTTGGATACGGCCTCCGCGGCCAGCTCATCCGGGTTGTTCATCGAGGTGATCGCGGTCTTGGAGACGAACGCGCCGGAGGGGTTCATCACATCCAGGGTGTCACCGGGGGCCAGCTGCTCATTGGCCCAGGTGGAGAACAGTCCGCCGATATCACGCTTGATCGCTACCCGGATCTCTCCGGGAACCGGCACTGTGCAGATCGAATAGGAGCGCCGCAGCTCCTGGCCCTCGATCTCGGCCCGCAGGGCCACATACTGGCCGGGCGCGTAGTCGAAGTCGTCCTGCAGGTGCTCGGGAATCTCGAAGGTCACCTCCACGGAGTCTTCGGTCAGCCGGCGGACCGCCCCGACCCGCAGGGTGTTGAACTGGGCGCGGCGCTTGGCGGCAGGGGCGGCCTGAGTCGGATCAGCAGTCATTAAAGCACCTTGAAGTAGTCGAAGGGTTCCAAGCAGGAGCTGCACTGGTACAGCGCTTTGCATGCGGTGGAGCCGAACCGAGTCAGCTCACGGGTGTTCAGCGAGTCGCAGCGCGGGCACTTCACGCTCAGCCCCACGCTCACCGGGCCGCCGCGCACCGGCGCATTGCCGCTGGGCGGGGTGATCCCGTATTCGCGCAGCTTGCGCCGGCCGTCCTCGCTCATCCAGTCAGTGGTCCAGGAAGGCTTCAGCACAGTCTGGACCTTCACATCCGCAAAGCCGGCCTCGCGCAGGGCAAAGGCAATATCAGCGGTGATCGTATCCATCGCCGGGCAGCCCGAGTAGGTGGGGGTGATGACGACGACGGCGCCGTCCGGGGTCGCTGCTGCGGCACGCAGAATCCCGAGGTCCTCGATGGTCAGCACCGGAATCTCCGGGTCGGTGACTTGTGCGGCCGCGTCCCAGACGGCGGCGTCGGCCTCGCCGGCAGGACGGATGCCGTTGGGGGTCAGTTCTGGGGTTTGTGTGGTCACCATGGGTGCTCCTTTGTTCACCAGGTTCTGTTCACCAGGTTGCGCCGGGGTGCTCACGGGCCAGCACCTGCATCTCAGCCAGAATGAAGCCGCGGTGCTCCGAGTACCGGCCGCTGCGGTCGGCGCCGAAGGCGCCTTTGGCCTGCGGAACGCGCAGCCCAGCCTCTTCGATGATGGTGCTCAGCTGAGTGAGCACCTCATCGCGCAGCGCCGATGGAAGGACGGCGACGCCGGCCTCAGCAAGCTGGGTGGTGGGCTCCACGTCGATGAACAGCTCTTCGATGTAGGTCCAGACGGTGTCCAGCCCGGTCTGCATGCGGCGGTGGGACTCCTCGGTGCCGCCGCCGAGCCGCATCAGCCACTGGGCGGCGTGGTCCCGGTGGTAGTCGACTTCCTTCAGGGCCTTATCAGCGATGGCGGACAGGGTCTCGTCGGTGGAGGCCAGCAGGCGGGAGTAGAGCGCATAGGCGTAGAAGCTGAAGATCAGCTGCCGGGCGATGGTCTGGCCGAAGTCGCCGTTCTCATGCTCCACCAGGCGGGCGGAGCGGAACTCCTCCTCATCGCGGAAATAGGCGAGGTCGTCTTCGGTCTTGTCCCAGGCGGAGCCGGCGTAGGTGAGCAGGAAGCGGGCATGGCCCAGCAGGTCCAGGGCGATGTTGGCCAGCGCCACATCCTCTTCCAGCTCCGGTGCACGCGAGATCCAATGCCCCAGCCGCTGGGCCAGCATCAGCGAGTCGTCGCCGAGGATCAGGGCGTAGCGGGCGACCTCCTCACTCGCGCGGTCTTCGCGGGAGGCAAGCTCCTCAGCGGTGATGGCGTTGCCCATGGAGATCCGTGTCGCGGAGTCCTGGGAGGTGAATCCTACGGTGTCGCTCACAGGTGCTTCACCCCTTCGGACTGCGTGTAGTAGGTGGCATGCCGGTAGTTCTTGCCCTGCGCAGATTCGAAGAACCCGCCCTTGGAGTCCGGGTCGGAGGCGGTGATTCCCTCTGAGGGAACCACCCAGATGGAGGTTCCTTCGTTGCGTCGGGTGTAGAGGTCGCGCGCATTGCGCAGCGCCATCGTTCCGTCCGGTGCGTGCAGCGAGCCTGCGTGCACGTGGGACAGACCGCGGGATGAGCGAACAAAGATCTCCCAGAGCGGCCAGATGCTCTCAGTGGCCGGATCGGTGGCGATCACGCCGCCTGCTGGGACCTGTTCGGACTCTGTCGTGGTGTCGTTCTGAGTCATGCCTGGCCTTTCTCGCCGAATGTCAGTGCGGTGCGCCTCAGGCGCTGAGCAGGGCTGCGTCCTGCTGGGCTGCGGCCTGCTTGTCCGCGTAGGCCGCAGCGGCCTCACGCACCCAGGCGCCGTTGTCGCGGGCTGCTCGGTAGTGGGCCAGCCGCTGATGGTTCAGCGGGCCGTCGCCCTTGACGACGCTGAAGAACTCATCCCAGTCCAGCTCGCCGTAGTCGTAGTGGCCGCGCTCTTCGTTCCACTTCAGGTCCGGATCAGGCAGGGTGAGCCCGAGGGCCTCCGCCTGGGGGACGATCATGTCGACGAAGCGCTGGCGCAGCACATCGTTGGAGAAGCGTTTGATGTTCCAGGCCATCGACTGCTGGGAGTTGGGGGACTCCGCGTCGGGGGGACCGAACATCTGAAGCGCAGGTCCGTAGAAGCGGTCCACGGCGTCCTGGGCCATCTGCTTCTGCGCCTGGGTGCCGTGGGAGAGGGTGTAGAGAATCTCCCACCCCTGGCGCTGGTGGAAGGACTCTTCCTTGCACACCCGCACCATGGCGCGGCCATAGGGTCCGTAGGAGGCTCGGCACAGCGGAACCTGGTTGGTGATGGCGGCTCCGTCGACCAGCCACCCGACGGCGCCGACGTCGGCCCAGGTGCGGGCCGGGTAGTTGAAGATCGAGGAGTACTTCGCCTTGCCGGTGTAGAGCTGCTCGTAGGTCTCATCGCGGGAGGTGCCCAGTGTCTCGGCGGCGGAGTAGAGGTAGAGTCCGTGGCCGGCCTCATCCTGGACCTTGGCCATGAGCACGGATTTGCGCTTCAGTGAGGGCGCCCGGCTGATCCAGTTGCCTTCGGGCTGCATGCCGATGATCTCCGAATGTGCGTGCTGGGAGACCTGGCGCACCAGGGTCTTGCGGTAGTCGTCGGGCATCCAGTCACGAGGCTCGATGCGCTTATCGTCGGCGATGATCTCCTGGAAGCGCTCCCAGCCTACTCGTGCCTGATCGGCGGCGACTCGGGCGTCTTCGGTGACCTGCGCGGCGTCGGGCTCGACTGCCTGCAGATGGGGCTTCTGAGCGGACATTTCGGTACCTCCTGAATTACTGACCGTTCGTTCAGTATACCTGGGCATGTGAGATGTGCAATACCCACATGCATGGGGCTGCGGCAGTGGCTGCGCATGCGGGCCTCAGCCAGCTCTCGCGGTGCCCGGGTGGGCTGTCTCGCCCAGATGAGCAGTCACTCTGGCCGCGGCTTGCCCTCATTGCCGCGGTTCAAGGCATCAAACTCATCGTTCCAGCGGTTGCTGTCATGGTCGCCGCCCTGCTCGGCAATAGCCCTGGCCTGCTCCACATAGGTTTTGGTGAGCTTGTCCACCCGGGCCTCGTTCTCCTTCAGCAGCTTCTGATGGGTCTCGACTCGGACCCGGTGAGAGGTCTTCTGCTCAACCAGCTCGGCGTAGCGCTGGTGGACGAACCGCCACTCGTCGTCGGTGAGCTCATCGGCGTAGGGGCCCTGGTGGAACCCTTCGTGGAAGGTGAGCCGCTTCCAGTCGCCGGCCTGGTTCAGTGTGGAGTCGCGGTTGAGGAGGTCCAGGACAGATACCGACTGGTCTCTGATCTTGAGGTGCTTGGCTTGTTCGATGCGGTAGCTGGTGCCGGTGGCGGCGATATCGACATTATGGTCCGCCAAGGTGTTCAAACTGGTCTCCAGGGCCTTGAGCCTGCCCCGGGGCTTTCCCACCCGAGCGTCGTAGACGTACCAGCCGGCTGACGCCAGTGCCACTGCCAGCACGATCAGCAGCGGTATCAGCCAGTCGAACATCACCTGCACCTGCCTCGTGGTCAGCGGGCCGGGGTGCGCAGCCCAGCCAGCAGCAGACACACTACGGTATCGGCCAGGGGAGCGGCAGCGTCGGCGCGGTCGGGGCGGTACCAGTCCACGATCGAGTTGACCGTGCCCATCGCCAGCCGGGATGCGGTGCGGGCGTCGAGGTCCTGGCGGAGGTCGCCGTCGTCCTGGGCCTGATGGATCAGGTCGGCGATGCGGCGGGTGATCTCGCGCCGGCGGGCCAGGGCGGCGGTCTCCAGCTCCGAGTTGCCCCGAAGCCGCAGCAGCAGGGTCACATAGGGCAGCGACCGGGTCAGCACATTGACCGACTCAGCGATGATGGTCTCCAGCTCCGCCACCGCAGCGACCTCCAAGGCCTCGGCGTCGGCGACGACCCGCTCCAGCTCAGCCAACGAATGGCTCAGGGCGGCGTCGAGGATCTCTTCCTTGGACTTCACGTGGTGGTAGATGGCCGACTTGGAGATGCCCAGCTCCTGGGCCAGGGCCCCCATCGACGTCGCTTCGTAGCCGCGGCGGTTGAAGACCTCCACGCACACTCGGATCAGCGAGTCACGGTCGTATCCGGGGCGGCCCCGCTTGACAGCGGTGCGCGGGCCAGTACCGGCGGCCTGCTCTGACTGGTCCAATGGCATGCGGTGAGCGGCCTTCCCTGTCGATAGTTCCATCGGTCCTCAGACTAGCCGCCGCAGACTGCTCATCGGCGCTTGTCGTAGATGCGTCGCAGCTTGCCGGAGGAGCGGGCGAGAGTTTCCGGTTCGGCCACGCTGACCACGCAGCTGGAACCGACCTTGATCTTGATCTGGCGGGCCAGCTCCTTGCCGGCGGTCTCAGCGTCCTGCAGCGAGCACTCTTCGCGGCGTTCGATGTGCACCGTCATCTGATCCATGTGGTCCGGACGGGTCAGCTCCAGCTGGAAGTGCGGAGAGAGCCCCTCGATGGTCAGTGCGATCTCTTCGATCTGGGTGGGGAAGAGGTTGACCCCGCGCAGGATGATCATGTCGTCGCTGCGGCCGCTGATGCGGCCCATGCGCCGGTGACCGGGCCGGTCGGTGCCCGGCAGCAGCCGAGTCAGATCGTGGGTGCGGTAGCGGATGATCGGCAGCGCCTCGCGGGTCAGCGTGGTGAAGACCAGCTCGCCGTGATGGCCCGGTTCCAGGACGTCTTCGGTCATCGGGTCGATGATCTCCGGGCGGAAGTGGTCTTCCCAGATGGTGGAGCCGTCCTGCCTGTCGAAGGACTCGCCGGCGACTCCGGGGCCCATGACTTCGGAGAGGCCGTAGATGTCGCAGGCTTTGATGTTGAACGCCTGCTCGATCTCGTGGCGCATCTCTTCGGTCCAGGGTTCGGCGCCGAGCACGCCGATCTCCAGGGATGTGTCCCGTGGGTCCAGGCCGGCCTTGCGGAAGCCGTCGGCCAGCGCCAGCAGGTAGGTGGGGGTGCACAGGATCGCCCGCGGCTTGAAGTCGGTGATGAGCTGGATCTGCTTCTCCGTCTGGCCCCCGGACATCGGAATGACGGTTGCGCCGAGCTTCTCCACCCCGTAGTGGGCGCCCAGACCGCCGGTGAACAGCCCGTAGCCGTAGGCGTTGTGGACGATGTCTCCGGGTGCGACGCCGGAGAACCGCAGGCACCGGGAGAACAGTGTGGCCCACCGGTCGATGTCGCCGTCGGTGTAGCCCACCACTGTGGGCAGTCCTGTGGTGCCGGAGGAGGCGTGGATGCGGCGGACCTGATTCATCGGTACGGCGAAGGACTTGAACGGATAGGCCGCGCGCAGGAACTCTTTGTCGGTGAAGGGGAACTTGGCCAGGTCTTCAAGAGTCTGCAGGTCACTGGGCTTCACCCCGTGCGCGTCATAGAGCTCACGGTAGGCACTGACGTTCTCGTAGGCGTGCTTGATGGTGGCCTTCAGCCGGGTCAGCTGCAGCTGGTCCATCTCTTCGCGGCCGATCAGCTCGGCGGCGTCCGGAGTGCCCACCGGGGTCGGGTCAGCCTCGGTCTCTGCGATGGCTGCGGCAAGTTCGTTGGGCGCGCCGTCGGCGGCGAAGGAGTCGGGGGCGGGTGCAAGGCTCATTCGGGCGTCACCTCTTGGGTTGGGACGGGAACAGTGCGGGAGCGGCCGCGGAAGACTGCGATGGTGTCCTCACCGCGGCTGACCACGACGTCGTAGACGCCGCTGCGTCCGGTCTGGGCGACCCGGACGGCCTCGGCGGTGATCTCTTCGCCGAGCTTGGCGGACTTCAAAAAATTGATGTCGACCCCCGAGGCGACGGTGATCGTCGCGTCGTCGCCGGCAGGGTCGTTGCACGCCATGGCAAAGCAGGTGTCGGCCAGGGTGAAGACCATCCCGCCGTGGACAATGTCGAAGCCGTTGGTCATCTCTTCGCGGATGCGCATGCGCAGCTTCGCATGACCCGGCTCGGCGAGGAGCACCTCGGCGCCGAGCCAGCGGGTGCACCCGTCGTTCTCCAGCATCTTGTGGTGCGGCCCGCCGGCAGGCATCGACGGGCCCCGGTGGGTATCGGCGGCCGGGGCCGCAGTGCTGGCATCGGGCATGGGTGCTCCTTGTGAGTTCTACAGACCAGGCAGTATTTCCAGACCAATCGGTCAGTAAGTCAACTCAAGCACTGCGCAGCCTGTGATGTCAAGCACAGGCCGGCGGGGGCGGCGATCACCTCTGCAGCGGGGTGTGCTGGCTGAGCACTCAGGCGAAGGCGGAGATGCCGGTGATCGCACGGCCGGCGATGAGCAGGTTGATCGAATGGCTGCCCTCGTAGGTGTAGAGAGCTTCGATGTCCCCGGCCACTTTGGCCACCTCATAGTCGCTGACTATCCCGTTTCCGCCGAACACCTCCCGGGCCAGGGCGCCGGACTCACGGGCGGTTCTGGTCAGTGTCGCTTTGGTCAGGGAGGCGTGCATCATGGTCAGCTCACCGCGGGCCTGGATATCTGCTGTGTCGGCCATCATGGATGCCGAGAGGGCGAGGTTGCCGGCCACGGTGACCAGAGCGGACTGGACGAGCTGGAACGAGCCGATGGGCACTCCGAACTGCTTGCGCTGCCGGGCGTAGCTGCTGATCAGGTCGAAGAGTGCCTGCTGGGCCCCCACTGCCTGCCATCCCACCCAGGCGCGGGAGGCCATCAGCAGTCGGCTGGCCGCGGAGAACGAGGTGGCCCCGGGCAGCAGCGCTGAGTCGGCAACGACGACGTCGTCGAACTCCAGGTCCGCGTTCTGCATAATGCGCAGGCCGGTCTTGTTGCGGATGGCGCTGGCCCGGTAGCCGGCCGTGTCAGTGGGAACCAGGAAGCCCTTGACCTGACCGTCGGAGGTGTCGCGGGCCCAGATCAGGGCGATGTCGGCGATGGTGCCGGCCCCGATCCAGCGCTTGCGACCACGGATCACCCAGCCCTGGTCGGTGCGGGTGGCCGAGGTTTCCAATCCGCCAGCAATGTCTGAGCCGTGGTCCGGCTCCGTGAGGCAGAAGGCCCCCAGCGCCTCCAGGCGGCGCAGCCGGGGCAGCCAGGTCTGCTTCTGCTCGGCAGAGCCGAGCTCGGCGATGGTGCCGACGATGAGCTCGTTGTGGATCCCCAGCAGTGCCGACATGGAGACGTCGGCTCGGGCGGCGCAGGCGTGCACCAGCCCCTGGAACAGCTGTGAGGAGCCGTCCAGGTAGGTCTCTCCCAGGCCGAGGTCGGCCAGCGCCGGCAGCAGCTGATGCGGAAACTCCTCCCGGTTCCAGGGGTCGATGCTGGCAGGTCGCAGGGTCTGCTGGAGGCTGCGGTCAGTCGAGAGCAGCCGCTGGCGCTCATCTGAGGAGAGGTGCCGAGCCGCATCGAGGAAGTTCACGGCTGGGGACGTATCGGCGTCGTCGGTGTGGTCGGCGCGCTCAGCGGCCGGGGAGGTCCTTGGCGTCATCGTCGGTTCCTTCGTGGTGGGTCGCGGGCAGAGTTGGAAACGTCCTTTACCAACTATAGGACGTCCAAGTATATTAGGTGATAGCAATCACATTCGATACATTTCTGCCACCAGATCTACAAAGGAGGCGCCCGTGTCAGTCGCCGAAGAGCTGCGAGCCGCCCGAGACGGCCTGATCGCCCACCAGAATGATTGGGCCAAAGCCAGAGAAACGTTTGAATGGCCGCGGTTCGAGCACTTCAACTTCGGACATGACTGGTTCGACCACCTGGCGGCCTCTGCCGAGCGGGCTGATCAGAACGCGCTGGTCATTGTTGAGGAGAACGGCGACCGGGTGGCACGCACCTTCCGCGAGCTCAGCGAGGCCTCCAACCGGGTGGCGAATTGGCTGAGCGACCTGGGGGTGCGCCGCAATCAGCGGATCATTCTGATGCTGGACAACCAGGTGGAGCTCTGGGAGTCGATGCTGGCTGCCATCAAGCTCGGCGCAGTGCTGGTGCCCACCACCACGCAGATGGGTGCCCGTGACCTCCAAGATCGGGTGACGCGCGCTGAGGCGCGCTGGGTCATCGGGACCACCTCAGCAGTGCAGAGGTTCGCCGACGTCGAGGGCGACTTCACGCTCATCCACGTGCCGGGGGCCCATGCCGCCGCGGCGCAGAGGACAGCTCCTCAGGTGCCGTCCCGGACCGTCCGCTCCTACGACGACGCCTACTCAGCATCAGCTCAGCCGCCTCAGGTGGAACCGACTGGGGCAGATGAGACCATGCTGCTCTACTTCACCTCGGGGACCACCTCTCAGCCCAAGCTGGTCGAACATACGCATGCCTCCTACCCGGTGGGGCATCTGTCCACTCTGTACTGGATCGGCCTGGAACCGGGGGACGTGCACCTCAATGTCTCCTCACCGGGTTGGGCAAAACATGCCTGGTCCAACTTCTTCGCTCCGTGGCTGGCGGAGGCGACGATCTTCCTCTACAACTTCACCAAATTCGACCCCCAAGCACTGATGAAGGCCATGGAACGCGATGGCGTCAGCAGCTTCTGCGCACCCCCGACCGTCTGGCGGATGCTGATCAAGGCCGATCTGACGCAGCTGACCAGCCCGCCGAAGAAGCTGATCTCTGCCGGAGAGCCGCTCAACGCCGAAGTGATCGAACAGGTCCAGAAGGTCTGGAACTCCACTATCCGCGATGGGTTCGGTCAGACCGAAACCACCCTGCAGGTGGCCAACACTCCCGGTCGGCCCGTCACCCTGGGTGCCATGGGGGTCCCGCTGCCGGGCTACGAGGTGGTCCTCATTGACCAGGTCACCGAGGAGGAGTCCGACGAGGGGGAGCTGTGCCTGCGACTGGACCCGCGCCCGGTGGGACTGATGAAGGGCTACTACGGCGACGAGGAGAAGAACCGCGAGGTCTTCCGCAACGGTCTCTATCACACCGGAGATGTGGCCTCCCGCGACGAAAATGGGGTCTTCACCTATGTGGGCCGGGCAGATGATGTGTTCAAGTCCAGCGACTACAAGATCTCGCCCTTCGAGCTGGAGTCAGTGCTGGTGGAGCATCCGGCCGTCGTGGAGGCCGCCATCGTCCCGGCCCCGGATGACATTCGCCTCTCGGTGCCCAAGGCGTTCGTCACCCTGGCCACAGGGTGGGAGCCCACTGAGGAGACCGCCGCCACGGTGCTGCAGCACAGCCTGAACAGGCTCTCGCCCTATAAGCGCATCCGCCGGATCGAGTTCAAGGAGCTCCCGAAGACGATCTCCGGCAAGATCCGCCGCGTGGAGCTGCGCGGCATCGAGGAGCAACGTGCTGCCGAGGAGGCTGGGCCGGGCCGCTACGGGGTGGAATTCCGGGAGGAAGACCTTCCGCAGCTCACACGTCCCAAGGCGTGAGACCGACTGCCGCTGCGCCCCGTGATGGCCGAGACCGTACCTGAAGAGATCCAGGAGACGAACAATGCGCCCCCCGTTGGCCAAGGACCCGATCGCTGAGATTCAGAACAACTGGAAGAAGCAGGGGTGGGACTCGGCGGCAGCACCGGCTGCGGCGGTCACCGCGATTATGCGCACCCAGCAGATTCTGCTGGGACGGGCCCAGGAGATCCTGAAGCCCTACCGGCTCACCTTCGCCCGGTATGAGGTGATCTCACTGCTGAGCCACTCCCGGGAGAAGCGCATGCTGATGAACAAGGCCTCCGCGCTGCTCCAAGTACATCCGACGTCCATCACCAACGCGGTGGACAGGCTGCAGGACGCTGGCCTGGTGCAGCGCCAGCCCCATGAGTCCGACCGGCGGGCGATGCTGCTGGTGCTCACCGCCCAGGGCAGGAAGACAGCTGAGCAGGCCACAGCGGCGCTCAATGAGCAGCTGTTTGAACGGACCGGCTTCACACCCGGCCAGGTCGAGGACCTCAATCGGATCCTGGCGGACTTCCGCCGGGTCTCAGGCGACTTCCTCGGACCCTGACCAGATCACCGGTGACGCCACACCGGGTCGCGCTTCTGGGCAAAAGCACTCATGCCCTCTGCCTGATCCTCGGTGGCGAAGAGGGAGTGGAACATGCGACGCTCAAACAGCAGTCCTTGCCCAAGCGTGGACTCGAAGGCGGAGCCGACAGCCTCCTTGGCCATCTGCGTGGAGGGTTTGGACTTCGACGCGATCAGTTCGGCCACTGTGGTGGCCTCCGCTAGGACCTGATCATCGGCCACCACCCGTGAGACCAGTCCAATGCGCTCAGCCTCCGCGGCATCAATGCGCCGGCCGGTGAGGATCATATCCATGGCCTTCGCCTTGCCCACCGCGCGGGTCAGTCGCTGACTGCCGCCCATGCCGGGGATCACTCCAAGATTGATCTCAGGCTGACCGAACTTCGCGCCTTCGGCGGCAATGATGATGTCGCTCATCATAGCGAGCTCGCAGCCGCCGCCCAGGGCGAATCCGCTCACTGCTGAGACTATGGGGGTGCGCAGCCGAGTGAGGTCGTCCCACCGGCGGAACCAGTCATCGGCGTACATATCCGCGTAGCCCCGGTCGGCCATCTGTTTGATGTCGGCACCGGCGGCAAACGCCTTCTGGGAGCCGGTGATGAGGATCGTGCCGACGCCGGGGTCCGCGTCGAAGCCCATCGCTGCGGTGACGATCTCTTCCATCATTTCGGCATTGAGCGCGTTGAGCGCCTCGGGCCGGTTCAGCTGGATCGTGGCCACCCGGGATTCGGTGGAGACGACGATCGTGGAGTATTCGCTCATGCTCTACGCTCCTGGTGATTGGGAGTTGGCGCGGATGGTGCTGATGATGGCGGAGAAGTCCTGCGTGGCTCCCTCGCCCTCAGCAAACTCAGAATAGATGGCTGCGGCCAGCCGGCCCATCTGCCCGTCCACGCCCTTCTCATCGAGCGCGTTGGTGGCAAGTCCGAGGTCCTTTGCCATCAGGGCGCCGGCGAACCCGGGGGCAAAATCGCGGTTGGCCGGCGATGTCGGCACCGGGCCGGGCACCGGGCAATTGGTGGTCAGGGCCCAAGACTGCCCGGAGGCCTTGGACGCCACATCGTAGAGCGCCTGATGAGTCAGGCCGAGCTGCTCGCCGAGCACGAAGGCCTCACCGACGGCGATCTGGCTGACAGCTAGGATCATGTTGTTGCAGATCTTGGCCGCCTGACCCAGGCCGCTGGCTCCGCAGTGGACGACGCGAGCCCCCATGATCTCCAGCAGCGGGCGCAGCTGCCCGAAGACGTCGTCGTCGGCCCCGACCATGAACGCCAAAGTGCCTGCCTCGGCCCCGACCACCCCGCCGGAGACCGGGGCATCGGCCGCCTGAAATCCAGCCTGCTTCGCCAACTCGGCGGCTTCCTGGGCCTCTGAGATATTGATCGTGGAGCAGTCCAGGAACGTGGCACCCGGCTTGGCCGCCGCCAACAGCCCGGGGGAGTGCTGGTAGGCCGCCAACACGTGCTCACCGGAGGGCAGCATGGTCAGCACCACATCGGCCTCAGCCACCGCGTCCAAGGGGTCGGCGACCACCTCCACGCCGTTCTGCTGCGCGGTGTCCATGGCTTCGGCGACGACGTCGTACGCCTGCACGGGCACCCCGGCGGCCACCAAATTGGCGGCCATCGGCCCGCCCATGTTGCCCAGCCCGATGAACGCCACCTTGGGCTGGGCGGATGACTCTGCTGCAGTCTGACTCATCAGTGTCTCTCCTCGTGTTGTGCAGCGTGGCACGGCATTTTGCAGGGCTGGATTGTGCAGGGCTGGACGGCGCGGGTGATCAGCTGCCTTCGGGCATGATGAAGCTTGCGCCCTCTTTGGTGCCCGAGGGCCAGCGGGTGCTGACCGTCTTGGTCTTGGTGTAGAACTTGAAGCCGTCGGCCCCGTGCTGGTTGAGGTCGCCGAAGGCCGAGGCCTTCCATCCGCCGAAGGTGTAGTAGGAGATGGGCACCGGGATCGGCACGTTGACTCCGACCATGCCGACTTCTACCCGGGCGGTGAAGTCTCGGGCGGCGTCGCCGTCGCGGGTGAAGATGGCCACACCGTTGCCCATGTCATGCTCGGTGGGCAGCCGCAGTGCCTCCTCATAGTCGGCCGCGCGGACGATGGAGAGCACCGGTCCGAAGATCTCCTCCTGGTGGATGCGCATATTCGGGGTGACCCGGTCGAACAGGGTGGCCCCGACCCAGTAGCCGTCAGGATGACCTTCGACGACGGCGCCGCGGCCGTCGACGACCAGTTCGGCTCCCTCATCCACTCCGATGCCGATGTAGTCTTCGATCCGCGCCTTGGCATCAGCTCCGACCACCGGGCCGAAGTCGCTCTTCGGGTCCAGGGAGGGGCCCAGGGTGAGGTTGTTCATCCGCTCCAGCAGCTTCTCGCGCAGCACCTCGGCGGTGGCCTCGCCCACCGGCACGGCCACCGAGATCGCCATGCAGCGCTCCCCGGCGGAGCCGAAGCCGGCACCGATCAGGGCGTCGGCGGCCTGGTCCATATCGGCGTCGGGCATGATGATCATGTGGTTCTTCGCCCCGCCGAAGCACTGGGCGCGCTTGCCCTGGGCAGCCGCGGCGCTGTAGAGCGACTGGGCGATCGGCGTCGATCCGACGAACCCGATGGCCTTGACCCGCGGTTCCTCCACCAGGGCGTCGACCGCCTCCTTGTCCCCATTGACGACGTTGAGGGTGCCAGCAGGCATACCGGCCTCCAGGGCGAGCTCGGCCAGGCGCAGCGGCACCGACGGGTTGCGCTCAGAGGGTTTGAGTATGAAGCTGTTGCCCGCCGCCAAGGCGATCCCGGCCTTCCACAGCGGGATCATGGCCGGAAAGTTGAACGGGGTGATGCCGGCGACCACGCCCAGCGGCTGGCTGAGACTGTGGACGTCCATCCCCGTGGCGACGTTGTGCGAGAACTCGCCCTTGAGCATGTGCGGCGCTCCGGCGCCGAACTCCACCACTTCGACGCCGCGCTGGATGTCGCCCATGGCGTCGCTGAAGATTTTTCCGTGCTCGTTGGAGAGCGTCTCAGCGAGCTCATCGCGGTGGGTCTGAATCAGATCCACCCACTTCAGCAGGATGCGTGCGCGCCGCTGCGGGTTCAGCCGCGACCACTCGCCGAAGGCCTGCTCAGCGGAATCAACTGCGGTGCGCACCTCATCGGCAGAGGCCAGTGCCACTTGGGCGGTGACTTCGCCGCGCACCGGGTTGTAGACACCCTTGGTGCGCCCGGAGACGCCGCTGACATGTTTGCCATGGATGAAGTGGGTCAGTTCCGTCATGGGTTGATGCTCCTTAGGCGGTGGGCCGCGGTGGAAATGTGAATGTGACGCATCTCTCAGGTGCCCAGCCTACTGCCCAGGTGATTGGACGTGCAACTATCTCGGCCGCCTGCGCAGCCGCCCAGTCGATGCTGCCGCCGGGTCGATACGATGGGCGCATGTCGGCCGGACGGTATGCGCCCAGTCCCTCGGGGGATCTGCATGTGGGAAACCTGCGCACCGCGATGCTCGCATGGCTCTTCGCCGCCGGCAGCGGGCGCAGGCTGCTGCTGCGCTATGAGGACCTCGACGCTTCCCGCACGGTGGAGGGGTCTGCCCAGCGTCAGTTGGCCGATATGACAGCGTTGGGGATCACCTTCGACGCCGAGCCGCTGCGACAGTCCCAGCGACAGACGATCTACGACGACGCCGTGGCGCAGCTGGCCGATCGCGGCCTGGTCTACGAATGCTACTGCACCCGCCGGGAGATCCAGGACGCTCCCCGTGCCCCGCACGCGCCCCCCGGTGCGTACCCGGGCACCTGCCGCACCCTGAGTGCGGCCGAACGTGAGCAGCGGCGAGCCCACCGTGCCCCGGCGCTGCGGCTGCGCTCCGCCGTTGATGAGGGCGCCGTCTACGACCATCTGCTGGGTGAGGTGCGGGCGGCGGTGGATGACCTGGTGCTGGTGCGCAACGACGGTGCGGCCGCCTACCATCTTGCCGTCGTCGTCGATGATCACCTCACCGGGGTGGACCAGGTGGTCCGCGCCGAGGACCTGGCTGACTCCGCCCCTCGTCAGGCGTATCTGCGCCGGCTGCTGTATGGGGCTCAGGCGGCGGAGCAGGTGCAGTACGCCCATGTTCCGCTGGTGGTCAACGCGGCCGGAAAGCGGCTGGCCAAACGTGACGGCGCTGTCACGCTCAGTGAGCTGGCGGGGCAGGGGGTCAGCGCTGAGCAGGTCCGCGATGTGCTGCTGGAGTCTCTCGGACTTCCCGCCGACACCCTGGAACAGGCCCTGGCTCGCTTCGACCCGGCCGGGCTTCCGCGTGCTCCCTGGGTGTGGAATCCTGAGGTGGCGGCACACTCGCTGAATCAGGGGTCTATGATGTCATTGGATTTCACCCGGCAGAGCAGATCACAGCAGAGCAAAGGAGCTTGACCATGAGCGAAACGGTCATCGTGGCAGGAGCACGCACGCCCATCGGGAAGCTGATGGGCGGGTTGTCCAGCCTATCGGCGGCCCAGCTCGGCTCCCGCGCGATCGAAGGGGCCCTGCAGAAGTCAGCCGTTGAGGCGACCGCGGTGGACTACGTCATCATGGGACATGTGATCCAGGCAGGAGCCGGTCAGAACCCCGCCCGCACCGCCGCCTTGGGGGCCGGCATTCCCGCCTCAATCCCCTCCATCACCGTCAACAAGGTCTGCCTGTCCGGGCTCAACGCCGTCGCCACAGCCGACCAGATGATTCGCGCCGGCGAGTGCGAGGTGGTGGTGGCAGGCGGCATGGAGTCGATGTCTCAGGCGCCGCACCTGCTGCCCGGATCCCGCAAGGGGTTCACCTACGGCGACACCTCCCTGGTGGACTCCATGGCCTACGACGCCCTCTTCGACCAGGCCACCGACCAGCCCATGGGCGCGCTGACCGAATCCTGCAACACCGGAGACGCCGAGGTCTCCCGCGAGGAGCAGGACAGTCTTGCCGCCGCCTCCCACCAGCGCGCCGAAGCCGCCTGGAACAACGGCCTGTTCGACGACGAAGTGGTGCCGGTTGATGTGCCCCAGCGCAAGGGGGAGCCGGTCACCGTCAGCCGGGACGAGGGCATCCGGGAAGGTGCCACCGCCGAGTCGCTGTCCGGTCTGCGCCCCGCTTTCGCCAAGGACGGCACCATCACCGCCGCCAGCTCCTCGCAGATCTCCGACGGCGCCTGTGCCCTGGTGGTGATGTCCAAGGAGAAGGCTCAGTCGCTGGGTCTGGAGTGGATCGCGGAGATCGGTGCCCACGGCATGGTCGCCGGACCCGACTCCAGCCTTCAGCTGCAGCCGGCCAACGCCATCGCCGCAGCCTGTCGCAAGCAGGGTACCGAGGTCGACTCCCTGGACCTGGTGGAGATCAATGAGGCCTTCGCAGCTGTGGGCCTCGCCTCCGCCCGCGAACTGGGGATCAGCACCGATAAGGTCAATGTCAACGGCGGTGCCATCGCCATGGGCCACCCGGTGGGCATGTCAGGGGCGCGAATCGTGCTGCACCTGGCCCACGAGCTGGCCCGGCGCGGCGGCGGCACCGGAGCGGCGGGTCTGTGCGGCGGCGGCGGTCAGGGAGACGCGCTCATCCTCAAAGTCTGAGGGCATTCCGTCTGCGGCTCGGCACACTCAAGCCGTCCACATGACGAAATTCGGCCGCACCGACTTGCACCGACGCGGCGGATCCAGCAGACTCGTATACAGGTCAAGAGTGCCACTGCAAAACCCCGGTTTAGTGGCCGGCAACCCTCCAGTTCGCGGTGGGGTGCCCCGGGTGAGGACCTGGCCGGATGGAGAACCCATCTCGGCAAGCGCGGACCTCATACTCCCAAAGTCTGAGGTCTCCGAAAGACTGTAAAAGGGAGATTCTCATGAGCGAATACACCTGGCAGCCCGAGGCGGCCAACTTCGAGACCCGTCAGATTCACGCTGGAGTTGCCCCGGACCCGGCGACCGGTGCGCGTGCGCTGCCGATCCACCAGACCACCAGCTACGTCTTTCCCGACGCAGAGACCGCCGGCAACCGATTCGCGCTCTCCGAACTGGGCCCGATCTACTCCCGCATCACCAACCCCACCGTGGAGGCCGTGGAGAATAAGATCGCTGCCCTGGAGGGCGGAGTAGGGGCGCTGGCTCTGGGCTCGGGTCAGGCCGCCACCACGCTGGCGCTGCTGAACATCGCCCACTCCGGAAACCACATCGTGGCCTCAGCCTCCCTCTACGGGGGGACGCAGAACCTGTTCAAGCACACCCTGCCCAAATTCGGCATCGAGGTCAGCTTCGTCGAGGACAGCGACGACCTCGACTCCTGGCGCGCGGCGATCAGGGACAATACGGTCGCATTCTTCGGTGAGGCGCTGCCCAACCCCCAGGGCGATGTGCTGGACATCGAAGCTGTGGCCGGACTGGCCCACGAATTCGGCGCACCGCTGATCGTGGACAACACCCTGCCCAGCCCCTACCTGCTGCGGCCCATTGAGCACGGAGCCGACGTCGTCGTCCATTCGGCCACCAAGTTCCTCGGCGGCCACGGCACGGCGATGGCCGGGGTCATCGTCGACTCCGGAAAGTTCGACTACAGCGCCTACCCCGAGCGCTACCCGGGCTTCAACACCCCCGACGAGAGCTACAACGGTATGGTCTTCGCCCGCGACCTGGGGCCCGAGGGTGTGTTCGGAGTCAACCTCGCCTACATCATGAAGGCGCGGGTGCAGCTGCTGCGCGACATCGGCCCGGCGCTCTCGCCGCACAACGCCTTCGAGATCAACCTGGGCCTGGAGACCCTGAGCCTGCGCATGGAGCGCCACGTGCAGAACGCTGAGCGGGTGGCCGAATATCTGGAGAACCACGACGCCGTCGCGCGGGTCACCTATTCCGGCCTGGCCTCCAGCCCCTACTACCAGCGCGCGCAGAAGTACCTGCCCAAAGGCGCCGGATCCATCATCTCCTTCGAACTCCACGGCGGAGCCGAGGACGGCCGAGCCCTGGTCGATGCGCTGCAGTTGCACTCGATGGTGGCCAACGTGGGCGATGTGCGCTCGCTGGTCATCCACCCGGCCTCCACCACCCACAGCCAGCTCACCGAGGCCGAGCAGCGGGCTGCCGGTGTGAGTCCCTCGCTGGTGCGGCTCTCAGTGGGCTTGGAGCACATCGACGACATCCTGGCCGACCTGGAGCAGGGGCTGGCCAAGGCACCCAGAGGCTAGGGTAGCACAATGGCTGCCTCAGACCTACTCCACGATCTGGCCCCCACTGTGGACAACGACTTCGGCGACCGGCCCGCCGGTGCGCTGAAGACCTTCCACGCCGGGCCCTTCACGTGCGAGACCGGTGGACACCTTCCCGAAGTGCAGCTGGCCTATGAGACCTGGGGGGAGCTCAACGAGGCCGGAGACAACGCTGTACTGGTCGCCCATGCGCTCACCGGCGACACCCATGTGGCCTCCAGCCCGGCTGATCCGGACATCGGCTGGTGGGAGGGCCTGCTGGGTCCGGGACGACCCATCGACACCGACAGGTGGTTCGTCATCGCCCCGGCCATGGTCGGCAGCTGCTACGGATCCACCGGCCCAGCATCGGCGGACCCCGACGGAGTGCCCTGGGGGTCCCGGTTCCCATATGTGACCATCCGCGATGCCGTCCAGCTGGAGAAGCGGCTGCTGGATCACCTGGGGATCACCCGGCTGCGCACTGTGATCGGCGGCTCCATGGGTGGTGCCCGGGCACTGGAGTGGGCGGTGACCTACCCCGAGTTCGTCGACGGCCTGGGCGTCTTCTCCTGCGGAGCCGCCTCCACCGCAGAGCAGATCGCCTTCGGTCAGGCCCAGGTGCTGGCCATCCGCAACGACGCGAACTTCCGCGGAGGCGACTACTACGACGGCCCCCGACCTGAGGCGGGGCTGGGACTGGCCCGGCGGATCGCCCACATCACCTACCGTGCCGAGGCTGAGCTGCAGGTGCGGTTCGGCCGAGCGGCCCAGGGCGCCGAGGACCCCTTCGCTCCGCGAACCGCAGGGGAGCCGCGCGGCCGCTATCAGGTGGAGTCCTACCTGGATCACCAGGCGTCAAAACTGGCCGAGCGCTTCGACCCCAACGCCTACATGGTGCTGGCCGAAGCGCTGATGAGCCACGACGTCGGGCGCGGACGCGGCGGAGCCGAGGCCGCCCTGGCACGGGTGCAGGCGACGCCGTTCATAGCCGCCGTCGACACCGACCGGCTCTACTTCCCCGAACAGTCCCACCAGCTGGCTGAGCTGATCCCGGGCAGCCACACGGTGCACATGATCACCTCACCGATCGGCCATGACGGCTTCCTCACCAGCGCAGAGCAGCTCGGCGAGGCCATGCGCACCACCCTCAAACTCTGATGCCCGGTGCAGAGCCCACCGCCCGGCGCAGAGCCCACCGCACGGTGCAGGCCCCACCGCGACGCCTAGTGGGCGTTTAGCGCCGCAATAACGCGGTGAGGCGCCAACAAACCGGCACATATCGCCCATCAGAGCCGAGAGCCAGGCAGCGCAGGCCAACGGGCAGCACTCGGCGGTCCAGCGCTGGTGGCGCAGCGCTCAGTGGGCCAGCGCCCCGCAGTTGGGCGTAGAGTATGTTGTCGAACCCGTCACGGATCCGTCCGAAGCACCAGAAGCACCCAAGGAGTCTCTATGAGCAGCGACCGTCCGCGCACTGAACCCGGTGAGACACCGGAACCCGCTGTGGCACCGGAGTCCGCTCTGGCACCGGAGTCCACTGGCGCCGGTGAGCACACCTCAGCCGAGGCCGAGGCCGACGCCGCAGAGACAGCACCGCGCAAGGTTCATCCTCCGCAGGCGCCCGCCGCACTGGGCGGTATGGGATCCACCGGTCCGATCACGATCGTGTCCAAGCGGCGCTGACCGCCCCGGCACCTCGCAGCAGATCAGCTCTGCTCCGGCGCGCCCTCTGCGGAGTCTGCGTCTGCGTCCACCGCTCCCGGAGGCATGGATCCTCCGAACAGCGGCTCAATGTTGGGGCGCTTAGGGATAACTCCGTCTCCGGAGGAGCGGCCGCGCAGCCGCCGAATCACCCAGGGGAACAGGTGGTGTCGGGCCCAGACAGCATCGTCGACCCGGGCCTCCCGCCACGTCCGCTCAGGTGCGGTGCGCGGCTGCACTGGGTTGAGGTCATGGTCCACATTCAAAGTGTCCAGCACCATCGCCGCGATCGTGTGGTGGCCCAGCGGGGAGAAGTGCAGCCGATCCTCGTCCCACATCTCAGGCCGGGTCAGCTCACGCAGGCTCCACATATCGGCGACGACGGCGTCGTGCCGCTGGGCAATGGTGCGCACGTTCTCGTTGAAGATGGCTACTTTGCCCCGAATGGAGCCCATCACCGGGGTCTCACGCACGTCCGGGCCGTTGAACAGCACGATGGTGGCCCCGGTGGTCGCTAGAATCTGGACCAGCGTGTCGAGGATCCGTGCGGTTTCGTCCGGATCAGTGCCCGGGCGGATCACATCGTTTCCGCCTGCGCAGAGGGTGATCAGATCCGGCTTCAGCGCCAAAGCCGGGGCCACCTGCTCGTCGCGGATCTGCTCAATAAGCCTGCCGCGCACTGCGAGATTGGCATAGGCGAAATTCGGTGTGGCGGTGGCCAGCTCATCGGCCACCCGGTCAGCCCAGCCGCGGTGATAGCCCGGCCGGGAGCTGTGCGGGTCGCCGATGCCTTCGGTGAAGGAATCGCCCAGTGCGACGAATCGCGTCCACGGGTGCTGCGGCGTGGACTGCGGCACTTTCTGCGGTGCCTCCCCAGGCTGCTTCTCGACGCTTGAGGAGTCTGGGGCTGCTGAAGAATTATCGGCTGCTGTGCTCACGAAGATCATTGTGCCAAACGCGGCCGCCCTCGTCCTCACCTGCGGCGGATCCTTCGTAGAATGGGGCTATGGCAACTGACTACGAGGTCATCTGGACCCGCGAGGAAGACGAACGCGCCGGCACCCCACTGGTGGTGCTGCTGCACGGATACGGATCACACGAGCGAGACCTGCTCGGACTGGTTCCCGGACTGCCGCAGGAGTTCACCTACGCCTCACTGCGGGCGCCGGTGGAGATGGGCCCCGGCGCCTACACCTGGTTCGACCTCGACGTGGAGCGGATGGCCTACTCCTCGTCGGCGGCCCACGACGCCGTGGAGGATCTGTGGAGTTGGATCGCCTCCGTCAAGGACCAGCACAGTTCGGTCACCCTGCTCGGCTTCTCCATGGGCATGGCGATGGCCACCAGCCTGCTGCGGACCAGGCCGGATGCGTTCGCCGCCGTCGTCGGGCTCTCCGGCTTTGCCGTGGACTCCAGCACCGGAGGTGAGCTGCAGGGCTATTTCGACGACCAGGGCCTGGCCGCGCGCCGGGTGCCCTTCTTCTGGGGTCGGGACCAGGAGGACCCGATCATCACCTCAGATCGCACCGAATACACCCACCAGTGGGCCAACCAGACGGTCAAACTGACCAAAGTGCTCTACCCCGGTGCTGGCCACGGCGTGGTGCCGCAGGAGATCGGTCACGTCAACGAGTTCCTCACCTATACCGTGCTGGGGCGGTGACCTGGTCGTCGTCGCGGGGCGCCTGGCCGATTATCACCGTCCTATCGGATTATCACCCTCGTCTGCGACAGTGATGAAGCGCTAAGACGGCGATGAAGCAGGTGGGGGCAAGGTGGGGCGGCAGTGCAGGCAGGGCGGAGACTGTTCAGTCCTCACGCACCGGAACGAGGGTGAGATTCGGCAGACCGAACTCCTCACCGCTGAAGCGCACGCGCTGACCCAGCGCCACCCGGGCGCCGCGGCGATCCTCCGGCGCGCCGTCCACCGAAACCGCGCCGGCAGCTATGACCTCGCGGGCCACCACCCCAGACTCCACGGCACCGGCCAACTTCAGCAGCTGGCCCAATCGGATGGATTCGTCTCTGATCGGCACCTCAACGGTCTCATCACTCATGGTCCCCAGTCTGCCACCCGGTCCCAGTTTGCCGCCTGAGGTAGCAGGCGAGGCAGGGCAGGCCCAGATCGATCACAGCCGTCGGCATGCATAGAGTGGTCCGTATGAGTCCCCACGGTTCCGCCCCGCAGCGCTCGCCGCTGGTGGTGGCCGGGCTGCTGCTGCTGATGGTGATCACCGGAATGGCTATCCCCGGGCAGGGGAGAATCAACGCGGCACTCTCAGCCCAGACCGGTGATCCCTTCCTGGCCGGGCTCATCAGCTTCTTCACCGGGCTGCTGCTCATTGCGGCGATCACCTTCGCCGCACCGCGCGGGCGGCGGGCCATGCGTGAGATCAGGCCGGCTCTGCGCAGCGGTGCGGTCAAATGGTGGTATCTGTTGGCCGGCTGCGTGGGTGCCTACTTCGTACTGACCCAGACACTGACGATCGGGCTGATCGGTGTGGCAGTGTTCACCGTGGCTGTGGTCACCGGGCAGACCGTCGGAGGTCTGCTCTGGGACCGGGTGGGGTTGGGCCCCGCCGGGCGAATCCGGATCAGCCCGCTGCGGGTGATCGGGGCGGCGCTGACCGTGGTGTCGGTCTTCTGGGCCGTCTCCCCGCAGCTGAGCGGCGCTGATAAGGAACTCATCTGGCTGCTGGTGATCCTGCCCTTCTCCGCCGGCCTGCTCAACGCTGGCCAGCAGGCGCTCAACGGCAGACAGTCGGTCGCCTACGGAAGTGCGCTGCCGGCCACACTGTTCAACTTCGTCTCCGGCACAGTCCTGCTGCTGCTGGTCTGGGGCATCAAACTTCTGATCAACGGCCCCGGCGCCGGTGACCTGCCCACTGAATGGTGGTACTACATCGGCGGGCTGCTGGGCTGCGTGTTCATCGGCGTCGGGGCGGTGCTGGTCACCAAGGTCGGTGTGCTGCTGGCTGCCATGGGCATGATCGCGGGCCAGCTGCTGGGCTCCCTCGCGCTGGATCTGCTGGTGCCGGCACCGGGTTCGATCGTGACCACTGCCACGGTGCTGGGTACTGTGATGACTCTGGTCGCCGTCGTCCTGGCCTCTCTGCCGGACTTCTTCCGAGGCGGCGGCAAGAAAGGTCTCCCCCCTGAGGGGTAAGCTGGCCTGCGAATCAGATCTGAGCTAAGAAGCAGGAGCAATCACCTCACCATGGCAGAGTCCACGCTCGACAAAGTCATCAACCTGGCCAAGCGCCGCGGCTTCGTCTACCAGGCCGGCGAGATCTACGGCGGGTCCCGCTCCGCCTGGGACTACGGGCCCCTGGGCACGGAGCTGAAGGAGAACATCAAGGCTGAGTGGTGGCAGACCTTCGTGCGCGGACGCGGCGACATGGTGGGCTTGGACTCATCGATCATCCTGCCGTCGGCCGTATGGCAAGCTTCGGGGCACCTGGAGACCTTCACCGACCCGCTGGTGGAATGCCTGCAGTGCCATAAGCGTCACCGGGAGGACCACCTCATTGAGGCGTTTGAGGACAAGAAGGGCCGCGCACCGGCCGACGGGCTGAGCGAGGTGGCCTGCCCCGACTGTGGCACCAAGGGCAAGTTCACCGAGCCGCGCGCCTTCTCCGGGCTGGTGAAGTCCTACCTGGGCCCCGTCGACGACGAAACCGGCCTGCACTACCTGCGGCCGGAGACCGCTCAAGGCATCTTCGTGAACTTCTCCAATGTGGTCACCTCCGCGAGGCGCAAGCCGCCCTTCGGCATCGGCCAGATCGGCAAGGCATTCCGCAACGAGATCACCCCGGGCAACTTCATCTTCCGCACCCGGGAGTTCGAACAGATGGAGATCGAGTTCTTCGTGCCCCCGGCTGAGGCCGACGCGTGGTACCAGCGCTGGGTGGAGGACTCCGAGCGCTGGTTCACCGACCTGGGTCTCAACCCGGAGCACCTGCGCCGCTTCGACGTCCCCGACGAGGAGCGTGCGCACTACTCGGCAGCCACCATTGACCTGGAGTACCGGTTCAACTTCCCCGGCTCCGAATGGGGCGAGCTGATGGGCATCGCCAACCGCACCGACTATGACCTGGGCACCCACATCAAGCACTCCGGCAAGGAGCTCAGCTACTTCGACCAGGCCACCGGGGAGCGCTACGTGCCCTTCGTGATCGAACCGTCCTTCGGCCTGACACGGGCGATGATGGCCTTCCTGGTGGACTCCTACGCAGAGGACGAGGCGCCCAACACCAAGGGCGGGGTCGACACCCGCACAGTGCTGAAGCTGCACCCGAAGCTCGCACCGGTCAAGGCCGCGGTCCTGCCGCTGTCGAAGAAGGCTGAGCTCGCCGAACCCTCGCAGAAGCTGGCTGCCACCCTGCGCAAACACTGGAACGTCGACTACGACGACGCCGGAGCGATCGGACGCCGGTACCGGCGTCAGGATGAGATCGGCACCCCGTTCTGCATCACCGTGGACTTTGACACGCTCGAAGACAACGCTGCGACCGTTCGGGACCGCGATCAGATGAACCAGGAGCGCGTGCCCCTGGAGGCGATCGAGAGCTACCTGTTCGACCGTCTGCGCTGACCAGGTGTGACCGGGCACACCGCCCGGCACCAGGGGCTTTGCGGAACGTCAGGTTCGGGTCTAGACTCGCGCAGGTGCTTGACTCTGCCGATAACAACGGTACCCCCACACTCACCCTGGACTCCGGACTCACTGTCCGCCCCTGGGCTGATGGCGATGACCTGAAGCTTCTTGAAATCTGGGGCGACCCGGAGAGCCCCATGCATCACTATGACCGGGGGCTGCTGCGCCCCTCGTCGAACGACCCGTGGGCACGGTGCATTGTGGCGGAGGCCAACGGTGTTCCGGTGGCGGCGGCCACCATCTTCCGCTCCTCCCTGCACCCGGACCGGCTCTCGCTCTACATCGAAGTGGCCCCCGAGCACCGGCGTAAGCGGGTCGCCTCCCAGCTGCTGCAGATCCTGGAGGCTGAGGTCCCCAACTGCGACGTGCAGTCGCTGAAGGCCCGCTGCGGCAAAGGGTCGGCTGCCCAGAGCTTCCTGAAGGACAGCGGCTTCCACAAGGTCCAGCACTCCCGCCAGGTGGTCGTCCAGCCCGGTGCCCTGCCGGTGCCCGATGTGGAGAACCTCCCCATCGACCTGGACGAACTGGCCACCGGATCGGTGGAGCTGACGCGTGTGGTCGCAGACTTCTACAACGACGTCCACGAATGGGACCCGGCCGAGATGACCATCGGACGTGCCCAGCGCATGCTGCTCAGCCCGGAGGCTGGTGCCACCGGTGCCGTGGTGCTGCGCCGAGACGACTCCGACTCGACGACCGACAGCCCCATCCTGGCCTTCGCCATCAGCTACACCGGCGAGCGCACCGATGAGCCGGCCGATGTGCTGCTGGGATGGGAACCGAAGCTGACCCAGGAGCAGGCCGATGCCGCCATCCGTCAGCTGCTGGCCCTGGTGGCGGCCCGGCACCCGGTCTCCTTGGAGGTCGACGACGCGATGGTGCCGCTGAGGGCCGTCGCCGTGGAGCTGGCCGCCGGCGACCACGCAGAGATCAACTTCGAAGCCCTGATCTACGCCCGCGACGTCGGCTGAGCCCCTTCCGCACCGTTCTTCGTAGGGCTTCTGCCTGATCGTAGACCTCTAGGGATGCGCAGAGACAGAACCCCTACGATAACGTGACCAGGTCTGCGCTGACTTGACCAGAGACGGATAATAGAGCTGTGACTGACATTCTCGACCGCCCCGCAGCCAGTGCTGCCCAGGCGTTGCTGCCTGCCCTGCAGCTGGGACCGATCACTGTGGACACCCCGGTGGTGCTGGCGCCCATGGCGGGAATCACCAATACCGCCTTCCGCAGGCTCTGCCGCGAGTACGGCGGCGGGCTCTACGTCAATGAGATGGTCACCGCACGTGCCCTGGTGGAGCGCCGGCCGGAGTCGCTGCGCATCATCAAGCATGAGCCCGATGAAGTGCCGCGCTCCGTGCAGCTGTACTCCGTGGACCCGGTGACCACCGGCCATGCGGTGCGCATGCTGGTGGAGGAGGACCGCTGCGACCACATCGACCTGAACTTCGGCTGCCCGGTGCCCAAAGTCACCCGCAAGGGAGGCGGAGCGGCGCTGCCCTGGAAGATTCGGCTGTTCGAGTCGATTGTCGCCACCACGGTGCGTGAAGCCTCCAAGGCGAACATCCCGGTGACGGTGAAGATGCGCAGGGGAGTGGACGAGGACCACCTGACCTATGTGGAGGCGGGCCGGGTCGCCCGCGACGCCGGCGTGGCTGCTGTGGCCCTGCACGGTCGCACCGCCAGGCAGCACTACTCCGGCACGGCCGACTGGGACTCCATCAAACGGCTGCGCGATTCGCTGCCGGACATCCCGGTGCTCGGCAACGGCGATATCTGGTCTGCTGAGGATGCCCTGGACATGGTGGAGCGCACCGGGGTCGACGGCGTCGTCGTCGGGCGTGGGTGCCAGGGCAGGCCGTGGCTCTTCGGTGACCTGCAGGCCGCCTTCGAAGGACGGGACGAGCGGTACCGGCCCGATCTGCCGATGGTGATCAGCACGCTGCTGCGGCACGCCGAAATGCTGATCCCCTATTTCGACGGCGACGAACGCAAGGCGATGCAGGACATCCGCAAGCATGTGGCCTGGTACTTCAAGGGTTACCCCATCGGAGGGTCGCTGCGCTCCCAGCTGGTCACCGTGGAGACCATGGCTCAGCTGCAGGACCTGTTGGGCGAACTGGACCAGAGCATCGGCTACCCCGGTGAGCCCGCCGAGGGCCCGCGTGGTCGGGCCGGATCAGCGAAGAAGGTGCACCTGCCCCAGGACTGGCTGGCCTCCCAGGAGCTGAACGCGCAGCAGCGTGAGATGATCCAGGCCGCCGAGGTCGACACCTCCGGCGGCTGATGCGCGCTTGTTCCCACCGGTATCCGCGCGTCCCCGCGAAATAACGTAGGGAAGCGGGAATCGGCCGGGGACGTGTGCCCGATAGAGTGAGCACTATGAGCGTGCGCAATGTAGAGCGTCTTGAGGGGCAGTACGCCGCCCTGGCGCCTGGTTACACCGAAGCTGATGAGGACCGCTGGGTGCCGGAGCACGGCAAGTCGGTCTACCGCTCCAGCTTCGAACGTGACCGGGCCAGGCTGCTGCACTCCTCGTCGCTGCGCAGACTCGGGGCAAAGACTCAGGTCGTCTCCCCGGACATGGATGACTTCTCCCGCACCCGCCTGACGCATTCCCTGGAGGTCGCACAGGTGGGGCGCGAACTGGGTCGGCTGCTGGGCTGTGACCCCGACGTCGTCGACGGTGCCTGCCTCTCCCATGACCTGGGTCACCCGCCCTTCGGCCACAACGGCGAAAGTGTGCTCAATGAGCTGTCTTCCGAGATCGGCGGCTTCGAGGGCAACGCCCAGACCCTGCGCATTCTCACCCGGTTGGAGTCCAAGCGTTTCCACCCCGATGGCCGCTCGGCCGGGCTGAACCTCACCCGCGCCTCACTGGACGCGGCGGTGAAGTACCCGTGGAGAGCTGAGGAAGCGCAGCTGAAGCCTGATGGGACGCTCAGCCCGAAGTTCGGCGTCTACCAGGACGATATGGAGGTCTTCGACTGGCTGCGCCGCGGCACCGTAGGCCGTCGCCAGCCCATGGAGGCCCAGGTGATGGACGCTGCCGACGACATCGCCTACTCCGTCCACGATGTGGAGGACGGCATCGTCAACGGTCGGTTTCAGCTGAAGTTCCTCAACGACGAGGTGCAGCGCGCCCGGGTCGTGCAGACCACCCAGGAATGGTATCTGCCGGAATCGGATCCGGGCCGCATCGAAGCCGCTCTAAGTCGTCTGGAGGCCAGCGACAGCTGGATGCTGGAGTCCGACAGCTCCCGCCGGGCGCTGGCCGGGCTGAAGAACATGACCAGCGAACTCATCGGCCGATTCTGCTCAGCCATCTACGCCGCCACGCGCCGGGCCCACGGCGACCACCCGCTGGTGCGCCACGAGGCAGACCTGGTGGTCCCCACTGACACCTTTGAAGAGATCTGCGTGATGAAGGGGATCGCCGCCAACTACATCATGGCCTCCCGGGAGCAGATGCCGGTCTACACCAGGCAGCGGGAGGTGATCAGTGGACTGCACGCTCTGCTTATGGACACTGGAGACCGCTTCCTGGACCCGCAGTTCCAAGCCGACTACCGCATCGCCGACGACGACGCTGGGCGCCAGCGGGCCATCGTGGACCAGATCGCCTCGATGACCGACGGCGCATGTTTGGAGTGGTACGCCACTCTGGTGAAGGGACAGCCGGTCACCAACCGGCTCTTCGCCTGAGCAGCTGCTTCCACCAGTCCGAGAGGTCGTAGGCATTGCTGGAGGGGGCCGGCCAGCTTACTTGCTGATATCGCCGGTGATGATTCCGTAGGCGCTCACGAGCTCGCCGGCGTCGACGAAGAGACTCAGATCGGGCTCTCCGGCGCCCATGGAGATCCGGCCGGTGATGGACTCATCAGCGTATATCGGCCACTGGGCGCCGTCGTCGGCAGCTGCGCCGAAGGGGGTGATCGTCCCGGGGTAGTAGCCGGTGGCTGCAAAGCCGTCGTCGGGGGAGGCCATGGAGAGCTTCTTCATCCCGGCCAGCTTGCGCAGCTTGGCCCAATCGACCTGCTTATCCCCCGGGATGAGGGCGATGACGTAGCTGTGCTCGGTCGCCGTCTGGGTCAGTTTGGCCTTGGCCACCAGGGTCTTGACGATATCTCTGGGTTCGATCCCCAGGTTTGCTGCTGCCTCTTCCAACGATGACGCCTGACCGCGTGGGGCGAATTCTATGCTCACGCCGCGGGCTTCGGCATCGGCGGCCACGCGCTGGCGTCCGGTCATCTCACTCATGGGTCCCAGCCTACCGAGGCAGCAGGCCGGCGGGGTGGGAGCGGACAGTTTTCCCCAGGGAGGCTGAGTCGCCGCTGCGGGGGTAGATTGGGGGTATGGCAGGCCTGATCAGACGCGAGGATATCGATGCGGTGCGGGAGCGTGCTGACCTGCGTGAGGTCGTCGAACAGTATGTGACGCTGAAGAAGGCCGGCATCGGCTCCTATAAGGGGCTGTGCCCGTTCCACGACGAGCGCACCCCGAGCTTCCACATCCGTCCGCATGTGGGCAGCTATCACTGCTTCGGCTGCGAAGAGTCCGGCGATGTGATCGCGTTCCTGCAGGCGATGGAGCACACCACCTTCCAGGAGACTGTGGAGCGGCTGGCCCAGAAGTACGGCATCGAGCTGCGCTACGAGGACGGCGGCTCCGGACCGGACAAGCAGGAAGCCTCCCGCCGCCAGCGGCTGCTGGACGCCCACAAGGTCGCTGACGAATTCTTCCAGCGCGCGCTGCAGTCCTCCGAAGCCCAGATCGGACGGGACATGCTCACCGGGCGCGGCTTCTCCCGTGAGCACGCTGAGCAGTTCGGCGTCGGCTACGCACCCCAGGGCTGGAACAACCTGCTGGCCCACCTGCGCAACAGGGGATTCCGCGACGACGAGCTGAAGGTGACCGGACTGTTCTCCGAGGGTCGCCGCGGCCTCTATGACCGTTTCCGGGGCAGGCTGATGTGGCCCATCCGAGACATGACCGGCAGCACTGTGGGATTCGGGGGCCGCCGACTCTACGAGGAGGACCAGGGGCCCAAGTACCTCAATTCACCGGAGACCCCGATCTATAAGAAGTCTCAGGTGCTCTACGGCATCGAGAGTGCCAAGCGCCATATCGCCAAACGCCGTCAACTGGTGGTGGTGGAGGGCTACACCGACGTGATGGCCTGCCACATCGCAGGAGTGGAGACCGCGGTAGCCACCTGCGGCACAGCGTTCGGCGAGGGCCACATCAAAATCGCCCGGCGGCTGCTCTCCGACGACGGCACCCCCGCGGAGGTGATCTTCACCTTCGACGGCGACGAGGCGGGCCAGCAGGCGGCAGTGAAGGCGTTCAACGAGGCCCACCAGTTCAACGCACAGACTTTCATCGCCGTGGGGCCCGATGGCATGGACCCCTGCGATGTGCGCCAGCACCGCGGTGATGAAGCGGTCCGGTCCGTCATCGAGTCCAAAACACCCTTGGTGGAGTTTGTGCTGCGCCGCAGGCTGCGCGAATGGGACTTAGCAACGGTCGACGGCCGAGTAGGGGCGATGCGGGCTGCCGCACCGATCGTGGCGGCAATCCGCGACCCCTCGCTGCGGGCGGCCTATGCCCGCGAGCTGGCCGGCTGGTTGGGAGCTGAAGTCCACGAGGTCGAATCAGCGGTGCGGAACGCCGCACGCACCGCCTCCCCGCGCGGCTCTGACCAACGCAGCTCTGCCTCACGTCGGCAGGACGGTCCGGACCGCGCTCGCCACGGAGACGGGCAGCAGAGTCAGCGCCCAGGGGCACCGGCATCCCACGGCTTTCAGCGCCCGAACACCGGCGACCCGGCGGTGATGATGGAACGGCAGGCGCTGGAGGTCATCCTGCAGCACCCCACACGGCTGACCGCGGAGCAGTGGGAAGAGATCTTCAGCGTCCGCTTCACCGCAGCCGCCCATCAGGCGCTGCATGACGGAATCCGCATCGCCGCCGCCAACGCCACTGACCCGCGCACCTGGGTGGAGACGGTGCGCCAGGAAGTGCCGGAACCGCTGCGAGCACTGGTCTCGGAGCTGGCCGTCACCAACCTGCCGGCGAAGACCGAAGAACACCTGGACCGCTACTGCCAGGAGATTCTCAACCGGTTGGTGGAGCTGAAGATCCAACATGAGAAGGCCAACCTGCTGGGCCGTCTGCAGCGGATGGACCCGACCCAGACCACCGAAGAGTACCGTCAGGTCAATGCTGAGCTGATGGAGTTGGAACACCGGCGGCGGGCGCTGAAGCAGGTCGAATAGGCGCACGGCACGTTCCTCACCACGATGCGTGCAGGGCCGTAGACTGGCGGCCATGTCTGCGCGCTTCATCGACCCGAACCATGACCCGTTCCTCTGGCTGGAGGACATCGACGGCGAACAGCCCCTGAGCTGGGTTGCCGAAAGAAACCGGCACGCTGAGCACCAGCTGCAGGATGAACAGTTCGGCCCGCTGCAGGAGTCGCTGCGCGACATCCTCGACGCCTCCGACCGCATCCCCGGGGTCACCAAGCGCGGCGACTGGCTCTACAACTTCTGGACCGATGCCCAGCATCCGCAGGGACTGTGGCGGCGCACCACCTTGGAGTCCTACAGGAGCCAGGAGCCGCAGTGGCAGACGCTGCTGGATCTGGATGCGCTCTCTGCCGAAGAGGGCACCACCTGGGTGTGGCACGGCGCTTCGCTGCTGCGCCCCGAACAGACCGACGACGACGTCCCAGGCTTCAGCCGTGCGCTGCTTGACCTCTCTCCAGGAGGAAGTGACGCCGATGTGACCCGGGAGTTCGACCTGCTGAGCGGCCAGTTCATCTCCTCCGAGGACGGCGGCTTCTACCGGCCCCAGGGCAAGGGAAGCCTCAGCTGGATCGACGTGAACACGGTGTACCTCTCCACGGACCAGCCCACTACTGACCAGCCCACTGATGATCAGCCGACGGCGGTGACCAGCGCGGGCTATCCGCGTGTGGCGCGCAGGTGGCGCCGAGGCACGGCACTGGCCGATGCTGAGCCGATCATCTCGGTCACCGAGGACGATCTGGTCGCCGCAGCCGCCTATGACTCCACACCCGGCTACGAACGCCACATCGGCCAGCGCGTCCTAGGCTTCTACGACGCCGAAACCTACCTCATCGACTATGACCAGGCAGACGAGCCCACCCTGCGGCGCATCGAGGTGCCCACCGACGTGGCAGTGGGGTTCCACCGTGACCTGATCTTCTTCTCACCGCGCACCGACACCGTCGTCGCCGGAACTCGGGTGGTCGGCGGAAGCCTGTGGGTGGCGCAGGCTGAGCAGTTCCTCACCGGTGCCGCAGAGCTCACCGCGCTGTTCACCCCCACCGAGTCCACCTCGCTGCAGGGCATCAGCGCCACCAAGAACATCTTCACACTGACCATCATGGAGGACGTGGTGGAGCATGTGGAGGCGCACTGGCGCGACGGCGGCCGGTGGAGGTCCCGCCGGGTGCTGGCCGATATCACCGGTTCGCTGGCAGTCGGCGCCTACGACTCTCGCCAGAGTGACGACGTCTGGATCACCGCCAACGACTTCCTGGTCCCGACCACCAGGTACCTGGGCTCACTCGCTCCGCTGCTTCATGGCGAGGTGGAGACCGTCGAAGTGGTCAAACAGGCCCCCGAGCGGTTCGAAGCCGACGGGCTGGCGACGGTCCAACGCTTCACCACCAGCGAGGATGGCACCCGCGTTCCGTACTTTTTGGTGGGCCCGGCCGAAGCCGTGCAGGCAGCCACCGAGGGCCCGCCGCGCGAATCTATCGCAGGAGAACAAACGAGCCCCACCATTCTCTACGGCTACGGCGGCTTCGAGATATCGCAGACGCCGAGTTACCTGTCATTAACAGGCAAAGCATGGTTGGAGGCTGGCGGCGTCTTCGCCCTGGCCAATATTCGCGGCGGCGGAGAGTACGGCCCCAGCTGGCACCGGGCGGCGCTGCAGCAGCATAGACACAAGTCCTTTGAAGACTTTGCCGCCGTCGCCCGCGACCTGGTCTCAACCGGAGTCACCACAGTGGGACAGCTGGCCTGCCGCGGAGGGTCAAACGGCGGGCTGCTGACCGGCAACATGCTCACCCGATACCCAGAGCTGTTCGGAGCCGTGGTCATCCAGGTCCCCCTGCTGGACATGAAGCGCTACGCGCAGCTGTTGGCCGGAGCCAGCTGGCGGGCTGAGTATGGTGATCCGGAGACCGCCGACTGGGAGTTCATCCAGAAGTTCTCCCCGTACCACCTGCTCAGCGCCGATGCTCAGTACCCACCGGTGCTGCTGACCACCAGCACCAAAGATGACCGCGTCCACCCCGGGCATGCGCGGAAGATGACGGCGGCGCTGGAGGCGGTGGGAGCTGATGTGACGTACTGGGAGAACACCCAGGGCGGCCACGGTGGGGCAGCCAACCCTGATCAGCAGGCTACGATGAACGCTCTCATCTACCGGTACCTGTGGATAAGGCTGCGGCGCTGATCAGGGTCCTCTGCGAGGTCAGACTCGCTCTTTGGCTGTGGCCAGCCCAACTGCATGATCGAACTCGCTTTCGAGCTCCGGGTTGTGCTGGTAAGTCAGCTTGCTGACCACCACGGCCACCACCACGTTGATCAGGAAGCCCGGCACGATCTCGTACAGGCTCTGGCCGAAGATCTCGGGGCCGTAGGAGCTCCAGATGAAGACAGTCGCCGCCCCGGAGACCATCCCCGCCAGTGCGCCCCAG
>NZ_JACIBT010000003.1 GCF_014195445.1 Garicola koreensis | reverse complement strand
CGGGTTGGTGGCGATGAACCGGGCACCGTCACGGATCAGCCGCACGGCCTTGGTGATAGCCTCGAAGCTGTAGTTGCGGGTTTCGCCCACCACCACGTAGTCGGGGGCCGTGTCGGTCATGATGAACCCGGTCTCATGGAGTGCGGTGGTCAGCCCCGCTTCGCCGACCACATAGCAGGAGCCGGCGCCCTTCTCGCGATCGACCTGATTCGCCAGGAAGGTGGCGGTGGCCAGCGCAGAGGTCCAGATGCGGTCCTCGGGAACAACCAGCCCAGAATGGCGCAGCCTGGCCGAGAGGTCGCGGGCGGTGAAGATGGAGTTGTTGGTCAGCACCAGGTAGGGAAGGTCTTTGCGCCGCCACTGCTCCAGCAGCTCGGCGGCGCCGGGCAGCGCCTCGTGTTCGCGGACGAGCACGCCGTCCATGTCTGTCAGCCAGCATTCGATGTTCTCACCGTCCATTTCTCCATCCTAGGTGCCCGCGAGGTCCCAGGGGTTGACATCATCTGCAGGATCATGGTTACTTAGTTACGCGGTTCATTGGTCAAGTAGTGAACCGCTCAGGTATAGAAGTGAGAGTAGACTGGTGCAATTCCCGCCGGCGGAAGGAGGTGAGCTCATGGAGGACGGACGCCCACTGTTCGTGCAGATCGCAGAAGAGGTCGAATCTTCTGTGCTGGACGGTTCCCTGGCTGAGGGAGAACGCGCGCCATCCACCAATGAGCTGGCCGTCTTCCACCGGATCAACCCGGCCACCGCGGCCAAGGGAATCAATCTGCTGGTGGACCGCGAGATCCTCATCAAGCGGCGCGGGCTGGGAATGTTCGTCGCTGAGGGCGCTCAGGAGACTCTGCGCGCACAGCGACGCCAGCGATTCGCCGATCACTACCTCACACCAATGCTTGCCGAGGCCCGCTATATCGGGCTCTCGGTCGAGACCGTCATAGAGCTGCTGCGCGAACGCGACCAGCAGCGACCAACGTGAGAGGAGAGTGCCGATGAGTTACGACACCACCGGCACAGCAGCACAGGTCCGCGGGGTCACCCGCCGGTATCGCAGCGCCACAGCCCTGGACGACGTCACCGTCGGCTTCCAACAGGACATGATCCACGGGCTGCTGGGGCGCAACGGTGCCGGAAAGACCTCGCTGATGTCGATCGTCACCGGCCAGGACTGGCCCAGCGAGGGCGAGGTCGACGTCTTCGGCCAGCGACCTCATGAGAACGAGCAGGTGCTTCCCCGGATCTGCTTTGTTCGCGAGGATCAGCGCTATATCGACGACGCCAAGGCCAGCCATGCCTTCAACGCTGCGGCCCTGGCGTTCCCCAACTGGGACTGGGGCTTGGCCGAGCGGCTCATCAGCGACTTCAACCTGCCGCAGAAGACCCGGATCAAGAAGATGTCCAAGGGCCAGCGTTCGGCGGTCGCGGTGATCATCGGCCTGGCATCCCGGGCAGATATCACGTTCTTCGATGAGCCGTATATGGGTCTGGACGCCGTGGCCCGGCAGACCTTCTACGACCGGCTGCTGCAGGACTACGCCGAGCATCCCCGCACCATCGTGCTCTCCAGTCATCTCATCGATGAGATCGCACACCTGATCGAGAACGTGGTGCTCATCGACAGCGGCAGAGTGCTGCTCACCGAGCCGGTGGAGCAGCTGCGCGGCCGCGCAGTCACCCTGGTGGGCAGAGCGGATGCGGTCAGGGAGATCACCGCAGATCGTGAGGTGCTCAGCCGGGAGAGCTTGGGCCGGATGGAGCGCACCACTGTGCTGGGCGCTCTGACTGAGACTGAGCAGCGTCGAATGGTCGAGCTGGACGTCGACGTCGTGCCGGTGTCCCTGCAGCAACTGGTGGTGCACCTGACGACCAGAGACCCGCAGTCCGGGGACCAGGAGGTGGCCCGATGAGTGCCGTCGCTGAACAACGTTCCAGCTTTGCCCGCGTGCCAGCGGCCTTCCGGCTGCAGTTCGCCGTCCCCGGGACAATGATCGGCGTGCCGGTGTTGGTGTTCGTCGCGGCGTGGGCGCTGGCCCTGGGGATCGTGGTCTGGGTTCACCAGGTCGATGACCGCGGAGCTGATCTGGCGGCCGAACCGATATACACCGGAGCCAGTCAGGCTGCGCTCTGGTGCCTGGTCTTCATGGCCGCCTATTCGGCCACCCACGCCTTCCCGTTCTCCATGGCGCTGAGCTACAGCCGCCGAGTCTTTGTCATCGGTGCATTTCTCGCCTTCGCTGCCCTGTCGCTGGGCTTCGGCGCTGCCTACGCTTTGGCTGCCTGGATAGAAGACATCACCGGCGGCTACGGAATCGAAGCCTACAACTTCGATCTGCCCTATCTGACCGAGGGTCCGGGTGGCATCCTCAGCGCGGGCCTGGCGATGACGGTGGTGTGCCTGATGCTGATGCTGCTGGCCTTCGGCGTGACCATGTTCTACCAACGGGTGGGGCTGCTGGCCTTCTGGGCCGCCCTGCTGGGGACAGTGGCGGTCCTCGCCGCAGCGGTGATGCTGGTGACGGTCAACGACGGGTGGGGAACCGTGTGGGAGTGGCTCCAGAATCAGACTGCACTGAGCATCTCCGGATGGCTTATGCTGCCCACTCTGGGGTTCGGTGTGCTCAGCTATGTGACCATCCGCAAGTCGGTGCCTGCCTCCTCCTGAGAGGTCTCCCGGCTCCCGGGCGACAAGCCGGCGGGCATGAGAAAAGCTCCCGGATCAGCGGCGTGAGGGGGACGCCAGAAACGCTGATCCGGGAGCTTTGAATCACTCGCACCTTGATGAGGTACTTACTAATATAGGGGTCGACCTTGACGGAACACCCCATAGAAACTGGACATTTGCTGTGAGTTTTTCGCAGGTCTCAGGAGGCGTCCCGTCAGGGGGCAGATGTCAGGAGTTCGCCTCAGGATGCGGAGTCCCCGGGTGCAGAATCAGATGTCCATCTTCGACGGTCACCAGATGCGTCTTCACCGGCGAGATGGCCGGCAGCGTCTCCGGCACCCCGGTCTTGAGGCAGAAGGCCGAGGCGTGTTTGGGACACTCCAGGGTGTCCTCCTCCACGAACCCGCCGGAGAGTGGGACTGCCTCATGGGAACATTCATCGTCCAGGGCATAGAATCCGCCCTCTTCGGCGTGAACCAGCGCGATATCGCCGCTGTGGCCGGACGTGTCGGCGGTAACCTGCATGACTTCGCCCTCCGGCAGCTGATCGGTCGGGCCTAAGTCAACACGTGCGCTCATGAATCGGACCTTTCATCCTCGGGGCAGGGTTATTGGGGCGTCAGCGGATCCATCATCTCAAAGGTTCGACGACGTCACAGACTCACCGCAGACCCGAGCGGTCTTTGGTGTAGCCGCGCAGCCGCTCCAGTTGGCGACGCTCGCGTTTGGTGGGGCGCCCGGTTCCACGTTCGCGCCGGGGCAGCCCGACATCGCGGGGTCTGATCTGTTCGGGGGAGTGGTCGGCATAGGCCGTGCGCGCCGCTGGGGCGCCGACCCGCTTGGCGTGGGTGTGGATGACCTCCAGGATCACCACATAGCCGGGCCGACTGATCTGCACCCGCGTGCCGGGGGAGAGCTTCGTGGCCGGTTTGACCGCATCGCCGTCGACCTTGATCTTCCCCGCCCGACAGGCCTCGGTGGCAGCGGACCTGGTCTTGAACATGCGCACCGACCACAGCCAGGCATCTGCCCGCACCGGCGTCGTCGGTCCTTCACTCATAGCACCCACCCTAGTGCCCACCTGCCACTTGCGGGACGGTCAGTACTCGACAGTCGCCCGTGCCGCGGCCAGCGTGGGGCCGCGGTATGCGGAGCCGAACAGCAGCCAGTGCACTGCCAGGTAGAAGAGCTGGTGGACCGCCGTGCGCTGCTGCCACCCGGTTTGCAGCGCAGCGGTCTGCTGGTAGGCGCCCAGCAGCTCATCCAGGTGCGGCATCCCGAAGAGCTGGAGCATCGCGATGTCGGACTCGCGGTGCCCGGCGTGGGCGGCCGGGTCGATCAGCACCGCACCTGCCGGACTCCACAGCACATTGCCGCTCCACAGGTCTCCGTGGATCAGCGAGGCGGTCTCCTCGTCGTCGTAAACGCCGGCGCAGATCTGATCGCGTGCGGCGAGCAGAACCTTCCAATCCGAGGACGACGCCATCGGCCTCAGCCTCTCCAACACCGGGTCGAGGCGCTGCTGCGCGTGGAAAGCGCCCCAGCTGCGGTGCTGGCCGGTGCCCATGGGCAGCGGCTGATCCGCAGGGCCGAAGAGCGGCGGCTGGTCCGCCGGGTGGCCCGCCCCCAGCGTGCCGAACGGCGTGTCGGGGCCCAGGCTGCGGTGCATGCGGGCCAGCGCGGCCCCGAATTCAGCGGCCGCTTCAGCGCTCGGCGGGGCGGCGGTCACCTCCTGCAGCCGCAGCAGCCCCGGCTCGGCGGCGAGCACCGCGACGACGGCGGGTCCGCCGCAGGCTTCAGCGGACTTCAGCCACTCCAGCCCGGCCGCTTCGACCAGGGCGGCCTGCGGATGCGCGGCGGGGGTGCGTTTGGCGAAACTCATCAGAGGTGCCGATCAGAGCCCCGTCGGGGTGGGGGCCAGCTGGGCGTAGTCGATGCCGATGTTGCCGGCGACGCACCAGTCAGGGTGCTCCTCCCCGTCGGCCGAGGCGGGCCGGCGCACCGTGACTCCCGCCTCCTCGGCGATGACGGCGGCAGCGGCCCAGTCGTGCTCCTGGATGCCGTACTCGGCGTAGGCGTCGAGCGTGCCGTCGGCGACCATGCAGATGTCCAGGGCCGCGGCTCCCAGCCGCCGCAGGTTGCCGAAGTGCTCGTTCATGGCTGCCGCCGAGGCCAGCTGTTGGGCGCGGCGCTGGGGCTCGTAGCCGAACCCGGTGGCCAGCAGGCCCGCACTCAGCTCGCCGGTGGGCCCGTGCAGCGGCACCGGGTCCGCCCCGGCGCGTGCGGCGAAGGCGCCCTGTCCGGCCACGGCCCACCAGGTGCGGCCCAGGGCCGGCGCGTCGACCACGCCGATGACCCACTCGCCGTCGGGTGCTTGCAGCCCCACTGAGGTGCCGTAGTAGACGATGCCGCGCACAAAGTTGGTGGTGCCGTCCAGCGGATCGATCGACCACCGGTAGCCGGAGGGATCAGAGACCTCGGTGGTGCCGTACTCCTCACCGGAGATCACATCGCGGGGGCGGTGGGTGGTGATCACCTCACGCACCGCTTCCTCTGCCCGCCTGTCGAAGTCGGTGACGAAGTCCGAAATGGAGGATTTCGTCTGGATCCCGTGGTCCTGACTGTTCAGCGACAGCCCGGCGGGGGCCGCCTGGTCGCGTTCGGCCAGCACTGCGGCACCCGCGGCGGCGGCCTGCTGGGCGATGCTCAGCAGCTGCTGCAGCGTCCTGGTCTCTTCACTCACGCATTCAACCCTTCTGGTCCACTGTTCAGCAACGCCTGAAACTGCTCCTCATTCAGCATCGTCACCCCCAACGACTCGGCTTTGGCGAGTTTGGAGCCGGCATTGGCCCCGGCGATGACATAGTCGGTCTTCTTCGAGACCGAGCCGGCGGCTCGACCTCCGCGGGCGGTGATCGCCTCTTTGGACTCGTCGCGGGAAAACCCCTCCAGCGAGCCGGTCACCACTACGGTCAGCCCCTCCAGAGTGCGCGGGGTGGACTCGTCGCCCTCGTCCTCGGTGCGCACCCCAGCCTCAGCCCAGCGCTGCAGCACCCGGTGGTGCCAGTCCACGCTGAACCAGTCGCGGATGGAGGCGGCGATCACCGGCCCGACGCCGTCGATGCCGGCCAGCTCCTCCTTCTGCGCGGCACGGATCTTCTCCAGCGACCCGTAGGCGCTGGCCAGCGCGCGTGAGGCCGTGGGGCCCACGTGCCGGATCGACAGCGCCACCAGCACCCGCCACAGCGGCTGGTCCTTGGCCTTGTCCAGCTCTTCGATCAGCTGGAGAGTGTTGGCGGTGGGCTCTGAAGCCTTCTTCAGCTCACCGGCATCGAACCGGGGCTTGGTCCAGAAGTACAGCGACGGCGCCCACTGACCGGTGGGCTCACCGGAGACGCGCACTTCTCGCCAGACGTAGACGTCCTTGAGGTCCTCTGCCGTGAGGTCGAAGAGCTCAGCTTCGTTGCGCAGCACCGGGGTCTGCGGTCGCGGTTCGTCGTCGTCGAAGCTGACCTGCACCTCGGAGGACTGCAGCGCGCTGTGGTCGATCAGCTCTGCCGGGGGCCGGCGCAGATCCGGGTTGGTCAGCGCAATGCCGGCCTCATCGCCCAGTGCCTCAATGTCGAGCGCACCGCGGGATCCGATGTGGATGACCCGTTCGCTCAGCTGGGCTGGGCAGGTCTCGGCATTGGGGCAGCGCATATCCACATCGCCCTCCTTGCTGGGGGCCAGCCGGGTTCCGCAGGCCGGGCAGTGCGTGGGAAAAACGTACTCGTACAGCTCCTCCTCGCGACCTTCGCGGGCGCCCAGCACTGGGCCCAGGACCTCCGGGATCACATCGCCGGCCTTACGGATGAAGACGTCGTCACCGATGAGGACGCCTTTGGCCCGGACCACCTCCTGGTTGTGCAGCGTGGCGCGCCGCACATCGGAGCCGGCCACCTTCACCTTATCCAGGACTGCGTAGGGAGTCACCCGGCCGGTGCGGCCGACCTGCTCGCGAATATCGCGCAGCCGGGTGGTCACCTCTTCCGGCGGATATTTGAACGCGGCGGCCCAGCGTGGCACCCGGGACGTGTGGCCCAGGGCGCGCTGCTGGTCGAAGTCGTCGACCTTGATGACCACCCCGTCGATCTCATGGACCAACTCGTGGCGCCTGCGCTGGTGCTCGTCGAGGTACTCCTCGATCTGCTCGCGCGTCTGCAGGATCTGGGTGTAGGGGCTGACCGGCAGGCCCCATTCGGCCAGCTGCTCATAGGTCTGGTGCTGGCTGGTCAGCCCCAGGCCCGCACGCGCGCCGACGCCGTGGACGAACATCGACAGCGGCCGTTCGGCAGTCTTGGCCGGATCCTTCTGCCGCAGCGACCCGGCGGCGGCATTGCGCGGGTTGGCCAGCGGAGGGTTCCCGGCCGCGATGAGCTGATCGTTGAAGGCGCCGAACTCCGCCGAGGGCATGAAGATCTCGCCGCGCACCTCCAGCTCCTCGGGGTGACCGGAGCCGTGCAGCCGGTGCGGGATGGCTTTGATCGTGCGCACATTGTGGGTCACATCCTCACCGGTGACCCCGTCGCCGCGGGTGATTCCGCGGACCAGTTCCCCGCGGCGGTAGAGCAGGTTGATCGCCAAACCGTCGATCTTGACCTCCACCAGCCAGCGCACCGGCTCATCGCCGCGCAGTTCCGCCAGCGAGGCCACGGCACGCTCGTACCAGGTGCGCAGCTCGGAGCGGCTGAAGAGGTCCTCCAGGGAGTAGAGCCGCTGAATGTGCTGCACCGGGTCAAAAGCCTTCGACGGCGCACCGCCCACCTGCTGCGTGGGGGAGTCCGCAGCCACCAGCTCGGGGTGCTCGCGCTCGATCTTGCGCAGCCGGTGGATCAGCTGGTCATATTCGGCGTCGGCGATGACCGGCGAATCCCTCTGGTGGTAGGCGGCCTGGTGGCCACGAACCTCTTCGGCCAGCTGTGCATACTCTTCGCGCAGCTGCGCATCGGGTGTGTGGGCGGCGCTTTCGGGAACCTCAGTCACTCGATCCAGTCTAGTCGCGCCACCGCGGGGCAGCGGGGGCGAAAAATTCATAGGGAAAATTAAGGTTCTTTGGGGTGTTCCGTCAAGGTAGGCCCGTACATTAGATACTGCCTCTTCAAGGTGCGAGTGATTCAAGCCCCCGGGCCAGCGTTTCTAGCGTCCCCCTCACGCAGCTGGTCCGGGGGCTTTCTCGTGCGCCGGCAGTCGCCACCAGCCCCTCATCGCCGAGCCGGTGCGCTGAGTTCGGTGATCGTTTCTCGGCTCTTCGGGACCAGCGACCTCACCATCACCTGGTGAAGACCCGGTACCCGCATCGCCCGGACCCCCCAGCGGCGCAGCAGCAAGGTTCGTGGCGAGCTGGGCAGGAACACCTCAATTCCACGCTCACGGCTCGCGTCCTGGATCCCGGTCGCCACTGGCCGCCAGCGTCGCTCGTATTCGATGAGTGCATCCGGCACCGAGCTTTGTGTCGCGAGCATCTCGGCCAGCACGTAGGCTCCGGCAACTCCCAACGAGGCGCCTTGTCCGGCCACGAGGGAGACCGCATGGGCAGCGTCTCCCACTAAGGCGATGCGGCCCCTGGTCCACTGCGGCATGATGATCTGTGCCACGGTGTCGTAGTACATCTGAGTGGACGGCGGGCAGTGTGCCATGGCGCGGTCGACGAGGTCGCCCATGCCGCAGAACTCACCGCGCAGCTCCTCGCGCGCATCATCGGGCGGGGTCTCATCCGGTGACCGGTGCACGGTGAAGGCCGCGACGTGTCCCTCCTGGAGGCCATAGAGGCCCAGCTGACGATCGAGTGTCTCGGTGAGGAGGAACTGGCCGTGAACCTTATCGAAGAGTTCGGGGTCATGGAAGGCGAATGCGCTGGTGTGCATACCGAGATAGTGCAGACAGTCCCGTTCGGGGCCGAAGGTCAGCGCACGGATGTGTGAGTGGATGCCGTCGGCGCCGACGATCACATCCGGTTCCATGGCGGTGCCGTCAGAGAGCTCAGCCGTCATGTCGTCCAGCCGCGTGATCGTGGTTCCGTAACGGACCTGCACACCGTCTCCAAGTGCGTGACGCAGCATCCGTTCCAGTGCAGGACGCATGATGCCGACAACGTCTCCATCGAGGGCCTTGACGAACACGTCATAGTCCAGACTGACGCTGGTGCGGCCATTGCTGTCGACGTAGCGGAATTCTCCCACGCGGCTGGCGTGCATGCGCAGCTGCCGCTCCAGGCCCATGGCTTTGACCGCTTGGAAGCCCAGTCCGTAGAAGTCCATCATGTAGCCCTGCTGGCGCGGGGTGTCGGCGCGGTCGACCACAGTGACATTCCAGCCGTGGTGCTCGAGGCGAACCGCCAGGGTCAGTCCTGCGATGCCGGCTCCGCAGATCAGCGCCTTCATATCCGTTGATCCTTCGGGGCAGGGGTGATGGCAGCGAGCAGGTACTCGGTGACTTTTACTGAGGAGAGCTCCTGTTCAACAGGGGACGTCTGCTATCACGTCACCACAGAACAGGAGCTCTCGTCTACACCGTCACCGCCGGATCGAGGTGGACCGCAGCCAGCGGCTGGAACTGCCCTCAGGCGGAAGTCGGCTGGTGATCCATCTCGTCGACCGGTGCCTGGTAGCGCAGGACGGCGGCCACATTATCGGTCACGGCCGTGCTCACGAGGGCAACAGAGGCATCCACGCCGGCCGCTGCACGCAGCAGCTCATCCTCATCCTGGGCCGGCTGGCCATAGCGCAGAAGCAGAGTATCGACCGCGCCCAGGCGCACCGCCCGGAAGACGTCCTCGGCGCCCTGAACGGCCAGACCATTGCCTTCGGCGGTGCCGAAGCGTTCAGTCTGCTCGGTGACACGCTCAACGGTGATCCTGCGGGCCAGGTTGGCCAGCTCATCAGCCATGGCCTCCTCGGCTCCGGCGTCGTCGGACCCGCCCGATTCGATCTCATAGGCCACCTCGGCCAGCGGAGCGCGCAGCTCATCCAGCAGCAGCTTGCGGCCCTGCACCTCACCGGCAACGGCGATCACATCCGGGTGCCACCGCTCACTGATTCTCCGCAGCCGCTCGCTGACGTCGCGGATGTTCATGGCGGCCGCGTCCTCAGACCGCTGCTGCATCCTTCGGTGGTGCAGCGCGCCCTCGCGCGGCTTGTGCACCGACTCGTAGGCTGAGCCCTGCACCTGCGTCTCAGCACCGCTGTCAAGCAGCTCAGTGGAGGTGAAGATCTCGCGCCGGATGGTGGCCTGCTTCTGATCGACCAGCACCACCAGGGCCCGTACGGAGCGCAGCCGCTGGCGCAGGTAGTCGCCCAGCTGTGCCACCGGGGCCAACACCGCCTGGTCGCCCTCCTCACCGGTGGCGTCGAAGTCCTCGTCCAGCAGCAGGCCATCGCGGCCAGCCACCAGCACTCGTCCCTCAGCCTGCACAGCGCCGAAGGCTTCAGTGTCCATGATGGTCTCGTCCAGGGCGTCGAGCGTCTCCTGGTGCGCACCGGCGTCGGCCAGCTGCCTGCGCAGGGCGTCCCAGCGTAGGCGGACCTCGTGCTCAGCATCGGCACTGACCGGCAGTGCCTGCATGTAGACCGTGGCCAGCGGCTCCTCAGCCTCGTAGATGTCTCGAAGTGTTGCGAGCTGCATGATCGTCACCTTCTTTACGTAGGGGTCGACTTATCGATCTGCTCGACCAATACCTTCACCCTAACGATTCTCCAATCAGTGTCGGCGTCATGCCAGCTGGACAGCGCCTCTACGTTCACAGGAACCGGGTTCCGCGCAGTTTCAGCGCGGCCACCGTGACGGGGGAGGCAGCGCTCAGGCGCTCTTGCGCAGCTGCTGCAGGGCAGGGATGCGTTCGGCGGCGAACTCGCCGGCACTGTGGTGGCGGCAGAAGCCGCCGTCGGGGATCTGCTGCTGGTAGGCGGCCATCTGAGCCAGTTCGGCGGCCGAGAACTCCTCGGCACGACGACGCATGGCCGGAGCCTCCCGCACGGAGTCCTCCCGGGGGGAGACCTCGATGCCGTAGAGGGCCTGCAGGGCGCTGACGTACTCATCGGTGCGCCCCTCCGCAGCCAACTCGCGAGCGCGCACCGTGGGGGTGTGCAGCAGTTTGCGCACAATGCGGCGCACCGCGAACTCGACCTCATCGCCGGCGGCCGTGCAGCCGTGCTGCTTACGCACCTTGTCCATCTCGGAGTCCAGCAGCTGCTGGGTGTGCTTGCGCAGGGCCACGATCGCATCATCAGCGGTGCGCTCGCGACGCTCGGTGAGAAACTGCTGCACCGAATCGCCGACCACAGCGTGGGCCTGCTCCAATGAGGCTGAGGCTTCGTCCGGGGCGGCGACCTTCACCGATTCCAGAGTGATCAGCTCCACCCCGTCGAGCTCGGCGACCTCGGGGTCGAAGTCGTGGGACAGGGCCAGATCAACAATCGTCAGCGGCTGCGCGCGCTCATCGAGCCGGCCCAGCGACTGCACCTCAGCGGCGGTGATCTGCCGGCTTCCGCCGGAGCAGCCGATGATCAGGTCGGCCTCAGCAAAGGCCTGACTGAGCTCATGCATCTCCAACGCGCGGGCACGGGATCCGTACTGGGCCGCCGAGGGTCCGCGCTCGTGCAGGAACTCTGCCGCGCGGCCGGATCCGGAGAAGACGCCGATATCGCCCACACCGCGTTCGGCCAGCTGGGCCAGCGAGGTCCCCGCGTAGGCGCCGGTGCCGATCAGCACGGCCTTCGCCTCGCGGTAGAAGTCGGGCCGCTCGCTTCGCATATCGCCGGCGATGTCCAGCGCCACCGAGACGATGGAGCGGCCGCGGGTGCCCAGGACCGTCTTGGCGCCGACGTCCTTGGCCGTGCGGGTGGCGGATTCGAACAGTTTGGTCAGGTTGCCCGAGACGGTGCCGGCTGACTGTGCCTGCGCCAAGGAACGCCGGACCTGCCCGGCGATCTCGCGCTCGCCGATCACCGCGGAATCCAGACCGGCCCCGACGGTGAACAGATGGTTGACGGCGTCGTCCTCAATCAGGGTTTTGAAGGATGCGGCCACGGTCTCGCTGTCCAGCCCGCTGGCCTCGGCGACGGCGTGAAGAAGTTTCTGCTGCCCGGCCGCCACATCCTCCGGGGAGTCCGAAGGGGCCTCCGCGTAGATCTCTAAGCGGTTGCAGGTCGCCAGCGTCACGGCAGGCAGGTCGACAGAGCCAGCGACGCTCGCTGCCCCTGAGGAGAGTGTTCCCACGGTCTCCAGATCAAGGTCGGAGTGGGATGCGACAAGTGAAAAGAGAACCACAGCGCCGCAATTCTACCCTTTTCTACGTGTTGTCGAAATCCTGGAGTCAATAATGCGACGCACACTGCGGTTCAGGGCAGAATAGGGACTATGACGACGACGCCTGCCGCCCTGCCTGCCGAGCATCCGCTGGTGAGTGGACTCACCGCTGACTCGCCCCTGCTCAACCAGTACCGCGGAGGGCTCAGCGCCGCCGGCGAGCCCGCGCGCCCGCAGCGCCGGCCGGTGTGGTTCCAGCGCCAGGCCGGCCGTTCCCTGCCGGAGTACCGGAAGCTGCGCGAGGGCACCACGATGCTCGACTCCTGCCTGAAGCCGGAGATGGCCAGCGAGATCACCCTGCAGCCGGTGCGCCGGCACGACGTGGACGCCGCGATCTTCTTCTCCGACATTGTGATCCCGCTGCGGCTGGCCGGCATCGATGTGGAGATCGAGCCCGGGGTGGGGCCGGTGCTCGGATCCCCGGTGCGCACCCCCGCTGACGTGGCCGCGCTGCCGCAGATCGACGACGAGGCCTTCGCCCCGATCGTTGAGGCGGTCCAGCGCACTGTGGCCGAGTTGGCGACCCTGGGCCCCGAGGGCAGCGCCGTGCCGCTGATCGGGTTTGCCGGCGCTCCATTCACCCTGGCCGCCTATATGGTGGAGGGCCGCCCGTCCCGGGACCACATGGGCCCGCGGGCGATGATGCACACCGACCCCGAGACCTGGCACGCGCTGGCTGCCTGGGCCGCTGAGGCTTCGGGCCGGTTCATGGCCGCCCAGCTGCGGGCCGGGGCCTCCGCCGCGCAGCTCTTCGACTCCTGGGCCGGATCCCTGGGCCGGGAGGACTACCAGCGCCACGTCCTTGAGCACTCGGCGGCTGCACTGGGTCATGTGGCCGGCCTCGGAGCCCCGCTGGTGCACTTCGGCACCGGCACCAGCGAGATCCTGGACCTGATGAAGTCCGCCGGCGCCGATGTGGTGGGCATCGACTACCGGCTCAACCTGGCCGAGGCCACCCGCCGGCTCGGCGCCGAGACCCCGCTGCAGGGCAACATCAACCCCGCACTGCTCACCGCGGACTGGCCGGTGCTGGAAGCCCACGTGCGCGAGGTGGTGGCAGCCGGCTCCGGGGCTGCCGGGCATGTGCTCAACCTCGGCCACGGGGTGCCGCCGGAGACTGACCCGCAGGTGCTCACCCGCGTGGTGGAGCTGATCCACTCGATCGCCTACGACGACGCCGCGTGATGACGACCGCCGCGTCGACCTATGAGCTGTGTGGGCCTATGAGCGGAGTTCTTCCATGACCAGTTCTTCCAGGAGCAGGGTCGCCGTCGTCGGTGGTGGGGCTGCGGGGTTGAGTGTGGCCTGGGAGTTGGCGCGCGCCGGCGCCGAGGTCCAGCTGTATGAGGCCTCCGACCGCACCGGCGGAGCCGTCGCGCCGCTTCAGCTGGGCGCGGGGAACCAGCTGGACGGGGTGAGTCAGCTGAGTGCGCTGAGCGTCGACGCCGGGGCCGAAGCCTTCGCCACCCGCAGCAGCGCCGTGGCCGATCTGATCGGCGACCTGGGGCTGGCCGAGCGCATCGTCTCGCCGAACCCGGCCGGCGCCTGGCTGCAGCTTCCCCATCTGGCCGCCCCGCTGCCGGCCACCGGGGTGCTCGGCATACCAGGGGACCCGCAGGCCGAGGACGTCGTCGCCGTCCTGGGTGCTGAGGTCGCCGCCCGCGCCGCTGAGGACCTCAGCGCGCCGATGACCTGGACTGCTGAACGGGCCTCCGAACGGCCACCATCCTTGGGGGAGGTGGTCCGTGACCGAATGGGCGAGGCCGTGGTGGAGCAGCTGGTCAGCCCCATCACCTCTGGGGTGCACTCGGCGGCTCCGGATGATCTGGCGATCAGCGCCGCGCACCCGAGGCTCTACCAGACAATGCTGCGTGCGGGATCCCTGGCCCGGGCAGTCGCTGACCTGAAGGCCGCCGCCCCGGCAGGATCAGCGGTGCAGTCGCTGCGCGGCGGGATGCACACGCTCACCGCCGAACTTGATGCCCAGCTGCGCCAGGCCGGGGCGAGCATCCGGCTGAACACCGAGGTGCAGGACCTGCGGCAGCTGCACGCCGAGCAGCGGCCGGAGCATATTGTGCTGGCCGCAGACTTAGAGCGGGCGGCCGCGCTGGCGAGCCCCTATCTGCAAGTGACCGATCCTCCGACGGGGGTGCCCTCCGGCGTCGCGCTGGTGACCATGCTGGTGCGGGCCCCGGAATTGGACCAGTTCCCGCGCGGCACCGGCATGCTGGTGGCCCCCAGTGTGGCCCACATCGGGGCGAAGTCGATGACTCATGTCTCGGCCAAATGGGCATGGGTGGGGGAGGCGCTGCACCAGCAGCTGGGCCCGGGCCATCACCTGCTGCGGCTCTCCTACGGCCGAGTCACCGATGACCCGGACTCCGGCGCCCTGGGACTGAACTCCAGCGACGCGCAGCTGGTGAGGGCCGCCGCAGCCGATCTGCCGGCCCTGACCGGGGTGGACGTGGAGGCCGGGCAGATCCTCGACGCCGCCGTCGTGCGTTGGCCCCGGGTGCTGCCGGGGGCCTCAGCGGAGCACCGACACCGAGCCGAGCAGTTCCGCCGCGCGTTGGCGTCCCAGCGCAGCGCGAGCGTCTCTGGCAGCGATCACCAGCCGCAGCTGTGGGCAGTGGGCGGCTGGTTGGCCGGCACCGGACTGGCGCAGGTGATCCCCGATGCCCGCGCAACCGCCCGGGCGATCCTAGCCAATGCCTGACCCCGCGAGCGAGCACAGAGTCCGGGAGAGCGGAGCGGCCCGGAGCGAGAGCCCGGAGCGAGCGGCCAGCCCGCCATCGATGGATTCTTGGTGGAATAACTCTCGAACTGTGCTCAGAGCGACAAGAATCCAGCAACTGATGCACAGGAGGGCCGTCAGGGCATTCAGGCGGGCCCAAGCGGGCGCCTGGACCGGATGCGAATCAGCACAGTGGCCACCAGCACAGCGATCCCGGCGGCAACTGCGCCCCAGGCCGTGGCTGCCGACTCGAATTCACCGCTGAAGCGCCCGGCAGCGATCCACAGCAGCCCCCAGGAGAGGGCGAGGCCCACAGCGAGCCGCCCCTGGGTATAGCGGGCGGTGGCGATACCGACCGCCGCGGCCACCGCAAGGACACCATAGACAGCGAGGATCCACCCGGTGAACGTCGTCGCCCCGAGGGAGCCCAGCCAGCCGGCGATGTTCGCCACCGTTGCCACGCAGACCCAGCCCAGGTACAGCCCGAAGGTCCCGTCGCTCAGAATCAGCTCGGCCCAGCTGCGCGGCTGGGAGTCCCGCAGCAGAAGCAGCATGCGGATGAGCACTGCCAACAGGGCGAGGATCACCACGACGCTTCCTGCCAGCAAGTCCAATTGGACCATCCAGATCCATGCCGCGTTCAGGGCCGCCGAGAGCATGGCCCATGGGCGCAGCGCTCGCTGCCGCGATGAGGCTCGCGCGCCTGCGGAGAGCTGCCAGATCGCATACCCGGCCAGACCGAGGTAGATCACGCTCCAGATGCGGAATGCACCCCCACCTGGTGCCAGCGGAGTGGCACTGGTGGACAGCCAGCCGCCGGCGGCTTCGCTGACCGCAGTGCCTCCCAACGCACCCGATCCGAAGAACGCGGCGACTATCGAGGCAGCCACGGCAATGACGGTCACCACCGGCATAGCCCACGACGTCGTCTGCTGGCGTTTCATCAAGCACCTCCACGTTCCGAGCCGGTCGACTCATTCTGTAGGCGAGGATATAAGTAGCTAAGCTAGTAAAACGATGTGCCGTCTCGACCGAACCCCTGCAATGCCACCCAGCCCACCATCGAGTGATGGATTTTTGGTGGAATAGCCCCCGAGCTGTGCTCAGAGCGACACAAATCCAGCAATCGACGCAGAGGAGGGCCGTCGTCGTTGTTCTACTACATCACGTAGAAGTCGACTCGGCGGCGCGATAGAGTAGTTGCGAGCTATTCGGAATAGGAGATCGTGCGATGAGCTACGGCCGTAATCCCCAGCGCAGCCCCGAGGAGGTCAACGCCTCCGGCAAGGACTGGTTCACCCTCTACACCGTCTTCAAGCGAGCCGGCACCTCGATCAAGCGGATGCGCCCCGGCGAGAGCAGCAAACTGGCCGGCGGCGACCGGGTGGCCCGCGCTGTCACCGATTTCTTCACCAACCAGGACGCCATCATCACCGAGTTCGACGACGTGGTGACTGAGCTGACCGGCCAGCAGATGGGCACCGACGACGACGCCGTGGCAGTGCGCGGAATCTACGACGTCTCCGGAATGCGGGCCGATGCCGACCTGATGGTCTGGATGACCGGTCACAAAGCCGAGAACCTGCAGGCCGCACTGCGCACCCTGCACCGCACCACGCTGCTGAACACCACCGAGATCGCTTTCTCCGCCATGGGGGTGCACCGCACCGCCGAATTCGCTCGGGCCCACGTGCCGGCATTCACCCAGGGAGTCGAGGCCGAGGACTGGCTGGTGGTCTACCCGTTCAACCGCAGCTACGACTGGTACCTGATGGACCCGCAGAAGCGCGGCCAGATGCTGCGCGAGCACGGACAGCTGGGCCAGGAGTTCCCCTCCGTTCTGGCCAACACCACCTCCGCCTTTGCGCTCAACGACTGGGAGTGGATGCTGGCCCTGGAGTCCCCGCAGCTCACCGACCTGGTGGACATGATGCGCCGGCTGCGCGACTCCGAAACCCGCTACCACGTGCGCGAGGAGACCCCGTTCTACACCGGTCGCCGGCTCTCCAGCACCGCCGACATCCTTGAGGTGCTTGCCTGACCATGACGGAGAACCCCGCTGCACCCAGTTTCGACCCGCGTGCCGGCTACGACGAGAACGGCGTCATGGAGCCCAAGGCCTATGACGCACTGCTGCTGGCCAGCTTCGGCGGCCCCGAAGGCCAGGACGACGTCATCCCGTTCCTGCGCAACGTCACCCGCGGCCGAGGCATCCCCGATGAGCGGCTGGAAGAGGTCGCCGCCCACTACCGCGCCCATGGAGGCGTCAGCCCCATCAACGACCAGAACCGTGCGCTGAAGGCGGCCCTGGAGGAGGAGCTGAGCCGCCGAAACATCGACCTGCCCGTCTACTGGGGCAACCGCAACTGGGATCCCTATGTCCCAGAGACGCTGCAGCAGATCTACGACGACGGCCACCGCCGTGCCCTGACGGTGACCACCTCGGCCTATTCCGGCTACTCCTCCTGCCGCCAGTACCGGGAGGACCTCGGCGTCGCACTGCGTGAGACCCGCCTGGAGGGGAAGCTGGAGGTCGACAAGGTCCGGCAGTACTTCGACCACCCCGGATTTGTACAGTCCTTCGCTGAGGGGATGCGAGACGGTCTGCGCACCATGCTGGAGCGGGTGGATGACACCTCGAAGATCCACGTCTTCTTCGCCACCCACTCCATCCCCGACTCCGACGCCGCCGCGGCCGGGCCGCGACCGCTGGCCGAGGAGCTGACGCGCCGAACCGGGGCCGAGCCCGGCGAGACCAACGGCGCCGACGCCTACTCGGCCCAGCACCTGGCCGTGGCCGAGATCCTCATGGAGGTGGTCGATGAGGCCGCGGGCATCGATTGGTCGCTGGTCTACCAGTCCCGCTCCGGCCCGCCCTCGGTGCCCTGGCTGGAGCCCGACATCAACGACGCCATGGAAGAGCTGGCCCAGCAGCAGGACATCGCCGGAGTCGTAGTGGTGCCGCTGGGGTTCGTCTCAGACCATATGGAGGTCGTATGGGATCTGGACACTGAGGCGAAGGAGACCGCCGAGGAGCTGAACCTGGAGTTCGTGCGCACCCCCACCCCCGGCACGCACCAGAGGTTCGTGGCCGGACTGGTGGACATGGTCGCCGAACGCCTCGCCCAGCTAGATGAGCGACCGCAGCGTGCGGGCATGAGCGAGTTCGGCCCCTGGTACGACGTCTGCCGCCCCGACTGCTGCGTGAAAACCATGCGCGATGGGACCCAGAAGCCGACGGTGGCCGCAGTGGACTCCGAGGTGGGAGTCCACGCATGAGCGTATGGGGCACCGCCTGCGACCGAGCCGAAGTTGGGGCTGGCCGGTAGCCTGGAGCCATGGACACATTTCGGGTAGGAACGCGCGGCAGTCGCTTGGCACGCACCCAGAGCACAGCCACAGCCGAGGCCCTGGCGGAGCTGACCAGCCTGGAGTATGAGCTGGTCACCGTCAAATCCGAAGGCGATGTGCTCACCGGTCCGCTGAGCCAGATGGGCGGCACCGGAGTCTTCGCCGCCGCGTTGCGCCAGGCGCTGCTGGATGATGAGTGCGACGTCGCGGTGCATTCGCTGAAGGACCTGCCGGCCAAGGACGTCGAGGACCTGAAGATTGCCGCCGTCCCGCAGCGCGCCGAGGAGCGCGACGCGCTCTGCGCAGCTGATGACCTGAGACTGGATCAGCTGCCCGAGGGCGCACAGGTCGGCACCGGCTCCCCGCGGCGGGCCGCCCAGCTGCTCGCCGCCCGCCCCGACTTGCAGATCGTCGACATCCGCGGCAACGTCGGCACCCGACTCGCCCGGGTCCGCGGACGCGAAGACGCCGCCGAAACCTCCAGCCAGGCCCCCGACGCCGCCCGCGGTGACCTCGACGCCGTGGTGCTGGCAGGAGCTGGGCTGGCCCGCCTCGAGCTGCACGAGCACATCAGCGAGCTGCTCAGCCCCGAGGTCATGCTTCCCGCCCCCGGCCAGGGAGCGTTGGCAGTGGAAGTCCGCCACGACGAGGCCGCACCGACCCAGCCGCTGGGCGTGGGACTCGCCCAGCTGGACCACATGGAGTCCCGGCTGGAGACCACCGCCGAACGCGCCCTGCTGGCCCGGCTGAATGCTGGGTGCTCCGCGCCCATCGGCGCTCTGGCACGCTGCGAGAGCGAGGCCGACGGCGGACTGCGGCTGCGAATGGACACCGTGGTCTGCGCGCCGGATGGCACAGAGGTCCAGCAGGCCGGCTCCGAAGTCCACCTGGAAATGGGCGCTGACCGTGATGTCGGCCTGGAGCGCGCCGAGCACCTGGGCCGTCAGGTCGCCCAGACCCTGCTGGATGAGGACTTTGGGCTGCTCAAGCACGTCGTAGACAGCTGAGCCCACCATGAGGCAGAAGCCCCCGTGCGCCTAGTGCTGACCCGGCACCCCGGCCAGGCCGGCGACATGGAAGCCGCCGCCCGCCGGGCCGGATACGACGTCCGCTTCATGCCGCTGACTCAGCAGCAGCTGCCCGAGGATCTCGGCGACCTCACCCGCGCGCTCGACGACCTGCAGCGCGGCGCGTTCGACTGGCTGCTGCTCACCAGCCCCAACACGGTGCGGGCACTGCGAGCCTGCGGCTGGGACGGGCTGCTGCCGGCTGAGACATCGGTGGCGGTGGTGGGCCCCGGCACCGCCCGTGTGCTGCACGAGCACACCGGGCTCCGACCGCACTGGATGCCCTACGATCACTCCGCCGCCGGGATCGTTGCTGAACTGACCCTCCCGGCTGACCAGACCCGCCCCGCTGAGGGCGCGCAGATGCTGCTGCCCCAGTCGGCTCACGCCCGCCCTGATCTGGCCGAGGGTCTGCGAGTACGCGGCTGGCAGCTGAGGCACGTGGTGGCCTACCGCAGCGTGGCACGAGATGACCCAGCACGCGATGGGAGCGCACCGGAATCCCCGCGCCTCGCACTGCTGCAGGACACCGATAATCAGCACACCGATGACGCTGACCTGCTGGAACCCACCGAGCTGGGCCACGACGACGTCGTCCTGGTGACCAGCTCCACGGCAGCCGAAGCCTACGCCCGACGTCAGGCTCCGGACAGACAAGTCCCCGCACCGCAGCCGGTGCTGCTGGCGATCGGCGGCCCCACCGCCGAGACCCTGACACGGGTGGAGCTGCCCGTGGCCGCAGTGCTGCCCGAACCCACCGCAGCAGGTCTCCTCAGTGTCATGAACACGACAGTGCTGTGAATGAACAGGGCCCCGGTCGCTGGCCCGAATCACTAGACTGAAGCTGACTGCCCGCAGCCCACGTGGAGGAAACTACTATGGCCACCTTTCCCGCACAGCGACCCCGGCGGCTGCGCCGCACCCCGGCCGTGCGCCGCTTGGTGGCTGAGATCAGGCTGCACCCGGCGGATCTGATTCTGCCGGTGTTCGTCCGGGAGGGCCTCACGCAGCCCGAGCCCATCAGTTCGATGCCCGGAGTGTTTCAGCACACCGAGAAGAGCCTGCTGCAGGCCGCAGACGACGCCGCACTGCTGGGCCTGGGCGGCATCATGCTCTTCGGCATTCCCTCCGTCCGCGACGCCCACGGCTCGGCCGGACTGGACCCGGAGGGCATCCTCAACCGCAGCATCGCCGCGGTGAAGGAACGGGTCGGCGATGCGCTGCCGGTGATGAGCGACCTCTGCCTGGACGAGTTCACCGACCACGGACACTGCGGGGTGCTCGATGATCAGGGTGCGGTGGACAATGACCGCACCCTCGGGCTCTACGCCCGCATGGCAGCGGTGCAGGCCGCGGCGGGAGCCGACGTCGTCGCCCCCTCCGGCATGATGGACGGCCAGGTCGAGGTCATCCGTGCCGCCCTCGACGACGCCGGGCACCAGAACGTGGCCATCCTGGCCTACTCGGCGAAGTATGCCTCCGCCTACTACGGTCCCTTCCGCGAAGCGGTGGACTCCCAGCTCACCGGCGACCGCCGCCAGTACCAGATGGACGCGGCCAATCGCACGGAGGCGATCAAGGAGACTGAGCTGGACCTGGCTGAGGGCGCCGATATGGTCATGGTCAAGCCGGCCGGCTCCTATTTGGACATCCTCTCCGACGTCGCCGAGGTCGCCGACGTGCCGGTGTCGGCCTACCAGGTCTCCGGAGAGTACGCGATGATCGAGGCGGCCGCGGCCAACGGCTGGATCGACCGCAGAGCCGTGGTGCTGGAGTCCCTGACCGCCATCCGACGTGCCGGGGCCACCAGCGTGCTCACCTACTATGCCGCCGAGGCGGCCCGCTGGATCCGCGAGGACCAGAGCCCGCTGCGGCGCAGCACCACTGCCGAGCCCCACCTCTCCACCGAACAGCCCGACCACCCCCGCACACCCCAGCCCGACGACGACGCCGGCTTCCCGCCGGTCTCCTGAAAGGACACCATTGACCAACAACCAACAACTCTTCGACTCTGCCCGCCGGCTGATGCCCGGGGGAGTGAACTCGCCGGTGCGCGCCTTCGGCTCAGTCGGGGGTACGCCCGTCTCCATGGTCTCCGGGGAGGGCCCCTATCTTACCGACGCTGAGGGCAAGCAGTACGTGGATCTGGTGGGCTCCTGGGGCCCGGCCCTGCTGGGACACAGCCACCCGACGGTGATCGAGGCGGTCCACCGCGCCGTCGACGCCGGCCTGGGCTTCGGCACCTCCCACCCCTCGGAGACTCAGCTGGCTGAGCTGGTGCGCGAACGCGTGCCCGGCGCTCAGATGATCCGCATGGTCTCCACCGGCACGGAGGCGACGATGACCGCTGTGCGCCTGGCACGCGGTGCCACGGGGAAGAACATCGTGGTCAAGTTCGCCGGCTGCTACCACGGCCACTCCGACGGGCTGCTGGCCGCGGCCGGCTCCGGAGTCGCCACCCTCGGGCTTCCCGGTTCGGCTGGTGTCACCGACGCCCAGGCCAGCGAGACCGTGGTCATCGAGTACAACGACCGTGCCGCACTGGAGGCAGTCTTCGCCGAGCACGGGGCCAGCATCGCCGCCGTCATCACCGAAGCCACCCCGGCGAACATGGGAGTGGTCCCGCCCGATCCCGGGTTCAACGCCTTCATTCGTGAGCTGACCCAGCGTCATGGGGCGCTGATGATCTTCGATGAGGTGATGACCGGCTTCCGCATCACCGAGGCCGGCTATTGGGGGGCCTCCGGACGCGAGGAGGGCTGGACCCCGGACCTGTTCACCTTCGGCAAGGTCATCGGCGGAGGCCTGCCCACCGCCGCTGTGGCCGGCCGCGAAGAGGTCATGGCGCACCTGTCGCCGACCGGCCCGGTATACCACGCCGGGACCCTGTCGGGGAACCCGGTGGCGATGGCCGCCGGGGTGGCCACGCTGCAGAACGCCTCCGCGGACGTCTACGCACACATCGATAAGACCGCTCAGGTGGTGGCCAACGCGCTCACCGCGGCGCTGACCGACGCCGGTGTGGACCACTCCATCCAGAAGGTCGGTTCGCTGTTCTCGGTGGCCTTCGGCACCTCAGCCGAGGGGGTGGCCAACTATTCGCAGGCCCAAGCCCAGCAGTCCTTCCGCTACGGGCCCTTCTTCCACGCCATGCTGGAGGCCGGTGTGTACCTGCCGCCCAGCGTGTTTGAGGCCTGGTTCCTCTCCGCAGCCCACGACGACGCCGCCGTGGAACAGATCATCGCCGCCCTGCCGGCCGCAGCGAAGGCAGCCGCCGAGGCCGAATAGTCCGACTCAGCGGCGGTTTGAATCAGCTGAGCCCGAAGGCGGCCAGCACCGCCGAGACCTCGCCGGAGGAGTCGACTCCGTAAGTCACATACTGCTGGCGCCAGCGGCGGAACAGGTAGAAACCGGCGGCGAAGATCAGAATGACGATGATGATGATGCGCAGCGGCAGCGCACCACCGGCCGTGCGCGGAACATCTGCGCCGTAGTCCCGGCTCCACCGCTGGTCGGGGCTCCCGCGCTGGTGCGGATCAGACCCAGGACGGTCGAGTGCGTCGTCGCTGCTCTCGTCACTGCCCTCGCCGTTGCCGCTGTGTCCGCTGTCGCCGCTGCGGGCGTCGTCGTCGGGCGGTCTCTCAGTCATGGGATCACTGTCCTTCACATCGGCCAGGATCCGTCGATCACCGCATCGGGTTTGGTGCGGCGCAGAAAGGCCTGGAAGTCGGCAGCCTGCTCGGCCTTCCACCCCACCTGCAGGGTGTGGAGCTGGTCGGCGGGCATCTGCAGCTGCGGGTACTTCTCGGCCAGACAGTCGGCAACCTCCACAGCGGCCAGCGCATCCGGTGCCGCAGAGTGGGCGTCGCTGAGCACCACCCCGTAGGTCTGGCAGAGGTCAGCGAGCCGGCGTTTGCCGCGCCGGTACTTATCCACCAGCTTGTCCAGCACCAGCGGGTCAATAATGGGCTGCGGATCAGGGAACCCATAGCCGTAGCGCTGCGCCTCATGCTGCAGAACGGCCAGATCGTAGGGGGCATTCATCACCACCACAGCTGCCCCGGAGTCCAACTCCTTAGTCAGTTGCACCACAATCTGCCCGATCGCTTCGTTCGCCGGCTGCCCCTGGGCCCGCGCATACTCAGTGGAGATCCCATGGATCTCGGTGGTCTCCTCCGGGATCTCCACCCCAGGGTCCACCAACCACTCACGCACCCGGGGTGCGGAGCCGTTGGGGCCTGGGGCGTCGTCGGGGTCGAAGGTAACCAGAGCCGCAGAGACGATCCGCGCCTCCTGCGGATACCGGGAGGTGGTCTCCAGATCAAAGCCGACCCGGCGCCGGGTGTGCCACGACTGACCCGAGGGGTCAAAATCAAACAGCGGTTCGCTCATAGGTAAGAACTTACCCTGCCGCTGCGACACAGTCCCGGGCCGAGGGGCGTCTCAGCCCTCTTCGGGCATCTGGGCGGCGATCTGCTCGCGGATCAGCTTCATCTGTTCCATGGAGATCGGGAACTGGTGCTCAGCGCCGGGATCGATGACCAGGCCGGCGTTGGTCACCGACTGCAGCACGGCTACTCCGGAGACGACGGCCACATGAGGGGCGTTCTCGGTGTACTCATCCGGCACTCCGTCGGGCGAGGTGAACACCGGCATCACCGCGTTCTCCTCGGTGTCCTGCAGCATCAGCGGGCTGATCGAGCCGTCTTCGCCCGGCTTCTCCACCGATGGCAGGTAGACCTCGGAGTTCAGGAAGGCGTTGACCACCTCGACCAGCTCCTCAGTAGTGGTTTCGCCATCGGCAGCAGTGACCAACTTCTCTTTCAGGTCCGGCTGTGCGGCGGATGCTTCCTGGGACATGGGGTACCTCTTCGTTTCGTATGGGAGCCGACAGTCTGCCGACGGTGTATGGTCCACGCTACGCAACCGGCCGCCACTGTGTGAAGGAACGCGATGCCTCCACGGTAGTGACACTGCAGTTGTCGCAGCCGCCCCTTAGTGTAGGGACCATGACCGATTGGGACACATCTCAGCAGGCCGTGTTCGACATCGTCGAACAGCGCAGGCCGGACCCGCTGCTGGTCTACGGCGCCCCGGGCACCGGAAAGTCCGCGCTCGCGGTCGAACTTGGGCTGCGCAACCTTCAGGACGGCTACGACTCCGCCCGCCTGCTGCTGCTCTCACCCAGCCGACTGTCAGCGGCGCGGCTGCGCGACGCCCTGGAGCACCAGATCGCAGCCGCCGGCGCTGAGGGCCACACGCTCTCGGTCACCGAACAGCCCTCGAAGTCTTTCGCCTCCTACGCCTTCTGGCTCCTCGGCGAGGCCCGCAGGCTGCGGATCCCGGGAGCCGATGAGGCGCCCAGGCTGCTCTCCGGCGCGGAGCAGGACCGCATCATCGGTGAGATCGTCAAGCGTCGCCAGGCCCACGCAGAGGATCCGGCCTCGCCGTGGCATGAGCTGCAGGCCGCCTTCGAGGCCGAGACCGGGCTGCGCCGTCAGCTGCGCGACTTCCTGGACCGGTGCCGCGAGTACAGCATCGGTCCGGATCAGCTGCGGCAGTACGCGGCAGCCGACGTCGGACGCCCCGTGTGGGCGGCGCTGGCTGATGTGGCCGAGGACTATGACCATGCCCTGGAGCACGACTATCCCGGCGCCTACGACGCCGCCACGCTGATGACACGCGCCTGCCGGCTGCTGGAGCAGCCGATACCCGCCGCCAGAGAAGGCGTGGAGCCGCTGTACTTCTGGGAGCACGAACGTCAGCGGCTCAACCGGATCATCGTCGATGACATCCAGGACGCCGGCCCCAGCGTCTACCGGCTGCTGCGCCTGATCGGCGTGGACCACCACCTCATCGCCTTCGCCAGTCCCGACACCGCCGTCCAGGGGTTCCGCGGGGCGCGTCCGGACAAGCTGGCCAAATGGGCAGCGCGCATCAGATCTGCCGAAAGCTCCGAGGCGGTGGGGAGCATGGCGTCTGCCGACAGCCGTTCGCAGTCTGCTCCCACCGTTGTGCACCTGAGCACCAGCCACCGGATCAGCGGCGAGGTCGCCGGCCTCTACCGAAGCGTCAGTGAGCGCATCGGGGTGGTCTCCTCAGTGCTGCGCAGGGTCAGTCTGCTCTTTGCGCAGCACCACGACGACGCCGCCCAGCAGGTCGGCTTCGAGCCGGGTCCGCAGGGGGCGGCAGTGAGCACCTACGCCGTCGCGCTGCCGCACCTGAGTGAGCAGCTGGTTCTGCAGCAGGTGCTGGAGGCTCACCACAAAAACGGTGTGCCGTGGAACCGGATCGCAGTGCTGGTGCGCAGCGGAGCCGAGATGAAGAGCCTGGCCCGGGTGCTGGACGCCCACGGGGTCGCCGTCGCACGTTCGATCAGCGACACCGTCCTGCACGATGAGCCGGCGATCAAACCTCTGCTGCGACTGCTGGAGGCCGCCAGCCTGCCCCAGGACCCCAGCCTGCCCCACGACACTATGGGGCTGAACTACCAGGACGTCCTCGCCCTGCTGAGCAGCGCCTATGGGGGAGTCGACGCCGTCCAGCTGCGCCGACTGCACCAGGAGCTGCTGACCCTGGACTGCGGTCTCGCAGACCAGGCTCCGGAACTGGCGCAGCCCGACGATTTCGCCGAGCTCAGCCGGGCCGAGCTGCTGCTGCTTCACGCCATCACCACGGAGGGCCTGGCTGAGCAGCTGCAGGCGGTCGAATCCGCGCAGGATGAGAAGTTCGGATGGGTGTTCAGACCCTTGGACCGCATTCGCCAGATGGCCCAGGCAGCACGCACCGCGATCCGTCGCGAGAGCCTCGCCGCCGAACCGGAGCAGGCACTCTGGCGGGTGTGGGCGGCTGCCGGTGTGGCAGAGCGCTGGCAGCACCAGGCCGGAGGAAAGGATCTCGCTGCCCGCCAAGCAAACCGCAACTTGGACGCCGTGATCACCCTGTTCCAGACAGCAGAACGCTTCGTCGGGCAGCACAGTGGTGCCACCGTGGCGGACTTCATCGACTACATCGGCAGCCTGGATCTGCCCATGGACTCCATCGCGGAGACCGGGCAGCAGTACGAGTCGGTCGAAGTCCTCACACCATCCACCGCCGCCGGCAGAGAGTTCGACACGGTGATCATCAGCGGGCTGCAGGAGGGGGCATGGCCCAATCTGCAGCCCCGCGGCGAACTGTTGGGCTCCTCCGACCTGGTCGCGCTGCATGAAGTCGGCCCAGAGGCCGTCACCACGGATCTGCGCGGCAAACGCGCCCAGACGCTTCAGGACGAGTACCGGCTCTTTGCCGCCGCCGTCTCCCGGGCCCGCCGGCAGGTGACCCTCATCGCCGTCGACGCCGACGAGTCGGCACCAAGCTCACTGTTCGAGGTGGCCAGTCCTGCCGAAACCACCGACGGGCACGGGGTGAAGCACCCCCGGCCAGTGCTGACCCGAGTGCCCCGACCCATCGAAGGCCGGGCGCTGGCGGCGGAGCTGCGCGGGGTACTGGAAGGCGGGGTACTGGAACGCGGGTCCGCTGAAGCCAACCGTGCTCAGCCCAGCCGTCTCGCAGCGGGCGACCACAGGGTCGCCGCGTCCCTGCTGGCGCGTCTTCATCAGGCCGGGGTTCACGGAGCCCACCCCGACTCCTGGTGGGGGTATCGCCCCATGACCGCTGCGGAGGAACCCATCATCGATGCGGAGCAGACTCTGAGACTCTCACCGTCGAAAGTCGATGCCGCTGTCAGCAACCCATTGGGCTGGTTCACCGATGCCGCCGGCGGCACAGCACCATCCTCGCCGCAGCAGTCACTGGGCACCTTCATTCACGACATCGCGGAACGCCATCCCGACGCTGACCTCGACACCCTCAACGCGGTGCTCGATCAGGAGTGGGACGCCTTCCGCACCGGGGCCTCATGGGCCAACGCCCGGGACAAGGCCCGCGCGCAGAAGATCATTCGCTTCTTAGGCCTCTACTACGCCGAAGCCAAGGGCACAGGCCGGGTGCTGATCGGAACCGAGCTGTTCCTGCACCACCGCCTCGAGGTCCCCGGACCCGAGGGGTCCACACGCACCATTGAGATCTCCGGAAAAGCTGATCGTGTGGAATGGGCGCCGCCCGACCCTGAGACTGACACGGACGGTGGGTTCTACGTCGTCGACTTCAAGACCGGAAAGGGCGTCCCCAAAGACGACGAAGTCACTCAGTGGTACCCACAGATAGACATCTACCAGTGGGCCGCCGTCCAAGGTGCCGTCACCTCCCTGATGCGGCTGCTGCTGACCAGCGATGAAGCGGATCTGCAGCCCCGGGAGCTGGAGACCAAACAGAACCTGCTCACCGTCTTCGCCATCTCCGGGATCGACGTCGACCCTGAGGCGGAGTCCCTGACCATCCCCGTCGGCGACCACCGGGTCCGCGTCGGACTCGACCCCGACCTTCAGCAGCCGGTGGCCGGTGCCGCCCTGGTCCAACTGGGCACCACGAACCAGAAGCTGAAAATACAGGAAGCCGGAGCCGAGGCCGCTCAGCGGGCCCCCGAACAGATCACCCAAGCCGCCCGAGTGATGTCCGGCTCTGAATTCTGGGCACACCACGAACCGACGAGCACCAGCTGCTATGCCGGACTGCTGTGCCCGCTGTGCAGCACAGGAAAGCAGGTCAGCGAACCATGAGCAGCGAAACTGCGACACCGGCGGCGGGCGATGTGATCGCCGTCTGCCCCAACGGCGAACAGCCAGGCTGCCTCTGCGCCGTCTGCCTGGCCACAGCACTGGGCGGTGACGTCCCCACCAAAGAACAGGCACAGGTGATCGAAGCAGACCCGCATGCGCCACTGCTGGTGGTCGCCGGGGCGGGGTCCGGCAAGACCACCACGATGGCCGACCGGGTGGTGTGGCTCTGCGCCAATCTGCACGTCAGACCGGATCAGATCCTCGGAGTGACCTTCACCAATAAGGCGGCCTCCGGGCTGAAGCGAAAAGTCTCCGAACAGCTGGGCAAGCTCGCCGCCTCCGGGCTGGTTCCTGCCCAGCAGCTGATCACCGGCGAACAGGGGGCCGGCTCCCACCAGCGCGACGACGTCGCGCTGCGCGACCTGCTGGCACCGGCAGTCTCCACCTACAACTCATATGCCAACAGCCTGCTGAAGCAGTACGGAACCCTGGTCGGGGTCGAGCCCCACGCCGACCTCGGCGGCGAGGCCCGCCTCTGGCAGCTGGCCCGAAGCATCGTGGACCGGCTCGGTGGGCCCGGCTACGACTCATCAGAGGGTCCCGCCGTGGACATCAACGTGCTGCTGGAGGCCGACCGTGCACCCAGCACGGTGACCGCTGACCTGATGAAGATGTCGGATCAGTGCGCCGAGCACGGCCAAGACCCCTACGCCGTCGCCCAATGGCTGGACCACCTGCTGACCACGCGCATCCATACACACGGCGAGCCGCCCGCCAGCCCCGCCGCGCTGAAGACCCTGGTGCAGAACTTCCGGTACCGCCAGCAGATCGGCATACTGGCTGCCCACTTCGATGAGCGACGGCGGCAGGAGGGTCTGCTGTCCTACGCCGATCAGCTCACCGGGGCAGTCACCGTTGCCGAACAGTTGGAGCGGGCACGCCTGGAGCAGCGTTCGCAGTACCGGGTCGTGCTGCTGGACGAATTCCAGGACACCTCCTTTGTGCAGTCCAAACTGTTCTACTGCCTGTTCGGCGATGGACACTCGGTCACCGCCGTGGGAGACCCGAACCAGTCGATCTACGGGTTCCGCGGGGCCTCCGCCGGCCAGCTCTTCGCCTTCCGAGACCGGTTCCCCACCGCCGCCGGGGTCAAACCTGAGGTGAAGTACCTGACCACCGCGTGGCGCAACGGCCCAGAGATCCTCACGGTGGCAAATACCCTGCTGAGCTACTTCGGGCAGAGCGAAACCCTGCAGAAGCCGTGGCACACCGCCACCGCCGATGAGGTCTCCAAGCTCTCCGGGCCCCAGGCGCAGAAACGTCTGACGCCGAACCCGCACCGGGATGCCGACGACCCGGGGCGGGTCAGTGTGGGCTGGTTCGAAACCAGCGCTGAGGAGGCTGATGCCGTCGTGGCGAACCTTAAGGATGCCTATGCCCGGGTATGGCAGCGCAGACAGCGCACGGCTGAGGCTTCAGGCAAGCCTCCCAAGCGACCCACAGTTGCGGTGCTGGCACGCACACACCGGCAGCTCGACGTCGTCGCCGAAGCCTTCGACCGACAGTCAGTCCCAGGGGAGGACGCCCTCCACTACGAACGCACCGGGCTCTCCGGACTGCTGAGCACCCCCGAAGTCCGTGAGGTGCTCTGCTATCTCACAGTCCTGGCAGATCCCACCCGCTCCGAGGTGCTGATCCGAATTCTGGCCGGAGACAAATACCGCATCGGCCCGCGGGACCTCTACGCGCTGGGTCAGCACGCCGCACGGCTGAGCCGCCGCTTCAGCACCGGCGACGAAACCGAGGAGCAGCGGACCCTGTTGGATGCTCTGGCCGACCTGATCCGCGGCCGCCGCGCTGCGGGCTGGCCCAGCCAAGCTGGCCCGGCTGAGCAGGGCCCGACTGAGCAGGGCCCGACTGAGCAGGGCATCTCAGAGGAGGCGCTGCAGCGCATGAGTGAGCTGTGGGAGAACTTCTCCACGCTGCGGCAGTGGAGCACACAGGGCATCACCGCCCTGGTGGAGCGCGTCATTGACCAGATCGGGCTCACCGCCGAGGTCCAGGCCAAGCACGGCGGACAATCAACGGGCTCCCACCAGCTCAGTGCGTTCATCGAAGAGTCGGAGACCTTCGAGCTCACCAGCCCGCAGGGTTCGCTGCAGGACTTCCTGGACTGGGTGGAGACCGCCGAGGACCAGGAGAAGGGTTTGGAGCCCGCTGAGGTGGAAAGCAACCCCGAAGCCGTCCAACTGATGACCATGCACGCCGCCAAAGGCCTGGAATGGGACATTGTGGCCACTATCGGGTGGCGGGCCCCAGACTTCCCCGATGAGACGGCCAAAGACCCCTGGACCTCAGGCGGCGGCTGGCTTCCCTGGCCGCTGCGCGCCGATGCTGAGAATCTGCCCCGCTGGGGCGACTTCGCCTCCGGAGACGAATGGCTCCAGGACAACCTCACCCACAGCTGGCAGGTGTGGAGCTGGCTGCTCAACGGCAAACCGGCCAAAGCCCAGGACGATTGGATGCCCGACCCGTACCTGACCCAGCTGCCTGAATTCCGGGCCGAGGAGGACCGGCGCCTGGCCTATGTGGCCGCGACCCGGGCCGCCGACGAGCTGATCGTCTCCGGGAGCCTGTTCTCCGGGGCGGGCAAAGGCACTGACCACAGCGGCAAGCGGCGCAACCAGAAGATGCGGCCCTCCCAGTTCCTCACCGAGGTCGCTGCCGCGATTGGAGAGTCCGAGGCCATCGACGCCGCCGAAGAAGGATTCACCCGGACCCAGAATCCTGCGTCGCTCTATGCCACGGAGGCAGCGTGGCCCTACGACCCGCTGCAGGGCCGCACCGCCACGCGGGTGTTCGACGGCGAGGGCACCGCCGCCGACTACGAGGTCCCGGAGCGGCAGACGCTGCGGCTGAGCGGAGCCAGCCGACGGGAAGCGGTCGATGCCGCAGCCGCGTGGGTCATCGAAGCACTTGAGTCAGAGCCCCCGGCGGCAGAACCGGTGCTCGAAGAGGCTGCACAGTGGACAGAAGAGGCGGAGCTGATTCTCGCCCAACTGGCCGAGGGCCGCGAGGATGACATCATCCCGTTCCCCGAGCACCTCAGCGCCTCCAACTTGGTGGCCCTGGAGGAGGATCGCAGCGCCGCGCTGGCCAGACTGCGCCGTCCGATTCCGCAGGAGCCGCGTGCCGCATTCCGCCGGGGAACCCAGACGCACTCGTGGATCGAAGAGCGCCTGGGAAACATACAGCAGCCGGCGTTCGAATCTGAGGATCCGGGCGAGGACAGTACGGGCACTGTCTTCGCCGAGGCCTCCACGCGGGCGAAATTCCTGCGCAGCCCATGGGCCCACCGCAGCGCCTTCGCCCTGGAGATGAACTTTGCCACACCGGTGGGCGGAACCGTGATCCGCGGACAGATTGATGCGATCTACGGCTACGACCCCACCCAGCAGCGGTACCTGACCCTGGACGATAAGGACAGATACGATCGTCAGCCCATCGCCGAGCGCAATCAGCGCATGCTGCAGGCAGACTGGCACCTGGTGGACTGGAAGACCGGATCCCCACCCCGCGAGCAGAAGGTGTGGGAGGCCCGCAAGATCCAATTGGCCGTCTACCGGCTCGCGTTCCACCGCATGTACGGCATCCCGCTGGAGAAGATCACCGCATCATTCCACTACGTTGACCAGGGGGAGTCCGGTGAGACCAAGACCATCCCACACCAGGAGCTGCCCACGGCACAGCGTCTGGAACAGCTCCTTGATCAGGCCCAGCAACAGTTCAGCCGGTGATCGCCCGGCTGCACCGCAGCCCGTGCATCGGTGTCAGACCTTCTGCCCGGCCCGCTTGGTCAAGACGATCGCGTAGAGGGCGATCAGCACCCCCAGCCCCGCTGCCACAGCACCGGAGTAGGCCGGGGCGCGCAGCCCCAGCCCGGCGTCGATCACGATCCCGCCCATCAGCGCGCCCATGGCGTTGGCAGCGTTGAACGCCGAATGGTGAAAGCTTGCCGCCAGCTGTGGTGCGTTCGGTGCGGTGTCGATCAGATGTGTCTGCATCGACGGGCTCAGCGCGCTGGCGGAGGTGCCGATGAGGAACAGCAGCAGCACCATCAGCCACGGAATGTGGGCCAACAGCCCAAAGAGCGCCATGAATACCGCCACCAGGGTCATCGCGGTCAGCACGGTGCCCAGGACCGACTTATCCGACCCCCAGCCGCCGACGAAATTGCCGACCACCATCCCGGAGCCGAAGACGAACACCACCCACGGCAGTGCAGAGTCTGAGAGGCCAGCCACCTCCACCGAGATGTGGGACAGGTAGGTGTAGATCGCGAACATCCCGGAGAACCCGACCACGGCCAGGCCGATCCCCACCCAGAGCCGCTGATTCGCCAGCCCTTTCAGCTCTCTGCGGATCGAAGCGCCCTCCGGCGGCTTCTGGTGGGGAGCATAGACGGTGATGGCAGCGATGGTGATCAGCGCCAGGAGGGTGACCACGGCGAACATCCACCGCCAGCCGAACTGCTGGCCCACCCAGGTCACTGCCGGGACGCCGCTCACGTTGGCGATCGCCAACCCGCCCAGCACCACCGCGATGGCGCGGGCACGCTTGGCCAGCCCCACCATCTGCGCGGCCATCAGTGCGGCGGTGGCGAAGAACGCCCCGTGCGGCAGGCCGGAGAGGAACCGGGCGGCCAGGATCGTCTCGAAGTTGGGGGCCAGAAGACTCAGCACGTGGGCGCCGGCGAACAGCGCAAGCAGGAACAGCGCATACCGTTTGCGCTCTCGTTTGGCGCCCAGCAGCGCCAGCACCGGGGCGCCGATCACCACGCCCAGCGCGTAGAAGGTCACCAATAGCCCGCCCTCGGCGTAGGAGACGCCCAGGTCCAAGACGATCTCCCGCTGCAGACCCATCACGGCGAACTCCGTGACCCCGACCGCGAAGCCGCCGATCGACAGGGCCAGAATCGCCAGAGCGATCTGAGTGCGGCTCATCGGCGGTTGCTCTGGTCGCACGAGCGGTGCGGCGGCACCTGAGGCCGCTGGGGCCGAGGCCTGCTGAGGATCAGCATCCTCGGGCCGCTGAGATGAGCTCTGATCAGTCACCTAGCATCCAACCCTTTCTGAACACGTGCCATTCCCGGCGCTCCTGAGGGGGTGGGACTTCAGTGGAGCACACCACGGCACGCGGTGAGGCTGCCCACCGAGCGGATCGTCAAAGATCGCCGATCAGCTCGGTGGGCGCAGCCCCGGGTGCCGAGAGTAGACGGTGTCACGAGTCACCGAGCCGGCCCCGTCCGTGGCGGCGTCCGAGTCACCCTGAGTGCTCTCACCCGGGGAGCTCTCTGCCGGAGAACTGGGGGAGGCGGAATTGGGGGAGGGGGCGGAGGGTTCGGCCTCGGCTGCTGAGTCAGCAGAGGCCGCTGATGAGCCCGAGGCAGACTGGGCTGACTGGGCCGATCGGCCCGAGGCGGCCGAGGCCGCGGAAGCGGGGAAGAAGTTCCTCTGCTTCGCGCGGTTCTCCGACGTGGAATCCGGCTGAATCGGCAGCGACCCCGAGGTGGGGTGCGGCTCGGACACCGGGGCGAAAGAGTCGGTGGGGGAGTCTTCGCTGAAGTGGTCCTCCACATAGGCGGGGATCTCTTCTGTGGCAGGATCATTCTGATCTGCCGCAGCTCCCTGATCCGGTGCAGGACCGTGATCCGGCGCGGGTCGCGGGTGCAGTGCTGTGACCTTGCCGGTGGGGCCCTCGTGGGTGTCGGCGTCTGTGATGACTGCCGGTTCGTCGTCGGGATCCTCCGCCGGTTCGGAATCGGCCACTGTGGGCCGGGTGCCCTCCACCTCACCGGTGTCGGCGATCGTCGCCGCAGCGCCTGGGCGCATCACCGGCTTGGAATCCTGCACCTCGGCAGGAGCTTGAGGTGCCTCGGACTCGGGTGGGGTCAGCGCGATCGGCCGTCCGCCGTAGGTGTCAATGTCGGAGGCCAGCTGCTTCAGCAGCCCGAGGGCCTCATCGGTCATCTGCTGGTTCTCCCCGGCCCGGCCGCGCACCAGCCACTGCGCCAGCGCGAACTCGGCAGCCAGTGCGGCACGGCGCAGAATATGCTCATCGGGCTCACTGCTGCGCTGAGCCCGGTAGGCGGCGACGACGGCGTCAGAGAATTGCCGCTCCGGTGAGGCGATCAGCCAGGCCAGGTCATCGGCAGGATCGCCGATGTGCAGATCGGTCCACCCGGTGACCGCCACCACGCGCTCACCCTCGACGAGCAGATTGTCCTCGTGCAGGTCGCCGTGCACCACAGCAGGCGTGAAGTTCCAGAGGTCCTTGTCCTCCATGGCGTGTTCCCAGCGCCGCAGCAGCGCGGGCGGCACCTGACCCGTGGCGGCGGCGGAGTCCAGTTCGTTCAGCCGCCGCTGCCGCAGCCGTTCGGCGGTGTGCCGCGGCAGATCGGCATGGTCGACCACCGTTTCGGAGAGGTCATGGATCGCGGCCATGGTCCGGCCCAGGTCCTCAGTCAGCTCAGCCCCGGAGGCCGTGAGCTGCTCCAGATCTCTGGTGGCACCGGGCAGGTGGTTGTAGACGAAGACCCGCATATCGTCCACCCGGGTGGCCCCGGCCACCGAGGGCACCCGGAACGGGAGCTCCGCGCGGATCGCGGTAGAGAATCCGCGCAGCACCTGGACCTCAGTCTCCAGGCGCATCGCGGCCTGAGCGTGCTGGGGGCCACGGACCCGCCATCGATTCCCGGAGGTGTCGACGACGACGGCGGCCATAAAGTCGCGCGCATCATCGGGGGCATCTGCCACCCCGGTCGGGGAGAGCCCTGGAACGGCACGCGTGGCCAGGGCGGCCAGTTCCATCGAAGTCCATCGCACGCAGGTCAGCCTAGCCACCCGTGGGCCGAGTTCACGGGTGCAACGCGGGAACCTGTGGAAACTCGGCGCGGAGAGTCCGCCTGCGGGGATACCGTAGATGCCATGACCGACGCTGAGGGGGTCCTGGCCGGACTCGATGAAGAACAGCGCGTGGCCGCCGCCACGCTGACCGGGCCGCTGTGCATCCTGGCAGGTGCCGGAACCGGAAAGACGCGCGCGATCACCCACCGCATCGCCTACGGTGTGCGCACCGGAACCTATGATCCCCATCGGGTGCTGGCGGTGACGTTCACCGCCCGGGCGGCGGCCGAGATGCGCTCGCGGCTGACTGGTTTGGGAGCCCCGGGCGTACAGGCGCGCACCTTCCACGCGGCCGCGCTGCGCCAGCTGCAGTACTTCTGGCCGGTGGCTGTAGGAGGGCCGCTGCCGCAGATCCTCGACTACAAGGTGCGTCTGCTGGCCGAGGCGGCCAAACGGCTGCGCATCACCACCGACCGGGCCAGCCTGCGTGACTTCGCCTCCGAGATCGAGTGGTCCAAGGTCTCCACGCTGACCCCCGAGGGGTACCTTGCCCAGGCCGCTGACCGTCCGGAGCCCGGCGGGGCCGACCACCAGAGCTTCGCGAAGCTGTACCAGGCGTACGAGGACATCAAAGCCGACCGGCAGCTGATGGACTTCGAAGACGTGCTGCTGTTCACCGCCGGGATGCTGGAGAACGAGGAGCGCGTCGCAGCCCAGGTCCGCCGGCAGTACCGGCACTTCGTGGTGGATGAGTATCAGGACGTCTCACCGCTGCAGCAGCGGCTGCTGGACCTCTGGCTGGGCGGCCGCGACGATCTCTGCGTCGTCGGCGACGCCGCTCAGACCATCTACTCGTTCACCGGCGCCACCCCCGATTATCTGCTGAAGTTCCGGCGCCGCTATCCCAACGCCGAGATGGTCAAGCTGGTCCGCGACTACCGGTCCACACCCCAGGTGGTCTCCTTGGCCAATCAGCTGCTCGCGGACCGGCGCAGCAGCTCAGCGGCTCCGTGGCCTGAGCCGCTGCAGCTGATCTCCCAGCGGGAGGCCGGGCCCACGCCGACGCTCACCGAGCACGCCGACGACGACGCCGAAGCATCCTGGGTCGCCGAGCAGATCGTGCAGCTGCGTGATGCAGGGACACCGCTGAGCGAGATCGCTGTGCTCTACCGCACCAACGGCCAGTCCCAGACCTTCGAACAGGCCCTGGCCTCCGCCGGAGTCTCCTACCAGCTTCGCGGGTCCGAACGCTTCTTCTCCCGCCCCGAGGTGAGGGAGGCGCTGGCCGCGCTGCGGACCTCCTCTGTGACGGCCGATGACGGCTCCGAGGAGCTGGGCCACCAGGTGCGTGCCGTGCTCTCCTCCCACGGGTGGAAGGCCCAGGCACCCACCAGTGCCGGAGCGGTGCGGGAACGCTGGGAGTCCCTGGCCGCACTGGTGGCCCTGGCCGACCAGCTCGCCTCCGAGCGCCACGGCATGACGCTGCGTGACTTCATCGCAGAACTGGATGAGCGCTCGGCGTCCCAGCACGCACCCACGGTCGAAGGCGTCACGCTGGCCTCCCTGCACTCCGCCAAGGGGCTGGAGTGGGACGCGGTCTTCCTGGCCGGACTCAACGAAGGGCTGATGCCGATCTCCTTCGCCGACTCCCAGCTGAAGATCGACGAGGAGCGCCGGCTGCTCTACGTGGGCATCACCAGGGCACGCACCCACCTGTCGCTGAGCTCCGCCTCCGCCCGCCACGCCGGGGGCAGGGGACGACGCCGACCCTCCCGGTTCCTCATCCCGCTGCGCAGAACGCTCGGACTCGAACCGCAGGCGCGCCGCATCGCCCCCGGCGGCGGCACGCTCAGTCCCAACGCCGCGGCTCGTCGACGCCGGCCGATCACCTGCGCCGGATGCGGAGACGTCCTCACCGTCGGAACCCAGATCAAGCGCCGCCGCTGCCAGGACTGCCCCGTCCGTTACGACGAGCAGCTCTTCGAGCAGCTGCGCTCCTGGAGGCTCTCCTACGCCAAGGAGCTGCAGATGAAGGCCTTCATGATTCTCGGCGATGCCACCCTGGAGCTGCTGGCCGAGCACAAACCCACCACCGATGAGGAGCTGCTGAAGATTCCAGGCATCGGTGAGCGCAAGCTGCAGCAGCACGGGGAACGGCTCAAAGCCGCCATCTTCAGCTATGTCGAGGCCGGGTGAGGCTTAGTCGCCGGCGACCAGATGCTGTTCGGCCCAGCTGACCCCGGCGAGGAACGCGTCGGCCTCGGCAGTGCGCCGATACCGTGCCACCAGCTGTTGGAAACGCTCACCGTGGTCTGGTTCGATCAGGTGTGCCAGTTCGTGGACCAGCACCGAGTCCACCACCCAACCCGGCATATTCTGCAGCCGGGCGGAGAGCCTGATGCTGCCGGTGGTCGAGGTGGTGGAACCCCAACGCTTCAGCTGCCGCGAGGACCAGCTGACCGAACGGGGCTGCACCGAGCCCTCGAAGTACTGCACAGCCAGCTCCTGGGCCCGCGTCAGCAGCTGCTCGTCGCTTGCTGCCGAGTGCCCCGAGCGACCCACCAGTCGTTTCCGGAAGGCGCGGGCATGAGCCTCCACGTCGGCGCGGCCCAAACGCATCGGCACGCGCAGGCGCAGTTGGCCCGCCACCAGATCCCCGGTGACCGTGCGTCTGCGTTTGGCCGAACGGATGACGATCACGGCCTCATCGTCGACCACCACTGAATCTTCAATCTGCCCACTCACAACTCCACTCTAATCGGCGGCACGGACGCCGCGGCTGTGCATAACCGCAGCAGCGCCGCCGATTTTCAGGAAGAATGATCAGCACTTAATACGTTCAAACCACATCAAAAGGTGTCCAATGACTTGCCGCGCTGACCATCCTGCCGCTGACCATCCTGACGCTGTCCGAACCGCCCGCCGCCGGCTCGCCACGGTGCTGGTCGAAGGCCTGGGGACCACTGGTATCCGCATCGCTGAGCAGCTCATCGAATTGGGCATCGGAACAGTGCTGCTGCGTGATGAGCGCCCCATCACCGCCTCCGACCCTGCCTACCGACGTGCAGACCGCGGCCGGCCGCGCGCCGACGTCGCCTGCCGGATGCTTCAGCGCCCGGACTCGCGCAGCGCAGTCCTGGAAGCTCCCGAAGACTCAGCGCTCATCGGCCTGGACCTGCGCCTGGTGGTCGCTGACGGCGAGCCGGCCTGGGCCAGGCTGCGGGCTGCAGATCAGGGCGAGACTGCCGTGCTGCCGGTGGAGCTGTCCGCATCCGGATTCTGCATCGGGCCGATGCTCGCCGCCGGCAGCGGACTCTGCCCCCAGTGCTTAGTGCTGCACGGGCTCGCCGAGGATCCCGAGGCTGGCGATGAGCGCGGCAGCAGGGCAATCGCGCCGGCGACGACCAGCACCATCGCAGCAGGGATCGCCGCCCACCAGGTGCAGGTGCTGATCGACGGCGACAGCGCCGCAGCAGTCCAATCCGGGGCACTGATCGGCCGCACCGCCACCGGACGCATCGACCACCGCAGTGTGAGCCCGCACCCGGAATGCCGGTGCCTGACCTATCTGCGTGCAGACCGCAGCCGGGCCGGGGTGCGGCGTCGTCGTCAGCGTCCTCACATCACCAGCGGCGAGGCGCTGGTCACCGGCAGCTGATCAAAATCGTGTCATCCCGCGGCGAACGCGTGCGCTGACAGGCGGACAATCCCAGGCCGCAGCGTTACCCTTGCAGTCCTACCGACTTCAACCACCACCGGCAGGCAGACCTGAGGCAGGGAGCGTAAGGCCATGAGCAACAGCGAAGACCGCGACCAGGGTTCCGGCGGCCAAGGTTCCGGAGACCAGGGCCCCGACGAGGAGTTCCTGCGCAAGCTCTTCGGCGAGGCCTTCGGCCAGAAGGACCAGAACGACGACGAGAAGTCCGGAGACGCTGACAAATCCGGAAAATCTGACCAGTCCGGGCCGTCGATGGGCTTCACCGGCAACCCGGGGTCCTCCGGCTCCGGAGGCGGCGAGCAGAGCGGCTTCCCCGGTTTCCCGCCCGGATTCGACCCCTCGCAGCTGCCCGGTGGCCTCGGCGCTGACCCGCAGATGATGCAGCAGATCATGGGGCAGGTCCAGGCGATGTTCTCCGCGATGCAGAATCAGGACTCCGACGAGGTGGTCAACTGGGACATCACCAAGAAGGCCGCGCTGAGCTCCATCGACAACGACGACGCAGCCGTGACCCCCGCAGAGTCCAAAACCATCGACGACGCCCTGCGCCTGGCCCAGATGTGGCTCAACGAGGCGACCACGTTCGAATCGCTGGGTCAGATCGGCCAGGGGTTCAGCCGCAAACAGTGGGTGGAGCGCACATTCGAATCGTGGAAGCGGCTGACCGAACCGGTCGCCGAGTCAGTCGGCCGGGCCATGGGCCAGGTCGTGCGCCAACAGCTGGAGGACGGCGAAGGCGCAGGCATCCCCGAGGAACTCAAGGGCATGTTGCCCGCCGGCGCCGGCGACCAGGTGGCGTCGATGATGGAGCGCATGGGCGGAATCTCTTTCGGCGCCCAGATCGGCCAGGCCGTCGGCGAACTCGCCGCAGAGGTGCACTCCGGCTCAGACATCGGGCTTCCCATGGCCGGGCAGACCATGGCCCTGGTGCCGCAGAACATCACTGAGTTCGGCAAGGGCCTGCAGGTCGAGGACGAGGAGGTCATGCTCTACCTCGGGCTGCGTGAGGCGGCCCGGATGCGGCTCTTCGTCCGGGCGCCCTGGCTGGAGGATGACCTGTTCAACGCCGTCTCCCAGTACGCCGCTGGCATCCACATCAACATGGAGCGCATCGAGGAGGCCGCCAGCCAGATCGACCCCAGCAACCCGCAGGAGATCGAGGACCTCTTCGGCGACGGGCTCTTCCAGGCTGACCGGACCCCCATGCAGGAGGCCGCGCTGCGCCGGATCGAGACCACCCTGGCGCTGGTGGAAGGATGGGTCGACGACGTCGTCGCCCAGGCCGGTGCCCACCTGCCCTCGTTGGAGAAGCTGCGCGAGACGATGAACCGTCGTCGTGCCACCGGCGGCCCCGCTGAGGACGCCTTCGCCGCGCTGGTGGGACTGGAGCTGCGCCCGCGTCGGCTGCGCGATGCGGCCGCGCTGTGGGCCCACCTGCGCGAAACCTCCGGAATCGAGGGCCGCGATGAGGTGTGGAGCCACCCCGACGTCCAGCCCGACGAACAGGATCTGGATGACCCGGAGGGCTTCTTCACCCGCCGTGCCGAGCGCGAAGAAGAGTCAGCCAAGATCGATGACGAGCTGAAGAAGCTCCTCGACGGCGGCTACGGCAGCACTGAGGACCCCCGGGGAGAGGACTCTTGACCCTGCCGCTGCGGCGCACGGTCCAACTCGCCTCGGGCACCGGTGCCCTGCTGTTGGCTGCGGCCTCCCTGGCGATGCCCAGCCCCTACATGCTGGAGTCGCCCGGCCCGACCTTCAACACCACTGGAGAGATTGAGGATCAGCCGGTCACCAGTGTCACCGGTGCTGAGACCTTCGACGCCGAAGGCACCCTGGCGCTGACCACGATCTACGTCACCGGTGCGCCCACCCAAACAGTTCGGGTGCCGCAGGCGGTGCGCGGATGGGCTTCGGGGGACACCGATATGACCCCGGATGAGCTGGTATACCCCAGCGGCACCACAGCGGAGGAGGTCCGGCAGCGCAACACCGAGGCGATGGCCTCCTCCCAGCAGCTCTCCCTGGCGGCAGCGCTTGACCACCTTGAGATCGACTTTGAGGTGGAGCTGTTCGTCGCCGACTTCACCCCCGATGCGGTCGAGGCCGGCACTGATGAGCTGCTGACTGCCGGCGACCGCATCCTGCGGGCCGCCGGAGAGTCGGTCACCGGACTGGAAGGGCTGCGGTCCGCAGTCAACGAAGCCTCCGGAGAACCGATAGAATTGACCGTGGCCCGTGACGGGGGCCAGGTCAACGTCGAGGTTCCGACTTATCAGGAGGCCGACGGTGAGTACTATGTCGGCATTCTGTTGGGCAATGAGTTCGAGTTCCCGGTCGAGGCCGAGATTCAGCTGGAGGACGTCGGGGGGCCCTCGGCCGGACTGATGTTCTCCCTCGGGCTCATCGACACCATGACGCAGGAGTCGATGACCGGGGGCCAGGACTGGGCCGGCACCGGAACAGTGGACCCGGACGGCACCGTCGGACCCATCGGCGGGGCGCCGCTGAAGCTGGTCGGTGCTCAGGAGCAGGGCGCTGAGCATTTCTTGGCGCCGCGGGACAACTGTGATGAGCTGGAGGGTAGGCTTCCGCAGGGACTCGATGTCTACGGCGTCGAAGATGTTGACGAAGCCGTCGCAGTTGTCGAAGCCGTCAGAGACGGCGATGAGGACTTTCTCGCAGGGGTAGAGCCCTGCGGACGCTGATTACGGTCAGCAGAATCGCACGCACACAGTGACAGCACTAGAGACTAGGACACAAGGGTGAGCTTCTCTCAGGGATTCGGCAATTCGAACCCCTTCTCCGGGGGCATTTTCGGCTCCGGATCGGGTAACAGCGACAGCCCCCGGTCAGGCGGGTCCGGCGGCAACAGGTCGGGCGGATCCGGTTCCGGGGAGGGCAGGTCACGCCGCCCATCGGCGCTGATCATCACAATCATCATCATCGCCGTGCTGGTGGGCATCTTCGTCGCCGCATCCGGCTTCTACACCGATGTGCTGTGGTTCAACCAAGTGGGCTACTCCGAGGTGTTCTGGACCGAACGGCTCTCGCGGGTGCTCGTCTTCGCAGCGGCCTTCCTGGTCATGGGCCTGCTGGTGTGGCTCAGCCTCTTCCTGGCCTTCCGCACCCGACCCACGGGGGCGGCCCAGAACGTCAACGACTCGGTGGCCCGCTACCAGTCCATGCTGACCTCCATGCGCAGGCTGCTGATGTTCGGCCTTCCGGTGCTCATGGGCGTATTCGCCGGAAGCGCCGCGCAGGCCAACTGGCAGAACATCCTGCTGTTCTTCAACCAGGAGCCCTTCGGCCAGACCGATCCTGAGTTCGGCCTGGACTACGCGTTCTACGTCTTCACCCTGCCCTTCCTGGGCTTCATCAACGGCTTTCTGATCTCTGCTGTGCTGGTGGCCGGAATCGCCGGCCTGCTGTGCCACTACCTGTTCGGCGCGATCCGCATCGAGCAGTCCGGCAAGTTCGTCATCGAGAAGGCCGCCCGCTGGCACCTGGCTGTCACTGCCGCCGTCGTCCTGGCCCTGCAGGGGGTCAACTGGTGGCTGGACCGCTATGCGACGATGCAGGACCAGAGTGGCAATTGGGCTGGCGCCATGTACACCGACGTCAACGCCGTCATCCCGGCCCAAACCATCCTGGCAGTGGCTGCCGGGCTGGTCGCGGTGATCTTCATCATCACTGCGATCACCAAGCGCTGGCGGCTGGCCATCATCGGCACCGCCATGCTGATCCTCACTGCGATCATCGGAGGCGGCGTCTACCCCTTCTTGGTCCAGGAATACCAGGTCAACCCGTCAGAGCAGACCCTGGAGACCGAGTTCATCGAGCGGAACATGGAGCTGACCCGCTACGCCTACGACCTGGACGACATGAATCAGGAGTTCTACGACGCGCAGCCGATGGCCGAGGAGGGGGCGCTGGCCGGCGATGAGTTCAATGTTGAGAACATCCGCCTGCTGGACCCGAACATCGTCTCCCCGGCGTTTCGGCAGTTCCAGCAGTTCCGCCCCTACTACAGCTTCCCGGACACGCTGAGCTTCGACCGTTATGAGATCGACGGCGAAACTCGCGACACCGTCATCACCGCCCGCGAGGTCAACGCCCCCTCCGAGGGCTCCTGGGTCAACCAGCACCTCATCTACACCCACGGCTACGGCCTGGTGGCCGCCAACGCGAACACCGTCACCGCCGAGGGACGCCCGGAGTTCACCCTGGAGGGCATCCCGACCACCGGGGAGCTCGCCTCGGATGAGGACTACGAGCCGCGCATCTACTTCGGTGAGAACTCGCCGCAGTACTCGATCGTCGGCGCACCCGAGGGCGTCTCTCCCATGGAGCTGGATCGCCCGGCCACCCAGCTCACTGAGGAGGAGGCGGAAGAGGCAGAAGCTGACGAGGGCCGCGATGCGCAGTACACCTTCCAGGGAGATGGTGGACCCGCAGTGGGCAACGTCTTCAACCGCCTGGTCTACGCTCTGCAGTTCCAGGCCCCGGAGATTCTCCTAGCCGACGACATGACCGAAGAGTCACAGATCCTCTATGACCGCCACCCCCGTGAGCGCGTGGAGCAGGTCGCTCCCTACCTGGAGCTGGACCAGAACATGTATCCGGCCATCGTTGACGGCAGCGTCAAATGGATCCTTGAGGGCTACACCACCTCCAGCGACTTCCCCTACTCCACGCAGCAGCAGCTGGAGTCGGCCACCACGGACGCGCTGACCCAGGGTGCTCCGGCTCTGACCGGGCAGGTCAACTACCTGCGCAACTCGGTCAAGGCCACTGTGGACGCTTACGACGGTTCGGTGGAGCTCTACGCCTGGGACGATGAGGACCCAATCCTGCAGGCTTGGCAGAAGGTCTTCCCCAACTCGCTGAAGCCCTACTCCGAGATGAGTGCGGAACTGATGGACCACGTCCGCTACCCGGAGGACATGTTCCGGGTCCAGCGCGAGCTGCTCACCGAGTACCACGTCACCGACCCAGGCACCTTCTATGAGGGCAACGACGCCTGGTCGATTCCCGGTGACCCCACCAGCGGCGAAGACGTGGATCAGCCGCCCTACTACATGACCCTGCAGCTGCCGGGCCAGGATGAGGCAAGCTTCCAGCTGACCTCTACGTTCCTGCCAGCCGCTGAAGCCGACGGCACCCAGCGCAACGTGCTCTACGGGTTCCTCGGTGCCTCCGGGGACGCCGGCACCGGCGAAGACGGAGTGAAGAACGAGAACTACGGCACTATGCAGCTCTTGGAGCTGCCGCGCGACACCGCGATTCCCGGCCCGGGACAGACCCAGGCCAACTTCGACTCGAACTCGGCCGTGGCTCAGCAGCTCAATGTGCTGGAGATCGGCGGTTCAGACGTGATCCGCGGCAACATGCTCTCCATCCCGGCCGGTGACGGCATTCTCAACGTACAGCCGGTCTACGTGCAGTCCTCCGGCACCGATGCGGCCTATCCCGCACTGCGGATGGTGCTGGTCGCCTTCGGCGAGGAAGTCGGCCACGGCGACAACCTGCAGGAAGCCCTGGACATGATCTTCGACGGCGACGCCGGGGTCGAGGCGGCCGAGGGTGCCGGTGTCGATCCCGACGCCGTGGAGCAGGAAGTTGGTGTGGATCCTGGCGCTGAGGGGGAAACAGCCGCTCCCGACGACGGCCAGGAGAGCCCCGCCCCGGAGGACGAGGCCACCCAGGATGCCGGGGCCACCCAGGAGCCCGAGGAGGACACCACCTCGCCTGCCCCCGGTCCGGTCCTGGATGATGCCGACTCCCAGGAGCTCCTCGACCGGGCAGGCCAGCTGCTCAACGAGAAGAACGAGGCCTGGGAATCCGGTGACCGCGCCGAGTACTATGACGCGGAGATCGAATTGGACCAGGTGCTCGAGCAGCTCCTGGAGAATCAGGATGCGCAGTCCCAGTGATCGCTGAGGAATCGGGGCCCGGCCGAACAGCCGGGCCCCGATTCCCACGATTTTGTGTCGTGCTCATGCCGGTGTAAACTGGCTAAGTCCCAACGCGGGGTGGAGCAGTTCGGTAGCTCGCCGGGCTCATAACCCGGAGGTCGATGGTTCAAATCCATCCCCCGCAACGAAATGGCCCGAAGTTTGGCCACGAGAACCCTCACCTGACACCAGGTGGGGGTTCTTCTCGTTAACCAGGTCATTCCCCAAGAGCTGGCCCAATGTGATGTCCAGTGCTTGCGTGATAGCCAGAAGCTCGTCAATGCGAAAGGGAATTTCGCCACGCAAGCGACGAGACACGTTCTTCTGAGCGACACCGATTACGTCTGCTAGATCGGTCTGTTTCAAGCTATGGCGAGCCAGCCAAGCTTTGATCTCTCGGCCCACACGTTCATTTTCTGTGATTTCAGCGGTCGGGATTGTCATGTGTCTAGGTTACGTCGTAGAAGGTCGGCTGTAAACGATGAGCGCCTAGAAAGACCCGAAAATGCCGTGTCAGGCATTGTGTCGTAGATTGTGAGCGCCTACGGTAGGCAGCATGAGGTATTCGAAACAAGTACGAGCGAATGTCCTGGCGGAGATGGGGAGACGAGAACTGCGTCAATCCGATGTGGCGCTGGTCCTGGACACATCGCAGAAGAACGTTTCACGCCGTCTTCATGGGGATGTCGATTGGAAACTCGGGGAACTCCTCAAGCTTGCTGAAACTTGGGATCTACCACTCGCGACCATCCTCGCCGGCGCGGATAACAATCCATTCGAGCCGAATGATGATCCTAAGGTGGTGGCAGCATGAGCGCACCGCTCTCACCTACCGACTTCACAGCCGATGAGGCACGAGAGTTCACCGATGATCTGAAGCTCGACTATGTGATCCTCCAAGGCAAAATTGCTCAAGCGTTCAAGGGAAAAATTTGGATCGCACTTGGGTACGAGGACGTTGGCCAGTGGCTTCCAGGCCGAGCTCATCAAGGCGGGCGAATCTCGTCAGGTCAGGGTCATTGAAGGTAGCGTCAGCCACGTCGAGGTCTTCCAGATAGGCAGTGTGAGAACTTCCATCATCGGAAGGCCTCGACCCCTATCCGGCCACCGACGCGCCCATCCGCCCACAGTCCGGGACTACACCCTCAATTGTGAAGAGCCACCTTGAGGACTGGGACGGCGACTTCGCAAGCTTTCTGAATAACTTCCTGGGCAATGCCGATTTCCTCGATGAGAACGGCGAGATTGACGAACAGCAGCTGACCTACCGGATCCAGCAGCTGCGCGCAGATGCCGAGCAGACTCAGGTGAGCGCCGCAGCCGCCGATGCCGAGGTCGAAGATGAAGAAGCCCTCAGCGAGGAAGAGGAAGCCGAGGAGCCTGCTGCGGCTTCTTCAGATGAGGGCGGGGAAGCCGCATCTGAAGAAACCTCCGAAGAGCCATCCGGCTTCGACTCACTGACCTCCGAGCAGCAGGAGCTGCTGGCTTTGGGCGCCGAGCTGGAAGATGCAGGCGACGCACGGTCCTACTACAGCAACTCGGTGCTGGAGAACAGCAACTTCACCCGCGCTTCTGGCGGTGTGAACTGGGAAGCGGTGGCAGCGCACGTCGACTACCTCGAATCCCAGGAGGAGGCCGAAGAATCGGCCAGCGAGGCACCGTCCCCGAGCCCCTCCGCCACACCCAGCCCCAGCGCTGCCCCAAGCCCGAGCGCCACACCAAGCCCCAGCGATACCCCAAGCCCGAGCTCTTCGGCCACGGATAACGCAAGCGTCAGCACAGCTTCGAATGAGAGCTCGCCGGCAAGCTTCGACTCCCTCAGCTCGGACCAGCGGGAACTGCTGGCTGAGACCGGTGAACTGGAGAACGGCAGCAGTGCCCGGGACTACTACCGGATGGTGCTGGACAATTCCAACTTCACCACCAGCGGCGGGACAGTGAACTGGACCGTGCTGGAGGGCCACCGGTCCTACCTGCAGGCCCAGGAGGAGGAAGAGGAGGAAGAGGCCGCCCCCAGCCCCTCCCCGACGCGCTCAGCCACCCCATCAAGCACACCGAGCCCCAGCGCCACCCCCACTCCGACGCCGAGCCAGACAGCAACGTCTACCCCCTCGCCGTCGCCCTCGACATCCGCCCCGGCACAGCGGGCCACCACGAACTCGACACCGTCGATCCCCTCCTGGGGTGATCTCCCCAGCTCCATGCAGAGCTTGCTCAGCACCGGCGCACGGCTGGAGTCAGGCTTCAGCGGCAGCGGCGGTGACTACTACCGCGCGGTGCTGAACAACCCTGACCTGACCACCGCTGACGGGCGAGTCTCGCAGAATGCCCTCCAGTGGCACGTGGACTACCTGGAACGCCAGGACCGCGCCAGCTCCACCCCGTCACCGAGCCGGACCCAGTCCGCGAGCCCAACGCCGACACCGACACCGACTCAGACGTCGACACCGACCCCCACGGCGACCCAGACTCAGTCATCCAACGTCCAGGAGGCCAGCAGCGGCGGCGGCAACGCCGCTCAGATCGCCATGAACTGGGCAGTCAACACCGCCAACCGCTCCAACACCTACTACCGGTTGGGCGCCAATGGCCCCGACGCCTGGGACTGCTCCAGCTTTACGCAGGCAGCATACGCTCAAGCCGGGATCAGCCTCGGTCGGACGACTTATGATCAGATAACCCAGGGACGCCAGGTTTCTTGGGACGAGCGTCAGCCCGGCGACCTCATCTTCTGGGGCGACTATCACATGGCCATCTACCTGGGCAACGGGCAGATCGTCGATGCCGGCTCCCCCTCCTCGGGCGTGACCGTGCGCAGCGTCTTCGGTTCGCCCACCACCGTGCGCCGGGTGACCTGAATCTGAACCATAGGCCACGCTCCAGCGGTAGGGAACAGGCCTGAACAACTGAATAACTCACTGATTGATGCCCCCGGTTTCGGACACCGGGGGCATCATCCGTTACCAGATCGGCGACGGGCAGTTGAGCTGAGTGTGTGGGGCCGGTTGGGGAGAATGTGGGCTTTGCCCACGACACGACGGAGAATGTGTAGACGGACGGACCCAGCCGGACCTCTGGAGTGGGCGAGAGTTCGGCCCTTGCCTGGGGTGGCCAAAGACGTGGGGCGTGACCCTTGCGGATCACGCCCCACGCTGTAAAAGCTTCTGTTGACTCAGGTCAGGCACCTGGTCGGAGAATGGCGTTGACCTGGTGCCATGATTCGTTCATCCCGTGCAAGCGCACCCCGCCGGAGCTGGTGGCCGAGATTACCTGGCCGTTGCCCACGTAGATACCGCCGTGGCCGTTGTTGTTGGCGAGCACAATGTCCCCGGGCTGGGGGCTGGAGACTCGTGGAAGGGAAGCGTCCATCCCGTAAGTAGTGCGGGGAAGGCCGCCGCGGCCGGCCTGGTTGTAGGCCCAGTTGATGAGCCCGGAGCAGTCGAAGCCAGAGGTCGTGTTCCCGCCCCACTTGTAGGGGGTCCCGACGGCAGCGTATGCGGCGCTGACCACAGAACTGCTGCCTCCGCTGTTGGCGGGCCGCTCTTGATTCCCGCTTGCAGCGGAGGCCCCATTACTGGACTGGCTCTGCTGCTGGGAGCCCTGCTGGCGAGTCTGGGGCGCCTGCTGTGTCTCACGCTGCTGAGGCGGCTCGGTCTGCGCGGGCTGCTCGGCCTGGTGGCTGTGCTGATGGGTCTGCTGACCGGTCTGGGGCGCCTGCTGTGTCTCACGCTGCTGAGGCGGCTCGGTCTGCGCGGGCTGCTCGGCCTGGTGGCTGTGCTGATGGGTCTGCTGAGAGGACTCGCTGTGCTGCGGATCGGGCTGAGTCTGCGCCGGCTGCTCGACCTGGTGGGAAGCGGGTGTCGCCTCTACAACCGGCTCCGGTGCTGACTCTGGGATTGGCTCCGGGGCGGCCTCGGAACTCACGGCGGGCCGGTCAAAGCTCAGCTCGACGTCGGGGTCGGCGCTGACGGCCTCAGCAGCAACGGTGGAGGCGCGCTCTACGTTGAGCGCCGAGGTGTTGAGCTCAACGGTGGCCGACTCGCGGCCCTCGTCGGATTCCTCGGTGGCGTTTGCGGCTGCAGTGCTGCTGATGACTAGGCCGGATGCGGCCAGCACAGCTGCGGTCGCACGGCCGGCTGAGGCTGCGTTTGCGGCGGCCAAGCTCTTACGGGCTGCGCGGCGGCGATCACGTCGCGAGCCATAGATGATTGTGTCTGTCACTTCTGGAACCTTTCCCTGCTGTTGCGGTAGTTCAGCGAACGTGCCCGTGCCGGTTTGCAGGGGGCTGAACCGGGATGGGGATTTGGGACAGTTTCGGACTCCTGCCCCGAGCACTCAGCCGACTGTATAACAGATCTATATAGTTGTCACGATCAGGTAACGACAGGACTCGTGGTCGCTGGCCCCGGGGCATCCTGGCGGGCTCGAAATGCACTGCCCTTCCGCGCGGGACGAACAAGGGAGCCGTACGGAAAAGCTAGCGTCCTCTACGATCGAAAAATGACGTCCAAAACAGTAACCGACCGGCCCACTGTCCTCGTAGTAGACGATGAAGCGCCGCTGGTGCGCCTGATAGGTGAGTACCTCCAGCGAGAGGGGTACTCGGTGGAGGCCACTGATGAGGGTCGTAAAGCGATCCAGATGGTGCGCGATCTTCAGCCCGCGGTGGTCATCCTGGACCTGGGGCTGCCTGGGGTGGACGGGGTGGAAGTGTGCCGACAGGTCAGAACGTTTTCAGATTGCTACGTGATCATGCTGACGGCACGCGCTGATGAGGTGGATCGTCTTATTGGCCTGTCGGTGGGGGCCGATGATTACGTGACAAAGCCCTTCAGCCCGCGTGAATTGGTGCTGAGGGTCCGGGCTATGTTGCGGCGGTCGCGTCCTGGGTCGGCAGCAGAAAGGCACCGGCACAGGGTGGGAGCCCTGGTGGTGGACACGAATGCGCGCGAAGTGTGGCTTGACGACAGTCAAGTGGAGTTGACCCGGACCGAGTTTGAGCTGCTGTCAGCGCTGATCACTGAACCCGGGACCGCAAAGTCCCGCCGCGAACTGATTACCCAAGTCTGGGGTGGAGAGTGGATAGGAGATGAGCATTTGGTCGACGTGCACATCGGCAATCTCCGGCGAAAGATACATGACGACCCCGCTTGGCCTCGCTTCGTTCATACCGTGCGTGGCGTGGGATATAAGTTGCGGACGGGCGAATGATGCCTGCGCGGCAACCCTGGGGTGCCAGGCTTGGGGTCCGGATACTCCTGGCTGCAGTTCTCGTCCTTGGCGTAGGGGCGCTGACAGCTTGGGTCGTGGCCCTTGCCACCGGACCAGCGATTTTCCACGAGCACATGCTCATGGTTGAGACTCCCAATCCGGGCCCAGAGGTGGTGAGGCACGCTGAGGAGGCCTTCGACGCATCTTGGCAGCTCTCCCTCCTATTGGCACTGATTGCGGCCTGCCTAGCGTCCGTCTTGGTCGGTGCCTTTCTCGCACGCCGCATAGCAGGCATTCTGAATAAGGTGCGCAGCGCTGCGATTCGGGTGGCACACGGCGATTACGGGGCACGGGTACCAGAGGGCGCCATGGGCGCAGAGTTCACCGAAATGATCTCGGCGTTTAACCGAATGGCTTCGGAACTCGACGAGACAGAACACACTCGAAAGCGGCTTCTGTCTGACTTGGCTCACGAGATGCGAACACCTGTAGCCACCGTCGATGGCTATCTGGAGGCAATGCTCGACGGGGTGGCAGGAGCCGACCCAGAAACACTGACCATGCTTCGTGAGCAGACCGATCGCCTGAAGCGCCTTGCGGAAGACGTTTCCCTGGTGAGCTTTGCCGAAGAACACCGATTAAGCATGGAGACCCACGTTATCTCGGTCGCCGAGCTCATCGGCGTCGCGCAGGGACAAGCCCACAGCTCCTACGCAGCAAAAGAGGTCACTCTGCAGATTGCCGAAGATTCCGGGGGCGCCGTGCTCCTCGGGGACCGGGATCGCCTTTCACAAGTTCTGACGAACCTGCTCGACAATGCCTTGCGGCATACGGGACCGGGTGATCAGGTCACCCTTCGAGCCGGCAGCGACTCAGCGACGGTTTTCTTGAGCGTCGAAGACACTGGTCACGGGGTAGCCCCAGAGCACCTTCCCCACCTGTTCGAAAGGTTTTACCGGGTGGACACCGCCCGTGATCGCGCCCACGGCGGTTCCGGTATCGGGCTGACGATCGTACGCTCCATCGTTGAGGCTCATGACGGCGATGTAAGGGCCGAAAGTCGCGGCCCCGGGCATGGAACTCTTTTTACAGTGGAGTTGCCGCGCCACGGCTGACGCACAGCCGTCGTCAGCAATCCCGGCATCTGGCGAAGGTTCAATCAAGATTCAGTCAAGGGACCCTGCATTTGAGCCTGTCAGCCACGGCGGTTGGCTAGCCTAGAGGGTCGCGGGAAGTGATCGCGCACACCGAAGACCACATTTTGACTCAGGGGGAGCGAGATTGCCACCTCCTAGCACGTCCTCCCTCAAGCAGAGCGACAGGCCAGGCGCGGGGCGTCTCGTGGCGCTGGACGCGGCTCGCGGCCTCGCCGTGGCGGGCATGGTGGTCGTCAATGTCGGGCCGCGCGGCGGAGACAGCTTGGCCGAGATGCTCTACCGCCTCCCTTACGGGCGGGCTTCGTTGTTGTTCATGCTCTTAGGCGGAATCGGGTTCTCCCTCTTGTCCCGGCGCGCCCGGAGCAGAGAAACTTCCATACCGGCGGGCTCTATCCTGTGGCGGGCATTGGTGCTGTTCGTGGGCGGACTGCTCCTTCAAGCCCTGGACCACGGCGTCTCGGTGATTCTAGTGATTTACGCTGTCCTGTTCATCGTGGCGTTGCCCCTCACTCGAGCCGCCGGGGGCGTGCTGCTTGTTCTTGCCGGATTCAGTGCCTCGCTCGGGCCCATATTGTGGCTCGCGGTTCAAGAACAGACCGACAAGCGGTTCGATCGAGAACCGCTGGCTGCTACCGACTCTCCCTGGGACTTGCTGACTGGCACTCTGATCATAGGCCCATACCCCGTCGCAGTCTGGGTGGCCCCGTTCCTCCTCGGGATGTGGCTTGGGAGGCGGGACCTGACCAGTCAGCTCCTGAGCACCCGACTCATCATGTGGGGCGCGGTCAGCGCCCTCGGAGCAAGGGCCACCTCCTTCGCACTCATCACCTACATGGGTGAGCCCACCAGTCATCAGGTGTGGCAACGGTTGATCAGCTCTGTGGCTCATTCCCAAATGCCGCTATGGCTGGTCGAAAGTACCGGGGTGGCCATCTTTGTGTTGGGACTATGCCTGAAGATTGCTGACCGCGGCACCCAAAGCTGGCTGCAGCCGCTGGTGAAGCTAGGTCAGTTGGCCTTCACCGGCTACGTGGGTCATCTGCTGATTCTTGCCCTCGCGGTGCGACCTGGGCCCGCTAACGTTCCAGAAGGGCTTGTGATCAGCGCCCTGATCCTTGCCGTGCTCACAGCTTTTTCGCTCATCTGGCGTCGGCTGGCCAACCGCGGGCCGCTGGAGATGCTCCTGAGGCCGCCACGGGTGCGGCCATCAGGCGAGTGAGCCCCGACACAACCGCATCAAGCGGGAGTTTAACTTTCCTAAAGATCCTCTGAAGAACCCACTTCCGGCAAGACTGGCGGCCTCCGCCTCGGGTTTACTCAGCAGGAATCAACTTTAAGGAGATCAAGGCATGAAGACTAGACTCAGGGCAGTGGCGGTCAGTGTGTTTGCGGCATCTGTCGCACTCACCGCTTGTGGAGATCCCGCTCAGGACACCGAGGACCCTACCGACGATCCTGCTGCACAGGACGAACAAACTGAGACCGCGAATGCCGATTACAACGATGCCGACGCCGAGTATGCCTCCGGGATGATTCTTCATCACGAGCAGGCGGTGGAAATGTCAGACATCTTGCTGCAGACCGATGATGCCGATCCCGAGGTCTCGGCTTTAGCGGAAGACATCCGAGCCGCGCAGCAGCCCGAGATTGAGCAGATGGAATCATGGCTTGATACTTGGGGCCATGAACCCGACGGCGATCACGGAGACCACGGTGGCATGATGGACGATGGTGGCCACGAGGGCATGATGAGTGAAGATGACCTCGAAAACCTGGAGTCTGCCGAGGGGGACGAAGCCTCCCGCCTGTTCCTAGACCAGATGATCATCCACCACGAAGGTGCCGTAAGCATGGCAGAAGAGCACCTCGAAACGGGACAGAACCCGGAGGCCCTTGAACTCTCAGAAAACGTCATCTCCGACCAGTCTGCAGAGATCGACGAGATGGAAGAAATGCGCGACAGCCTCTGAGTCATCAGCGGTGTTTCCCAACAACCTGTCGAACTACTCAGTACCTAGGAGGACCCCACCATGACGCAGGCCAGCCGAACCAGACGCTTCAGCACAACCGCTGCGGCTCTAGCAGCGATGGTGTTTGTTGCAGCATGTTCATCTGAAGACCCCTCAGCCCCTTCCGGGGGCAGTGCCACTGCGCTGTCAGTCTCCGGGTTGGAGGACGCCTCCGGACGGGAGCTTGTCGAGGAACTGGAAAAGCTGCCGCTGGCGGAGCGGCCTACAGATTTTGTCGCATCCGTTGAAACAGAAGCAGTTGTGATGATCGATGATGAGGGCAACGAATCAACAGTGCCCCTGCCCGAGGATGAGTTCTACCTCTCGGTGGCACCCTACGTTGACCAGACGCACGAGTGTTTCTTTCACAGCTTGACGACGTGTGTCGGAGAGATGGGCAATGAAGAACTGGAGGTGACTGTCGTTAAGGGGGACACCGGCGAGGTCTTGGTCGACGAGACCGTGCAAACACACGACAACGGGTTCTTCGGGCTGTGGCTGCCACGAGACATAGATGCCGAACTCAGCATTGAACACGAGGGTCTGACCTCGACCGCGCCGATCTCGACCGGAGAAGGTGATCCGACGTGCCTCACCACCTCGCAGCTCGCGTGAGTCCGGTGTCTCGTGCCTCGCCTTCACAACGAGGCACCTGCTGCCAGAGTCGTTGACTCAACCGTCGCTGCTCTGGTGAGCCCTGGGCCAGGGTTCTTCGCTCTATCTATCCCGCACAGTTTCCCGTGTGCGCGCCGACATGAAGATTCGGTGAAGTTCGGCTCCGAACTGTTGTCCCTGTCGCAACTGCCCAGTAGCGTCGAAATGGTCCGGGGTTCTCCGGCACTTGGTAAAAAGATGAAGGAGTACAGCGATGACGAAACGGAGGAAGGAAGGCGATGGCTCACGGTAACGGCGGTCGCAGCCACGCGGGGCACCTGCCCTCCAGCGGCGCCGCCCTGGCGATTTCGGCGTGGCTGACGGGGATCTACTTCGTCATCGAGTTGGGCATCGGCCTGTGGACGGGATCGGTGGCGGTGATTTCGGACGCCGCCCACACCTTCTCGGCGGTGGGTGGCGTGCTGGTGGCCATCATCGCCGCCCGACTGGCCCGCCGCCCGGCCGATAAGGACCGCAGCTTCGGTTGGTATCGCGCCGAGATCGTGGGCGCCCTGGTCAACGGCGGCTTCTTGCTGGGCATGGCGCTGGTCGTGATTGTGATGGCCGGCATGCGCATGACCGACCCCGTTGACTTGCCCACTACACCCATGCTGTGGGCGGCGGCCGGTGGCTTGCTCACCGAGTTCATCTCGTTGGGATTGATCTGGAAGCAAAGCCGCAGCGACCTGAACGTCAGAGGCGCGCTGTGGCACATTCTTCAGACTTTCGTCGGCAGCCTGCTCATCATCGTCACCGCGCTGGTGATCCGCTTCACCGGGTTCTTGCTGATCGATCCGCTGCTCGGAATGGCCTTCGGCTTCGTCCTGGTATGGGCAAGTTGGGGCATCCTGCGCGACTCCACCCATTTGCTGATGGAGGGCACGCCCGCTGAGATTCGCCTGGGTGAGGTGACCGAAGCACTGGAAGCGCTCGACGGCGTTGAAGGCGCCCATCACGTGCACGCTTGGGCACTGACCAGTGGACGTTACGTGTTCTCCGGTCACCTGCGCATCGCCGACGGGGCCGATCCACAGGCTGTGCTCCAAGCCGCCTCCAGCATGCTCAAGGATCAGTACGGCTTCTTCTTCGCCACACTGCAGGTGGAGGCCGCCTACCTCGACGAGTCCGACGCCGAAGCGATCGATGTCATGCGTGAGACGCGCAAGAAGGGACAGGCGTGAGAACCCTCCTTCTGCTTGCCTTGATCACGTTCTCCGAGGCGACCATCGGTGTGTTCGTCAAGCTCACCGACGGGCGGATCCCAATCCAGACGCTGACCTTCTATGCCATGGCCTTCGCAGCGACTTTCCTGTTCATAGCGCGAGCCCTGGCAACTCGGCAATGGCCCCGCTTTCCCGCGGGCAACGTCAAGGACACCGCTATCATCGGCGTGCTGATCGCGGCCCAGGGCAGCGCATTCAATTTCGCGATGTCGCTTGTACCTATCGCCAACGCGGTGATCTTCTGGAGCATCGCGCCGTTCTTTGTGTTCATCTTTTCGGCGATTTTCCTCGGCGAGAAGGCGCGAAAAAGCTACATCCTGATATTCGCTATCGCCCTGGCCGGCATTGCGCTGGCCAACCCGCTCGGTGGCGGCCATATGCTGGGAAATTTCGTGGCGCTGGCCACCGGGGCGATCTACGCCGCGATGGTCACCTACATGCGCTACGAGGGTAAAACCGAGACCGGGAACGACATCGCCTGGTCACTGCTGGTCGCCGCACTTTCGCTTTCGCCGTTCCTCCTGATCGTCGGCCCCGGCCAAGTGGCGACGACGATCGCGCATCCGGCACTCGGCGTGGAACTGCCGGTGATGCTCTGGGCCGCGGGCCTGGGCATCGTCTCCACAGGTTTCGCCTACTTCGGCATCTCCATCGTCTTGAAGTCGATCGATGCCAATGTCTATGCCCTGGTCGACGTCATCGTCTCGCCGGTTATAGCCTCCATATTCGGATATCTGATCTTCGCAGAGGTGCCCGGACGAGGCATCATCTATGGTGGCGCCTTGCTGCTCGCCGCCGGCTTCTGGCTGACCCGCGAGATGTCGCGGGGCCGAGAGAACCAAGCCGTGCACCCATGCCAACGCGTCTAATCGCCGCAGGCAATAAAGGGGGCAGATTCCAGTGGACGTCGCCGGGTGAGTTGCATTTAGCGACCATCGATGAGCAGACCCATGCCCCCGCAGGTGTCGCAACCGGGGCCCGGCCCGACACAGCGCGTTGTCCATGTAGGCGGTTGGTCCGCATGTGCGCCGCCACTCTTGCGGGCCCGACCTCTAGGCCGAGCGACTTTGTGGCCGCACTGTGCTGTTCGGTGTGATGTTCGGCAAACGGAGCATATGCCAAGTACCCGCGTGAGGACTTTCCTTACTGGTTCAAGCGCGCCTTCGGCGCGAGTGCCCGTCGTGCTCCGCTCCGCGGGGACCCCCGCGCTGCGCTCGCTTCGCTCGCTCCGCGCACCCCCGCCCGCTCCGCACTCCGGGCACAACAACGAGGCACCCGCCCGTCTGGACGGATGCCCCGCTGGCCTGTTCCGATCAGCTCGTCTCAGGCACGATGACCCGGTGGACACCGCACACCTGGAAGCCGACGAGACCTTCGGCCCTTGCCTGGTACGCGACTGCCCGAACTACATCGGGCGCCATCCTGCTTACCGCGAGGCCACCGACCCGCGGTTAGAGAGTCTCCACGCCGCGCACCAGCATCAAGGGCGCTACGCGTCGCTACGCGATGGCCTCCGGCCACCCCTGACCCTGGTCCGCGACGCGGAGGAGGGCTAGTTATCGGGTCGGTGGCCCCACTCCGGCCGGCCCCAGATCTTTGCGACGCCCCCACCGTGGTGGTTGTTCGTTTTGTTCGTTTGAGTATCCTTGTGGATGAGAGGACGGCGACGACATGACCAAGACAGCAGCTGGCCCCGACGTCCGAACCTACGTGCCCGAGGGGGCGGTCGATCCGGCCCTGAAGGCCATCCTGGGCGAGGGCAGTACACAACGACCAGAACTCGTTGGCGCTAATGGCGAGCGCCTCCTGCTGCCCGAAGCGATGTACGACGTGCTCCGGCAGGTCGCAGAAGCCCTCGACAAGGGCATGGGGGTCACCGTCGCGCCGAAGAACGCCCGCCTGACCACCCAGGAGGCGGCCGACTTTCTCGGCATCTCGCGACCTACCCTCGTCCGCATGCTCGAAAGAGGCGAGATCCCCATGGAGAAGCCAGGGCGTCACCGGTTCGTTCGGCTGGCAGACCTCGTCGACTACCAACAGCACCAGAGGAACCAGCGACGCGAAGCGCTCGAACGCATGGCCCTCGAAAGCGAACGCGATGGACTCTACGAAGCCACCGACGGTCCGCCCCGGCGCACTCGCTGACACCAGATGGCGTTCCCAGCCTTCCTCGACACCTGCGTCCTCTATGGAGCAAACCTCAACGACACCCTGCTCCGGATCGCTGAGGAGGACGCCTTCAGTCCGCAATGGTCCCCGGACGTCGTCGAGGAACTTCGCCGCAACCTCAGCATGATCCCCAACCTTCCGGCGGGTGCAGCCGACCGTCGCGTCAAAGCCATGACAGACGCGTTCCCCGAAGCAATGGTCGAGGGCTATGAACCGCTGATCCCGATCATGACCTGTGATCCAAAGGATCGTCACGTCCTGGCTGCCGCCGTCCACAGCGACAGTCAGGTACTGGTCACGTTCAACCTCGACGACTTCCCCACCAGTTCGCTCGCCGGCTTCGAGATCACGGCGGTGCACCCGGACGACTTCCTGCTCGACCAGCTCGACCTGCACCCGGAGAAGGTGGCCCGTTCCATGATCCGACAAGTAGACGAGGCCACTCGCCCAACACTGACGATGGCCGACCTGCTTCAAAGGCTCAGCCGTGCTGGTGTTCCTCGCTTCGCAGCCGAGTGCCAACGACGGCCTTTCAGCTCGGCCACCTGAGGGCGACCGTGGCCCCGCCGGAGCGCTGGGGAGCGAGGCCTTCAAATGCCCCCATAGTGCCCCCGTCACTCCGAGAACGACCAACCACGCCCACACGACCCAACACCAGAACCCGCATGGTTGAGCGGGAAGTTCATCACGGGCAGGCGCCGGGCCCGACTCGTAATGAATAGGTCATCGGTTCGATTCCGATAGGCGGCTCAGCGGAACGCCCTCGACACGGTCGGGGGCGTTTTTGCTGGTCAGGGGCGGTTTTAGCCGAGCCGGCAAGGACGGCGACCAGACCTGCAAGCGCCGCCAAGAGCAGTTCGGCGGGGCCGAAATGGGCACACTTTGGGCACATCAGGTGGCGAAGGGGGCTCATGGCTGGGCTCCCCGCAGGCCGTCCAGCGCGGCTGCGATCTCGTCCAGCTCGTCGTCGTAGAGGTGCGCGTAGATGCGCGCCGTGGTGGTGATCGACTCGTGGCCCATCGCTCGTTGGATATAGCGCAGGTCGGCGCCGGCCTTCCTCGCCAGACTGCCGAAGGTGCGTCGCAGGTCGTGCGGCGTCACCCCCTCGAGCCCCGTCGACTTCAGCGCAGCGCTCCACCCTGACCGGTGCCGCCAGTTCCCGTTGCGCAGGTAGCCGCCGTCCGGAGCGGGGAAGACCAACGCATCCGCAGACCGACCCGCGGTCCTGGCCTCGAGCACCTCCCGCATCGAGGGCGGGATCCCGATCGAGCGTGCAGAGGTCCGCGACTTCGGAGCAGAGACATCCATCCGACCGCCGACCTCGGTAGCCCGCTCGACCACCCGGACCCTGCCCCGCTCGAGGTCGACGTCCGAGACCCTGAGGGCGGCCAGCTCCGACCACCGCAGACCGAGCAGGGCCATCGCCAGCACCAGGTCGCCCTCACGACCGAGGCGTGCCGCCAGGGCCTCGACCTGGGCCATGGTCAGGATCCGCTCGCGCGATGGAGGCCTCGCTGGCAACCGGACGCCACGAGCGACGTTGTGGCTCAGGCGCCGGGTCCGCATGCCGAAGTCGAGGACGAGACAGAAGACTCGGTGGGCGTAGCGCACGGTCTCCGGGCCCTTGGTCTTCCCGAGCGAGGTCACCCACTCCGCGACGTCGGCGTGCTCGATCTTCGCGACCGGCCACGTGCCGAAGTGGTTCAGCACATGGCGAAACGCCATGCGGTAGTTCTGCTGCGTCGTCACCCGTAGATGGGTCATCCCGCCCTGCTCGTACTCGGACCACAGGGCCGTTAGCGTCACCAGTCCACGTCGAGGGTCGACGAACTCCCCACGGCGCATCCGACCCCGCAGCTCGTCCTCGAATGCCTCGGCATCCGCACGCCGGTCGAACGTCCGGGACCGCTGGCGGTGCTCCGGTGTCCGGTACCGGACCCGCCAGCGCACCCGCCCCGAGTCCAGGACTCGACGCTCGATCACGTCGGCACCTCCCTGATGTCCTGCTCCTGCATGGCCATCTCCTCTCTCTAGCCCAGATCGCGCTTTGCGGCGTTCGGCTTTCCACAGGTCGTACTCGCGGCTGCGGGCTGCGACCGCCAGGGCCAGGGCTTGTTCGAGGTTGTCGCGCCAGCCGGTGCCGACGTAGGTCCAGGTGCCGACGACCTGGGTGGTCTCTTCTGCGTCGTCGGCGAGTAGGCGTGCCTCGAGGTCGCGGGTGTCGAGGGGTTGTCCGGTGCGGCGGGACTCGGCAGCCATTGCCGGCTCTTCACAATTGAGGGTGTAGTCCCGGACTGTGGGCGGATGGGCGCGTCGGTGGCCGGATAGGGGTCGAGGCCTTCCGATGATGGAAGTTCTCACACTGCCTATCTGGAAGACCTCGACGTGGTTGACGCTACCTTCAATGACCCTGACCTGACGAGATTCGCCCGCCTTGATGAGCTCGGCCTGGAAGCCACTGGCCAACGCATTGAACCGCGGCGTGCGGTGCTTGCCTGCCGCGTGGTCGAATCCGATGACTGGTGCCGCCGCTGCGGAGCCCCAGGCTCCCCGCGGGGCACGGTGATCCGCCGGCTGGGGCATGAACCGTTGGGGTGGCGGCCCACCACGCTGCATGTCACGGTCCGTCGCTACCGGTGCGCCGAATGTGCCCACGTATGGCGGCAAGACACCACGAAAGCAGCCCAGCCGCGGGCCAAGCTCTCCCGCAGGGGCCTGCGGTGGGCCCTGGAAGCGCTGGTGATCCAGCACCTGACTGTGGCTCGGGTGGCCGAATCGTTGGCGGTGCGGTGGAACACCGCCAACGACGCCGTTCTGGCCGAGGGCCGGCGGCTGCTGATCAACGACCCCCACCGGTTCGATAACGTGACCACGATCGGGGTCGATGAGCACGTATGGCGCCACACCCGGGGCGGGGACAAATACGTCACCGTGATCATCGACCTCACCCCGCTACGCGCCGGCACCGGGCCCGCCAGGCTGTTGGACATGGTCGAGGGCCGCTCCAAACAGGCTTTCAAGACGTGGCTGGCCGACCGCGACCAATCCTGGCGGGACAAGTCGAAGTAGTAGCCATGGACGGGTTCACTGGCTTCAAGACCGCCGCCGAAGAAGAACTGCCCCAGGCCACCGCCGTGATGGACCCCTTCCACGTTATCCGGCTCGCCGGCGACGCGGTGGAAAAATGCCGCCGCCGGATCCAGTTGAAGACCCTCGGCCACCGGGGCCGCAAACAGGATCCGTTGTACAAGGCCCGTCGGACCCTGCTGACCGGGGCCGACCTGCTCACCGATAAGCAGTACGGTCGGATCCAGGACGTCTTCGACGGTGACGCCCACGTCGAAGTCGAAGCCACCTGGGCCTTCTACCAGCACATGGTCGCCGCCTACCGCGAACCCGACCGGGCCCAGGGAAAGCAGATCATGCAGAAGGTGATCACCAAGCTCTCCCGCGCCGTACCCAAAGCACTCACCGAGCTGACCACACTCGGGCGCACCCTGAAGAACCGGGCGGAGGACATCCTGGCCTACTTCGACCGACCCGGCACCTCGAACGGTCCCACTGAAGCGCTGGAATGCCGATGTCGGCATTCTATCGCTTATGCCGATGTTTGGATTATGCCGACCTTTTCGGGTTGCCCCTGGTGAGGGCCGAAGGGCGTTGACTCTTGTCGGCATAATTTTGGGATGAGAGTCTGCCTGCTCCTGAAGGAAGGAGCAGGTGATGAATAACTCGATGTGTGCCGAATACGCGTCGATCGCCGCTGTGGATGACCCGGGGTTTATAGGGACTGAGATCACCGTAGGTGACCAGGTCTTTTCCGCGGATCAGTGGAGGCAGAAAATTTGGCCTCGCCGCTGTGCGGGGCCTATGACTGCAGTGATGGCCGAGTTCATAGATTGGCTGCTGGTACAAGGTTATGCTCCCTTGACCCAGCGTAATCATGTGCGTGCAGCAGCGCGGCTGGGCTCATGGATGACCGAGGCTGGTGTCGGACTCGATGGCCTTGACCCAGACCGTGTCAGGCTCATGGTGGCTCAGGATAATCAACGCCACCCCAAGCACCGGTCGGCCAATGAGAATATCTCGGCGGTGATGCGCTTCCTGCAACAGACAGGCAGAGTTCCGGCCGCTGCGACTGTTGAGGTGCCGACTGGGCCAGTGCAGGTGTGTCTTGCAGCCTGGGCGCGTTTCTTAGCACAAGAACAGGAACAAGGACCAAGCTGGATCGGGAAGGCCCGTAGTTTCGGGGAAGGCTTTCTGAGGCTGATCGAGGACGAGCAGGGCCAGCTGGCATGGGGCCAGGTTGATGCCGCGATGGCCAACGAGTTCTTGGCCCGTGCCGTGGCCGGCTATTCCTCCTCAACGGCTCAGTCGATGGCCGCGCTGTTGCGTGGACTGCTCACCTGGGCGGCAGCCCAGGGATGGATCAGCGACACCATTGCCAGTGGGGTTCTCTCTGCTCGACGAGTTCGGCCTGATCTGCCGGTGGCGATGCGCAGTGCTGAACTCGCCGCGCTAAAGCGCGCAGTCGATCTGACCAACCCCACGGGATTACGAGATGCAGCGATCATCGCGATGCTTTCTCGATTAGGGATACGTGCCGGCGAAGTTGCTGACCTGAGTCTTGATGACATCGACTGGAGAAGATCGTCTCTGCAAGTGACCGGCAAGGGCGGTCGAGTGCTGGTGCTTCCGATGCCGGCCGATCTTGGCCAGGTCCTGGTTGATTACTTGCGCGTGCGTCGGGCCGACCCCGGTGAACGCGGTGTCTTTATCCGCTCGATGCCGCCATTGACCGCGTTGAGTCGCACCGGCATCAGCAATGTGGTGACCAAATACGCTCGTCTGGCCGGTCTTGAAGGAGTCTATGCTCACCGGCTTCGGCATACGCTGGCTTCCCAGGTGCTCAGCGCAGGCGGGACCATCAGGCAGGTAAGTGAGCTCCTCGGGCACACAGACCCCGCCTCGGCCATGAGCTACGCGCGAGTGGACATGGCCCCGTTACGCGGAATGGCCCCACCGTGGGGCAGGTTGCCATGAGTGCCGAGCTGGTCAACGTCGAGCTGGTCACCGCACTGGAGGACTATCTGGCCAAACGGCGGGCTCTGGGCTTCAAGCTGCTGATGGAAGAACGCCACATGCGGAATTTCCTTCAATGGCTCTGGGCCAGTGGAAATACTGGTGCCAGCTTCACAGCTGCCCAAGCCGCCGCCTGGGTTCGCGGCGAGGGCGACTTTACCAGCGGCTATCAGCACCAGCGCCTCAGTGCAGTGCGCTGTTTTACCCGCTACTGCCAGGCACTGGCAATGGATGTGCAAGTGCCCACCACTAGAGCGTTAAACGCCGGTAGGGACCGGCGCAGGCCTCACATCTACTCCCAAGCCGAAGTCGACGCGCTCATCGGCGCTTGCTACCGGGTTTTCAGTCACCCGTTGGTTCAGACGACGATGGCCCATCTGATTGGTTTGCTGGCGGTGACCGGAATCAGGCCCGGAGAGGCTCTACGCCTACGAGCTGGCGATCTCGATGTCGGTGCCGCAACCATGCTGATCCAGGCGAACAAACACGGTCCCGATCGGGTTATTCCGCTGGGTCCCACCACCATCAATGCCCTGACCAGCTACCAGGCCGATCCCTCCCGGCAGGCGGCCGGTCCTCAGCCTGATGGCCCGATCTTTGTCACGATCACAGGCAGCGCCTATCAGCGACAAAGCGTGGGCGCTCACTTCCAGCGAATCCGTGCCGCGGCTGACTTCACTTGGGAAGGTCCAGCTCCACGTTTATCAGACCTGCGCCACACCTTCGCTACCCGGCAGATGATCCGGGCCTACACCACCGAGGCAACTGACCCGGCCGCGACGTTGAGTCTGCTGGCCACTTGGCTGGGCCACTCAGATCCCGCCCACACCTACTGGTACATCGAAGCCGTCCCCGAACTGCTGGCCCTGGCCGCAGGCCGGGTCGATGCCATCACCACCACGGAGTGAATCACCATGACCTACCTCACCACAGTGCTACAAGCATTCTTCACCGACTACGTCCATGCCCAGCGCAACCTCTCGGCCAACACGGTCGCCTCCTACCGTGACGCCTGGCGGCTGCTGATCAAGCACATCTGCGCCACGACTGCGACCCCGGCAGATCACATCCGCCTGGAAGATATTGACCGGTCGGTGGTCACCGGCTTTCTGGAGCATCTGGCCACCGAGCGGGAAAACAGCGCCGCGACACGCAATGGGCGGCTTACTGCGATCTGTGCTGTGTTCACACACGCCCTGCCCGATCACCCAGAACACGCTGAGAGTCTCCGCCAGATCCTGGCCATCCCACCAGCGAAAACCTCCAAACCTCAGATCGGCTACCTCAACGAGGCAGAGAGCGCTGCACTGCTGGCAGCACCGAATCTGGGCAGCTGGGTCGGCCGGCGCGACCAGGCGATGCTCGCTCTGGTCATCCACACCGGGTTAAGAGTCAGCGAACTGATCACACTGACCATCCCCAGCATCCACGTCGGCACCAGCCCACATGTCGAATGCGAAGGCAAGGGCCGAAAACACCGGGCCATACCCATCAGCACTCCACTGGCAGAGCAGATGCACCGTTACCTCACAGAACGCGCAAACCGCACAGGAGAGGCCCTATTTCCCGGGCCGCACGGCAGGGCCCTTTCACGCGACGCCATCGAACGCCGCCTCGCCATTCACTTGGGCACTGCCAGCACATCCTGCCCGTCCTTAAGAGGTAAGCACATCACCATGCATTCGCTGCGTCACACTACGGCGATGAATCTGCTTCACGCCGGAGTCGACGTCAGCCTCATCGCCCTATGGCTGGGCCATGAGCAAACCTCAACGACTGACATGTATCTGCAGGCAGACATGGAAACCAAGAAAAACATCCTCGACAAGACCCGCCACCCCGAAATCGAGGCCGGCACCTACACGCCGTCACCCGACGTACTCACCTGGCTGGAGAATCTATGATTATGCCGACAAGAGTCAACGCCCTACGGCCCTCACCAGGGGCAACCCGAAAAGGTCGGCATAATCCAAACATCGGCATAAGCAATCAATGGCCGACTGGAACACCTGCGCGGCTCAGCCCTGGGCTTCCGGAACCTCACCAACTACATCGCCCGGTCGCTGCTAGAATCCGGAGGATTCAGAACCCAACTACACCCTCAATTGTGAAGAGCCCACAAAGTCCTCTGCCGTAGGAACTACGCTGCTTAGACGGCATCTGTCCGGTTCTGCCCGCAGCTCTGCGGCAGGGGCGTGGGGGTCGATGACCACGTGCCACACGTGCTCATCAGCAGGACTGACTCTGCTCAGCCTCACCGGCTGTCCCAGAACGGCTTCGAACTCATGGTGCTCCAGGTCCAGCAACGGCAGCAAGGGTTCGATCCCAGGGACTCCCACCAACTCCATCCGCAACGGCCTCTGAAAGTCTGGAAGCACGATGGCAACCAGGGTATAGCACCGTTGGTAACCGAGTGCCGTGAGAAGAACCTGACTGCCCTAAGGATTACGCTAGCTCCATGGCGAGAATGAATATCTCATTGCCCGAAGGGATCAAGGAGCCTCACGAGGAGCAGGTCCATGAGCGTGGCTATGACACCGGCAGCGAGTTCATCCGCCAGCTGCTCCGGCGACAGCAGCAACGCTCCCAGCTGCACACCTTGTTGGTGGACGGTATGAGCTCTGGGTCCGGCTCGGAGATGAACGAGGAGTACTTCGATCGGTTGCGCGATCGGGTCTGGGAGGCCGGGGCCGCGTGAGTCCTCTGAGCGATGAGTGCGAAGACGACCCTGCTGTTCTTCAATCCAGGCCCAGCACGACCAAGAGAGCAGCGTCCACGGCACGCAACTCCGCGGCGTCCAGGCGGCCGGCGAAGTCTCCCAGCCGGGCCTCTGGATCCACCACGGTGAGCTGCTCGACCATCACGCGGGTCATCGTGCCTTCGATCTCGATCTGGGGTCGGAAGGATGCCTCGCGCCGCCCGGTGGAAGTAGGTGCAACGACCCACGTGGACAGCGGGAGGTCGTCGGACTGCAGCACCACCGCGAACCGTGCTCCGGCCTGCTCGTGTCCGCGAACGTCCTTAGGTGCTCGGAGCCGGTAGAGATCACCACGCACGAACGGCATCCATCTTCGCAGCCAGCTCACGCGAGGCCGCGACGTCTTCAGGATCATTGCGCAGCGACTCGGCCTCAGCCCGAAGCGCCGCCCGACGGTGTGCCCGTTCAGCCTCGAGAATCGCAGTCCTGGCTGCTTCAGAGCGCGACAGTCCACCGTAGGTCAGCGACTCCAAGGCGCGCTCCACCTCTGGATCAGTGCGTATTGTAAGTGTAGCCATATGACATAGTGTAACACCTAATGTACGATACTCGGCAGGAGCTTCCGGTTGCAATTGGGAGCACGCTTAGATATCGATGACCAGACGGAGGCCGTCGATCAGGGTGTGGCTGAGCTGGTCGCCGGCGTGCGGGACTACGTGCGGGAACGAGAACGGAAATCGAGTTGACGTCTTATCCGGTGAACTACGGTCTACCGATGTAGATGAGCTGGCCGAGCGCATCGGAGCCGGACAGCGGCAGGTCTCCAGAATCGAGCTTGGTGACACTTAGGCGACGTTAGTGCGACAATAGAGGCACTATACATGCCAGGAGGTGGTCTCGATGAGCGAAGCTATTCGCACGCATTCGGCCGCGGAGTTCCCGGTCAGAGATGTCTCGGAGATCATTGGGGAGCTCACAGGGGCCTTCGGGTCCTCGTTACTGTCATTCATCATGGAAGTCGACAACCGGTCCCTTCAGCGCTGGGCCGTCGGCCACGGCATCCGCTACGACTCAGAGAAAAGAGTCAGAGATCTCGACGCCGTGTACACCCTGCTGCGCCAGAAAGAAGAACCGGCCACGATCAGGGCGTGGTTCATGGGGATGAACCCCCAGCTGGATGACGCCTCACCAGCTGAAGCGATCCGAGACGGGTCTGCCCGGGATGTCATGGCCGCAGCTCGCGCGTATCTCAATGCTGCCTGAACACCTTGAGGCCCCGGACACCAGGGACCTCAACGGTAAGCGGCTCTATCGTGTCGCCCGCGCTGATAATCCCTTTCATTGGTCTGAGATCTCTGCGGAAGACAGTCCACGCAAACACGCCGGCAATCGCTTTGACGTCCCTGGTCACGGGGTCCTGTACTTTGCCAGCGATCTAGAGGGTGCCTACGCGGAGACGCTGGCGCGGTTTCGACCAGCGCCTGCGATAAGGAAGCACGTGGCAGAGCAGGGCCCTCATTTCTTGATGGTCGGAGGAGTGCCGCGCGACTGGAGAGACAAGCGCACAGTCGCCGAAGCTGTTTTCAATGACCCACTGCCTTTCCTCGATGTGGAGAGCGCACACACTCATGAGGTCCTCAGCTCTGCGATGGCTGCTGAGCTGGTCGACCTAGGTGAAGGAATCATTGATGTAGCCAGTGTCCGAGGTCGAAATCGATTGTTGACCAGAGCCATTGCCGGTGCTCATTATTCAGGCGTCATTGAAATCTGATGCGATCTCTCATTCTTGCCCTGGGTCGTGGGCCTACCGGGCAGTCCGCTGATCGGCATGGTGCCCTTGGACGCCAGGAAGATCTCCACCGAGCCGATGGCGCCCGGGCGCTGCTGGTTGAAGGCCGAGGAGTTATCCGAAAGCAGCTCACGTGGAGCCCCGTGGGCGGCGATGGCGTGTTGGAGCACCTCTTTGGCATCAGCACTGTTCTCATGGCGGGTATAGGCGCTGGTGCCCATATCGAATCTGGTGGCATCATCGAGCAGCTGATAGATCGTCGCGGTGGTCCCACTGATGAGCCGGTACTCGAAGGCATCGAGTTGCCACAGCGACATCGCAGTCGAGCGAGCGAAGGGGATGTAGGAGGACTTCGGACGCTTCTTCGGCGAGGCCTCGACCTGGCCCACGCTGGCCAGCAGCCGGGCGATGGTCGCCACCGACGGAATCTTCTCCCCGGGGAAGGCATCCTGGATGGTGGCCCCATAGTAGATCGACCGTGGCCCATAGTCCCACCCGTCAGCTTTGAGCTGCTTACGGATCCGGACCAGTTCGTTGATGACCTCTGGGCCGTACCGCCTGGCCGGGGTCCTCGGGGCCCGGGAACGCGGGTGCAGTGCTGCTGTGGACTCCTGAGCCCCGCCGCCGGCGGATCTTGTAGAACACGCTGCGAGAGATCTTCACTGACCGGCAGAACTCGGTGACTGTGAGCGCATTGGGCCGGGTGGGGTCGTAGTTGATGATCGCGGCCCGGACACGAGGTGAAAGAGAATTAGCCATCCGTTGAGCGTGGCAGGAATCCAGCAGGGCAACTGTCTTCGATGTGGTGAGACACCCTGTCCACGATGTCATGAGATCGTGTGTCCTCGATGTGCTGAGACAGGACACACGAAGCTTTGAGACCCGGTGTGCATGAAATACTGAGATTCAGTGTCCACGATGATGCGAGATTACACACCAACTACGCAGACTACCGCTTCCAACTAAGGCCATCCGCCAGCTGCTACCTATCTCAGATGTCCACTACTTCAGGGTAGGCGCAGGCCTCCGAGGGGCGCCGGGCGGCGCTGTGCGTCGGAGAGCCACCTGCACGTTTGGGCGCGGTCATCCGGCAAAGCGGTCCCTAGGTCACGCGGCGCGCCGCTAAGGCGGCGAAGGCGCCGTCGCCGTTCAGCAGGGCACTCGGTGCGCCGGATTCGACGATCCTTCCAGAGTCCAGCACCACGACCTTGTCGGCCTCCAGGACCGTGTCGAGCCGATGGGCGATCAGCAGGGTCGTCCGCTGCTGGGCCAGCTTGTTCAGAGCGTGCTGGACCTGGGCTTCGGTGGTGTTGTCCAGAGCGGAGGTCGCCTCGTCCAGCACCAGGATCGGTGGGTTGCGCAGGATCGTGCGGGCGATCGCCAACCGCTGCTGCTCGCCGCCGGAGAATCGGTGCCCGCGAGCACCGACGAGGCTGTCCAGACCCTCCGGCAGCCGGCGGACGGTCTCTGCCAGGGCCGCGTTCTCCAAGGCTGACCACAGGTCGGCGTCGGATGATTCGGGCCGCGCCAGCAGCAGGTTCTCCCGGATGGTGGCATGGATCAGGTAGGTCTCCTGGGAGACGACGCCGACAAGCTGGGCCAGATCCTGGGGATGAATCTGATCCACCGAGACGCCGTCAATGGTGACTGTGCCGGCGGTGGGGTCGTACAACCGGGGCAGCAGGGCCGCCAGCGTCGATTTTCCGGATCCGGTGGGTCCCACGACAGCGACGGTCCGACCGGCCGGGATGTGCAGGTCGACGCCGTGCAGCACATTCGTGCTGGGGGACTCAGGGTTACTGGCGGGGTCAGTGTTGCTGGGGGATTCAGCGTCGTTGGAGGAGCCCGAGCGGTTGGCGACGCCCGAGCCGTAGGAGAAGTCCACACCGCAGATGCGCACCTCGCCAGTCAGGTGCGCCGGTTTCATACGAACCGGGTTGGCAGCGGGTGTCAGTTCCGGAACCAGGTCCAGATACTCGAAGATGCGGGAGAAGAACGCCAAGGCGGTGTACCACTGCACCCCAATGTTGAGCAGCCCCATCATGGGCCGGAAGACCTGGGACTGCAGCGCGGTGAAGGCGACGACGGTGCCGATGGTCATGGTCTCTGCGGCGAAGGGCAGCCCTGCCGCGAAGTAGATGACGGCGGGGATAGCCGCGAAGACGATCTGCATCGTGGCCATGCGCCAGCGGCCGGCCAGCTGGCTGCGGACTTCCAAGCCGATCAGGTCACGTGATCGCAGCGTGAACTTTTCAGCATCGCGCTCGGTGGTGCCCAGAGTCTTGGCCAGCCGGGCACCGGAGACGCTGAGCCCCTCCTCGACCTGGGTGTGGAGGCCAGCAAGAGCCTGTTGGCGCTCATCGGTGAACTGCCGACGAAGCCTCGCGACCTGCCGCGAGAGCCAGATGGCCGGAGGCAGCACGATCACTGAGATCATCGTCAGGCTCGGCGACAGGGCAAGCATGGCCACGAACGTGGCCACCACGGTGGTGATGTTCGCCGCGACGCCGGTGGCGGTGGTTGTCACGACCTGCTGCATACCGGAGATGTCATTCATCAGCCGGGACTGGACCTCACCGGAACGGGTACGGGTGAAGAACCGCAGGGACTGAGCTTGCAGATGGGTGAAGAGACTGACCCGCAGCCCGTGCATCACCCGTTGGCCCATCAGCGTCGACATCCAGGTCTGCACCACGCCGATCACAGCCGTCAGTGCCGCGATGACGATCATTGCTGCGGTCAGCCATGCCAACAGGGCCAGGTTCTGATTCGGCAGCGCGTTGTCGATCACCTCGCGCACCAGGAAGGGCTGGGCGATGGTGATGGCCGAGGATGCCGTGATCAGGGCGACCACGAGTGTGATGGCCCCTCGATGGGGTGCGAAGAGCTGGGCAATGCGCCGCAGTGAGACCGGATGCTGGTTCAGCTGTTGGCGGTCCTCCGGAGCAATCTTGGTGCCGCTGAGGTGGGCCTGCCCGCGCGGCTGAGCTGTCACAGTCATTATGTAAAGAGGTTACCTCACTAAGAGGTATCCAGGCAATAGAGGTAGTATGTCGCAGTGACCTATAGAACGCAGCAACCAGAGCTCTCCGACCAGCTTCACGCCGTCAACCGAAGGCTGCGCCGGGGGTGGATGGACCAATTGACCCCGTTCGATCTCAGTCCGCACCAATACCGGGCGCTGGCGGCCCTGGCGCGTTCGACGATGCACAACGGCGCGGAAGCCGGCGAGCATCCGGAAGGTATGCGGCTCAGCGAGATCGCTGACCGCCTGCGCATCGCCCCTCGATCAGCCACTGAAGTCATTGACCTGCTGGAGGCCAAACATCTGGTGCGCCGCGATCCGGACCCTGCAGATCGACGGGCCACCCGGGTCAACGTCACCGAGCAGGGCCAGCGGCTCTTCGGGCTCATTCGCAGCGAACGGCTCAAACAGGCCGAGGACTTCTTCGCGGTGCTCGGTGCAGCCGACCGAGCGGAGCTTTCCCGATTGCTGGAGCTGCTGATTGAGGCCCATCCCCGCAGCTCACCGGCTTAAGGGGTTCCTGAGGTCTTCCCCCGGCGCTCATGGAGCTTCAGCCAGCGACTCAGCGGTGCAGTGGAAGCCCCATGGATTAGCACAGAGGCGGTGATCGCCACAGTGGCCCAGACAAAGAGGTCCTGGTTGCCGGTGTGGTCCTGGGCCACCATGGTGTAGTACAGCGCGGAGATCCCGATGGGGCCGAACCAGCTGAGGAACAGCGTCTCAGACCGATCGTGCAGCGGCTTCAGCAGCGGGCGCAGCACCCACAGTGCGACCAGCCGCCGGGCGAACACTGCCACCACGATCACTGCGGCCACGACCCACCCCTCCTGGGCCCACCTCCCCAGGGGCAGCGCGGCGCCCAGCAGCACGAACACCGGAAGCAGCAGGAGCTGATTCACCGCGTCATCGATCTTGTCCTCCTCATCCTCGTCCCGCTGCGGGATCACCTGGCCGAACACCGCCGAGCCCAGGAATACGGCCAAGAGCCCCTCAGTGTTCAACAGGGTTGCTGAGCCCAGCAGAAAGAGGCTGAACGGCACGAGGAAGACCAGGTAGGACGACTCATCCATCAGCCCCCGCTTCTTCACGTGGATGAACAGGTGGCCCATCAGGAACCCAAGAATCATGCCGAAGACCGAACCGCCGATCACTTCCCACAGCAGAACGGCCGCGAAATCACCGCCAGCGGTGGCCGGGCTGGTCAGCAACAGCACCATCGGCATCACGAATAAGTGGCCCAGTCCGTCATTGATGCCGCTCTCCGCTGAGAGGTTGTGCCGCAGCCGTTGGGGAATTCGCTCCTCGGCGACTGGTCCGGTGACGATCGGTGTGGTGACCACAGGGTCAGTAGGGGTGATGATTGCGGCGAAGAGCAGCGCCACCAGCAGCGGCACCTGCAGGCCTGCCCAGAGCACCCCGGCAGCTGCTAGGAGCATGGCGGCCATGCCCAGTCCGATGATGACGGCAACCCAGCGGATATTGCGCCGCCAGTACCCGTGGGGAAGCCGCAGCGCGATCCCGGCAAGACTCATCGCCAGGGTGATGCGCGCGGCCTGCTCCAGCAGGGTGCTGGGCGGCAGCCCGAAATCTTCCAACCGGATCAGATCCAGGGCAAAGGGGCCGACCAGTACACCAAAGGCCAGGCATATGGTCGGCCCCGGCAGCGACAGGCGCTGAAGCAGGACGGAGAACAGGCAGAAGACGATGACGACGCTGGTGACCAGCGTCAGCACGACGTTGATGTCCACCGTGACCCCTCAGTAGTCGTAGAGCTCGTAGTACTCACGGGCCAATTGGAACCCGTTGCCCGTTTGTTGGGACCAGCATTCGAAGTGTGTCTGTGTGGCCTCACAAGCGAAGTTGCCGTTGCCGGTGACCTGACCATAGTTCAGCTCTTGGCCCTGCGAGCCGATGCTTTCATCGCAGGCCGTTTCGGCCGCACCCTCCGCGCCGATTCGTACCGTCACCGCCTCGTCACAGCCGGAGGGGGTGTCAAAGAAGTGCTCACCGATGGTGCAGAGGGTCTGATCGTCGCTGAGCGTGCAGTGGATATTGCCGCTGGGCGCAGAGAAGGCGGTGATGTCCAGGGCGTCATCTGGTGCCGGACGGGCCTGTGCGTCCTCGTCCGTGTCCTCCTCGTCGCCGGTGTCCTCGGTGGGGGAGGCAGAGTCGTCGGGGGAGGCTGCCCCGCCCTGCTGCTCATCTTCCGGGGAGACCTCTTCCTGCTGCTCAGCGCCGGGAGCGGCGTCGTCATTATTGGCCAAAGGGTTGCCGAAGAGCAGGAAATAGCTGGCGATCAGTGCGGCTGCGGTGATCAGTGCCAGCACGAACACGATGACGCACCCTGCCCCGCCTCGGCGACGACGCGGCTCGGTGTCAGGTTCGGCGGAGACCGCAGGCGTGTAGGCGTAACCCGGCGGCGGATACCCGGGGTGGGGCTGATGGGCGTAGACCGGCGGCTGGGTATAGTCCTGCCCGCTGTGCGCACTCGCTGCCGGGGCACCGTAGACCTGCTGGTCGAAGTCTGAGGGCTCCGGCGGCGCAGCGTGCCCCGGTGTGCTGGGGGGCTGCTGAACGGCACCGAATTCTTGGGTCTGCTCTTGGGCAGACCCGGCCGCTCCGGGACCTTCATCAGTCAGCGGCCGAGTCTGGCCGTCCTCACCCCTGCGGGCCAGTGCCGCATCCACCTCAGGGTCGCCCAGGCGGCCCAACCACTCCAACAGCTGCGGGTAGGCATTCGGGTTCTCTGCGATCACCGGCCGCAGCTCAGGACGGGCTGCGCAGAGCTGATGCAGCTCAGCCTGCGATGTGCTGGGGTCCGCGGCTCTGGATGCGGGGTCCGATTCGCCCCCACGCTGGGCATCTTGGCTCATGGGTCTCCTGGTTGCTGTGGCGCACGCCGGGAAAATTGCCCGACCACAGACATCATGCCAAAGGGGAGCAGAGCACGCATTAGTGTGCAGGCAATGCCCAGGGACTGCTCATGCATTTTTGAGGGAGGGGCGAGACCAGGACCCTATGGGCTGAGCGCCGGACGCCGGCGGCTTCGGCGGGACTCCGCGATCTCAGCAAAGAGCCGATGAAGGCCGGTGTCCTCGGTCAGCTCCGGGTGGAAGCTGGTGGCCACCAGGTTGCCCTGGCACACAGCGGCGGCAGTTCCCCGAGCCTCAGCAAGGACCTCGACGTCGTCACTGAGAACCTGCTCAATGATCGGAGCCCGGATGAACACCGCCGTCATCGGGGCCTCAAGACCACGGACTTCCAGCTGCTCCTCAAAGGAATCCAGCTGGGCGCCGTAGGCGTTGCGCCGGACTGCGACGTCCAGCCCTCCGATCCGGTCGAACCCCTGCAGGCCAGCTTCGTCTGCGACGTCATTGGCCAGGAGGATCAGCCCAGCGCAGGTGCCGAAGACGGCCATGCCTTGCTCGTGGTGCTCCCGGATGGCAGGCATGAGATTCGTGGAAGCCGCCAGTCGTGCCATGGCAGTGGATTCGCCGCCAGGAACGACCAGCCCGTCCAAGTTCTCCAGCTCAGCGGGGCGACGCACCAGGCGGGTCGTGGCCCCGACGGCGTGCAGAGCGCGTTGGTGCTCAGCCACGGCCCCCTGAAGGGCCAGGACGCCGATCACCGGGGCGGGGTTCACCAGCCGCGTTCAGCCAGCCGGTGCGGAGCCGGAAGGTCTGCCACGTTGAGGCCGACCATCGCTTCTCCCAGACCACGAGAGACCTCGGTGATGACCGCAGGGTCGTCGTAGTGTGTGGTGGCCTTCACGATTGCTGCGGCACGTTCCTGTGGGTTGCCCGACTTGAAGATGCCGGAGCCGACGAACACCCCGTCTGCGCCAAGCTGCATCATCATGGCCGCATCGGCTGGTGTGGCCACACCGCCGGCCACAAACAGCACCACCGGCAGACGACCGTCGGCGGCGACCTGCTTCACCAGGTCGTAGGGGGCCTGCAGCTCCTTGGCAGCGACGAAGAGCTCATCCTCGCTCATGGCGGTGAGGTTCGCGATCTCCGAGTTGATGGTGCGGATGTGCTTCATCGCCTCGGAGACGTCTCCGGTGCCGGCCTCACCCTTGGAACGGATCATGGATGCGCCCTCGGTGATCCGGCGCAGGGCCTCACCCAAGTTGGTGGCACCGCAGACGAAGGGCACGGTGAACTTTGACTTGTTGATGTGGTGGACGTAGTCAGCGGGGGAGAGGACCTCGGACTCATCGATGTAGTCCACCTGCAGGTGCTGCAGCATCTGGGCCTCCACGAAGTGGCCGATGCGGGCTTTGGCCATCACCGGCACCGAGACGGTGTCGATGATGCCGGTGATCAGCTCCGGATCAGACATCCGGGCCAGTCCGCCGGTGGCGCGGATATCTGCGGGCACCCGCTCCAGGGCCATCACAGCCACTGCACCGGCGTCCTCGGCGATCTTCGCCTGCTCAGGGGTGACCACGTCCATGATGACGCCGCCCTTGAGCATCTGTGCCAGGCCCGTGTTGACTGAGCCGGCACTGGTCTGGGCTGCCGAATCAGTGGCGTTGCCGTTGGTCGTTGAGTCAGCGGTCACGAGATTTCTCCTACAGACATGCAAATGGGGAGTGAACTGTCAGTCCACTCCCCATTACATCAGAGTCCCGCCGGATTGGCGCTATTGAGACTGCCGGGTTCGCCCTGGGAATACGCCGGGACGTCAGGCCCTGCCCTGCTCAGTGTCCAACGAGGCCAGATCGTCTTCGGTGACACCGGTGCCTGAGGTGCCGGCGCCGATTTCGGCGGGGGAGGAGTCCCCACCCTTCAGCGCCGCCAGGCGCGCATCGATCTCGGCCTGCTCACCGAGATCCTCCAGCTGCTCGAACTGCGAATCCAGGCTGGAGGCGGCCAGTTCGTTCTGCCCACGCACCCGCGCCTCTTCGCGGCGGATCTTTTCCTCGAACCGGCCCACCTCGGAGGTGGGGTCCATGATGTCGATGGACTGCACCGCGTCGTGCACCTGCGACTGGGCGTGAGCGGCCTTGGAACGGGCCACCAGCTCGTCGCGCTTGGAGATCAGCTGCTGGCGCTTGGTCTTCATCTGCTCCAGGCCGGTGCGCAGCTGCTCCACCACGTCGCGCTGGGACTGGATGGCCGGCTCGGCGTTCTTCGCCGAACCCTCTGCGTCCATCTGCCGCTGGATCGCCACCTTAGCCAGGTTGTCGAACTTCGCTGCGTTCTGGTCGTTGTCGTCGGCGCGGAAGTCATCGGACTTCTTCGAGGCGGCCAGGGCCTTCTGCCCCCAGGAGCGGGCGGTGTCCAGGTCCTCTTTGTAGTCGTCCTCCATCATGCGCAGGTTGCCGATGGTCTGGGCGACAGCTTCCTCAGCTTCACGGATGTTGTCGGTGAAGTCGCGAACCATCTGGTCCAGCATCTTCTCCGGGTCCTCTGCACGGTCCAGCATGGCGTTCACGTTGGCGCGGACCAATTGGGACATCCGTCCGAAAATGGACTGCTTATTCACATTGATCACCTTTCCTCGAAGGGCGTCGGGCTGCTTCTGTTGCTCACGTATCGATACTATCTGCCATGCCCGCGGCGGCATCAGCCCCGGGGATGAATTTTCTGTGCCGCCGGCATGACGCGCTCACCACCGGCGGCGTCTGCTGGCCCGGGCGGCCATCCGCATCCCCATGCCCAAAGCAGAACGACGACGGCCGTAGCCGTAGCCGCGCTGCTGCGGCACCCCGGTGCCATATCCAAGCCCGCCGAACCCGCCGAATCCTCCGCCGGTGCCGTAGCCCCCACCCAGGGAGCCGCGGTGCCCCGCCCCGCCGCCCATGGTCTGCATGCCTGCGGTGGCGGCCTCACGCTCAGCGATCTGAGCGGCCTGAACGGCCAGCCCCTTGGCCTGCTGCGCCAGCTCCACTGCCCGCGAGGGCTGGGAGGAGCCGGTTGACTCTGCCTCGGTCAGGCACCGCTGCGCCTCCGCCATCCGGGTCCGGGCCGTGGAGGAGACCCCGTAGCGGCGTGAGCGCAGGTAGTCCAAGGAGGACTGCACCTGGTTGCGGGCGGTCAGCAGCTCATGATCAAGCATCTGCCGCGCCCGCCGGTCCTGGGCCTGGCGGTCGCGCACTGCGTTCAGCGGCGTGTCCAGTTCACGGTGAGCCAATTCCAACGCGTGCAGCAGCTCCAACGGGTCGATGCGCTCCTGGGACTGCAGGGCGCGCTCAGTGCGGGCCACAGTGGTTTCGGCGGCAGCGATCGGCCCGGCAAGCTCAGGAGCCTGACCGGCATCGTAGGTGGCCTTCGCCTGAGCGATGTCCTGATGGGTCTGAGCCACACCGATGTCCAAGTTCCGCCGGGCGGTCGCCAATCGTTCCTGGGTCTGTTCCATGGATTCGATGAGGCTGCGCGCATCGGAGGCCGCCTGCTCGCCGGAATGGATCGCCAGCACCGCCTCTGCCGTATCGCCGGAGGCTGTGGCCGCCGCAGCCTCTGACTGGGCCGACTGGGCCGACTGCAGCACCTGGTTGGACTGCTCGAGGTTGTCTCGGTACTGGTGGAGGGCGTCGTCGCTGTACTGGGTGCGCAGCTGTTGGAGAGCTGATTCGCAGTCTGCACGGCGCGGGGTGAGCGCATCGAGCTGCTGCTGCAGCTCCTCCACGGCTGGCTGCGGATTGCGCTCCAGGTCACGCAGGCCGTCGAACTCCTCCTGGTGGGACTGCAGGGTCTCGTTGACCTTCTCCGCGGAGCCGATGATCTGCTTCAGCAGGTGCCGGGCCTGGGCGTCGTCCTCCTCGTCCACGGCGTCAGCCTGCTGCTGCAGCCGGAAGGACTCACTCAGGTGCGCTTTGGCGGAGGCGAGATCCTCCTCGAAGGTGGCGACCTTCTCATCGCCGTAGGAGGCGGAGGCGAACAGCAGCTCCTGCTCACTGGACTGCACGGCGTTGTCGGCGGCGACCAGCAGCTCACCGGCCTTCAGACGCAGCTCCTCCGTGCTGTGCTCATCAAGCGGGTCGCGTTCGCCCTGCTCGACCTGGCCCCGCTGCCGGGAGGCGGCGAAGCGTTTGGAGCGTTTGTTTCCGCCGGAGAGATAGACTGCTCCCACGCCGATCAGAGCGAGCACCGCCGCGCCGATGATCAGCGGGCCCACGATGATTGCGCCGGTCACCGTCGGGATTGTCAGGAGAGTCTCTGGCACCATGTGTAGGAGTCTATAAGGCGTGTATGTCATGGTCTATTAGCTGACCGACACCACCCAGACCGCAGAGTAGGAGCAGCAGCTGCGCATGTCACAGGATCCGAAAGACCCCTCCCAGTCGCCGGACGGTCACGACGACGGGGCGAACCGGCCCAGCCCCAACGGCGGTGACGAACCGACCCAGCGGCTGCCTGAGAACCCCGAAGAATCAGGCCAGCAGGGCCCCCGTCCGGACCCGTCCTCGGCCGCTGACCAGGGTTCGACGCCGCCTCCTGCGCCGCACTCCGATTCTGCTGCGCAGTCCGATCCTGCCCCGCACTTCGGCCAGGGGGTCTATGCGGAACGACCCGCGCACCCGGAGCAGCAGGCACCGGCTAATGCTAATGCGGCAGGGCAGACTCCCGGCTGGGGCGCTCAGCAGCCCGGGTCCTGGGACCAGTCGGCAGCGGCGGCACCGGCGCCGAAGAAGAAGCGTCGCGGCATCGGTGTCGGAGCGTTCGCGCTGGGCATATTTTTGGCCGCGCTGCTCGGCGGCGGCGTCGCGGTGCTGGGCGGCCAGGCGCTCCTGGACGACCCGGCCCCTCAGGTCGGCGAGTCCGGACCCGGCATCGAGATCAACGACCCGGAGGATGCCTCCCAGATCACTGCGGCGGCCGACCAGGCCTCTTCCTCGGTGGTCACCCTCGCAGTCGGCGGCCAGGGCGGCTCCGGCTCCGGATCCGGCATCATTCTGGACAACGAGGGACACGTGCTCACCAACACTCATGTGGTGACCCTGGGCGGCTCCGCGGCCGACCCCGAGATCCAGGTCCAGCTCAACGACGGCCGGGTCACCACTGCCGAGATCGTCGGCACCGACCCGCTCAGCGATCTCGCCGTCATCCAGCTGGAGGACACGGAGAATCTCACCCCCGCCGAACTCGGCTCCTCCGGCGACCTCAACGTGGGGGATCAGACCATCGCCATCGGCGCCCCGCTGAGCCTGGCCGGAACGGTCACCACGGGAATCGTCTCCACCCTGGACCGCACCATCCAAGTGGCCTCGGCCGCGGTGGAGCCCGACGAAACTGAACCGACCCCCGAGCTGTTCGAGGACCTGGAGTCGCAGGATCAGGAGCAGAGCCCCGACGGCGAGGGAGGCTTCGAGTTCTTCTTCCCCGACCAGGAGCAGTCGCCCAGCCAGGGCAGCATCTATCTCAACGTCATCCAGACGGACGCGGCCATCAACCAGGGCAACTCCGGCGGTGCCCTGGTGGACGCTGAGGGCCGGGTCATCGGAGTCAACGTCGCCATTGCCTCCACCGGAGGCGGAGGCATGCAGGGCGGAGGCGGCGCCGGCAGCATCGGGGTGGGCTTCTCCATCCCCATCGACTATGCCGAGCGCATTGCCAACGACCTGATTGAGAACGGCGAGACCTCACACGGGCTGCTGGGCGTCCAAGTGCTGCCAGCACACCCCGATGCGGAGGTGAACCAGCAGATGCTCGACGCCGCAGAGGGCGACCAGCTGCCGCCGATGGGCTTTCCCGCCGGCGGGCTGGTCACCGCAGTCTCTGAGCAGTCTCCTGCCTCCGAGGCAGGCATCCAGGAGGGCGATGTCATCGAGGCAGTCGAGGGCCGCCAGATCCAGGACGGCACCTCGCTGACCGCCACAGTGCGTGAGTACGCCGATGGGGAGACCATCACCCTGACCGTGCTGCGTGACGGGGAGCGCCAGGACATCGACGTCACCCTCGCATCGCTGTAGGAGGGATCCGCTGATGACTGCCGCTGATGCTGGGGTGCAGGGCCTCATCGACCCGGATGAGCTGGTGCGGCGCCTGGGGCTGCGGCGGGTGGTGGCCTTCGCCGCCCACCCCGACGACGTCGACTTCGGCGCCTCAGCCACGCTGGCTGCGCTGACCGACCGCGGGGTTGAAGCGACCCTCTGCCTGCTCACCGCCGGTGACGCCGGAGGGTTCGACGCCGAACGCTCCCCGCAGGAGACTGCCCGGCTGCGAGAGAAGGAGCAGCAGGAGGCCGCCGCCGTCGTCGGGTTTCAGCGGGTCATCCAGCTCAACGAGCCTGACGGGTTCCTACGGCCCACTGACGAGCTGATCGGAAAAATTGTGGAGGTGATGCGCGCCCAGCGCCCCGATGCGGTGTTCAGCATGCACCCCGAACGGTCCTGGGACCGGCTGCAGAAGTCCCATCCGGACCATCTGGCCTGCGGCGAGGCCGTGGTGCGCGCCTGCTACCCGGCGGTGGAGAACCCCTTCGCCTATCCGGAGCTGGCGGCGGCTGGGCTTGAGGCCTTCAAGATCCGCCACCTGCTGATGATGGGTGCACCCCGGCACTTGGCGCAGACCAAAGTCGACGTCGCCGGGTACCAGGACCGCAAGATCGCCGCGCTGAACCGGCACTTCAGCCAACACCGCGACGCCGAGGCCATGGTGAAGTTCGTCACCGACGGTTTGGCCCAGGCGCACGGTGCCGGCGGCAGCGCCGAAGAGTTCCACCACGTGGTGGTCAACAGCGAAGCGACGATCTCCGGCTTCTGAGCCCGTTCACGCGAGCCCGTTCAGGTGAGCCCCGTCCACCGCCGACGGTGGTCCGGTGCGGGGGAGTCCGGCTGGCTTCTAGCGCAGCTGGAACTCGGCGACCGTGTCCCCCTGGGGCCGCTCCAGGCCGCGGATCGACTCCACTGTGATCATCAGCGTGCGGTACTGCGCCAGCCGCTGGACCTGCAGGTTCTCGCTCTGCAGCTCCTCGGCGGTGAAGTTGCCCACCGATGAGGGGGAGCCGGTGCCCGTGGGCAGCAGCCAGACCTGGTAGGTGGCGCCCTCGTCCAGTTCGGGCACATCGTTGAACTCCACATAGCCGAGGTCCTCCTCCTGGGAGAACACTGCATCGACCTGGCCGCCGTCGGCCATCTCGTACCCCTGGACCAGGTGCGCCTGCGGGTCAGCTTCTGCGACCGCCTCAATGTCGCGCGGAACGGAGACCTGCCAGATGACCAGTCCGCCCACCAGCAGCACCAGCAGGAACCCGGCGATGAACATCCAGCGCTTGAGCACCGGTCTGCGGCGGGGCTCCTCGCCGGTGTGGTTGGAGAACTCCTCCACCAGCCCGACGCCGACCTCCTGGTCGCCGACGCTGTGCAGCACCTCGTCGAGCAGGTGACTGGGCGGCGGCACCGGATCGGCGGCGAAGATCTCGGAGAGGGTGCGCCGGGCGGCCAGCACGCGGGTCTCCCACTGCTGGGCCTCGCCGGGCTCGGCGGTCAGCGCCCGCTCATCCAGCAGGGCGCGCTCCCGGTCATCGAGTCCGTCCAGGGCATAGAGCTCGGCCAGCTCCACCAGCAGGCCCTTGTCCAGATCGGCGGCGATCGCATTGGTGAAGTTGCGGTTGACCGCACCGGAGCGCGCCACATCCTCACGGGTCACCGCCGCACGCAGAATCGGGTCGGAGTCGGCCCGGCGCTCGCTGCGCTGTGCATGCATCCGGGTCATCGCATCCCGCAGCCGGGACTTGACGCTGGGCACGGCGGCCCCGACCCGCTCAGCCACCTGCTGGTGGGTCAGGCCGGCCAAATAGGTCAGCGCCACCGACTGCGCCTGCGAGTCCGACAGCGCCAGCAGATCCTCCAGGACCTCCTCGGGCAGGCCGGCGACCCCGCCCTGGTCCTGGGGCACCGGGTCCAGCGGGATCGGTGTGGCAATGCCCTCACGGAAGCGCTCCACGAAGATCCGGTGAGTCAGCGGGACCAGCCACTCCAGAACCAGCTCATACTCATTGGGCCGGTAGGTGTCAGTCTCCGCGGCAGATTCGGCGTCGTTGAATCCGGCATACTCATGGGTCAGAGTGACCGAGGTCTGGCTCTGCAGCCGCAGGTCGCGGGCTCGGGCGTCGGCCTGATCCCACAGATGCTGGTAGACAGCCACCGTGGCGGTGCGGGCTCCGTCAGCATCGGCGTGGACCAGCAGGGCCAGGCCGTAGACGACGTCGGCCGTGGACTCGAAGAACGCAGAGAACGACGCCGTTTCCCCGCGTGCGGTGCCGGCCAGCAGGTCCGCCAGACTCGGCTCCTCCTGGGCAAAGTCCTGCTCAACTGTCTCGCCGTCGGGCCCAGTGTCACGGTGCCCGGCGTCGTCGTGCCCGGCCGGATCCTGCTGCGGGTCGGCAGGGGAACTCGCCCAGCGGGGGTCGTCCCCTGGCGTCTGGCTCATTGTGCTCTCGCTTCCCGCCCCATGCATCGGGCTGCGTCGGGTCCCCGGCTCACTCTGTGGGTGATTCTAGTCAGCTCCGCTGAGCACTGCGGTGACCAACACCCGAACCCGGGATCAGTCGGCGCCGGCGAACCCGCGCTGCCGCCACGCCTCATAGACGGCCACAGTGACCGAATTGGCCAGGTTGAGGCTGCGCAGCCCCGGCAGCATCGGGATCCGGACGCGGGCGGAGACGCGCTGGTCATGGGCGACATGGTGGTCCAGGCCGGTGGATTCGCGGCCGAAGAGCAGCACGTCGGAGTCGCGGTAGGCAATGTCGGTGTGGGCGGTGTCGCCGCCGCCGGTGAACGCGAAGATCCGCTGCGGCGCCAAGTGTGCGTAGGCCGCCTCCAAATCGGCGTGCTCGGTCATCACCGCCAGGTCGTGGTAGTCCAGACCGGCGCGCTTGAGCCGGGCGTCGGAGAAGTCGAAGAGCGTGGGCCCAGCGATGTGCAGCTCGAAGCCGACCACGGCGGCCAGCCGGATCAGGTTGCCGGTGTTGCCGGGGATCTCGGGCTGATCAAGGAGCACACGCAGCGGAAGAGCCATAGGTGCCAGCCTAGCGGGGGCAGCCCAGCGGAGGCAGCCGGTGGGCGTCAGTCGGTGTCGGGGGTGACCAGCTGGTCCCGCAGCGCGGCCATCAGGCGGCGGTCCACCAGGTTGGCCCGGTCTGCGGATCCCAGCACATTGGCGATGTGTCCGATGGCTCGCCCGGCAGCCGCCGGAGCCGAGCCGTGCCGCCCCGGGCCCAGGGACTCCACCACCGGGTGGAACAGGTCGCCGTCGGCAGCCAGCAGCACGTGCTGGTAGTCCAGGCTCAGCGACGGGTCCTGGCCGTAGGCGGACTGCAGCCGGGCGGTGAGCACGTGGCGCAGCCGCTTGGCGTGTGCCGACAGGTCGTCCAGTGCGATGCTGCGTCCCGCGGCCCGCAGGCTGCGCCCGTTCCAGGACGCGGTGTGGGCGGGGATCTCCAGGGAGCTGACCAGCATCAGCGTATGGCCGCACAGCAGCACATGGTCCACCCGTTCGGCATTCTTCGGCGGCCGGCGTCGTCCCTTCTTGTCCGTGGTGAGAGCGGTGACGTAGACGTCGTTGAACAGCCGGGCGGCCGAGAGGTCGCTGAGCACGTGCTTCTCCAGGATTTCGGCGCTGCGCCGGTGCCGCCGCGCCACTCTGCCGCCGCCGAAGAGTCCCCGGGTGGGGAAGTGGCCGTGGACCCGCTGGCTGGTCAGCGGCAGGCGCAGCGGTTCGGGCTCCGAGAGCGGCGGTTCATAGACCGGGTCCCGGTCGGCGCTGGCCGAGCGGGCCGGGGATCCGCGACGAGTGCGGGCATCGGCCCGCTCACGCCCGCTGCGAGCCGCACTGGTGCGCGAGTAGGTGAAGCCTGCGCCCTCTTCGGTCGGTGCCGGTGAGTCTGCCGAGGCGGCCGAGGTGCCCCGCCTGCGATCATAGTCAGCCCGGGACTGCGGGGACCCCAGCACCTCCCAGGCTTCCTGGATGCGGTGGAACTGTGCGGCAGAGCCGCCGCGGTCAGGGTGGTGCTCACGGGCGGCGCGCCGATAGGCGGCACGGACGGCCTGCTCATCAGCGTCGGGGTCCAGGCCCAGCACGGCGTAGAAGTCCTGCTCTCTCATCAGGTGCCTACCTTACCGCTGCCGCGTAGAATCGGCTGACGATGACCCGCTACTTCGATCACGCCTCCACCACACCGGTGAAGCCGACTGCTGTCTCAGTGCTCACTGAGCTGATGCCGCAGCTGGCCAACCCCTCCTCGCTGCACGGCTCCGGACGCCGGGCCCGGCTGGCGGTGGACTCTGCCCGGGAGCAGCTGGCCGCCGCAGTCGGCGCCCACTCCTCGGAGGTGATCTTCACCTCAGGCGGCACCGAGGCGGACAACCTGGCCCTGAAGGGACTCTGGTGGCAGCGCCGCGCCGAGGACCCACGACGACGCCGGGTGCTGCTGACCGGCATCGAGCACCACGCCGTGCTGGACACTGCCGAATGGTTGGAGGCCCACGAGGGCGCCGAACTGGTGATGATCGACGTCGACGCTGAGGGAGTAGTCGACGTCGCAGCGTTCGAAGCGCTGCTGGCCGAAGACCCGGAGACGATCGCGCTGGCCACCGTGATGTGGGCCAACAGCGAGGTCGGCACCGTCCAGCCCATCGCCGAGCTGGCGCGGCTGTGCGCCGAGCAGGCAGTTCCCTTCCACACCGATGCGGTGCAGGCCTTCGGCGCGGTTCCGGTGAGCTTCACCGATTCGGCCGCCACCACGATGGCCATCAGCGGCCACAAGATCGGCGCTCCGGTGGGCATCGGTGCGCTGCTGGTGCGCCGCGACGCCAAGCTCACCCCGGTGCTGCACGGAGGAGGCCAGGAGCGCGACATCCGCTCCGGCACCCTGGACGCACCAGGTATCTGCGCATTCGCCGCCGTGGCACAGGAGGTGGTCGCCGAGCGCGAACAGGAGGCGGTGCGGCTGGCCGGCCTGCGCAACCAGCTGCTGGAGGCCGTCGTCGGGCTCGATGGGGTCACCCTGCGCGGCGTCGATCCGCGCAGCGCTCCAGAGCGACGGCTGCCCAATAACCTGCACATCACCGTCGACGACGCCGAGGGGGATTCGCTGCTGTTCATGCTGGATATGGCCGGCTTCGACACGGCCACCGGCTCGGCCTGCACCGCCGGGGTGCCGCGACCTTCGCATGTGCTGCTGGCGATGGGTCTCAGCGAGTCCCAAGCCCGCGGCGCCCAGCGCTTCACACTGGGGTGGACCACCACGGCGGAGGACGTCGCCGCGCTCGCCGATGCCCTGCCCGGCATCGTTGCGCAGTCGCGCAGCGCAGGCCTGGCCGCCAGCCGCCGCTGAGGCCTGCGTCAACGCCCGCTGGTGGTGCTAACCGTCCCAGACGGGACGGCGCATATCGGTGCGGTCCTCATCGCGGATGGTGAAGTAGGCGCTCGGCCCGCCGCCGCGCAGCAGCGGGTCAGCCCAGGCCGTCTGATAGATGCCCTCGTGCAGCAGCGAGCGGTCGATGTGGACTCCCACCACCTCGCCGAACACCATCCGGGTCACCGTCGGTTCGCCGGCGGCAGTGACCAGCGGCACCACCTGTGTGGTGCGGCATTCGAAGACCACCCGGGCCTCTGCGACGTGGGGCGCACCGACCACTCGTGAGGCAGCCGGGGTCAGCCCGGCCAGATCAAACTCGTCGACCTGTGGCGGCGCCTGCGCTGAGCTGGTGTTCATCGCCTCGGCCAACTCTGAGCTGACCAGGTTCCAGCAGAACTGACCGGTGGCCTCTGCGTTGGTGACACTGTCCTTGTCGCCGTTGCTGGCGAAGCCGATGATCGGGGGCAGGTAGTTGAACGCGTTGAAGAAGCTGTAGGGAGCCAGGTTCAGCACCCCGGCGGTGCTGCGGGTGGAGATCCAGCCGATGGGCCGCGGCGCGATGATCGCGTTGAACGGCGAATGCGGCAGTCCGTGGCCGGCGCGGGGTTCGTAGAAGTGAACGTTGTCTGCAGTGGTCATCGCCTTCCAGTATGCGCGAAGATCCCTGGGCACAGCAGAGCTGAGCCCCGGGGAGCTCAGCCCCAAACGCGCAGCCCCAGCAGCTGGTGCTCAGCTTCCGTGTGGGACGACGACGGCGCGGCCATCGAGTTCCCCGGCCTGGAGGGCTCGGTAGGCCTTCAGCGCGTCGTGGAGGCTATAGCGCGTCACCAGAGGGCTTATCAGCCCGGCCTTATAGAGGTCGACCACCTCGTGAAGCTCCTCGATGGTGCCCCAGTACGTGTTGGTCAGCTGCGCCTCATAGGGGGTGGAGTAGAAGTCCCATTCGTACTTCCCGCCCGCGATGCCCAGCACCGTGACCTTGCCCTGCAGGGCCACCACACTCATGGCGACCTTGATCGTGGGGGCGACGCCGACGAAGTCGAAGACCGCATCGACGCCGCGGCCTTCGGTGAGTTCACAGATCTGGGCAGCCTGATCGTCCCCGCCGGCTACGGTGACCGCGCCAGCTTCTTCGGCCCGCCGCATCGCGGAGTCCTTCATGTCGGTGGCGATGACTTTGGCGCCGGTGAGAGCGGTGAGCATCTGCACCGCCAGCTGGCCCAGCCCGCCCAGGCCGATCACCAGGGCGGTCTTGCCGCCGCCGGTGAGCACCGGCATGGCCTTCTTGATGGCGTGGTAGGGGGTCAGGCCAGCATCGGAGAGCGGTGCTGCTGCGATCGGGTCGGCGTCGCCCAGCGCCACCAGGTTGCGTGCCGGTACCGCGAGGTACTCGGCCATACCGCCGTCGCGTCCCAGACCGGAGCCCAGGTACCGCATGGACGCGGCGTTCTCACAGTAGGTGTCCTGACCCCGGCTGCAGGCCCGGCACTGCTGACAGCCGATGGGTCCGTAGACCAGGTAGGCGTCACCCTTGCTGATGCCGGTGACGCCTTGGCCCAGCTCTTCGACCCAGCCGGAATTCTCGTGACCCAGAATGAAGCTGGGGGCCATCTGCGGTGGCCCGAAGTCGGCGGTGAAGTCGTTGTAGATGGCCACATCGGAGTGGCACGCGCCGGAGCCAGCGACCTTCAGCAGCACCTCTCCGGGGCCCGGCGTCGGCCTCTCCACATCTTTCAGCGAGGGGAACGTCTGGTACTCCTCGAACACTACTGCGCGCATGCCATACCTCCTGGTGCGACTTCAGTTGAGACCTTGTGACAGCGAGTCTACGCACCAAGCATCGTGGGGGTAAGGGGTGCGCGGCCAGCACCGTCTCAGCGGCTTTTTACCCTGCTTTGCAGGAATTACCCCGCCCTATAGAGGCCGGTCATTCCTATCCGGCGGGGTAAAACGGTGACGACGCCGGCGCGGGGTTCGTCGAAGTGAACGTTCTCGGAATCAGACACCCCTCAGTATGGGGCAACTCTCGCCGCAGCTGCAGTTCTCAACCCAGCAGCAGCCCGATTCCACAGGTCCCCAGCCCCGCGATCAGAAAACCGGCGCCGAGCCACAGCAGTCCGATCAGGCGGTTCGGCGTGGTCCGGCCCTGACCGGTGGCCGAGAGGAAGAAGCCTGCCGGCATCAGGATCGCAGCAACCAGCACGCCGGTGCGGCTGAGCCACTGCCAGAACCCGGTGAGTGCGGTGGCCTCGGTGAACAGCAGGCACAGCAGCCCCAGAATGATCAGCGTGCCGGCGTGGGCGTGGCCGGCGCGGAAGAACGACCTCTGGAACTCGGTGGCTTCGACACTGCCGAGGCTGACGCGGGTGAGGAACCAGCCGCCGCTGGTCACGGTGATGGCGGCCAGGAACACAATGCCGGCGGTCGTTTGGGCGGCTTCGGTGATCTCAAACACGGGGGCACTCCTTGGGCGAAGGTTTAGTAACACTGTTATCTAACAATGTGCGGAAACCTTCTGGCAACCCCTATGCTTAATCCCATGGCCAGGCCCAGGACCCACGACCACCACGTGCGCCGTCGTCTCCTAGAGGCTGCCTCGGCCTCCATCGCGGCCGGGGGAGCAGCTGCAGTTTCGCTGCGCGCGACGGCCCGAGACGCCTCGACGACGACGGCTGCGGTCTATGCGCTCTTCGGCAGCCGCGAAGCTCTCATCGCCGCTGTGGTCGAGGAAGGGTTCCGACGCTTCGGTGCCCATCTGGCCACGGTCGAGAAGACCGCCCAGCCTGCTGAGGACCTCATTGGGCTCGGTGTTGCCTACCGGGAGAATGCGCTGAAGAATCCGCACTTCTACCGTGTGATGTTCGGCCCGGCCTCCGGCGCTGTGTCCGCCGGCCGCGGCGAGGAGACGTTCGCCGTGCTGGTGAACGCGGTCGGCCGCGCCGCCGACTGCGACGACGCCGAGGCGGCGCTGCGAGCCCAGCGCGTGTGGGCCTACGTCCATGGGCTGGTCAGTCTGGAGTTGGAGGGCCTGGTGCCGGGCTCCTCAGAGGCGGACGAGGCGCAGGCCTCCTATGTGGCCGCTCTGCGTGGGGCAGCATCGCTGCTGCGGGAACCAGTATGAGCGGAGCACAGTTACTGACGGATCTGGTCCGTCAGCGCCTCTGCAGCACCGCGTAGTCGGGTGAGCGTCCTCATGGAGCCGGCCTCACTGAGCCGGGCCAGGCGCCCACGGTGCTCGGCGCCGCAGCCCGTCACTGTGAACGCCTCCAGCGCGGTCAGCGGCATGCCCAGCCCACGCCAGGGCGCAGCCAGCCGGTCGGCAAGCGCACTGACCTGCGGCAACCGGGTGGAGTGGTCCGCCTCCTGCGGGTCCAGCAGGGCGGCCCACAGATTGGCGCCGTCCTCCACCAGTGCTGCCGCCCGCTCCCAGTCCTGGGTCTGCGCCAGGTGCACCGGCAGCGTGAAACCGTCCACGGCGCTCCCGCTGCGGCTGCGAAAGTCTTCTATCTGCTCAGCGGTCATCGGCTGGCCGAAGTCCAGGATCACACTGGCGGCCCCAGCATCGCGCAGCGCCTGCACCACGACGCCGAGCAGCTGCCGCGTCTCATCGCGGTGCAGCGAACGCAGCGTCCGGTATCCGCTGGCGGTGGGCACATCGCCGGCGAGCACCCGGGCATAGTCGGGCTCCAGCAGCACCACGTGGACCTGCTCGGCGGCCGCGGCGCGGCGCACGTGGGCCACATGGGCCATCAGCCCGGTGGCCAGCGAGTCTGCCAGATCGCGCCGGGCACCATGGTCGATGAGCGCCTTCTCTCCGCCGGGCAGATGCAGTTGGGCGGCCAGGCTCACCGGCCCCAGGACCTCCAGGTTCAGCGGCAGCGGGGCGTCGTCGTGGTGCGTGTCGGCACGTTCTCCGCGCACATCGGCAAGCGCGTCCACATCGGAGTTCAGCAGGCTCACCGCCCGGCTGTGGTCTGCTCCGGGACGTTGCACCAGCCGCCACCCGTAGGAGGCCAGCTCGGCGTAGAGCTCCGTGAGGTGGGCGACGGTGCGGCCCAGCAGCGAGGCGTGGTTGCCGCGCTGGGGCAGCTCAAGGAGGGGCTGCAGGTGTGGGGCGTGCAGCTCGGCGTTAGTCAGCTCAGTGGCGCGGCGGTAATCGGCGCCGCCCATCACCGCCGGCGCGGCGAATCGCAGCGTCACAGCCCGACCTTTCGGGCAGCGCTCACTCGTACAACACTCACTGGTGCACCGCTCACTGGTGGTCGGCCCAGTCGAAGGGGGCGTTCGGATCCGGTTCGCCGCCGGAGGTCTCAGAGATCGCCTGGTGGTGGCGGATGACTTCCTCAATGATGAAGTTCAGGAACTTCTCGGCGAAGTCCGGGTCCAGCTGGGCGTCCTGGGCCAGCTGCTTCAAGCGGGCAATCTGGGCCTTCTCCCGGCCCGGATCCGCCGGGGGCAGCCGGTGCTTGGCTTTGAGCACGCCCACCCGCTGGGTGGCCTTGAACCGTTCGGCCAGCAGGTGCACCAGGGCGGCGTCGATGTTGTCGATCGAGGAGCGTATCGACAGCAGGTCCTGAAGGATCTCGGAGTCCACGTACTGTCCGGCCTCGCCGGCCCGGGGATCGGTGCTCATCGTGCCAGCCTATCCGCTGCGCGCCCCACTAGGAGACGGCGGGCACGTCGGTGCGGTGCCTGGAGCGGGCCGTGTCGATGGTCGACTGGCCCAGCACGCGGGTGCCCTGGTACATCACCGCAGTCTGGCCCGGGGCCACACCCTGCAGCGGCTCCGCCAGCTCCACGACCAGCCGTGGGGCCTGGTCCGCGTACTCCACCCGAGCCTGAGCCGGCACCGGGTCGGCGTGCGCGCGGATCTGCAGCTCGATTTGGAACCACTCGCCGGTTTCGGCCTGCGGCACCGGAGTTCCCGCCCAGGACAGCCGGATCCCGGTGATCAGGTCGATGTCCAGCAGCTCCTTGGGCCCGGCCACCACGGTGTTCTCCTTCGGCCGGATCTCCAGGACGAAGCGCGGTTTGCCATCAGGTGCTGGACGGCCCAGCTTGAGCCCGCGGCGCTGGCCCACCGTGTAGGCCTGGGAGCCCTCGTGCTCGCCGATCTGGGTGCCTTCAGCGTCGACGATCGCGCCGGGCTCCATGTCGATCTGCTCTGCCAGCCACCCACGGGTGTCGCCGTCGGGGATGAAGCAGATGTCATGGGAGTCGGGCTTCTTTGCCACTGAGATGCCCCGTTCGGCCGCCTCTTCGCGCACCAGCTCCTTGGACGGCGTCTCACCCAGGGGGAACATGCAGTGGGCGATCTGCTCAGCGTTGAGCACGCCCAACACATAGGACTGGTCCTTGGTCCAGGTGGCCGCACGGTGCAGCTCGCGGGTGCCGTCGTCGTTCTCGGTGACCTTGGCGTAGTGGCCGGTGGCCACGGCGTCGAAGCCCAGCGCGATCGCCTTGTCCAGCAGAGCTTCGAACTTGATCTTCTCATTGCAGCGCATGCACGGATTGGGCGTGCGCCCGGCGGAGTACTCAGCGATGAAATCGTCGACGACGTCGGCCTTGAACCGCTCAGAGAAGTCCCACACGTAGAAGGGGATGCCCAACTTCTCGCAGGCGCGCCATGCGTCGGAGGAGTCCTCAATGGTGCAGCAGCCCCGGGAACCGGTGCGCAGGGTTCCGGGCATGCGTGAGAGCGCCAGGTGCACCCCGACCACCTCGTGACCGGCGTCGACGGCGCGGGCGGCGGCTACTGCGGAATCGACACCGCCGGACATTGCTGCAAGGACCTTCATAGGTATCTACGGTACGGAATCTGCGGTGCCGCCGCCAACACGGCCGCCGCCCCACCTGCCGCCACCCCCGCTGCCACGCCACCGCCCCACCCTCGCCGTTCGGTCACGCAGTCTGACAGCACCTTGGGCCCAAGAACGGCTAAGAAAGGGTCATAGTGCGTGACCGAACGCGGAGGAGGCAGGAGGGAGGGGAGGGGCGGCAGGGATCAGAGTTTGCCGGTGGCCTTCAGGCGGATATAGGCGTCCGCCAGAGCCGGGGCGAGCTTATCCGGCACTTCCTGCAGCACCTCCACGCCCATCCCGGCCAGCTCAGCGGCCACGGCCTCGGTTTCAATCAGGGCTCGTTCGGCCGCCGCGGCCTGGTAGACATCGGAGGTTGATTCGCGGCGCTGGGCCGCCCGCTGCAGCTGCGGGTCGCGCACCGAGGCCACCAGTACACGGTGCTTGGCGGTCAGCGCAGGCAGCACCGGCAGCAGTCCCTCCTGCAGCGAGGGCGAGTCGGCTGCGGTGAGCACCACCACCAGGGCCTGCTGGCTGCTCACCGCGGCGATCTCGGCTGGCAGCTGGGAGAAGTCGGCCTCCACCAGTGCCGGTTCCACGGTGGAGGCGGCCGTGCTGAGCACGTGCAGAAACTGGCCGCGCTCAGCCGAGGAGGCCCGGGCCACGGTGTGGCGGTGGAAGGCGAGGAAGTCGACCCGGTCGCCGGCCTGAGCGGCCAGGGCGCCCAGCAGCAGCGAGGCCTCGACCCCCGCGTCCAGCCGCGGTTCGGCAGTTGGCTGGTCTGCGGCGCCCGGAGCTGCCTGCTCATCGTCCACCGCTCCGACCCGCGCCGCAGAGGTCCGGGAGGCGTCCAAGCAGAGGATCACCCGGCGGTCCCGCTCGGGGCGCCAGGTGCGCACCACCAGGTGTTGGCCCGCCGCGTCCTGCCGACGTGCGGTGGCGCGCCAGTCGATGGAGCGGATGTCATCGCCGCGCACGTAGTCGCGCAGGGAGTCGAACTCCGTGCCGGCACCGCGCAGCTGCACTGCGGTGGCGCCGTCGAGCTCGCGCAGCCGCTGCAGCCTGGAGGGCAGATGTCTGCGGGAGCGGAATTGGGGGAGCACCCGCAGACTGTGCGGACTCCGGTGCACCACCTGGCGGCCCGCCAGCCCCAGCGGGCCCACGGAGCGCAGCGTGAGGTGCTCGCTTCGCAGCTCGCCGCGGCGAGTCGGCGCCAGCTGAACACGCACCACGGTCTGCTCACCGGCACCGATGCTGACGCGCTGCAGCGCGTCGGCAGCTCCTGCGGTGGGCTGCCACCCGTCCTTGGCCCAACCTCGCAGCCGACGCCGGCCACGATTCACCAGTCGGCTCGACGCGGAGCCGGTGCCTCCTTGGCGCACCGGCTGGGTGGGTTCACGCTCCACAGAAATGCGGCGCGGGGAAGCACACAGCAGCAGATCGGTCACCGCCAGCGCGGCAAGGAGCGCCACCCACCACCAGAAGTGCTGGGGGGCAAGGACGACGACGACGGCGAAGCCCAACGCCGTCCACAGGAACCGGTAGGTCAACACGTGGCAGCGCTCCGGTACCTAGCGCGGCACCGGCGTGGAGGCGAGGATCCCCTGAAGCACATTGTCGGCACCGGCGCCGTCCATCGCGGCCTCCGGGGTCAGCGAGACGCGGTGCCGCAGGGTCGGCAGCGCCAGCGCCTTGACGTCGTCGGGGGTCACGTAGTCCCGGCCGGAGAGCCAGGCCCAGGCCTTGGCGGCGTTCATCAGCGCCGTCGCCCCGCGGGGGGAGACCCCCAGTTGGAAGCTGGGCGCCTGGCGGGTGGCGCGGGCAATTTCGACGACGTAGCCGATCACCTCGGCGGCGATCTGCACCCCAGCCACTGCGTGCCGGGCGGCCAGCACATCGTGCGCAGAAGCCACCGGTGCCACTCCGGCCGCTGCCAGGTCCGACGGGTTGAAGCCGGCAGCATGGCGGCGGATGATCTCCACCTCCTGCTCGCGTTCAGGCAGGTCCAGATTCACCTTCAGCAAAAACCGGTCCAACTGCGCTTCGGGCAGCGCATAGGTGCCTTCGTACTCCACCGGGTTCTGCGTGGCCGCCACCAGGAACGGGTCCGGCAGGGACCGGCCCAGTCCGTCCACCGAGACCTGCCGCTCCTCCATGGCCTCCAGCAGGGAGGCCTGGGTTTTCGGCGGAGTGCGGTTGATCTCATCGGCAAGCATCAGGTTGGTGAAGACCGGTCCGTGGCGGAAGGAGAAGTCCCCGGTGGTGGAGTCGTAGACCAGGGAGCCGGTCACGTCACCGGGCATCAGGTCGGGGGTGAACTGCACGCGTGCGGTGTCCAGACTCAGCGAGGCCGATATCGAGCGCACCAGCAGGGTCTTGGCCACCCCGGGCACGCCCTCCAGGAGCACGTGGCCGCGCACCAGCAGGGCGATGACCACACTGGTGACCGCCGCGTCCTGGCCGACGACGGCCTTGGCCACCTCTTCGCGGACCCTGGTCAGCCGCGCCCGCAGCTCGTCGTTGGACGCACCGGGAGCACCGGGCTGGTCAGCGCTGGGTTGTGCAGCGCTGGGCGCATGCGTCTGTGGCGCTGCCTCTGCGCCGTCGTAGGGCCCGGGCTCATTCACTTATGGTCTCCTTCGCATTCGTGTTCGGTCTCTGACGTCATTCTCCAGCCGCGCAAGCTGTTGAGCATAGCTGCTGAGCTGACTGTTGCCTCGCACCTCGTCGCTGATGAGCAGCCGGGGCACCCGCTGATCATCCCAGCCGGAGGCTCGCGCCGCGGCCGCAGCGACAACTTCAGCCTCAGGGGCGGGCCCCAGCCGCAGCAGCCTGCCCAGTCGCAGCAGATGGGCGCTGCGCAGGGTGCGCGCGGTGGCGGTCACCTCATTGGAGCGCTGATAGAGCCGGCCCCGGCCGTGGGCGGATTCGCTGGCGGGCACGCTCACCGGCAGCGGCTCGGAGACCACAGGGCCATAGCGCCGCCCGGCGACCAGCATGGCCACCGCCGCGCAGATCAGCAGCCACCACACCAGCGGCCAGAACCAGTCCGGCAGATGATCCATCGGCGAGGACCACTGCTCAGAGCCGGCCAGATCTGCGCCCGCAGGCGTGTACCAGATCAGGTCGCCGCCGCTGGGGCCCCCATCGGCACCCAGCATCCCCAGCGCCAGGGCTGCGTTGCCCGCGTCGGTGATGCGCTGATTGGTGAACGCATCCGGGGCGGTGAACGCCCAGCCCAAGCTGGTCTCGGCCAGCACGTAGCCCGCAGCCGCGCCCTCGGCTTGGGGTTCCAGGCGGAAGCACCCGGAGTCGGCCTGCAGACTCGTGCCGGAGGCCTGAATGTTCTCCGCGCTGTGGGCTGCTTCAGCGGTGCACGCCTCTGAGGCGCCGACCGTGGCGGGTGTCCCGGCCGCTCCGGTGGGAATCGGCGGCCCAGCCCGCAGCTCATCGCCCAGTGCGTTGGCCAGCAGGTGGGAGCGCTCAGCCATCCACACCACCTCGCGGCCGGCCTGGTGCTGCTGGCCCAGCTCGGAGATGAACCCCTCATCGGGTGGGAAGCTGCGGGTCAGGACCACCACCGAGGCATCAGGGTGCTCATCCATCAGGTCCGCGGCCACCTGGGCCGAGTGCGCGCGGTGGATTTCCACGCCCTGCTCGTCCAGAACGGAGGCCAACCCGGCGTACCCGTCAAGGTCTGTGTTGGCCAAGCCGTAGGGTTCAGCGTCCTCAGTGTCCAGCAGCTGCATGGCCGCTGCAGCTATGGCGCCGAGGAGGACCAGCACGATCCAGAACTGCCACCTGGCCAGGGCTGAGCGTGCGGCAGCGCCTGCACCTGCGACGGTCGCGGTCACCGCGGGGCCACCAGTCTGGGTCCCTGAACATCGAGGCTTCCGGTGGGTTGGGCCTCCCGCAGGGTCGCATCCAGGGTGCGAAGCTGCCCGTACTGCTGGGCGCTCAGCCGCTGCCTGCCGTACCGGGAGAGGTTGAACAGTTCGGCGGCGGTGCGCAGCTGGTGGCCATGCTCATTGAACTGTCCCGCCAGATGCTCAGCGATCTCGGTGGCGGTGCGGCCGGTGGACCTGGGCAGCAGGGCGCGCTCCTCCGCGCCGCGCACCAGCGCTCGGAAACGGTCGCGGGCGGCGTCGTCGTAGTTGCCTGCCTCAGCGCTGCGGTCAGCGCGATCACGCAGCGCGGCGGCAGTGATGCCCGCCTCGATATCGACCTGCTGGTCCGGATCGCCGGAACGCTGAAGCCGCGGGCGGACCACCAGCAGAACCACCGTGACGGCCGCCGCCAGCAGAAGCAGAACCACCAGGGGTCCGGCAGGAATATCGACGACGCCGAGGTTCACCGCACCCTCCTGCAGCCACTGCAGGAACCGGTCGACGGCCTCGCGCACCGGTCCGCTGAACTGCCGCTGGTACTCAGGGCCGGAGAGCTCATCCTCCAGCAGCCGGCGCGCCTCATCCCGGTCATACATCTACTCGGGCCTCCCACTGCCGGCAGCGGAGAAGTGCGCCCCCAGGTGCTCCGGGGAGCCGGGGATCAGCGTCGCCGGATCATCAACGTCTGCGGCGGCATCCAGCAGCACCGCATCCAGGGCCTCCTGCCGGAACCGCGCGTTGAGGTACATCACCGCAATCACGGTGCCAGCCAGTGCCACCATCAGTGCGGCCAGCACGGCGTCGTACAGGTTCCCGACGGCGAGCAGCAGAATCGAAATCCAGCTTTCCTGACCCTGCGGCGCCTGCCAGCCGAGCTCGGTGCCGAATCCCGCCACAATGCCGGCAGGCAGCGAGGCGATGAGCAGGGCGATGGTGCCGATCAGATAAACCAGGGCCACCGCACCGATGTGGCGCCACCACAGGCCGCGGTTGAGGCTGAACGAACGCGCCAGCGCGCTGAAGGCGTTGCGGCGCTCCACCACAATGACCATCGGGCCGAACATGAAGGCCGCGCTCACCCAGCAGAGCAGCAGGAAGAGCCCCGGCAGCACCACGACGGCGGCGATGAAGAACGTCACGCCGATCAGCAGCGCGCTGAGGACCAGGACGATGACCCCAGCGACTGCCAGCAGAAGCCCCAGCACCACACAGTGCAGCGCCAGCCAGCCCAGCGTGCCGGCGCGCAGCCGGATGGTCTGGCCCAGAGTGGTGGGCAGACCGTAGGCCGCACGCAGCGCGGGGATGGCCAGCAGCCCCACAGACAGCGCCAGCACCAGGTTGCCGATGAAGCCGGTGAGCATCAGCACCAGCCACATGGCCCCATCACCCATCACCGCCCAGGCCATCTCCGGGTCATCGAAGGCCGCCGGGTCCAGGAGCATGCGCATGAACTGCTGCGAGGGGAAGAGCAGCATCAGCAGAATGGCGGTGGCGAAGTTGAGCACACCGGCCAGAAGGGGCAGGCCCAGCACGGCGCGCCGATTGCGCCGAATCACGCTGAACGCCCCGGAGAACATCTCGTCCTGACCCATGGCACGCAGCGGGTAGACCGCACCGGGCCGCACCTGCGGCTCTGGGCTGCGGGGCTCTGCACTTCCGGGCGCTGGGCTGCTCGGAGACGGCGTCGTGTTCGGCCGGCGCACTGCGCTCACCACACCCTCCTCGCATGTCAGACTTTCTCCGCCACCTTATCGCCGTTGGCCGCAGGCGCGCATCGCAATCGGGGTTCAGCGCGCGTGTATGAGGATGACAGGCTGGAATGCATATATCCTGAGGAAAAGGTTCAATCGCTGCAGCAGCTGTGAGGAAGGATGTGTCATGAAGGGCCGGATCCTGGTGGTCGACGATGATGAGGCACTTTCCGAGATGATCGGCATCGTGCTGCGAAACGACGGGTTCGATCCGACGTTCTGTGAAACCGGCGACGGCGCCCTGGAAGTCTTCCGCGCCTCAGACCCTGATCTGGTGCTGCTTGACCTGATGCTTCCGGGCAAAGACGGCATCGAGGTGTGCCGCGAAATCCGTGAAGAGGCCGATACCCCGATCATTATGCTCACCGCCAAGTCCGACACTGCAGATGTGGTGCGCGGCTTGGAGGCCGGCGCCGACGACTACGTGCCCAAACCGTTCAAACCAGCCGAGCTGGTCGCCCGGGTCCGCGCTCGGCTGCGGCCTGCTGAGGGCAGTGCCAATCACCACGAGGCGGAGACGCTGACCATCGGGGATCTGTCCATCGACGTGGCCGGCCACGAGGTCCGTCGCGGCAGCACCAAGATTCCGCTGACCCCGCTGGAGTTCGACCTGCTCTCCACGCTGGCCAAGAAACCCTGGCAGGTCTGGAACCGCGAGATGCTGCTGGAGGAGGTCTGGGGCTACCGGCACCAGGCAGACACCCGGCTGGTGAATGTGCACGTGCAGCGGCTGCGCTCCAAAGTGGAGAAGGACCCGGAGCACCCTGAGATCGTCCAAACCGTGCGCGGCATCGGGTACAAAGCTGGCGGATAAGGAGCGTCCGCAGCCATCACTGAGCAGAACACCGCAGCAGCCCCAGCGAACCCTTCTGGCACCGAGCCCGACTCGCCAGCGATCGAGCGCGCCCGCCCACCGCTGAGCTTCCGCCAGCGCATGCTGCGGCTGCCCAAGTTCTGGGCGCGCTCGCTGATGGTCCGCGCGGTGTTCTTCACTGGTCTGCTGACGCTGATCGGAACTGGGCTGATCGCCTACTTCTTGGTGGAGCAGGTCACCACCGGCTTCTACCAGGAGCGCTTCGACCAGGTGGAGGCCGAAGCCACGGATGAACTGATCCAGGCCCGCAACGGCTTCGATGCAATGCAGCCGGTGGACAGCTCGGAGGTTGAGTCTCAGGTGGCCGGGGTCCTGGAGAACCTCGGAGGCTCCGCTGCGCTGCCGCGCAACTTTGTGCTGCTTCCGCTGGGCCAGCCGGAGGACCTGCAGGTGGCGCCGCGGCACTCCGAAGGATTTTCGGAAGACATCATCAGCGACGAGCTGCGTGAGGCGGTGCTCACCAGCGGTCAGGATACCCAGCTGTGGCAGCCGGTGGGCATCGAGGATGACGCCGGAAACACTGCCCCGGGGGTGGCCTTCGGGATCTATGTGCACCTGCCGCCGGGGGAGCCCTACGGCCTGTTCTACGTCTACGACTTCTCCTCGGTGGATGAGAATGTCACCTTCGTCTTTCAGGTGTTCCTCACTGCTATCGCAGTGATCCTGCTGATGAATATGCTCATCGCCGCATGGATCACCCGCACAGTGGTCAAACCGGTCTCCCAAGCCGCCGAAGTCTCTGAGCGCATCGCCGATGGCCAGCTGGACCAGCGTCTGGCGGTGGTCGGTGAGGATGAGATCGCCCGGCTGGGGCTTTCGTTCAACCGTATGGCTTCCACCCTGCAGGAGCAGATTACGCAGTTGGCCAACCTGTCGAAGATGCAGCAGCGCTTCGTCTCCGACGTCTCCCACGAGCTGCGCACCCCGCTGACGACGGTGAGCATCGCAGCAGATGTCCTCCACGACTCCAGTGAGGACTTCGACCCGGTCAGCCGCCGCTCTGCCGAGCTGCTGCATCACCAGGTGGAACGTTTCCAGGCGCTGCTTGCAGACCTTCTGGAGATGTCGCGCTTCGACGCCGGGGCCGCAGAGCTGGTGCTGAGCGACGTTGATCTCAGAGCACTCTGCGAAGAGGTGCTCACCGCTGCGCTGCCGCTGGCGGAACAGGCCGGGGGTGAACTGAATATTGTGGTCCAGGGGGAGGACTTCATCGCGGAGGTTGACCGACGGCGGATTGATCGGATCCTGCGCAATCTGGTCAACAACGCCATCGAGCACTCTGAGGGCCAGCCGGTGGATGTGGTGATCACATCCAGCCCGACAGCGGTCGGCATCGCCGTGCGAGACTTCGGAATCGGGATGACTCCGGATCAGGTGGACCATGTCTTCGACCGGTTCTGGCGAGCTGATCCGGCCCGGGCTCGCACCACCGGCGGATCGGGTCTGGGTCTCTCCATCGCCACTGAGGATACCCGTCTGCATCAGGGCAGTCTGGACCCATGGGGCCAAATGGGGCAGGGTTCATGCTTCCGTGTGGTGCTGCCGCGCCGCCAGGGCCAGCCTTACCGTGCCTCTCCACTGGCGCTGCCGCCCAGCTATCAGGAGTCTGAGCGACGTCGAATCTCGGTGGACTCGGTGTCGCTCAGCGGCGAGGTGCCCCATGATCGCGTCCACGAGCAGTCTCTCTACCAGCAGGACCCCAAAGCATGAGCCGTTCCCGCACCAAGACCACCCTTGCCGCCGTCCTCGCGGTGTCACTGGCCGTCATCGGCTGCACTCCCGCCCTGCCCACCGATGGGCCCGTCGGCAGAGCGGAAGCACCGCCGGCTCAGGGGTATGAGTATCAGCGTGACCCGGTCGCTCCGCAGCCCGGGGCTGGGCCCGAAGACATTATCAACGGCTTCTTGGAGGCTGGAGCCGGTCCGCAGAACGACTACGACGTCGCCCGTGAGTACCTCACCGAAAGTGCTGCCGACCAATGGTCGCCGGATGATCAGACCTACGTCTACGCGGGCGAACCGACTATTCAGGAGGCTGAGGGGGAAGCTTTCGTCGTCGAGATTCAGCTGGACCGCTACGTTGACGGCAACGGCACGATGGTCCGTCCCGGCGGCACGGAGACCTTCCACTTCGCCGTTGAGCAGGTGGAGGACGAGTGGCGCATCGCTGAGGCTCCTGCTGGAAAGATCCTCGATAGGGGAACGTTCAACGAGGTCTACAACCCCTATACGCTGTACTTCTACGATTCTCAGCAGCGCTACGCCGTGCCGGATCTGCGCTGGTTCATCAACCGGCCCGGTCTGCCCGCCGAAATCGTCAGCCGCATTCTTGAGGGCCCGGCCCCGTGGTTGGAGGACGGGGCTGTCTCGGCCTTCCAGCCGGAAGCCTCGCTGGGCAACCCGTCTGTGCCGGTGGACGAACTGGTAGCCACTGTGGATCTCGCCGATGAGGTGACCTCGGGGGCCAGCGGGCCGGAACTGGCACTGATGCGCCACCAGCTCAACTTGGCGCTCTCGCAGCTGTCCACGGTGCGCGACACGGAGATCACTGTCAATGGCAGCAGCGTCGATGTTCCCGAACCGGGCGAGCTCAGTGAGGAGGAGCAGCTGGACATTGAGGCCAGCCCGACTGCGGGAGAGTCTCAGATCGCTGTGCGCAACGGGGCCCTGGTGCGACAGACCGGGACCTCGACCAACGAAATTTCCGGGCTGCCGGACGTCTCCGAGCTCGATCCCCGGTACCCTGCGATGCCCAGCCCCCCGGCTGACCAGGTGTTCGCATTTATGGATGGCGACCTCAGCTCTCTCTACCACGTGCGAGCCGACGCGCCGGCTCCGGAGCTTCTGGTCGAGGCCGACCGCCTGACTCGGCCTTCGATGGACAACTTCGGCTGGACCTGGACGGTGACCCACACCGAGGACGGCGACGCCACGATCCGTGCCTACTCCTACGAGGAGCCGACCGAGACCACCAGTGTGCAGGTGCCGGCTGACTTTCTCGAGGACAAGGAGGTGACGTCGCTGCGCATATCCCAGGACGGCACCCGCGTGGCCCTTGTTGTCGAGGACGCCGGGGTGCGGACCCTCTATATCGCCTCAGTGGTCCGTGACGGGTCCACCGGGGTGCCGCGGGGTCTGGGCGGACACTACGTGCTCAACGCCGACGTCGCCATCGAAGAGGTCCGGTGGGCGGAGAACGACGCGGTCATGGTCTGGCAGCCCTGGGACGAGGATGAGGACTCAGATCCGGCCCAGGGTCAGGTGCAGCGCATCGATCTGGACGGCACCCTCGATGATCCCGAAGAAGGAGTCACGGGCCTGCTCAACGTCTCCATCGGGGAAGGCCGGTCGAACATCTACATGGAGCAGTCAGGTGACCAGGTCTATGTCAACGTAGGGGACCGGTGGACCCAGCAGGAGGAGATAGGAGTCTCGGACCTCTCCTACTCCGGCTGAGGCTTCAGGCGCGTTCTCCACAGTCAGCCCCTCTGCTCTGGTGGCCGGCTGCCAGGTGAGGCAGGCTGAACACATGGTGCTCAAACGTCTGGACCGGCTCTGGTTCTCCCCACCAGCGGCTGCGGTGCGCGGCGCGACAGCCGGTGCGGCCGACCTGCTGGCACCCTCGTGGTGTGTGGGCTGCCGCTCCCCAGGCACTGACCTGTGCCCGGACTGCCGGGACGACCTGCGGCTGCTGACCCAGCACCCCTACCGGGCGGAGGGGCCGGCTGAAGCGCTGCCCATCCTGGAGGACCTCAGCGTCCTGCCGGTGCTCAGCGCGGCTGAGTACACCACATTGGTGGCAGATGCGGTGCTGACCTTCAAAGATCACCAACGCGTGGGACTGACCCGTGTGCTGGCTTCGGCGCTGGAGCGGGCTGTACGGTCCGCCGCGACGCTGTGCTCCAGTGAGCAGGTCCTGCTGGTCTGGCCGCCGTCCCCGCCGCGTTCCCAGCTCCGGAGGGGGCGGCATCCGCTGGGTGAGCTGATTCAGCAGCTGAGGCTGCCCGCCCAGGTGATGCCGGCCGGCCATTGGGTGCGGCACCGGATCACGGTGACCGATGTGGTGCGTCCGGGCCGCGGGCAGAAGAGCCGGTCCAAGCGTGCCCGGCGTCAGACTCAGAATCGCTTCAGCCTGGTGCCCGGCGCTGACCAGGTGCTTCGCGGTGCCGAGGTGATGCTGGTCGATGATGTGCTCACCACCGGTGCCACCCTGGGACGCCTGTATCAGTGTCTCTGTCAGGCCGGGGCTCACGTGTCGGCAGCGGCGGTGCTTGCTGCCACTGCGCGGTGAGCGTCCACCTCAGCGATGATTTGTCGAAGGGCTCTTCCCGCGGACTGGTTTTCGGCATAGTGTGAGGTATGGGCACTTGAGAAAGAGTCCCATCGCAGCAGCGGTGGGCTCGATGCAGAGTCTTCCGGCTTGCGCTGCGACATACCAGCCCGGATGCCAAGGAGGACACTTATGGCTCTGCAGACGACTTACACCGGCCGCAACATCACGATCCCTGACCGGTTCAAAGAGCACGTCGACTCCAAAAGCGGCAAGATTGAGCAGCTGGCGGATAAGGGTCAGCGACTAGAGATCAAAGTTTCCAATGAAACCTCCCACCGTCGTGCCGACTCCACGCTGACCGTCGAGCTCACCGTGGTGGGACGCGGCAAAGTCATCCGCTCCGAGGCGCAGGCCGAGGAGAAGTTCGCCGCATTCGAAACGGCCTTCAACAAACTCTTGGAGCGGCTTCGCAGGGCACGCGACAAGAAGAAGAGCCGCTCGCGCAGCAGCGGCCAACACACCCCATCCGTGGGGGAAGCGCTGTCAGGCCTGACTCCGGTGGACCCCCACCGCCCCCTCTATGAACAGGTCTTGGACGCCGAGGCCGCCGACGACGCCCCTCCTGAGGAGGAGGACGGCGATGAGCCCATCAGAATCCGGCGCAAGGTCTTCGGCGCCGAACCGATGAGCGTCGATGCTGCGGTCGATGCCATGGAACTCATCGGACACGACTTCTACCTCTATCTCGACGCGGAGACCGGTCAGCCCTCGGCCGTCTACCGCCGTCGCGGATGGACCTACGGGGTGATCTCGCTGGACACCGACCAGACCTCAGGGCAGCCGCACACTGAGGAGCGTGCCTACCGGGCGACCAACGGCACCACGCGGGCGAACCTGCCCACCGGCTGAGCGCGGGGGCTCTGCTGGCCGTCGCCTGCTCTGGGCACATCGGAGGCAGGTGTGTGCGCAATCGTTGACTTCGCGCATACACTGGAAGGTGGTCCGGTGTGCCCAGAGCGCACCCTGCTGACATAAGAACACTCAACGGAGAAACCGACTGTGCCCACCCTGCTGGAAAAAGTCCTCAAGACCGGGGACAAGAAAGTCCTCAAACAGCTGCGCGGCTACGCCGACGCGGTCAACCTGTTGGAGGATGAGTTCAAAGAGCTCTCTGATGAGGAGCTGCGGGGCGAAACGGAGCGCTTCAAGGAGCGCATCGCCGAGGGCGAATCCCTGGATTCGCTGCTTCCCGAAGCCTTTGCTGCGGTTCGGGAGGCCGCCGACCGGACCCTGGGTCAGCGCCACTACGACGTGCAGATCATGGGTGGGGCCGCGCTGCACTTGGGAAATATTGCCGAAATGGGCACCGGTGAGGGCAAGACCCTAGTTGCTACGGCGCCGGCCTACTTGAACGCTCTGACCGGTGAGGGCGTTCACATCATTACGGTCAACGATTACCTCGCGAAGTACCAGTCGGAGCTGATGGGGCGCGTCTTTCGTTTTCTGGGGATGACCACCGGAGTCATCACCAATGCGCTGAATCCCGCTCAGCGTCGTGAAGCCTATGCCGCCGACATCACCTACGGCACCAACAACGAGTTCGGCTTCGACTTCCTGCGTGACAATATGGCCCAGTCGTTGGACGATCTGGTCCAGCGCGGCCACAACTACGCGATCATCGATGAGATCGACTCCATCCTGATCGACGAGGCCAGGACCCCGCTGATCATCTCCGGGGCGGCCAGCGGTGACATCTCGCGCTGGTACGGGGACTTTGCCAAGTTGGTCAAGACCCTCCACGCTGAGGAGGACTACGAGGTCGACGAGAAGAAGAGGACCGTCGGCGTCCTAGAGCCCGGCATCGACAAGGTCGAAGACTATCTCGGCATCGAGAACCTCTACGAGACCCAGAACACCACGCTGATTCAGTACCTCAACAACGCCATCCGCGCCAAAGAGCTCTATAGGCGTGACACGGACTATGTGGTCGTCGACGGCGAAGTGCACATCGTCGATGAGCACACCGGGCGCGTCCTCAAGGGCCGTCGCTACAACGAGGGCCTGCACCAGGCCATCGAGGCCAAGGAGGAGGTGCGCATCAAGCCGGAGAACCAGACGCGGGCCACAGTCACGCTGCAGAACTACTTCCGCAGCTACCAGAAGATCTCCGGCATGACCGGCACCGCTGAGACTGAGGCTGCGGAGTTCATGTCCACCTATAAGCTCGGGGTCGTGCTGATTCCGCCGAATAAGCCGCGTCAGCGCACCGACCACAACGACCTGGTGTACAAGAACGAAGTCATCAAGTTCAACGCCGTAGTCGAGGACATCCTGGCCCGTCATGAGAGGGGCCAGCCGATGCTGGTCGGCACCGAGTCGGTGGAGAAGTCGGAGTATCTCTCCAAACAGCTGGCCAAGAACGGCGTCCGCCACGAGGTGCTCAATGCCAAGAACCACGAACGGGAGGCCGCGATCGTCGCCCAGGCCGGACGTGTGGGCTCGGTGACTGTGGCCACGAACATGGCCGGCCGCGGAACCGACATCATGCTCGGCGGCAACTCTGAGTTCAACGCGGTCCATCAGATGGAGCAGCTGGGGCTTGACCCTGAGGAGGACGCAGAGGAGTACGAGGCCAAATGGGACGAGGTCTTTGCTCGGGCGAAGGCCCAGGCCGAGGAAGAGGCTGCGAAGGTCCGCGAGCTCGGCGGCCTCTACGTGCTGGGGACCGAACGGCACCAGTCCCGGCGCATCGACAACCAGCTGCGTGGCCGTTCCGGGCGTCAGGGAGACCCGGGAGAGTCCCGCTTCTACATCTCACTGACCGATGACCTGATGCGGCTGTTCAACCAGTCGGCGGCGCAGCGCATCATGAACTCCTCAGCGATGGCCGACGAGGTGCCGGTGGAGCACAAAATGGTCTCCGGCGCCATCGCCAACGCCCAGCAGCAGCGCGAGTCACAGAACACTGAGACCCGTAAGAACGTGCTGAAGTACGACGACGTCATGAACCGGCAGCGCAAAGCCATCTACTCCGACCGCAGGCGCATTCTGGAGGGCGACGACGTCCACGAGAAGGTCCAGTTCTTCATCGAGGACGCTGTTGAGCTGATGATCCGGGAGAAGACCATGGCCTCATCCGCCGAGGACTGGGACCTTGAGACGCTGTGGGACGAGCTGGGCGACCTCTACGGGATCACCTTGGAGATCGAGGATCTGATCGAGGAGGCCGGTGGTATCGACCAGCTGAGCACCAAGATGCTCACCCGAGAGATAGTCTCTGATGCGAAGATCGCCTATCAGAAGAAGGAAGAGGAGATCGGCGCCGATGCGCTGCGCCACCTGGAGCGGCGGGTGCTGCTGAGCGTGATCGATGAGAAGTGGCAGGAGCACCTCTACGAGATGGACTATCTGAAGTCAGGCATCGGTCTGCGCTCCATGGCCCAGCGTGACCCGCTGGTGGAGTACCAGCGGGAGGGATACCTGCTCTTCCAGGGGATGGCCGAGGACATCCGTGAAGAGTCGGTCCGTAAGCTCTTTGCCGCAGAAGTCACTGCTGTGACTCCGCCGGCCGATGGGCCGAAGCTCCCCGGGGTCAAGGACGGCCGTGCTGCCGCCGCCGGCAAACGGGTCACCATTCCAGGGATGCGGGACACAAACCCCTCCAGCTGACCCTGCGGCTCAGCCCAGCTCCATGGCGCTGATGCGCCACCGCCTGCGGTGAGCCTGAAGGCGCATCGCACAGGCTCTGGTGCGGCGTTCGTCGCTGAAGACCACCGACACCTCCCACACTCCGGGTCGCACATGTGTGGTGCGGATGGACCGAAAGGCGAGCGGACCGCCGTACACAGTGGATCCCTGCCTGTGGCGTGCCAGGATCTCACCACGCTGCCGGACCTTGTCGTGAACCTCTGGAGTCAGCCAACGGCTCATCTGCGCCACCGGCCGCAGCCCGGCCAGCACTTCGGCCACTGCTTGGCACACGACCCGTGAGATCGCCACGATCTGGCGACGCTCCTGCCGCAGGGTAGCCAGCTCATCCGGGCGCTGAGCATCCTGTGCCCAGGCAGAGGGCGCCGCATCAGTGCCCAATGCGGCCATCATGCGCGGAACCTCTGCCTCCCGATGGAGCCGGAACCGTCCAGGTTCGGCAGACCCCGGCCCGGCATCCTGGTATTCGGCGGCATCGGCGTCCGCTGCGCTGGCGGTGGCACGCAGCGGACGTGAAGCCTCACCGGGCCCCAGGGTCTCCAACAGTGTGGTCTTCTTCTTCAGTGCCATCGTCACAGGTCACTCCTTCACATCAGGTGATCGGTCCTCGAACAGTTCTGTCAGCGCGGCGGAGGCCGCAGCACGGTCCCGGGGCGCAGCTGCGCCGGGTCCTCGCCGATGAGCTCATAGTTCGCCAGGTGCCACCGGGGCCACTCGCGAGCAATCTCCCAGTCCGTCGCCGCCGCTCCCAGATGCTCACCGGCGATGCTCCACAGTGAGGTGCCGGCAGTGACTGTCACGCAGACGTCCGCCTCCCCGGCACGAACCTCGGCTCCGGTGTGCCGGGGAGACCCCAGTCGCGGCCGAAATGAAACAAAACCCATCGTTGACTCTCTATACGTATTGCTGGAACGTGTATCAACATGTTTCGCAGTGTTTGATGTCATTAGATAATACACAGCTGCCAGTGGCGGCGCCAGAGTGGCGCGTAGAGTGATACCTGAACGAGTCGAATCGGGGGCAGATCATGCGGTGGGACGCGCTGTTCGATGACCTGGAGGCCCAGTGGTCTGCGCAGCAGGCTCACCAGTTGGAGGCCGACGTCGCCCAGGCTGTCGAATGGGAGCGCGCGCAGATACTGCTGGTGAACCGACTGCGTGCCGGTGTCGGCGCGCAGCTGCAGCTCAAGCTGCAGGGCGGCAGCGAGCGCAGCCTGCTGGTTCAGAGTGTGGGTGCTGACTGGGTCAGTGGGCATGCAGGTGCCCAGAGTCTCCTCATTCCGGTCCGCGCCATTGCCTCAGTCGAGGCGCTGCCGTCCCGGGCGCAGCCTGAAACCAGCGGTGCGCGAAGGCTGCTGGGGATCGGGTCACCGCTGCGGGCGCTGGCGCGCAGCCGCGAAACAGTGACCGTCGAAGGCCCCGGCGGAGAGCTCGGCCATGGAGTGATCACCGGCGTGAGTGCCGATCACCTCGATGTGGCAGTGCCGGGCTCCTCAGTCCCCGCAGTGCGCACTCAGCCACGAATACGGACGATAGCCCTGGCCTCGGTCGTGCTGGTGCGCAGCATGTGAGTCGCTGCAGCTAATTCGCTGTGTGCTGCTGCTCCTGGTCATGGGCTGCCCGCGATGCCCGCTGAGCGGCGTACTGGCGGTCGATGTACTCATCCAGCTTCGCCTCCTCGACGCGCCACTGGCCGCGTCCGCCGATCTGAATGCCCTCCAGGTCGCCGCTTTTGATGAGCGCGCGGGTCTGGGACATCGAGATGTTCAGTGCTTCGGCCACATCGGGGAGGGTGAGGAACCTCCGCATCGCTTATTCCCCTTTCGCTGCCATTTGGTGCTGTTTGTCATTATTGTCTCACCCCGGGGCGCTCAGCGGAACTATCCACAGTTCCAGGCGCGCCCTCCCATGTGCCCACAGGTTCGACTATCGTGTAGCGCGTGAGTCAGATCACAGTCACCGAAGATCAGAAGTCACGGTCTGCGCAGCGCCTGCGTCGGCCGACCTGGCGCGACCCCCGGCTCATCCTGGGGGTGCTGATCGTCGTTCTCTCAGTTGCTGGTGTTCTTGGACTGCTCACGGCCCAGGACCGCACTGTGCCCGTGTACGCCGCCGACAGGCCGCTGAGCACCGGGGATCATCTGCAGCCTGAGGACCTGCGCACTGTTCACGTTTATATCCCCGAAGCCGCCGAACGCTACGTCTCCGCGGAAGACGATCTGCCTGAGGGGCTGCAGCTGACCAGGATGGTGGGCCAGGGCGAGATGCTTCCGGCCGCCGCGCTCACCGAAGTCACCTCCAACGGGCTGCAGGCCGTCACTGTGCAGGCCGAGCACGACCTCGCCAGAGCCGTTCAGCCCGGCCGCCTCGTCGATGTGTGGGCCGCAGCAGGGGCCGCGCTCAGCGGCGAAGCCCCTGATGCGGCCCAGCTGGTCACCGCCGCAGAGGTCACAGATGTCCGGGAGTCCAGCTCCACATTCGCAGCTGAAGACTCGGTGACCGTCGAACTGTTGGTCGCATCTGAGGAGCTCTCTGAACTGCTGACGGCCCAGGGCGAGGGTGCGGTCATCTCGGTGCTGCCCTCGGCGGCCCAGGGGGACGCACCATGAGGCGCTGCTCAGTGCTGAGCACCGGGCGGCTGCAGACCGACCACGTCACCGCGTTGGAACGGCTGCACACTCCCGTGACGGTGGACCGGCGCTGCGCCGACCTGACTGAGCTGATCGCCGCAGCGCAGACCACCCGGGCCGATGCGGCCCTGATCATCGGTGGCACCGAACAGCTGACTGCCGCCGTGCTGGCGGGCTTGGGCGACCAGGGACTGAACGTGGTCGTCGTTTCCGAAGTGGCCGCTGAGCGCCAGCGGCTCACCGGACTCGGCTCCGTCTGCTTCAGCGACGACGCCGACCCGGAGCAGCTGGCCGAAGCATTGGCTGATCCGCAGGGCGTGGCCGGCGGATCCGCCGAGGAGCCGCCGGCGGATGGGCTGTCGGCAGATGAGTTCACCCGCCTGATGGAGACCAACGGGATGGTCGACGACCTCGGCCATGAGGCGTCAGAGCCTGTGCAGCCGGGGCAGGCAGTGGGGCAGGTGGCTGGTATCACCACGGTCTGGGGTGCCGCCGGATCTCCCGGGCGCACCACTGTGGCTGTCAATATTGCCGCTGAATTGGCGATCTCCGGAGCGCGTACGCTGCTTATCGACGCTGACACCTACGCTTCATCCATCGCTGTGCACCTGGGTCTGCTGCAGGAGTCGGCCGGACTCGCACAGGCTTGTCGCGCAGCCGACCTCAGGCGGCTGGATCCGGTGGGACTTGCAGCGGCGGCCACCACTGTGATGCTGGGAAATCGGCGACTCACAGTGCTCACCGGGCTTCCGCGGGCTGACCGCTGGACCGAAGTGCGGGCCCACGCCCTGGAACTGGTGCTGGCCCAGGCCAGGGCCGACTATGACCACATCATCATCGACACGGCACCCTGGATCGAGCACGATGAGGAGTTGTCCCTGGACTCCGCCGGAACCGCTGCGCAGCGAAACGCCGCGACGCGAACGGCGCTGATCCACGCCGATACGGTCTTCGCCGTCGGCGGAGCCGATCCGGTGGGGTTTGCGCGCCTGATCAAGGCCGTTCAAGAGATGACGGAGAACCTGCCGCAGGCCCCCGAGCCGCAGGTCATCGTCAATCAGCTGCGCAAAGAGGTCATCGGACGCTCCCCACGGCGGCAGCTCAGTGACGCGTGGGCGCAGTTGGGCCCCGGCGGCAGCATCGGCAGCTTCCTCCCCTGGGATCAGGAAGCCTGCGACCTGGCGCTTCGTTCCGGAGAGGTGCTGGCCGAGTCGGGCAAAAACTCCGGGCTGCGGCGTCATATCGCCTCGCTGGTCGGCGTCGAGCTCTCCCCGCGTCGCCGACTGCTGCCGGGCAGCGGCCTGCGTCGTCGGCGCCGCCGCGGGAAGGTCGAAACCCCCGCGTCCAGAGGATAGGCTGTGTGGTAGTTCACGATCGAGGTTAGGAAGATGTCAGGCAATGGCTGAGCTGCCCACCAGACTTTGGACCCGCGATGATCAGGAGGTCGATGACCTTCACAGCGCGTACTACGCGTATATCGCGCCGGAGGACCTCGCACAGGTGGATCCGGAGAAGCAGCGAGAACGGCTGAAGGTGCACCTGGAGGTCGCCGCCGCACGCAGCGACTCCGAACCGGTGGTCGAGGTCGTCACAGTGGGCCGCCGCAGCATCGTCTACGTCGTCACTGACGATAAGCCGTATCTGGTGGACTCGGTCACCGCCGAGATCTCTCGTGCCGGCCACCCGATCTCTCTGGTGGTCCATCCCATCTTCCTCACGGCTCGCTCCAGCGCCGACCACAGCCTCAAGAGCGTCAAGTCGCTGCCCAGCCAAGCCCGGTCGCTGTCCTCCGGCGACACCCAGTCGCATCCGGCGCTCTCGGCCCTGCTGGAGGATGAGGACGACCACAGCCAGCTGGAGTCCTGGATCTCGGTCGAACTTGACCACGTCCTCACCGATCAGCAGGTCCAGGAGCTCAAATCGGGACTGCGGAAGATCCTCAGCGATGTGGCGCTCAGCCATCGTGATCAGGACCGCATGATCGCTGAGGCCCACCGCTCAGCCGCTGATATTCGCCGACTGGACGATCTGGTCGACCAGGGCGAGTCCGCCGAACTGGTCGAATGGATGGGCGATGGAAACTTCCTCTTCCTGGGGTCCCGAGAGTACTCCCTGACCGACAGCGACGGCACGGCCCGGCTGGAGCCGGTGCCCGGCACCGGCTTGGGGATCCTCTCTGATGTGGAGGGTGCCACCCGCCCCAAGAGCGCCTCGGCGCTGTCTGCGGCCGGTCGTGCCAGGGCGCGCCAGCGCCGCGCGCTGGTGATCACCAAGGCCAACTCACGATCCACCGTGCGCCGCCGCACCTACATGGACTATGTGGCCGTGAAGATGTTCGACGCCGACGGTGAGGTCACCGGTGAGCGCCGCTTCCTCGGGCTGTTCAGCCAGCGCGCCTACACGCAGTCCATCTCCACCATTCCGCTGCTGCGCTCACGGGCGAAGCAGCTGCTCGCCCGCTCCGGGTTCAGCGCCGACTCACACTCCGGCAGCGACCTGCTGCAGATCCTGGAGACGTATCCGCGCAACGAACTGATGCAGATGGAGATCGACGAGGTCGAAGACGTCGCCTGGCAGATCCTTCAGCTGCAGGAGCGCCGTCGGATCAAGCTCTTCCTGCGCCAGGACCATTTCGGCCGGTTCATGACCGCACTGCTCTACCTGCCGCGCGACCGCTACAACACCGCGGTGCGTCGTCGTGTGGAGAACGAGATGCTGGAGCACATCGACGCCGAGTCGATCGACTTCACAGTTCGGCTCTCCGAGTCTGTGCTGGCCCGGGTGTTCTTCCGGATGCGGCTGCGCCCCGGTGCCGATGAGCTGGCCCTGACCACCGAGGAGCTGCAGGCCCGGCTGGCCGACGTCGTGCGCTCCTGGCCGGAGGGCATCGCTCAGGAGGCCGCCGCCCGCTACGAGGACGAGCACGCTGAGCGCATCTCGCGCAGATGGCGGGAAGCGTTCCCCGGCGACTACCGGGTCCTCTACGAAGTCTCCGATGCGCTGCAGGACGCGGCCACCTTCGAGACCCTGGAGGCCCGGCCGCAGGACGGTCCGCGGCTGAGTTTCTACACTCCGCAGGACGATGACCCCGCCGATATGCGGCTGAAGCTCTACCTCACCGAGCCCAAGACGCTGACCGATACGCTGCCGAACCTGGTGGACTTCGGGCTCTCCGTCCTCGATGAGCGTGCCTACACCCTCACCACAGACGACGGCGAGGTCTTCTACCTCTACGACCTGGGGATGCGGTACCCGGAGTCAGTCGACGCCTCGGCCACCAAGGAGCTGTTCCAGGAGGCCTACCACCACGTGCTCACCGGCCGTGTGGAGTCGGACGTGTTCTCCCGGCTGGTGCTGCGGCTGGCAATGAGCATCCGCAAGGTGACAGTGCTGCGGGCCTATGCCAAGTACATGCGTCAACTGGGCAGCCCGCACTCCTACGACTTCCTCGCCGAAGCGCTGCTGGCCCACCCGGAGGTGGCTGAGGCGCTGGTCGAGTACTTCATCGCCAAGTTCGACCCGGAGGCGGCAGGCCGCGAGAACGGCGTCGACTCTGCTCGTGCTGCGGTGATGGAGGCACTGGAGGGTGTGGCCACACTCGATGCCGACCGGGTGCTGAGCGCCTTCCTGAACCTCATCGACGCCACGGACCGAACCAACCTTTATCAGGGCCACGACCGGGTTGCGCTCAAGCTGCGGCCCGCAGATATCGACGCCGCCCCGCTGCCGCGTCCGGCCCATGAGATCTGGGTCTATTCACCGCAGGTTGAGGGCACCCACCTGCGCTTCGACACCATTGCCCGCGGCGGACTGCGCTGGTCGGACCGTCAGGAGGACTTCCGCACTGAGGTGCTGGGCTTGGTCAAGGCCCAAATGGTGAAGAACTCGGTCATTGTGCCCTCGGGGGCCAAGGGCGGTTTCTACGCCAAGCAGCTTCCCGATCCGCGGCAGGACCGCACCGCATGGTTCGAGGGCGGCCGTGAGGCGTACAAGATCTTCATCCGCGGCCTGCTGGACCTCACCGATAAGCAGATCGAGGAGGACGACGGCAGCGTCACCATCGCTGCCCCGAACAACGTGCGCTGCCATGACGGCGATGACTCCTACCTGGTGGTCGCCGCAGACAAAGGTACGGCGACCTTCTCCGACACCGCCAACGAGATCAGCCTCGAGTACGGGCACTGGCTCGGCGACGCCTTCGCCTCCGGCGGCTCAGTGGGCTACGACCACAAGGCCATGGGCATCACCGCCCGCGGCGCCTGGGAATCGGTGAAGTCACACTTTGCCAGCTTCGGCCACGACGTGCAGAGCCAGGAGTTCACCGTGGTGGCCATCGGAGACATGGGCGGCGACGTCTTCGGCAACGGGATGCTGCGCTCGGAGCACACCCAGCTGGTCGGTGCCTTCAACCATCTGCACATCTTCGTGGACCCCGACCCGGACGCGGCCCGTTCCTTCGAGGAGCGCCAGCGGCTCTTCAACGAGCGGGGCGGCTGGGACGCCTACGACGCCGACCTGATCTCGGAGGGCGGCGGGGTCTTCTCCCGCAGCGCCCGCAGCATCGAGGTCACACCGCAGATGCGGGAACGTTTCGGCATCGAGGCGAAGACCCTCACCCCTCCGGAGCTGATCTCTGCGATGCTGAAGGCACCGGTGGATCTGCTCTACAACGGGGGCATCGGCACCTACGTCAAATCCGAGCATGAGACCCACGACGAGGTGGGGGACCGGGCCAATAACAACATCCGGGTCAATGGGGCTGATCTGGGCTGCAAGATCGTCGTCGAGGGCGGCAACCTCGGCCTCACCCAGTCCGGCCGCATCGAAGCGGCCCAGGGCGGGGTGCTGCTCAACACTGACGCCATCGACAACTCCGCCGGGGTGGAAAGCTCAGACTACGAAGTCAATATCAAGATCCTGTTGGGTCGGCTCATCGACTCCGGCCACCTGGATCCTGATGACCGCCCGGATCTGCTGGCCGAGATGACCGAGGAGGTCGCCGAGCTGGTGCTGCAGACCAATGAGGATCAGAACGTGCTGCTGTTCACCGACCGGCAGCGGTTGGCTGACTGGTCGCCGAGCTTCGGCCGCCTGCTGAACTGGTTGGAGGAGACCGCCGGGCTTGACCGCGACCTGGAAGTGCTGCCGACGAACGAGGAGCTGCGGGTCCGTCTCTCCGACGACCTCCCGCCGCTGACGTCTCCGGAGCTCTCGGTGCTGGCCGCCTATGCCAAGATTCAGCTCAAGGGCGCACTGGTGGAGTCCGATCTCTCTGCCGACCCCTGGTTCACCCAGGTGCTGCGGAACTACTTCCCAGAGCGGATGACCTCAGAGTTCGCCGGTGAGCTGAGGCGGCATCCGCTGCAGCACCGGCTCATCGTCAATCAGATCGCCAACGCCGCGGTCAACATGGGCGGGGCCACCTTCGTCTTCCGGACCATGGAGGAGACCTTCGCCTCCGAGGCTGAGGTGGTGCGTGCTTTCATCATGGCCCGCGAACTGTTCCGGCTCGACGAGTTCGACGCCCAGATGCGGCAGCTGCCGGTGGAGTTCCCCACCTCGGCCCGTGCCCCGATCTATGTGGACATGCGTCGGCTGTTGGACCGCGCTGTGCGCTGGATCATCAACAACCACACGGCATCCCAGTCGCTGGCTGAGGACATCGACAGCTATGCCGAACACATCAGCCCACTGCACGGCCGGGTCGGGGAGCTGATGCGCGGCGCAGACGTTGAGCGTGTCTCCTCCAAGTATGAGAAGGCCACCGCCGAGGGGATGGGCCATCAGCTGGCGGACTGGTACTCCCAGCTCTTCGAAAGTTACTCACTGCTGGACATTGCCGCTTCGGCAGAGCAGCTGGGCCTGGACTCCCGACAGGTCGCAGAGGTCTACTACGCCGTCTACGCCGAGTTCGACGCCGATGCGCTGCTGAACTCGATCAGCAGCCTTCCGCGGCAGGACAAGTGGCAGGCTCTGGCCCGGGGAGCCCAGCGTGATGACCTGTACTTCGCGCTGCGGCAGATCACCGAATCGGTGCTGACCAACACGGAGGCGGCAGATGCGCAGGATCGGCTGCAGCGCTGGAAGCAGGACTATGCCGATTCGGTGGAACGCTCGGAGCGCCTCATCGCCGAGGTGCGCGGCCGAGGAGACCACAGCATCGCCTCCATCACAGTGCTGCTGCGTCACCTGCGCGGCCTCATCGGAGGCTGACCCGGGCTGACCATGGCGTTCTTCAACGAGCGGCTGAAGAGCAACCCACACCTGGTCCCAGCCGACGTGGAATGGCTGCATGCTCTGGTCACCGACTGGCAGCTGCTCTCCGACCTCGCGTTCTCGGACCTGGTGCTGTGGTTCCCCCACACCCCAGAGGGGATGGTCTCCTCGGAGGGGCGCTCCTACGTTTCCATCGCCCAGGCCCGACCGTCCACGACGCAGACGCTCATCCACCGTGATGTGGTCGGGGACCGCATCAGGGCAGATCTGCGCACTATGGTGGAACGCGCCTGGGCCTCCCAGGTGGAGACCAACTCCTCAGATCAGGGTCAGCCGTCTCCGGCGCCCATGCGGGTCACCGCGATCCCGTTGGTGCGCGCAGGTCGTACGGTGGGGGTGATCACCCTGCACTTCTCCGTCGGCGCCATGCGCACCCCCTCGCGGCTGGAGCTGACCTACCGTCGCTGTGCGGGGGATCTGCTGCCGATGGTGGCGTCCGGGGCCTGGCCCGATACCGCGCAGGAGTTCACCGGCTATTCCGGTGCTCCCCGGGTCGGTGACGGTCTGCTGCGCCTGGACTCCGAGGGCACCATCACCTTCGCCAGTCCGAACGCGGTCTCAGCTCTGCTGCGGCTGGGGGTGCAGGACACTGTGGAGGGCCGTTCTCTGGCCGGCATCGGCGCTGAGCTGCAGCGGGCCACCGGAGTCGTGGTCGATGAGTCCCAGCCGATGCTTCTGACCGGCCGGCGGGCCCAGCGCAGCGAGCTGGAGGCGCACGGCGCTGCGGTGACGCTGCGCTCGATTCCGCTCTACCAGGGCGCCCAGCGTGTCGGCGCTCTGGTGCTGTGCCGCGATGTGACCGAGCTGCGCCGGCGCGAGAAGCAGCTGATGAGCAAAGACGCCACCATCAAGGAGATTCACCACCGGGTGAAGAACAATCTCCAGACCGTCTCCGCGCTGCTGCGCATGCAGTCGCGCCGTATGGATTCCGAAGAGGGACGCGAAGGGCTCACGCGGGCCCAACGCCGGGTGGAGACTATCGCCATGGTCCACGACTCCCTTTCGGAGGGGCTGGAGGAGATGGTCGACGTCGATGAGCTGATTCGGCGCCAGCTGCGCCTGGCCGCAGAGATGGCCCTTGCCACTGAGTCCGGCCAGTCCCAGCGCATCGCGCACACTCAGCTGCATGGAAGCTTTGGCCAGCTGCCCCCGGATATGGTCACCCCTCTGGCGCTGGTGATCACCGAGATCGTGGCCAATGCGGTTGAACACGGACCCGGCGCCAGCGGTGCGGACGAGCAGCTGAACGTTGAGCTGAACGTGCGTCGCCACGATGACGCCGCCGGCCGGCAGCGGCTCGACATCGAACTCACTGACGACGGGGTGGGCGTGCCCGCCGAAGGGTGGGAGCCCGGACTCGGCCTGCAGATCGTGCGCACGCTGGTGCGCGGAGAACTTTCTGGGTCCATCGAATGGAAGCAGCGCAGCCCGGAGGCAGTGAGGCCCGGAACACGTGTGGTGATCCGGGCCCCTATCCTGAGTTAGTGGGGGTTCAGGATGCGCGGCGTGCGCGTGCGGCGCGGCGCTTCAGCGCCCGGCGCTCATCCTCGCTCATTCCGCCCCAGACGCCGGCATCCTGGCCGCTGTCCAGGGCCCACTGCAGGCAGGTGTCCATGACTGGGCAGCGACGGCATACGCTCTTGGCCTCTTCTATCTGAAGCAGGGCGGGTCCGGTGTTGCCGACGGGGAAGAAAAGCTCTGGGTCCTTGTCCAGACAAGCTGCTCGGCTGCGCCAATCCATGGCGATCACTACTCCTTGGGTCTGGCGTCGCGGGGTGCGGGCCAGGTGGGGCTCTTACGTGTGATGAACTCGGGGCGACGGATCGGGATCACGTCCACTCTCAGCGTGCGAGGGCCGGATCATACCGGATTTCGGCCGGTCACTTCCGCATTCACCGTGGTACCTATCAAGGCTGGCATGTTACGGCAGTGCAAACAAGACCTCTCAGCCGGTAAACTTTCCAGAAAGTATGTGTGATTGATCACAGCCAATAAGTGATTCTGCGATGGTTGTGTAGTGCTCCAACTGTTCAGTGGACCTGGCCCCCGGCGCCAGTGAGATCACAGACGCTGCGGTGCGTGCCGGTAAGTCGGCGGCGTCCTGCTCGTGGCGCACCAGCTCCCAGAGATCATTGACCAGGATGGGAACCTCAGCGTATCCGGCCGCGTCGAAGCTGGGAAGGACCAGCAGGTGCGCCAACAGCATGGCCAAGTCATCGCCGCGATGACCCGGACCGACGGTGTCGGCGTCGATGAGCGCGGTTGCCTGGTTGCCATCAGGAGTGAGAAAGAGATTTCCCGGATGGAAGTCACCGTGGGTGGGCACAGTCGGTCCCGGATTCGGCATCAGCCCGGCCTCGATCCGGTCGACGAGTCGCTGGAGTCTGCTGCGGTCCGCTCCAGCGGCAACCAGCGAGTCCACAAAGCTGCGATGACGTGTCGACGGTGCCGCCCGCGGCGGCAGAGCCATTGCCTCAGGCTGCAGGGAGTCTAAGGCGGCGAGCACCGCGTGCGGGTCAATGCGCATTCCCGGATTCGGCGAGCTCGGCCGGTAGAGCAGTTCGGTCAGCGGCCATCCGTCGGCGGCCTCACTGACCAGCAGCCCATCACCGGCGTCGGCGGCTCGGGGGGTCAGCGAAGAGGCGGCGTAGCGCTGCAGCAGCTCCGCGACCTTCTTCGGCCGGACCACTTTGAGGAACAGGACTCGCTCGCCCAGCTGCGAGGACACCTGCACACGGTAGACCGCCCGACGCAGCGGCCGCAGCACCAGCATCTCCGTGGCAGTGACGTGGACAGAGATTCCCAGCAGGGGGGTGAGGCGCTGGGCCAGCAGCCTCGGGTCCTCAGCCACCGCCAGTCCCGGAAGCTCCGGGTCGTTGGGATGGGCCCACACGTACAGCTGGCCAGCCGGGGAATCGCAGCGCACGGCACCCAGGGCCTGCAGCTGGAGGTGGTCCAGCGTGCGGGTGCTGGCCACCAGGGTGAGGGTCCGGCCCCCCGCCGAGACTCGGAATCTGGCAGAGGTCTCCGCACTTCGCCCATGGTTCTGCGGCCGGGAGTAGATGCGCTCCAGCTGCCATGAGTCCAGCTGCATCCGGGTGGATGCCAGCGCCGAGGCCAGCAGGTCTCCAGCGTCCTCGCTGCGCAGCAGCCGTTCCAGTTCTCGCGTCATGGTTCTATTCTGACGGATGCGACGAATGAGAAAACTCTCATGGATTTTATTTCTCCAAAGTCGACAATCAATGAGAAACTGATCAGTGTGACGAATCAGCATGCTGCTGCCCAGCCGCAGCCCTCCGCGGCCCTGGACGGCACCGACAGGAAGCGGCGCCGCAGCCTGGGCATCCTCAGCGTCCGTGCCCGAATTCTGACTGCAGTGGTCACTCTGACCGCCCTTGCACTCACCGTGGCCGGCTACACCGCCTTCGTCATCCAGCAGATCCAGGTGGAGACCCGCATCGACGCCGAGCTCGAAGCCGATGCCGAACAGTTTAGGGTTCTGCACGATGTGGGGGTGGACCCGAGCACGGGCCAGAGCTTCGCCTCGCCCTCGGATTTGGTGCGCACAGCGATGGAACGCATCATTCCGACCCGCAATGAGGGCATCGTGGGCATGGTCAACGGTGAGGTGAGGTACACCTCCCCGGTCTCTCCGGTGAAGCTGGAGGAGGACACCGAGCTCATCGAAGAACTGAGTCAGTATGCGGTGGCCGAGCGGGCAAGCTTCACAACATTCCAGACGGCGACCACCACCTATCGATCCGCAGTGGTGCCGGTGCACGCCTCCGTCGAGGGCGCAGACGGCGGCGACGGTGACGTCGCAGCCTTTGTACTGGCTTATGACATCACTGCTGAGAAGGCCGTGTTCTCCGAAGGGTTCGTGATCTACGCCGGTGTCGCGCTGGTGTCCCTGCTCGTGGTCGGACTGGTGGGCTGGCTGGTCGCCGGGCGGCTGCTGCACCCGGTGCGGGTGCTGGCGACCAGAGCCCGGCGCATCGGACGAGAGGACATTTCTGAACGGATCCCCATCACTCGCAGCGATGATCTGGGGGAGATGACCCGATCCGTCAATGAGATGCTGGATCGGCTTGAAGGTGCCTTTCAGGCCAAGGACCAACTCATTCACGACGTCAGCCACGAGCTGCGCACCCCATTGACCATTGTGCGAGGACACCTGGAGGTCCTCGACGTCGGAGACCAAGACGATGTGGTCTCCACCCGGGAACTCACCCTGGATGAGCTGCATCGGATGAACCGCGTCGTCGATGACCTCACCACCCTTGCCCAGGCCGACCACCCCGAATTCGTCCAGCGGCAGCCGGTCGAGCTGGGAACACTGACCGATGAGGTCTATGACAAGGCCCGTGGTCTGGGCCAGAGGCGCTGGCTCATCGATTCCCGTGCTGAAGGAACGGTGCTGCTGGATCGTCAGCGTCTGACCCAGGCATGGCTGCAGCTGGCCGCGAATGCGGTGAAGTTCTCTCCGCCGGACTCAGTCATCTCGATGGGCTCATCCGTCTCCGACGGGACGATCCGGCTCAGTATGCGTGACCAGGGTCGGGGCATCAGCGCCGAAGACACCGAGCGGATCTTCGAACGCTTCGCCCGCACCGACACCACAGCAGCAGGGTCCGGGCTGGGTTTGGCTATCGTGGAGGCCATCGCCGTCGCCCATGGGGGCCGGACCGAGGTTGAATCTGCCCCGGACGCCGGGTCGACGTTTACCATTGTGCTGCCCCAGAAGGCAGAGGCCGAGAACAGCAGCGAGGAGAACGACCGGTGACTCATATTCTGATCATTGAGGACGAGGATCGCATCGCATCCTTCGTCGAAAAGGGCCTGCGCTCTGCAGGCTACGCCACGCTGCGGACTGCCACCGCTGCAGAGGGCTTCGAGAACGCACTGAACTCGGCTGTGGACCTGGTGGTGCTGGATCTGGGGCTGCCCGATGAGGATGGGCTGCGTATGCTTTCGCGGCTGCGGACGAAAAAGTTCAGCGCCCCGGTGATCATTCTCACCGCCCGTGACACTCCGGCCGACACTGTGGCCGGTTTGGACTCCGGAGCCGATGATTACATGGCCAAGCCCTTCAGCATCGATGAGCTGTTGGCTCGGATACGCCTGCGGCTGCGCGGCGGCTCGGCCGACGAACCCACCCGGCTCAGCGCCGGCTCGTTGGAGCTGGACCTGCATTCGCGCATCATCAGCGTCGACGGTGTCCAGCATGAGCTCTCGTCCCGGGAGTTCACCTTGGCAGAGACTTTTATGCGCCACCCCCGTCAGGTGCTCTCCCGTGAGCAGCTGCTGGGGATGGTGTGGGGCTACAGCTTTGACCCCGGCTCCAATCTGGTCGACGTCTACGTCCGGTACCTGCGGGCGAAGATGGGAGCCGACAGCATCAAGACCGTCCGCGGCGTCGGCTACCGGCTCAGTGCGTAGCTGGTCCCGCGAACGGTCCTTGTTGGGATGTGGGTCCAGCCTCAGGCGCTGGATGCAGCTGAGGGAGCTGAGTAGCTCTGGGCGGACTGCGCCGATACACTCTGCGCCGATGGGGCCGAGACGCTGTCAGCTGACTGCACCGACTGGGGGGAGGCGCTCTGCGCTGACTGTGCGGAGACGCTCTGGGGCGAGGGCGCACTTGTCGCGGAGGCGGGGCTCGTCGGCGAAGCGGTGCTGTTTGGTGAGGTCGTGCTGGTGGCACTGACCGTTGAGGGGATAGCCGTGTTGGTGGGCGTGGCCGAAGGTGTGGCAGGTGCCGATGCGGCCCCCGCGGGCTCGGGGCTGGCGGTGACCTCCATGGCTGGGCCCAGATCGTGATCGATGCTTGGCTCCATGCCGCTGGCCATTGCGGTGCCGCCGCCGATGGCGACGATGCTCAGTGCTCCGGTGATGACCCAGGTGGTCTGACGGCTCATGATATTTCCTGCTCCTCCATGTCAACGTTCTGATCGGATATACCCACTCTTCCGGCCTTTGGTGAGAAGCAGAGGAGACAGTGATGAGAACCCTCTCACGCGCTGGAGGCAGCCGAAGGAGCTGAATAGCTCTGCGCCGACTGCGGTGACACGCTCTGGGGCGAGGGGGCGGTCCAGGAGTCCGGTGACTGCAGCGGTGCCTGCGACGACGGCGGCGCCGGGTTCACGGTGCTCGGCTGCGGCTGCTCAGTGGTGGCCGGTGCGGCGGGGCTGTCGGAGCTCTCCGGGGTCGGGGTGCTGGTCGGCGAGGCGGCGCTGGTGGCGGTGGGAACCGCGGTGCTGCTGGGGCTGGCAGCGGGGGTGTCCGTCGGCGAGGGGCTCGCTTCCGGCTCGGCACTGGTGGTGACCTCCATGGCCGGGCCCAGGTCGTGGTTGGTTCCCTGGCCCATGACGCTGGCCACTGCGGTGCCGCCGCCGATGGCGATGATGCTCAGTGCTCCGGTGATGACCCAGGTGGTCTGTCGGCTCATGATGTGTCCCTGCTCCTTCAGCACGATCCCTCTGACTCTGTGTGGTCACTCTTCCACCTGGCGATGAGAGCAGGAGGAGAGACAGATGAGAATGTTCTCATTCTTTTCGGCGATGATTGAATGGAACCCATGGCTGAACCCACCTCCACTCCCGCGCGTCCTGCAACTGTTTGGAGCATCTGGCTCATTCTGCTGCTGCAGGGTGCCGCAGTCATCCTCAGCATCATCGGTGAGATGGTCTCAGGGCAGGCCGAGCAGCTCGACGTCGCCGGGCAAGTCGCCATGCTGGTGCTCTACCTCGTGGCCGGGGCGGTGCTCATCCTGCTCGGATTCCGCATACTGGCCGGCTCGGCAGGTGCGCGCACGCCCACTATGGTGCTGCAGCTGCTGGTCGTGGTGCTCTCCTTCAACTTCTTCGCAGGTGGTGCGCCCCTGGTCGGCGCTGGGTTTCTGGTTCCGGCCGGTGCTGTTCTGGTGATGCTGTTCCTCCGGCCCACGCAGCAGTGGCTGGGCGGAGGCCCTCGGGCAGACTAGGCGCGGATCAGTTCACGCAGCTGCTCGGCGACCCGGGCGTACTGCGGCCGCACCGCATAGACGAAGCCCAGGCGCAGCAGAGCAGACTGTTCGTAGACGGCGACCGTGGGCATGGGTGCACCGATCCGCTGCGCGGTCTCATCCACGCAGAAGGTGACCGTCTCCGCCTGCTCGGCCGTCCACACACCCTGACGACGACGCAGCAGCGCGTGAGCGCGCAGATTCCCCAGGTCCAGCGCAGGATCCGCCAGACAGGCGGTGTCCACATCCAGCAGCCCCGGCCCCGCCTGCGCAGACCACAGCAGCTGCTTATCGTGCAGATCCCGGTGTGCCGGGCGCAGCTGCTCCTGCGGCAGGCTCGCCAGCAGCTCTGCCAGGTGCTCCACGGATTGGTGGGCCTGCTCCTCATCGCTCAGCCAGGGGCGGGCCAGCTGGTACCAGTGGCGCAGCACGGCGATCTCAGCCTCCGCGCGGTGAATGAGCCCCGACTGACGCACCGGCGCCGATGCCGCCGTTGAGCGTGGCTCAGCCACGGACTCTTCCCAGGCTGCGCAGACCGCCAACCATGCGGTTCGCCACTGATCGGCGGTGAAGGTGTTCGCCTCATGCAGACTCTGCCCCTCCAGGGCGGCGAAGGTGACTGTGGACTCGGTGCTGCCCAGCACCTCTGGGGTGCGGAAGGGCCCGGAGAATGCGGCGGCCCGGCGCACGCCGTCGAGGATGCTGCCGGCCTTTCCGGCTTTGACGACCTTCACATAACGCGCATCGTCGGAGCTGCGGACCACCGCTCGCTTGCCGGGCCGGTGGGAGATCACGGTGCCCTGCTGCGCGGCGGCCGCCAAGGCGGCCAGCTTCGGGTCCTCGCCGGCGTCCAGCAGGCGCAGCTTATCCGCTGACCACCAGCCGGCGCGGATGGTGTCGGCGTCGTCGAGTTCTATGGCTAATGTGTGCGGGTCCGAGCCGGGCACCGGCCACGCGCGGCGCACGCTCAGGCTGCCGTCGGCAGTGGTCAGTCGGGTCGCGGGCAGATCTGAAGCGGTGCTCGGACCGCTGCGCGGACGAGTCTCTGTGGGGTTCATCTGTTGAGGGCCTCCTCAGTCAGGTCCAGCGCGCGAACCGTGTGCGCTGGCCAGTCGGTTTCGCGGTGGCGGAAGAAGTCCGCGGCACCGGCAAGGTGGGCATAGGCCTCCCAGGCGTGCATATCGTCCGGCTCTGCGGGGGCGTGTTCGGTGTAGCCGGTGAGGAAAGCATCGATCAGCTCAGTCTGCTCATTGCGCCGACAGGCTGCGACCCAGGAGCCCACATCGCGCATCGGGTGTCCGCTTCCGGCTCGGTCCAGGTCGATCAGTCGGATCTTATGACTGCCGTGGGCGGCCAGCACCACTTGGTCGGGGGAGAGGTCACCGTGAATCTCCGCTGCGGTGGAGCTGCCCAACGGTGCCAGCCGCTCCGCCAACCGTTCGGCGAGGGTGGTGGCGCGCTGCTGCGCCCATGGGGCCACCTGGCCCAGTCCGGCGGCGGCTCTCTGGGGGTCTGGGTGAGCACAGTTGGCAGCGGATCTGCGTGGCGGGGCAGCGTGCAGCGCGGCGACGGCGGCACCGGCGGTCACCGCCGCTGGCGGATGCGGGCTGCTGTGCAGGTCGCTGACTCCCCACATCGGGGCGATGACAGCGGTGCTGCGCTGACCCAGTGCAGAGACATTGCTGACCGGCAGGCCCAGTCCGCGCCAGTGCCGGGTGGTCTGACGCAGGTGATCCGCGCCGCTGGCCAGCACGCGAACGACTTTCTGGCTGCTCCCGGACCTGAGTGTGGCCACCACCCGGCGTCGCGGGTTGTAGCGCAGAATCTGCCAGGAAACGTCCTCGCCGAGGACCGCGCGAGCTTCGGTGAGCTCCTTGGCCAGCTGCGGGTCCGACCACACCGAGCCGCTGAAGAGGTGGGGCCCAGCGGTGCTGTGCACCTGGATCCTGCGGCCGAAGCCCTCCGCGCGCTCCTGCGCGTTGTGATATTTCACCGGGTCAACGGTGAGCATGGTCCAGCCGGCTTCGCCGCGACTGTCGGTATGGGCCACCAGCAGCGAACGGTCGGGCTTGCTGCGCACATGGGTGATTCTCACCTGCTGGCCCAGCAGCTCAGACAGCGCCGCCGGGTCCAGCAGCTCACCAGCGCGCTCCAAACCAGAAGCGTTGGCCGCCAGGGCATCGGCTGCCGACACAGTGAGCGGCTGCAGCGTCCCGCCGCCGTCCTGCCGGTCGCTGGACGAGGTGGGACGGCCGCTGGCCGAAGTGGACTGTGTGGTGGTGAGGCTCATGCACTGATCACCCTCCGAGCGGGAATGAGAACATCGTGGGCGCTGGGCAGACTCGGGCGCAGGGCAGAGGGATCAGAGCCACCCGGCTCATCGGCATCCGGCTCAGCCGCATCAGGCTGGGGCACTGCGACCTGCCCGGATGCCGTCTGCGCGCCGGCCTCGGCCGCCCCGCGCTGGGTGGCGGCCCACTGGGCAAGCTGCGAGTCCGGGTCGGTGAGCAGCTGCTCAGGCGCACCGTCCTCGATGATCGTGCCGTGCTGCAGCCACAGCACCCGGTCCAGGGACTGAATCATCGACAGGTCGTGCGTGATCGCCACCGTGGTGCGGCCGCGGGTCAGCTCCCGCAGCGAGGTCTCCACCAGCGACTTCGAGGCCGGGTCCAGCCCGGTGGTGGGCTCATCGAGAAGCACGATCGGGGCCTCACGAATCAGCGCCCGAGCAATGGCCACTCGCTGCCGCTGCCCGCCGGAGAGGGTGTCTCCGCGGTTGCCCAGCACGGTCTGGTACTCATCGGGCAGACTCATGATGAACTGGTGGGCACCAGCCCTGCGGGCGGCGGCGACGACCTCCTCGTCGGTGGCGTCGGGCCGCCCGTGGCGGATGTTGTCGGCGATGCTGGTGGAGAACAGCACCGACTCCTGCAGCAGCACGGCAATATTGGCGCGCAGCTGCGACTTCGCCACACTGCGGGTGGAATAGCCGTCGACCAGCACTGAGCCCGAATCCGGGTCGGCCAACCGCATCAGATAACCGGTCAGCGTCGATTTGCCGGCACCGGAGGGACCTAAAAGCCCCACCCGCTGCCCAGCCGGGATATGCAGATTCAGATCTTCGAACAGCGGCACACCACGGCCGTCGGCTGCACTGACGTTCCAGAACCGGATATCGCCTGAGACCTGACGCATCGGCATTGGGTCAGGGGGGTCCTGGATCTCAATCGGCTCATCGAGCAGATCGGCGATGCGCTCTCCGGAGGCGGTGGCACGCGCGATGCGCCCGGTGTACTTGGCCATGTCCCGCAACGGCTTCATCGCCACCTTCAGGTACATCAGGAACAGCACCATGTCACCGGGAGTCATGATTCCAGCGAGCACCTGCCAGCCGCCGAAGCCGAGCACCACAGCGGTGGCGACGCCGACGAACACGTCAGTGGAGCGCTCCAGACGCGCGGCCAGCCGCCGGGCGCGGATGCCGGCCTTCACCGCAGTGTTGTTCCCGGCGGCGAAGCCGGAGGCCACGGTGTCCTCCAGGCCGTAGGCCTGAACCACACGAATGGCTGCCAGCGCTTCGGCGGCGTCGCCGACCAGCCGGCCCTCGCCCTTGCGGGTGTCCCGAGAGGCCGAGGTGATCTGCGGACTCAGCGATCGTGACACCAGCAGGTAGGCGATGCCGGTGACCAGCACAATCACCGCAAGCATCGGGTTGAGCACGATGACGACGACGAACAGGGTCACCAGGGTGAGCAGATTTCCCGCCAGCGGCAGCCCAGCAGTCACTGCGACTTCCTGCAGCCGGCCCATATCGCCGACCAGCCGCTGCGAGGTGTCCCCGACCGATGCTTTGGAGTGGTACCGCAGGGAGAGCGCCTGAATGTGGGCGAAGACCCGGACCCGCAGGGCCGCGACCACCTTCACCCCGGTTCGGGCGAAGGCGATCGTGGAGGCATAGTTGCACGCCGCGCGGCCGCCGACGATCAGCGCCAGCGCCACCGCCCAGAAGGCGATGAGCTGCCCGACGTTCTCGTCAGTGGCGGCGACGTCGGAGACTTCTGCGCCCAGGGCTTCGGAGACGGTGTCGACGGCGTACTTCACCGGCCACGGCTCAAGGATGCGGAACACCACGTCACCCATCAGCGCCAGCAGCCCCAGAGTCACCAACAGCTTGTGGCGCTTGACGAACGGCAGGAGCATCTTCACCGTTCGAAGCAGCGACTCACGGTGGATCTTGCTCTCCTTCTTGGAAGCCATCAGGTAAGCGCCTCCTCAACGGGCAGTGGGGTCGGCAGGTGGGGGGTGGGCAGCAGTGGGGGGCGCAGGTGGACGGCGTCGATGACTGCTGAAGCCCGGTGCCGCCAGTCGTGATGGGCCAGCACTTCGGCGCGAGCCGCGCGGCCCAGCTCATCGCGCAGCCGGTGATCGGCGGCCAGCTGAGCCAGCGCGGCGGCCAGAGCGGCCACATCAGAGCCTGGCACCAGCACGCCGGTGACGCCGTCGTCGATGAGTCGGGGCAGCTCGCCCACTGCCGAGGCCACCGTGGGAAGACCGGCGGCTAAGTACTCGTAGACCTTCATCGGCGAGAAGTAGTGGTTCTGCTGCTCACCAGGTGCGGGATAGGGGGCGACGGCGACGTCCCAGTCGGCCAGGGCGGCGGGCACCGTCTCAGGTGCCGCCGCGCCCCGGAAGCTGACCTGGTGACTGATGCCCAACTGGTCGGCCAGCTGCTGAAGCTGCTGACGATGGGGCCCGTCGCCGAGGATCTCGCAGCGCCAGCTGTTCCGGTCAGCGGCGGGGGCGGCAGCGAAGGCCTCAAGCAGCAGCTCGGTGCCGTGCCAAGGTTTCAGGGTGCCGAGGAACCCTACGGTGAACTGCTCTGTGATGTACTGCCCGGTGCGGCCGGCGGCGCCGGGGGTGAACCGCGCAGTGTTGACACCGTTGGGGGTGACACGCACCGACGGCGCTTTCGCCGATCCCTGAGGGATCATCCCGCGCGCCCAGTTCGCGACAGGTTCGCTCACGCACGAGATCAGGTGTGCTGCGCTGAAGCTGCGCAGGGTGGCCTGATGCGCCCCGTCGGCGTCGTGCAGGCTGCGGTGGGCTGCCTGCTCACTCAGCAGCGGGGCGTTGACCTCCAGCACCAGCGGGGCCGAGGTGGATTCGGCCAGTGCGGCTCCGGCTGCGGAGAACAGCGAGTAGCGCTCATAGATCAGATCGTAGGTCGCCTCACCGGCTATGGCGGCCATGCGCGCGGCCGTGCGGGCGACGGCCTGCTCCCGGGCGGCGGCGCCCTTGACACCGGTCACCGGAACGACGAAGACCGGCAGGTCACCCAGATCCGGCGGCACCGCTTCGCTGGTGGGGTCATCCGCCCGGTTTCCGCGTTTGGTGCAGTAGACGGTGACCTCATGACCCAGCTGCCTGAAGGCCCGGATCATCTCCTGGGCATGCACGCTGGCACCTTTGGAGCCGAAGATGCCGATGCCCGGGTCGGCAAGGATGTAGGCGATCTTCATACCGACACTCCTTCGTGGGCCAGTGCCGCCGCTGACAGCAGGTCGGCCGCTGGTCGCTGCGGTGATTCGCCGCGGACCAGTGCCTTCAGCTGCTCGGCCTGCCGGTGGGAGCCGAACTGCTCCTCCACCAACAGTCGCGCGGCGTCGGTCATCGCCGAGTGGTCACCGGGTGTCAGCGCCTCAGCCAACGCATCCGCCAACGCGTCGACGTCGCCGGAGGGAACCAGCCAGCCGGTCGCCGCGCGTATCGGTGAGGCGCCGCAGATGACTTCTGCGACAGCGGTCACATCGGCTGCCACGCAGCGGATCCCGCGAGCCATGGCTTCCAGCAGCACAGTGGGCAGACCGTCGGCATTGCCGTCGGCACCGATGATGAAGGGAGCGGCGAACACATCATGACTGCCCAGCAGCTGGTTGATCTCGGCCTGGGTGCGGGGGCCGAGCAGGTGGACGTCGTCGTGCAGATCGAGGGCACTGATCTGGGCCTGCAGCTCTGCTGCCAGCGGACCGTCGCCGGCAATATCGGCCTGGACCTGAACACCGCGACGATGCAGTTGGGCGATCGCCTGGATCAGCAGGCCGAATCCCTTCTTCTCCACCAGCCGGCCCACCGCGAGAATGCGCGGCATCGAGGAGCTGCCCGCAGCGCGCGGCTCATAGGGGAAGCGCTCCAGGCTCAGCCCGTTGCGCACCAGGTGCAGCCGCTGGGTGGCCTGCGGGAAGCGCTGCCGAAGGTAGCTGAGGTTGTACTCGGAGATGGTCACCGCATGGTGGGCCTCAGCGAGCTTGCGCTGCAGCATCTGTGGGTCGACCTCCTCATGGAAGATGTCTTTGGCATGGGCGGTGAAGGAGTACGGCAGTGCGGCGATCTGCCCGGCCAGGCGGGCCACCGAGGTGGCGACCGAGGCGAAGTGGGCGTGCAGATGAGTCACCCCGGCCTGCAGCGCGGCCTGGGCCAGCAGTGCGGCCTGCAGGGCGTCGTCGCCGTGGTGAGCCAGAAGATCGGGGAACGATTGGCTGAGGCCGGTCCGCAGCTGGGGGTCGCTGCCGACTTCGCCCAGCTGCTGCCACAGCTTTGCGGCATTGGAGGTGCGCGGAATCTGGATGACCGGCGCCCGGACCGCGGCCAGCTCCGCATGGAAGCGGGCGTCGGTGGGAGGGCGCAGGGAGAAGATGACGATCCGCTCACCGGCGGCCTCACGGGCCAGGATCTCGGAGACGATGAACGTCTCGGAGAACCGGGGATACATCTTCAGCACATAGCCGACGACGGGGGAGCTGGACTGGACCGCGGACTGAGTTGTGGGCTCGGCGTCGTTGTTATCAAACATGGGGGAGGGGCCTCGTCTCGTTCAGCGTGGGGACAGGTGCGGTGAACAGGTCTGCACCGACGGGTCGTGGGGTGATCTCTCGGGCCGCGAAGTCGCCGACGCGCATCAGCCCGTCCAGATCCACTGCATCGCGTGCAGTTCGGCGGCTCACGGCTTCCTCGAGCCAACCGCTGAGCGCCTGCGGGGTCAGCTTCTCGGGATGAAGGGCGTCTGCCGCTCCGGCGGCGGCCAACGCCTGGGCCCGGCGCAGCTGCTCCTGGCGACGACCGTTGCGCGGAACGATCAGCGCCGGGGTGGTGGTGGCCATAATTTCGGCCAGCGAGTTGTATCCGCCCATCGACACCACTGCGGCGGCCTCGCGCACCAGGTGGGGCACATGGGGGGCATTGCGACTGACTTTGATCTGCTGTGCATCCGCAGAGCTGCGTGCGGCATCCAGGATGCTCTGGTGGTCCTCGGCGGGCATCTGCGGACCGGTGAGGATGAGGTGACGGTGGCCTGTGGGCAGCGCAGCCCGAGCGGCGGCGAGGCCGATGTGGCCGCCGTCGGAGCCGCCGCCGACCATGGTCAGCACGTAGGGCCGTTCGGCACGCACGCTGGATTCGGTGAGCAGGTCGTCCGGACGACCGTGGGAGAGGTAGCCGGTGAAGTGGGTGCGGTCCGCCAACTCGGCCGGGACCTCGCCGGTGGCCACCGGATCGTAGACGTTTCGGTCCCCGTAGACCCATACCGCGTCGTAGTAGTGGGCGACGGCGGACGCTCCGCCGATGCGCTCCCACTCGGCGGCGGCGACCTCGGGGGTGTCCAACACTTCGCGCATGCCCAGCACGCAGCGGGTTCCGGCTGCGCGCAGGGTCTCCAAAGCGGGCAGCAGTTCGTCGTCCACTCCGAAGGCGTGGCGGTCAACGATGAACAGGTCCGGGCTCATCGCCTCCAGGGCGGCCGTGGCGGTGGCGCTGCGCAGATGCCACAGCCGCTCGGTGCTCACATCCAAGCTGCGGGACATATAGCCCTGGCGGGTATGGGTGAACCCCGGCAGCACCAACCAGTCCCACCCCGGCGGAAGGGAGTCCGCGGTGGCATCTGGGTGTCCGGCGATCAGCAGGCCCCGCACCCGTTGACCGGTCAGGCGGGGCAGATCAGCGGCGAGGGCATAGGCGAGGGCGCGATTACGACGGGCGTGGCCCAAGCCCACGGAGTCGTGGGAGTACAGCGCAACAGTGATGCTCATGGTCAACCACTCTGCGCGGTGAACGTGAGATCACGGTGAGAGACGGATGAGAAAAATCGCACGATCTTCTCATCTGCTTCTCATCGGACTCTCATGTGGAGCATCTTCAGCTCTGGGAGCAGGCCCTCTGATGCGCCCTGCGAGCGGCGCCTCAGTTGACGGGGCCGGTCCACTTCTCACCGGGGCCCTTGCCCGGCTCGTCGGGAATCCGTGACTCTTCACGGAAGGCCAGCTGTAGGGAGCGCAGCCCGTCACGCAGCGGAGCCGCGTGGGTTGAGCCCACCTCCGGGGCCGCAGCGGTCACCAGGCCGGCCAGAGCGGTGATGAGCTTGCGGGCCTCATCGAGATCCTTCAGCTGGGCGGCGTCCTCGCCCTCAGCCAGACCGGTCTTGACTGCGGCGGCACTCATCAGGTGCACCGAAACGGTGTTGATGAGTTCCACTGCGGGGACTTCTGCGATGTCTCTGGCTTGGGCTCCGCCCAGCACGGCGCCGGCGTCGTCGTTGGTGATCGGATCTGGGGTGTTCTGCTCACTGGTCATGCTGATAAGCTTGACATAGTCTCATTCGGCCGCGCCAACGCGTGCCCAGATGCAGACACTCACACTTTTCACCGTATCGAGCCAGGAGCAGGACACATCAGCGAACCACGTATCAATAACCGCATCCGCGTACCGGAGGTCCGCCTCGTGGGCCCTCAGGGGGAGCAGGTCGGTATCGTCAGAATTGAGGATGCACTGCGATTGGCCGGCGAGGCTGACCTGGATCTGGTGGAGGTTGCCCCCCAGGCCAAGCCGCCGGTGTGCAAGCTGATGGACTTCGGCAAGTGGAAGTATGAGGCCGCGGTCAAAGCCCGCGAATCGCGGAAGAACCAGGCCACCACAACGCTGAAGGAAGTTCGCTTCCGTCTGAAGATCGATGAGCACGATTACCAGACCAAGGTCGGACACGCGCGCCGGTTCCTGGAGGCCGGGGACAAGGTCAAGTCCATGATCCAGTTCCGCGGCCGTGAGCAGCAGCGCCCGGAGATGGGCGTGCGGCTGCTTCAGCGCTTCAGCGAGGACGTCGCCGATCTGGGCCAGGTGGAATCCTCACCGCGCCAGGACGGCCGTCACATGGTCATGGTTGTCGGCCCGCTGCGGACCAAAGCTCAGCAGGCCAAGAGCGGCGGCAACGACGTCGTCACGGACAACGAGGACAATAAGGCGCAGGCCAGGGCGAAGAGCGAACGGCGTGCTCGCAAGACCCAGCAGCGTCAGGAGCGGGTCAACACCGATGAGGACGACGTCAAGCCGCTGTCGAACTCCATGGCTGATTACCTTCCGGATGAGCTGAAGAACCTCTGACCGGCTTCGATTGCCGGATGGGTGCGACTCTGCGTAAACTAGTGCGTTGGGCCTGATGAGCTGTGCCCTGGTGCCCAGCGCAGCAGGCCCGAACGAAAGGGAACCCGGCTTCCTGTGACCAGGAGCCAGTGGATCCACCTCTGCACCGCCGCCGCTGAACCTACGGGTACGCGGCATACAGGTGTTGAAGGTCCGAACCAACGAAGGAGAACGGCACTATGCCGAAGAACAAGACGCACTCCGGAGCGAAGAAGCGGTTCAAGGTAACCGGCTCCGGCAAGATCAAGCGGCAGCAGGCCAACCGCCGCCACTACCTGGAGCACAAGTCTTCCCGCCGGACTCGCCGTCTGGCCTCGGACGAGCTCGTCACCAAGGCTGACGAGACTCGTGTGAAGAAGATGCTGGGTCTCTGAGACTCTGACCCAGACCAGTCCCTGCATTGTGGGGCTACGAAGACTTTGAAGACTTACAGGAGAAACTGAAACATGGCACGTGTAAAAAGGGCGGTGCATTCTCACAAGAAGCGCCGCAAGATTCTTGACCGGGCTTCGGGCTACCGCGGCCAGCGCTCCCGCCTCTACCGCAAGGCGCACGAGCAGCTGCTGCACAGCTTCACCTACAACTACCAGCACCGCAAGAAGCGCAAGGGCGACTTCCGCCGCCTGTGGATCCAGCGCATCAACGCCGCTGCCCGCGCCCACGGCATGACCTACAACCGCTTCATCCAGGGCCTGAAGGCCGCTGAGGTTGAGGTGGATCGCCGCATGCTGGCCGAGCTGGCCGTCTCCGACGCCAAGGCTTTCGAATCACTGGTCGACACCGCTCGGAAGGCGCTGCCGCAGGACGTCAACGCTCCCAAGGCTGCCTGAAGCACTTCCAGCGCACCGATCTTTCAGCACACCGAACACGGCGCTCGATCCCTGCTCAGCACGGGGGCGGGCGCCGTCTTCGTTAACCGGTCGGCACATCGCGGTCGTCACCGCTGAAATCCCCGGTCTCGTTTCACAATGGACGGCCGCGAGTGCGCAAACGCAACATCAGCGGGGACAACGGGTCACAAGCGACGATGATGCGAGACAATGACCCTTGTGACTGAGCATGTGATGGACAACCCCCGGGCTGAGCGGGTGAAGAAGACCGCGCTGCTGGCCACTCGTTCCGGACGCAGGAAGCAGGGCCTTTTCCTGGCAGAGGGGCCGCAGCCGGTCCGTGAAGCGATGCGGCTGTGGCTGCAGCAGTGGGAGGCCGGTGAATCGGCTGGGGCGCCGTCCCCCTTCACCCCGACCCTTGATGCACTGTACTTCGACCCGGCGGCGCTTGAGCAGCACAGCGACGTTCAGGCGCTGCTGGACCGCATGCGTGGTGTCCTCTTCGACCCCCAGACGCAGCTTCCCCGCGGGGGGCGAGTGTTCCTGCGCGAGGCCACCGCCGAGGTGCTCAGCGCTATGGGTGATGCGGAAACCTCCCAGGGGATCATTGCAGTCTGCCGCATCCCGCGGCTGGAGTTTGAGGGCCTGGACTCTCTGCTGATGGGGACGAGTGTGGGAGATGGCAGCTTCACCGCGCAGCATCCGCCGCTCACCCTGGCGCCGGTGATCACTGAGCTTCAGGATCCGGGCAACGTGGGCACCATCATCCGCACCGCAGATGCCGCAGGCGCCGGCGTCGTCATCCTCAGTCCCGGCAGCGCCGACCCCTGGGCGCCCAAAGTGGTTCGCGCCGCAGCGGGGTCGCACTTTCACATCCCCATTGCCGCCGGCATCGACCTGCGACAGCTGATCGATCTCACCCGAGCCAACGGGTGGCAGGTGCTGGCCGCTGCCGGGGGCGGTGACACCTCGCTGATTGCCATGACGAGCCACCAGCCGGCCCGGCCCACTCTGTGGCTGCTGGGCAATGAGGCGCACGGGCTCAGTGATGAGCAGCTGCAGCTGGCAGACCACCGCGTGGCCGTCCCGATGTATGGGCAGGCGGAGTCACTCAACGTGGCGGTGGCCGCCGGGATCTGTCTCTACGCCTCAGCGATGCATCAGCGCCGGGCAGCCCAGTGAGCTACTCACCAACCAGCCGTTCGACCCAGAACACCGGATTCGACTGTATGCACTGTGGACGGCCGATCCCCAGCCAACCCGGGGGTAGCTACCGCAACCACTGTCCGCGGTGCCTGTGGTCCAAGCATGTGGACATCACCCCCGGGGACCGGGCTGCGAACTGTGGGGGAGCGATGCGCCCGGTGGGGGTCGACCACTCGGGGAAGAAGGGATATCTGCTCATTCATCGCTGCACCGTCTGCGGGGCCCAAGACCGGAACCGCCTGGCCCCCGATGACGACATGGATGCCGTCATCGGGGTGCAGCGGCCGCTCTGAGGCGCCCCAGGCGCTACTGGCCAGCCGGTGTGTAGTCTCGGCTTCCCACGAATTCCGGCCGTGGGGCGGGTGCGGCGAATGGCTCGACCGGGGTGTTCTCCACCGAGTTGTAGACGATGAACACATTCGACCGTGAATAGGGGGTGACGTTGCCGTTGGAGGCATGCATGCAGTTGGAGTCGAACATGATCGCTCCTCCGGCCGGGCCCTCCAGCACATCGATGCCGAACCGGTCGGCGAAGTCCGAGAGGATCTGCGGCTCAGGTACACCGGCGCCCTGCATGACCAGCGACTTCTTGTAGTTGTCCTCCGGAGTCTCGGCCTGGCAGCTGATGTAGTGCTTATGCGACCCGGGCATGATCATCAGCGGACCGTTGAAGGAGTAGTTGTCGGTCAGCGAGATCGAGATCGACACCGCCCGCGGCGTGGGCATGCCGTCCTCGGCGTGCCAGGTCTCGAAATCCGAGTGCCAGGTGAAGTCCTTGCCCACGAACCCGGGCTTATAGTTGATCCGGCTCTGGTGGATGTAGACCTCTGAGCCCAGAATCTGGCGGGCACGATTGACCACGCGCGGATCGTTGGCGATCTTGGCGAAGATCTCATTGCTGCGGTGAATGTCGAAGATCGAACGAACCTCATCGGACTTGGCCTCAACGACTGTGCGCTCGTCCTGCTTGACCTCGGGATCCTCCGCCAGACGCTTGAGTTCGTCCTTGAACAGCGTCAGCTCATCGTCACTGATGAGCTGATCAATGGAGAGGTAGCCCTTCGCGTCGAAGCTGCGCAGGGTTTCGGCGTCGAAGGGGCCCTGCTCCGCAGTTCCGTGGACCACCGGGTCCCGGCGGTCCAGGACCTTCGATCCTTCGCCGGTGCGCGTCGGGTAGAAATCGGTCGTTGCGGTGCTGATGGGTGACGTTGTCGTCGTCATCTGAATACCCTCCTGAAGTTGTGTAAGAATCTCTGTGGCGGATCAGCGCCACTGCTTCAGGACACTAACAGGTCCCTCGGGAACCGCAACCGGCTGCTGTTCAGCTGCTGCCAGGGGTGCAACTAGGTGTGAACGTGGGTCTCGGAGGCGGCGATGTCCCGAGTCTCCAGCTGGAAGGTGGAGTGCTGGACGCCGACGTCGAAATGCTCGGCGACACAGGCCTGAAGCTCGGCCAGCTTGTCCGGGGCGCAGCCGGCGCGGAAGCAGGACTCATCCACCACCACATGGGCGGAGATGACCGGCAGCCCGGTAGCCACAGTGGAGGCGTGCAGGTCGTGGACCTTTTCGACGTGCTCCAGCTGGAGCATATGCTGACGCACCTTCTCCAGGTCCAGGCCTTTCGGTGCGAACTCCAGCAGGATGCGTGCGGTCTCCACCAGCAGCTTCAGCGCGCGCGGAATGATCAGCGCGGCGATCAGCAGACCCGCTGCCGCATCGGCCTGCTGGAACCCGGTGGTCCAAATGACGACGCCGGCCACCACGACCCCCAAGGACCCCAGCGCGTCGGCAGCGACCTCCAGGAAGGCTGCCCGCATATTGAAGTTGGCCTTCCGGGAGGCGTTGAGCACTGCCATGGAGGCGATGTTTCCCACCAGGCCGACGGCGCCGAACACCATCAGCTCCACCGGTGGGATCTGCGGCGGGGAGCTGAGCCGGCTGATGCCCTCCACTGCGGCGTAGATGCCGATCCCCAGCAGCAGGGTGGCCTGCAGGAATCCGGCGAGGATCTCCACGCGGCGGAACCCCCAGGTGCGGGTGGCCGTGGCGGCACGGAACATCAGGGTGGCGGCCACCAGCGCCACACCGAGCCCGATGGTGTCGGTGAAGGAGTGCACCGCATCGGTCAGCAGCGCCAAGGAACCGGTGACCCAGGCGCCCACCAGCTGAGCCACCACGATCCCACCGGTGATCAACAAGGCTGCCATCAGCCGCAGACGGTGGCCGGAGCGGGAGCCGGTGGCCGTGTGAGAGTGGTGATCCATAGTCCCCATTCTCCCGGTTCAGCGGAAGAACACACATCCTGCGAGCGCTACTGGGAAGCGTTCTCACCGCAGGCCAGCTGGGAATCGGGTGCGTTAGGGTGGGCCCATGGTTGCTGCGGAGAACTATGCTGCGGAGAACTATGTGGTGCGCAACGCCCATATTGTGCCGGTCACCGCGGAGGCCTTTGACGGCTCGCTGGTGGTCACCGAGGGCCGCATCGCCGCGCTCGGGCCCGACGTCGTCGTCCCTGATGGTCACCAGATCATCGACGCCGAGGGCGGCTGGCTGCTGCCGGGCCTGATCGACGCGCACGTGCACCTGGGGGTGCATGAGGAGGGCGAGGGGTGGGCCGGTGCCGACTTCAACGAATCCACCGACCCGGTCACCGCAGCCGCACGGGCCCTGGACGCCGTCAACCCCCTGGAGATCGGCTTTGACGACGCTCTGGCCAACGGGGTGACCACGGTCAACGTCAACCCCGGTTCGGCCAACCCGATCGGCGGGCTCACCGTGGCGCTGAAGACCTTCGGCGCCGTGGTCGACGATATGGTGCTGCGCTCCCCATCGGGGCTGAAGGCGGCCCTGGGGGAGAACCCCAAACGGGTCTACGGCGAACAGAAGCAGACTCCCGGCACCCGGATGGGGGTGGCCCTGATCCTGCGCAGGGCGTTCACCCAGGCTCGCCATTGGGCGGCCACACCGCAGAAGGAACGCAGCGCCGACCTCGTCTCCGAAGCTCTGAGCCAGGTGCTCAACCGGGAGATCCCGTGGCGTCAGCACTGTCACCGCGCTGATGACATCGCCACCGCGATCCGCATCGCTGATGAGTTCGGCTACGAGCTGGTACTGGATCACGGCACCGAGGCCTATAAGCTCGCCGACCGGATCGCCGCCCGCGGGATCCCGGTGCTCTGCGGGCCGCTGATGGTCTCCCGGTCGAAAGTCGAGGTCCGCGATCGCACTGCGCGTGGGCCCGGGCTGCTGAGCCGGGCCGGGGTGAAGGTCTCCATCATCACCGACCACCCCGTGGTGCCCATCGACTTTCTGATCACCCAGGCGGCCTTGGCGGTGCGTGAGGGCATGGACCCGCAGGCCGCGCTGCGGGCGGTGACCATCAACCCGGCAGAGGTGCTCGGGGTCGCCGACCGGGTCGGGTCCCTGGAGCCGGGCAAGGATGCGGATCTGGTCCTGTGGTCGGCCGACCCGCTTGACGCTCGAAACCGGGTGCTGCGCACGTGGGTCAGCGGCACGCAGGTCTACACCTTCGACCCCAGCAGCGGGCTGGGCGAGGCAGCCTCCCGCTGGTAGCGCTGGACCCTAAGTCCGCCGCCCCGAGGTACGCCGCACCCTACAGACCACGTACAGAGAGTGAGCCGATGATGAGCACTGAGCCAGCACCGGAACCGCAGGGCAACATCCGCACCGGGACCCTCGCCCGCGTCACCGGAACGGTGCAGGGGGTGAACTACCGAAACGCCGCCAAGCGGCAGGCCGATGAGCTGAGTCTTCTCGGGTGGGTGCGCAACACCGACGACGGCGCCGTCGAGCTCCTCATCGGTGGGGACGGTCCGGCAGTGGACTCCCTCCTCGCCTGGTGCCGCCGGGGGCCGCGGCGGGCAGAGGTCGATTCGGTCGACGAGCGGGAGGCCTCCGTCGAGGAGCTGGAGTCGCTGCCCGGCAGCGGCTTCGTCGTCAGGCGTTAGCTGATCCGTCCTGCTCCGCAGGCGGGGTCAGTCCGAGCTCCTGCGGCAGGGTGGCCTGCTGGCCGAGCACATGCTCAGCCAGGAACGCGAACACCACCTGGTACCAGACTTTGGCGTGGTGGGGGCTGAGGATCCAATGGTTCTCCGTGGGGAAGTAGAGGAACCGGTGGGCCGTCTCACCGTTCTGGTCGGCGGGCAGACCCGAGTCGGCCAGCAGCTCGTACCACAGCCGCAGGCCCTCGCCGATGGGCACCCGGTAGTCCTTATCACCGTGGATGACCAGCATCGGGGTGACAATATCGGCCACATGGCGGTGCGGCGAATGGGTCTGGGCCATCGCCTGGTCGATCTGCCGGCGCCAGAACGGTGACATATCGGTGGTGGGGCCGAACTGGTCCAGTGCCCAGAGGCTGGCGTGGGTGACGATCGCACTGAACCGGTCGGTGTGCCCGGCCACCCAGTTGGCCATGTACCCGCCGAAGGACCCGCCCATCGCCGCGGTGCGCGTGGAGTCCAGGTCGGACCGCTGCAGCGCGGCATCGGTGATGCTCATCAGATCGGTGTAGGGCTTATCGCCCCAGCTGTTCCACCCGCGGGCGATGAAATCCTGACCGTAGCCGGTGGAGAGCGCCGGGTCCGGAAGCAGCACCGCATAGCCCTGCTGCACCGCCAGCCACGGATTCCAACGCCAGGACCACCCGTTCCATGAGCCGAGCGGGCCGCCGTGGATCCACAGCAGCGTCGGCGCCGGCTCTGTCGCTGAGGCATTCTCGGGCAGGCACAGCCAGGCGCGCAGGCGCACGCCGTCGCTGGCGGTAGTCTCCACCTCGGTCAGGCGGCCCGGCAGCTGTGGGCGCTCCACCGGGTTCTGCAGCCGGGTGGTCTCACCGGTGTCCAGATCGATGCGGACCACTTCGGCGGGGAAGGCGTAGCTGGTGGCGAGCCCGTAGGCGCTCCTGCCGTCTGCTGAGGCGAAGAGCTCGGAGTAGACAGCGTCGGCCACCGGCACCTCGGAGGCCGATCCGCTGGCACTGTCGGCGATGAGCACGGCCCCGCGGCCCTGCTGATCAGCGGTGGCCAGCAGCCGGGTGTCATCGATCCACGGCCGGGCCGAGGCTGGCGTCAGCCACAGGTCCAGGTCCTCAGCAATGCGGGTCAGGCTGCCGTCCCTCAGATCGAGCACGTACAGGTTCGGTGCGAGCGCCCGTCCCGGGTGCGGCTGCGGGCTGATGGTGACTGCGGCTTTGGTCCCGTCAGGGCTGATCGGCCCGGGGGAGTAGTCAGTGCCGGGCTCGTCGAGCAGGATTCGGCGCTCGCCGGTCGCAGTGTCCACCAGCGCCACGGCACTGCGCCGCTCCGCCTGGGCCTCAGGCACCACGACGCCGATCAGCGCCTGGGTGCCGTCCGGGCTGAGGTGTGCCTCACCGCTGAAGTGCGATCCGATCCCTGCGGTGACGCTCCGCAGGCTGCGGCGCCGGGGCTCCACGGTGGCGGCGCCGTCGTCGTCCTCCTCCTCCTCGCCGAGAACGAACAGCGAGGGGTGAGCCGGGCCCAGATCATGGTCCCAGTACCGCACCGGGTAGCCGCTGTGCAGGATCGCCTTCACCGAGGAGTCGCTGCGTGCCTTGTGCAGCGTCTCCTGGGCGGCTTCGTCCTCGGCGCCGGGCAGCAGCGGGGCAGTGACCGCCACTACCGCCGCGCCGGCGGCCGGGATCACCGAGCTGACCCCGCCAGCCCGGCGGTTGACCACAAAGGCCTCGCCGCCGGCTGCCGGCAGGCACCAGAGCGCAGTGCCCTCATCGCCGGCCTCGTCGTCCGGCCTGGCCGAGGTGAAGTACAGATCCCCGTCGGCGGCAAAGACGGGCCCGGACTCGCCGTGAGCGCTGCGGGTCAGCCGGCGCGCGGGCCGCTGACCGCTGGGGTCGACCTCCCAGAGCGCGGTGAGGTAACCGTCCTTCTTGGGGTTCAGCGTCTGAACCGTGGTGACCAGCCGCGAACCGTCGGGGCTCAGCGCCAGAGCGCCGATCCGCGGGTGGGCCACATAGTGGTCAAGGTCGGAGAATGTGGTGTCAGTCATGACAGTCAGCTTTTCATGCTCAGCCGGTGGTGCGCTGCCACTGTGCCCCACGTTTCGTCCGGGCCCGCCGTGATTTCGAGGCTGCGGCGGCTGTGCTCCCGGCGCCCGCCTGCGTCAGCGGCCCCGGTGTCCAGCTGAAGCAGTGTGTCCAGCGCTCAGCTGCATCGGTTGATGGATTCTTGGTGCTCGGAGCACAGATCTGGGCGCATTCCGCCAAGAATCCATCAACCGATGGTCGAGGCGGCGACCAATTCCAGCGCCGCCGGCATGGAAGGCACTGGGGCGCCCCACATGGCAACTCCGCATGGTAGCCCTGCATGCGCCGAGTCCCATGCGGTGGCGTCCGGGCTCACCCAGCAGCGTTGACTATGCTGGGCGCTGATGAATACCACTCAGGGCACACTCTGCCTCGCGACCACTGCGATACTGCTGCTCACCGCCTGCGGCGCGGACGACGACGCCGAACCGGTCGAGACCACGTCCGAGCCCACGGCGGAGGAATCGGCTGAAGCATCCGCCGAGGAGACTGCGGGCACCGGGGAGACCGAAAGCGCTGAGAATCACGCCTTCGCCACAGCCGAGGTGACCGACCTGGCCGGCAACCCGATCGGCACCGTCACCGCCGCAGACTCAGAGGAGGGAGTGCGGCTGAGCGCTGAGGTGCAGAATCTCACACCGGGGTTCCGCGCAATAGCCGTTCACGAGCACGGGGTCTGTGAGGTTCAGTCGGCTGATCAGTGGGGCCAGATCGGTGACTTCAACTCCGCCGGTGCCGTGGTCCCTGGCCCACTTGAGGAAGACCCCGGAGTGGTCGAGGGCGAAGAGGAACTGTCCGAATCGCCCGGGGCGGAGACTCCTGACCAGCAGGCGCCGGGTCAGCAGACCCCTGAGGAGCCGGGCACCGACGGTCAGGATCCCGGCGGACAGCAGGATCAGCTGCCGGGCAGCACACAGCAGCAGCCTCCGCAGGGAGCACCCGGCTCCAGCGCTGCGGCAGCTCAGCTCAGTGTTCGCCCAGCCGGAGGACTGCCCGGGGCAGAGGCTGCCGGTGAGGCCGCACCGGGGCAGCCCGAGAGGCCGCCGGAGACCGCAGAGGATCTGCCCCGGTCCCAACGTGCTGGAGCGCTTCCGAACCTGATGATCAACGACAACGAGACCGGCTACCTGGAAGTGGTCTCCACAGCCCTGACCGAGGATCTGCTGATGGACGAGGACGGCACAGCAGTGGTCATCTACGCCGACGCCGACCATCACGGAAACGTCCCGGAGCGCTACGCCCCCTACGGCCCCGACGCCGGGTCGCTGGCCACCGGCGACGCTGGGGCGCGCCTGGCCTGCGGGGTGCTGGAGAGCGCGGACTGAGGAACCGCGCCGGCTGGGCCGACTTTGGTGTGCCCTGCCCGCTGTGGTTATAGTCAGAACAGCAAAATTGGTGTGCCGGGAAGTCTGGTCGGCAGGTTCGGCGACGACGTCGAGCCTTGTTGGGGACGTGAGCCTGATATGCAGGGCCCACGCCAGCATCTGTAAGATGCAGTCTCAGCAAGTGACCGATGCACGCCGACCCTTCCTGGAGAGCGCCTGATGGAGATCTCACCGCCGCATGGTCTCATCGGTGCCCCGCGTGCTGGTGCAGAGTCTGAGACGGTGAACGCCCGGTGAATCTGCTGGTGCTGCTCTTCCTGACTCTGCTGCTGGTTCCTGCCTCCAGCGCTGTCCACCGGATCCTCGGCCGCGACACCGGCTGGTTCGCCGCGGTGGGGCTGCTGGTCCTGGGTGGCTTCAGCGCGGCGTGGCTGCCCGGCATCATTGCTGGTGAGACCATGGCGGAGCAGGTGCCCTGGATCCCTACGGCCAACGTGGGCATCTCGCTGCGGCTGGACGGGATCAGCATGGTGTTCCTGCTGCTGGTGCTGTTCATCGGAGCCCTGGTTTTGGCCTACAGCGCCCGCTACTTCACGCCGCAGAAGAAGACATCCGACTACTACGTCTGGATGCTGCTCTTCGTCTTCTCCATGTCCGGCATGGTGCTCGCCGACGACATGATCCTGCTCTTCGTCTTCTGGGAGTTCACCACTCTGTGTTCGTTCTTCCTGATCAACCGCTCCGGGGAGAAGGCCGCGGCCCCGGCTCAGCGCACCCTGCTGATCACCATGGCCGGCGGTCTGGGTCTGCTCGCCGCAGTGCTGATGATCATTGTGCGCACCGGAACCACCAGCCTCGCAGAGGCTCTGCAGCATCAGATATGGCACGACGACGCCGGGTTCACCGGTGCGGTCGCGGTGCTGATCGTCTTCGCCGCCTTCACCAAGTCGGCGCAGTTCCCCTTCCACCTCTGGCTGCCCGACGCTATGGTCGCCCCGGCACCGGTGTCGGCGTATCTGCACGCGGCAGCCATGGTCAAGGCCGGCATCTACCTGCTGCTGCGCTTCTCCCCGGTGTTCGAAGGTGTGGTGATCTGGCAGAGCATGCTGATCATCGGCGGCCTCATCACTGCGCTCATCGGGGCGCTCTTCGCGCTGCAGCGCCACGACATCAAAGAGATCATGGCCTATTCCACGGTCTCCCAACTGGGCTTTTTGGTGGCGATCATCGGCATCGGCACCCCCACCGCCATCGCCGCGGCGCTGATCCATGTGGTCGCCCACGCGCTGTTCAAGTCGAGCCTGTTCATGATGGTCGGGCTCATCGAGCACGAAGCCGGATCCCGAGACATCCGCGTGCTCAACGGGTTGCGACGCACGATGCCGGTGAGCTTTGTGATCACCCTGGTGGCCTCGCTGTCCATGGCCGGGGTGCCCCCGCTGTTCGGCTTCGTCTCCAAGGAGAACCTGCTCAAAGGGTTCCTCTCAGCCGGTGAGGACGGCGGCTTCAGCACCGGAGTCACCTGGACCATCACCCTGCTGGGCGTGCTGGCGTCTATCGGCACCTTCGCCTACTGCGGACGCATCGTACTGGGCTGCTTCACCACCTACACCGGGACCGGCAGGCAGGATGAGGTCAAAGAGCCGATGCACCCCGACACCGCCCACGAGGCGGCGCCGACCTTCTACATGCCCGCACTGCTGCCCGCCGCGGCCGGGGCTGTGCTGGGATTCGTGCCCTTCATCTTCGACGGTCTGCTCACCTCCGCCACCCAAGCGGCCACCACCTCCGACTATGAGCCCCACTTCTACCTCTGGGGAGGCCTCAGCACCGACCTGATGCTCTCGGTGGTCGTGATCGGCGTCGGGCTTCTCGCCGTCCTGGGCCGCACACGGATGGACACCTGGGTTCCGCGCACTGTGCTGCCCTTCACCGGCGTGCAGGCCGCTGAGAAGATCCGCACCGGGTCCATCGGTTTGGGTCGCCGCGTCGGCAACCTCACCCGCACCGATATGCACGCGCTGCACCTGACTCTTCCCGGCATCTTCCTGGCCGCGATCTTCGTCGCCGGTGTCCTCTACGTCGGCGACGTCGGACAGCTGGACCCGGGCCACACGCGTCCCAACGACTGGGTGCTCATCGCCACCATGGCCATCTTCCTGCTCGGAGCAGTGCTCTCGCAGTCCCGCACGGCGGCCGTGGTGCTCACCGGTGGTGCCGGGTTCGTGGTCGGCGCCTGGTACTTTGTGCTCGGCGCGGTCGACGTCGGCATGACCCAGCTGCTGGTGGAGATCCTCACCGTGGTGGTGCTGGTGCTGGTGATGCGTAAGCTGCCGCGCACCTTCCACAGGGTCTCGCGCACCCGCACCGTGGTCTCAGCGACCGTTGCGCTGGCATTCGGGGCCATGGCCTTCATCGCAGCCTTCGCTCTGACCGGTCGCCGCGGCCAGTCACCGATCGCCGAATGGTATCTGAGCGAAACGTACGAGACCGTGGGCGCGGTCAACATCGTCAACTCGATCCTGGTGGACTTCCGCGCACTGGACACCCTGGGTGAGCTCACTGTGCTGGGCATAGCCGGCTTCGCGATCCTCTCGCTGCTGAACTCCTCCTTCTCCACCAGTGACCAGCCGCCGCAGGAGTCCAAGCTGTGGGAGGGCACGCCTTTGGGCAACGCCGCCGACAACACCACGGCCATGCGCAGCGTCTTCAACTGGATGGCCCCGTTCATCGTGCTGCTCTCGCTGGTGCTGCTGGTCCGCGGCCACTACGATTCGGGCGGCGGATTCATCGCCGCCCTGGTGGCTGGCGGCTTCTTCGCCCTGCGCTACCTGGTGGCGCCCTCGGACTCCAGAGTCAAGCTGCGCTTCGACTATGCGCTGGTCATCGTTGGAGGAATCGTCCTGGGAGTCGCAGTGGGTCTGACCGGATTCCTTGCCGGCGACCAGGCGTCGTTCCTGCGGCCCATCGTCATCGCTGAAGGGCTGACGCTGCCGTGGGGCTCTGAGGCCGGCTTCACGCTGAGCACCGCGCTGATCTTCGATGTGGGCATCTACCTGGCGGTGATCGGCTCGGTGCTGGTGGCGCTGGACCGGCTGGGCCAGGCTCAGCGGTATCCGGCGGAGCTGCTGCGGGCACACATGCGCGCCCAGGGCCAGAACACCGGCCAGCTGCAGATCGAGGCCGGGCAGGACCCCGGTGATGTGCCCCGCCAAGCCCAGGGCGCCGGCTGGCAGCCCGAACCACCACCCTCCCGAAAGGCAGGTGAGAGCGAATGAGCGTCGCGATCACAGTGGGGCTGCTGACGGCTGCCGCGGTCTACCTGTTCATGCAGCGCGGCATGGTCCGCATTGTGCTGGGCTTCGTGCTCATCAGCCATGCCGGGAACCTGCTGCTCTTCTCCGCCGGCAACACCGCCTTCCGCGACATGCCCTACGTCGGCTCCGGTGAGGCTGGCCAGCAGGCAGACCCGCTTCCCCAGGCGTTCGTGCTCACAGCAATCGTGATCGCCTTCTCCATCACCATGTTCATGGTGACTCTGGCAATCACCACCACCGGCGACGACGACACCGAGGACCAGGAGCGCTCGCCGGCCAACGTGCTGGTGACTCCCCCTGACGAGGATGCGGACCCGGCCGCCGCAGCCGCCCCGGGCCAAAAACTGACGACGGCGGACACCGCCGACTCCATCGGTCAGCGGATCGACACGGCGGTCACCGGCGCGCAGAGTGCTGACACCGGAGGAGCAAAGGCTTCGCCGAGGGGAGCGTTCTCTGCCCCCGAAGGTCCCAGCAGCACTGAGCGAGGCGGGCGCACATGAGCGAGACACTTCCCCCGCTGCTGCCGCTGCTCGTCGGCGTTCCGCTGCTGTTGGGCGGCCTCGGCGCTGCTCTGCGAAAGAACAAGCGGGCCCGCCATGTCCTCAGCCTGGGCACGCTCAGTGCGATGCTCATCTTCGCCGTGGTGTTGGTGATAGTCACCCATGACGGGACGATCCTGGCCCATCAGGTCGGGTTCTGGGACTACGGGATCTCCATTCCGTTCGTCGTGGATGCGCTGACCTCCTCGGTGCTGCTGATCATGACGGCCCTGGCCCTCACCAGCGTGCTTTTCGCCATGGCCACCCACGAAGCCAGGGCACGCTTCTTCCACCCGTTCGTGATGATCCTCATGGCCGGTGTCTCCGGCGCCCTGATGACCGGGGACATCTTCAACCTCTTCGTGTTCATTGAGGTCATGCTGCTGCCCAGCTACGGGCTGCTGGCGACCATGGGCGCCAAGCTCGGCGCCAACGGTGCCCGCATCTTCGTCACGGTGAACCTGCTGGCCTCCACCCTGCTGCTGGTTGGGGTGGGCCTGGTCTACGCCACGGCCGGAACGGTGAACCTCGCTGAACTGCACGGCGCGGCTGCAGACGATCCGGCGGTCGCCGTGGCCGGCGGAGTGGTTCTGACCGCGATCAGCATCAAAGCCGCTGTGGTGCCGGTCCACGGATGGCTGACCCGCACCTATCCGATGACGTCCCCGGCGGTCACCGCTCTGTTCTCCGGTATCCACACCAAAGTGGCCATCTATGCGATCTACCGCATCTATTCGCTGCTCTTCGACGGCGACGAGAGGTTCCTGTGGATCGCCCTGCTGGTCACCAGCCTGACGATGCTCGTCGGCGTGCTCGGCGCCATCGGTGAAAAGACGACCCGTTCCATCCTGGTCTTCAGCATGATCAGCCACATCGGCTTCATCCTGCTGGCCGTCGGCCTCTTCACGGGTCTGGGACTGACCGCCGGCATCTTCTATCTGCTGCATCACATGATCGTCAAAGCAAGCCTCTTCCTCTCCACCGGGGCCATGGAGGAGACCTACGGCACCGGCGAGATCGATAGACTCGGGGGCATGGCCAAACGCGAGCCGCTGCTCGCGGTGACATTCATGGTCGCCGCCCTCTCGCTGGTCGGACTTCCGCCGTTCTCCGGCTTCGTCGCCAAGTTCAGCATCATCCAGGCCACCCTCGAGCTCAGCCACTACTGGGTGGCCGCGGTGGCCCTGCTCGTCTCGGTGCTCACGATGCTGGCGATGCTGAAGATCTGGACCGGAGTGTTTATGGGCGCAGAGCCGAAGAACCTGGACGAGCGCGCGCTGGCCTACCAGGAGCGTATGCACGGCAAGCGCTACCTGCGCGTTCAGGCGCAGGCGGAGAACCCGACGCTGACCATCGGGCCGCCGACAGCGACGACCTCGGCGGTGCTCTCGGGGGAACGGGCGGTGAAGATTCCGCTGAAGCTGATCCTGCCCAGCGTGATTCTGGCCGTCATCACCCTGTTCTTCGGCCTGGGCGCGGAGGTGCTGATGACTCTGTCGGAGAGTGCAGCAGAGAATCTGCTCAACCCCGAAGGCTATGTCGAGGCGGTGAGCGGTGCCTAACCACAAGAACTCATCCACGGCCCTCTGGCCCTGGAGAATCATCACCTTCCTCTTCTGGTACGCAAAGGAGTTCCTGGTGGCCAATGCTCAGGTCACCGCAGACATCCTGCGGCCACGCAGGCGGATGAAGATGAATCCGGCCATCATCGCTGTACCGGCCGCCAGTGAGTCCAGTGCCGAGTGGACCCTGATCTCCTGCCTGATCACGCTGACTCCCGGGACCCTGACCCTGACCATCTCCCGGAAGCACCGGATCCTCTACGTCCACGGCATGTTCGCAGACTCCCGTGAATCGCTGGTCGCGGAGGTCCAGGAGATGGAGAACCGGATGCTGCGGGCCATGCGTCGCAGCCCCGGGGACCTCAGCCGCCCGGTGCAGGTGCCCGTGGTGGCTCCGGAGGACAAATCTCCCGGAGGTGATCAGCAGTAATGTCGGACATCGTTCTGGAGACGGCCCTGATCCTGCTCGGGGTGGGGATGCTGCTGGCAGCCATCCGCGCCTACATCGGCCCGAGCATCAATGACCGCGCAGTGGCCTCTGACCTGATCTTCTTCGCCTTCATCGGGTTTATCGCACTCATCGGGCTGCGCACCAACATTGAGGCGCTGTTCGACATCATTCTCATCGCCACACTGCTGGGGTTCATGGCGGCGCTCTCCATGGCGCGCCTAGGAACAGGAGGTCGCCGCTGATGGAGCTCGACAACATCATGCAGATCGCAGGACTGGTGGCCATCTTCATCGGGATTGCCACCATCGTCGTCGCCGGAATCGGCCTGTTCAACCTGCCGGACCTGTACCTGCGGGCCTCGGCAGTGGGCACGTCGGCGGGCCTGGGAGTGGCCAGCATCGTCGTGGGCGCACTGCTGATGGACTTCAGCTGGCTGAACCTACTCAAAGCCCTGCTGGCCATCGTTGCCCAGATGCTGACCTCTGCAGTGGGGTCTATGGCCATTGCCCGTTCCGGCTACCTGAATGGGGCGCTGCCGGCGGCAGTGACCCATACCGATGATCTGATGAAGACGCGCCGCGACAATTTTTCGTAAGGCGGCCGAAAAAGGTCGGTAGTGTGGCTTCATGAACGCATCACAGCAGAGCCCAGACAGCGCAGAGCACGAGGGGCCGGGCCTTGCTCCTCACGCATTAGGAGACCCGGAGGATTCCGCCGGGGTGAGCGCGCCCGGAGATCAGCAGGTGTGGCGGCCAGACAGTGTGGCGGTCGCCGCCGACGAACCATACGTGGTCAAGACTCGTCAGCGCGAAGAGTTCGACGAGGCCCAGGCGCAGCGGAAGAAACCGTCCTCGCCGGTGAAGCTGAGCGCGGCTTCCTGGAAGTACGCTCTGAAGCGAACGTTGAAGGAGTTCGGCCGCGACCAGTGCACCGACTTGGCGGCCGGGCTCACCTACTATGCGGTGCTGTCGGTCTTCCCAGCGATGATCGCCTTCGTCTCGATTCTCTCCCTGGTGGGGGAGGCTCAGCGCACCCAACAGTTCCTGCTCGACATGCTCTCCGACATGGTCGAGGGCGACTTCATGGCGACCATTGAAACGGTGGTCGCTCAAGTGACGGCGGCTCCCGGGGCCGGGCTCGCGCTGGCCATCGGTATTCTGGCGGCCCTGTGGACTGCCTCCAACTACGTCAACGCGTTCTCCCGTGCGATGAATCGCATCCTCAACGCGCAGGAGGGGCGCAGCGTTGTGCAGCTGCGGCCGCTGCTGTACGGGATCACCGCAGCACTGATCATATTGGTGGCCGCCGCTGCGGTGATGCTGGTGGTCTCCGGGCCGCTGGCCGAATCCCTCGGCAGCACGGTGGGCCTGGGCGAAACCGCCCTGACAGTGTGGAACTGGGTCACCCCGGTGATTCTGGTGCTGGTGGCGGCGCTCAGCATTGCTCTGCTCTACACCTTTACTCCCAATATCCGCCAGCCCGGTGCCAAGTGGATCAGCGCCGGTGCTCTGCTGGCCATCGCCGTCATGATCATCACCACCATCGGAGTCGGCTTCTACATCGGCAACTTCGCCAACTATGAGGCCACCTACGGGGCCTTAGCCGGTGTGATCATCTTCCTGTTCTGGATCTACATCATGAACGTGGTGCTGCTGCTGGGGGCTGAGTTCAACGCTGAACTGGAGCGTGCGCGCCAGCTGCAGGCAGGCATCGGCGCTGAACGCACGCTCATGCTGGCTCCGCGGCAGACTGCCGGAGTGCATAAGCAGCACCAGAAGCATGAGGCACTGGTCGCTGAAGGCAAAGCACTGCGGATGTCCACCGGTGAAACCACGGATCCCGATGAGATCTGGCGTCGATGAGCCGGGACGAAAAATTCACCCAAGAGTGTCCGAATACTGGACCGTAACGCCAGCAAACTGCGTAACAAAACGTAACGTTTCGTACGCTGACGGTGGCGGAGAATGCGAGCCGGCAGGTCTGCGTATGCGGATTAAGGGTCGTGCTGCTGCTGCGATCACGTTAAGCATGATGCAGACTGCGGAAAACCTGGGCGTTGCCTGATTTAAGGGATGGGACGCCCGTTCGTTGAGTTTCCGGGCATTCACTGAGATTTCGCCGACTCGGCAGGTTTGCATTCTGTGGCTCTGCAGGGGTGACCGCAGTGAAAAGCTTGACTTTTCGGGCGTCATCATGGGTCCTGCGGCCCTCAGCTCTCGCTGGTAACGATTCAATTACACGGGGCGGAAGAGGGTGTCCGGTGTCACTTTGACCCGTAGCCTGGTGTGCACCTTGAAGGCTGATGTGAGATTCATCTCATCAGCCGTTCGCACCTATTGCATGAGGAGCAATATGAAACTGCGCAAACTCTCTGCCGCCACGGCCATGCTGGCCAGCGGCGCCCTGATCCTCACCGCCTGCACCCCGGGCGATGACGGCAACGGCGGCAATGGCGACGGCGGCAACGGCGACGCCACAGAGACCCAGAACGGCGAAAACGGCGGCGACGCCGAGGCCGGAGTCGAAGAGGGCACCGGCGGCGAATTCGACCAGGAAGGTGCTCTGTACTCGACAATTCCTGACTCCGGCGCCAAAGCCGAGATGCCCGAAGGCTTTGAGACGAACGGTGACACCATCATCAGTTCCCCTGGTGCGGTGCCGTTCATCAACGTCAACAACGATGAGGCCGGGGCGAACTCCACAGGGAACTCGATAGTTTCTGACCGGATGTCCTCCGGTTTCATGTACTTCGGCTCCGACCTGTCGATCGTCGAGAACGAGGAGTTCGGCAGCTACGAGGTGCTCAGCGAGGACCCGCTGACCGTCGAGTACACCATCAACGAGGAGGCCGTCTGGTCTGACGGCACTGCGATCACTGCGCTGGACTACCAGCTGGGCTGGGCCGGACAGGCGTACGCCGACACTGAGGAATCGCCCGGAGCCGGCTTCAACCCATCGGGATCATCGCTGGCTGACTACGTGCCAGATGGATTCCAGGCTGAAGCACCCGACGCCAAGACCTTCACGATGGAACTCCCCGAGTACTACGCCGACTGGCAGCTGCTGGTCTCCGGTCCCGGCGTCCCGGCTCATATCGTGGCCCAGGAGTCCGACATGAGTGTCGATGAGCTCAGCACAGCCATCCAGGAGGGCGACCTGGAGGCTCTTGAGCCCGTTGCTGAGGTCTGGAACGAGGGGCTGGGCTACGCCGGTGAGTGGGACCCTGAGATCGCACTCTCCTCCGGCCCCTATCAGCTGGCTGAGTGGAACTGGCAGGGCGAGGAGTCCGGCGGTTCGGTCACCTTGGAGCCCAACCCGGAATGGTGGGGCACCCCACCCGGCACGGAGACGCTGATCTTCCAGTTCGTCGATGAGTCCACCCACGTTCAGGCGCTGGAGAACCAAGACATCAACGTTATTGAGCCCCAGGCCGATGAGGATGTGAAGCTTGCCCTGGACGACCTGGCCGAGACCGGTGACGTGGTCGTCCACGAAGGCGACATTGCCAGCTGGGAGCACATTGACTTCCAGTACCAGCAGGGCCCGTTCGCCGAGACCCCGGAACTGGCTGAGGCCTTCGCGCTCTGCCTGCCGCGCCAGGAGATCGTCGAACAGCTGATTCAGCCGGTCTACGAGGAGGCTGAAGTGCTCAATGCCCGGGAGGTTCTCTCCTTCCAAGAGGGCTATGACGACTTCGTCGCCGAGTCCTACGATGGCCGCTACGACGGAGCGGACGTCGAGGGCGCAGCCGAAATCATCGAGGCCAACGATGCAGTGGGCACCACCATCGACATCAACCACTTCGGCCAGCCGCGCCGTGCGGCCGCAGTCGAGATCATCAACACCTACTGCGGTGCCGAGGGCGCAGGATTCGACATCCAAGATGCCGGTGACCCGGCATTCTCCGCTGAGCTGCTGGAGGGCAACTGGTCCGGTGTGGCCATGTTCGCCTGGGCAGGATCGGGTCAGATCGTCTCAGGGCAGAACATCTACTCCTCTGATGGACAGCAGAACGCTACCGGCTACTCCAACGAGACAGTCGATGAGCAGTGGGACGTGATTGCCGGCAACATCTCCGATGAGGAGCGCACGCAAGCCCTGATCGAGATGGAGCAGGCGCTCTGGGATGACCTGCACGGCATTCCGCTCTACACACACCCGGGAGTTGTGGCTCATGACTCCTCGATCGCCAACGTCCGTATGACAGCCGCTCAGACCCAGGTTCAGTGGAACGCTGAGCAGTGGCAGCGCGCCGAGTGAGCCTGAGGGACACCACCCGGTAACCACCAGTGACGGGGTCCGGCAGCGATACGCCTGTCGGACCCCGTTCGGTGTCCTGCTGCTTCTTCAGTAAACCTTAGAAGGCGAGCTACCCACTGTGCTGAAATACATCCTCAAGCGCTTCGCACGACTCTTCCTGGTGCTCTTCGGCGCCTCGGTCCTCTCCTATGCCCTGATCGTCCACTCCGGTGACCCATTGGAGGACCTGCGCGAGTCCACCGACGCGGACGCTGAGTTCCAGATGGAGACCAGGGCTGAGCAGCTGAACCTGATGCTGCCCTGGACTGACCAGTACTACCTTCCCTGGTACGAACGCTACTGGGACTGGCTGACCGGCGTTCTGGGCTGTTTGGACCCCACGGGCGCCATCCTGAGCCGGTGCAGCTTCGGCGAAACGGTCAACGGCGGTGACGTCACCGCCCAGATCGCCAACGCCGCAGAGATCTCCCTTCGTCTGGTGCTGATCGCCACGCTGCTGGCCATCATCATCGGAGTGCTGACCGGAATCGTCTCTGCGATGCGCCAGTACTCGTTCTTCGACTTCGCGATGAGCTTTCTGATGTTCCTCTTCTGGTCGCTGCCGATCTTCTGGGCCGCAGTGATCGCCAAGGAATACCTGGCGATCGAGTTCAACGATTGGATGGCCGACCCGCACTTCTCCCAATCGACGATCCTGATCGTTGCAGCAATTCTCACGGTCACTGTCCCCATGATCTTTGGTGGAAGCGCGCGACGCCGAGTGGCCATCGGGGCGACGATGTTTGTCTACACCGCCACGGTGATGCCCCTGCTGGACCACATGCACTTCATGGAGCAGCCCCGTCTGGGCACCGGCTTCATCATCGTCGGCTCCGTTGTCCTCGCCCTGGGCCTCACCGCCCTGCTGGCCGGACTGCAGAACCGCCAGGTGCTGATTTCTGGGCTGATCACCGCCGCACTGGGCGTCGCCTCCTACTTCCTGACCTGGGACCTGATCCGCGGAGCCCAGAGCTACCTGCTTCCGGTTGCTCTGTTTGCGCTGGCCATCGCGGTCAGCGTACTGGTCGGCCGAGTATTCGGCGGATACGCCAAGGGGCAGGCGACTGCGGTGACGACCCTGAGCGGCATCCTCATCTCGTTGATGATCATGCTTGACCACTACATGTACACCTGGCCGCAGCTGCTCTCGGCCAAACCTCGCCCGGTGCGGACCATCGGTGCCACCTCGCCGAACTTGGGCACCGACGACTTCTGGGTCGTCTCCTTGGACCAGCTGAGTCAGCTGTGGCTGCCCACCCTGGTGATGATGCTGGTCTCCCTGGCCACCTACACCCGTTACACCCGAAGCTCCATGCTCGAGGTCGTCCAACAGGACTTCATCAGGACTGCGCGGGCCAAGGGTGTGAACGAACGCACCGTGGTGCTTAAGCACGCCTTTCGTAATGCGATGATCCCGCTGGCCACCATCGTCGCCTTCGACTTCGCCGGTCTCATCGGCGGGGCCATTGTTGTGGAGCGCGTCTTCGGTTGGAACTCGATGGGAACCATGTTCGTCACCGGTCTGGAGAACGTTGATCCAGCCCCGGTGATGGCAGTCATCCTCTTCACCGGAGGCATCGCGGTGCTGTTCAACTTCATCGCTGACATCCTCTACGCCGTCCTCGACCCAAGGATCCGAGTATGAGCAACGACCAGAGCCCCGAACAGAGCAACGAAGGCCTCGAGCAGCAGATGGTCGACCTCGCGGAGGTCGAAGACGCCAAGCTGAGCGAAACTCACCAGTCCTACTCCCAGAACCAGCTGATTCGACGTCGGTTCTTCGGTCACATCCCGGCGATGATCTCACTGGTGGTGGTCACGATTATCACCGTGACGGCCTTCACCTCGGTGGGCTACGGCATAATCCCCGGATGGTGGCCGCATCCGTTCCGGCTGCCCCAGGGAGCCGAACTGGTCAACGGCGGGGAGCCGACCATGTTCGACGACGGCCGGATCTTCGGTCCCCACCCCTTCGGCCAGGACAGTCTGCCGAGGGATATTTTCGCCCGCGTGATGCGCGGCACCCAACAGTCGCTGATCATCGGCGTCGTCGTCGCGCTGGTCTCCTCCGTGATGGGAATCCTGATCGGTGCGGTGGCCGGATACTTCCGCGGCAAGATCGAAGCGGTGCTGATGACACTGACCGACTTCGTCATCGTGGTGCCGCTGCTGGTGATCGCTGCGATCCTGGGACAGTTCGTCAGCGGCATGCCGTTCCCTCCGTTCCCGCTGGCCATCGTCCTGGGAATCGTCAGCTGGACCGGGATGGCCCGTCTGGTGCGCGCGGAGGTGCTGTCTCTGCGGGAGAAGGAATACGTTTCTGCTGCAGTGGCGATGGGGGCCTCGCCCTGGCGAATCATTCGCAAACACATGCTGCCCAACGCTGTGGGCGTGATCATCGTCAACGCTTCGTTCACCGTTGCTGCGGTGATTCTTCTGGAATCGACCCTGTCGTATCTGGGCATGGGCGTTCAGCCGCCGGAGGTCTCCCTGGGGATGCTGGTCTCCGAGGGCGAGGTGGCCATCAACACCCGGCCGCACCTGTTCTGGATCCCGGGCATCTTCATTCTGATCATCGTGCTGTGTGTGAACTTCATCGGTGACGGCTTGCGTGATGCCTTCGACCCGCACCAGCAGCGCAAGGGCGAGCGACGCCCCGGCCTGCGGCAGGCGCTGGGGTTTCGCGGGACCTCCATGGCGCAGAGTCGCCAGGCAGGTCAGCTGGGTCTGGACACCGCCGGGCGGACCGGCTCCAGCCTCGCGACGGACAGCACTGACCCTAAGGCGAATATATTCAGGTTCCGGAGGAAGAAATGAGCGCAGACAGCTCCCAGGTTCCCACCACCCAGGATCCCGCCACTGAGCAGACCACGGCCACCAATCCCTGGCTCCCCGCAGTCCTGTCGCTGATCATCCCCGGGCTGGGCCAGATGGCAGTGCTGAAGCAGCGGGAGTTCGGGCTCAAGCTCCTGATCGCCTGGTTGGTGATCGCCGTGGGCCCGACGATGGTGATGATGCCGCTGCGGATCTCTGGCACCGATGTTAACCGGGGTGCGGTGACCCTGGCGGATACGGTCGCCCTGGCGGGAATCGGCATCGGAGTGCTGATCGCGGTCTTCGCCGCAGTGACCGCGTACCGAACTGCCGAACCAGTGTCCGAGGCCGTGGCTGCCGAACGCGCCGCTGATGCCGCCGAACAGCCGGCGCTGAGCTTTCAGAACGTCGGGGTAAGCTTCAACACCGAGTTCGGCACCGTCGACGCCGTCAAAGGCGTCAGCTTCGATGTGATGCCCGGTGAGGTGGTCGCCGTCGTCGGGGAGTCCGGCTCCGGCAAGTCGGTCACCTCAGCCGCCGCGATGGGGTTGATCCCGCAAAATGGCACCGTGACCGGCAGGGCCTTTCTGAACGGCCAGGAAACGACCACCATGGACGCGGCGCAGCTGCGTCGGCTGCGCGGGTCCGAAGTCTCCATGGTCTTTCAGGAGCCGATGACTGCGCTGAACCCGGTGCTGAAGGTCTCCGACCAGCTGGTTGAGGCCATGCAGGTCCATGGTGTGGCATTCGGCAAGGACGCGCTGGCCAAGGGCGTGGAGCTGCTGGAGCTGGTGGGCATCCCCGATGCCAAGCAGCGGATCCACGAGTATCCCCACCAATTTTCCGGCGGACAGCGCCAACGCATCGTGATCGCGATCGCCATTTCCTGCAATCCCTCGATGATCATCGCCGATGAGCCCACCACAGCACTGGACGTGACCGTCCAGGCAGAGATTCTGGATCTGCTGCGACGGCTCAAGCACGAGATCGACACCGGTATTCTGCTCATCACCCACAATATGGGTGTGGTGGCCGATATGGCTGACCGTGTGGTGGTGATGTTCCAGGGCCAGGTGGTCGAATCCGGATCCTCTGAGGAGATTCTGCTTCAGCCCGAACACCCCTACACCAGGCGGCTGCTGGATGCGATGCCCACCCTGCACCAGAAAGGTGACGTTCAGGGTGTCTCCGCGAAGGATCGGCGGGAGGCTGCCCAACCGACGACTGCGCCGGAGCAGGAAACGGTCATTGAGGGCAAGAACCTCGCCCTGGCCTACCGGAACAACCGGGGTAAGCCGGTGCGGGTTGTTGAGGACGTGAGCTTCGCCGTGCCCAAGGGTGAAATCCTGGGGCTGGTCGGAGAATCTGGTTCCGGCAAATCCACGATCGCTAAGGCCGTGCTGGGGCTGCTGGACGTTGACGAGGGCGAGCTGCTGATCCGCGGACGCAACCTTCCGGCACTCAAAGGAGCCGAACGCAAGGTTGCACGGCGAGAGATCGGTGTGGTCTTCCAGGATCCTGCGGCCTCCTTGGACCCCCGTTTTCCGATCGGTGACATCATCACCGAGCCCATGGTGGTCCACAAAGTAGGTTCGCCCAAGGATCGCAAAGCTCGGGCCGCCGAACTGCTGGAGGCGGTCAAGCTTCCCGCGGGGGTCATCAACCGGTTCCCGCACGAGCTCTCCGGCGGGCAGCGTCAGCGCATCAGCATCGCCCGGGCCCTGTCACTGAGCCCCTCTATTCTGATCGCTGATGAGCCGACCTCTGCGCTGGACGTCTCCGTGCAGGCCCGTGTGCTGGAGATGTTCGCCGAGCTGCAGGAGCAGTACGCCTTCGCGTGTCTGTTCGTCAGCCACGATCTGGCCGTGGTCGACCAGTTGGCGGACCAGATCATGGTGCTGGAGAAGGGCCGTGTGGTGGAACAGGGGCACAAGGAGCAGATTCTGCGCGACCCACAGATGGGCTACACCAAACGGCTGCTGGCCGCAGCGCCGGTGCCCGACCCGCGCCAGCAGGATGAACGTCGCGCAGCGCGGCAGCAGCTGTGGGAGGCCCAGGGGCTCACCGCCACCTGAGCCGAGCTGCCGGGCCCCAGTGAAGGATCCTGCCCTTGAGTGAGCCGTCGAATGCCCTCACCGCAGCCTACAGTCGCGCCCATAAACGCGACTGGATGGCTGAGAAGCGTGAAAGTCACCGACGATGGCGCCGGCGCAGGCTGCTCCAAGGCTCCGGACTTGCTGCAGCAGTCGGCGTCGTCGCGTTCATCGTCTACGACTACCCCAGGGAGTCAGGGCTGACGGACGCCCTGGGCCTGACCTGCGGGGAGTATGTGCATGTCGGTGACCCCTCGGGGGTTCAACCGCCTTTTGCAGACTGGGATGTGCACCAGCAGGCGCTCAGCGGCGACGACGACGTGGATGAGCAGCAGCTCATCTCCGCAGTAGAGATCGTGGCGCAGGAGTTCGATGCGCAGCCGGTCCTGGGTCAGTTCGACCCAGGCGGCATCACGCAGCGTCAGCACTCGGCAGCGGCAGTGGGTGACCAGCTGCTCATCGGTCATCATGAGGAGTATTGGACCGGCACTGACCGGGTGTCGCTGTTCGATCCGCAGACAGCCTCGATCACCTGGACCGCGCAGACGATTCACCCCGTCCGGGACCACAGCGTGGCCGATTCCCGTCAGCGGGTGCTCTACGGCGTCGGAACGGCAGGCTCCCACGTAGTGCTGCAGACCCCCACCTACCACGGCGACACTGATCTGGTCACTGCCGCACTGGGCTCCGACGACGACCCAGAATGCCTGCGGTTGGACGGTGGAGTCGAGACGCAGCAGATCACCGGTGAGCACCAGGGACACGCGACCGCGTGGAGTCAGGTGCTCAATCTCAACGCCGGCAGGCTCGGCGAGAATGAGTTCCAGATCCATCACGGCCTCGATGAAGACACCCCCGAGCACCAGCTCAGCGCCGTCGACGTCGTCACCGAACGTGTTGAACCTGCAGAGCCTCCGCTGGACGTGGACGCACCGGCAGATTCGGTGGAGATCCCCGCGGTGGCCCAGGAGCAGTTCGACGCAGGTTTCGAATCTCTGCAGACGGTGGGGGAGAACCACTACCTGCTGACCTGGGAAGCAGGGTCGGTCATCCTGGAGCGGCACTGATCACAGCAGCTGAGACCGGAGAATTGCCGGCACCGATGAAACGAAACAATTGTTCGGTGCGATTCCGCGTCAGAATATTGCTCGGCAGAAATGTGTACTAGTGTGTCTCACATCACTTGAACGCTCCATATTGATGAGGAGACTGATCATGACCACGCATAAACCCCAAGGGTCGGCGCGCCGTCGCAGTGCTGTCGCCATGACCGCAGCAGCCGCATTGGTGTTGGCCGCCTGCGGCAACGGAGACGACGGCAATGGCGATGGCGGCAACGGCACCGCTGACAACGGTGGCGCTGAAGCTGCCGGGGGCGGCACCGTCTCCGCCTATAACTGTGAGCCGCAGAACCTGATGCCGTCGAACTCCACCGAGGTCTGCGGATCCTGGGTGCTGGAGCAGCTGTTCACCGGTCTCACCCAGGTGGACTACGAGACCTACGAGGCTGTCCCGGGTGTCGCCACCGATTGGGAGTCCAACGAGGACCAGACCGAGTGGACATTCACCCTCGGTGAGGACTGGACCTTCCACAATGGTGACCCGATCGACGCCAACACCTTCGTCGAGACCTTTAACTGGGTCGTAGACCCGGACAACGCTCAGCAGAACACCAGCTTCTACGACGTCATCGTCGGCTACGAGGATGTGGTCAACGGGGACGCCGAAGAGCTGGCAGGCGTCACCGCAACGGACGACTACACCTTGGAGTTCGAGCTCAACGAGCCCTTCTCGCCGCTGCCCATGATGCTGTCCTACACCGGGTTCTACCCGATGCCCGCAGAAGCATTTGAGGATCCGGAGTCGTTTGAGCAGGCACCGGTCGGCAACGGCCGGTACCAGATGGACGGCGAATGGGAGCACGATGTGCAGATCGCCGTCGACCGGTACGAGGACTGGCCCGGAGAGGATCCGGGAGTTCCGGAGCGCATCGAATGGCAGATCTACAACGACATAGAGACCGCCTACCTGGACGTTCAGGCAGGCACACTAGACATCATGGACTCAGTGCCGCCGAACCGCCTGTCAACCATGGAGGCAGACTTCGGAGACAACCAGACGATGTTCGACACCTCCTCATTCACCTACATGGGACTGCCGCTCTACCAGGAGGAGTTCCAGGACAAGGATGTTCGCCACGCACTCTCCATGGCCATCGACCGTCAGCTGATCATCGACAACATCTTCGACGGTGCCCAGGTTCCGGCCGGCAACATCATTCCCCCCATGCTGCCCTCTGCCCGCGAGGACGCCTGCGACTACTGTGACTTCGATCCGGAGGCGGCAGCTGAGCTCTACGAGGAGGCTGACGGTCCCAGTGAGCTGACCATCTACTTCAACTCCGGTGCCGGTCACGAGGACTGGGTCGAAGCGGTCAGCAACCAGTGGCAGGAGCACCTGGGGATTGAGAACATCTCCTTTGAGTCCCTGGAGTTCGCCCAGTACCTGGATCTGCATGACAACCAGGAAGTCACTGGCCCGTTCCGCTTGGGCTGGGTGCTCTCCTACCCGAGCCCGCAGTACGCGATGGAGCCGATCTACACCACAGGCAAATCGTCGAACTACGCCGACTTCTCCAATGAGGAGTTTGACAATCTGATCGCTGAGGCCAACGCGGCCGATCCCGAAGAGGCAGACTCGATATACCAGGAGGCCGAGGACATTCTGCTCGAGGAGATGCCGGTGATCCCGATGTTCTTCCAGAGCCAGGGCGTGGTGCACAGCGACCGGATTCAGCACGATTCGGTGCAGATGGACCCCCGCACCTTCCTGCGGGTCGAGCAGCTCGTGGTCAACGAGGAGTAGCTCTTCTCGACACACAGCACGTGGCCCGCACCAGCAATGGTCTTCATCCTGGTGCGGGTCGCTTGCGCGTGACGATGGAGACCCCCCACGATGAAACGACTCACCGTACCCGCTGAACCCATGCAAGGACACCCATGACCGGCTACATCATTCGGCGTATGCTGCAGTTCATCCCGGTAGTGATTGCGGCCACGCTCATCGTCTACGCCATGGTCTTCCTGATGCCCGGCGACCCCATCCGGGCGCTCTCCGGAGACCGGCCGATGAGTCCTCAGGTCTTGGAGACGCTGCGTGAGCAGTACAACCTCAACGACCCCTTCCTTGTGCAGTACGCCAAGTACATGTGGGGAGTGTTCACCGCGGGTGACTTCGGCACCACATTCCAGGGGCGCCCGGTGCTGGACATCATCCAGCAGGGCCTGCCGATCACGGTGACCCTGGCGCTGGTGGCCCTGAGCTTCCAAATCGTCATTGGGGTCATCGCCGGCGTCCTGGCTGCGGTCTACAAGGACAGCTTCCTGGACCGGATGGTCCAGGTGTCGCTGGTCATCGTGGTGGCAGTGCCCACCCTGGCCATCGGTTTTCTGCTGCAGCTGACCTTTGGGCTCAACCTCGAATGGTTCCCCATTGCCGGCACCAGAGAAGGCCTGGTCAGCTACGTCCTGCCGGGAATCACCCTGGGGGCCGTCTCCACCGGCATCGTGGCCCGCATGCTGCGCAGTGAACTGGTGGAGGCCCTGCAGTCGGACTACGTGCGCACAGCCACCGCCAAGGGCATGAGGCGCAGCAGGGTCGTGGTCCGTCACGGACTGCGCAATTCGCTGATCCCGGTGGTGACATTCCTCGGTGCAGATCTGGCGACCATGCTCGGGGGCACCGTGGTGGTGGAGACCATCTTCAACCTCACCGGCTTGGGCGGTCAGATCTTCCGCTCCATCCAAGCCCAGGAGAACACTGTGGTGGTCGGCATCGTGACCCTGTTTGTCCTCTTCTACGTGGTGCTCAACCTCGTGGTTGATCTTCTCTATGCCGCCATCGACCCCCGTATCCGCTACGACTAGGAGAGCCGCTATGACTGAGCTGAACAAAGCACACACTGTGGCCGCGGGGGAGCCGCCACCGGCGCCGAAGAAGGCCAAGGCCCAGGAGGAGGCCAGCCTCTGGATGGACGCCTGGCGTTCGCTGCGCCGAAACCCCTGGTTCGTCGTCTCGGCGGTGCTGCTGGTGGTCCTGGTCACCATGGCACTGTTCCCCCAGCTTTTCACCGACAATGACCCACGAGCCTGCCCGCTTTCGCGCTCGCGGCAGGAGCCCTCGGCCGAGCACTGGTTCGGCACAGACATCCAGGGCTGCGACTACTACGCCCGGGTGATCTATGGAGCCGCAAATTCCATGGCTGTAGGGGTCATCGTCTCGTTGAGCGTCTTTGTCATCGGTGTGGCGCTGGGTCTCGTCGCCGCCTTCTTCGGCGGTTGGGTCGATGCGGTTCTCATGCGCCTCACCGACCTGGTCTTCGCCATCCCCTACCTCTTGGGAGCCTTGGTGTTCCTCGCGGTTCAGTCGGAGCGCAGCGTCTGGGATGTGTCTCTCATCCTGATTGTCTTCACCTGGCCCACGTTCGCCAGGCTGATGCGCGGCTCCGTGTTGGCGGTGATCAACAACGACTACATCACCGCAGCACGGGCGCTGGGCGCTGGGCCGCTGACCATCATGCGACGTCATATTCTGCCCAACTCGCTGGGCCCGGTGGTCGGCTACGCGGCGGTGTTCACAGGAATCGTCATCGGCGCAGAGGCGACTCTGACCTTCCTCGGGGTGGGTTTGCAGCTGCCGGCGATCTCCTGGGGGCTGCAGCTCGACGAGGCAAAAAGCTACTTGCAGCAGCTGCCGCATCTGCTGACGTTCCCGCTGATCTTCGTCGCCCTAACCGTCTTCGCCTTCACCTCTATGGGCGAGGCGCTGCGCGACGCCCTTGACCCGAAGTCCAAGAAGAGGTGAGTCAGATGACCACACCCCGCACGCCCGAGCCCTCATTCACTGGCGACACGGCGTCCCCGCTGCTGGAAGTGGTGGACCTTCATGTGGAGTTTCACACCAAAGCCGGGGTTGCCCAAGCCATCAATGGACTGAATGTGACGCTGAATGCTGGTGAGACGCTGGCGATCCTGGGTGAATCCGGATCCGGAAAGTCTGTGACCGCCCAGACCATCATGGGAATCCTGGACATGCCCCCGGGGCACATCGCCGGCGGTGAGATCCGCTACCGCGGTGAGGACCTGCTGACGATGAAGCCGGAGAAGCGCCGCAAACTGCGCGGAGTAAGCATCTCCATGATCTTTCAGGACGCGCTCTCCGCGCTGAACCCGGTGCTGCCGGTCGGCTGGCAGATCGCGGAGATGTTTCGGGTCCACCAAGGAATGAACCGCAAGCTGGCCCGGCAGAAGTCCATCGCCATGATGCAGCGGGTGGGCATCCCCGCGGCAGAGGAACGGGTGGGCGACTTTCCCCACCAGTTCTCCGGTGGGATGCGCCAGCGGATCATGATTGCCATGGCCATCGCCCTGGACCCGGATGTGCTCATCGCCGATGAGCCCACCACAGCTCTGGACGTCACCGTCCAGGCCCAGGTGATGCGGCTGCTCAAGGAGCTGCAGGTCGAGAACAACATGGGACTGATCCTCATCACCCACGATTTGGGCGTCGTCGCCGATGTGGCCGATAAGATCGCGGTGATGTATGCCGGGCAGGTGATGGAAGTCTCCGACGTCTACGAGATATACGCCCAACCGGCCCATCCCTATACAGAGGGCCTGCTGAATTCGGTGCCGCGCATTGACGGTCAGGACGAGCGGCTCAACGCCATCTCCGGACTGCCGCCGTCGCTGACGGATATGCCCTCGGGCTGCCCGTTCCACCCGCGCTGCCCCTATGCCACCGACTTGTGCAGCGCTGAGCGCCCCGGACTGCTGCCGGTGGTTGCCGAACACACCTCTGCGTGCCACTATCGCGAAGAGATCTACAATGGGACTCGGCAGCCCCGAGAGGAGGCTCAGGCATGAGCCAGCCAGCCGTCGACGCGCCGCAGGACCCCTTCGCCGACTCTGAAGTCGTCTTGGACGTGAAGGACCTGGTGAAGCACTTCCCCATCAAGGAGGGGACGGTCTTCAAACGCCGCA
>NZ_JACIBT010000002.1 GCF_014195445.1 Garicola koreensis | reverse complement strand
AATCCTGGAGCACGGATCTGGCCGACACCGAGGCGCTGGAGGACCTGTCACTCGATACCGACATCCTGATCAACAACGCGGGCATCCAGCACGTGGCCCCCATCCAGGAGTTCGACCCCGAGAAGTGGCGATTCATCCACCGGCTGATGGTCGAATCGCCGTTCCTGCTGATCCGCGCCGCCCTGCCTGGCATGTATGAGCGCGGCTTCGGCCGGATCATCAACCTCTCCTCGGCCCACGGGATGCGGGCGAGCCCCTACAAATCGGCCTACGTCGCCGCCAAGCATGCCCTGGAGGGGCTCTCCAAGGTCACCGCACTGGAGGGCGCCGAGCACGGGGTGACCTCCAACTGCATCAACCCGGCCTATGTGCGCACTCCCCTGGTGGAGAAGCAGATCGCCGACCAGGCCCGGATCCACAGCATCAGCGAGGATGAGGTGGTGGAGAAGATCATGCTCTCCGAATCTGCGGTCAAGCGACTGGTCGAGGTCGATGAGGTCGCCTCTCTGGCTGCCTGGCTGGCCTCAGACGCCTCCGGTATGGTGACTGGGACTTCGTACACCATCGACGGCGGCTGGACTGCCGCATGATCACCGGCGCTCGCGACAGCAGCGTCTGACCGACGAGGAGGAACAATTGTGAGTGTGAATAAAACGGTGGCCACTGCGGCTGAGGCTGTCGCCACCATCGGTGACGGGGCGACGCTGGCGGTCGGCGGGTTCGGGCTGTCCGGCAACCCGATCCAACTGATTGAGGCTCTGCTGGACCAAGGCGCCTCTGGGCTGACCATCGCCTCCAATAATGCCGGCGTCGACGACTGGGGCCTGGGGCTGCTGCTCAAGGCCGGCCGCATCAAGAAGATGATCTCCTCCTATGTGGGAGAGAACAAGGAGTTCGCCCGCCAGTACCTGGAGGGTGAGCTGGAGCTGGAGCTGGTGCCGCAGGGCACCCTGGCGGAGAAGCTGCGTGCCGGCGGCTCCGGAATCCCCGCCTTCTACACCCGCGCAGGCGTGGGCACACCGGTGGCCGACGGCGGCATTCCCACCCGCTACGACACCGAAGGCAAGATCCTTCAGGAGTCCAGCCCCAAAGAGGTGCGGCCCTTCCCCGGTCCCGACGGGCGCATCGTGAGCTACGCGCTGGAGGAGTCGATCGTGCCTGACTTCTCCCTGGTCCACGCGGCCCGCGGGGACCGGCACGGCAACCTGGTGTTCAACAAGGCTGCCCGCCAGTTCTCTCCCCCGGCGGCGATGGCCGGCCGGGTCTGCATCGCCCAGGTGGAGGAGCTCGTCGAGCCCGGCGAGCTCGACCCCGACCAGGTCCACCTGCCGGGCATTTTCGTCCACCACGTGCTGGAGGTCGGCACCGAGATTGACAAGCCGATCGAGAAGCGAACCGTGAGCACCGGCTCACAGGAGGAGAACTGAGATGACTGAGCAGAGCGCAGCAGTGGGCTGGACCCGCGAGCAGATGGCCGCCCGGGCGGCCCAGGAGATCCAGGACGGCGACTACGCCAACCTGGGAATCGGGATGCCGACGCTGATCCCCAACCACATTCCGGCCGGCCGCGAAGTCATCCTGCACTCCGAGAACGGAATCCTCGGCGTCGGCCCCTACCCCCTGGAGGAGAATCTGGACCCAGACCTGATCAATGCGGGCAAGGAGACGGTCACCACCAACCCGGGGGCGGCATTCTTCGACTCGGCCACCAGCTTCGGGATGATCCGCGGGGCCAAGCTCGACGTCGCCGTCCTGGGCGGCATGCAGGTCGCGGCGAACGGTGATCTGGCCAACTGGATGGTCCCGGGCAAGATGGTCAAGGGCATGGGCGGCGCCATGGACCTGGTGCACGGCGCCCGGCGGGTGCTGGTGCTGATGGACCATCGCACCAAGGACGGCAGCTCCAAGCTGCTGCCCCAGTGCACGCTGCCGCTGACCGGCCGTGGGGTGGTCAACACGGTGATCACCGACCTGGGCGTCGTCGAGGTCAGCTCGGATCCGGCCCACCCCAAGTTCACGCTGGTCGAGACCGCCCCTGGGGTGAGCGAGGAGCAGATCCGCGAAGCCACCGCTGCTCCCCTGCACTGAGGCTGCGCGGCACTGAGGCCCCGCTTCACTGAGGCCGCGCTGCACTGAGGGGTGAGCAGCCGGTAAGCTGGTCGGGTGACAATTGATCCCACCAGCAGGCAGCGTGACCTCACCGGATTCTCCCAGAAGGCCAAGGCGTGGCGCGCGTTCTTCGAAGCCTCGGCGCTGATCACCGATCGTATGGAGAAGCGGCTGCACGCCACCACGGGTCTGAAGATCACCGACTACAACCTGCTGCTGGTGCTCAGCGAGGCGGAGGGGAATCAGCTGCGGATGGGGGAGCTGGCCGAGAAGATGGTCTTCTCCCCCTCCCGACTCTCCTATCAGGTGAAGACTCTGGCTGCTCAGGGCCTCATTGAGCGTTCGGCCGACCCCAACGATAAGCGCGGTATGACCGCGACGCTGACCGATGAGGGCCGCAGAGTCTTCACCGCAGCCTCCCGGGTGCATGCCCAGCACATCAAGCAGCTCTTCCACCCGGCCGTGGACGAGGCCGAGGCCGAGGCGCTGGAAGCCATCTGCGGCCAGATCCAGCGCACAGTGCAGCAGTCGGACTAACGCGGCTGCTCGACCAGCTCACCATCCACCAGCTGAATGTGCAGCGAGTCGGCACGCTGAGACAGCATCTCCACGTCTGCGCAGGCGGCCTCCACGGCCGCCAGTGCCAACCGCTGACCCACGGCGTCCGTACCGGGTTTTACCACCACCCCCAGGCTCAGCTCCGGGCCGTGACCGCCGCCGAGCACCCGGGCGCCGTTGCCCGCCTGTGTGATGATGCCCCGGTGGGGCTTCAGCACCAGTTGGGCCACCCCCGGGCACTGATCCGGCAGCTCGTCCAGTGCCTGGGCCAGCTCATGGTCTAAGTAGCTGGGAGTCCACAGCCGCCCCTGAGCCAGGGCTTCCAGCGCTGGACGGCGAATCACATAGGTCAGTTCGGCAGGCGCCTCGGCGGCACCGGGATCCAGTACCACCAGTTCGGCGTCTTCGGCGAGGGCGGCCAGCATCACCCGTTCGGCTTCGGCTGCCACCGGCCGCGCTTGCCGGTGCCAGCCGGTCAGCGCCTGCACCGAGGTGAAGACCGGCATGGCCCGGCGCCCGTCGGGGGCGGTCAGCGAGACCAGCGAAATATCGGCTTCCTTATCGCCGTGGTCGGCGTCGCCGGTGCCGGTGGCGATCACCGGAGCAAAGAGTCGCTGGCCGGCCAGGGAGGCCACGAACTGGGCTTCGTCGGTCTCACCGGCGATGAGCCGGCGTCTGGCTGCGGCGATGGGGGCCGGGGTGTGTCCGTCGTCGCCGTCGAAGGTGTGCAGCGGGTTGCCGGCACCGCTGAGGTCTCGCCCGCTCCAGGCAACGCCGGCGGAGTCGGCGGGCTCACCATGCTCGGTGCGCTGCTGGCGTTCCAGCAGGTTGGCGATGTGCGCCGGCAGCTGCTGGCTGCTCATCACGCCGAGTCGGCGGCGACCTTCAGCGCCTGCGGCAGGGTGAATTTGTCAGCGTAGAGCGCCTTGCCCATGATCGCGCCCTCCACACCGGAGGAGACCATCTTCGCCAGGGCGGCGACGTCGTCCAGCGAGGAGATGCCTCCGGAGGCGATGACGGGCTTATTGGTCTTTGCCCCCACGGCCGCCAGCAGCTCGGTGTTGGGTCCGCGCAGGGTGCCGTCCTTGGTGACGTCGGTGACCACGTAGCGCGGGCAGCCGGCGTCCTCCAGGCGGGCGAGCACCTCCCAGAGGTTGCCGCCCTCCTTGGTCCAGCCGCGTGCGGCCAGGGTCTCGCCGCGCACGTCCAGGCCCACGGCGACGGCGTCTCCATAGCGTGCGATGACCCGGGCGGTCCATTGAGGGTCCTCCAGGGCGGCGGTTCCCAGGTTGACCCGGGTGGCGCCCATCTCCAGGGCGCGGTCTAGGGATTCGTCGTCGCGGATGCCTCCGGAGAGTTCGATCTTGATGTTTATCTGGTCGACGACCTGGCGCAGCACCTCGCGGTTGTGCCCGCGGCCGAAGGCGGCGTCGAGATCTACCAGGTGGATCCACTCTGCCCCCTGCTGCTGCCAGGTCTGGGCGGCCTCCAGGGGGTCGCCGTAGCCGGTCTCGGAGCCGGCCTCGCCCTGGACCAGGCGCACGGCCTGGCCTTCGGCGACGTCGACGGCGGGCAGAAGTTCTAGGGGTTTCATAGTGTTCCTATCCAGTTTTGCAGCAGCTGCATTCCGGCGTCGCCGGACTTTTCGGGGTGGAATTGGGTCGCGGTGAGCGGGCCGTTCTCCACCGCGGCGATGAAGTCGGCTCCGTGGTGGGACCAGGTGATCGCCGGGGGCCGCATCACCTCCAGGGTCTGGTCGAAGTCCCAGGTCTGCACCGCGTAGGAGTGCACAAAGTAGAACCGCTCCTGGCCGATGCCTTCGAACAGCGCACTCTGCGCTGGGGCGTCGACGGTGTTCCAGCCCATATGAGGCACCACGACGTCGCGGGGCAGGGCGGTCACCTCACCGGGCCACTCCCCCATGCCCTCGGCGGCCACACCGTGCTCCACCCCGCGTTCGAAGAGGATCTGGTGGCCCACGCAGATGCCCAGCACCGGCCGGGATCCGGCGACCCGCCGGCCGATCCAGCGCGGGGCGTCGATGGCCTTCAGCGCCTCCATCACCGCAGAGAACGCGCCGACTCCCGGCACCACCAGCCCGTCGGCGTTCAGCAGCGTCTGGGTGTCGCGGGTCAGCTGCGCTGCGGCACCGGCGCGGTTCAGGGCTCGCACCGCAGAGTGGACGTTGCCTGAGCCGTAGTCGAGCACGGCCACGCTCGGTCGGGTCACAGGGCACCCTTGGTGGAGGGGATCTCGTCGGTTCGCGGGTCGGACTCTGCTGCGCTGCGCAGCGCCCGGGCGAAGGCTTTGAACTGGGCTTCGACGATGTGGTGGGGGTCCCGGCCGGCCAGCAGGCGCATATGCAGGCAGATGCCGGAGTGGTAGGTGATCGATTCGAACACGTGTCGGGTCATGGACCCGGTGAAGTGTCCGCCGATGAGGTGGTACTGCTGGCCCTCGGGCTCACCGCTGTGGACCATATAGGGCCTGCCGGAGAGGTCGACCACTGCGTGGGCCAGGGCCTCGTCCAGGGGCACGGTCGCCTCGCCGAACCGGCGGATTCCACGCTTATCGCCCAATGCGGTGGCCAGCACCTCCCCGATGACGATGGCGGTGTCCTCCACGGTGTGGTGGACGTCGATGTGGGTGTCGCCTTCGGCCTCGACGCTCAGATCAATGAGCGAATGCTTGGCCAGCGCGGTGAGCATGTGGTCGAAGAACGGCACCGTGGTGCTGATGTGCGAGGCCCCGGTGCCGTCGAGGTCCATGCGGACCTTCACCCGGGATTCGCTGGTGGTGCGCTCCATCTGGGCGATGCGCGCTTCAACAAGTTCTGCTCCCATAAGAGTCTGATCCTATCGGTTGAGGTAGGTGGCCAGTGAGGTGAGGAAGCCGGTGGTCTCCGCCTCGGTGCCGGCGGTGACCCGCAGGTGATGGGCGATGCCCACGTCGCGGACCAGGATGCCGTCATCGAGCAGGTGCTGCCACGCCGCGGTCGCGTCGTCGAGCCCGCCGAAGAACACGAAGTTCGCGTCTGAGGGATGCGGATCCAACCCCATGCCGCGCAGCTCGACGACCAGGCGGTCGCGCTGGGTCTTGATGCGTTCCACATTGGCCATCAGATTCTGCGCGTGGTCCAGAGCGGCACCGGCGGCCGCTTGGGTGATCGCCGAGAGGTGGTAGGGCAGCCGCACCAGTCGCAGGGCGTCCGTCACGGCTGGCGAGGCGGCCAGGTAGCCCAGGCGCCCGCCGGCCATGGCGAAGGCTTTGCTCATGGTGCGGGTGACGATCAGCCGGGGCCGGCCCGCGAGCATGCTCAGCGCGGACTCGGTGCCGGGCTGGCGGAACTCGCCGTAGGCCTCGTCCACCACCACTATGGTCTCCGACTCGGCCGCCGCCCGGTAGGCGGCCTCGACCACTTCCAGCTGCAGGGCGGTGCCGGTGGGGTTGTTCGGTGAGCACAGAATGACCACCTTCGGCCGGTGCTCACGGATCTGGGCAGCGACGTCCTCAGGGGTCTGGGTGAAGTCTGGGCTGCGGGTGCCGGCGATGTACTCGCTGTTGACCCCGCGGGCGTAGAGCGGATACATCGAGTAGGTCGGCGGGAAGGACATCACGCTGCGACCGGGGCCGGCGAAGGCCTGCAGGATGTGCTGCATGACTTCATTGGAGCCGTTGGCCGCCCAGATCTGCTCCGCGGAGAGCGCGACGGCGGACTCACTGGTGAGGAACCCGGCCAGCTTGTGCCGCAGTGCGGTGAACTCCCGGTCGGGGTAACGGTTGAGGCTCTGCGCCGCCGCTCGGACCTGCTCGGCGATGGCCTCGACCACCTCTTCAGGAACGTCATAGGTGGTCTCATTGACGTTGAGCATGGCCTCGACGTTCAGCTGGGGTGCCCCATAGGGTTGCTGTCCCCTCAGTTCGGGACGGATCGGCAGTGCCTCAAGCGGTGATTCAGTCACCAGACCATTCTAGTGCCGCGGCTCAGTCAGCAGGAACGTGAAGCACCTCACCGGGCTGCAGCTGCGAACTGTCCAGGTTGTTGAGCTCGGTGATGGCGGCCATGACTTCCCGGACGTCGTCATCGGTGGGGGCGTCCTGGGCCAGTGACCACAGGGTGTCTCCTGGGTCCACAGCGACCTCTACGGCGCTGACCCCGGGCTGTTCGGCTGTGCTGGCCTGTGCCTGGTTGAACAGGGAGGCCGACGCCAGCAGCAGTCCTGCCAGCACGGCGGCCACGGCCAGCAGCACGGGCAGTCCCAGCAGCACCAGGCGTCCGCGGCGGGTCAGCGTGACCGGTGTGCCGGTGTGGGCGGTGGCAGAGTTCGTGGTGGTCATGGGGAAGCTCCTCCTTTATCGAACCTGTGTTCTATTTATAGCACATATCTTCGAACTGGTGGGCGACACTCGCACATATGTATGGAATATGTGTGCGGTCTCGCGTATTCTGAGCCCATAAGTTCGAAGTGACGTTCGACGTCGTGACTATCTCAGCACCGGGGTAGGACACGCTGGCTGTCACTTCTTCACCGGCCCAGGAGGAGGCAGGCAGATGCCAGCACACGGCACATCTCAGAACCAGAGCACAGCAGCGGATGCGGGTGAGCCGCGTCCGCTCACCGAGCGCCAGCGCACGATCGTGGAAATGATCCGCACCTCGTTGAACGAACGCAGCTACCCGCCCTCGATGCGCGAGATCGGTGATGCCTGCGGACTGGCCTCGCTCTCCTCGGTCACCCACCAGCTGGCCAGGCTGCAGCAGCTGGGGTATCTGCGTCGCGTGCCGGGCAAACCGCGGGCCATGGAAGTCATCCGCGACGCTGAGGGCCGGCTGCTGAGCGATGAGACGGCCGTCTCCCCCAGCGCGCCGGCTGAGGATTCCACGGTGGTGGATCTGGATGCCTACCGGGCCGACGCTGACTCACGGGTCGCCGATGTGCCCCTGGTGGGCCAGATCGCCGCAGGCGGCCCCATCCTGGCCGAGCAGAACGTGGAGGATGTGATGCCGCTGCCGCGCCAGCTCACCGGAGAGGGTGAGCTGTTCATGCTGCAGGTGCGCGGAGACTCCATGATCGAAGCCGGCATCTGTGAGGACGACTGGGTCGTGGTGCGCCGCCAGCCGGATGCGGACAACGGCGACATCGTCGCGGCTCTGCTGGAGGATGAGGCGACGGTCAAGACGCTGAAGCGTCGCGACGGTCACCAGTGGCTGCTGCCGCAGAATCGACTGTATGAGCCGATCCTCGGTGATGAGGCCAGCATTATGGGCAAAGTGGTGACCGTGCTGCGCTCCCTGTAGAGCCAGAATTCACTGCAGAGCCGGCTGTTCAGTCGCTCTGCGGCGCCGCGGCCAGGCGGGTGAGCGCACCGCGGGCTATCTGTGCATCGGTGGTCGCCCAGAAGCGCGGCATCGACTTCTTCAAGAAGGTCCCGTATCGGGCATTGGCCAGGCGTGAATCCAGCACTGCGAGGACTCCGCGGTCCTCTGCGGTGCGGATCAGCCGGCCAGCACCCTGGGCCAGGCGGGTGGCCGCGTGGGCTGCCGAGACCTGCATGAACCCGTTGCCCCCGGCCTTGGAGACTTCTAGGCTGCGTGCGGTGCTCAGCGGATCATCGGGCCGTGGGAACGGGATGCGGTCGATCACCACCATCCGGCAGGCGCGGCCCGGCACGTCGACCCCCTGCCACAGACTCATCGTGCCGAACAGACACGTCTGCTCATCGGAGGCGAATTCCCGCACCAGCGCCGACATGGTGGAGTCCCCCTGGCAGAGGATGGGCACGTCCACGATCTCGCGCAGCTCCTCGGCGGCCTGCTCTGCTGCCCGGCGCGAGGAGAACAGCGCCAGGGTCGCCCCATCGGAGGCCTGGATCAGCTCAGCGAGCTCCTTGCGCTGGGCGTCCTGAGTCTTCAGCGAGGGCGGGGGAAGATGTTTGGCCACGTAGAGCACGCCCTGTGTGGGGTAGTCGAAGGGACTGCCGACATCCACGGCGTCCCAGGAGGGGGCCTGCTCCCCCAGCAGCCCCAGGGACCCGGCCACCGGTTCGAAGCTATCCCCGATGGTCAGAGTCGCCGAGGTCAGCACGACTGTGCGATCGCCGAAGAGGCCCTCACGCAGCCGGGAGGCCACACTGGTGGGGGCCACGTAGATGATCGGGGGTTCACTGAGCTCAGCAGGCTGATATCCCTGCCCTGGAGTGAAGGTGCCCGGCCGAGAGATCCAGACGACGTCGGCGCTCTGGTCCGAGTCCAGCATCCGGTTGGTCACCTCCAGCACAGCCTGCAGCCGGGCTCGGGCGGTGGTGCGGCCGGCGTCGGCCTCGGCTTCCGCGCTTGGCTTGGAGTCCGACAGGGCAGTGCGGGCTGCGTTGCGGGTGACCTCCACCGCCGACGCCTGCTGCTCGGTCAGGCCCCGGCCGCTCTTGAAGCCGGGAAGCAGGCCGTCTTCGAGACCACCGAACGCGGCCTCGATGCTGGTGGCCGCAGCCTGCAGCGCCTCCACGTTGATCGCAGTGTGTTTGCGCGCTGAGCTGGCGGCAGCCTGAATCATCTGGGCGGAGAGTTGGACGGTGACCGCCGAGGTGACCCGTTCGGCCAGTTCGTGGGCCTCGTCGATGACCACCGCGTCGTGTTCGGGCAGCACGTCCAGGCCTTCGAAGGCGTCGATGGCCAGCATCGCGTGGTTGGTGACGATCAGATCGGACTCTGCGGCCCGGTGGCGCGCCAACTCCGAGAAGCACTCCTCGGCCATGGGACACTTGCGCGGGCCGATGCAGTCCACGGCGTTGACCGAGACCTGGCGCCAGGCCTGATCGGTGACCCCCTCGGTGAGGTCGTCGCGGTCACCGGTGTCGGTCTCCTCAGCCCATTCGCGCAGCCGCAGCACCTCGCGGCCCATCCGGGTGGTGGGCTCATAGGTGGTCACTCCCCCGCCGGGTTCCACCCCAGCGGCAAAGAGCGCCTCCTGGTCGTCGTCCTGCTCGCCGAAGCCGCCGGCGAGCTTGTGTTTGCACAGGTAGTTGGCCCGGCCCTTCACCAGGGCGATGTCCACCTCTCGCGGCAGCTCGGAGGTGACCGAGTCCAGCAGTGCGGGCAGGTCCCGGCCCATGATCTGGGCCTGCAGCGCCAGGGTGGCCGTGGAGATCAGCACCGGCTTCTCCGCCTCCACCGCGTGCAGCGCCGCCGGCACCAGATAGGCCAGCGACTTGCCGGTGCCGGTTCCGGCCTGCACCAGCAGGTGCTTCTGCTGCGCGAAGGAGTCGGCCACCCGCCGGGCCATGTCCTCCTGACCCTCGCGACGGGACCCGCCGAAGGCCTCCACTGCGGTGTCCAGCAGCTGAACCGCCCGCTGGGCGGGCGCCGAGTCCTCAGGTCCTGCTGGGCTCTGGTCAGCCTGTGCCGTCGTCGTCATCGGCTACGAGTCTTCCACCTGGTAGCGCCCCAGTTCGGCAGCCAACGCCGGACCCACCTTCACGCTGAGCCGAGTGCCCTGCTGCTGATAGCTGGTCTCAAGGATCTCGGCGTCCTGGGCGTGCAGCCGGGAAACCACCTCGCCTTCGGCGTAGGGGACCAGCAGCTCCATGGGCACCGAGGGCCGCGGTATGGCCTCTGCGATGGCCTGCTTCAGCTCGGCGATGCCCTGACCGGTGCGCGCAGAGACCACCGCCACATGCGGCTCACGGCGCCGAATGCGCTCGATGACGTGAGAGTCGGCGGCGTCGGCCTTGTTGAGCACGATGATCTCGTCCACCTGGTGGGCCTCGACCTCGGTGAGCACGGTGCGCACTGCGGTGATCTGGGCCTCCGGCTCCGGGTGGGAGGCATCGACCACGTGGAGAATCAGGTCGGCCGCTGCGACCTCCTCCAGTGTGGAGCGGAATGCTTCCACCAGCTGGGTGGGCAGCTGGCGGACGAAGCCCACAGTGTCAGAGAGCGTGTAGCCCAGGCCGTCCGGGGTTGCGGCTTTGCGCGTGGTGGGGTCCAGGGTGGCGAACAGCGCGTTCTCCACCAGCACTTCGGCGTCGGTGAGCCGGTTGAGCAGACTGGATTTGCCCGCGTTGGTGTAGCCGGCGATCGCCACCGAGGGCACAGCATGACGACGCCGATTGGCACGTTTGGTCTCGCGTGCCGGCTTCATCGCCGCGATGTCGCGGCGCAGCCTGGCCATGCGTCGGTTGATGCGGCGTCGGTCCAGTTCGATCTGCGTCTCACCGGGGCCCCGGGAGCCCATTCCGGCGCCGGCTCCGCCGACCTGTCCGCCGGCCTGGCGGGACATGGATTCGCCCCAGCCGCGCAGCCGTGGCAGCAGGTACTCCAGCTGGGCCAGCTCCACCTGCGCCTTGCCCTCGCGGGACTGGGCGTGCTGGGCGAAGATGTCCAGGATCAGGCCGGTGCGGTCGATGACTTTGACGTTGACGATGTCCTCGAGGCCGCGGCGCTGGGACGGTGCCAGCTCCGAGTCGACGATCACCGTGTCTGCGCCGAGCTCGGCGACGGCCTCCTTGATCTGCTCGGCCTTGCCCGAGCCGAAGAAGGTGCCGGGGTCGGGGGTCGACCGGCGCTGCAGGAATCCGTCGAGCACCGTGGAGCCGGCAGTCTCGGCCAGTGCGGCCAGCTCCCGCAGCGAGTACTCCGCCTCCTCGGCGCTGCCGCCGCGGTAGAGCCCGGCCAGCACCACCCGTTCCAGGCGCAGCTGCCGGTTCTCCACCTCGGTGACGTCCTGCAGCTCGGTGGAGAGTCCCTCAACCCGGCGCAGGCGGCGGCGTTCGAACAGATCGAACTGGTCGCCGTCGTGCTCAGTGTGTCCCTCGTCATCGGCGAGCACCCGGGCGGGGCCGTCCAGGATGCTGCTGCGCCTGACGTCGTCGTTGAAGTCAGTGTCGTCACTGGGGTCAGTCTCAGAGCGGGGATCATTGTCCGAGCTGGGGTCAGTGCGGAACTGCTCATCGGCCACGAAGCGGGTCGGCTTCTTCTGCTGTGTAGCCTCATCGGCAGCCAGAATCCGTGCGATGGTCTGGTCGACGCTGGAGGTGGGGTGTGAATTATTGTGTTCAGTCATGTATTCCTTGCCCGGACGATGACGACGCCGTCAGCGGCGCACTGTGCGGGGCTTGTGTGAGTGGAGGTTCGAGCAGGCTCAACCGGACGCGCGGCAACGGCGTCCAGGAGCGGCGAGGGGTGCTCAGGCAGAAAATTTCGGCCGTGCGTACCCGGTCAGGCGAATCCACATGCTCTCCATGGTACTACGATTCAACAGATGGCAACTTCGCATTATTTCTCATCGCCTCAGGAGCCCTTTCAGCCGCGTGCGGTGGAGGTCGAGTTGGCGGGGCGGCAGGTGAGCGTCAGCACGGCCGGCGGGATCTTCTCCCCCGACGGAGTGGACAAGGGCACCCAGGTGCTGCTGCGCGGCGCACCGGCGCCGGCGCAGCAGGGTGATCTGCTCGACGTCGGCTGCGGCTGGGGGCCGATGACGCTGACCATGGCGATGCTCTCCCCGCAGGCCACCATATGGGCGGTCGACGTCAACGAGCGCGCCCGCACGCTGTGCCGGCAGAATGCCTCGGCTCTGGGGCTGGACAACGTGGAGGTGTGCCCACCGGAGGAGGTGCCGGCGGAGACCGAGTTTTCCACCGTCTGGTCGAACCCTCCGATCCGGGTGGGCAAGGCTGTGCTGCACCAGATTCTTCAGCAGTGGCTGCCGCGGCTGGCGACTGGCGGTGAAGCCTGGTTGGTGGTGCAGAAGAACCTGGGGGCCGACTCCCTGCAGCGGTGGCTGAGCGCCGAGCTGGGTGCGCAGTACAGCGTGGACCGGCCCCAGACGTCTAAGGGGTTCCGGCTGTTGCACGTGGTGCGCCGATGAGTCCCGCCGAGGGCCACGGGGCACCCCTGGAGGCGCTGCCGCTGGATGAGTACGAAGAGATCGTGATCTTCGATGAATGGCGCACCCTGCGTCATGTCTCCTCCCGCTCGCTGGCCCGCACCCGGGCACTGCTTCAGGTGTTGGGCTACGATCCCGCCCACCTCGGGCACCACACGCTGGGGGTGGTCGGCTCCAAGGGGAAGGGAACCGCCGCCGCCTATGCCTCAGCCACCCTGGCCGGAGTCGGCCACCGAGTGGGAACGGTGATGAGTCCGGGGGTCCTCTCCAATGCAGACCGGATCCGGATTGACGGCGTGGTGATCGATGACTCCACGCGCCGGCGTGCTCTGCGGCGGATCCAGTGGGCTCGCGAGCGCCTTCCGCAGGCCAGCGCGGCGTCCGGGTATCTGGCGCCCACCGGCCTGTTCATGGTGATGGCGATGCTGGTGTTCGCTGAGGCGGGGGTCGACGTCGTCGTGGCTGAGGCGGGCATCGGTGGGGCCAGCGATGATCTCTCGCACTGGCGGCTTGATGCCGTGGCGGTGACAGCCGTCTTCGGTGAGCACCTGGATCTGCTGGGCCCGACTCTCACCGATGTCGCAGCGGACAAGGCGGCGGTGGTCACTGACGATACTCAGTTCTGCCTCACCGGTGCGCAGGCCCCAGAACCCGCAGAGGTGCTTCGGCAGCGGTGCGCGGTCACCGGCACACCGCTGCTGGGACCTGATGAGCGTGCGGCTCAGCTGGCCGCACATCTGCCTGCGGGCCTGCAGCGGGACAACGCGGCAGTCGGCATTGCGGCGGGGCTGGGCCTGCACGCCCGGCTGATGAGCCCGGCGTCGGAGGAATCCCATGAGTCGGGCCTGCACGGTGCTGGGCTGTACGGTGCTGGGCTGAAGCAGGCGGTGGCCTCGGTCAACTATCCGGGGCGCATGTCAGTGCACACCACACCAGCCGGTCGGCAGTGTGTGGTCGATTCCGCGGTCTCCGGCCCCGGGTTGGCCGCCGCCCTGGCGTTCGCCCATGCTCGGATGCAGACGGTGGATCAGGTGCTGGTGTGCCTGCCGCCAGATAAGGACCTCACCGGGTTCATCGCAGAGCTGGAGAACTTTGCCGGACGACGGGTCTTTGTGGAGCTGCCCGAGGCCTACACCGGCATGCCGGACCGATCCGGGTGGCCCTGGGAGTGGCTCCCCCAGGAATCGTTGGCAGAGCTGCTGGATGCCGGGAACTCGCTGGTGGTGGGCACCGTTCTCTACACCTCATTGGTGCTGCGCACCCTGGGCGCCGACGCCGATCGCCTCTTCACTCTGCCATGAGTTCGCCGCGATAGACCTGCACTGTTGGGCCGGAGAGTTCGACCTCTTCTGCGCCGTCGGCGCGGGCGTGGAAGCGGACTGTGACGTCCCCTCCGGGCACGTTCAGCCGCCAGGTGTCCACGCCTTGGTCTGCGGCCCAGACTCGCACTGCCGCTGCTGCCGCGCAGGCTCCGGTTCCGCAGGAGAGCGTCTCGCCGACTCCCCGTTCGTGGACTCGCATGGTGACCCGGCCGACGCCGTCTTCGACCAGCGGGTCTGCTGGCACGACGAACTCCACGTTGGTGCCATGGGGCGGTGTGGGGTCCACCGTGGGCGCCTGGTGCAGCTGCAGGGCCTGCAGGGCGTCACTGTCAGGCAGCGCGACGACGGTATGCGGGTTGCCCATCGAAATGCTCAGCGCCGGTCGGGGGTCCTCCAGCCCGGCGGCTTGAACCAGGGAGTCGCTGGCTCGCTGGGAGGCGAGCTCCGGGTCGATGAAGGACCAGACGCCCATGCCGACCGCGTAGCCCTCCTCGGAGGCGCGCACCGTCTTGAGTCCGGCACGGGTGAGCACCGGCAGGGTGCCCTCGGTGAGCTCAGCAAGACCTTCGGCGCGCAGAAATTGGGCGAAGGCTCGCACCCCGTTGCCGCACATCTCGGCGATGGACCCATCGGCGTTGCGGTAGTCCATGAACCACAGAGGCGCCTCCTCAGTGCTGGTCAGTCCTGCCTCTGTCAGCGCGGTTCTGCCGTCCTCGCTGCGTTGGGCGGGCACCGCACGGATGAGCCCATCGGCACCGATGCCGAAGTGTCGGTCGCAGACGGCGGCGGTGAATTCTGCGTCCAGGGGGTGCTGTGCCTGCGGGTCGGCAATCAGCACGAAGTCGTTGCCCGTGGCGTGGGCCTTGGTGAAGCGCATATCTGTAGTCAACCAGTTTCGGGCCGAATCACTTCCATCGCCTCGTCCACCAGGGTCGCTGACGGCGCGTCGAGCCAGGTGATTCTGGGGTCGGCGCGGAACCAGGTGTCCTGGCGGCGGGCGAACTTTCTGGTCGCGATGATGGTGTCGTCCACCGCGGTCTGCTCTGCCCATTCGCCGTCGATAACGCGCAGGTACTGCTGGTAGCCGATGGCCCGGGATGCGGTGACGCCCCGGCGCAGGCCTGCGGCCTCCAAGGCGGTGACCTCCTGAAGCAGCCCCTGTTCGGCCATGTGGTGCACGCGGGCGGCGATGCGCTGGTGCAGCAGTTGTCGGTCGGTGCGCAGTCCCAGCTGCAGCACCGGTTCCACGCTGGGTTCATGGACGCGCTGGGGCATATAGGAGGAGAAGCTGCGGCCGGTGAGGCGCACCACCTCCAGGGCACGGATCAGTCGCCGGTCGTCTTTGATCGCGGCCGCCGATTCTGGGTCTGCTTCGCGCAGCTGACGGCGCACCTCTGCCGCACCCTGTTCCTCCCACAGTGCGGTCATCTCCGCACGGACCTGCGGGTCAGTGGGCGGGAACTCGATGACATCCAGGACGGCGCGCACGTAGAGTCCCGAGCCGCCCGCGAGGATCGGCACTGCCCCGCGGCGGCGAATATCTGCGATCACCGCTCGTGCCTGCTGCTGATAGTCGGCGGCGGAGGCTTCTTCGGTGACGTCGAGGACGTCGAGCAGGTGGTGGGGAACGCCCTGCTGGTCGGCGCCGGTGACTTTGGCGGTGCCGATGTCCATTCCGCGGTAGAGCTGCATGGAGTCGGCACTGATGATCTCCGCCGGTGTGCCCGCCTCGCTGAGGCCCCGGGCGACCTCTACGGCAAGTCCGCTCTTTCCCGAGGCTGTGGGACCGGTGATGGCGATCAGCGGCTGCTGCGCCACCTCAGGAGCCGACGGGATTGGTCGCTGCGGGGTTGGTCGCTGCACCGGGCATCGAGGGCATGCCCAGCGACACGGCCCCGCCGGCGGAGCTGCTCACCTGGGTGGTGCCCACCCCGCAGGAGTCGGCCTGCCACCGGTCCCAGGCCTCCCCGGAGCGGGAGCGGCGCAGCTGGTACTGCTCAGCTGCGGGGTCGGCCAAAAGGTGGAATCCGCCGGCTTCGGTGATGGGAACGGTCACAAAGTCACCGGGGCGCGGCTGGTCGGCGCCCTGCGGGACGCTGAAGTGGACCAGCCTGTGGTCCTGAGCGCGGCCGGAGAGCCTGCCGGTCTGTTGGTTCTTGCTTCCGGAGTCAGCGGTGACCAGCACCTCCTGGGTGGTTCCCACCAGCTTGGCGTTCTCCTCGGCTGCAATGCGGTCCTGCAGCTGCACCAGACGTTCGAATCGCTGCTGGACCACCTCTTTGGGGATCTGATCCTCCATCTCAGCGGCCGGGGTGCCGGGGCGGGCTGAGTATTGGAAGGTGAACGCGGAGGAGAACCGTGAGGCTTCGACCACACGCATCGTCTCTTCAAAGTCCTCCTCGGTCTCACCGGGGAATCCGACGATGATGTCGGTGGTCACCGCAGCGTGCGGGATGCGTTCCCGGACCTTGTCCAGGATGCCCAAGAACCGCTTGGACCGGTAGCTGCGGCGCATGGCCTTCAGGATGCGGTCTGAGCCGGACTGCAGCGGCATGTGCAGCTGGGGCATCACATTGTCGGTCTCAGCCATGGCGTCGATGACGTCATCGGTGAAGCTGGCCGGGTGCGGGCTGGTGAAGCGCACCCGCTCCAGGCCCTCAATCTCGCCGCAGGCGCGCAGCAGCTTCGCGAAGGCTCCGCGGTCGCGGAACTCCACACCGTAGGTGTTGACGTTCTGGCCCAGCAGGGTGACCTCCACGGCGCCGTCGTCGACCAGGGCCTGGACCTCGGCGAGAATCTCGCCCGGACGGCGGTCGCGCTCCTTGCCGCGCAGTGAGGGCACGATGCAGAAGGTGCAGGTGTTGTTGCAGCCCACGGAGATGGACACCCACCCGGAGTGCACCGATTCGCGTTTGGTCGGCAGTGTGGAGGGAAAGGTCTCCAGGGATTCGAGGATCTCGATCGAGGCCTCTTGGTTGTGCCGGGATCTCTCCAGCAGGGTGGGCAGCGAACCGATGTTGTGGGTGCCGAAGACCACATCGACCCAGGGGGCGCGTTCCTGCACTTTGTCCTGGTCCTTCTGGGCCAGGCAGCCGCCGACGGCGATCTGCATGCCGTGTTCCTCTTTGACCGGTTTGAGCTGGCCCAGGTTTCCGTAGAGCCGGTTGTCGGCGTTCTCTCGGACCGCGCAGGTGTTGAAGACCATCAGATCCGGGGTGGCGTCCTCAGCGGCCGGGGTGTAGCCGGCCTCCTCCAGGAGGCCGGAGATGCGTTCGGAGTCGTGGACGTTCATCTGGCAGCCGAAGGTGCGCACCTGATAGGTCTGCTGTGGTGCTGCGATGCCGTCGCGGTCCAGGACAGTCTGGGTCATATCTGCTCAGTGCTACTTTTCTGCTCAGTGCTGCTTGTCAACGAGGTCGGTAGGGGATTCTCCGCTGATTCTACCGCCTCTGCTGACCCCGCCTCTGCCACCTTTGGAGTCGTTCAGTGATTCACCGATTCGACGGCTTCTCTGACCAGCTTCAGCGCAGCACCTGGGCTGTGGCCGCGGCGGGCGAGCATGCCCACCAGTCGGCGGGTGATCTTATCGCGCTCCTTGCGCTCCTGCGGGCCGTGGCCCACCGGCAGGGAGACTCCGCGCAGCTTATTAGCGATGAGTTCGGCCGCTGCGGCATCCTCATCCTCGGCGCTGAGCTGCTCCAGGGCCCCTTCGATGTCCGTTGGGTCCACGCCGCGCTCCTGCAGCTCTCGCCGCAGGGCGGCTGACCCCAGGCCCTTGAGCTCGTGGCGGGTGCGCACCCAGGTGCGGGCAAACTCCAAATCGTCGATGAGCTGGACCTCCTCCATGCGATCCAGCACAGTGGCGATGATCTCTTCGGAGAAATCCCGTTCGCGCAGGCTTTGAGCGAGCTGGTGACGGGACTTTGCCGATCCGGTGAGCTTGCGCAGCACCACCGCCCGCGCCTTTGAGTAGTCCTCCTGGTCAGAGACCGGTTCGGCCGGCCTCTGCTGCGTGCTCGGCCCAGCCGACCGGTAGTCACCAGCCTCGACCCGGGAGACGGACTCGCGCAGCTGCGCCAGTGCGGCACCCTGCTCAGCGGAGGGCTGATCAGTCATCGCTGCTATCCCTCGACCGCCTGCAGGTCCGGACCCTCCCCTTCGGGTGCTTGTCCGATGCCCAGCTTCTGCTTGATCTTGGCTTCGATCTCATCGGCGAGGTCGGGGTTGTCCTTCAGGAACTGGCGGGCCTTCTCTTTGCCCTGACCCAGCTGGTCGCCCTCATAGGTGAACCAGGCGCCGGACTTCTTGACCAGCCCGTTCTCCACACCGACGTCGATGAGCCCGCCCTCTCGGGAGATGCCCTCTCCGTAGACGATGTCGAACTCAGCCTGTTTGAACGGCGGGGCCATCTTGTTCTTCACGATCTTCGCCCGGGTCCGGTTGGCCACGGCGTCGGTGCCGTCCTTGAGCGTTTCGATGCGCCGCACATCCACGCGGACTGAGGCGTAGAACTTCAGGGCCTTGCCGCCGGAGGTGGTCTCCGGGGAGCCGAAGAACACCCCGACCTTCTCACGCAGCTGGTTGATGAAGATCGCCGTGGTCTTGGTCTGCCCCAGACGGCCGGCGATCTTGCGCAGCGCCTGCGACATCAGCCGTGCCTGCAGACCGACGTGGGCGTCGCCCATCTCACCTTCGATCTCCGCGCGGGGAACCAGTGCGGCCACCGAGTCGATGACCACCACGTCCAAGGAACCGGAGGAGACCAACATGTCCATAATCTCTAAGGCCTGCTCACCGGTGTCCGGCTGAGAGACCAGCAGCGCATCAGTGTCCACGCCCAGCTTCTCCGCATAGGTAGGATCCAGGGCGTGCTCGGCGTCGATGAAGGCAGCGATGCCGCCGTTGCGCTGGGCGTTGGCGACAGCATGAAGGGCCACTGTGGTCTTACCCGATGATTCCGGGCCGTAGACCTCCACCACACGGCCGCGGGGGAAGCCGCCGATGCCCAGTGCGGCGTCCAGGGCGATGGATGAGGTCGGGATCACTTCCATAGGGGCGCGGGTCTCGTCCCCCAGACGCATCACCGAGCCCTTGCCGTACTGCTTATCGATCTGGGCCAGCGCGGCCTCTAAGGCCTTCTCGCGATCTGGACTTTTCGCCATGGTTCACCTCACGTAGTTGTTGCCATCGGCTGACAATTTCAAGACTAGGCGCTGCCTCGGACACACTGACTGTCAGCTGAATATCCTGTGCACTGCCCCGCGTGCTGCAGTCGGCCGGTGCTTCTGGGGAAAACTCTACGTCCATATCGAACACACATTCGATCAACACGCCGGGTGTGGTCCGAACTATCTCTTCGGCGGCCGGTCCCTGCCCCAGCGTCGTTCCTCCGGGACATCCTGCTGCAGGCAGATGGTCTCCCAGATCTCGCGCGGCTGCACGCCGTGGCTCAGGGCATCGGCGGCGGTGAGTTGAAACCTGGTGAGGACCAGCTGCCCGGCCAGCACATGCGCATAGCTGGAACCGAACTCGTCCTCCATCAGCTGCCAGAACTGCGATATGCGCATCCGCTCAGGCGTCCTGGACCGTGACGGGGGTGTGTGCGGCGTTGGCCGCCGCAGCCCCGGGCGGCGGCGCGTTTCCGGCACCGTGTTCGGCGTCGTACTCTACGTAGGTCTGGTTGAGCTTGTGCAGCAGTCCGGAGAGGGTGACGATCTCCTCCTCACTCCAGGGCTGGAGCATGTGCAGATAGCGTTCTGAGCGGTCCTGCTGAGCCGATTCCAGCCGGGCTCTGCCCTGCGGTGTCAGTGAGATCACCAGGGCGCGACCATCAGCCGGGTCGGCTTTCTTGGTGAGGAACCCGCGGCTCTCCAGGGTGCTCAGCTGCCGCGAGAGGGTGGGCTTGCCGATTCCCAGATGCTTGGCGATGGCCGTCATGCGCTGGGGGCCTTCCCGCTGGAGGGTGGACAGGACGGAGTAGGAGGCTGGCTCGATCTGCGGGTCGATGGTTTGGGCCATCTGGATGGCGTTGTGGCGCCGACGCAGGAAGAGCCGGTAGAACTCGTGCTGCAGCTCTTTGACGTGGGCACGACGGTCAGTCGGTGACATAGGTGTGAGTCTATGCCCTCAGCGGCGCCTTCAGCTCAGCGTGGGCGCAGCGGATCCGGCTCAGAAGGAGACGAGCTCGCCGGTCTCGATCTCTCCGGTGCCGAACTCGCGTTGCAGTTCGGTGGGGATGGTGTCCGGGATGTCGAAACCTTCGGCGGTGGCGATGCGCTCTGCCACTTGGAAGAGCATGGCGGCCAGCGGCACGTTCAAAGCCGCGCAGATGCTGGCCAGCAGCTCTGAGGAAGCTTCCTTCTGGCCGCGCTCGACCTCGGAGAGGTAGCCCAGCGACACCCGTGCGTCGTGGGACACGTCGCGCAGGGTGCGGGATTCGGTCTGGCGGATGTTGCGCAGCACATCGCCGATCTCCTCGCGGAGCACCACGGCCTTGGGTTCGCTCGCTTCGGCACCGGCGGGCGCGATCTCTTCGGCGTCCTTCCAACGGGTGACGCCGTTGATGGTGACTGGCTGTCGCACCATGGGGAGCTCCTTCACAAAAGACTGTTCGTACTTATAAGAGAACAACTCGTACCGAGGGGTTTTTGTTCCCCGAACACTTCCTACCCTAGCCGCTCTCCGGAAGCCCCGCGGGTTGGGTCAGCAGAAAGTCTTCCACCAGTTTAAGCCCGGCTTCAACCGCCGCGTTTCGAATCGCGGCCCGGCCGCCGTCAAGGTTCAGCAGCAGCGAGCCTGCCAGCCACTGTCGGGGTAAGACGTCGTCGTCGTACTTCTGGCAGTCTGCAGGCAGTGAGAGCTGAAGCCGCTGGGCAGCGGCCGCATCGCAGGCCAGCCCGAGGTAGACGGTGCCGACCTCCTTACCCTCATGGGGTTCGGGCCCCGCCACCCCGGTGGTGGCGATGCCGATGTCAGCACCGCACCGGGCGGCGGCTCCGACCGCCATGGTCGCCGCCACATCCGGGTCGACGGCGCCATGGGCCTCCAACAGCTCTGCCGAGACCTCAAGCACCTGCTGTTTGACCTGCTTGGAGTAGGCGATCACGCCCCCCAGCAGCACTGCTGAGGCCCCGGGCACCTCGGCGACCTTTGACGCCAGAGCACCGGCGGTCAGCGACTCGGCGGTGCTCAGGGTCAGGCCCCAGTGCGCGCAGCGCTGCACCAGGTCCTGCGGGTGGTTCTTCTGCCGGGCGTCGCGGGCTGCGTGGTCGGCGTCGTCCTCAACGGCCATCGGCGGCCCTCCTGAGCCGCAGTGCGTTGATCAGGTAGTCGATGCCGGTGACCACGGTGACCACCAGGGCGGCGATCATGATCCAGAAGGCGGCCGCGGCGAGCCAGTCGGCAATGACCACCAGCGGCAGCAGCATCAGCTGCAGGCCCGCCGACTGCAGCACGGTCTTGAGCTTCCCGCCGCGGGAGGCGGGCATGACCTGGGTGCGCAGCATCACCACCCGCAGCACGGTGACGCCGACTTCGCGGACCAGGATCAGGATGGTCACCCACCAGGGCAGCTCGGCCAGCAGCGAGAGCATCACCAGGCCGGCGCCGATGAGCAGCTTATCGGCGATCGGGTCGGCAATCTTGCCGAAGTCGGTGATCAGACCGCGGGACCGGGCGAGGTCGCCGTCGATCTTATCGGTGATCATCGCACCCAGGAACACGGCCGCCGCCGCCCACCGCCAGGGGCCGTTGCTCGCCTCGGGCTGACTCAGCGTACCCTCGGCGTCGAGAAAGAGCAGCACCACGAAGACCGGCACCAACGCGATGCGCACCATGGTGAGCACATTGGCGATGTTCAGCAGCGGAACCTGCTTCTCGGGCTGATCGGTCACGTCACTGAGACTACCTGCCGGTCAGCTGCCAAGCATCTTGGTCCGAGGTGGAGTCGTGACCGTCGTGGTACTCCCCCACCTCCGGCAGGTCGCGTGTGCGTTCGGCCATATCGGCGGCAATCAGGTCGGCGCCGTAGTCCTCGGCCGACTCCATGGTCGGCTCGGCGGCCGCGGGCTGGTGCGGCGCGGCGCGGTCCTGCGCTGCCCCGCTAACGGGCGCTGCCCCGTGACCCTGAACTGCCGCGGCGTCCACGCTGCGGGCCGGATCCTGCTGCTGGGTGACCACCTCGTCGTCGTAGGGTTTGGGTGCGTCCCCACCCTTGAGGGTGGCCAGCAGATCGCCCAGCTCATCCGGGGACACCAGCACATCGCGGGCCTTGGAACCTTCGGAGGCGCCGACGACGCCGCGGGACTCCATCAGGTCCATCAGGCGGCCGGCCTTGGCGAAGCCGACGCGCAGCTTGCGCTGCAGCATGGAGGTGGAGCCGAACTGCGTGGTGACCACCAGCTCGGTGGCGGCCAGCAGCAGCTCCAGGTCGTCGCCGATGTCCTCATCGATCTGCTTCTTCTTGGGCTCCATGGCCTCGACGGCGTCCTCGCGGTACTGGGCCTTCAGCTGGGACTTCACGTGCGCGACGACGGCCTCGACCTCGGACTCGTTGACCCAGGCGCCCTGGACGCGCATCGGCTTGCCCGCACCCATCGGCAAGAAGAGCGCGTCGCCCTGGCCGAGCAGCTTCTCCGCACCCACCGAGTCCAGCACGACGCGGGAGTCGGTGGATGATGAGGTCGCGAACGCCATCCGGGAGGGCACGTTGGCCTTGATGAGACCGGTCACCACGTTCACGCTGGGCCGCTGGGTGGCCAGCACCAGGTGGATGCCGGCGGCGCGGGCCAGCTGGGTGATGCGCACGATGGAGTCTTCGACGTCGCGGGGGGCGACCATCATCAGGTCGGCCAGCTCGTCGACGATCACCAGCAGGTACGGGTAGGGCCTTAAGACCCGTTTGGAGTCCGGCGGCAGCTGGACCTTGCCGGCACGCACCGCCTTGTTGAAGTCGTTGACGTGCTTGAAGCCGAAGTGGGAGAGGTCGTCGTAGCGGTTGTCCATCTCCTTGACGACCCATTCCAGGGCCTCGGCGGCCTTCTTGGGCTGGGTGATGATCGGGGTGACCAGGTGCGGGATGCCTTCGTAGGCGGTGAGCTCCACCCGCTTGGGATCCACCATGACCATGCGCACCTCGTCGGGGGTGGAGCGCATCAGCACCGAGGTGATCATCGAGTTGATGAACGCCGACTTGCCCGCGCCGGTGGCACCGGCGACCAGCAGGTGGGGCATCTTGGACAGGTTGGCGATCACGTAGCCGCCCTCGACGTCCTTGCCCACGCCCATGACCAGCGGGTGCTCGGTCTTGCGGGCGGCGTTGGAGCGCAGCACGTCCCCCAGCGCGACCACCTCTTTGTCCCGGTTGGGGATCTCCATGCCGATGGCTGACTTCCCCGGGATCGGGCTGAGCATGCGCACTTCGTTGGAGGCCACCGCGTAGGCGATGTTCTTCTCCAGGTTGGTGACCTTCTCCACTTTGGTGCCCGGGGCCAGTTCGATCTCGTAGCGGGTCACCGTGGGGCCGCGGGAGAAGCCGGTCACCTGGGCGTCCACCTTGAACTGGTGGAAGGTCCGATCCAGGGCGGAGACGATCTCCGCGTTGGCCTCAGTTGTCTCCTTCGGCGGCGGGCCGGCCGGCAGCAGCGACTGCTCGGGCAGGGTGTAGGTCACGTCGCCGGAGAGCTCCAGCTGTTCGCTGCGCACCGGAAGGTCGGTGGCGGGGGCAGGGGCTTCGGGCTTGGAGACTGAGGAGGGCGTCGACGACGGCGCAGCCTCCTGACTGCCGGGCTCTTCGATTCCTGCGGCACTCTTGGCCGCAGCGATCTGCTGCTCCTGCTTGGTCGGCCGCTTCTGGCCGGGTTTGGGCCGCGGGGCCTGTTCCTGGTCACCGGGTTCGCTGGTAACCGGGGTGTCGTAGGCGCCCTCGGCGGCTCTGGCTGCGGCGTCGGGGTCGTACGCCTCAGTGGGCGCGGTGGCTGCGGCGGCGTCGTCGGGTGCCTTCGAGGAGCCGCTCAGCTTGGAGAAGAAGCCGGGGCGCTGGGACTTGTCCGCGCCCTTGCCGCGCTTGGGCCGGGGGGCGCGCTCGTCGGTGTCGTCGGCGCTGTACTCTGCGGTCTTCTGCTGGGAGTCTCCGCCGGCGGGCACGTCGTGGTGCTTCAGGGCGGGGGCCGGCCCCGGCTCGCCGATGACGTAGTCCCGGGCCACGGCCAGCCGGCTGGGAATGCTGCGCAGCGGGGTGTCGGTGAGCACCAGCAGCCCGGCGATCAGCGTGACCCCCAGGATCCCCCACACCGGATACTGGGTGACCAGCGAGGCCATCGGCACCGTTACCAGGTAGCCCAGCACGCCTCCGGAGGCAAGCATGGACTCGAAGCCGCCGCTGGCCCCGGATTCGAAGACCTCGTTGATGGTGGGGATGTCTGCGGTGAGGTGGGCCAGTCCGGCGGCGGAGGCCAGCACGATGGCTAGGCCGATGGCGACTCTGCCGTTGCCCTCGTGCTCCTGCGGCGAGCGGAAGTAGCGCACTGCGGTGATCAGCAGGGCTATCGGCAGGATCACCGAGGCCCAGCCGAAGGTGCCTGCGGTGATCCGGTGGACGACCTCGGAGATCCAGTGGTCCCAGTTGTGGGCACCCCACCAGTCGACGACGGCGGTGAGGATCGCCAGCAGGAAGAACACCAGCCCGGCACCGTCGCGCCGGTCATCGGGGTGGATCTTGATTTGGCGGCCGATGCTGCGCACCGAGCCGCCCACCGGGGTCGCGAAGGCCAGCCAGATTCCGCGCGCAGCGGTGTAGAAGAGGTTGCCGCGCTGGGCTGCGGGACTCTTGTTCGACGTCGTCGCGCGGCCCTTGCCAGAAGTGGTCTTCTTCTTGCTGGCCGACCGCGAGGGGGAAGTACGTGTCGCCATAACTCCCTAATCTAGCCGCCGCTGCCGGCGTGTCGCCGCATTTACGCGCCCAGCGGCACTATGTTGCCCTTCCCCGCGCGGTGTTGGTGCCGGCCCGCTTCCGCTGCCCTGCACCCCAGCCGCTCCCGGTCCACCGCCTGCATATCCAATCGCCGCAGGTTTTCGACAACACCGCAGGATATTTCGCGCGGTGTTGTCGAAAACCTGCGGCGTCGTCGTCCTCATCGGGCAGTTATCGGTGCGCACCTGCCGCCACGGGTCAGCGCAGCAGGCTAACACCTGCCTTCTTCAGGTAGGCAGCGAACCCAGCAGGCGCATTCAGCATCGCCCACGTCCAACGGATCACGATCCAGCCGGCCCTGCGCAGGGCATCTTCACGCTGCTTCTCCTGGTACAGCACCTCCTTGGGGTCCTTGCCATTGAGCGTGGCCTCATCGAAGTACTTGACCCGGCCGTCGAATTCGCCGATCACACGGTCCTCCGCCCAGCAGAAGTCCACCCGAAAAGCCCCGCTGTCGGTCTCGATGACCGATTGCTGTGCCGGGATGACGAACCCGAGCTCATCCATCAGCGCCCGAGACCTGGACTCACCCGGAGATTCGCTGTGCGGGGTGGCGAAGTCCCACGCGCGTTCCCACCGACCTCGCTTGGTGCCGCTGCTCAGGTAGCGCAACCATGGCTGCAGATGCACCTCCCGGTTCGCCTTGATCCAGTCCAAGGCCACCACCGCCTCCGCGAACGGCATCCGCGAGACAGTGTCGATCAGCGCCAGTTCCAGCGGTTCGACTCGGTAGGCACCTGGGCCGCGCACGCGCAGTCGGTGGGCTGGTTCTATGCGGACTTCGTGAAGCGGCAACGAACCCTGCCGGACTCCCTCCAGCGCGGCCGGGCGCGACAGCCCGCCTGAGAGCGGCGGGTACAACAACTGGGTCGGCACGCTGCGCAGCCGGTTGGCAGGAAAATCGCTCATCGTGGGGTGTTGCTGGCGATACAGTCGGCGGAACTCCTCGGCCCCAAGCGGCCCGGTCAGCGAAGGAGCGGGTACCCGCCCGGTGCCGTTCATCCGCGTGGTGCGGGCGAGCACCCCGCGCGGGGTTCTCACCAGCGGCACCTGGTGCAGCAGCAGCGCGGTCTCCCGGCAGAAGATCGGGTCGGTCGCCAGTGCTGTGGCGGCTACCGCTATCTGGTAGCGGTGCCACGGCATCGCCTCGATCCACTGCTCCGGATCCACATAGACGCCACGGCGCACACGCAGCGCTTGGCCCGCCCGCACCTGTCGCGCCAGCTGGGTGCCGGTATGGCTACCATCGCGGGACTGGGCCGCAGCCGTGAGCTCAGCAGCGGGATCGAAGGTCGAGGTTTTGTCCATACCACCAGTGTTTCCGGCGCTGAGTGGGCATGGTAGGGGGGTTGCCGAATCTGTGGATAACCTCGCCAACACCGCGGACTTTCAACAAGACCGCGCGAAATATCCTGCGGTGATGACGAAAGCCTGCGGTGTTGGGCCCAGGCGCGGGCAGGGCGGGGCAGGACGCCGAGCCCCCGGCTGCTGGCGGCCGGCGGCCGACCGGCGTGAGCGGGGCGGGGCTGCGCGCCGGCAGGTCAGGTTTCGACGACGACGGGCACGATCATCGGCTTGCGGCGCAGCTTGCGGCTGACCCAGGAGCCGATGGTCCGCCGCACCACCTGCTGCAGCTGGTGGGTGGTGTGCTCCTTGTCCTGCTGCAGCGCTTCGGTCAGCGCCTTGGCCACCTTGGGTTTGATGTTCTTGAACACCTGGTCCTCCTCGGCCATGCCGCGGGCGTGGATGTCGGGCCCGGAGACGATGCTTCGGGTCTGCCGGTTCACCACGGTGACCACGGAGATGAAACCCTCCTCACCCAGGGTGCGGCGATCCTTCAGCTCAGATTCGGTGATCTCGCCCACCGAGGAGCCGTCCACGTACACGTAGCCGGCTTCAATCTGGCCGCTGATCCGGGCTCTGCCGTCACGCAGGTCCACCACCGAGCCGTCCTCGCACAGCAGCACATTCTCTGCCGGCACGCCGGTGGTCTCGGCAAGCCGGCCGTTGGCGATCAGGTGACGGTGCTCACCGTGGACGGGCATCGCGTTGCGCGGCTTGAGGATGTTGTAGGTGTAGAGCAGCTCGCCGGCGGAGGCGTGACCGGAGACGTGGACCTTGGCGTTGTCCTTATGGATCACATCGGCGCCGAGCTTCATCAGTCCGTTGATCACCCGGTACACCGAGTTCTCATTCCCCGGGATCAGCGAGGAGGCCAGAATGATGGTGTCGCCGTCGCCGACCTGGACCTGGTGGCTGCCGTTGGCCATCCGGGAGAGCGCGGCCATGGGCTCGCCCTGGGAGCCGGTGGACATCAGCACCACTTGGTGATCGGGCAGCTGGTCGACCTTCTTGATGTCGATCAGGATGCCCTCCGGCACGCTCAGGTAGCCCAGCTTCGCGGCGATGCCCATGTTGCGCACCATGGACCGGCCCACGAAGGCGACCTTGCGGCCGTGGGCGGCGGCGGCGTCGAGCACCTGCTGCACCCGATGCATGTGGCTGGCGAAGGAGGCCACAATCACCCGGCGCTCAGCGCGGGCGATCACCTGGTCGATGACCGGGCCGATCTCCTTCTCCGGGGTGGTGAACCCGGGCACGTGCGCGTTGGTGGAGTCGGAGAGGTAGAGGTCCACGCCCTCCTCACCGAGCCGGGCGAAGTGCCGCAGGTCGGTGATCCGCCCGTCCATGGGCAGCTGGTCCATCTTGAAGTCCCCGGTGTGCAGCACGGTGCCGGCCGCGGTGCGGATGAACACGGCCAGCGAGTCGGGGATGGAGTGGTTCACCGCGACGAACTCGCATTCGAAGGGCCCGAAGTTCTCCACCTCGCCCTCGCTGACGGTCAGCGTGTAGGGCTTGATCCGGTGTTCGGCCAGCTTGGCCTCAACCAGCGCCAGGGTCAGCTTCGAACCGATGATCGGAATGTCGTTCTTCCGGCGCAGCAGGTAGGGCACAGCACCGATGTGGTCCTCGTGGCCGTGGGTGAGCACCACCCCGACGACGTCGTCGAGCCGGTCTTCGATGTAGCTGAAGTCAGGCAGAATCAGGTCGACGCCGGGCTGCTCCTCCTCGGGGAAGAGCACGCCGCAGTCGACGATCAGCAGTTTGCCGTTGATCTCGAAGACGGTCATGTTGCGCCCGACCTCCCCGAGGCCGCCCAGCGGCACCACTCGGAGGGTGCCGTCCTTGAGTCGCGCGGGGGTGGCGAGCATTTCTGGTGACACGTGGGTGTAGTTCCTTTCTAGAGGTTCCAACCTGCCTCTCGCAGGTCGGCGAGGACGAGCTTCTGCTCGTCCTCATTGGCCTGCACCAGCGGCAGGCGAACGTCTGTGTTGATGGCGAAGTCCATCCAGTTCAGCACCAGCTTGGAGGACACGGCACCCTGGACCCGAGTCATCAGGGCACGGATGACCGGACCGAGCTCACCGTGGGCGATGCGGGCCTCTTTGAGGTCGTAGTTCAGCACCGCGTCGACCATCCGGCGGAAGGTGGGCGCGGCCACGTGGGAGGTCACCGAGACGACGCCGGCAGCGCCCATGGCCATCCACGCCAGCACGTTCTGGTCGTCACCGGAGTAGACCTCCAGCTCCGTCTTGGTGAGCACCTCGGTGGTGGCGGTGATGTCGTTCTTGGCGTCCTTCAGGCTCATGATCCGCGGGTGCTCGGCGAGCCGCAGCAGGGTCTCGGTGGCAATGGGGATGCCGGTGCGGCCGGGGATGTCATAGATCATCAGCGGCAGGTCGGCGGCGTCGGCGACGGCGGTGATGTGTGCACGGACCCCGTCCTGGCTGGGCTTGTTGTAGTAGGGGGTGACCACCAGCTGCCCGTCGGCTCCGGCGCGCTCGGCCCGAGCGGCCATCTCCAGATCGTGGCTGGTGTGGTTGGTGGAGGTGCCGGCGATGATCTTGGCCCGATCGCCGACGGCGGACTTGGCGGCGCGCACCAGGTCGGCCTTCTCGTAGTCCTCCAAGGTGGAGGTCTCCCCGGTAGTCCCGGAGACGACGAGGGAGTCGTTGCCCTCATCGACGAGTTTTGCCGCCAGCGCTTCGAAGGCCTTGAAGTCGATCCGGTCGTCCTTGGTAAAGGGGGTGACTATGGCGGTGATGAGATGGCCGAAGTGCGGATCGGTCTGATCCGGGTGCTGGACCTGGCCCTGCGCGAGGTAGGGATCAAATTCGCGGGCGATCTCGTTCTGGCTTGCCATAGAGGCTAGCCTACCGTTTGTGAGTTCTCGGCCCTACACTTCAGCCCGATCCGCTTCCCGTGGCGGACGCCTCTGGGGGGTCGACGCCGCCCGCGGCCTCGCGCTGCTGGGCATGATGGTGGTGCATGTGCTGCCCAACACCGAGCCGCTGACCGGGGATCCCACGTGGTCCGGACAGCTGCTGGCCGGCCGGTCTGCCGCGCTGTTCGCGGTGCTGGCCGGTGTGGGACTGGCGCTGCTCAGCGGAGGCCGCAAACCTGAGCGGCCCACTGCCCAGATCTCCTGGGAACGCAAGGTGATTGCAGCCCGGGCGCTGATCATCATCGCGGTGGGGCTGGTGATCGCGATGCTGCCCACCGGGGTGGCGATCATCCTGGTGCACTACGGGGTGCTGTTCCTCTTGGCGCTGCCGTTCCTGCGGCTGGGCGCCCGTGCCCTGGCGTCGCTGGCGGTCGCGTGGGTGGCAGTCGCACCGGTGCTCTACTGGATGGCGCAGAATGCCCTGCGCCCACAGCAGGCCGGCGCCTCGGCGGCCGGTCAGCCCGACCGACTGTGGCACTCGCCGTCGTTGATGGACCTGGCCCAGCCCCAGCTGCTGGGGCTGGATCTGGCAGTCACCGGCTACTATCCGCTGCTGCTGTGGCCGGCCTACCTGTTCACCGGCATGGCGATCGGCCGGATGGACCTGCGCCGGGTGAGCACCGCGGTGTGGCTGCTGGTGGGCGGAGCGGCCGCGGCTGCTGCCAGTTGGGTCGCCGGGCGCATGATGCTGCAGCACTCAGACGTGGAGGCCCAGATGATTCAGGTCTCCGGGTGGGAGCCTGCCGCAGTGCGCGGGGAACTGCTGACCGGCACCCACTATCTGCCGCTGGTGACCGAGCCGGGCTGGTTCCTGATGGGCACCCCGCACCAGGGTTCGACGGTGGACCTGGTGCACACCATCGGGGTGGCCGTGGCCGTAGTGGGGCTCTGCCTGCTGGCCGCGCGGCTGAAGTGGCTGCTGGCACCGCTGGTCGGGGCCGGGGCGATGCCGCTGAGCCTCTATGTGGGCCACCTGGTGGTGCTCGCCCTCTGGCGCGGTCAGACCCCGGATGGTCAGCCCTGGGTGCCGATGCCGGAGGTGTTCCTGCAGCTCAGCGCGGAGGCGATGACCCTGTGGCTGATCGGCGCGGCCCTGCTGCTGGGGCTGGTGAAGGTGCTGCTGCGTCGTCGTGGGCCCTTGGAGGCGATGACCCACGCAGCCGGGATCTCCCTTGCCGGGCGGCGTCCCTAAAAGCAGCCCCTGACAGCAGCCCTGGGCAGCCCCGCCGCCTCAGCCGTTCTCGGCCTCAGCGGTTCTCGGCCTCAGCGGTGCTCTGCGCCGGCCGTCCAGGCATCGGCGACCATCTGGCGCACATCGCGGGTCGGTCTCCACCCCAGTTCGGCCGCGGCCCGGGCGCCGGAGGCCACCAGCACTGCCGGGTCCCCGGAGCGTCGATCCTGCTCCACGGCCTCAATGTTCACCCCGGTCACCTCGCGGACGGCATCGATGACCTCCCGCACGGATGTGCCGGTGCCGGTGCCGAGGTTGAAGATCGCGTGCCGGCTGAGTTCGGCGTAGTCCAGCGCGGCCAGGTGCGCTTCGGCCAGGTCCCTCACGTGGATGTAGTCGCGGACCGCGGTGCCGTCCTCAGTGGGGTAGTCGGTGCCGAAGATGGTGGCGTGCGGTGCGTCGTCGCGGGCGGCTTTGAGCACATTGGGGATCAGGTGCGTCTCCGGGTCGTGGCGTTCGCGCAGGCTGCCGGAGGCCCCGGCGACGTTGAAGTAGCGCAGACTGACCGCTGCCAGGCCGTGGGCGGTGGCCTCGGCGCTTAGCATATGGTCGATCGCCAGCTTGGAGGCCCCGTAGGGGTTGGTGGGGGCAGTGGGGAGGTCTTCGGTGATCTGGGCCGCCTCGGCGTCGCCGTAGACTGCGGCGGTGGAGGAGAACACCATCCGCTTCACCCCGGCGTCGCGCATCGCGTCGAGCAGCGCCAGGGTCGCCACGATATTGCCGTGCCAGTACCGCTCCGGATGCGCCACCGACTCCCCCACCAAGGATCTGGCGGCCAGGTGGATGACGGCGTCGAAGCTTTCGTCAAGAATCTCGCCAGCTTCGGTGATGGACCCGTGGTGCCAGGCGGCGCCCTCCAGGACGGCGTCGCGGTGGCCGGTGGAGAGGTCGTCGAGGACCTCCACCTGGTGCCCGGCGCCCAGCAGCTGTTCGGTGACCACCGACCCGATGTATCCGGCTCCTCCGGTGACCAGCAGCTTCATGTGCTCTCCTCCCGCATGCGTTGCTCACATCACCCTATCGGCACCGCCGGGGGCTGAAAACCCAGATGCGGGGCGCGGGTAGGCTGGGGGCCATGGCTGAACATGATGACGACGACGCACTGCGGGTTGCGGTGCTGGGCGCCTCCGGGCGCATGGGGTCCGAGGCGGTCACCGCCGTGCAGCAGGCGGCGGGCATGCAGCTGGTGGCCGCGGTGGGCAGCGGCGATTCGCTGCAGCAGCTCATCGAGACCGGGGCCACCCACATGGTGGACCTCACGGTCCCCGACGCCACCGAGGAGAACGTGCGCTTCGCCGTCGAGCACGGCATTCACGCCGTGGTCGGCACCACCGGCTGGGACTCCGAACGCCTCACCGCCCTGGAGCAGAAGCTCGCAGCCCACAGCGAGGTGGGTGTGCTGATCGCGCCGAACTTCGCCCTGGGGGCGGTGCTGGCCAGTGCGTTTGCGGCCAAGGCCGCTCAGTACTTCGAGTCTGCCGAGGTCATCGAGCTGCATCACCCCAAGAAGGTCGACGCGCCCTCCGGCACCGCGGTGCGCACCGCAGAGCTGATGGCGGCCTCCCGGCGGGCAGCCGGCGTCGGCCCCTCCCCCGATGCCACCCAGAAGCAGCTCGACGGCGCCCGCGGTGCCACTGTGGAGGACATCCACGTGCATTCGGTGCGGCTGCGCGGGCTTGTCGCCCACCAGGAGGTGCTGCTGGGTTCGACCGGTGAGCAGCTGAGCATCCGTCACGACTCCTTCGACCGGGCCAGCTTCATGCCCGGGGTGCTGCTGGGGCTGCGCACAGTGGCCGCCCGGCCGGGGCTGACCCACGGGCTGGACGGCTACCTGGACCTTGGACTGTAGGGACGGCCGACGATGAAGGACACGTGGTGAGGGACGACGGGTGAAGGACAAGTTCTGGACGTGGCTGATGATCGTGCTGGTGGCGATCATCATGACCGGTGTGGTGAGCTCCGCAGTGCGCTTTCTGCGGGCCGACGACCTCATCGCCAAATCTTTGGGCGCGGGCACGCTGCTGCTGGTCGCCATCGGGGTGTGGTTTCTGTATCACGCGATCAGCTTCGGGGTGCGCACCGAGCGGTTGGGCAAGATCCTCGCTGCCGAGGGCGGTCTGCCCGAGGACACGGTGGAGCGCTCCCCCGGTGGGCGGCCCAACCGCGAGCAGGCTGATGTGCAGTTCGAACGGTTCCGCGCCCAGACGGAGGCTGCCCCGCAGGATTGGCGCTCCTGGTATCGGCTGGCGGTCGCCTACGACGTCGCCGGGGACCGGGCGCGGGCGCGGCGGACCATGAAGCAGGCGATCGACATGCAGCGCTCGGCCGATCCCGCCTGACCCACCCGCCAGCCCCACTCGCCTGCCCCCGTTCGGTCACGCACTACAACCGCATACTTGGCTGAAATCCGGGCAAACTGCGGTCAGGGTGCGTGACCGAACGAGGAGGGCAGCGGTGCCCGGGGGCCGATGGGAGGGTGACTTTGCGAACCGCAGCCCGCAGCGGTCGGCCCGGCACCGCGCGTTTCATCACGCGGGGCGGCTCGCCGGAGCGCTTAGAGTCGGTGGTGTGAAGACCACGGCGTATGTGTGTGTCCCGGGAGCCGGAGTCCACGAGACCGCCGCGCTTGTCGACCAGGCGTTCTGCTGCCTCAGGCGCGGGGCCCAGAGTCTGGGCGGCAGCGTGATCGAGCGTGCGCCGAATCCGGGGACCGCCCCGCATCCGGTGCGCCGGGCGGTGGTGCGCCGGGCAGTGGTGCAGACGCCCGGGCGCGAGCCGTTCATCGCCGAGTTCTACGACGGGCGGTGGGACCGGGCGCTGAGCCCACCGGGTTTTTGGACGGTGCTGCTGTGGGCGCTGCGCATCGCACCTCTGGTGCTGCTGAACACCGCCTGGCTGTGGTTCGGTGACCGTGCCTCGGAGGCAACGTCGAGAACCTGGGCCGCGTGGGCCGTAGCGATCCTGCCCGCACTGCTGTTCCTGGTGCTGGCCCCGGCGGCGATCGTGGTGCTGCCCGCACTGCTGGTGGTGGTGTCGTTGATACCTGCCTGGAGGCACCGGGTGCGGATGATCATCGTCGACGTCATCGGCGACGCCTGGCTCTACCGGTCCAAAGAGCTGGATCAGGTGGTGCTGCCGGCGCTGCAGCGTGTGGCTCGCGGGGCCTTGAAGAACGCTGACCGGGTGGTGCTGCTGGGTCACTCCCAGGGCGCGGAGCTGACCCGTCGAGTGGGGCTGCGCCTAGCGCGGGAAACCGCCGACGACGAGCCCAACGACGCCGAGTCGCTTCGTTTCGTCTGGATCGGTTCGGGCGAGAACCAGCTGAACACTGTGCGAGCCCTGGCACGCAGCCGGTGGCTGCCGTGGGTGCTCTGGCCCTACCTGCTGGCATGGCCGGTCTTTGTGCACCCGGTTCTCAACCGGCTCTTTGCCGACGTCATCCTGGCCTGGCAGCTGGTTGTCGATCAGCAGGTGAGTCAGGCCCTGCTTTCGGCGGCCCTGGCGCTGGGCCTGGGAGCCTCGATCGTGGCCTTTGTGGCCGCGGGCATGATCTTCGCCCGCCTGGTGGCCCGACCTCCGCGGGATGCCGGGAACCTGCCGCCGGGGCCCAGCTGGTATGTGCAGTCCATCCTGGACCCGGTCTCCTTCGGCAGTGCGGCGGTGCATTCCGATCCCCACAGCGCCACGACTGCGGTGCACTATGTGCCCGCGCATCCGCAGCACCCCTGGTGGCAGGAGCACATCAGCTACTTCGACAAGCCGCAGACCGGGCACATGCTCATCGGCGCAGGCTTGGAGCGGCCGGCGCAGCTGAGCCCTTCGGATAGGCCGCGGGTGCCGGGCTGGCTGCTGGTGCTCGCTGCGGCAATCATCGCTGCGGTGCTGACCGGCGGTTATTTTCTGGGCGGCTGGCAGTGGTCGCTGCTGCTGGGTTAGCCCGCTGCCGCATCAGGCGAGTCGCACCTGCGTGCTGCGCACAGAGAAGCACCCAGCCGCCACGGGCAGCTGGGTGGTTCTCTTCGGTTCTGGGTGAGGCTGGCCAGGTGCTCAGCTGGGCCGCACGATGGCGCTGACCTGGTGCCACCCGGCGTGCAAGGCATGGACCCGCACACCGCCGGAGCTCGTGGCGGAGATGACCTGGTCGTTGCCGATGTAGATGCCGCCGTGGGAATTTCCGTTGGCCAGCACAATGTCGCCGGGCTGGGGGCTGGAGACACTGGACAGCGAGGAGGCCATGCCGTGGGTCGTGCGCGGCAGGTTGCCCGCTCCGGCCTTGGAGTAGGCCCAGTTGATGAATCCGGAGCAGTCGAACCCGGAGGTGCTGGTACCGCCGTAGCTGTAGGGGGAACCGATGCCGGACTGGGCGGCGGCGACCACGGAGCTGCTGCCGCCGCTGCTCGGCGACTGATCCTGGTTCCCGCCTGCAGGGGTGGCACCATCATTGGAGGAGTCATCACGGGAGGAGTTGCGCTCCGGCTGCTGGGACTGCCGAGCTTCGGCCTCGCGCTGAGCCTCTGCTTCTCGCTGGGCCTCTGCCTCACGCTGGGCCTCTGCCTCACGCTGGGCCTCTGCCTCACGCTGGGCCTCTGCCTCACGCTGGGCCTCTGCCTCACGCTGGGCCTCTGCCTCACGCTGAGCTTCGGCTTCGGCTTCGGCTTCACGCTGGGCTTCGGCCTCACGCTGGGCCTGTGCCGCCTGCTGTGCTTCAGCTTCCTGCTGGGCCTGTGCTTCCTGCTGGGCATGTGTCGGCGCTGCTGGTTCGGGCTCAGCCTGCTCGGCCGCAGCCGTCTCAGTGGCCACGGGCTCTGGCTGAGTCTCTGGCTGAGTCTCTGGCTGGGGCTCTGGCTCGGGTTCCGGTTCGGGGGAAGGCTTAGAGCTGACCACCGGGCGGTCGAAGCTCAGATCGGCCTCGCTGGATGCTGCGACTTCCTCAACAGTCGTGACGTTGGAGGTGCGCTCAACGTTGAGCTCTGCGGTGTTGAGCTGAACAGTGGAGGACTCGCGGTCCTGGTTGGAGTTCTCGGCAGCGTTGGCAGCTGCACCGCTAGTGAGCACCAGACCGGAGGCAGCCAGCACAGCTGCAGTGGTACGGCCTGCTGATGCGGCGTTGGTGCCGGCTGAGCTCTTGCGGGCTGCGCGACGACGGTCGCGGCGGGAGAGGTGGGTGGTGTTGTGGGTCACTTCAGAAACCTTTTCCTGCTGTTGCGGTAGTCCTGCGTACGTGCCCATTCTTGGGTGCTGGGTCTTGATCAGGCTGGGCACCTGGGACAGTTTCGGACTCCTGTCCCGAGCACAGGGTCGACTGTATAACAAACAGGTCACGATTGTCACGTTTAGGTAACAACCGGGGGTGTTCTGGCGGCTGGGTTCAGCCCCACTGCTCGCTGGTGCGAATATCGGCCACCTGGTCGCACAGGGCTGGCAGCAGTTCGCCGATGACTTCCATCCCTAGGCGCACCGCATGCGGGGAGCCGGGCAGGTTGATGATCACTGTGGACTCCGCCACCCCGGCCATGCCGCGGTTCAGCGCGGCCAGCGGGTTGGTCCTGCGGGCGTGGGTGCGCACTGCTTCGACGACGCCGGGCATCTCCTTGTCGAGCAGCGGTGTGGTGTACTCCGGGGTCAGGTCATCCGGGGTCAGCCCCGTACCACCGGAGGTGATGATCACTGCGGGGGCGATCTGCACCAACAGCTCAGACAGTGCCGCCAGCACGCCCTCGCCGTCGGGGATGATCACCGGGGGTCGGCACACAAAGCCGATCTGCTCAGCGAACTCGGCGATCACCGGTGCGGAGAGGTCCTCACGCTGGCCGGTCGCCGCCCGCGTGGAGACGATGACCGGCGCGATCACCCGCGCCTGCGGGTCGTAGTGCTCCTGCGGCGTCTCAGACATAGCCCCACCCTACGCGCCGTACCCCCGCTGTGCACCAGGGACGCTGTGCACCCGGGACGGGTCGGCTCAGGGTGTGACCACAGTGATCGCTCGCTCACTGGAGGCCAGCCGGGCGGCCACCCGGGTGATGTCTTCGGCGGTGATGGCGTCCACTTCGGCCAGCGTGTCGGAGATGTCCACAAATTCTCCGCGCACCAGTTCGGCGCCGCCCAACCGCGACATGCGCGCCGAGGTCTCCTCCATGCCCAGCACCGTGGCCCCGCGCAGCTGACCCTTGGCTCGCGTCAGCTCTTCGGCGGTGACCGGCTCAGTGGCGATGCGCTCCAACTCATCGGCCATCACCGAGGTGACCTGCTCCACTCTGCTGGGCAGGCACCCGGCGTAGAGGCCGAAGTATCCGGCGTCGGTGAATCCTGCCGAGAAGGAGAAGGTGGAGTATGCCAGCCCGCGGCGCTCACGGATCTCCTGAAACAGTCGCGAGCTCATGCCTGCACCGAGGATGGAGTGCATCAGCGTCAGGGCGAACCGGTCCTCGTCGCCGGCGCGCATGCCGCGCCCACCGAGGATCACTTGGGCCTGCTCCACGGGTTTGCTGATCGTCTCAGTGCCGGCGCGCACCGGGATGTGCTGCTCCTGCGCAGCCTGCAGAGCCGCTGGTGCGCTGCGCCGGCTCATGTCCCACCGGGAGTCCTGAAGCGCCTCATCGACGATCCGGCAGAGCGTGTCGTGGTCGACTCCCCCGGCGGCGGTGATCACCAGCTCATCGGGCCGGTACCAGTGGTTGAAATGGGCCCAGACGTCGTCGCGGGCGGCGGCTTCGATCGCCTCACGGGTACCGCCGATGGGCCGTCCCAACGGGTGGCCGTCGAGCACCTGGGAGGCGAAGCGCTCCTGCACCACATCGGTGGGGTCGTCTTCGGCCATGGCGAGCTCTTCGAGGATCACTGCGCGTTCGGTCTCCATCTCCGCGGGGTCCAGCACAGCGGAGGTGACCATATCGGTGAGCACGTCAACGGCCAGCGGCAGGTCCTCGTCCAGCACCCGGGCGTAGTAGCAGGTGGACTCTTTGGACGTCATGGCATTGGACTCACCGCCGACGGTGTCAAAGGCTGAGGCGATGTCCATCGTGGATCGGCGCTGGGTGCCCTTGAACAGCAGGTGCTCCAGGAAGTGGGTGGAGCCGTACTGGTGATCAGCCTCGTGGCGGCTTCCGACGGCGATCCAATACCCGATGCTCACCGAGCGGACCCCGGGCATCTCCTCGGTGAGCACCCGCACCCCGGAGGGCAGCACAGTGCGACGGACGGTGGAGCCTGCATCGGCGTTGAGCACGCCTTCGGTGGTGGGGTCAATCGTCACGCGCATAGGACCACCACGCTACCGGCATTGGGGTTCAGCGTGCGTTAGGGTGGCCCTGATAGCAGAGTCCGCGCGCCGGCGGCTGAAAATGCCTGCGCCTGAAGGGGGAAGGATCTGGGGCAGCTGAACGGAGTCATCCTTCCTCACGCACTGAGCTTACTGATCGGCGGAGCTCGAGCGCTCTACGCGATCCTGAAGCTGCTGCCGACTCAGCGCAAGGTGGTGCTCATCACCCGTGAGCCGCGTCAGATCACCGTGGATTTCAGCCTGCTGCAGGACGCCATCCGGCGCAAGCACCCCGAACATCGGATCGTGGTGATCAAGCACCAGAAACTCTCACCGACCTATATCCCCAAAGCGCTGCGGGAGATGTATCACCTGGCGACCTGCTCAGGGTGCCTGGTGGACGGCTACATCATTCCGGTGAGCATCCTCAATCATCGCAAGGATCTGCGCATCGGCCAGGTCTGGCACGCTCTGGGCGCGATCAAAAAGTTCGGACACCTGGCTTCGGGCACCCGTGAAGGCCCGCACCCACAGGTGGCGGCGACGATGCAGATGCATCAGAACTACACCTTCGTGTGCGCCTCCGGGGAGGTGCCGGCCTCCATCTACACCGCCGCCTTCGGGATCACAGCCGACCAGGTGTGGCCGCTGGGCATGCCGCGCGTTGATCACCTGCTGGATGAGAGGCGCATGGCCGAGCGGCGCAACAAGATCGTCCATCACTATCCGCAGCTGCAGGCCGCCCGGGACGCCGGTGGGCGCACGGTGTTGTATATCCCCACGTTCCGCCGCGGCAAGCACATTCCCTACACCAAGGTCGCCACCGCCTTCGCCGAGGAGGACGCCAGCACCCTGGTGCTGCTGCCCCACCCCATTGATAGGTCCCCGCTGCCGCAGGGCGAGCGCACCATCATCGGCACCGACTTCGGCGTGCTGGACTGGCTGGCGGTGGCCGATGTGGTCATCACCGACTATTCGGCGGTGACGTATGAGGCCTCGCTGCGCAACATTCCGCTGGTGTTCTGGCCCTATGACATGGCCGACTACCTGGAAGCTCGCGGGTTGGCGGTCGACTACGCCGCAGAGGTTCCGGGCCCGATCGCCGAATCGGCCGCCGACGCCGTGGACGCCGCGCTGAGCATCGGCACTCCGGACTACCGGGAGTTTCGGTCCAAGCACCTGAACTTCGTCACCGACGACGACGGCTCGCTGCCGCAGGACCCGCCGCGCTGCGCAGACCGGATCGTCGAGGCCCTGGCGCTGCCCAGCAGCCAAGGCCCCCAGCGCTGATCAGCACCTGGTGCCCCGGCGGATATCAGCCGGCGCAGCTCAGCAGCCGCAGCTCAGTAGGCGTAGTTGCCGGTGTTGGACATCTCGAATCCGAAGGGGTCTACGCTGTTGTAGCAGCTGAGCCGGTCACTCATCTCGGTGCACACGAGGAACCCGTCGGTGGCGCTGTCGCCCTGGGCGAGGGTGTCGTAGCCGTTGGGCTCCAACTGCGCGTCACAGTCGAGGCCGACATCCTCGACGCTCATCGTGTAGGTGGCCCCGTCCTCGCAGAGCTGCGGAGTTGTGTCGAAGACGGTGCAGGTCAGCCCGTCGTCGAACTCACACTCCACGTTGCCGCCCTGGGCGGTGAAGCCGCCGACCGGCTCAGCACCGCGGGTTCCCACGGCTCGGTCCGCCCACTCGGTGCCGACGCTGTCCATGACCACCTGAGCGCCTTCCGGGGCTGCGTCCTGGTAGGCGGTGCCGCCGCGGACTGCGGTGAACACTGAGGCCGCGTGGGTGGTTGAGCAGTCGGACTGCAGCTGGTCAAAGGTATCCTCCAGCAGCTGACCATCGTCACCGGGGAAATCCTCAGTCTCGGTGCCCGCAGCGATGAAGTCCGCGACGACGTCGGAGTCCTCATCGGCCTCACATGCGGACTCATCCGGCAGCGAGGAAAGGGCAGTCCGGGCCTCATCCAGAGTTTCCTGCGGGTCCGGTTCGGCCGGCTGGGTCTCTTCCTCCTGGCCACCTTCGGGGCTCCCGTCGGTCTCTTCTGCCGGACTCTCCTCAGCAGCCTCTTCGGTGGGGCTGGCCTCAGGCTCGGCCACCGGTGTCTGGTCATCGCCGCCCAGGAAGGTGATCAGCAGGGCTACGGCGGCGCCGACCGCGACGACGCCGAGAATCGCGGCCGCGATCAGCCCCAGAGGGGGTCGACGCTGCTGCCGCTGCTGATCGGCGGAAGCATGGCGCTGGTGGGCCGCCGCGCCGAGCGCCGGCTGGGGCTCGTCCGGGTCCGCTGCACCGGGATCCGCGCCATAGTGGAGGGTGCCGTACTCGGCAGGCTCCGGAGGCACTGGTTCCGCCCGCTCCGGTGCCGCCTGCCCCGGTTCCGCGGAATCCTGCTGATGGTGACCTGCCGGTCCGGCGTAGGGAACAGGTGCTGGGGCCGGCCGTTCTGGACCCTCGGCGTGGTAGGGCTCCACAGCGTAGGGCTCCGCCTGGCCCGCCTCCTCGGCCGGGTAGGCGGGGATGAGTCCGCTGGCGGTGTCGTACATCCCTGCCAGCGGATTCGTGGCGGCCGTTTCGGATGAGATGTCGCGGCCGCGGTGACGGGCGGCAATGGCGGCGTCGACGTCGGGATCCCCCAGGCTCCCCAGGGCGTCGACGAGCTCCTGGTAGGTGCCGGGGTTGGCCGCAACGGCCGGACGCAGCTCGGGGTGGTTCTCCGCGATCCAGTGGAGAACGTCCCAGTCCGTGTGCGGATTGGAGGCCATAGCCTCCAGGTCCGCCGCGTCGTGATTCTCGGTCATGATGGTCCAGCATATGTGGAGGCCATGATCCGTGCCGAATCCTGCAGGGCCCTGTTACCCCGCTGCCGGCCGGGGCAGGGCTGGGCCCAGTGCCGGTGGGAAAGCTGTGCCCGGGTCAGTGCTGGGCGGCGTACTCGTCGAACGTGCCCTCACGCATGGCGTCACCAGCTTCGCTGAATGCGTCATAGTCAGGCACCACGATCGACTCGGAGCCGGCCGTGCCCAGGCCCAGGTTGTTGATGGTGAACATGTCGATGTCGCTGCCGCGGACCTCACGCATGGACCAGCCGAGGTCGGCGACATAATCGGCCTCGCCGAGCTGGGAGTCCACTGCCATGTAGGGCGAGAAGTCGGAGACCATATTGTGGATGGTCACCGGGTTGGTCAGCGTGGAGGCGGTGAGCACTTCGTCCAGGACCCCGCGCACCAGGGCCTGCTGATTGGCTACGCGCTGGAAGTCGCCGTCGTCGAAGGCTTTGCGCTCCCGGACGAAGCTCATCGCCTGGTTGGAGTTGAGCTCCTGCGGCCCGCCGTGGAAGAAGTGGCCGTCGCGGGAGGTGAAGGAGACCGGGGAATCTACGGTCACCCCGCCCATGGCGCCGACCAGGTTCTGGAATCCGACCATGTCCACTGCGGCCACGTGATCGATGCGCACATCGACCAGGTTCTCCAGGGTCTGGACCGTGGTGGCGGAGCCGCCGAAGCTCATGGAGGCGTTGATCTTCGCCTCACCGTGGCCGGGGATCGGCACCCAGGTGTCGCGCACCACCGACATGACTTGGATGGAGTCGCGGTCGTGGGGGATGTGCATCCACATGATGGTGTCTGCCCGGCCGGAGTTGGGCAGCCACGGCACGTTCTCGGTTTCCCCGGAGCCGCCGCCGGAGTCGGAGCCGATGAGCAGAATGTTCAGCTGTTCGTCCTCGACCTCTTCGCCGTCGTCGTCGGTGGTGGTGGGGCGTTCGGGCCGGTCCTGCTCCTCAGGGAAGGTCTCCGCCTCCGGGATGACGTTCACCGACTCCTGGTAGGCCCCGCTGAGCGAGGAGAGGTAGACGGCGGCGACCACCACGGCAATGAGCAGCAGCGCACCGGTGCCGGAGAGCACGATGATGGCGGTCTTATTGCGCCGTCTGCGGCGTGGGGCGGCGTCTTCTTGGGCGAACATGCTCTCAGTCACGGGTTCCAGGGTAGGCCACCGGCGAGTATTGTCGGCGAGTGACGCACCCGCACACCTCCAGTTGAGCTTGAAACCTGGGGTTTTGCTGGAATTGGTATTATCGAAGACTGTAACTGGACGAATCAGACGATCTCGCGCACTTCCGAATTGGGGGAAGGCTTCACCACCGATGAAGAGAGTTCTGACCTACGGCACCTTTGATCTGCTGCATTGGGGCCATATTCGCCTCCTGAAGCGGGCCAAGGCGCTGGGCGACTATCTGATCGTCGCCGCCAGCACCGACGAGTTTGTCACCAGCGGCAAGGACGACCGCCGCCCGTACCACGACCACCGCACCCGCTGTAAGATGCTTGAGGCGGTGCGCCACGTAGACCTGGTGGTCCCCGAACGCTCGTGGGAGCAGAAGGTCGACGATATCCGCCGCTACCACGTGGACACGGTGGTGATGGGATCCAACTGGGAGGGCTCGCAGCGGTTCGAGTACCTGCGTGACTACTGCGAGGTGGTGTATCTGCCGCGCACCGAGGGGATCTCCACCCGCAAGATTCGTCGGGACCTGCTGGCCGATGCCGTCACTGACCTGGGGACCCCCGACCACGAACCGCCGCCGGTCACCAGCCAGATGGCGCAGCTGGACCGTTCGGCATAACCGCGGCCCGACGACGACGCCCGATGAAACGCATCCTCACCTATGGCACCTTCGATCTGCTGCACTGGGGACACATCCGTCTGCTCAAGCGGGCCAAGGCGCTGGGCGACTACTTGGTGGTCGGGCTGAGCACAGATGACTTCAACGAGGCCAAACCCGGCAAACAGCCCAGCTACCACCCCTATGAGGTGCGCAAAATGATGCTGGAGTCCATCCGGTACGTCGATTTCGTGATCCCGGAGACCGCATGGGAACAGAAGCGGCTGGATGTGTTTGAGCACGAGATCGACACTGTGGTGATGGGCTCCGACTGGGAAGGCTCCCCACGGTTCGAGTACCTGCGCGAGCACTGCGAGGTGGCCTACTTGTCGCGCACTGAAGGCACCTCAACGTCTCAGATCCGCAAAGACCTGCTGTTCGAGGCGATCGAGTACAAGCGTCAGGACGAGCAGCGCCATCATTCCCCGGTGCCGAACACCTCACGGCTGCGCTCCCTCGGCACGCAGCCGGAGACCAAGCTGCCTCCCCCACCGCGCTAGGCTCGCTCAGGTTCGTCCCGGAGACCGGCTGCGCCGCGGCACCATAGGCCAACCTCACCAAGATGCTCAAGTTCCTCATCGGTTGTGCCCCCTCTGACGACGTCGGCCCGGTGCCGCAGCACATGGCTATTTCACAACAGTAGTAGGTGGCCCGCCTACGCCGACCCTCACAGATCATCTGAAGTGATGCCATGATGGGTCTTCCGAACGCTCGTGCAGCCGGGGGCCCGCTCTATGCCAACGTCACTGCTGACGCCGGGCCGCCAACATCTCACGCACCATCTCCAGCGTCTTTTCACCACTGACCAATTCGACCTTGCCTGTCAGGATCTCGTCGAGGCGTTCGTCAATCTCGGTGTCCCACGCAGCGTCGACTTCGGCTTGCTCGGACTCATCGACAAGCTTCGGAGTCATACCTCGACTATACCGGCACGACCCCATTAACCACAGCAGCACGGCGGTCAAGGGCTCCTACTCGACTGCCGCACATGGCTTACGCCGGCAGCTGGGCGAGGACCTCTGGGGAGAGGTTGAACATGCGCAGCTTGGCGTAGCTGATGATCTGCTCGTCGGTGAGGCTGCGGATGATCTGTGCTTCAGCCTCGGTGCCGCCGGAGATTCCGGCCCCGCCCTTGGGCAGTGAGCTGCTCAGCGGCCCGGCGTGCAGCGGCACGTCGATCACACTGATCGCCGCTGCGGTCAGCGAGATGACGCTGAACCGGTCAATGAGCCCCAAGCCTTCCATCAGCGCCTTCAACGAGGTGCCGTGCGAGACGGCAACCACAGTGCGCACCGCAAAGCTGAGATCCGGCGAGGGCGTCGGCTGCGCCTCGGCGGCGGCCCGCACAATGTGGCAGAACGCCGCCGTCGTACGCTTCAGCACACTGTGCGGCGCCTCTCCGCCGGGCGGAGTTCCCTCACCCTTCTTCCAGGACCGGTAGAGCTCTGCGTACTCGTCCCTCGCGCGGGCGGTCTTCATGCCTTCCCACTCGCCGAGGTTCTGCTCGATCAAGTCCGCAGCCACCTCAGGTGCGAACCCGAGCCCAAACTCATCGAAGGTCTGCCGGGTCCGCTCCAGCGGGGTCACATACCCCATCACCGGGTTCTGCGCCCGCACATAGCGACCCGACTGCCGCGCCTGACGATAGCCCGACTCCGCCAGGTCCACCGGCGACTGCCCCTGCAGGCGGTGGTCCACATTCCACTCGGTCTCACCGTGGCGGACCAGGATGACCCGGATCAATTCCTTCCCCTTCCCAATGGCCCCTGCTCCACGCGCTGCAGATAGGCCCCTTCATTCAGCTGCAGCACCTCGGCGGCGGCCCCGTACGCAGTGATCAGACCGGTGCCCATGAGTTTCTGCATGACCCGGAACTCGTAGGCCACGTCGTGCATGACCACCACGTCGTTGGTGGCCGCATAGGGGCCGAAGCCTCCGTATCCTGCCCGGTAGCCAGGTACTGCCGCGTGCTCACCGGCGTAGAAGTCGGCGTGGAAGACGCTGATCTGGGCGGGTTGGAACTGCAGCAGGTCATAGATGATGCGTTGGATCCCCTGCGGAGCGCCGCGGAAGTACAGTCCGTACTCGAACCGCGCGAAGCGCAGCCAGCTGGGCGGTTCTGCCATGGCGTCGACGTAGAAGGGCCGGGTGACCGCCAGCTGGATCTCCCCCGCCTCAGCGGCGGCGGCGATCGGCTCGTAGCCTTCCCACAGGTCCCGGCCGGAGTAGTAGGCCATATCGGTGCGCGATCCCACGCGAGCGGCCTGCTCAGCAGTCGGTGCGGCCAGGTGCCGGGTGCGCACGACGACGTCGTGGTCCTCAATCTGTTCACCGAACTGCTCCTCAGCCGCCGCCGGACCCACCACCGCAATCCGGCTGCCCGTCACGAGCTGTTCCATCCGGTCATCGCCGGGCAGCGGCAGGTCGCTGCGGCGCTGGCGCGCGTGCTCTGCTACGGGTCGGGCATCGCCGCGGAAGAGTGCGACGTCGGCACGCAGCTTCTCCACTTGGGTTTCCACCCGGCGGTTGAGCACCGTCACCCGGGGCCGGTCTGCGGCGGCCACCAGCTGCTCATCATCCTGCAGATAGGCGTGGGCTCCCAGCAGGTGCCGCAGCCACAGGGTGGACTCCAGCGGGATGCCGCGCAGTTCGGTGACGCGGTTGCGGGCCATCAGCGCCCGCAGCGCAAAAGCGGGCCGGAACTGGCCGAGGAACTGCAGCCGAATGCTCAGCACATCGAGCATCAGTTGGTGCAGGTGGGCCAGTTCGTCTCCGCGTGCCTCGAGGGCCGCGACTGCGTCGGCGAGCGCATCAGCACTGGGTTCCTGGCGGAACAGTCGGCCCACCGCCTCCCACAGCTGCTGGTCGGCCAGCCGGCCGCTGCGTGGCTTCAGCTGCACTGCGTGGCCCCAGATGCGCCGCCAGTCGTAGTGGGTGCGGGCACCGAGGGTGACGATGCCCTCGACGGTCCGCAGGTCATTGGGGTTCAGCCGGTGGGCCCGCTCGTAGTGGCGGTAGGCGGCGTCAAAGTCTGCGACGTAGGGCTTGCGGTAGGCTGCCGCAGCCGCAAGGTGCTTGCCCGCCGTGGGATAGGAGTAGGCCGCCTCGGACAACTCGGAGACCGGAGTGGGACTGGTGGCGGTTCCGACGACGATGCCGGCCACTGGGTCGTAGACCGGCTCGTGCCCGTCGTCGTGCTGGGTGGTGTCATAGAGCAGCCCGGCCAGCAGTCCGCGGTAACTGTCGGTGGCCTCCCCTCCGGGGTCCACACGGGAGGCCACGGTGTTGACCACCCTGGCCCCACCGGGCACCCGGCCGAGGCGCCAGGCAGCACTCTTCACCACCGCGGCGGCCGCGATCTTGCCGCGCAGCCCGTGCAGACTCAGCGCCACCGAGATCTCACCACTCAGGTACCACCATTCAGTCGCCGTCGTCTTCCGCCGCGTCGGTCGTTGTCTTCTGGGCCGGCGTTGTCTTCAGGGCCGGGGAGGTTTCCAACTTCTCAATGTACTGCGCCTCACTCAGCGCCAGCACCTGCGCTGCCACACCTTTGGCATGCAGCACACCGGTGGATGTCATGGCCTTGGTGAGCCGGTGTTCGAAGGCCAGGTCGTGGGCCAGCACAATCTCGTTGACGATCGAATAGGGCCCCGGTCCCTGGTCCTTCGCCTCCCGGTAGCCCTTGCTGAACGCGGTCTGACCGGAGAAGAAGTCAATGTTGAACAGCCCGACCTCGGCGGGTTCAAACTGCATCACGTCGTAGAGGATCCTGCCGATGCCCATGGGCGGGCCATGGAACCCCAGCGAGAAGTCGTGGCGGTAGAAGCGCAGCCACTCGGGCATCTGCCCCTCGAACGCGTCGATGCTGAGGCCGCGGCCGACCACCATCTGCAGCTGCCCGGCATCCACTGCGGCGGACGCCTCCTCCATGAATGCTGCAATGTCCCGGCCGGAGAAGTAGGCGATATCGGTGCGGGTGCCCAGCCGGGCTGCCTGCTCGTCGTCGAACTGGGTCATCAGCCGCGGGCGGATGATCACGTCGTAGTCGTCAATGTCAGCGCCGAGCCGGTCCCCGGTGTCTGCTGGCCCGACGACGGCGACTCGCTTGCCGCGGAGCAGCCGAGCCATCCGCTCCTCACCGTGCATGGGGGTGTCCTGAGCACGGCGGACGGCGTAGTCGACCAGCGGCTGCATCCGGCCTTGGATCAGGTGCACGTCGGCGGCCATCTTCTCCAACCGGTGGCGTTCCAGGTCGTTGTGCGGCTGCCACGGCATCGGGTCGATGAGCGCCTGCGCCTGCTCATAGCGCTGCAAGTAGGTCAGCGCGGCCAGCACCTTCTGCCGGTGCCGGCTGTGCTCCGCGGATGAGGTTCCCAACCAGTCCAGGGAGCGCTCAGCGAGGCCGCGGCGCATCGCGAAGGCTGGTTTCATCCGTTGGGCGAACTGCAGCCGGTAGACGATCAGCGAGGTGGTGGGAAAGGAGAGCCGCAGACCTTTGGCCTGGGCGTACTGAATGTTGACCAGCGCGGCGCTGACATCAGCCCGTGGCGGCTCAGCGGTGAACAGCGGCCGCAGCCATTCCATCAGCTGCATGCGCGCTGCCCGGCGGGGCGGTTTGGCTGATTCGAACAGTTCGGCGCTGCGCCACATCCGCGGCCAGTCCTGATCGGCCCGGCACCCCATGACGACGACGCCGCGGAACGCGGTGGGGCTGGTGGGTTTGAGCTGCAGGCCACGTTCGTAGGCGTCCAGAGACCGGTCCAAATCGGCAATATGCGGCTTGCGGTATGCGGAGGCCAGCTCAGTGAGCCACTGTGCTCGGGGCTGCATCTCTACGGCCTGGCGCATCAGCTCCAAACCGGTGTCCGAATCGCCGTGGCTGAATTCCAGTCTGCCGCGCTCATGCAGCAGGTAGGCGTTGTCCGGCTCCAACTCTTGGGCGGTGAGCAGGGCCTGTCGCGCCTGCTCAGTGTGGGCCCGGGTGCCGCGGGTTAAACCGGCCACAGTGTCATGGACCACCGCGTCGTCTCCGCCGCGCCGCAGGGACCGAGCCAGCGCCACCCAGCGCAGGGCGTTGTTCGGCTGCAGCTCCGCGGCCTTGCGCCGCATGGTCAGCGCTGTGGAGTAGTCCTTGAGCTTGAAGTAGCGCACAGCCAGTCGTTCCAGCTGGTCAGCGTCCAGCGACTCCAAGCGGGTCTTCTGCAGCAGCGCCTGCGCACCAGCCCGATTGGCCTGGAACAGTACCGTGGCGGCACGTTCGTAGAAGGAGCCCAGTGCGGACTGGCCGCCGCGCATCGCAGCCTGGACCGGCGGGTGCACTGCCCGCCCGGAGACGACGACGCCGCGGGCCAGGGCCCGGTCCAGGCCGGGCACCGCGGAGACCGCGCGCACAGCGCGCTGACTCACTTGGGCGCCGATCACCAGAGGTTTAACCATCAGCAGTCGAGTCTATTACCTCCGAGTGCGCCCTTGCCGCACCAACGTGAGGTGAAGCATGGGAGGCATCCGGCACGGTTTGCGTCAGAGGCGTGGGCGGTGTGCCTCAATAGGGCGGAAGGCTGGTCCATTCGAGTCCGGCTCGTCGTTGCGTCTGCAGGGGCTCGCCCTCGTCGGTCTGCTGATCAATGCACCGGTAGAGGGTCCCGCGCAGTTCATCGATGTCTGAGGCGAACAGTGAGACCTCGTGCTTGACGGCGTTGTGGACCCAAGCCATGGCGTACCGGCAGTGAAAGTTCTCGTCGTCGGGCATCCAGTTCCGCGGCGCGTCGGCATTCTTCTGCCGGAGCATCCCAGCACTGGTGGCCAGCAGGTTCGCCGGGTCGTTGTAGAAGGCTCGCCGCTCGTCGTCGTCGCGGTGCTCCATCTCCACCCAGGCGTGCTCGACGCCCATGATGTGGTCGATACGTGTTCCTGCTCGCCCGTAGTCCTCGCGCTCACCGGTATAGGGGTCGGAGAACTCTCCGCCGATCACTCGGTTCTGGGTGGCGTTCCACTCCAGCTCAGTCAGGTCACGAGCCAGCACATGGTTCCGCGTGTCGATCGCCTCGTCGTCGATGCTCCAGTAGCCGAAGTAGTCGCGGCGGTTCCCATCCATCGGAGAGGAGTGGAAGACGGCCGCGTCGTCTTCGGCCCGCTGCTGCAGCTCCTCACGCAGCTCATCACCTTCCTCGCCGCTGCAGTAGGTATTCTCCGGCGAGATCACCCGCGCATAGGTCAGCGTCGACCCGCCGCGCGGCCCAGCTGTGGTGTAGGTCTGCACATCGCAGTCCTCATGCTCTTCACGCTCCACACTGCGAACCCGCACGTAGTTCTCCAGGTTCCAGACCGCGTCGGTGTAGTCCCGGGTGGTGTAGTGCTCACCGGGACCACCGCCCTCCCCCTCGGAGACCTCAGCAGGATCGGAGTCCGGAGGCAGGGACTGCCAGTCCAAATCGTCGCTGCGCTGGTCGCCACGTGTCTCGGCGCCGTCGAGCTCCTCGCCGAGCTCCCCCTCCAGGCAGCCCCACAGCAGCTGGCGCAGGTGGTCGACGTCGCGCTGGTACAGCGAGATCCGGTGCTTATTGGCACTGTGGGTCCACGTCATCGCGTAGGCGCAGTGCGCGTCCTCGTCAGAGGGCATCCATTCAGAGGGAGTGTGGCCGGCCTTCTCCCGGTTCGTTGAGCCCACAGTGCTGGTGAGGTTCATCGCATCGTTGTAGTAGGCGACCCGCTCCTCGCGGCTGCGGTGCTGCATCTCCGGCCAGGTGTGACCCACGGGGATCATGTGCTCACCGTGGGTCTCGGTCTCGGCGATGTTCACCTCCTCGCCGCTGTAGTGGTCGCGGTAGGTGCCGGAGACGCTGAAGGTGGCGTTGCCCAGGTCGCGGGCGTGGATCTCGGTGCGAGAGCTCACCCCGTTGCCGGTCACATCGGCCCAGGTGCCGAAGTAGGGCTCGCGCTGGGTCACATTCTCGTAGGGTCGGCCGTGGTAGAAGTTCTCGTCCTCGTCGTCACGCTCGTCGAACTCCTCGCGCAGCTCATCGGCCTCGTCGCCGGAGCACCACCAGTCGTCCTCATCGGAGATGTGCACGAAGGTTCGCTCGGCTTCCAGCCCCAAGGGGTGGCTCACCTCGTAGGTCAGGGTGTCGCAGTCGTCACCGGACTCACGCTCGTAGGTGCGCACATAGGTGCTGGTCTCTAAGTTCCACAGCGCATCGGCGTAGTCGCGAGCGCTGTAGTCCTGGAAGGGATTGGGCACCTCGCCGGGATCCGAATACGCACTGGCTGGCGGTGCTGCGACAACCCCCAGGAGCAGGGCACCGACCACAGCAGAAGCCACAGTACGACGACGACGCCTGGCCATCTGCGGTTCACCTGCCTTGTTCTGACCCATTTTGGCACGGTTCCGGGGACGCCCGTCGCTGCAGGCATTCACTAGTTGTCGATATTCAGTCATGCTGAACGTTGCCCATTTTTGAACGGAGCCCACGTATTGGACGGAGCAAGACCCGAGTGCTCCCCTCAGATCAAGCTGTGGTCGCGCATCTGCTTGGCTTCGGCCAGGTCCTGCAGCAGCTGGAACTGATCTTCCCAGTCGATGTCCATCACCGCTTCGCCGGACATTTCATGCATATAGGGGTTCTCCCCCACCCGGTCACCGACCTCTCCCACACGGGAGAACGGGATCAGGTACGCGGCGTGGTTCACCTCGAACAGCGGCTCAATGTCCTGGCTGCGCGGCCACTTCTCTTCGGCGTCGTCGTAGTTGAAGGGTCTGCCGGAGGCGTCCCACAGGAAGGTGTGCAGCTTGGTGACCGTCAGCAGACTGTCGTGGCCCTGGGCGTGGGCTTGCCGCCAGGAGCTGATCAGCTCGGCGAACACCCCGGAGGTCAGCAGCGGGTGGGTCACATGGGTCATCAGCATGGTGCCGCGCTCACGCAGGCGCCCCAGATACTGGATGAACTCGCTCATCGGTGTCGAGGAGCGGCCCAGCTCATCGGGCCGTTCGATCACAGTCACCCGGCGATCCTGCGTCGCGGAGAACCTCTGGGCGTAGTCGCTGACCACCGGGTCATTGGTGGAGATGATGATCTCCTCCAGCTCGGCCACGGCAGCAAGCTGGGCCAGCTTCAGTTCCAAGAGGCCACCGTCGAACCCGGCGAAGGGCCGGGTGTTCTTGTTCTTCACCCGCTCGCTACCAGCACGGCAGGGCACGACGGCGATGATCGGGTCAGTCTGCACAGGTGTCTCCATTCGGTCCACGATGCAGTGTATACGACGGCGGCGAGTCAACCCGTTCAAGTGCGTCAGGCGTGCGGCTATCGGTGTTCCGCAGCTCATGGCGACTCCGCGGTATTACGCCTCCTCCGCGATGAAGCGGGCTGCCCGGGCGCCGACCAGAATGGACGGCGCCATACTGTTTCCCGGCTGACGCGGCAGCACCGAGGCGTCGGCGACGCGCAGGCCCTCCACACCACGCACGCGCAGACTCGGGTCGACGACGGCATCGTCGTCGGATCCCATCCGTGTCGTACCGCAGCCGTGCAGAGCGTGCCCACTCAACCACGAGTGGGCGATGACGTCTTCTTTGCTGCGCACCGCGGGCCCAGGCGCCTGCTCCTCCACCACCAAGTCGGCCAACGGATGCTGGGACATGATGTCGCGGGCGATCTGCATACCGCGGTGCTGAGCGACCTGTTCGGCGTCGTCTTCCAAGTACCGGGCGTCGATCTCAGGTGGGGCAAAGGGGTCTTGACCGGTGGCGTGGATGGAACTCTCGGTTGTGGGTGTCACCAGGTACCCCGCCCCACTGATGCCGGGGTCTTTGGCGACCGCCAGTCCGGCGGCGGAGAGGTCCAGCAGCAGGGGGTTGAACATCAGAAACAGATCCGGCACGTCGAGCTCCTGTTGGGATTTGGCGAACGCCGCCAAGTCATAGCCTCCGGTGCCCATGAGTCCGCCGCGGTTTACCAGCCACATCAGACCTGCCCGCAGCTGCTGCAGCTTGGTGGACAGCTGCTGACTATAGCCCGGCCCCAATGTCTCCTTGATCTTCCACTGGTAGGCGAACATGCGCTGCTCGACGGCATGCTCACCGACATGTGGGCTTTCGGCCACCGTTTTGACGCCGATCCTGTTCAGCACCTCTGGTTGGCCCACCCCGGAGCGCTCCAGCAGCATGGGGGTCTCCAGTGGCCCGCCGGAGAGGATGATCTCTCGGTTGGCATAGAACAGCCGCCGCTGACCCCTGACCACGGCTTCGATCCCGGTGGCCCGAGTGCCGTCAAAGTGCACACGGAATGCGTGCGCGTGATGCACGTGGGTGACGTTGCTTCGCTTCCGTGCGGAAGCCAGGAACGCCGCTGAGGTGCTGTGGCGACGTCCGTTCTTGATCGTGTTGGGGATATAGGAGATTCGTTCGCCGTCGTGCTCATTGAGGTCGTCGGTCCATGGCAGACCGTAGGCCTCGGCAGCTTCGACGACCGCGTCGTTGATGGGTTCGGGATCTCGGGTGGTCATAATAGACAGCGGCCCGGCAACCCCACGTACTTCGGAGGCGCCCAGGTCGTGATTTTCCAAGGCCCGGTAATTATCCAGCACCTGATCCCAGGCCCACCGGGAGTCTGCGGTCTGAGCCACGGAGTCCCAGTAGTGCTGGCCCGCGCGGTCATATTGCATGCCGTTCAGGGAGGTGGATCCACCATCCACCCGCCCACGCTGCCAGGAATCAGGCTGGCCGGACTGCCGCACTGGCTTGGTGCTGTAGTAGAACGAATGCTTCTTCCCTCCGTACAGAAAGAAGAACCCCTTCGGGATGTGAATGAGTGGATCACGGTCCGGACCGCCGCTTTCCAGAATCAGGACGGAGGCATTCGTGCGTTTGCTGAGTTCGTCTGCCAATGTGGCACCGGCGGCACCCGCACCGACGATGATGTAGTCGAAAATGTCAGTCATTCCAACCCCCTCGGAAAGTCGCGCACCCCCACACTGTGAAAGTGATACACGTCACGTAATCCGGAACATATCCCGGGTCCGGTGCAGTGTCAACGATTCGCGCCACTGACTCGCCAGCCCTAGCCTCAGTTCCATGCGGTGGCGGCACCATAGATCCGCCCGGCCGATAGGCTGGTCTGCGTGAGGAAAACGTTCAAGCGCCCCCTGGTCACCGTTGGTGTCACCAGCTACAACAGCGCAGCCACGATCGGCCGGTGCCTGCAGTCAGTGGCCGAGCAGTCGCTGGGCGCCTCACGGATCGAGGTGCTGATCGTCGACGACGGCTCCACCGATGACACCCTGGCCCAGGCTCGCCGGTTCCGCGCGGCCGCCCCGTGGGCGCGGTTCAAAGTCATGCGGCAGTCCAACACCGGCAACGCCTCCACCGGGCGCAACCGCATCCTGGAGACCGCCACGGGCAGGTACCTCTTCTTCGTCGACGCCGACGACTACCTCGGGCCCAAAGCACTGAGCGCTATGACCGCCTCGGCCCGCAGGCACCGCTGCGACGTCGTGGTGGGTCGCTATGTCGGCGTGGACCGCTCCGCGCCCAACGTGCTGGGTGCTGAGGAGCTGCCCGAAGTCCACGACTATCACCCCGGCTGGCTGAACTCTCTGCACATCCAGAAGCTGTTCCGCACCACGTTTCTGCGCCGGCTGGGCTACCGGTTCAATCCGCAGCTGAACTACGCCAACGACCACCCCTTCATGCTCAGCGCGTTTCTGCACGCTGGGCGGGTGTCCTTCGTCAACAGCGTCGACTGCTACTTCATCACCCTAGCCGCAGACCACGACGGCGGACCGGGCCACATCTCGCGGGCAGCCCGCTCCCCCACTGAGCAGCTGCGCTTCCTCCACGACTGCTTCGGCGTCCTCGCCCTGGCGCGCGGCGAAGGCGGTAAGACGGCCCAGGTGGCCGGCCGGATGCGCGCCGACTACTGGAACCGGCTGCTGAAGCTGCATCTGCCCATGCTGATCCTGCGCAAAACCGACGACGACGCCGCAGCAGCCTTGGGTGCCGCCGCTGCCAACCTCGCTGAAATCTACGGCGCCACCACCAGCCGATCCCGCCTGGCACCCGGGGCAGCCCGCATGCTCGAAGCTCTCAACACAGCAGACGGAAACCATCTGGTCGAAACCGCACGCGCAGTCCGGCAGAGCCCTCACGACGACGACCGACCCTAAGCCGCCTGTGCTGACCGGATCTCGTATTCCGGTGGGAGGCGCTCTCGCGGCGGTGCACCTAGACGGTTTATATGCGACCTACAGCGGCCTGCCCTGACTGAGGGGAAGATGGCTGAAATTGGAAAACGTTAGTGGTCACGCCACGTCGCCGAGGGAGCCTCCCAATGCCCGCTTGCGGTGCCAGTGAGCACAGGGTCGGAAAAACTCGCCACAGACTTCAAAACATCGGCGAACTCCAGCGCCGCGACCTTCCGCACCCGATCTGCTACCTCGTCTGCGTCGTTTGCAAGACCGGACGCTTGCAGATCGATGTCCTTGGTGGGACGGCGAACCGCGAAAGCTGCGAGTAGCACTCCGCCCTTCAAAACGAAGTCATCGCGGTAATCGGAAATGGCCAAGCGAGCCAGGAGGGCTTCCAGGACGTAGAGCGTCTGCAACTCTTGGACGTCACCGCCTGTCCGCCTGGCAAGTCGCTGAATCGCCAGAGCCGCGTCACCAGCCGGAGTTCCGTATTTGGGCGCAGGGCTCATAACAGGATCTCCAAAGCGCCCCTCAAGGCGCCCTTCGTTCCTGGAAAATCGTCGGCCATTGTCAGTAGCGTCGCAGGACTGCTAGCGGGCGCGCGCAACCAGCGTTTCAGCGCGCCGATCGCAAGATCACTCCCCCACTCGTTCCGAAATCGGAACAGGTCGATGATCGTCCGCTCGGGTGAATATAGGCCAATGGACAAGCCCCCCCCCCGGCAAAGCATGTTTGCCCCGGCCGATGGTGAACGAGTCTGGGACGAAACGATGCCAGGTGATCGGCACGTGGTGGATCTTCATTGGGTGAGTTCCGCGGGGGATCGCCATGTGGCTGCTACGCGGAATCTCGTCGGTCAGGTCGTGGAGAGCTAGCGCAGAAAGAAGACAAAGTGTCGCATCCGGCTTTCTGGCAGCGATCGCCATCCAGGCGGCCGTGACGTCGTCAATGGGGCCAGCTCGGAGAAACATCCCTGGGGCAACACGCTCGTATTCCCCCGCTTTAACCAGGTGGTCGAGCCGGTGCCGAGTCAGTCCCTGTGATTCCATATCTTGGTACCGCAGGAGATCAGGCAGGGCGGTGGTGTCCATAACCTACCCCCCTCCAACAGAAACTGTTACAGGACCAGCATAGCTGGCACAATTATTGTTGACTAGGATGCGGCACCCTTGCTGTCATTCGGCCAGCTCAGAGACCCGGTCGAGGTCACGTCTGCCCCCTTGGTGTGGGCCGGTTCGGTTGAGACGTCATAGAGCGGTGCCAGGCGCACAGATTCTCCGTCAAGGATCACTGAACAGTTTCGGGCATGGGCATCGGGGGCTCCGATGACGGTGTTGTCAACACGCATAGACATGACTGTCATGTCGCTGAACGTTGACTCGGGACGTCGAAGACGGGCCCGAAAACATCGGAAGCGAGTGTCCGCGCCTGCCGCAGGCCCTGAGGGCGACCATTCATCACTGGTTGCACCACCAGGCCTACGTGACAGGGTGGCCCTATGGACACCCAGGCGCTGTACACCACGTCCGAGTCGGACTCCGACCCCGGCTTCTACGCCGAGGCGCGTGAGCGGCTGACCCTGCTGACCGGGCGCGAGGATGATTTCCGGGCTGGGCAGTTCGAGGCCATCTCCGCGCTGGTCCAGCAGCGGGGCCGGGTGCTGGTGGTGCAGAAGACCGGTTGGGGCAAATCCGCGGTCTACTTCTTGGCCGCCCATCTGCTGCGCCGGCGCGGCCGCGGCCTCAGCCTGATCGTGTCGCCGCTGATCGCCCTGATGCGTGACCAGATGGCAGCCGCCGCACGCGCCGGTGTCCGCGCGCAGGCGGTGAACTCGGCCAATGCCCATGAGTGGGAATCAGTGCTGGCCGCGCTTGAGGCCGATAAGCTGGATGTGCTGCTGATCTCGCCGGAGCGGCTGGCCAATCCCCGCTTCCGCGATGAGGTGCTGCCCGGACTGCTGCACCGGATGGGGATGCTGGTGATCGATGAGGCCCACTGCATCTCCGACTGGGGCCATGACTTCCGTCCCGACTACCGCCGCATCCGCGAGATCGTGGCCAGCCTCGCCAATGATGTGCCCGTACTGGCCACCACCGCGACGGCGAACTCCCGGGTGGTCGACGACGTCGCCGCTCAGCTGGCACCAGAAGCAGCACCGGGAGCAGCACCAGCAGCGCACGACGGCGACACTGAACCCGGTGACAGCACTGCCGAACCCGCTGACGGCGAGCGCGGGGTCAGAATTCTGCGCGGAGGCCTCAGCCGTGACTCGCTGCGGCTGGGGGTGCTCAGACTTCAAGACTCCGAGCAGCGCATCGCCTGGCTCACCGAACACCTGGGCGAACTCTCCGGCAGCGGCATCATCTACACACTCACCGTCGCCCAGGCCGAAGATGTCGCCCAGCATCTGGGTGCTCATGGCTATGAGGTCGCCGCCTACACCGGCAAGACCGACCCGGATGAGCGTCAGCAGCTGGAGCAGGCGCTGAAGGAGAACCGGGTCAGGGCGCTGGTGGCCACCAGCGCCCTGGGTATGGGCTTCGACAAACCTGACCTGGGGTTCGTCGTGCATCTGGGGGCACCCTCGTCGCCGGTGTCCTACTATCAACAGATCGGCCGCGCCGGCCGGGCGGTGCAGAACGCTGATGTGCTGCTGCTTCCGGGCAAAGAGGACGTGCGGATCTGGGAGCACTTCGCCCAAGCCTCCATGCCGAACCAGCAGCGCGCCGACGACGTGTTGGGACAGCTGAGCACCGCGCAGCCGCTGTCGGCGGCCAAGCTGGAGGCCGCCGTCGACGTGCGCCGCTCGGCCCTGGAGCTGCTGCTGAAGGTCCTAGAGGTCGATGGCGCCGTCAAGCGGGTCAGTGGAGGGTGGCTGGCCACCGGTCAGCCCTGGCACTACGACGCCGCACGCTACGAGAGGATCCTGCAGCTGCGCCGTGAGGAGCAGCAGGCGATGCTCGACTATGAGCGGCTGGCCCCCGGTGCGTGCCGGATGGTGTATCTGGCCACCGCGCTCGACGACGACCAGGCGGCACCCTGCGGACGCTGCGACACCTGTGCTGGCCCGTGGTATCCGCAGAGCATCGGTACCAGTGCGGTGGCGCAGGCCCGGGCCAGTCTGGACCGGGTGGGTGTGGAGATCGCCCCGCGCAAACAGTGGCCCACCGGGCTGGATGCCTTGGGAATCTCACTGAAGGGCCGGCTGCCCACCGACGAAGTGGCCGAACCCGGTCGCGCGCTGGCGCGGCTCAGTGACCTCGGCTGGGGTCCTGCGGTGCGCGCGGCGCTGCAGGACCAGGATGCTCCGGTGCCAGAAGGCCTGCTGGGTGCAGTTGTGCGGGTACTCTCCGAGTGGGACTGGCAGCGCAGACCTGAGGTGGTCGTCTCTGTCCCCTCGGCCCGTCGGCCGCAGCTGGTCAGCAGCCTGGCGCAGGGGTTGGCCCACATCGGTCGGCTCCCCTACGCGGGTGAACTGAGCTGGGCATCCGGTGGTCCTAGCGGGTCGGTTGAGGCCAACAGTGCTTTCCGGCTGTCCGGACTGCTGGGCTGCTTCGCCGTACCGGAAGAGATGCGTGCCCGGATCAATGGTGCGGCCGTGCTGCTGGTCGACGACGAGGTGGTCTCACGCTGGACGCTCACCGTCACAGCCGGTGAACTGCGCCGAGCCGGGGCCCAGGCCGTGCTGCCCTTCGCCCTGGGCATGCGGGGATGAGTCTCATCTCAATACTGTGCGTGAGGACCCGAGTCATTTACCTCATGGGGCTCTGATCCCCACCCGGCACTACAGTTTCCAGGTACGGTCAGATTGCTTGAGCTCGTTGACCATCAGCTCAACGTTCCCCAGGTCCCTAAACGGGCTCGCCTTCGCTAAATCCGTGATTGAGTCGAGCAAACTCGCAGCCGCCTGGGAATCGTCTCGACTCATTGCGACGTCTAGGTTGTCGAACAGACGCCGGAAGTTCTCGCGGCGTTCATCGTGGGTCAGCTCTAGCCCGCGGAGCAGTATGTCTCGCTGTCCGCTGATACGTTCCCGCTCGGTTGCTTCCCAGGCGCGAATCTCTTCACGCCGTGTCGACTCTTCCTGGATCGCCTTTACCCACTGGTCTGCAACATCGACCATCTGGAAAACAACGCGACCCAAATCGACGTCCTGCGCTGCGTTGCTGCGAGGATTGTCCTGTCTGTTTGACGACCCTGTATCCGGAATTTCGCTCATGAGTACTTCTCCACGATCTCGATCGAAATGTCAGTTAGTTCACCGGTATCCGTATCAAGGACGGGCGTCTCGATAACCTCACCGATCGCGGTTACCAGTTGCAGTGCCCGTACGAATTGCTCTCCGTGGGCGTCCGGATCAAAGTCCAGCGCTTCGAGTTCGTGGACCGCGTACTCCGTGCGGGCAACCAGCTTGGAGAGAATAGCCTGCAATCCCCTGATACGCGTGTCGACACCGTCCAACAGGACTTTCACGGTTTCCATGTTTTCAATATCAACCGCAACTTTCGCTGCGTGCTCTCTAGCCTTGGTCTTCCGTTTCGCCCCGACGATCCCCACAGTGAGGCCTCCGATGAACGCCACAGGCGCAAACATGATTAACTTCATGACGATCGCGCCCGCGACGACGCCACCACCACCTGCCGCCACCGATCCTCCACCAAGCCAAGCAAGCGTCGCGTTAGTCGCAGCCGCCCCGGTAAGACCGCTGATAGCGGTACCGGTGCTCGCCGTTGCAAAGGTGGTCACTCCCCAGAGAGCGGCGCCCTGAGCACTTGCCGCTGCCCCCAGCGCACCAAATCCGCCGAATAGTCCCATTCGGGCTTGTTCAATATCGAACTTCAGCTTCGGCAGCGACGGCAACGCGACGTCAACCCCCGCAACTATCTTCCGGTCCAATCGCTCGACAAGGTGCTGGTTCATTTCAAACCACGCGGCAAACCGACCGATCGTCTCAGCTTGGGCCCGCAGCTGATCCCTGCCGTATTCCTCCGCGATTTTGTGCGTTCGTTCCTGGCATCCTTCTACAGCGGCGACGGCTTCTTCATGGTCGTGGTCGGCCGACTTCGCGGTTCGGTTGGCCTGCACTAGATCGGTAACGCCTTTTCCAGCCGCCCCGACTCCAGCAACAATTGCCGCACCGAGAGGAATTATTAAGGGGGCAACCAACGCTGTCTCCGATCTGAAGGCTATGAGGTCCAGCGTACACAGTTGGGGGCAAAAGCCACCTGTGCTCACCAGGGACCACGCCTGAAGAGAAGCTACTTGTACGCTTTACGCCCTATACAGCAGAGCGCCAGCGGGGTGGGCTTGTCCCAGAAATAGAGCCTCCACCAGAATGTGCAGCACGCAGTGAGGTGAGCGGATCAGCATGAGTGTGATCACGGAAACCGGGGGACGGAAGACGGCTCTGGTCACCGGGGCAAGCAGCGGAATCGGTCGCGAGACCGCACGCCAACTGGCGGAGCTGGGATGATGAGTCATCGCCGTTGCCCGCAGCGAAGAGAACCTGGACGATCTGGCAGCCGGAGTCGAGCCCCGGCCTGCCGATCTGACCGCCTTCCCCTACCCTGACCTCATCCCCGTGCGGGTCGGCGCGCTGCTCCATGCCGCCGGTATCGTACCCACCGGAGGAGTCGAGAAAGCAACCCCTGAGAACTGGACCTCATCTCTTACGCTGAACGTCACTGCAGGGACAGAACTCGTCCGCCAATCCCTCGCCAGCCTGCGGCAGCACTGAGGCACAGTCGTATTCGTCAATTCCGGGGCGGGAGCCACTCCCCTGCCGCGCAACACCGGATACGCCGCCACCAAACATGCCCTGCGCGCACTGGCCAACGGCCTGCGGCAGGAAGAACAGGAACACGGAGTACGAGTAACCTCCGTGTTCCCAGGACCAACCGATACCCCACAGTTCCAGGGAGACGTCGACCGGTCGCAACTGATCCACCCTGCCACCGTGGCACGCGCGATCGTCAACGCCATCACGGCCGACGACGACGCCCAACTCACAGAAATCCAGATTCGCCCACGTCAGGAGCACTCCTGGAAGAAGAACCGCCAGCAGCTGCGCTCTCACTGCGGCTGATCCGGGTTGGGCTCGAGTCACCGTAAACGCGCACTTTATCAGACAAACTGAACGGTCGGTCGGGCCATTGAAGGTGGCCTAAATCACATATAGGCTGCGGAGTTGACCCCAACACCGACAGTAGTGGGTCCCGCCACTCGCATAGATGGCGGTATCACGAAAGCACCTTTAGGAGAACAATGCAGTCCACCAATAAACGCGTCGGCTGTCGCCGTCGCGGCCTCGCGGCAGTAGTGACCGCCGCCTCACTCATGCTCGCTGCACCAGCCGGCATCGCGCCCGCAATGGCCGGGCAAGGGGCCGAGTCCCCCTCGGCTAATAGCCAGACCAACAATGGCAACGCGCAGGGGACGAACAACGGGAATGGTCAAGGTGCCAATTTCCCCTCGACAAATGGCCAGACCAACATTTCCAGCATCCTGACTTATGCGGATATGCAAGAGGAGCTGGAGAAGCTAGAGCAGACATCCCGTTTCAACGTCGATGTTTTCACGCTTGCCGAGGCCGGTATGTCCGTGAACACCTCTGAACAGGACCGTGACCTCTACGTAGCCACGGTGGGGACGGGCCCGGAAGATGTCTGGCTTCAGGGCCGGATTCACGGCAATGAACCCTATGGCACGGAATCGCTCCTGACCTTACTCAAGGACCTGGGCACGAACGGATCGCCGGATTACGACCTTCTGCGCGAAAAGTACACCTTCCATATCATCCCGATGTATAACCCGGACGGCTCCGAGGAGAACATCCGCCACACCATCCTTAACGGGAGTGAACAGCGTGTCGACCTCAACCGGGACTGGACCGAAACAGGTTTCGCGGCGAAAGAATCCTTGGCGTTCTATGAATACTGGACCATGGTGAAGCCGGCCTTCGGTGTGGACATCCACCACCAGGGATTGAAACAACAATGGGATACCGGCGACGACGTGACCTTTTCACTCGGCATTTCCCTGGCCCCAGGCGGACCCACCCTGCCCGGAATTGAAGATGGCACCTACGACGTGTTGACCCGGCAGATGCTCGTGCATGTCTACGACCAACTGTCGAAGTACGGATCCATCAACATGGACCGCTACCAGGTGGGCAACGGCTTGGAAATCGACATCAAAGGCGGCGTCGTGTCAGCGATGATGTTGGGCCTGGATTACCAAGGATTGAATTCCGATGGTCACTCCAACCCGGTCATCTTCTACGAAACGAGCGGAAACACCTCAGACGGAAGCCTCGGCCAGAAAGCCCGGGGCAAGTCGATCCAGCAGAATGTGCGGGCCCTAGAGGAGCTTCTGCTCGGAATGGCCACGGGCGAAATCCAGCAAAAGGATCCGGAACGGTGGGAGGACATCCCCCACCAGCCAACGACCGGATACCAGACGGACTACGACGGAATCGTTCCGGTCCAGTAGTCAGAACTAAACACATGGGGATCCTCCTGCTGTCGGGCGGGAGGGTCCCCATTATGGCTGTTCCAGCACCGACTCTTACCCTGCGAACAACGAAAAACCAACGACGACGCAGCTTCCTGCCGGCCCTAAACGCCGAACTATTCACTAACGCAGGCCCTACTGCGTAGCCTGACCCCATGGAAGCCACACAATGGAAGTCCATTGGTCTTGGGGCCGCAGCTGGGGCGAGTGCCGCGGCAAGCGTGTTCCTGGGCCGCAAAGTCGCACAGACTGCCAAGATCAGCAGTGGTCACCCGCTGAAGCACCGGGCCCTGGATCTGGCATCCGGAGTAATGCAGGCCAAGTACCCGTTGGAGGCGATGAGCACCTACCTCAACGGCTTCCACATGTATGCCGATGAGATGAACCGTCAGGTGGAGGCGAGCCATTTCTGCATCCACCTGCGCCATGACCTGCACCAATGCGTGATCTTCGACCGCAACGCCGCCGATGCTCGGCTGATCGGTATCGAGTACATCATCCCCGAAGAGCGGTTCCGCGACCTGCCTGAGGACGAGAAGAAGCTCTGGCACAGTCACCACTACGAGGTGAAGTCCGGCATCCTGGTCGCCCCGGGTGTCCCGGAGATCGCCGAACGCTCGTACTTCAACGACCTGGTGACCACCTACGGCAAGACCTTCCACACCTGGCAGTACGACCGCGACGACTTCCCCTACGGGATCCCGCAGCTGATGATGGGATTCACCGACGACGGCCAGGCAGACCAGGACCTCATCTCCGAACGAGACCGCCGCATCGGTATCTCCACCGCACAGCGGCGCAAGAGTCGGGCACAGATTCCGAAGCCGGAGGTGGCCGAAGGTGCCAACGCCTGGGAGACCGGCCAGACCCTGCAGACCCGCCTGCAACACATGAACTTCAAACGGTGACCACAAACCCACGACGACGCCGCAGCAGCCATTGGGTGCCACATCTCAGGGTGCCGCAGCAGCGAACACGCGAGTTGCTGCCGTCCAGCTTCACTACCGAGTGAGCCGCCGGTACACCTTTCGCACGGCCTGAGGCAGCGTGAGCTGGGGGTGAGAGCGGGGCTGGGCGGGCTGGTTCTGCGCCAGCACCCGTCGTCGTGCCGCGGTGTGAGCGTCCACCAGGTATCGGTTGATCTCGGGGTCAACGCCGCTCTGCGCCAGTCGCTGCTGCGCTTCGGCCAGCCGGAACCCACCGAGGCTGCCCTGATTGTAGAGGTAGTAGGCGTAGCGCTCGTACTCGGCCAGACTGATCTGTGGGTGTGACGCCAGAATGTCGGGGTCGGTTGCCTGCAGCAACGTGCTCCAGGTGTGCGGCCGCTCGACCGCCTCGCCGCTGAGCGTCTTCTGCGCGTCTGCGAACAGCCGGTCGAAATAGTCGAGGGTTTCTTCGCTGTAGGTGATGGTGCGTTTGTACTCTGCCCCGGATGAGAACGTGAACTCGCCGAAAGCAGGCCCCTCGTCGGTGTCATAGAGGTCGACTCGCACGAACGGCGCATCGGTCATCTGCGACAGCTCAATAGCCCACCGCGAGAGCATGACCGCAGCCCTCGGCACCACCGGGACATCAAGCGACGTGTGAACCCGCAAGCACTTCGAGACCGCCTGAACGACACAGTCCCAGTAGTGTTAGTGGCATGACCCAGTCGTTTGAGAAAGCCGCCGGCGGCGTTGGCCCGGAGGGGACGCTTGACCGTACTCCGTTGGAGACGTTCATTTTGCAGGAACTGGAGCCAAAGCGCCACGAGATAAATGACTGGGGCTCCGTCAAGGGCCACACCAGATTGCTGGCGACTACTGCTAGGGGCCGCAGGCTCCACATCCAGAGGATCGGCGGGAAGAAGTCGCGGGCCTACACACTCTCCCGGTCGGGCGTTCGGCTGGGCGGGATCGATGAACAGGTCACCACTCTGGTCAGCCACCAAGCTTTGCGCGCTAGCGCCTCCCGCGAATTGACCAGACAGTATCTGGCACTCTCGGACGTCCCGCACCTGCCCGCTCGAACCTTTCACATTTCACAGGGCAAAGCAGCCGCAGCCTTCATGGACCGGCTGGGCCAACCGGTGAGCATCAAGCCGTCCTCAACACGAGCGCGCGGCGGTTCGGCTGCGAACCTCACCACAGCCCAGCAGTTGGCCGAGGCGTGGGAGCGCGCCGGTGCCGCATGCTCGGAACTTGCCGCACCCCGGCAACAGGTAGATGTGGAAGCTTTCCTCCCCTGGGTCCCGCTACGGTTATTCGTCGTCGGCGAGGAGGTGGTAGCCGCAGTAGCCAGGATTCCGCTGTATGTCATGGGCGACGGCGATCAAACTGCGCACGCGCTGGCTGAGAAGGAGTTGCACCGCCGCAACTCATGCGCGTTTCTAGAGCGGATGACGAATACAAACGCCCACAACCTGCTGGAGAGCCTCTCCGTTGATCCCGGTACTGTGTTGAGAGACGGAGATCTGCTGGTGCTGAGTCACGACCGCATCGGACAACGCGGAGTCGGCTGGAGTGTTGACGTGACCGAACGCATCAGTCCTGAACTGGCCGCTCTGGGAATCAACGCGACATGGGCCTTTCCTGGCTTGAGAGCATCTGCGGTGGACATGTTACTTCCGTCGTTAAGTGAAGGGCACCGTGCGATCGTGGCACATTTAGAGCCCGGAGCTGACTTAACAGAATTCCGGTACCCGGCTTTTGGCAAGGCGCAGTATCCGAACCTTGCGATAATCCAGCGAATATCTGAGGCTCAGTCCCGCGAGTGACCGTTGTAGCGACGGTAACGCCGGTCAAAGCTAACTACTGCGAGGACTCCGATGGCGGAAACACCCTTCTGCAGACCTTCCGTGCGACTTTACCCAGCAACGGCTGGGCAGGTTTGGGGCGTGCTTTTACTCGCCGGGCCGCTGCTTTATGCGCCTCAGACACATAGTGATTAATTGAGTTGTCAGCGCCGTCGTCCTCTAGGTTCCTTTGGGCCTGCGCCAGTCGGTAGCCGCCTAGGCTTCCTCGGTTGTAGAGGTAGTAGGCGAAGCGCTCGTACTCCGCCGCACCTATCTGTGGCTGAGCAGCCAGAGTCTCTGGGTCGGTGGATTGAAGTGCGGTGCTCCAAGTGTGGGGGTGCTGCACGGGAGCCCCGTCCAGCGTCTTCTGCGCATCGAGAAACAACCGGTCGAAAGTGTCGAGAAGCTGTTGGCTGTAGGTGACTGTTCGCCTGATTTCTGCCCCAGAGGAGAAGGTGAATTCCCCGAAAGCCGGCCCATCGACCGTGTCATAGAGGTCTACTCGCACGAATGGCGAGTCGGTCATCTGCGAAAGTTCAATAGCCCATCGCGACAGCATCACGGCGGAGCGCGGCACTACGGGCACGGCCGACTGTAAGTCCTTGGCCTTAAATTTGTAGTCCCGTCCTTCGATCAGTGGCTTCAGGTCGCTGCCTAGCTTCACCATTCGAGGAGGTGAAGAGTTTCTGTCGATCTGGGCCACCATGGCGATCTGGCCCTGGAACATGTAGAACTTGTAGTCGAAGGGCGCGGCCCCGGGTTGCAGCCCGCAAAGGAACTCCTCAACAATCCAAGCAGGCTTCTTCCGTCTAAAGCGTGCCGCTACTGCCCGTTGTCTTTCGCGGATCGCATCCAGGGTCCATTCCCGCAGCGCCATGTGGTCGAAGTACCGGTCCCCGCCCGTTCGCTCCAGAAGCATGACGCCTTTCGCGGACCAGCCGTACGCGAACTTCAGAGCTACCCGGTCCCCCAGCACCTCAGCGGTGATCTGATCCGGCGATGAAAGGAGGGCGTGCTGAGCGGGAAGACCGAGGCGTGCACCGCCGAGGCGTTTGTCTTCGAGTAGCCGACGGACCCGGGCTTTGTTGGAAAACCTTTTGCGCTGTTTGGCGCCGCGCTGACGCAACGCGGTTGCATTGAAGCTAAGGAAAGGGGACTCGTTATTGGGCTTGTCGAATGTCATCAGCATGATCCGGTTCTGTGTGCGTCGGCAAGATTCAGCTCTGCGAGCTGTTGGGGTCTTGCAGTTTCTGCTTCAGTTCCGCCACTTCATCCTCAAGCTGGAATCGGTGAGTTTCTAAAGTCGCTAACAGTCGCCGCTCTGCGGATTCGATCCGCGCCTCTGTGAAGTCGAGTGTCTTGAAACGGTCGGCCGTCCGGTTATCCAGGCGACGAACTCCGGCTGCGGTCTCCCTAATTCGTGGATTAGTTGCACGCACCAGTTCCCTAGTTCGCTGTACGGACTCCTTGAGTGCGATCAGAGTGAACACCACCAGAACGCTGAAGACTCCAAAGCTGACGACTGCACCCACCCCGGCCACCATCCATGCCTCTAGAAGGATCGCGATCAAGGTGACAAGAAGAGACAAACCCAGTATGCAAAGTAGCCCAATTTGCGGGCCGGAGAAGCCTTTCACCGTGGTGTTCTCTCCTGTGTGGTCGGGCGGCCGGTGGCCATGAGCGAGTCCATGAGTTCACGATATCCGTCAGAGTGCCAGGTGCTGGCGAACTCCACGCCGCGCCGCGATTGTTTGAGATACTTATCGGCATCCTGAGTGTACTGCTCAATGGTGTTCCAGACCTCTTCTGGGGCCGCATAGAGTGCGGCTTCTCCATAGATAGGGCGCATCCAAGTGGGCAGCACAGCTATACATCCAGCAGCTAGGGCTTCAAGGACGGAATGTTCGACGACGGCGGCCGCGCGCTGCTGCGGATAATGGACAAAGAAGTCCAGGGACCGGTAGTACGTACGGCGGCTGATCTCATTCTGTTTGAAGCTCAGCCATGCCGACGGGAGCCGCTTCTGCCCTATTACTCGCAGCAGCATGTCCTGGTCTCCGTAAAAGCGAACGTCGGCGCGCCCGTCGGTCGGCCAAATCTGCTCGATGGCTCCTCGAGCGTCCGGCCAGAGGGCGGCGGTTTCCCCGGCCCACCGCCCCATGACTGGCTTGGTGTTTCGTGGCCCCCGACGTCTGGTTGACCACGCGCTTGGGTCGAAGGCGGTGACATAGTCGCAGCCAGCAAGCTCGGCAGCGTCGACGAGGTCACCGAGCTGCCTGCGAACGGCGGTGGAGTCGGGCACCCACACTGGCCTGCGCCCGAAGAACTCCTCGGCGTGGCGGGAGCAATCCGCCGGGATGTAATGAACTAGAAAGTCGTGGGCCACCCATGCTGGCTTATCGGCGACCACCGCGAGCTGCTCAACAGTAAAACCTACCCTCCCGTGGGGCATGAATTGGAGCAGCTCGGGTGTCCGAACGAGCATGAGCTTCACGGTGTAGAAGGTCTCGTCCCAGATAAGATGGGAGACCTCGCCGCTGGATATCATTCTCTGGATCGGTTGAGCGTAGGTGCGTGCATATTGCGATATGTGAATCGGGCTCTCTAGATGCAGGACACCTACGCGGTAGCCGGCCCGAATCAGTTCCCGGATCTCTTCTAAAGCCATCGCCTGGGTGTGCCCGTAGTCGCACCAATCTGCGGTGAAGACGACGTCGAGTTCTTCAGTTTTCTCCGGCGGCGAAGTGAACCGCGGGGGGATATATATGGGGTCCTGGGTATGGGCCGCCCGGCGCAGGTCGCTCGGCGTGGCAGTGGAGTGCCAACTCCGGTAGCTGCTCCAGAAGGCGCGCCGCGCAGGATGCTGCCATCCAGGCCGAAAATCTGAGCGCGAGAGAGAGTTCGGGAGGATGCGCATGAAGATTAGCGGCTCGGAGATCTGGTAGACCGTACTGCCGGAGTAGGCCGATATCCGGTCACGCAACTCGTTGTCGCTGGCTTTACGCGCCGGGATGTACCCACCAAGCTCTCGCATGATAGTGGTACGGGCCATCAGCGTTGGCGCAGAGGGGATGAAGGGGCTGTATCCACGGCGGATGCGCACCAGATCTTCGGTCATATTGACTGTGTAAACCTGGTTTCCGGGCTGGTGCGGGTTGCGCATCAAGTGGGTCACCTGCGTCTGGATGCGCTGCGGGTGGGACCAGTCATCGGCGTCCTGGCCGGTGATGAACTCACCGGCGGCGTGCGTGATGCCCACATTTCGGGCGGCGTAGGTCCCGCCGTTGACATCAAGTCGAATCACCCGGGCGCGTGCGTCCAGGCCTTCAATCTCATCGAGCACCGGTGAGTATTCAGCCGGTGACGCGTCGTCGACGACCAACAGCTCCAGGTTGCGCCAGCTCTGTTCCAGGATGGAACGGGCCGACTGGATCAAGTCCGTTCTCTCGGGCTTGAAGCTGGTCATGATCACCGTGACAAGTGGCCCCTGGGGCTGCGGACCAATGGTTGGCGCTGTAGTCAGGCGGTTGAACGGCACATCATCGCCTCTGCGCAGCCTGATCGGAGTGAGGTCGTTAAGCACAAACTGCCTATTGAACCGGTCCAGCCATGTCGCGTGGGCTCGGCCATCGAGATCATTCCGAATGAATGGGTTGCGCGCGTCTGCCGCAATGTAGGAATAGAAGTGGCTTCCTGTATCGGGCCGTTGGACGAGCAGGTCGTCCAGCTCTGTGAAGAGCCGCTGCTCAAAGTACAACTCGGCCAACAGCTTACCGAATCGCCGTCCACTGCCAGTCGCGTTATCCAGCACAAGTTCAAGCGCTCGGGTTGCAAAAAGCGTGTCGCCCGTCCGGACGTCTTGGAGTGCCACCGCCTCTGCCAGCCGTGCCAACGCCGTTGGGTCGATAGAGTAGACGGAGAGCGTGCCCTGCAGAATCTTGGTGTGAAGCTCGTCGAATGTCAGGGTCCCGTGGCTGGCCTCGTAGGCAAGCAGCTCTCGCATGTGCACCGATTCGCTGCGTAAGGCTGTGCGTTCAACTTCGGCTCCGACGAGCCCGGCATCCTTGCTGTAGAGTTGCAGCAGGCGCGTGCGGAAGATCGCTTGCCAGTCGGCCATGTCAGTGCTCACTGTCACCCCGCATCGCGTCTTGGATGCTGTGGATGCTGACGATGCCCTTCTCCCGGGTCCAGTCTTCCCACCCAGAGATTTCGGTCCATCCGGAGACGAAGATGAAGTCCAGACCCGCTGTGGTCGCGGCTCTGTGGTCGTAAGTGCTGTCCCCCAAGAACAGCGCGGGCGTGGGGAGATTTTCGGCGCTTGCCTCGCGGGCCAGGATTTCGTCCTTGGTATCGGGACTGCCGAGTATTCCGCCATCGAAGTGCTTATCGATCCCCCGGGCGGCGAAGACCTCCCTCAGTTCCTCCTGGTCTCCCCCGGAGACGATCAGCCAGCGCGCATTCACTGTAGCGTTGCGGAGCGCATCGAGACCCGGGGTGATCTCGCAGGTCATGAGACCTTCGTGCACCAGTGCTGCATAGTTTTGAAGCAGCTGCTTGAGGCTGGGCCCCTCTCGGCGGTCTGTCATGTCCTCGAGAAACAGCGCAAACTTCTTATACCGTGAGATACCGCCGTTGTTGACGTGGAAGTCCACCAGACGCTGCGCGGCGTCCTCCCCGTAGGGAAGTGCGGTCTCATAGAAGGCTTCTGTCTTGATCCGGTTGGAATTGAGCACGACGCCGTCGCAGTCGAAGACCAGCGTCGCGTAGTCCTGCATGGTTCGTTGCATATTCAGGCTTTGCCAGCGGCCTTCAGCGCTGCTTCTGCTTTGGGGGCATCTTCGGGTACGTCCACCGCCAGGCTGCCAGGTCGCGTTTCCACCAGCCGGATCGACTTACCGAGTTCCAGGAATCGTAAGATTTCGATGTCCTCGCTGCGTTCGAGTTCGCTCTTGCGACCGAATTCCCTAAACGCAGTCAGTTCCTCTCGGCTGAAGGCATAAATACAGACTTGCTTCTTATACCGTGCAGGTGCGTTCTTGGCATCCTTGTGCCCTGGCAGAAGCGCCCGGGACATGTAGATCATTGTGTTGTCTTCGGTGGATATGACCTTGGGTATGTTTACGCTGTGTGGGTCTTCGTTCTCCGAGATCCAGCTGAAGCCGTTGACGACCTGTTCAGGATGCCGGGTTTTTTCATCACGCACTTTCAGAATATCCGGCGGGAAAACCAGCGGCTCATCGCCTTGTACATTGATGTAGATATCGGCCTCCACGCTTTGCGCGGCCTCTGCCAGCCGATCAGTGCCGGTCAGGTTGTCATCACTGGTGAGTACGGCATTGCACCCGGCGTCCTCGACGGTCTCGGCGATGCGCTGGTCTTCGGTGGCGACATACACGTTCTCTGCCCCGACCGCTTCCGCGGAGAGCTCTGCGACCCATAACACCATAGGTTTACCCAGTAATGGCACCAGCGGTTTACCGGGATACCTGCTGGAGGCGTACCGGGCCGGAATCACAACAACACTGCGCAAGAAAACCTCACTTACCAGACATACTCCAGACGGTTACAGAGCGTACACAGACTCGGTGTGGACGCCGTAGTGGGTGGGCGTGATGGCGGTTAAAGGTAGAGAGTCGGCGTGAGCTTGGTAGGCCTCGATAAGGCTTTGCATCTCTTGGTCGCGGGGGTCTCCGGCGCCGTAGCCGTCGAACCCAGCTAATAAGATCCGCTCGGCGCTTCCCGACGTGGCCAGGGCCAGTGCGTAGCCGATGACCAGCGCACTGGGCATCACGCAGTGCGTTTCGCCAAAGCTCACGTGCTCCGCCGTGTCGACGGAGAGCCCGAAATCTAGGACCTCTTGGCCGTCCAAAGTTTCCCGTACTTCGTCAGGAAGCATGGATACCGGCGCCACCAGGGGCTGAGGCAGCTCTGCATGTTTGGCGCTGTCCGCCAACAGACGTACCGGGTGAGAGGCGACACGCAGGTCGATGAGGTCAGCTGACACGCTGGATTGGGTGTTCAGCGCCACCACGAGGGGTTGCCGCCGTCGGATGAAACTTTCAATGGCATGTTGATGGTCATGGACAGCGGGCCCTGCACCTAGCACCAGAACCTCCCTGCCGCTGAACCGTTCTGTCGGTCTCCAAGACCCGCGGGGCGCCTTGCCGTAAAAGTGCCGGGCATTCTCAAGCGTGGTGGCGTTGTACTTCTTACCACCTTCGCTGCGCAGGTGGTTGATGACCGAGAGCACGTCTTCCTCGTCGTAGCGTGAGTCGGAGAGCATGGTCTGGATATACGTGGGATGGATTCCGTACTTGCCCGCCAAGTAGTAATAGGGGTTCTTGCCCCATCCGTGACGCTTTTGCATCGGTTTGAAGTGCTTACGAATCAACGACATCAGAGGCACCAAGTTGGGCTGCTGGCCACGCAGCGCGGCCATCTCGATTGCAACTTCTTCGGTCTTCGCGTTGCCTGGCCCGCGACCCATACCTGTCACCGTGGCATCCACCCACGTCACACCTTCATCTATCGCGCGTAGCACGTTGGACAGTGCGAGCCCCATGTTCTCGTGGGTGTGGATGCCTAGGGGGCCGTCCCATTCGCTGCGCATCCATTGGATGATCTGAGCGGCCTGGTCCGGGGACATACTTCCGAAACTGTCCGCAAAATACAGTGCGTCCATGGGGCATTGAGTGGCTTTGCGGGCCAGCTCCTTGACTTCGCGTTCGCTGCGGTCGGCGACCTGCATGAGGTTGAACCCAACCTTGTATCCCTTGGTTTTGAGCCAGTTCACCGCGGGTAAAGCCTGCTCAAACTCGTGCACGTGGCTGGCGATGCGCACCAAGTCTACTGGGGAATCCTCCGCTGACGCCGGGAACAGCCTCTCCAGTACCTCTTCGCGTGGTGTGTCGCCGACCAATTCGGCAGCATTAACCATCACACCTACCATTAGTCCGGTGGGCAAGGGCAAGCCACGCAGGTAGTCATCAGTAGTGTAAGCGGAGGCTCCCGCGAAGCCTGTCGTCTTCAAAGACCTGAGGCCGAGTTCCACTGCGTCCACGCCGCTGTGCTTCATGGCGTCCAGGTAGTCGAGTACCAGCGCCTCAGGGAAGTCCCAGGCGTTGTAATACCCACCGTCCCGCAGAGTGCAATCAAGAAAAATCATCGAGTTTCTGCTTTGACCTCATCGCGGAGCAGACCGCAAATTGCGATAGCCCCTCTGGTGGTTCGGACTGACCAACCGACTCTAACACGCAGTGATCACCTCTGAGCGGAGGCTGGAAGCAGTCGGATAAGCCGGTCTGCAACATCCTTCCAGTCGAGGTCATATGAAATTTTCCGCAAGCTTTCATTTTCCGCTTTATGGCGAGAGCTGTCGCCAAACATAAATTCAACGTCGTCGCCTTGTTTATGGATCTCTTCGTAATCGGATAGGCCGCTGCCGTGGACTATGCCGGGCTTATTCAGCACCCGAGAGACCAGCATGGACCCGGTCCCAGATCGCGTTACGAAGGCGTCTAGTGCAGAAAAGGCCTCAAGCTTGATCACGGGGGAGGCACCGACGAGCACTGTGACGTCAACGGTATCTTGCATGGCGGCGGCCATCTGCTGAGCAAGCTGCAGTTCACCGTTCATGTGCCGCAGATCGAGGTCATTAGGTGTCAAAGACAGGGTCCAACCATCAAGATAAACGCGAACTGGGCCCCCTCGAACTTCTGCGACGGCATTCACGACCTTGGGTATATCCTCGTCCAGCGTGGCCCAGGTACCGCGGGCCGTGGAAATGTCAAATGCAAGGGAGGTAGTGTTTTTCTCCCTCCTAGACTTCGGCAGCGAGCTCAACGAACCCCTGACTCGCTCGTCGAACCGCTCGAGGATTCCATCAAGATCACTTTCAGGATACCCGGAGTATCCTAACTTCACGTAGAACGTACCCAGGAGACCAGTGACGTGATTGAGATAGGCAGAGTTTGTGCTGTAGATGGTACGGTTTGACACCAGTCGCTCCAGCGGAAAATACTCACCGCCATGGAGTTGAACTATCTCTGCCGGCGCTGAACCCTCTTTATCGCTCACCTGGCGAACGTGTTCCCACAACGCGGGGCCGACCTCATAAAAAAAGTGATATGGCCGGTGGTGAGAAACGACGAATCCTTTGAATTGGCGCCGCGTGGAGGGGAACGCCGCCTCGTGTTCGATGCGCTCAGCTAGCTTCTCAAGCATAAAGTAGGTGATGTGCCGAAAGCCGAGTAGAAGGCGCCGCCGAGGGAAATAGAGCGCATCGACGAATGACACGCGTTGGATCACGTAGAACGGGTCGTTCCCATCCCAAAACCCCAAGAGGTTGTAGCGGTCATCCATGGAGCAGGAAAACCAACACGCCACTCGTTCGCCGGTGAAGGGGTGGGTTAACTTGGGCTCGCGCTCCGTACGGCATGCACGGGCGAACTCCATCATTAGTCTGTCCTGGCGGGCACCACCGACATACTGTTCGAAAACGTCGAGCTCTTGGGACGTACAGTGGTCCTGTAGTTTGGACCTGAACCGGCGTCTAACGTTCAGGACAGTGCTTTTGGTCACGTGCTTAATTCTCCCTGCATGCTACGAAGGCTGGCACGCTGAGAGTACTATAACCTATCTCTCATATGGTGAGGCACCGCCCACGCCCAGCGGTTGAGCTGATTTAGGAGAGGTCATCAACATAGCCGCCAATTGTGGGCACCCTGAGCTTGGCCTTGTCCGCAAGTCGCGGACACTTGCTTAGTTCGTCAGGCTGTTGCCTGAAGTCCTTCTGACTGTCCTTGCACGGCGAGCATCACGTGTTCCTCGCTGCACATCATCGGGGCCCCGACCCCATCTTCCTGCTCTACTCAAGATCCTCCGCGAGTCGCCAGCCCCACCCCAGTGACGGATAGCCTTAGTTGGAAGCAGTAGTCTGCGTTGTTGAAGCCATGAGACCCGATGTGCACGAAGTGCTGAGATCCAATGTCCACGATGTGCCGAGATAACACATCAACAACGCAGACTACCGCTTCCAACTCTCGCTACGCGCCACCCAGGTCCGACACTCCTATGGATAAATGTCAAGTGTTTGGGGCGAGGGTTCTGCCGGTCAGGGATCGGCAGATGATGGGGTAGAGCTGGCGGACGAGGTAGCGTTTCAAGCAACGGATGATCTCCATTTTGGTTTTGCCCTCTGCGGTTTGACGTTCAACGTAGTCTCATGTGCTCTGGTCGTAGCGGATGCGGACGATCACCACGTGATACAGCGCAGAGTTGGCTTGCCGGTCGCCAGCTCGGTTCAGCCGGTGTCGGTTGGTCTTGCCCGAGGTGGCTGGGATCGGACAAGCGCCGGTCAGGGCAGCGAAAGTGGCCTCGGAACGCAGCCTGGCTGGGTTATCGCCGGCGGTGATCAACAGCTGTGCGGCCGTGTCACGCCCGACACCGAAGACCTGCATCAGCTCAGGGGTGTGATCATCCAGGAGCCGTTGCATATGCCGGCCAAGATCCTCGATCTGTTCGGTGAGATGTTTCCATCGCCTGGCCAGTAGCCTCAGGCTGTAGGCCGAGGCCTCTTCAGCGCTCACCGGGCCGCGGGTGGGCCGGGAAGCCGCCAGCGCGGTCATTAGTTTGGTGTTCGACAGCCCACGGTAGCGTGAACGTAACTGTTCGGACCCGGAGATCAGCATCGCCTTGATCTGATTAGTCGTCGCTGTCCTGGCGCTCAAGGCCGAGGACCTGCTGGTGCGCAGCACCCGGAGGGACTCGACCAGTCCGTCGCCGCCTTTGGGGGCGGCGTTGGCCCGTCCGGAGAGGACCGCCTCGGCAGCAGCGTAGGCATCGAAGGTGTCGATCTTACCCTGCAGGCGTCGATCGAAGCGGTTGGGCCGGTTGACCTCTACGACATCCAGACCAGCTTCCCGTGCAGCTCGGGTAACCCCGGCCCCGTAGGAGCCGGTGCATTCGATGCCGACAGCACCCAGTTGGGGCCATCGATTCAAGAACCCTAGCGCCGCGCGGTAACCCGCAGAGGTTGCGGGGACCTGGAGGTCATCCAGGGCGGTGCCGAGGTGATCGACGACGGCCACGTGATGAGTATCGGCGTGGGCATCGATCCCGCCGTAGACCAGAGTCTGGGTTTCAGTAACCATGGGACTGTGCCCTTCCTGCGTAGTGGGGGTACGCAGCTCGGCATGGGCGCCAGTCAGTTCACTATCGGGGACTTCGCCAGACTCCTATCAGGACATGACGGCCCCGCCGGGCTGCACTGTACTGTGAGCCCGGCCAATCGACACGTCGGAGGAAGGACAACCACCAGCAGGTGGCGTCAGAAGAGCCGTGAGTCAGACCCGGCCACTACACCATCATGGCCCAGAGCCGTGGGCCGCCACATCCCTTAAGGAGTCAGACCAACCGGTCCACACCATCAATAGTGAAGAGCCACCAGTCCTTCATCACTTCCAGCCCGCTTCAAACAAACTCATCGTCTATCAGGATCACCGCCCACTTAGCCACGGCGACTTACCACGATTCAGTCCACTGTCTGTGTCTTCCACTTGTTACGAAGAAGCGTCACGAGTGCCGAAGCGACATCTCGCCAGTGGACATCATACGGAATCGAGTGCACTTTGATATTCGAACTGTCGTAAGCGGGCCTCCCCAAAACTGTCGTGACTTCGCCCCCCTGCATGTGGATGTCTTCGTAGTTGGCTAGACCACTGTGATGTACTACGCCAGGCCGACCAAGAATCCGCGACACGAACATCGAGCCCGTGCCGTACCGGGATACAAATGCGTCCACCCCTGCCAGGTTTTCGAGCTTGTCCCGCGGGTTCGCGCCCACTAAGTGATCCACCTTGGTAGCCGAATGTTCCAGCCGGTTTTCGATGCTCTCCGCCAGGCGTCGTTCCTCGGTGACCCTTCGCATGTCCCTAGAGCTCGGGGTGTGTGGAAGGGTCCATCCATCGAAGATGACGTGAATGTCGGAACCCGTAGCTTGGGCGACATGCTGCACGATCTTCGGGATATCTTGTTCGATAGACCTCCAGGTGCCCTTTTCGTTGGAAATGTCGAATGCAAGGGTCAGCAGCCCCAGGCCAGCTGGACACCGACTTTCATCGTCCCGAACAATGCGCGATAGGTTGATCGAACGATCGAACTGGTTGATGCTCCGCTCTTGGGCCCTATCCTTGAGTCCGGCGTAACCCACCTTCAGGTAGTACTTTCCCCGCAGCACGGTGTGGTGGTTTAAGAACCGCGATGAAGTAGTATAACAGAAGTAATCAGGGAACAGAACGTTGACCGGCAGGTAATCACCGCCTTGAAGCTGGACTAACTCGAGAGCTCGCTTGGTGTTCCGATCCCCCTCCCAGCCAAGGTCGATATCCCGCATAGCGGGCAGAGCATCATAGAAGTAGTGATAAGGCCGATGGTGGGAGGCGATGAAACCGGCAAACCGGCGGCGCGTCGAAAAGTCACGTCCTGCCAAATCGACCTTCTGGAATAGCTCGTCGAAATGGTCTTGCGGCAACCTGAAACTAAGCACCAAGTCTCTCTCGGGGAAGTAAAAGGCTTCCATGGACGATACGCGCTGGATCACGAAGAAGGGCTCAGCGCCGTCGGTGAATCCGAGAATGTTGTAAACGTCGTCATGACTAAATGAGTCGTAACATCCCGCGCGCTTTCCCGAGAGTGGATGGATGAATGGTTGAGGATCATGTGCCATGCTCCGGTGTGCCAACGCCAAGATCTCTCCGTTGCGTTGCTTCTTTGTGGCGTATCGTTCTAAAGCAACCACTTCCTGGGCCCCTAAGACATCTTCCAGTCGTGACGGGGACCATTTCCTCAATCCGATTACCTGCGGTGACATAGTCTGGGACTCTCTCACTAACTCTGCGTTTCAGAACTTCAGCAACCGTCGCTGCGCGCATACCATAGTGGCCTACGATACCGCTCCAAACGACAGAAGCTCCTTGCCGGGCACCCCGACCCGGGACATTCGCCTTCCGCGCTACTGCACAGTTTGCTATAAAGCGCGTCCGCTAAGCTTTTGGGATGGCTAAAGAGTCTCCGTCTTCCTTCCCAACCCCGAGAGAGCTACGTCAGCGATGGTTCCCCTCCTACACGGGGAAAGGTATCGCACCGTTACTTGTCCGATGGAATTGGTTCTCGCACCATGGCCAGCACGGCTACAGGGCCTTCTTTGATGACAAATTGACTTTTTCTGGTGCATACTCTGTGCCACAGCCTCGAACTCTCTGGGCGATCAGAGGAGGTTACGCATACTCACCCACAGGCGAAAAGGTCCCTGTTAGCAGACTGGCCCCGCAACTGCCTAGAACCTACTTCGTCAAACCAAGGTCTAGCGCTGGCGGCCGGGGCGCATTCCTCGTAGATGAAGGCATAGCAGTGCTAGCCGAAGGAAAGCATGTTAACACGAGTCTCCAGGATCTCTTGAGTCAGAGGCTCGCTCGGGGTAGTTACCTAGTTCAGGAAGCCATCCAACAAGTGCCCAGTTATGCCGCACCGTCGGCCAGCTCGATTAACACCGTCCGAGTCACTACCCAGTACTTAAAATCCGGCGAAGTGGTGCCACTTGGCGCTACTTGGAGGGTGGGAACCGGTCATTCCATAGTGGATAACGCTACCTCTGGTGGCTTTTACGTAGGCATCGACATTGACTCGGGAAAGTTGCTGGGGGGGGCAAGGAACAACAGGCGCGAAAAATATGAGCGCCATCCCTTTACAGGGTTTGAGTTCACTGGATACACGCTTCCAGGATTCGACTCAGTTCTTGCAGTTTCTAAAGAGGCCCACCGAATGGTGGGGAACCCCCCCAGCGTCGCCTGGGATATCGCGATGACCCCTGAAGGGCCGCTCGTAGTGGAGGGCAACACAAACTGGCTAGTCTCCCTCCACACGACAGTAGACAAGTCTTTCGGAAAGAGGGCTCTGAACGCATTCTATTTGAGCTCGGGACTGCCAAAAGGAAATGGATGGGAAGCCATGAAGCTACGCCCTGACCGCTTTGACCTAACCGATGCCACGCTTGAACTGCAAGCCAGAGGGCTAGGCGCGGAGTTTGAAAAGTGGGTCACACGACTCGCGAGAGATAAAGGCATCGCGTGCAAACTCGTCTGGCTTCCGAATGACACCCTGCGTCTACACCTCGGCGGTATGCAATGGATCCTGGAGCACGTGATCTATTCCATCTTTAACGGCCCAAAAGCCCGCAGAATCGATAGACTTGACGTTGTAGATGCACAGATACACGCTTACTCCACCCAACACACAGTGTTTTCCGGCGCACCCCTGACTTCGACCTAAAGGCCACATTCCCGACTTGAGGAAGATGTACATGCACGTATCAACTGACCTTGAAATCACTTGGCCTTTCCATTTTCAGCCTGCGGCAGTTCGTAGCGGATTCGGCGGCGGAAAACTATCCAGTTATTGCATCGCACTAGAGGCATGGCGTAGAGGGCTGGTGGTGAGCTTCCTGCCCCCCGATGCGACCCAAGTGGAAATTAGCGACGGGACGACTACCGTCAGGTTCGACCACTCGAGGTCAAGTCGCATCACCCCAGTGGCTCAAAGGCTTGTAGAAAGCAAGCTTCAGACCTCACAGACGCTACGCGCCCACGGCGTGCCAGTCCCGGAGTCTTATGCCTTCAACACTCGCGAGTCGCAATTAACTGACGTCGTGGATGTAGCTGAAGACCTCGGGTACCCGGTCGTATTAAAGCCAGTACGCGGCAGCATGGGCAAAGGGGTGTTTGCCAACATTCACAATGTCGAACAGCTAACCGCTTGCTACCAACATCTTGTATACGAACTCAAGAAAGACAGGATTCTACTTGAGCGCCATCACCTAGGGCGCGACATTCGTGTTTTTGTCGTTGGGGATCGCTTCATCGCTGCGGTCGAGAGGCTCCCTGCCAACGTCGTAGGCGACGGGAAGAGCACCATCAATCAACTCATTACCGCTAAGAATCTTAGCAGGAAGAAGAACCCATTCCTCTCTACTGGCTTGATATCTAAAGATTATGAGGTAACTGAGCAAGTAGCCCGGGCCGGTTACACTTTCGAAAGTGTGCCTAGCGACGGACAGCATTTGGCACTGCGCGAGAAGGCTAATGCCAGCGCCGGAGGCGACGTAATTGATGTGACCAATACGCTACCCCCTAGGGTAAAACAAGCTGCCGTATCAGCAGTTAAAGCGATACCCGGCCTCCCCGCTGCCGGAGTTGATATACTTTGGGATAGCAAAGAGACCCGCGTCAAAGACGACTCCTTTGTGATTATCGAACTCAATTCTCGGGCTCACATTGGGGTCAACATGTATCCAACCGTTGGAACAGGACAAGACTTGCCAAAGGCCATTATTGATGACCATTTTCCAACCTCTCCAAGGCGCGAGGCCGAAGCCTTCGCCGACTTAACCTTTGACCGCAAAAGTTTCGGAACAGCCATTTCTTCAGGGCTGGTAAACCGCGTAGTGCTCGCACCCCCGCCCGCCCATGGCTACCCTGTGCGTCGCCTCTACACGGTTCCCCGTGCACTGAAGCTGACACAAGGTCAAAGAAGTGCTCTTTCCAAACAGGCGAAACGCCTCGACGTGGCGTGCACGCTTCGGCTTTCGGGTGGCTCCCCGCAAGTAAAGTTGGGGGCCTCACGCCTGGACTCCATCCGTCATTTTCACGCGGCTTTGACAGAGGAGCTAAGCAAACAGCCTCAAGAGGCGGATGAATGGTGTCGGCCACTCTATGCAGGCTTTAGGGTCATCTAGAGGTGCGCTCTCGCCACGCCCGCGCTTGGATGTCCCACGTGTCCACGAGGCCGAGGGGCCCAGCCCCTAGGCGGGTACCTCCCCAATACAGGTCGCCGTACGGCACCGCAGACGGCGACCCAGACCCTAGCAGCGTGCGAGTGTGTGTGATCAACTTTAGTTAGGCCGGTTGAGCAGGGGTTTCCGGCCATTTGGGTGGCTGGTTTCCTGCCAAAAGAGCGCGGAAAATCCGGCCACTTCGAATTGCTCCATGCGGCTGGCTGTTGGTCCCGGGATCTCGGTCAGCGGTGGGGCGGATATCGAATGTTGATCACCGAGGGTGATGGTCCCTGGCCGGCTCGCTCAGAGTGGGGCGGTCATGGGCCCGTCACCGTTAGATAGGTTCTTCTCCAAGCGCCCCATAGCTTCCGACCAAGGGTGGCGCTGGAGAGGAACTGGAAAGTAGATGACGGTACCCATGACCGTAGTAGAGAATATTAGACGACTGGACGCTGATGGTGTCTCGGCTCGTCAGATCGCGATCGAGCTGGGGGTCAGCCGCGGCTCGGTGGCTAAGTACACCAGCATCGAGGATTACTCCCCGACACCGCCGCGGCCGGCGGCCCGTCCTGGCGCCCAGTCGCTGGAGGGCTTCACCGAGGTCATTGATGCGTGGCTGGTGGATGATGCTCGTCGGCCGCGTAAGCAGCGCCACACCGCCCGTAGGGTCTTTGACCGGCCGGTCACCGAGCACGACTACACCGGCTCGTATTCGCCGGTGCAACGCTATATCAAGGCCCATAAGGCCGCTCACCGTGCTCGTGGTGAGGGGTTCCAACAGCTGGTGTGGCCTGCGGGCACCGCCCAAGTGGACTTCGGTGAGGCCCAGGCGCTGATCGCGGGGGTGAAGATACTGCTGCACATTCTGGTGGTGACGTTCCCGTATTCGAATATGCGCTTCGTCCAGGCCTACCGGGGCGAGACCGCAGAGTGCGTGGCCCACGGGCTGCGGACCATCTTTGAACACATCAACGCCGCGCCACGGCAGCTGATCTTCGACAACGCTACCGGCATCGGCCGGCGCACTGGCAAGAAGGTCATCGAGTCGAAGCTGTTCGGCTCCTTCAAAGCCCATTACCGGTGCCAGGGACGCTACTGCAACCCCTACTCCGGCCATGAGAAGGGCAACGTGGAAAACGCCGTGGGGTTTTTACGCCGCAACATCATGGTCCCCGAACCCGAGGCCCAGAGCATCGAGGGGCTGAACCAGATGCTGCTGAGCCGGTGCGCCCAGCTGGCCGAGGAAGACCACTACCGTAAAGGCGCCCCGATCGTTGAGCTCTTCGGCGAGGACGTGGCCGCCTGCCTCGAGCTGCCGGGCATCGGCTTCGATCCGGTGCGCTACGAGTCCCGTCGGGCTGATAAGACTGGGGCGGTGCTGGTGGAGTCCAACACCTACCTGGCTGGCCCGGCCTTTCATGATCGGCTGCTGACGGTAGGGATCCGTCACGACCGCATCGAGATCCTCGATGAACACTGCGCCCCGGTGGTGGTCTTCGACCGTGTCTACGGCAAAGCTGAGGCCACGATCCTCGCACCGGGCTCGCTGCTGCCAGCACTGGTGGCTAAGCCCGGGGCATGGGGCAACTCACCAGTGCGGACGCTGGTGGCTGACCCGGTCCGTGACTGGCTGGATGCCGCCGCTGATGCTGATCGGGCCCGGCTGCTGACACATGTGGATCAGGCCGCCACCGCCACTGATTTCGACACTGCAATCGAGGCTGCGACCAAGCTGATCACCGTTGGTGATGACCCCGCATCGGCGGGGCTGGGGATGCTGGCCCGCCGGATCGTCCAAGGCGCCGAGCCCGCCACCGCGGTGGTGGACCTGGGCGTCTATGACCAACTCACCGGCATCACCAACACCATCGAGGAGAGTGCGGCCGCCCAACAGGTCATTATCGAGGAAGTCAGCACCGAGGAAGTCAGTACTGGGCAGATCGCTGTTGAGAAGGCTGCATGAGCACCACGATTACCACTGCTGATGTCGTGGAGGCCGGTAAGGGCAGCTCGTTGACCCAGGCTGTGCTCACCGACTGGGCGGCCAAAGGCACCCCGAAGCAGCGCGAATACCTCTACGGGCTGCTGATGGACGAGCATGCCTCCCGCCGTCATGCCCGCCAGGTGCGGCTGTTGAAGGCTGCGAGGCTGCCGGCGGTGAAGACCTTCACCGGCTATGACTGGTCCCACATCACCTTCCCAGATGACTACAGCCGGGACCAGCTGATGAACCTCGAGTTCCTCAACACCGCCGGGGACCTGGTGTTCTATGGTGATGTCGGCACCGGCAAAACCCACCTGGGCTGCGCCCTGGTCGCTGAAGCATGTCAGCAGGGGATCCCGGCGAGGTTCTTCACCACCGCCGGACTGGTGGCCCAGCTGCGCCGCGCCCAAGAGGCCGAACGCCTGGACAAGGAACTTGCCTCACTGGCCAAAAATAGGCTCCTGGCCATTGATGAATTCGGGTACCTGCCGATCGATACCGAAGGAGCACGGCTGCTGTTCCAGGTCATCGCCGAGGCCTATGAACAGCGCAGCCTGGTGATCACCACCAACCTGGAGTTCGCCCGGTGGGGAACTGTCTTTGGTGATGACAACATGGCCGCCGCCGTCATCGACCGGATCGTCCACCACGGTCGCCTGCTGCATTTCCGCGGCGAGTCCTACCGCGTCAAAAACGCCCTGATGAAATAACCCCCCCCTGGAAGGAACGAACCTATGGACACCACCGCTTACCAGCCCTTCACTGAGGCAGAGCTCGAGGCCATGCGCGCCATCGAGGCCGACCAGGACTGGCACAACGAAGCCCAGGCCCGCATCGCCCACGCCGACGCGCTGCTGGAGCGCATCAGTCAGGACATCGAGACCGTGCCCGCCCACGCCCGTGCACACGCCGCCGACATGCTGGATTCGGTTATCGACCTACTGGAGCGAATGAACAGCCGTTTCTCACCAAAAGGCGCCGAACCAACGCCCCAGGAGCCACCCTTCTGAGCCGCCCAGATACGCCTGAGAACCAGCCCCGTGCTCTTCTGACCGGAAACCACGCTCACGTGGCCGGATTCTTAGCGCTCATCTGGCAGGAGAAAAGTTGACAGAACACAGCGAGTTACGAGGCAGGTTATCGATGGCGATGAGAGGGCCTGCGAGTCCCCCGTTAGCTGTGAGACTTGAGCTGGCTGGTCCGCGATCGGCTGGCAGGATAGGGACTGGCCCCCGAAAGGAAAGACCCGCAAAACAATCCGTAATCGCCCTAGCCTGCAGGCGCCTGGACACCCTTTACGCCATGCTGCGCGACGGAACCTTTTACCAAGACCCCGAGACCATCAGCGACAGCACCAACCACGCCCTGACGGCCTGACAAAAACCATAGAGACGCCCCCGAGAGAATTCCACGATGCGTAAGGAACTACAGTCAGAACATGAACGAACCTGGCTTCTGGTACTGGCGGCCCCGTTTATCGACGACGCGTGAATAATGGACACCTGGCGACGGGGCGGGTTGGTGTCCAGTTTTCGGCCGTCGTTGACACCGTTGACTCGTAGGAGAGGGCCCTCATTGCTCTGTCCCCCAGCAACTCTCGGCGAGTCTGAAGCAGGAACCTCCCCTATACCTTCCGAGTCTTCCGGGTAAGGGACTATTCTGATGAGGTACCGTGGCTGAGTAAGAGTCCCGAATGATAGTGAGCGCCTTGACTTCATCCTCAAACATTCTTGCGACAGCAAGAGAGTCGGATCGTGCCCTTAAAGCGGCTATAAGTCGGTTAAGCAGGGAGGTCGCCCGCTCTGCAGACGAGGAAGCGGTTGCTGAACTTGCGTCCCTCCTCTCCATAGCAAGCCCGCACCATGTTAGAAGTGATGAGGTGCTCCGCAAATTTGGTCTCCAGATGGGCAGGGGATTCTCCTTCTGGTCTGAAATCTTGCTTAATCGTCTAGCTTCCAGAAGTGGCGGACAAAGCCCAGTTGGCTTAGCGTTGAACCCCAAGCTTCGTGGATACCGCTTTGCGGACCTCTTAGGGGTTCGGAGGCCAGAAGTATCCGACAAATTTCGCCTTGCTGATCTACCACTCCTGCCCAATACGATAATCAAGCCCGAAAGCGGCACAGGCTCTAGGGGGTGCTACCTGTGGTTGGCACCTGATACCTGGCGCTATGTTCGATCGGGCCAAACGCTGCAGGGGAGCTCCCGCCTTTACGATCACGCCTCAGCTCTCATGGATCCTGAAGGTCGAGAGAAGCCCATAAGAGATCGCTGGCGCTACGAGGAGCTCATTCTTGAGGATCCCGACAACGGAGTTCCGGCGAGGGATGTCAAATTCTACGCATTCTATGGTGAAATTGCATTCGGCCTAGAGATCCGACGGGATCGTGAGACGCAAACACGACATTTCCTTCCTGACAACAACGAAACGATTTTTCCGCTTACGCTCAAGCGTAATTCGTTTGAGGGGCTTGGAGCTTCAAAGGATGAACTCGCGTCTATTAAGCGAATCTCCAAAGCAATCCCTGCACCTTTCATGCGGATAGATATGTTACGTTCTGCAGATGGCCTAGTGCTTGGGGAGTTCACGCCGAAGCCTGGAACCGTTGCGCACTTCACGCCAGAGTGGGACCACAAAATGGGCGAGATGTGGCGGCACGCTCAAGCCCGCCTAACAAATGATCTACTATCGGGTGCTGGATTTCAGGAGTTCAAACAAGCTACGTGTGACTAGCGGCTGGTTTCGCGTGCACCCCTAACCGGTGAGCATCTAGCCTCTCAGTCAATCCGCAGGTTTCGCCTAGTCAGCGCTTTCGCTGCAACCTGCCCCCTCATCAGCAGTAGCCCCAGGGAGATACGACGTCCGCACTACCAACCGGTGAACGGTTTCAGGTGTGGCCCTGACGGGCCTGCGCGCCCGGTTCGTCGTCTCGTGGCCTTGATGGCAATGTGCCGCCCTGACCTTGTCACCGCACAGGCTAACCGCCCGAGGTTGACTGCCCTCGTAGAAGGCGTACGTAGTGTCTCGCGGTTCGGCTTCCCTTGACATAGGCTTGTCCGCGCTTGCGTTGTTCTCGCATCTTCTCCGGGAGGCCCCACATGGAGTGAAGCGTGTCCCGAATCTCGCCTGGGGCAACATACACCGCGGCGTCGCCGTAGACGGGCTTAAAGACGGGGTGCAGAACGCAAACCACCCCAAGTTCCAAAGCGCGAACGACGCTACCGTCGGTATGCGGGTCCCAGGGTTCGTTCCCATAGTGGACCAGGAAGTCTAGTGACCGCAAGTAGTCGTCATACGATTGGAAGTCTGGTGGCAAGATAGTCCAGTTGGTCGGGACACTCCTCCCTCTTAATATTCCGCGGCTCTCAAGTGTTCGAACTCTACTCAGGATAGAGACTTCGAATGCCGGGTCCTCCGGGTAAGCATCCCGGATGACCGCCGGCTCAGGCCAGTGGCTCTCATCCTCATCCAGGACACGACCGATCACCGCGCGGTCGCGGTTCTCTGGCTTCCTGCCGACGTAATCCGTGTGGCCCGTCGAGGGAGTCAGCCAGAGGGCATTCCGGACGTCGTCTGTGCTGAGCAGTTCCCGCAGAGCCTCCTGCACCACGGGGCTCTGTGCCGCCCAGGTTGGGAAAACCCCGAAGGTTTTCTCAACGTTTCGTGTGACCCGCTGGACGCTGAAGTTGCGGCCCCGGGAGCCGAGCGAGGCTGGCAACTGGTTGGCAACAATGGTCACCGCTGAGGGTTGCAGCCCGACGTCGGACCCTGGTCTGAGTTCCATGAGCCCTGGCCAGCTCAACACCACCAGGTCTGCTGTGGCTGCGCTGTTCCAGGTTATCCACTCTGCACTACCTGAGAGCCAGAGTTCTTCGATTTCTGGAGCCAGACGTCGCTTGGCTGCCGCCATGTGCAGCCCGTTTTGCAGAGGCATGATCGCAACTTTCAGCCCCGCGGCGACAGCCGTTTCGATCTCTCGCTTGGCGGCCAAGGCAGGACCCCCAAGGAGACCCAACTCCGAAATGTAGACCACATCGAAATGCGGGACGTCGTCCTTGTTGCGGTCCGGCCGGAAAGCCGGTGGCGAATAGAACTCCCGAGCCTCTCCTGACAACTGCGGACTCCGGCCCTTCTGAATCTGGTCATGCCAATGGGAGTAGGCCCACTGATACACCTCTCGATCCGGGTGGCGGTAACCCAGCCCGAAGTCGGAGCTGGTGAGATTACCCTCCCCCAGAAGAGAGAAGGCGAGGGGGGCGTTCACCGCGGGTTTGAGTTTCTGCCCGAAGACCATCTCGAAGCGCTTGCGGTATTCATTGTCTGCGGATTTTCGTACCGGGTCCCAGACGCCCAGCTTCTCCAGGACCTCCCGACGACGGAACATGATGCAGGCAAAGCTGGGGTGCACGATTCTGTCGGGACCCCAACGGATCTGAAACTGCAGCTGCTCGTCCACCCGCACCCAATTCACGATGTTGCCGTGCTTGCCCGAGTTCGCCATAAGGTCGCGAGCTTGGAACTGGATACGCTGTGGATGGTGCCAGTCGTCCTTGTCCGCGATGGTGACAAACTCACCCTGAGCCATACCGAAGGCCTCGTTGCGCACAGAATATGCTCCGCGGTTCTCTTCACACAGAACCAGCCTGATTCGCTCGTCCTTCGCGGCCCAGCCTTGTAACTGTTGCCGGTACGGGGTGGGGTCACCGGACTCATCGACCTCTGGGGAAGCGTCATCGATAATGATGATCTCTAGGTTGCTCCAAGTCTGCTCTAGCAACGAGCCAATGGCGACGTCCGTAGCAGCATTGGGTTCATAGATCGGCATGATGACCGTCACCAAAGGCAACGACGAATCCGCGGAGCTAGCAACGCTCTCACCTTGCAGGCTGAAAAAATCGGGCGCTCGACCGTCTTGGGATGCCAGGCCGGAGAACCCCTCTCGATCGTAGAGCTGGTTCACCCCGGCGAACCACTGATCATTCTGGGCCTCAGAGTTCCCCGGCGTGTGCGGGTTAAAGGCATTAAACTCAAGGAAACGCTGTGAGTAGGCGCGGTCCTGATTGCTCTCTTCGTAGGCCAGGAGATCGCAGGCTTTATCCGTGAATCCACGTTGGGTCAGCAGGTCAGCATAGTAGGAACGGTCGACCCCGTTGTTGAAGGCATCCCGCCCATATGCGTGTTCGACGGACTCATAGATCGCGTAGACGTCGTTGAAGTCCTGCTGGTTCAGCCGCTGGCTGTAAATAACCTGGGCCAGAGTGAACAGTCCCGGCAACCACACCCTCTTCCCCAGTGCTTCGCGAATTCCCCAGTCGGAACTCCTCAAGCGGCTCAGTTCTAGCGTCTCCATGAGTGAGTCGTAGTCGTGGCTCCCTCCGGAGGCAACCAAAGCTAGTACGTCTCTGGCCTCCAGGGACTGGGTCTCCCGAGCGAGAGAAGAGAACCACGCCAGGCGGGGCCGACCCTCTCGTCGAATTTCTTGCGCCCAGTAATTGAGTGTCGGTAGTAACTCGTTGCGGCCGCCGACGACGGCCTGACTCTTGACCGCCAAAGTCTGGGGAAGATAACTGGGTCTGCGCCCGGTTTCATCGCCGAGCCTGACGTCGAAACTTCGCTTCAGAGATCCCCCAGCGTTGTACAACTCCAACGACGACGGAAGCTTAGCTTCTTTGTGGAACTGGACTGCGTATTGTCCCAAAGCTCGAGTCTTCCCTTCCCCCGAGGCAGGGGGAGAGACGAGATCCATGACGAACCGTCGATACCCTAAGCGCAGGGCCACCCGCTTGTGCCGGACTTCTCCGACTAGGGTAAGGACGGCTTCGGCGTTTGTGAGGTGCAGCGAATCCACGATGATGTCCTCGTATTGATTCGTCGCCCGACGCCACCACTGAACGTTCTTCAAGTCAGGGGAAAACCTCAGAGTCTCCTGAGACAACAAGTGGTACTCCCCCGCTTGTCCCGGAAGCAAGACCTCTACGAGATGCTCCTCGCCATCGTAGAACTTGGGCGAGATCACAGCACCGAACCCATGACGCGCGCGAAGACTGTTGACGGCGTCGGATAGCGGCTCGACGGCAACCCTCGTCCCATCGACGCGCACCTCGGGCGTGACCGTCTGGTTACTCTTACAGGCCCAACCAATAACCATGCCGCGGTCGAAGCCGTGGTACTCGCCAAAGAGATTCTCCTCGTCAGAGACCACGGAATTGGGGGGCTCAACAACCTTACTCTCGCGAGTGAACTGCGACGTCTCGCGCACTTCCACGTGGTGTGGCATACCGTCCCGCAGGGTAGCGGGAAGATCGAACGCGAATCCGACTCGCTGCTTGCTAGTAGTATCCGGGTCCACCTCGTTCAACGATAGATCCGCAACAGTCTGGGCGAGCATGTCACCATCGACTCGCAGCTCAACTATCGGTTGCTGGTCCGTGCCTGAAGGTTGGGAACACCAGCCGCTAACCCTGTTCGCGCCGAACTTGGTCGTCTTAAGAATCATTGTCATCTCTCTGGTCTAACGTGCTGGCGGAATTGTCACTCGCGCCGAGCCGCATGCGGCCGCAAATCAGTCCCTACGCCCTGGTCACCGGTCGGATGTAATACAACTCATGAGATTTCGGCGTCAACATCTACGTGGGCGTGAAGATGGCTCGCATTGATGTTTGGCGGCTTTAAACCCTTCCATAGTCAAGCACCCCAATCTTATTGCTATGCGCCTCACCACGCACTTGCCAACCCACCACTATATATCAGCGGGCAAAACTCTCATTATGACGACTCACCCGCTCAGCCGCGAAGTGAGTTTCCCGCACGCCAACCCGGGCCTCGGCGCGTCAGCTTCAGGGACGTCAAGATGAGTCCATGACAGACTTCACAGTGTCGACTGCAACGACGTGAGCGAGCCTGCGAGACTGGTGACTCAAGCCTCGGTCTGTGCCCACCTCCTTCTCGGCAGCGGCGATGTCCGCCTGAGTAAAGACGTCGCCCAGGCTGGCAGTTTTTGCTCTTTTAAACACGACATCCAAATTCCTCTTAACTTCTGAATTGCCCTGCCAAACATCAATATCAATTCCGTACATATCACCCCGCGGACGCTCGTACATCGAAGAGACGCTCCCAAATACTTCCAAGCGTTTCGGAACAATTTTCACGCTACCCCTGAATGGAGAATTGTCGAGCATATCCGCTTCAAAAGCACGTTCAGGAGTCTCAAACGGCTCTTCGAGGGCCCAGCCGCCAATAGCAGAAAAAGCGTCCGCAAAGAATCGACGTTTAGACGCATATGCGGCCGAAACGCTGAGATGCCCCTGAAGTGCATTCCTAATATCAAGCCCGAGCATGTCACTGTGCACAAGTGGTGTGCAAAGGATTTGCGAGCCAAGCGACTTGTACCAGCTTCGACCGGAATGATGACGGGAGCGCACGCCAGCGTAAAACGCCAACGGCGCTGCGGGGTTATCGGGTTCAACCTCGAGATCTGAGAAAAGACTTAGGAAATCCTCACGAACAGCCCCGCCGTAAGGTCGCTCTGCAAGTGCGTCACCTATATCGCTTGCGATCTTAGAAATCCCACCGTTGAATTTCGCCTTGCCCGCCAAAAAACCTACACCCGACGGTTGATCGCCAGTCAAACTGACCTCGGGCTTATCAGATGGGCTGTGTCGATTCACAGGGTAGAACGGCAAATAGGTTCCCGCGCACGACAACAAGTAGAGCCGAATCGATTCTACTCCGCCGAGCGTCGGCACAGGCGACTGCCGACTGGGACTATTGAGCGACAAATCAAAGCGCCGGCATAGAGCGGATGCGACAGCAAAATCATCCGGCTTCGAAGGCAAGCTGGACACTGAGACGCTTTCACGATGCTCACCTAACAGACTCAAAGCCAACACGAGGCGGCTGTCATACCCCCCGCTCAAGTTCAGGTTGAAACGCAGGCCACACCGTCCGAAGGCGTCTATCAGCCCTGCGCCCCGCTCCAAATACCGAAGTAGCACCTCCTCGTACCCTTCCTCGTGCCCCAGGGAGTGCCTCTGAAAGAACCCTGACGCGCGCACGGACGCATCGCCGGTAGAACGATCGACAATTATCTCGTGACCCGCAGGAACAATCCGCACCTCTTCAGCGAGAGTTTTGTGCGACACTAGCTGCTCACCAATATGCTTACCCTCTTTTAGATGAAAGTTTAAAGCAGCTGGCACATAGAACGTCAAATTGACCCTCCGAGACACCTCGGAAACCAGGAGCATGAACGAGTTCGACACCGCCCAATCACGTGGGCCAGCCCTATAGAAGTACAGGACCTCCTGCCCAGTGACGTCAGTCTTGATCACTACGTCGTCTTGGCGCACAAATATCCCAGCGAACCGCCCTTCGCTCGGCAAATCCGAGGAAGGGAATGACCGCATGAAGTCGTTCATGCCAGCCGACCCCAATATAAGAGCGCTATCTGTGTATGCGTAACCGTAGAGTCGCGATTCAAACACGCTATCCATGTCCGCAGATTCCAAGTAAAAGCAGTTGTTAGGACTCACTGACCCTCTTCTCCATATATACGCATGAGCTCTCTAATCAAGGAGTTCATGGTGGAACTGCAGGCTCGGCAAAAGGAACTCAATCACGCGCCTGTCGGAAAAGGAGCACTCTAGTGACTCTGCGATGCTAGCGTAGGACCAAGGCGCATTTGATATCACAGTCTCAGCCTGAATTGGGTCGCGGCCCCGAAATTCTTGATAAAGAGTCTCTCCCGACGAGCCCAGATCTCGCATCCACCCCGCGTGTCGCTCGACGCACACCAACGGAATTTGTCGGTTCCGGCAGATTACAGCCCAATATATATCCGCCATGCCAGCATTTTCCAACCATTTGAGACTGAACTCCGACAGTACAGACGAACGGAACGCCATAGTACCAGTGCCGAGGAGGTTTACGGCCTTGTCACGTTCTAACCCCTTGGTGAATGAGAAAACCAGGCGTTGATCAGAAAAATAACCCTTCGGCCATCTCTTCATGATGACGCCATGCGCACCAGCCACAACAGATTCGTCGTACTCTTTCAGCTTCAAGAGCATGTGCGCCACGTAGTCGGGCGGATAGTGAATATCGTCATCAACTGTAAAATAATAACATTCTGCCCCCTCGCCAACTATTCTGTCGAGTTCGATAAACTTCCCATTGTCGCGTAGCCCAGGATGCTCTGACGAGTGTCTGACCTTAACCTGACTACCGTATTCATGCAAGAACGGCGGAGTGTTCTCGTAGCCGTCGAGATAAACGCATATCCGGTCACACTGTGGCGCTAACGACTCTACAACTGTCCGGAGACTGCGGGCTCTGCTCGGTATCGAGCATACGTTGACCACTACAGGAATTTCGGGGTTTGGCAGCTTTGTCATATCGCACGGCACGGGAAGCGCGTCCCGCACCCGCGGGAAAGAGAACACCTCCGGAAGGCTCTCGGGAGCTACGTCGGTGTGCAACTCGGAGAATGTCCTGGCGTACTCTGCCCTAGAGGGGGAAGGGTTTTGATCAATGCTATGCGATCCATCCCACTTCACCATGTCTGCGAATAAAGATCCCTCGCGCATGGTATTATAATATAAAGGGAGCTTGACGTCGCGAATGGAAGCCCGATCGTATTTTGCTTTAAGGCGGTTAAACATTTCATCATCCGACGCTTTAGTTGTACAGTTAAAGAGTCCAACTTCATCGAATATTTCGCGTCGTATGCCCAGCGTGATTAGTCCTAATTTTGAAACTACGCCGTTGATTCTAACGACCAAACCCTCCGTGGGGTCTACTCGCGAGTACTGACTTCTCACAACCCTGATACCTGGATTGGAGAGAAAAGCCCCCATACCGTACGCAATACGGTCGTGATGTGACACGTCGTCGCTATCCTGAAAGAATATGTACTCCCCGGATGACATTCGTATACCGAAATTTTTCGCATAGTACGTTCCAAGATTAGCTGCAAGCCGGTAAACCTTGATGCCGCTAGTTGCTCTACGTACTCGCTCGAGTATAGTGTCAGTACAATCCGTACTTGCATCGCTGACAACTATTATCTCTAAATCCTGATAAGTTTGTGCTTTGAGTGATTCAAGGGAACTTTCAATATACTTCTCCGTGTTGTGCGCCGTAACGATGACGCTTACTAACGGGCCACGGGTCACGCGCGGGTTCTGTGCCTCCCCCGCGGCCACGGTGCGATAAATGTCTTGGATTGGCACGGGGTCCCCGACTGACCTCCTGGCCGAATCCGCTCGCCGCAGGCGCTCGCGACAAAGTGTGATATTTCCTCTAAAGAGGCCAGTATTATGTTCGTTTTCAAGAAGTAGATACGTTTTTAATGCTTCAGAGTATTCTCCTCTATCAAGCTGCTTTCGGGCTTGCTGCACTAAACTGTTTTCCATCTCTCCCTCAGGATCCCTCTCCACCTAGGTCGTCGGCCACGGAGCTCCGACGCTGGTGAAACCTTTCCCTAATTATCCTAAAAAGCTTTGTGTATCTTGATAATCGGCGGTATTCGAGATGTCTAATTTGGTTCCGGGCAAGCTCCAGTTCGACCACCGACTCTCGGTGGCTAATCCTAAGGTCCTGAAGCAATGTGTGCTTCTTGCGCAACTCGTAACGAAGTTCGCGCGTCCTTCTCCGATGCTTGCTTGCTACCGCACGCAGCCAATTCACTTTAGATGAATAGGCCAGCATTTTTTGGAGGACATCATTTTTTTCTTTGATCTGCTCATCTAAAGCATCTCGGAGTTCGCTATTATCCCGCCGAAGTTCGTCGAGTTTTTTTTCTATATCCGCTATCTTCTTAGTCGATGATTCGCGCTCTTTGCGGAGCCATTTAATTTTAGAATATTGACGTTTGTATTCGGTTAAGCGAGTTTCCAGATCCTGTTGAACGTCATGAAGTTGACGTATAGCTATCGCATTCTCTTCTTCGAGTAATTTACATTGTTCTGCCTTTGCAGAAATGTCTTGGCTCTGCTTGCCGGCGTTGGTCGACGTCATGTGTTCGGGCTCCTACAGAGCTTTCGGCGAGAGGGGCTATTTGCGTAAAATTCATGTTCATCTAGATCAGAATAATGCGTTTCTGTAGGCCGTTGGATGCGACCTAGGCATTCGAGGCCTGTCTCTCTATGCCGCTTACAACACCATAGCCGCTGCTGTCGCAAAAACCGGGGGCGGTGTATGCATTCTCCCTTAAGCGAGCAATTGGGCTCGGAGACGCTCCTTTGCCCCCACATAGTCCCGCGCTTTGATAATGGTAGTCGTCGGCACATTCAATTTCCTTCGGTGCCGGAGGGTGAGTCCATCAGGGCAACTTTCGCGAGGTTGCAGGTTAGTGTCTTATGAAGCATTATGCACCTTCGAGTGGAATCTGTTTTGGCAACTCTATTGTACTGAGTGGGTGGCGCACCAAGTCCTAGGTTCGTGCAACGCTTGAGGCTAGTGTTTCGCTGATGCAAATTTTGAGCCATGTTGAATTTAGCGTTCTTGCTAGTACTTGTGATGCTCCGAAGCGGTGATCTTCTTCTGGGATGAGCCCACGTGCAGTTGGGCGCGGCGGACGGCGTCGACGTATTGGGTGAAGGCATCAGTGGTCAGATCCACGGCGACGGCGTCGAAGTGGGCCCACTCGGTGTTGCCGAGCTTCACATGCTTCTCCACCATCTGAGCACCCGCAGCCACCGCCAACGCGGAGGCCATCCACCCGTAGTCGTGACTGGAGTAACCCGGCACAATCCGGGGACCGGGCTTGCCGTTCTGCTGGGCAGCCAGCTGGGCGTAGTGCCGGACCACCCCGATGTTGGTGTGCTCGTCCGGGGTGGGGTAGGCGGAGTTGCAGTGCAGCAGATACAGCGCTTCCTGCTCGGTGAAGGTCTGAAGCAGCCAGTGCTCGTAGGCGGTATCGGTCATGCCGGTGGAGATCACCACCGAGCCGGTGTAGTTCTCCGCCACATAGCTCAGGTAGTCCCGCTTCTCCGAAATAGTGGAGGGCAGCTTCACCAGCGGCACGTCGAGTTCCCCGGTCATCCACTCGAACGACGGCTTGTCCAGCACCGAGGCGAACCACCTGATCCCCAGGTCCTTGGTCAGCTCATCCAGGAACAGGAAGCCCTCCTTGTCCAGCTCCAGCTGGCGGCGGTAGTCGCCGAACGTGCTGCCGAAGGGCGACTTATAGGGTGAGGCCAGCTGCTGCGAGGTGTAGAAGGTGTCGACGTCGCGCTTTTGGACCTTGACCCAGTCCGCACCGGCCGCCTGGGCGGCGTGGACCAGCTTCTCCAGCCGGTCCAGGTCACCGAAGTGGTTGGTCGTGATCTCCGCGGTGACTTCCACGGGGGGGACCTCGACGTCGTCGTCATCCACCGGCTGGGGGGCGATCGGTTCCTTGACCTCCACGTGGAACTTCTCGTTGAGCAGGTCAGTGGTCAGATCGGAGTAGGCCAAGGTGCCCACGTGCTGGACATCTAAGTTGGTGTCCTTCAGCGTGTACAGCGCGTTCTGCAGGATGAACTCCTGCAGCTCGATGCCCGCCCGCCGGCGCGAGGACAGCTCCGGGCTGTACTGCGAGGAGGCGGCCCGGGCCTCACCGGCCTCGGGGGTGAAGTCGAAACCGACCATGTAGACCTGCTGGACCCGGCCGCGGTGGTCGGCCACCGCGCGGGCGATCTCCAAGGCGGTGAGGAACATGGCCTCTTCGATGGCGACCTCGCTGCGGTCCTGGAAGCGCAGCAGCACCTGGTCTTCGGCGTCGTTGGCGATGGGCCTGAACGGCAGCCGCACCACCTGTCGGTCCGGCGCGTCAAAGCTGGTGGAGGTCACATAGGCCGCCGAGCGCAGCCCATCCTCGGCGACCGACTCCCCCACCCAGTCCTCATAGAAGATGGTGATGTCGGTGGGGTGGATGCGTTCGGCGTCGTTGACCCCGATGACCACCGCGTCGCTGAACACCCTGGAATGCACCTGATCGGCTGAGGGCCCCTTGCCCAGCAGCACGATGGTGTCAGTGCTGTACTTGGCCGCAGTATCGGCCGCCAGGCGGGAAACCGCTTCGGCAGTGGGACTGGACATCGGGATAGACCTCACAGTGGTGTTGGACCTCATCAATTTGCGGCGCAGGCGCCATGAGGAATTCTAGCCCGTGAGCAGTTCCACGTCCCATTGAATGCCCGGGGCACTGGATAACCGAGCGTCCGAGGTCACCAAGACCAGATCGAGCATCTCAGCTAAGGCGATGTAGGCCGCGTCGTAGGTCGTCAGGTTCTCTCCCTAGCTCAGAGCAGTTCAACCTCGCCGGCCTGAACAGTTACGCGCTTGACGCTATTAGCGCTGCGCGCTATTATTGGTCTTGTGATCCACTCTTTCAGAGACCCTGTCACCCGACAGGTCTGGAAAACCGGAAAGCATAAAAAACTCGACCCACGCATCCTCAAGGTCGCTATTCGGAAGCTCGACATGATCGAGTACGCGGAGAACCTCAATGATCTTCGTATCCCACCGTCGAATCACCTCGAGGCTCTCACTGGTGACCGACACGGGCAACACAGCATTCGAATCAACCGTCAGTGGAGAATCTGTTTCATCTGGACCCCTTCAGGGGCGTCCGAGGTCGAGATTACCGATTATCACTGAGAAAGGAGCCAGCTGTGAGCCACACCCACCACGCACATCCCGGCGAGATTCTGCTAGAAGAGTTCCTCAAGCCCATGGGCATCTCCCAGTACCGGCTAGCCAAAGACATTGGTGTCGACCCTGCCCGCATCAACGCCATAGTTCACGGTAAGCGCGGCATTACCCCAGCCACTGCGGTTCGATTGTCCCGATACTTCAGTATGAGCGAGCGCTTCTGGATCAACGCGCAGGCCCATTACGACCTGGAAGAGGAAAAGGCTCTCCATGGGGAAGAGATCGAAGCAATCCGTCCGGTGCAGGCGGCATAGATCAGAAGTCAGCGGAGCAGCAGGGTCGAGCACGACACCGTGACCAGCCCCCCCGGTGCAGGTGAATCTCCACCTGCTCGGCCTCGGCTGAGACGAAGCGACGACGCTGCGAGTGACCAGCAGCTATGGTTTCCCAGCTGTGCCGGAACCCCAGCGGCGCCGCGGCGTAGTCCTGGGATGCTTCAGCCAGGATCTCCAGCGCCTGGGCCAGCATTGCGGTGGGCGCCTTGTACCCATAGGCCAGGTGGCGCAGTGCTACGCGCCCGACCACATCACGGGTGCTTCTGTGCCCATACCCCTAGGCATAGAGCCTATGATCAGCGTACTATCAGTTAATTGATGTTTTTGCGTTCAGGCCGGGGGGCGTGCCGCTGATGGATACCCTTCGGATCCTGTTGAGGCTGGCCGGGGGAAGCGCATGCCCAGAGCGGATGTTGCGAATCGGATCATGGAGCATCTTGCCCATGTGCGCTCTCCGCTTGTGCTGCTCACCGCCCCCTACGACTCCGAAGCCACCTCCCTGATCAACCAGGTGGCCGAACGTGTGGGCGCCCACCTTGTCCCCTGCCGCACCGCGCCAGTGGCCGGGCGCGTCCTGCAGCGCCGGCTGACCATCCTCGACGAGATGCCGGCCGCCTCCCCCTATGAGGCCGCCCAACAGCTGCTGGCCGAGGCGAGGGCCTCCTCCCCGGACGAGCAGCCGCTGCTGCTGTCCATCGGCACTGTGGAACTGCTGGACCAGGACTCCTCGGCCGTCGTCGACGTGCTGCTGCGTGAGCAGCGGGCCGGGGTGATCATGACCTGCGCCTCCCAAACCCGGCTGAGCTTCCGCTACAGCAGGCCGATGCAGGGCCCGCGCGGGCTCACTGTGGAGCTGGCTGAGCTCTCCGAGGCCGAGTTCCGCAGTCTGCTGCACGAGGTGCTGGGGGCAGCCCCGACTTCGACTCTGGGCGACTACCTGTGGGCCATCACCTCCGGTGCGGCCGGGGGTCTGCGCACCGCCGCGCAGGTGGGACTCAATGAGGGGTGGATCAGCATCCGCGGCAGCGTCAGCGCGATGTCCCACCCACCAGCCTGGATGGACCGGCTCACCGCCGCAGAGATGCTCGCCCGGCTGCGCCAAGACCTGGGGACCGCGGCGGTGGAGCTGCTGCGCCGGGTGGCGGTGGGCGAGCGCACCGCCCTGCGGGAGTTCACCTACGACGCGGACACCCGCGACGCCCTCTTCTGGATGGCCGAGGCGGGGCTGCTGGTGATCACCGGCGGCTACGTCCACCTGAACCGACCCATCCTGCGCCACCCCCTGGTGCTCTCCGCCGGGGCCACCAACCCGGCGGCTGCCAACAGCCCAGCATCGCTGCCCAACACCGCGCGACCGACCAACACCACCGCGCCCGCCAACACAGGGCCGACGACCAAAACAGGGCCGACGACCAAAACAGGGCCGAGCCCCAGCCGTGCACTGCACCAGGCGGCCACGGCGGAGACACCCTCCGACACCACGATCATGCAGGCAGCTGCCGCTCATCTGGATCGCGGACTGTTGGAGCAGGCACGGTTCTTAGCCGCCGGACTGGCCGAGCATGACCCCCGCCGGATCTGCCTCACCGCGAGTGTGCAGGCAGTCTCCGGGGCACCCCGCACGGCGCTGCACACCCTGGAGGGCATCGAGGATCCACAAGCGGCCACCCTGCGCAGCTTCATCCGCGGCGCCCTGCGGTCCTCCCCCGACCCGGAGGACACCAGCCTGGCGGAGCTCAGCGCCCGGCTGCACGTGTTCGACGACTACCAGCCCCAGCAGTACATCGAAGCGTTCCCCGCTGCGCCCGTCGACACGCCCGTCTCCCCCGCCGCTGTCCCCACCCCCACTGTCGAGGTCCCGTCTGCGGGTGATGAGAGCCTCGTCGACGTCGACCTGCTCATCCGCGCCTCCCGGGCCGCACTGGACGCCTATGCCGCTGCCCTGGCTGACCAGAGCGAGCGTGCCGATGCCTCGTGGCGGGCCGCCACCGCCACCCCACTGGCGCAGCTGCCGATCCTGGCGGCTGGCTGGGTGATTGAACGGCTGGGCATGTCGCGGATCTTCAACGACCCCGGGGCCGAGCTATTCCCACAAGGCTGGTTCGACGGCGAGTCTCCGGAGCGCCGGCTCTTCTACGCGCTGACGCTTCAGGGACAGCGCCTCTTGCAGGACCTGGTCTGCGGTGTGGAGACCGAGCAGCTGCGCCAGCAGACCCAGGACCTCTGGAACCAGTTTGAGGCGGGACTGCCGATCGGTGCGCTCTCCCGGCGGTTCATGGAGGCCATGGATCAGTCGATCGCCGGAAGCCGTTCAGCAGAACTCGATGGACCCCCCGAGCTGCTGCCCCTGGGCCTGAGCAGCACCTTCCGCGATGCCACCATCGACTCGGTCGTGCTGCTGGGCTGGCTGCTGCGGGCTCCGCTGAGCGAACTGGCCGACACCATCGAAGAGGTGTTCCAACGCAGCTACCAGGTGCCGGGAATGCGGCGCACCGCGCTGCGCTGCCTGCTGCTGCGCCGAGGCGCGGAGATGCCCGCACAGCTGCTGCAGGTGACCATCGACTATGCGCGTCGGGCCCAGGTCAAAGCGGAAGTCTTGGCCGCTGCGGAACTTTTGGCCGACCGGCAGTCCCGCGAACGCGTCCTGGGCCAGCCGGTCCCGGGCCGTCCCGGGCTGCGGTTCTGCTCCGCACCACAGCCACCAGCCGCCGACCGCCAGGAACTGATCGAGGCCGCCTCCATCGAGCTGCTCTCGGCGCGGGAGGGTGAGATCGCCAAGCACCTGATGGCCGGCGCCGGCGCCGCCGACGTCGCCACAGACCTGCACATCTCCGTGCGGACCGTCCACACCCATGTGCGCAACATCTACCGCAAACTCGACGTCAGCTCCCGGATGCAGCTGCGCGCGCGTCTGGCCCAACGGCAGGCCAGCCGATGAGGAGGCCTGCCCACACAGTTGCGTGGTCCGGCCACGACGTCGCGGCAGACCTGGCCCAGGCGGTGCTGGAGGTGACGCGGACACACAGCGCAGCCCTGACGCTGCCCGGACTCTGGGATGCCGATCAGGTGCTGGAGAAACTGGGCCAGGAAACCACCGTGCTGCACATCGACGGGGCCATCACAGGAGGGGCCAACGACTGTCCGCTGATCGTGGCCCTGCTGGCCGAAGGCATCGTCGCAGAAGCCCCACCACCGGAGGCGGTGGGCGATCACCTGCGACGGTGGGCGAAGGATGCCGGCCAGCGCGAGGACCGGCTGCCGCTGGTGGTGCTGGAATCAGCCGAGCACCTCGACACCTCTGGTGAGCAGACACTGCTTCAGCTGACCCGCCAGGGCCTGCTGCGCCTGGTGGTGCTGCTGCCGACCCAGACGCATATACCGGAGTTTCTGCGGGCGCTGGAGGAGACCGGGCGCCTGACCGAGCTGAGCCCGGAAGCGGTGACTGAGCCGCTGATGGCGAGCGCCCTGCAGCGCCGTCTGGGCGGAGCGGTCTCTGCTGCGGCCCGGCAGCGCATCTCCGCCCTGAGCGGCGGCCACCGGGTGCTGATCGAGCGCATCCTCACCGCGGCGGAAACCAGCGGAGTCCTACACCGGGACGGACGAATCTGGATGTGGGCAACCGATGAGACCCCGGTGCACCAGGCACTGGCTCAGCACAGCGCAGAACTGCTCTCCGGGCTCACCGACCAGGAGCAGGAACTGCTGATCGTGCTCGCCGGCGCCGGCAGCCTGCCGGAGCGGTGGGCCTGCGCACACTTCGGCGAGGACGTGGTGCTCAGCCTGCGCCGTCAGGCCATTCTTGCCGCCGACCTGGTTCAACAGCAGGGCTATCTCGACCTGAAGCTGCTGCCCGAGGCGATCGCCTACGCCCTGCGGGTCCGCCTGGGTACCACTGAACTGACCCGGCTGTGGTACAAAATCGGCCAACATATCCCTGCTGCCGACGGCGGGCCGGCCTCCCAGGCCGCCCTGACCTGGTGGGCCGCCCTGGCGGGCGAGCAGCTCGACGCCGCCGTGGCAGAGCAGGCCAGCAGACTGTGCATCGTCCGCAGCTGGTATCACCATGTCGCCGACATCGTCGCAGCCGCGGAGGAAATTACCCCGACCCTGCGGGCGGCCTGGGCACGGGCCGAACTGGCCCTGGGACATGTGGGCCAGGCCGTGGCCCAGTTGGAGCAGCTGATCACCAGCCTCACTGAGGAGCCCCGCCCCGGATCCCCAGAGGCCGAAGCCCAGCGCCAGGGCATCATTCTCGCCCGACGGCTGCAGATCTTTCACCCCGAACGTGCCGAACCGCTGCTTGCGGGCCTGCTGGCCAGCGGAGAAGCGGGCCACGCCCACCACCTAGAACGTGTGCTGAACCTGCCGGTGGAGGAAGACCCGGAAACGTGGCTGCGCGAACTGGTCACCGCGCGGGCCTCCGGGGTGTGGGACGAAGCGATCTGCGCCCAGCTCTGGCTCGCCACGCGTCTAGGGCTGCGCCAGCACCCCAATCTGGGCCGGCTGCTGCTGGCCTCGCTGCTGGATGACCTGATCCGCGAAGGCGGCCACCCCGACGTGGAGGACGCTGCAGCCGCGGTGCTGCTGCTGATCTCCATGGGTCACGACTGGCACACCGACCTGCTGCGGGTAGACCTGCAGGCCTGGAGCCGCAAACCGGTGACCAGCCCGATGCTGGCCGGAGTGGCCGACCTGGTGACCTCGATCGTCTCCATGCAGCACGACAGAATGGTCACCGCCCACGCTCACGCCGTCTCCGCACTGGCCGCCTTCGAGGTCGCCGACACCTACGGCTTGGAACGCTTCGGCTCCTCGCTGGTGGCGGCCACCGCCTCCTACGTCGACCCAGAACTCTCAGCGGCCGCTCACCACGATCACCGCACCCGCATCCTGCCCAAATCCGCCCCCGGGCTTCCCTGGGTGCGTCTGCTGAGCCAGGGGTTCGCGCTGATCGGCAGCGGTCCGCCGCGCCACGAGGTCGCAGCAGCCCTTGCCCAGCTGGGAAGGGAAGCCAGCGACGCCGAGGAGTGGAACCAGGAGCAGCAGATTCTGCTGCTGTCCATGCTGGGCGGAAACCCCGACGCCGCCAAGCAGGCCCTGACAGCTGTCTGGGCCCAGCAGCCCGGCCGCACCCGCATGGTTCACCTGCTGGCCACCAACCTGTTAGACCTCACCGACCGCGAAGCGCTTCAGGCAGCCCAGACGCTGATCACCGCAGGAGCCCCCTTCTTCGGGCTGTCCATCATCGCCGCCCGGTGGACCCGGCGGGCCCAAATGGAGCGCAGCGTCCGGGTAGAGACCGTGCGCACAGTGCTGACGCTGCGGCAGCAGGCCACAGAACGCTCCGAACTGCTGGAGAGCTTCGAGGATCTTGAGCTGGACGACCGCGAGCGCGCCGTCGTCGCTGGTCTGCTCCAAGGACGCTCCACCCAAGCCATCGCCCGGCGGCTGAATCTGTCCCCACGCACTGTGGAGGCGGCCATCTCGGCACTGCTGCAGCGGTTCGGGTGCGAGAACCGGGTGGAGCTGATCTCCCTGGACCTGCTGAGCGCAGACTGACCCTCGCAGCCCCTCGGAGGCCTCCTGGTGACCGTGCTCTGTGCCGGCGAACGCCCTGGTACCGACCCGATCCCAGGGCACCCTCATCCGTCTACAGCTCTCCAACGCACTCACGCCGTGAACACCCTAAGACAGAGCCCTCCTGATAGGCTCACAGCACATGACTTCAGAGGGGTAGGCATGAAAGTTCGCGTGAACTTGGACACGATAGAGCGAGCCGAGGACGATCTGCGGATGCGAGTCCGCGCCCGATTGAACGGCCGCAAGGCTGCGAAAGTGCTCAAATCGATCGAATCCGCGAAAGGCCCGCTTCCGGGGCATCTCAAGGCACGAGCTGACAGCTACGCCGTCGATGTGCTCGGTTCCAAAAGATTTGCGCCGTGGCTGTACGTCTACAGCGCGATAGCCGGTGAGTTCCGCGAGGGCTGGATCCCCGACAACTACTACATGGCGGTGGTCCTTCCGGCGATCGAAGGCCGGTATGGCGGACTCTCTGACACGCGGTCGATCACCGCGCGCATCTTTGGAGACGAGAATGAAATACCCGACGCCGGGTACGTGGTCGGGGGCCGGCTGTTCAACGCGTCACTGGAACCGGTCACGTCATTGGAAGCATTTACTGACCTCGTGTTTGCCGGATGTGAGCGAGTGGCTTTCAAAGCTGACGGGAGCGATCAGGGCAGAGGCGTGCAGATTCTCGATCGAGACAGGTTCACGCAGGTCGCTGATGCCCTAGCCGACGGTGTCGTTCAGCCCTTCATCGACCAACACGAGGTCTTCGCCGAGGTCGCCGCCCGCTCGGTGAGTACACTGCGGATGACAAGCGTTGTCGAGCCCGATGGGCGAATAACGGTCAGGGCCGCATTCATGCGGTTTGGTCGCGACACGGACGAGTACGTATCTGGCGATTCAGAGATCATCGTCCCTCTCAATTCTGCTACAGGCGCCTTCAGTCCGTTCGGATTCATGATGGACTGGCTCGAGGTCGACCGGCACCCCGACTCCGGCTTCGTCTTCGCAGGCAACGAAGTGCCGAACTACGCAGCGTGCCGCGAGGCAGTGGAACGGCTGCACCGGCGAATCCCAGTGGTCCCGATTATCGGATGGGATCTGACTGTTGCTCGCGACGGTTCGGTCCAAGTGCTTGAGTGGAACAGCGGCCATAATGACATCAAGTTCTCTGAGGCGACGTCGGGGCCGTGCTTCACAGGATTGGGTTGGGAACTTTTTGGCCAGAACCGCCGGGCGAACCGGAGCACCGGGTAATTACGGGCCGCGCTCGCTGAGAACCTCAGCGGTGCGGGCATACTGGTCCCGGCGGTGCGCACGTCTGTCCGCACCTCCAGCAAGGCGTCACCGGTGAGGTCGGCGTCCAACACAGCCATCTCGTACTCCTGCTGCCCAGCTTCCAACTACTCGTGCAGCCACGAGCCGACGAACCAGTGCTGAAAGCGGGCTGCTTGCCCGTTTCGGCTTTGACAATGGCCTCGAGCTCCCCTTCTTGAACCTACTGACGGCCAGGTCCTGCCTCTAGACAGCACAGCTGCAGATACCAATGCTCGCCTCTCCTCGGTCCTGCACAGAAACAGGACGATGCGAAAAATGTGTATGTCTACTCTGCATCGTTGCGGCAATTGCCTAGTGTGCACACAGCTTGTGTGCCGAGAGTAACCAGACTGGTCGAGGATTGGCTGCGCCTATCAACTAGACCGAACATTAAAGTCGCGTATAACTGTGTATATTCCACCCTCCTATTAAGTATTATCTTTGAATCAGTGCCATCGAGAGCACCATTTTAAATATTTAACCAGGGGGGTTAAATGGGACACAACGATGCACTTTTGTGCGCAAAAACTCGGGCGGTGTCGTAGTGACCACGCCTTATATCATAGTTCTCCTTCGACGGCACGGCAGCCTTCTTCCCGTTCTGCTGCTCGTCGGGATTCTAATCGGCGGGGCAATTTATCAGTTCCAGCCCCGGACCTATGAAGCAAGCTCAACCATCTTCATTTCCACAACCGCCGGCGACGAAGTCGCTGATCTTCAGACGGCCACCTCAGTTTCCGAGCAGCGGGCAGTGACGTATGCAGAACTAGTCAACAGCCCAGCGGTACTCAACCCCGTACTTGATGCGGTGGATTCGCCCCTCACCAACGCGGCCCTCGGAGAGCAGATTAATGCTCAGGTTATTCCGGGCACCTCGTTGCTCGAGATTACCGCTGAATCTGCTTCTCCCCAGCACGCTGCACAATTGGTGGACGCTGTCTCGGAAAGTCTCACCGAACTCTCCGGGGCCCTGGAAGAGATTGAAGGATCCCCTGAGGGGCTGGTCACACTCTCACTGCTCGAGACAGTCAGTATCCCCGAGAACCCTTCGGGGCCGGGCCTGCTGACGCACCTCGGTTTGGGCGCAGCCGGGGGGCTGGTCGTCGGCATCGGTTCGGTGCTGCTGCGCCACAGTCTGGATACCCGCATCCACCGCCCTGTCGAAGTTTCCGATATCACCGACTTGCCAGTGATCACCGCACCCCACGAGGTCAAGAATCAGCGCCGGTCTCGGGTGGCAGCAGTCCACCGCCGCGAGGCCTTCGCCGCACTGGAAGCTCATCTGCGCTTCACCCGCACTGAGCAGGGGCAGGTGCTCCTCCTCACCAATCCGGTCAACGGCAAAGAGGCAAGTGCAGCGGTCCTGGATTTGGCCGCAGCTTCGGTGGCCGCCGGGCGCCGGACCGTCGTCGTCGACGCTGATGCGCCGCATAGTCGAACGTCCCGCCGGCTCGACTTAGGCTCTCGGCCCGGCCTGACAGATGTGTTGGCCGGATCGACGACGACGGACCAGGTACTGGTCTGCCGGCCGGGTTCCTTCGACGTGCTGCCGGCCGGAAACTCACCAGCACACCACGATCCTGGGACCAACTGGGAGCAAGCTCTCTCCGACCTAGCCAGAACCTATGAGCTTCTCATTATTGATGCTCCGCCAGTGCCCGCCGGCACCGAGATCCTTAAAGCTGGCCAACTGGTCCAGGCCACTGTTGTGGTGGCTGAGGCTGGGTCCACTGACCGGGGACAGCTGCTGGCCACCGTTGAACGCCTGCGCGGTTACGCGCACACTTCAGTGGGGGTACTGCTGCTGCAGCCCAACAGCGGCCCTGATGCCTATCAGCCCGGGGACTTTTCCGGTGGACGCCGGCAGGCAGCGAGCTGGTGACGCGATGACACGGGTACCCGCATCGCTGCAGTGGGGGCTGGTCATGGGTCTGGCGGCCATGGCACTGGTCAGCGCAGCCCATGTCGGTGAGTTCTCTCCACTGCCAGTCACGGTGCTGCTGGACGGTTGGATCATCGCCTTTCTGCTCACCACCCTGTGGCGCTCCACCCTCCGCGCACCGATGATCGTCGGGCTGGTGGGGCTCTATGCCACTGTCACCATCCTGACCGCCTGGATTGCTCAGGCCCCAGCAGCCGACTTCCTGCAGGCCTACCGCTGGATGCTCTACCTGCTGGTCTTCGCCATGGCCGTCGGCATGCAATGGACTCACAAGCGGCTTTTAGTGTGGCTAAGCTGGTGGCTGGTGAGCCTAGCCACCGCCAAGGCGGTGCTGACACTGCTGCTGTTTGGCCCCGATCAGCGCCCCGGACTGTTCCTGGAGAACAATTTCGAGCTTGCCCTGTTCAGTGGGCTGACCGCGATAATCTACCGCGACGCCGGTCGCCACCGGTTCCTTCTCGTGGCGCTGTTGGGGGCGCTGACCATTCTGGCCGGATCGCGCAGCGGTGCCGTGGCTTATCTGTTCTTGGTCATCTACGCGATCATCATCGCAGACTTGCGTGACCCGTTCCTGCGGTTCATCTCTGTCACAGTGCCCGCGGCCGTCGCGCTGCTCTCCTTCGCCATCTTCCAGGATCGCTCCGCCGAGTCCGAGGTCATCGACCGCGTGCGGTTCTTCGACCTGTTCCTACGCGAGACCCAGGACTGGACACTGGGCACCTGGGTGACTGGCACCCCACCCATGACGCCGCTGAGCGCTGCCACCTGCACAGACTTAGCCTTCTACGAGCAGCTCTTTTCAGCAGGCGGAGCCTGCTATTCGGTGATCCTGCACGCCTTCGCCATGCGGCTCATATTCGACGCCGGGCTCCTGGGAATGGTGCTGGTGCTCCTGCTGCCGGTGCTCCTGCTGCGCCGCGCCGGCACCTCCTGGACGCTGACTCTGACCCTAAGCGCCATCGCGGTGACCAACGGACTCTCGGTCAGCGGACTGAATAACCCCTACGTTGCCCTGCCGATCCTACTGGCGATTCTGCTGGGAGGCTCCACCGGAAGCCAACCGGCGCTCGCTATGCAAAGAATCCACGTGCCCCGACACATGGCTGACCGAGGAAGAACACCATGAATCTGACCAAGACACACGTACCGATGCTCAACGTCTCGGTCACACCACTGACCACCTCCGAGGTGCTCGACCAGATACGCCACGCGACAGCGCACGCAGAGAAGCTGACAATTCTTGCCCACAACCTGCACTCGACCCACCTCTTCCACACCAACGACGAATTCCGGCAGCGCTGCCACGAGGCCGAAGTGATCCTGGTCGACGGAATGCCGATATTGGCCGCACTGTCCATCGGCCGGCTGCGTCAGCGGCGAGCGCCGCTGAGCACGCTCCACCGAGTTGGATCCACCGATTGGGTTCGCTCGGCCGCCGCACTGCCGGGCATCGAACGAATCGTGCTGCTGGGCGGCACCGAAGCGGCCAACAACGCGGCGGTCCACGCGTTCACACGCAGCTCAGCGGCCCAGGTGGTGGGCATCCCCGGCGACCCTTGGCACGATACCGACCTTCCCGTCGTCGCAGCTCAGATCCGCACGATCGATCCCCAGCTGCTGCTCATCGGGATGGGCATGCCGCTTCAGGAGCGGATCGCCGCATACCTGAGGGACGTCACAGATGTGCCGGTGACCGCCGCCGTCGGCGGAGCGCTGGACCAGGTCTCCGGCACACAATCACTGGCCCCGCGCTGGCTGGGCCGCACAGGATTCGAATGGGCCTGGCGGCTCGCCTCAGACCCGCGCCGGCTCGCCGGGCGCTACCTGGTGGAGCCCTTCCAACTAGCCTCCACACTGATGCGGAGGAGCGCATGAGCCGGGCACCTGTCACCGCAATCATCCCTACCACCGGACGGCCCAGTGTGCGCCGCGCCGTCGCCTCCGCCCTGCGGCAGAGTGCCGTTGCAGAAATTCTGGTGGTCCTGGATGACCCCGACAGCTTCACCTACCTCACCCGCCGGCTCGAGGGCCTGCACTGCTCCATCGTGCGGACTGCCGGACGCTGCGGCGCTGCTGCTGCCCGCAACCTGGGGGTGCAGTTCGCTGAGACGCAGTACGTCGCCTTCCTCGATGACGACGATGAGTGGGTCACCGACAAGACCCAGCTGCAGCTGCGCGAGGCCGACGCGGAGACGGCCGTCTCCTCCCGGGCAATGTTGGTCGGCACCAGCAGCCGTGTGGTGCCGGAACGGCTCTACGGCCCGGCACTGGGCTCGCTGGCCGACTATGTGATGGACAGGTCTTCGGTACAGCTGCGACAGCACTTCATCCAGACCTCGACTCTGCTCTGCTCTCGGGAGGCGGCCCTGGCGACCCCGTGGGCGGAAGAGCTGCCCCGGCACCAGGACTGGGACTGGCTGATCCGCCTTCAGGCCGCCGGCATCACCGTCCTGCAGCGACCAGAGGTGCTGGTCAAAGTGGCCCAAGGCAGCCCAGGCTCTATCTCCCGGAAGCCGGACTGGCGAGCCAGCAGAACCTGGCTGCATGGACTCCAGCGACAAGTCTCTGCCCAACCGGCAGCTGATTTCACTGCCTCCGTCATCGCTCGCGGCGCCTTCGAATCCAAGGCCTGGGCCAGCGGCCTCGGCGCCCTGATCGAGGGCCTGCGCAATGGAGCCCACCCCACAGCCCTGCTGGTGGGAGCAAGCGGGATTCTGCGGGCCGGAGGCCGACATGTCTGACTGGGCAAAACCACTGCTGCGCACCGCTGGGCTGCGGCTCTGCGTGCTGCCGGTCTCTGCCGGGTTAGCCCTGCTCACCGCGGCGATCACGTTCCAGTCCGCGGGAGTGGCCGCGTTCGGACTCATCACCATGGTCGCCCAGCTGCAGCTCGCCCTCCCCTTCGCCGATCTGGGGATGGGAGCCGCCGTCACCCGGGCTGTGGCGCGCGCCGAGCAGTCCCCGCAGGAGCGCCGTCACGCAGCGGCACTGATCCGGCGCACCGCCACGCTGCTCGCCGCTCTGGGGATTGCCAGTGCCACCGGTGCAGCATGTGCCGGAGCTGCCGGAGTCTGGTCCTCGTGGTTCGTCCTGCCTCCCGAGCTGGCCACAGACTTCGACGTGGTGGCCTCCACAGTGCTGGTGATGTTCTTCCTGGGGCTTCCATTCGGCTTATCCGAACGGATACTCGTCGGCCAGGACCGCGCTAGCCTGCTGGTGGTGCTGGGGCTGATTCTGGGGATAGCCAATGTGAGCGTGGCTGCCACAGTCGCCGCATTGGGGCTGCCGCCGATGTGGCTGGCAGCCGGCCTGCCGGTGGGCTCAGCAGTGTTCTTAGCGGTCTGCACCGCAACCGCGCTGAAACGCTGGGGCCGCCTCGGCTGGGGCGATACCTACACTGTGCCGGTGGGCACCATCCTGTGGGGTGGGCTGCCGGTAGTGCTGGCCGCTGCGGGCACCGTGCTGGCCGAACAGCACGGCCGCTTTGTCCTGGCTCAGGTCGCCGCCCCGGAGATCGTCAGCGAATACGCCCTGGGACTCTCGCTCTATATGCCGGTCTACTCGATCCTCTACATGAGTTCCGCAGTGCTGTGGCCACGCTTCGCCCGCAGCCTGGACTCGCGGCTGTGGCGTCAGTCCAACACGGCGCTGCTGCTGCTGGGCCTGGGAGCTGCCGGAGGCTACCTGGTCTTCGCCAGACCGCTGTCAGGATTGGTCAGCGGTGGAGAAATGGTGCTGCCCTGGCCGGTGGTGATCTGCTTCTGCCTAGTCTTCATCGCTCAATCCGGCCATCTGGTCCAAGAAAACCTGCTCACCGATGTCTGGGGGTTCAAACGCCAAGCAGTGATGTCGATGATGCTGCTGCTGGTGGTGGTGCCACTGACCGGGCTGGGCGTAGCCCTCGGCGCCGGTGCCGCCGCCCCAGCAATCTCACTGACCTGCGGGGTGGTCATCGCCCAAGTCATCCCGGGCCGGATACTGGCCCGGCGCGTGCTCCAACACGGTGTTCCAACCGTCGATCCCTTCGAACAACTTGCAGAGAGGAAAGCCCATGCCGATGCATGAGATGCTGAGGCGAATGCTGGCACCCGTGCCGGACCCGCTGCTGCGCGGGGTGATGTACCGCAGAACATTCGGTCGCTGGGGAGACTTCCGCACCCCCAGGCGCTTCACCGAACACCTCACCGCCCGGATGCTCTACGAACGCGATGCGGAGCTGGCATGGACCTGCGACAAAATGGCTATGAAGGCCCACGCCGAGAGCGTCTGTCCCACCCTGCGGGTCCCCGGCACGCTGTGGTCGGGCACCGACGTGGACAGCCTCGACCTCTCCGTACTGCCGGAGGAATGGGTCATCAAACCCAACCACCGCAGCGGGCTGGTCTCCTTCGGTTCCCGACACTCCACCCGGGAGGAACTGAAGCAGGCCACCCGCGGCTGGCTGCGCACCCACGACCGTGCTGCCATCGGCGAATGGGCCTACCGAAAGGCCGAGCATAAACTCATCATCGAACCACGGCTGACCACCACCACCGGGGTGGTGCCGGTGGACTTCAAGTTCTTCGTCTTCCACGGAAAGGTCCGGCTCCTGGAACGCGATGCCGGACGCTACACCGACGTGTTCCAAGAGACCTTCTTCACCCCTGACGGCAGACCGGTAGAAATGCGCAATGGTGCCGATGCATGGCTGGACGCGCCTCCCCCTACCAGCCTTAGGACCATGATTGCCCACGCCGAGCGCCTGGCCGCCGGGTTCAGCTTCATGCGAGTGGACTTCTACGAAGTCGATGGGCAACCGTGGTTCGGGGAGCTGACCCCCTACCCCTCCGGCGGATTGGACCCGTACGAACCCGATGAAATGGACTTCATTCTGGGCCGCTGGTGGCGTCAGGAGGAAACGTCATGAGTCTGGACTCCCACGACGTGTTCCGGGTGCAGACGTCCGAGCAGGCGGTTCCCAAACGAGTCAGGTTCAGATACCCGGCACAGCCCGTCCCGGCGTTCTCCTTCGGCACACTGCCTTCCTCCGACGTCTCCGCTGGGGAGCTCACTGCCGGTCTGCCACCATCAGACCCGGGTCAATTCCGCCGCTGGAGGCTGCGGCAGTCCGCGTTGCTGCTGACTGCCGATGTGCTGGTCCTGGCAGCAGCAGCTTCGGCTGTGAGCGTGGTGACCGAAGCCACAGGGACCCAGAGTCCCTGGGATTCCGCCGGCAAGGCGGTAGTCATGCTGATATGGCTGGCCATGCTCGTGGCCACCGGTGGCTACCGCATCCGCGGCGTACACCTGAAGTCGCTGACCCGTCCGGCCGTGACCAGCGGCGCGGCAATGCTCGGAGTAAGTGCCCTGATGGGGCTGCTCACCAATTGGGAGCCAGCCCGGGAATTCATTCTGCTTTCGATCCCAGCAGGACTGCTGGGGCTGCTGGCTGTGCGGTTGAGCTGGTACACGGTAAACCTGCGCCGTCCCGACGGCACGCTGGGAAAGCGTCATGTAGTGGTGCTGGGGGAAACGACCAAGGCTGAGCGTGTGCACCGGGAACTGCTGCGCGGCGGCGGCGCCTCCGGCTACGTGGTCGCGCAGGTGCTCACATGGGACGGGAACACCAGCGGCCCGAGCCGCGAGTACCACGGCAAGCGAAACGGAGTACGGAGCGGTGCGGCAGCCGTGGCCCAGGCACGCGACGCGGTCCTCACCTCCGGAGCTGACCTGGTAGTGCTGGCTGGATCTGATGTGCTGGATGCTGGCGCCGTTCGCGCCCTCGCCTGGGAACTGGCGGAACTGGACGTGGAGCTTGCCACCGCCTCAGGCCTCTGCGATGTGGCCGGCTGGCGGCTGCGCAGCGAGTCGGTTCGTGGGCTGGCCATGGTGCACGTGGAGCTGCCGCGGCTGCGTGGTTTCGCCGCTGCCTACAAGCGCGGCTTCGACATCGCATTCTCCGCGTTCGTTCTGTTGGTCATGGCCCCGCTGCTGCTGCTGCTCGGCGCAGCTGTGAAACTCGACGACCGGGGCCCAGCACTGTTCACTCAGCAGCGGGTGGGGCTGGACCACCGCAAATTCACCATGTTGAAGTTCCGCTCCATGTCGATGGACGCCGAAGTCCGCCGCACTGAGCTGCTGGCCCACAGCGAAGGCAACGAGGTGCTGTTCAAAATGCGAAACGACCCCCGGGTCACCCGGGTCGGCCGGGTGCTGCGCCGCTTCAGCCTGGATGAGCTCCCGCAGTTCCTCAATGTGCTGCGCGGCGACATGTCCGTGGTAGGCCCCCGCCCGCCGCTGCCCAGTGAGACCGAGGCCTATGACGACCATGCCGATCGCCGACTGATTGTGAAACCGGGCATCACCGGGCTGTGGCAGGTCCACGGCCGTTCCGACCTCAGCTGGGAAGAGTCGCTGCGCCTAGATCTCTACTACGTGGAGAACTGGTCGCCCGGAACCGACATCGGCATTGTGCTGCGCACAGCCTGGGCGATGGTGACCGGTGCCGGAGCCTACTGAGACCTCAGCGCCCGCTGAGCGACCCACAGGCCCTATGGCTTGTGGCCCGCGAGCTTCAGTGCTCGCCCATAAACGCCCTCCGGCGGCGGGGACCCCCCGCCCGTCGTCGGAGGGTCTATGGCCTGCTGCGCTTCTTCGTCGCGTCAGTCGAACTTCCGGCCCAGCTGGGCTATGGTCCACCCGGCCTGCTCCCACTCCGGGGCCGGCAGCACGTTGCGGGCGTCGATGAACTGCCGTTTGGCCACCACCTCGTTCAGGTCAGCCGGTGCCAGCTGTTTGAACTCGTTCCATTCGGTGGTCAGCACCACCAGATCGGCACCGCGGGCCGCCTCGGTCATCGAATCCACGTAGCCCAGCCGGGGGAACCGTTTGGCGGCGTTGGCGTTGCCCTGCGGATCATAGACCGAGACATCCGCCCCAGCGTTGTAGAGCCGGCCGGCGATATCCAGGCCCGGGGAGTCCCGGACGTCGTCGGAGAGGGGTTTGAAGGTGATCCCCAGTACGGCGATCCTTTTGCCCTCCACCGCCGAGTGGTTCTCGTCGGTGCCGGCATAGTCGCCGCCGAGGATCTCCTCGGCCAGCGAGATCACCCGGTCGCGCCGGCGCAGGTTGATGTGGTCCATCTCGTTCAAGAACCGCATGGTGTGATCCAGGCCCAGTTCGCCCACCCGGGTCTGCAGGGCGCGGATGTCCTTGGGCAGGCACCCGCCGCCGAAGCCGACCCCGGCGTTGAGGAATTTGCGCCCGATCCGCTCGTCGAAGCCGATAGCGTCAGCCAGGGTGGCGATGTCGCCGCCGACGGTCTCGGTGACCTCGGAGAAGGCATTGATGAAGCTGATCTTGGTGGCCAAGAACGCGTTGGCAGCAACCTTGACCAGCTCGGCGGTCTCAAAGTCGGTGGAGACCCAGGGGGTGCTGCGGTCCAGGGCTTCGGCATAGACCTCGCGCAGCAGCTGCTCATCGGCCTCATGCCGGGTGCCGACCACCAGCCGGTCCGGCTCCACCGTGTCCTTCACCGCGAAGCCCTCACGAAGGAACTCCGGGTTCCAGGCCAGCGAGAGGTCGACGTCGTCGTTCTTCTCAGCTTTGACCAGGTCATAGAGCCGGGCTGCGGTGCCCACCGGGACCGTGGATTTGCCCACGATCAGCGCCCGGTCCTTGGTGATGGCCTGCGCCAGGGATGTGGTGGCCGCATCCACGTAGGTCATGTCCGCGCCGGTGCCGCCGGGCAGCTGCGGGGTGCCGACGGCGATGAAGTGCACATCGGCCCAAGCGCCGACCTCACCCATATCGGTGGTGAAACGCAGCCTGCCGGAGTCGACGTGCTTGCGGATCAGCTCCGGCAGACCGGGCTCGTGGAAGGGAAGGTCGCCGCGGGAGAGGGAGTCGATCTTCTCCGGGTCCACGTCGACGCCGATCACGTCGAAGCCCAGCTCTGCCATGCAGGCCGCGTGCGTCGCGCCCAAATAGCCTGTACCGATCACGCTGATATTTAAAGTCACAGATAGCATCCTAAGCTCAATCGGCGGTGCCCGGGAAGTTTACGAATTCACAGCCGACCCTTCACAGCCGCTCGGCGCCGCCTGATGCTTGCGGGCGGAGGACTCCGAGCTTGCTCAGTCCTTGGTCGGTTTCTGCGTAGCCGGCAAGCATGCGCGCCCAGTCCTCGAGGATCGCCCGTTCATCGGGGCGGTTGGTGTCATCGAGGACGACCACGGCACCGGCGCTCAGCTTATCCTGCAGCAGCGGCAGAGCCGGGTAGCGGGCCTTGGCGCCGGTGGACTCGGGCGGGCCGTCCACCACCAGCAGGTCCACATCGGCGAGGTCTGAGAAGGCGCTCAACGAGTACCAGGGGTACTCCTCACCGTCGACGGTGACCGGTTCCAGCGGCGCGAGTCGGCATTCGGTCCGATCTGCGAAGCCATGGCGCTGCACGTAATCCCAGGTGGAGTGCAGATACTGCTCAAGGTGGTCTATGGACACGATGCGTGTGCCCAGCTCTTCGGTGAGGTAGCCCGTCCAGATGGTGGAGGTCCCCCCGCCCAGCTCGAGGATGGTTCTGGGGCGGACCTCTTCGATCACCGAGGACAGGTGCAGCAGTGTCCGGGCCTCCATGGGGAAACCGCCCGAGGGCGGCATCTGCGCCCGGATCCGCGGCACCTTGGGAAAAAGCTGCCACATCGCCTCGACCTGCCGGACGGTGTTATGGCTGGTGCCCGTGGTGTGGCGCTGCAGGCTTCTCTCCAGGGCGGTGAACTGGGTCTGCAGCTCATCCCGCGCCTCACCCAGACCGGCCGCGCGGTCACTGCGCAGCTCCGCGACCTCGCGCCGCAGCTGGGCCAGCTCGGATCGGACAGCGGTCAGTTCGCCGACCACCGTCTCCGGGTCATCGGTGTGATCCATCAGCCGCCCTCCGCCTACAGTCACGATTAGGTGCGTTCAGCGTTTTTACGGTACCATCCGCCGGTCAGCGCCATACTGCCAGGGGCACCCGCCAGCCCCGTTTCAGTGCCACCATCCGAATGGCGATGACCACCAGGGAGATGCCCACCGCCCAGAACCCGTTGAACACGTCCAGCTCCAGGGTCGCGGTGGTCGCTGCGGCTCCCAGGAATGCTGGGGCGGCATAGACGCCGTGGGGCGTGAAGATCTGGGGGATCTCGTTGGCGGCCACATCGCGCATTGCGCCGCCGCCGACCGCGGTGGTGACGCCCAGCAGCATCGTCGCCACCGGGTTCAGTCCCGCAGCATGTGCGATGGAGGCACCCATCACGCAGAACATCGCCAGCCCGACGGCGTCGAAGGCCAGCAGGGTCCAGCGCAGCCGGTCCTGACGGATCAGCCGGAAGAACACAGCAAGCGTCGCCACTGCCACGGGAATCAGGTACATCGGCACCGCGAACGCATTGGGCACGCCCTGGGCGAGGATCACATCGCGCAGCACTCCCCCGCCAAGACCCGCAAGTGAGGCCAACAGCAGGGACCCGACGATGTCGAACCCCTTGCGGGCGGCCAGCAGCGCACCGGAGACCGCGAACGCGAAGGTCCCCACCAGTTCAATAGCCAACAGCACTTGGACCACAGACATAGAGCTCAGTCTTCCACGCGGGCAGACACCGAGTGCTCCCACCGGCGCCCGCGGGGCCGGAGGTCAGGAAGGCCGTAGTGCACCGTAGCGTTCCTGATAGCGGTCTGCCACCCGCTCCCAGGTGAATGACTGCACCTCTGCGGCTCCAGCCCGCTCCCAGGATAGCCGGCGTCGCTCGCAAAGCGCTGACCGGGCCTGAGCCAGTTCAGCTGTAGTGATAGCGCGCCTGCACGATCACTATGTCCTCACCGTGAACAAGATAGACGAGCCGGTGCTCCTCAGTGATGCGCCGGGACCAGCTGCCAGCGAGGGCGTGACGCAGCGCCTCAGGCTTCCCGATGCCGTCAAACGGATCGCGGACGATATCGTCAATGAGCCGGTTGATGCGTTTGAGTACTGCGCGATCCGTAGTCTGCCAATGTCGGTAGTCGCTCCAACCATGTGGCGTGAAGACCAGCCTCATCGGGACAGCGGGTGCTCTTCATGCTCGCCACGATGCGCCTGAGTGATGCTTTCCAACAACCGACGCGCGTTGGCCGGAGACCGCAACAGGTGCGCAGTCTCCTCAAGCGCCTCGTACTCGGCTCGCGAGATCAACACCGCATCGCCCCGGCGTGAGGTGATCTCTAACGGGGCGCGATCGCTGTTGACCTGTTCAATGAGTGGAAACAGATTCCTGCGAGCTTCCGATGCCGTAATTGCCATAATTACCTCCAAGTCGTACAAGTTATAGTACCACTTTAGCGCCCTTGGGCACTCGCCGAGCCGCACCCGATCTGCGAGACTGGAGGCATGGACACCGTCGTTCTCCTCGATATCGACGCAATCCGGCGTGCTTGCGAGCGGTACGGCGTGGAGCGGTTACGCATCTTCGGCTCGGTGCTCACAGACCGGTTTGCTCCGGACACAAGCGATGTCGATTTCCTCGTCGTCTTCCTGCCGGAGCGGGAGAACCTGTTTCATGATTACTTCGATCTGAAGTTCGAGCTGGAGCGGATCGTCGGTAGGGATGTCGACCTTGTCGTGGAGCGCTCAGTAAAGAACCCCTTCTTCAAGGCGTCGGCCTTCGGGGGCGCGCAGGATGTCTATGCGTCCTGAGGCGGGGGCGCATCTCTGGGACGCGGCCGGCGGCTCGACAACGTTGTCGGGATGCGGAACATCATCGCCCAGTCCGGTTGCACCGACTACGAGAGGTACTCGCGCACTTCTCGGGCGGCGTCGGGCACGAAGAGCACACGCCCATCCAGTGATTCTGAGGAAGATAGGAATGTGTCCTCAAGCAGGGCGGTGCCGGGGTAGTCGTCGCGGAAATTGCCGAGGGACGTTCTGCACCAGAGACTCCAGGCAGCGAATCCCAAACGGCGCTGGAGTCTGGTTGGTGTTCAGCGCAGCACACGGATCGGACAGAGGGGGCCAGTCGCGGCGGCGAGCCGGCCATCTGCAGTGACCAGTTCGCACCCCAAACGCTCAGCCAGCGCGACGTAGCAGGCGTCGTAGGAGCTGACGTTGGCGCGCAGCTCGAAGGCGCGCGGCACCAGCCTCAGGGTCGGGACGCGTGCGAAGCTGAGCTGCTGCAGGTGGTTGATGGCGGCGACGAATCGCTGCTCGGTGAGCGTTCCTCTCAGCCACCGCTTGCGCAGTACTGACACGGTCTCGACATCGACCAGATCGGGAGCAGCGAACTCACCCGCAGCACGCAGCACACCGCGAGCGGTCCCCCCGGCCTCCTCGTCATCGGCCAGAGCGTTGGCCAGAATGGAGGCGTCAACGATGATCACGAGATATTCGGCCGAGCACTCACCGCTGAGAGCGACCTTCGTCCAGGTCAGCGGCAGCGGTTGCAAAGCCGACACGGCCGCCCCGCTGGGCGTCGACGTCATCGAGGACATCGCTGATTGGACGCCTTTCGGCAAGGCGCCGAAGCTCGACAGCAAGGTATTGCTGCAACGATTGATGGTGCTGTTCGGCCTTGCGCTGCAGAGCAGCGTGGATTTCTTCGGGCACGTCGCGGATCAGAACATGGGGCATGCTTACATTATGATTGCACACGTCGGGAAGAGCCAGGGTTCAGCGTTCTTGGGTAGGCTCGCTCCGCGAGATCAGTAAGGAGTGTTCCTCCTCGATGTCGCAGGAACGCCATGTCAGTGCTTCATTGAGTGATCCGACGTCCCCTCGGCTGAACACCTGACCGCGGTGTCTTACTGGTAGGAGACGAACCAGGGCTGTGGGTCGATGCCGTAGGTCTGCTGCGGGGTGAAGGTTGGGAAGTCCTCGTCATAGAAGTTCTTCCAACCCATCCAAAAGTCCTCGGAGAGATCCTCGCGCTGGGTCTGCCACGAGTCCATTTTGATCTCTGGCGGGCCGTGGCCGTCCACGTGGAGGACCATCGCCAGCTCCGGGTAGGAGGTGTCGATGTCTTCGCGGTTGGTGATCATCTGGGGTTTGAACTGGTGCAGCATCAGCACCTTCTGCGGAAGGTCCTGCGCCTGGGTGAGCTCGGCGAGCCACTGGGCGACGTCGTTGATCTCAGCGGCGTCGACCGAGCCGATCTGTTCCATGTGGCGCTGGCCTTCAGCGAGCCGCCACTCCGGGTCCAGGGCCAGACCCACATGCGGTTCGCTCAGCAGATCGTCATAGGTCTTGGCCTGGGAGAGGAAATCCTCATGACCCGGCTGCAGATCGAGGATCACATAGATCTCCTCCTCTGCCGCGGCCTCCACCCAGGGCTCGATGACCTCCGGGTCGATCTTATTGGTATAGGTGCCCTCCGGGCCCGGGTCGGCGGCGGCCACCGTGGCAATGATTTCGAAGGCCGGGACGACCGGCTCCTCGGAGAACTGCTGATAGTCCTGCGCGTACTGGTGGACCTGGTCCACCGCGTCGTCGATGGTGCCCTCACCCAGGATCCCCAGCCCCGGGGCGTCGGGCGAGCCGTAGGCCGCCACCAGCCGTCGGTCAGGAAAGACCGTCTCGCCTCCGCCGGGCAGCTCAGGCGCAGGATCCGGGGTCCGCTCGGGGCTGGTGGGCTCAGACTTTGTAGACTCTGGGCTGGTGTGCTCAGGGCTGACAGGCTCAGGGCTGGGACTTTCGGCCTCGGGGCTGCTCTCGCCGGTCCCGCAGGCCACCACCGAGATGAGGAGCACTGAGGCCAGCGCCGCGGTCGCCCTCGGGTGCGTGCGTTGTCCGGTCACTTCAGTGTCTGGTCACTTCAGTGTCTGGTCACTTCTGCGTCTGGTCACTTCCGGGCGACGCCGGGGCCCCGCCCCTGGGAAGCGAGCGCGTTGACCAGGTCGTTTTCGGCGTCGGGCCCGGGTTTGATCCCACCGGGGATGCGCACCAGGAAGATCAGTCCCAGCAGCCACCAGAGTCCGAACATGATGTAGGGCTGGACATCCAGGGCGGCCGGCATCCCAGGCACGTAGAGCAGCAGCAGCGCAATGGTGAGCACCACAGTGAGCACACCGATCACCGTTCCGAAGGTGTTGCTGCGCTGGCCGCCGATGCGCATGGGGCGCTCCATGGTCGGCTCCCGCCGGCGCAGCACCAGGAAGACCACGGCGACCAGAATGTAGGTGATCACGATGGAGGGCGAGCCGGAGTCGACCAGCCACACCATCATGTACTCACCGAAGAACGGTGCGATTGCGGAGAGCCCACCGATGAACAGCAGCGCGTTGACCGGGGTCCGGTGCTTGGGGTGAAGCTTCGCAAACCAAGCGGGCAGCATCCCGGAGTTCGCCATCGCCCAGATCAGCCGGGAGGCTCCGATGAGGAAGGCGTTCCAGGAGGTCAGCAGCCCGGCCAGGCCACCTGCGACCACCACGTTGGACCAGAATTCGTTGCCGGCCAGCGCACCCATCGCATCAGCGGTGGCCAGGTCGAAGTCGCCCATCTCTGCCGCCGGCAGGGCCACTGAGGTGGTCAGCACGATGGCGATGTAGAAGAGGGCCGCCATGGTCACCGAGAACACCACCAGTGCCCCGATCTTGCGCGGCGGGACCTTGACCTCCTCAGCGGACTGCGGGATCACATCGAAGCCCACGAACAGGAACGGCACCATCACCAGCACGGTGATGATTCCGGCACCCCCGCCGGTGAACAGCGGCTCAGCGTGCCCGGCCTCGCCTTCGAAGAGGGCCAGTGCCACCAGCGCCAGAGCCATAACGACGACGTACAGCACCACCGAGGTCTGCAGGAAGCTGGCCTGTTTGATCCCGCGGATGTTCAGTGCGGTGAGCAGCACGGCGGTCACCACCCCGATCAGCGCCCAGACAAGGTGCACCTCGAATCCGGCGATGGTCCACAGGGGGATCGAGTTGACCTGCGGGATGATGTAGGCGACGGTCCTGGGAATGGCTACCGCTTCGAAGGCCACCACCGTGACGTAGCCGCCGATGATGCCCCAGGAGCCGATGAACGCCAGACGGGGGCTGAAGCCGCGCAGCAGATAGTTGTGCTCGCCTCCGGCCAGCGGCATCGCCGAGACCAGTTCGGAATAGACCAGGCCGACCAGGGCCATGATGAGGCCGCCGATGACGAAGGCGAGGACCGTTCCCAGGGTGCCGGCGTCGTTGAGCCAGCCGCTGGTCAGGGTAACCCAGCCGAAGCCGATCATGGCCCCGAAACCGATGAAGAAGATCTCCAGCCACCCCAGGGTGCGCTTGAACCGGCCCCCTTCGACTGGGCTGTGATGCGCCGATGGCTGCGTCATAATCGTTCCTCCAGAATGCTTCGACGGCCTGGATGTGACGGTGAGACCCTACACACATTTCCTTGGTGACCTGGGAACAGATGACATCTCACCGCATAGATTCCCCACCCCGGGGGAATCAGCGGCCCGGCGTCAGGCCAGCGACAGGAACAGCTTCTCCAACTCTTCGACCGTGAGGCCATCCTCAGATTCTTTGGCCGCATCGGGCTGGTCGAGGCAGAACTGCATGGCCGAGGAGACGACGCTGAATCCGGCCCGGTCCAGTGCGGTGGAGACGGCGGCGAGTTGGGTCACCACGTCGCGGCAGCTGTCACCGTCCTCAACTGCTCGGATGACCGAGTCCAGCTGGCCGCGCGCCCGCTTCAACCGATTCGCAATCTTGCGCTGTGTCTCCGGGTTGGCTTCCTTCATAAGTTCCTCCTTGCTGCGGCAGCAATCTTGCTGAGTTGATCCGTTTCATCCCCGTCAGCCGATGAGCTGATCCTACGACGGCGGCGCAGCCGCAGCCCCATCAGCAGCACCACGATGCACGCGGCCGTGCTCACCCCATAGATCATAGGCAGCTCTTGGATAAGCACGACGACGCCCATGCCCAGCACGAAGTAGCCGAAGGCCGTCTTCAGAGCCTGCTCCGGCACGTGCTTGCTCAGCGCCGATCCGGCCACGGCGCCGACGACCGTCACCGCAGTGATCATCAGCACCGGGGTCCAGTCGATGCTCACCGAGGTCAAATAGCCGGCCATGCCGCTGAAAGATTTCAAGGCGATGATCAGCAGCGATGTTCCCACCGCCGCCGGCATCGCCAGTCCGCCCAGCAGCACCAAGGTAGGCACCACCAGGAAGCCGCCGCCTGCGCCGACCATACCGGTGACGAGGCCGACCACCAGACCTTCAGCGGCAATCTTCAGGATGGGCGGCTTCTCCTTCTTGGCCGCAGAGGGAGTTCGGCGGTCGACCACCATGGCCAGCGCCGTGACCAGCATCATGATGCTGAAAGCGACCATCAGCACCACTCCCGGCAGCTGGCTGCCCAGGGCTCCGCCGCCGAAGGCGCCGACCATACTGGCGACTGCGAAGATCAGTCCGGTGCGCCAGTGCACGTTGCCGCGCCGGGCGTGGGCCCCGACGCTGATCAGTGCGGTCACCCCGATGATGAACATCGATGAGGCGATGGCCTCCTGCGGTGACATTCCCGCCACATAGGTGAGCAGGGGCACCGCCAGGATAGTGCCCCCGCCGCCGAGCAGACCCAGAGAGAGTCCGATCCCGACGGCGAGGACCAACGCGACGATGAGTCCGGTGCTCACGGCTGCGGAACCTGCACCTGCAGCGAGACGGGGATCTCATCGATGAGCTTCTGGAGGGTGGGATCAGCGTCCACCTGGTTCCACGGCATCTTCTGCAGGGCGGATGCCATGGCGCAGGAGTTCGTCAGTGCTGAGAACGTCAGTCCGGCGCCGATGGCGCCAGCCAGGTAGCCCAGCTTCGGCGAGATGAGCTTGCTGCCCAAGAATCCCGTGAGCACCAGTGACCCGGCCACCATGCGCACCTGGCGGTCCATAGCCCAACGGCTGCTTCCGCGCCGAGTGTGCTCGGCGCGGGCACTCTCCATGGCGGCCACTCCGCCTTCCAGCACGCGGACTGACTCCACGCCGGCATCCTGCAGGTGCTGCCTGGCCTGGTTCGCCCTGTTGCCGGTCTGGCAGATCAGCACCACTTCGCCGTCCAGCTGTTCGGCGAGCGCCGAGCAGTTCTTCTGCAGCAGATCCAGCGGGACGTTGTGCGAGCCGGGGATCCGCAGAGTGTCGTATTCAACGGCCGTCCGGACGTCCATCAGCAGGGGCGGCGTCTGAGCGTCCAAGCGTTCAGCCAGCTCTGTTGGGCTGATGGGTGTTGCTGAGGTGGTCGGTGCGGTGGTTGTCGCAGTCGGCATCTGGGGTGTTCCTTTCACAGAGGGGTCGTAGGGTTCAGCGCTGATGAGGCAGGCTCAGGCGGCTGCCTGGGCTTCCTGCCAGCCGGCGTAGCTGCCGAGAAGCTCGCGCACGTCGTAGCCTTCCCGGCGCAGGGCGCTGGCGGCGACAGAGTTGCGGCGTCCGGACTGGCAGTAGGTCACGATCGGGCCGCTGTCGGGCAGCTCGTCCAGGTTCCACAGCACGCGTCCGGCACTGAGCTGCGTGGATCCTGGGATGTGGCCGTCGGAGTGCTCGGATTTGTTGCGCACATCCAGTAGCAGAGCCGGGTCGAAGTCTTCCAGCTCCTGCGGGGTGATCGTTGATGGCTGGGTCAGCGGAAGCCCGTCCAGGGAGGTGACGAACCCTGCCACGCTGTCGATGCCGACTCGCATGAAGTGTGCACGCTGGCGCTCTGCGTCCTCGGCATCTTCAGCCAGGACTACCAGCGGACGAGTGTGCCGCTCCGGGTCATAGGCCCAGGCGCCGAAGCTTGCGGTCTTGCCGTCGGCAGGAACGTTGATGGATCCCAGCACCGTGCCCTCGTGGACCTGGGGGTGGCTGCGGGTATCGACGAAGACGATACGGTCCTCTTCGATGGCGGTGCGCACCTGGTGGGCGGTCATCTCCGGAAGCGGCGTGCGTTCGCCGAGCACCTGGGGTCCGTCGCGGTTCTCCCGCTTCATCCGCCCGAAGTAGGCGTGGGCGTCGGGCTGGCCGTGGAGCAGCTCGTCGACGAAGCCCAGCTCGTCGTCGTTCTCCAGGTACTTGCTCCACCAGGCGTTGAGCCGCTCGTAGCCCACTGAGGTGGCCGGCAGCGCCCCGAGGGCCTTGCCGCAGGCGCTGCCAGCGCCGTGTCCCGGGTAGACCAGGATGTGATCCGGCAGGGTGATGAATTCGTTCTTCAGGCTCTTGAAGATCTGCTTGGCACCTTCGAAGCGGGTGTCCTGACCGCCAGCGGCCTCATCCAGCAGATCCGGTCGGCCCAGGTCCCCGGCGAAGACGAAGTCACCGGAGATCATGTAGCCCGGGTCGTCGCTGAAGGCCCCGTCGGTGACCAGGAAGACCAGGTGCTCTGGGGTGTGGCCCGGGGTGTGCCGAGCTTCGATACGAATGTTGCCCAGGGTGATCGCGTCACCGTGGTGCAGGCGGTTGGCTTCGAAGCCGTACTGCCAGTCCTGACCGCCTTCTCCGGAGACGTAGAGCGGCACACCGGCAGCGGCAGCGATCTCACGAGTCCCGGAGAGATAGTCGGCGTGGATGTGGGTCTCGGCCACTTTGGTAATCCGCATGCCGTGGTTTGCTGCGAGGTCGAAGTACTGCCCGGCGTCGCGGCGGCCATCGATCACAATGGCTTCGCCGGTGGACTGGCAGCCGATGAGGTAGCTGGCTTGGGCAAGATCTTCGTCGTAGACACGTTCCAAAAGCATGAGAAGGGTTCCCTTCTATCGAGTTCATTTACATACCCTAGGGGGTATTGATTACTAGTATGCCGTATACCCCCGGGGGTATGCAATCGTCCCTCGGAGCCGCGCGGAAGGGTCCGGGGGCGGTCCGGTCTGCCGACCCCACGGCTGCCACGAGCTGGCGAGCAGGCGAGGAGGCGAGCAGGCGGCCCAGTAGACTGAGCAATCGTCACGGGGCTGTGGCCTGCGGGGTTGCGACCTACGGGATTGTGCCCCACCCGGTTGTTCCCCACGTCGCCCAGGAGGAGTTCGGCACTGATGACCAGCAAGCCTGCGGCATCTGCAGGAGCCCATGGAGGCTCCGCGGGCGGCGCTGAAGCGGTCGGCGTCCTCACAGCTGCCGCCCTGGGCTCCTGGGGGCTCAGTGCACTCTGCGCTGCCGGTGCGGGGGTGACCGCGCTCAGTGTGGCCTCCTCACTGGTCATACCTGCTGTCGCCGTGAAGTCCGTGCTGCGCCGGACGGAACGAATCACCAGTGCGGACCGGGTGACGCTGGTGCGGGTGGCGCTGGTCGGTGTGCTCACCGCGGCGCTGGTGCTGACCAGCATGGACGAGTTGGCCGCGCGCACCTGGACGGTGCTGATCGCAGCCTTGATGGCCACGGTGCTCGACGCCGTCGACGGGTGGGTGGCCAGGCATGTGGGCACCAGCACCGAGGCTGGAGCACGCTTTGATGCTGAGGCTGACGCGGCGGCCCTGTTGGTGCTCTCCGCCCTACTGGCGATGACCGTGGGCTGGTGGGTGCTGCTGATTGGACTGATGCGCTACCTGTTCCTCGCGGTGTCGCTCATCCGGCCCGTGTGGCAGAGACCAAGCACCTTCAGCCGTTTCCGCAAGGCCGTGGCCGGGTTCCAGGCCACCGCGCTGGTCGTTGGACTGGCACCTGTGGTGCCGGTGGTGTTGGCCACTGGCCTGGCCGCTGCCGCGCTGGGTGCCCTGCTTCTGTCCTTCGGCCGAGACGTGTTCGCCTTAGAACGCGAGGCCCGCACCGACGGCCCCGCCCCGGGAGAGACCCAGGGACAGGCCGGGTAGCTGCCGATGAGTCTGCCTGCCGAGGCGCCGCGCACCCGGGCTGGGCGCAGTGGCACTGGCCGCGCCGTCGTCGTGCCGCGAGATCTCCCCGGTCCCAGCGGCGGGCTGACCTACAACCGTGAGGTCCTGAAGGTCTGGAAGGAGGACGGGGTGGATGTGGTCCAGGAGAGGCTCGAGGGCGCGTGGCCTGACCCTGATGACCACGCGCGGCGGGCGCTGAGTGAGCTTCTGCTGCGGTACAGCTCGGTGCTGGTCGATGGGATCATCGCCTCGGCGGCACCACAGCAGATTGCTGGTGCTCGGGCGTCTGGGGTGCAGGTGAGCGTGCTGATGCACCTGCCGCTGCCGGCTGAGACCGGCCTCAGCGCTGCAGAACGGGCCTCGGCACAAGCGATGGAGCGTCACGCGCTGCAGCAGGCGAGCACCGTGGTGTGCACCAGTGAATGGGCGCGAGCGGATCTGCGGGCTCGTTATGGGGCGCTGCCCACGCAGGTGGCCGCACCGGGCACCGATCCTGCCCCGCTGGTTGACGGCAGCTCACCTCCTCGGCTGCTGTTCCTGGGGGCGATCACCCCAAGAAAGAACCCGCTGCTGCTTCTTCAGGCCCTTGAACCGCTGGACTCTGTTGGCTGGCAGCTGACTATCGCCGGACCTGCTGGTCCGGACCAGGACTATGTGCACTCGGTGACCGCAGCCGCCCAACGGTGCCGCGGCCGGGTGCAGCTGACCGGGGCTGTCACCGGTGAGCGACTTCAGCGCCTGTGGAATGCGGCTGACCTGCTGGTTCTGCCCTCGCTGGCGGAGACCTACGGCATGGTCGTCACCGAGGGTCTCGCCCGCGGGGTGCCGGCACTGGTGGGTGCCGGCACCGGGGCTGAGGAAGCGCTGGCAGCGGGGCAGGACCCGGCGTGCTCTGAACATTTCTGGAGCCTGCCTGGCCGGGCGGTGGACCCCTGTGACGCGGCCGCGTGGACTGAAGCGCTGGAGCAGTGGCTTCAGCACCAGGAGCTGCGATCCCGATGGCGTGCCAATGCCGCAGCACATCGGGATAGACTCCGCACATGGAGGCAGACCGCGACCCAGCTTCGCAGAGCACTGCAGTGGTGAGCCGTCCCGTTGCCGCTGATTGGCTGGGGTTCAGGCGCGAAGCAGACCACCGGGCGCGGCAGAGCTCTGCCCACCTGGTTGATCGTGTCAGCTCGTGGCTGCGCGCGGGTCTCGGTCCCCATGATGCTGCGGTGGTGATTGACCTTGGGGCTGGCACCGGGTCGAATCAGGCGTGGTTGGCTCCGCGGCTGCAGGTGCCCCAGCGGTGGATTCTGCTGGACCATGATGCCGACCTTCTGGAATCGAGCACAGCCACAGACGCTGAGCAGGTGGCAGCGACGACTCGTATGGTCGGCTCAGTGGATCAGCTGCCGCAGCTGATGCCTGCGCAGGCTCCGGCGCTGGTCACCTGCGCGGCACTGCTGGACCTACTCTCAGCCCGGCAGACCGCGCTGATCGCTGAGACGATCAGCGCATCCGGGGCGGCGGCCGTGCTGAGCCTGACGGTCACCGGCGAGGTGTCCCTCACCCCTGCCGACCCGGTGGATCAGAGGATCGCTGCGGCCTTCGATGCTCATCAGCGCCGTGGAGACCTGTTGGGACCCGACGCCGCTGAGACTCTCGCCGCGCAGCTGCGGGACCTCGGAGCACACGTGGAGCTTACGCAGACCGACTGGCTGCTCGATGCCTCACGAGCCGAGTTTGTCGAACGGTACCTGAGGGATCGTGCCCAAGCTGCCGCGGAGTTCGACCCCGCGCTGGCCGAAGCGGCTGCGCAGTGGGTGCAGCGGCGTGTGCAGCAGCTGCGGCGCGGCGAGCTGAGCGTGCGTGTGGGACACCACGATGTGGTCAGTGTCCCGGATGCCCCGGCGAGCGCGTCTGCGGGCTGAGCGATGATCGCCCGCGGGCAGACCCACCGAAACCGGGCCGCACGCCCGTCCTGGCGCACGGTGGCAGTCGGTGCCGGCCAGGTGCTTCTGACAGCGGCGATCCTGTGGGTCGTCGTCGCACTGTGGGGTCCGGAGAACTTCACCTCTGCGCTTCGCGGGCTGCCCTGGTGGACTTTCGCTGTGGCAGGGGTGCTCGGCGGCGCCGGGGTGGTGACCCAGGCCGCCCGGTGGCGGATCGTGGCCCGGCACCACGGCATAGACATCGGCGTCGGCGCGGCTGTGGCTCGTTGTTGGCAGGCGGCGTTTCTGAACAGTGTGCTGCCCGGAGGAATCGCCGGCGACGCGCTGCGAGCCGCCGATGACAGCACCGATGCCGAAGCCTCCTCACGCCGTGGTGCATTGGCCAGAGGGTTCGCCGCCATGGCCACGGAACGGCTGGTCGGCAGTGCTGTGGTGTTCACCGCCGGCGGGGCGGTGCTGCTGCCCCTTGCCCCACTGGCCGGGATCGGGTGTCTGACCGCGGCACTGGTGGCTGTGCTGATCGCCACCCGTTGGCTGCGTCGTCTTCCCTGGGCGGCGATCGTGCAGGTGGTGCTGCTCTCCGTGCTGGGGTGGATGTGCTTCGCGTCTCTCTTCATGGTGTCGGTTGCCGTGCTGGCCCCCTCCGCACCGGTGACTGTGCTGCCCAGCTCCGCGGCGGTGGCCTTGGCCGGAATGTCAGTGCCGGTAGGGGTGGGAGGCTGGGGCATCCGAGAGGTCGCAGCGGCGTGGAGCTTCTCCCTCAACGGGCTCGCCTCCGACGCCGGGGTCAGGGTCTCCGTCGGCTATGGGGTGTTGGCGCTGGCCTCCACTGCCCCGGGTGCGGCCATTCTGTCTCTGCGGCTGATGCCGCGGCTGCGCGGGGCTCGACGCTTCGTGCCCCGCTCACGCACCGGCAGTTCTCACCGCTGAGGAGCTGACTGGTCTATCGAGGAACGTCGTTGCCTGCCAGAGCCGTGGTTGAAGACGAGGGTGCCTTGAGTAGAGTTCATCGTATGAGCGAGAGTGCAACGGCGAGGGCAACCGTTCAGATCGACGACGACCAGGTCCGGGTCACCAGGTGGGATTTTCCTCCTGGCACGCAGACAGGAACTCACACCCATGAGTACGACTATGTGGTGGTGCCTGTCTCCCCCGGCACCCTGAAGGTCAAGACTGCTGGTGGCACCGCCGATAATCATCTGGTTCCAGGGTCCAGCTATCAGAGGTCTGCGGGGTCCACACACAATGTGGTCAATGAATCACACACTGAGTGCAGTTTCGTGGAGATCGAACTGAAGCGCAGCTCAGAATGACGACGTCATGACGTCGGCAACGGTCACCTTCGACCGGCGCGCCGCCCTGGGCGGAGCTATGGAGCTGCTTCCACGCTAGCGCAGCGCCAGCCACAGGGGCGCGAACACGTCCGGATCGTTGAGGTCGACGCCCAAGAGGGACTGCGCGATGCCGATGCGGTGGCGCACGGAGTTGCGATGCAGGCTGAGCTCGCGGGCCACGTTCTCCCAGTGCCCGCGGTGCCGCAGATAGGCCGCGACGGTGCTCACCAAATCCGGGCCCCGGTGCTGCGATAAGGTCCTCACCCACCCTTGGGCGCGCGTCTGCCCCGCATCAGCGGTGCCCACCACTGTGCCTGCCGGAGCGTGGCGCAGTGCACGCCGCAGGTTCGCCATCTCACTGGCCGCCTCACTGAGGAGGATGGGTTCACTCAGCGCCGCAGCCAGTCCCCCAACCAGCTCCGCAGACTCTAGATCGACCACCTGATCGGGGCCCGGCGCCGACTCAGAGCTCGCTGCCGTCTGGTGGTCTGTGAGCACCAGGAAGACGACGTCGGGCTCCTGGTGCCGCAGCTGGCAGGTCTCCAGCCTCGGCCCCAATGGCGGCAGACCATCGGCCCTGGGCAAAGCGGCTGCGGTGCGCAGCAGGGCGGCGTCGTCGTACGGGGTGTGGGCGTGCGGGCGCTGCAGCGCTAGGATCCTCACCCGAGGCGGCAGATCCGGCAGGCCGGCATCTTCCGCCACGGTTCGGGCGGCCTCCGGGTGGCCCTGCAACAGCAGCTTCGCCACCGACGCGGCGAAGGTTGCCGCAGTGCTCACCGCAGCGTGGCGCTGCCTGGTTTTGATGGCCAGTAGGGTGCAGACGGTCAGAATGATCTGCCGATTAGCGGCGGTGATCGCTCGCCCGGGCCCCACGGCCAGGAATCCGAGGATCTTCTCGCCGTCGGCGATGGGGTACTCCACCACCGGCCGGCCCTTCAGCTGAAAAGTCGCAGCAGAGTGCACGCCGGTGCGGTTGAGCCGCAGCGTCTCCGCTCGCAGCCGCGGCAGCAGACTCTGCACACTGGCTGGCCAGAATGTGGCCGGCCATGAGGTCTCGGCGCTGGAATCAGCAGGCAGATAGGCGGCCCATCCGTCGAGCTCCTGGGCCAGGCCGCGGATCACTGCGGAAGCAGCGTCTAAGCGCATCGCCGCCCGGGCGAGGGCAGTCTGGGTACCCAGGCTGCCCATCAGGTCGGCTTTGCCGCTGCGGGCCGAGATCCCCCAGAACGCACGGGAGATGCTTTGGAACGGCACCCGGTCCGGAATGATCAGCAGGTCGATGCCCGCTTCGATGCAGGCCTCGCTGAGGTGTTCGGGCACGTGCAACAGCCAGGGACCCAAACCGAGGCCCAGCCCGTGGACGCCTCTGGCGCGCAACCGCAAGACGTAGTCGCGGATGGAGCCGGCCTCCCCCAGCGGCATTCCGGTGGTCAGCAGCAGCTCCCCGCCCTCCAAATAGGGGGTCGGGTCTTCCAGCTCCGAGACGTGGACGCCGCTGAGGTCTCGGGAGGCTGGCTGTCCTCCGTGGACCGGCTGCAGGTCGGAGCCGAGTTCGGTGCTGAGTTCCAGAAGAGTCACCATGGATGTATTATCCACAACTTCGCCTCTGTTTGGCCAGGATGGTTAATGACGGGGCTTCCTCTTAGTGTGTCCCCATGAGTGAGAACCCGGGAAAATCTAGAGTATGCCCTCAAAATGAGTAGACTCACTGCATGGCCAACGAGACGACCGCTATCGCCACAGTTCAGATCGATGACTACCAGATCCGGGTCACTAATTGGGACTTCCCTCCCGGGACTCAGACCGGGTCCCACACCCATGAGTATGACTACGTCGTTGTACCCACCTCCGATGGAACACTGACGGTGGAGACTTCAGAAGGTACCTCAGAGAATCCACTGACTCTAGGCGCCAGCTATCAGCGCTCAGCGGGTACTGCACACAACGTTGTGAATGAGAGTGATCAGCAGTGCAGCTTCGTCGAGGTTGAGTTCAAAGTCACGGGCTAGCGTCACAGCACCGCCTGGAGGGTGTGCTGGCCGATCACCTCGCCAGTGGGCCAGTGACAGGCCCGCACCACGAGGTGAATCCCGGAGTCCAAACGCTTCCTTGAGGCGAACACCGTGCCAAAGAATGTGGGCGCCTGCGCATCGGTTTGTTGCAGAATCATTCCATCAGCCCACACACGGATATCAAACTCCTGGCCAACCTGCTCCGGAGACAACGACGTAGCGTCCCCCATTATGATGCCCTCCACTGCAACGGTAAGCCTCCAACCGGATGCAACCGAGCTTGCCTCCGCTGAGACCTGCAGGCGCTCAAGAACCACCTCACGCTGCGAAAGTGCCGAGTCCTGCTGACGGAGGCGGACCTGTCCACTAGGTAGTGAGGGTGTTCGGTATGGAGCCACTCTGCGGTGAGCTCTCTTTTCATAGGCTGCGGCGAAGCGCAGGAGCTCAACATCTGAATAGGCCCTCGCTGCGAATGTGATGCCCACCGGCATTTTAGTGTCGGACATCCAGCCCATGGGCACGGTGACCGTTGGGACCCCTAGGTGCCGGATCATGCGGTTCCCGTTGGCATACACAACACCATTCTGGTGGGCATGCTCCATGCTTTCGGCACGGTCGAACAGGTCTGCTCGGGCTACGTCACCATGGGCAGGAAAGATGATGCCATCCAGATCCAACTCGGCCATCTGGTCTTCAAATTCGACCTTTCGGGCCTGCTCCAGTCCCTGCAAGGACTGATCTGCCCCGGGGATTTTCTGATATGACTGCGGAAGCCCATCCTTCACCATTTCAGCCAACCGCTGCCAGTCGTAGGCGTGCCTGCCCTTCGTGGTGTATGTGTGGTCCGGAGCGTTTGGAAAGACCAAGGTGCCATCCACCTCGGCCCAGGTATTCAACGCTGGATCGTCGTTATCGTGTAGAAACTCATCTAGCGCCATCGCTGCAAGGACCCCGCTCTCTGCCCTCTGCCATTCCGCAGTGACATATCCCTTAGCCTGCAGGCCGCGAGCTGCTGGTCGGTCCTCTTCATAATCACTTACTATCGACGGGTCTATGGAAACCACCTCGGCACCCAACGCGGTCAAGTCGTCCACCGCCTGCTGCCACAGGACCTTCACCGAGTCCCGAATAACGGGCGGATCGTGGGACCCCGAATCCTGGCCCAGGTACAACCGCGGCACGCCGAACCGGACTCCGGCTAAACGGTCTGACCCCACCTCGAGAAAAGATGAAGGCCGTATGTCCTCCACATCGGGAAGCTTCACCGACTCTTGGCTTCGCCAGAAGTCGCCCCTGACAGCGGGGTCTTTTATCACGATCACATCCAGTACCAGCAGCAGGTCCTCCATGGTGCGGGTATGGGGTACGACGACGTCGCAGGTTGGGCGTAGTGGCCAGTTTCCCCGGATTGAGATCAACCCGCGCGAGGGCGTATACGCCACGAGAGCGTTGTTGGAGGCGGGCGATCGCCCCGATGATAGGGTTTCTTCAGCCATGCCGAACGCCGCAAAGGAAGCAGATGTTGCCGTCCCCGAACCGTAGGAGGATCCAGAGCCATAGGCGGCCGTTAGATACTCGGGACTGTACGGGCTGTGAGTGTAACCGTAGAGGCCGGGCTGGACTCCCCCAGCGGCCATCGGTGGCATGTTGGTTTTGCCAAGCAGGATGGCACCAGCTGCCCTGAGCTGAGCAACGGTGGCCGCATCTTCAGTGGCGATAACCTTGGACAAGGCGGGGCTTCCCGCAGCCACGGGCATACCCTTAACCATGTAACTGTCCTTGACGGTGAAGGGCACACCTTCCAGCTGGCCAATTACCTCACCCGAACGTCGTCTTGCGTCTGAGGCGCGGGCTTCATCCAGCGCCTCAGAGTTGGTCAGTGGCACCGAGTTTAGACAGATACCGCTCCGGTCGTAGTACGCGATCCGATTGAGGTAGGCACAGACCAGGTCGACACTTGTCAGCTGTCCTGAGTCCAGGGCCGTAAGCATCTGCGAAATGCTCAGCTCTGCGACATCCAGTGCAACGATTGTTCCCGTCTGAGACATCAGACCACCTTCCTACTCTCGGCAATCGCTTCCTACGCCCCACCGTCTTGGCCGCGACTCCGCGTATCATCAGGCGGCTGGCCCGCACTCTGCGGGACCAGGGGCGGCTCACCGACGTACTCGCTGAGACGTTCACGGTCCACGTAATGGTAGATAACGTAGACCAGGATGGAGACGGGAAGACCGAGGAATACTGGGTGAGCGAAAGGAGCCCCTGCCAGAGTCCACCCCACCGAGATGAGCAGTCCAACCCACATAGAGGTGATCGCGCCCCGACCAGATACCCTCTTAGCGTAGAGCGCGACCAGCGCGGGGAACAGCAGACCTGATACCAGCATCGCTGTACCAGTGGTCCAGAGCTCGATGAGTTCGGGAACTGCCAGTGCGAGCCCAAGGGCAACGATCCCGGTGATGACCACCGAGACCCTGCTCCAGCGGAGCAACGTCTTTTGCGTCGGTGTTCCTTTCAGCAACGGCCGAATGATGTCGTTAATGATGGACGAAGATCCTGCCATGAAGAAAGAATCTGCTGTGGAAATGACGGTAGCGAGCAGGGCCACCACCATGACCACCACAATTTCAAACGGCATAACCATATTGGCGACTTCGTAGTATATGAGGCTGGAATCCTCACTCTCTATCCCCAGCCCGTAACGAGCCATCACGCCGACCCAGATGACCACACCGGTGGTCAGCGCAGCGAGAAAGATCGAGATCCAGTATCCCCGCATCACCGTCTTTAAGTCTCTGGCCGCCCAAGCTCGCTGCCACAGGTCTTGGCGAACCAACTGGTAAGCACCCAGAGTCAAGGCGTAGACGCCAATCTCTGCAATTCCAATATTCATCAGGCCCAAGTTCTCCAGCTCGCCCATCGCCTCGGCGTTTGATCGTATTGTGCCCCAGTCACCTGCGATCACTACCACGGCGATGAACATTCCAAAGACGGCCAGAGTTTGGACGGTGCCATGAACGGCATCCTGCCAAATGACTGCTTTCAATCCACCAAAAACGGTTTTCAGGGTCAGCATGACTGCCGAGACAATAATCGCGAGGTTTATCGGCACACCGGCCACAAGATTCAGCACCAGGCCTATGGCGACGAACTGCATGCCTGTAATCGCGGCGTAAGCGGTGAGCACCGAGATAGTAGTGGGGACTCGTGCCTTATTGCCGAACCGGTGGGCAGTCACGTCACCAATAGTGATGTAGCGGTACTTCTCTCCCAAGCGCCGTATGCGCTTAACCATAAAGAGCGCCATCACCACGCCGAAAAAGAGAATAGCAATCATGAACCACTGCTCGCGCATGCCGAGATCGTAACCGGAGGCCATGAAACCCAGAAGAGTAGAGCCGCCGATCGCAGTCCCTACATACGTGAGAATGAGGGGATATATGGATACGTTCCTGGACGCGACATTGTAGTCGTCATAGGTACGAATCCGCTTGATGCCGATCCACACTGATACGCCGACCAAAAAGGCGAAATATCCCAGGGTGACATAGAGAAGAAGCGTATTCTGGGCGTCGGTAAAAATGATTGGCTCCTAGGGTGAGAGGTCTGTGGCGGGTGAATCAGCGACGGCGTTGATCGCCGGCATCCGGGCCTTGTGCTTCAGGACTCGTTAGGTAGCGAAGTCTTGTGGTTGGAGGGTAGTGAGTGAGACTCACCCATGTACCCGCTTGCTAGCTGTATACACGGCCGTCGGTGCCAGATTCAGCCACTGCTCGGGTTCTAATTCGTAGGGGTTCGCTTCCAATACCTGTAGGTCTGCGTGTGCGCCCGGTTGCAGGGTCCCCAAAGTGTCCTCCTCAAAAGATGTAAATGCTGCATCACGGGTATAGGAACGGATGGCCTCAGTCAAACCGATTCCCTCTTCAGCTCCCACCACAGCACCAGAGCGTGTTGTTCTGGTGACCGCAGCGTAGATGCCTTCCCAAGGGTTTCCATTGGTGACCGGAGTGTCGGAGTTTCCAGGCGCGCAGATTCCCCACTGGTTGAACGTCCGGTGGGGATAAGCCCGCCCAGCACGCTCTGCACCGAGGGCTTTGAGATAGGAGTCGCCCAAGTGATAGATGAAACCGATGGAGGACGCCGCAATCAGATTCTTCTCCCGGAGCCGTTCCAACTGCGGCTCTGTTGGAAGAGCACAGTGCTCAATTCTATTGCGCTGCGACGTGACGAAATCCTCTTGATCAAGATGATCGAGCGCATTAAGCGCCTGCTCGATGGCCCGGTCACCAATGCCATGAATAGCAAGCCGCAAACCACCCTGGACCGCTCGCGCGAGGTGGGATACGAAGTCGTCGTCTGTGAGGTAAAGCAGCCCACGGTCCTCGAGGTCTTCAAACGAGCAGCAAACTGCGGCGGTCCGGCCTCCCACGCTGCCATCTAGAGTAAACTTCGCGCCCTGGATACGGACCATGTCATTGCCGAACCCAGAGGTAATTCCTGCCCCGAGCGCATGATCGAGGAGCCCCTTCATCGCCGATTGGTTCAGAGCCCAAAGCCAGGGACGCAAGCGGATCCGCAGCTCGTTGTTCTGATCCGCACGAGTATAACCACGCAGACTCGAGGACAATGTGGACATGTCATGGACCGTGGTCACGCCCCAAGAAGTGAAGGCGTCCTGGGCGAGCTTAAAACCGCGTTCTTCCTCCTGCTGCGAGTATGCCGGCACGCAGACATAGTCCATAGCTGCTTCTTGGACAAGGCCCGTCATGACACCTGCACTGTCGCGGACGTAGCGACCACCTGCTGGATCTTCCACATCTTCGGAAATACCCGATACCTTCAAGGCTGCAGAGTTGACCACCAGCATGTGCTGGCAGGTTCGGGTAAGGGCCACCGGATGATGTGGCGAGACCGCATCTAAATCTTCGCGGGTGGGGCCCCGACTCTCTGCGAAGTAGGTCTCATCCCAGCCGCTGCCCCGAAGCCAGGTCCCCGGTTCGGCCTTCTCCGCTGCTTCTGCGACCTTGTTGACCACATCTACAACGCTGGAAACTGACCCGGGTTTCAGGTCCAACTCCAGAAGCGTAGTCCCCAGCTTGCTGGGATGAGCATGGGACTCAATAAACCCAGGCATGACGAATCGCCCATCGAGATCGATGGTCTCTGCCGCCACCTGAGCCTCTGTTGCCACTCTGCCATCAACGAGGGCAAGGGCCCGCGGTTCACTGAACCCTTCACCATCGAATACACGGGCATTGGTAAACAATAGGTCTGACATCTCATCTCCAACATTTCACGCATCTGGTTTTGAGCACTCGCCCATTAATTCGACAGTGACGCTACTCACCTAACCTTGAGGATTCCAGATAGATGACATCGGCTCATGAATCCACGCCGCATCATGGATAGATCAGGGATTTTGGGGGATCGCACGAGGGGCAGATAGGCCGTGACAGTAGTCAACAGATCCCGGGGAGGAGTTAGCCAACGCTTCCACCCACTGGTCGGCTCTAGTCCAGCCCCAATCGGTGGCCGCAACCAGCATGCCGACCGGGGCTGCGTCCAGCGTACGGCGCAGGTTGTGGAATGCCGATGCAACCTCACGCAGCAGCGCCGGTTCACCCAGCACAGACTTCAGATCCGACAACGGACGAACGGGTGGCTGGTCCGAGGATGGACAGCTATCCGGCTATGCGTTCAGCACCACATAGACGACACCGGATTCGTGGTGGCGAGCAGATCCTACCTGAGATTTTCCCCGGTGCGGGCAGGCCCCTGGCGGGAAGGCTGGGCTGCCTGTACGATCAGCTCCCCGACGTCGTCGACGGCCTGCAGAGGCCAACAGCCGCACTCGGGCAGGAATGTTCTCCAGGCCCGCGTCTTCAGCCCACGCAGCCTGCGCCTGCCCTTGGATCCGCAACTTGGTCACTGCGGCGGCCGGCCTGGCTGTGACGGTGACTTCGGCCCGACGTTCCCGGGCTCTGATCGCCAGCAGCGTGCGCAATTGTGAGATTGATTTGGCGGTCCGCACGGCTGAGCATTCGCCCCGGGCACGCGGCGCGAAAAAACCTACGAGCCGCTCGCCATCGCCATTGGGGTACTGCACCACCGGCCGGCCCTGTAGCTGGAAAGTCGCAGCAGAGTGCACGCCGGTGTGGTTGAGCCGCATGCGTCTTCACGCGCAGCCGCGGCAGCAGACTCTGCACACTGGCCGGCCAGAACGTGGCCGGCCACGAGGTAAGTCAGAGCCGAGTTCAGTGCTGAAGTTCCAGAAGAGTCACCATGGACGAATCATCTACACCGTCGCAGCCTTTTGGTCAGAATGGTCAATGACGGCGCGGGTACGCGCTCGTAGCGTATGCCCCATGACTGAGAAGCTCTCCCCCTCCCCCGCCGCCGATGAGGCGCTGCCGCAGTCCCGCTACCTGGCCACCGAGGTGCCCGGACCCCGATCCCAGCAGCTCCACGCTGATCGCGCCTCGCAGGTGACCGCAGGATTCGGCACCGCACTTCCAGTCTTCGTCAGCCGGGCCGACGGCGGCATCATCGAGGACGTGGACGGCAACCGGCTGATCGACTTCGCCTCCGGCATCGCGGTCACCAGCGTGGGAGCGGCCAACCGTCGGGTCCGTGAGCGGGTCACAGCCCAGCTTCAGCGCTTCACCCACACCTGTTTCATGGTCACCGAGTATGAGTCCTTCACCGAAGTGTGCCGCTGGCTCAATGCCAATACTCCCGGCAGCTTCGACAAGCGCACGGCGCTGTTCACCACCGGTGCTGAGGCCGTGGAGAACGCAGTGAAGATTGCGCGTTCGGCCACCGGACGGCCCAATGTGCTGGTCTTCGACGAGGGATACCACGGCCGGACTCTGATGACCATGGCGATGACGGCGAAGGAGAACCCCTACCGGCTGAACTTTGGGCCCATGCCCACCGAATTCGTGCGCGCCGCCTCCGCCAACCCTCTGCGTCTGGAGTCGGGCGAGGGATCGCGTGAGGATTCGGCGGACGAGGTGGCCGCCCGGGCACTGGCCTCCGTGGAGGAGACGCTGGCGGAGCACGGTGCTGATTCCTTTGCGGCCATGGTGATCGAGCCGATTCAGGGCGAGGGCGGGTTCGTGGTCCCGGCACCGGGCTTCATCGCCGGGCTGCGCGAGATCGCCGACCGGTACGGCATCGTCCTGGTCCTCGATGAGATCCAGGCCGGCATGGGCCGCACCGGGGCCCTCTACGCCAGCGAACACGAGGGCGTCGCCGCAGACATTATCCTCTCGGCCAAGGCGCTGGCCGGCGGTCTGCCACTCTCGGCAGTCACTGGGCGCACCGACCTGATGAACACGGTCCACCCCGGCGGCCTGGGCGGCACCTATGCCGGAAACCCGCTGGCCTGTGAGGCAGCGCTCGCGGTGTTCGAGGAATTCGAGGACGGCAGCCTGCTGGCCAACGCGCAAATGATCGAAGACGTCGCCACGCAGGTGCTCGCCGACGTGGTGGAGCAGACCTCCATTGTGGCGCAGTTCCGCGGCCGCGGGGCCATGCTCGCCCTGGAGTTCGCAGACGCCCAGACCCTGAAGCCCCGGCCGGACCTCGCGAAGAAGATCTCCGATCACTGCCACGCTCAGGGCGTGCTGACCCTGACCTGCGGCACCCACGGCAACGTGATCCGGCTGCTGCCGCCGCTGGTGATCGACGAGAGCCTGCTGCGCGAGGGACTGAACGTACTGCGGGCCGCGATCCTCGATGCCGCCGCCTGAGCTGAACCTGACCCGAGCCCAGAAGGACCACGATGACCCAAGACACGCATCCCGCCCCTGCCGCTCTGCGGCTGCTAATCAACGGCACCTGGCAGGAGGGCACGTCCGCTGCCCTGATTTCCGCCAATCCTGCCCACCCCGAGCAGACGGTGGCCGAAGGCCGCCAAGCCACTGAGGACGACGTCGACCGAGCCTTTGCCGCTGCCGCTGCCGCGGGCGGGCAATGGGCGCGGACCCCAGTTCAGCAGCGTGGGGCGATTCTGCTGCGGGCTGCCGAGCTGCTGGAGGCCGGTGCCGCTCAGTTCGGCAAGGAACTCTCCCGCGAGGAAGGTAAGACGGCAGCTGAGGGTGTCGGCGAAGTCCGGCGGGCCGCTCAGATTCTTCGCTACCAGGCAGCCGAAGGCGAGCATCAGGCCGGAGAGGTCTTTCACTCCCCTCGACCCGCGGAGAAGATCCTCGTGACCCGCAAACCGCTGGGCGCGGTAGGGGTCATCACACCGTTCAACTTCCCCATCGCCATTCCCGCCTGGAAGATCGCCCCGGCCTTGGTGCACGGCAACACCGTGGTGTGGAAGCCGGCCAGCACAGTACCGCTGTTGGCGATGCGTCTGGCGGAGGCGCTGCACAAGGCCGGGCTGCCAGATGGGGTGCTGAACCTGGTCTATGGCAGCGGCCCCCTGGGCTCAGCGATCACCCAACACACCAAGCTGGCCGGGCTGACTTTTACCGGTTCCACCGGTGTAGGCCGCCAGTTGGCTGCAGCGGCGGCTGGGCGCGGGGTCCCGATGCAGGCTGAAATGGGCGGAAAGAATGCCGCTCTCGTGCTGGCTGATGCTGATCTGGAGACGGCCGCCGACCAGGTGCTCCTCGGCGCGTTCCGCTCCACCGGGCAGAAATGCACCGCAACTTCTCGGCTGATCGTGGACGGATCGGTGGCCGATGACCTCATCGCACGGCTGAAGGCCCGGCTGGAGTTCTGGGTGGTCGGTGATCCCACCGACCCGGAGGTGCATATGGGGCCGCTGATCCATGCCGAGGCCGCCGCTGAGGTGCGCCGAGGGGTACAGGCTGCGATCGATCAGGGAGCCCACCTCATCTACCGGGGCGCAGCTCCTGAGAGCTCCGGGGGCCAGGATGCGTTCCTGCCGGCTACCATCCTGGAACTGCCGCGCGATGCTGATGCCGCCGAGGCGAACTCCGCCTGGTGGGACGAGTTCTTCGGCCCAGTGTTGACCATGCGCCGGGTCAGCGGCGCTCAGGAGGCATTCGACCTGGCCAACCAGGGCGAATTTGGTCTGACCTCAGCGATCTTCACCGAAGACGTCGGTCACATCCTGGAGGCGATGGAGGAACTCGACGTCGGGATTCTGCACGTGAACTCCGAGTCAGCCGGCGCGGATCCGCACGTTCCTTTCGGCGGGGCCAAGGGCTCCGGCTACGGCCCGAAGGAGCAGGGCCAGGCGGCCAAGGACTTCTTCACCCACACCACCACCGTCTACCTGCGCAGCGGCAGCAGCTGAGCAGCGAACCAGCTCGGGCTGACCCGCTGCACATCACCAGTTAACACCTGCAGCCCCGTCGGCTGCTGGATTCTTGGTGGAATTCGACGCCGTGACGGCTCAGAGCACCCAAAATCCAGCATTCGACGGGGGCGAGCTTCACGTTAGTTGACGGCGCGCGCGGCTGCCCTCGACGGGTCAGGGCTCACGCATGGTGACCTCGGCGGCCTCCTGGCGGCCGAAGGCCCACAGCACCAGCTCCTCAGGTGCGCCTTCCAGAATCAGCATCGGGTCGCCGGTTCGGCCGTGGGTCACCGCACCCACCCCGGGGCTGAGGAAGGTGAGGCGTCGTCGTGCTTTGCGCGCTGCTGGAATGAACAGGGTCCGCGACGCCTGATTCCACAGGGTGGTCCGTACAGAGTCGGCCACACTGCGCCGGGGGCGCTGATCAGCGCCGGGGTCGGCACGCAGCACGTCTTCGGTGTGGACATAGAACTCCACGGTGTTCATCACATTGTCCACCGCCCGCAGCCGGGCCGGCGACCATTGGGGCGGGCCGGTCTTTATTCTCTGCAGCAGCGCTTCGAAGCCCAGCTGCTCCAGCTGCTGGTAAGCACGCGCGGCCTTATCGCCGACCACCGGCAGCCCTTGGCCGAAGATGGTGTCGGGGCGCGAATCACGGGCCACGATGTGAACTGCCAGATCCCGGGTCTTCCACCCTTCACACAGGGTCTCGGCTTCCGGGCCCTTCTCGCGCAGGGCTCGCACGAGGGCTCGGCGTTCCAAGGCGGCCGGGGCTGAACTGTCTTGATGATTCATGGTGTTCCTTCCCTACAGTGATGAATAACCATGGTGATGACGATGGGGCACAACATAACGAAGAAGCCTGCGCTGGGGCTGAACAGCAGACCCACCAACAGTGTCGTCCATCACATGGGAAACATTCTGCACCCGATAATAGTTGTAGGGGAAAGTACATCGCGAAAAAGGCTGCCCGCCGCGCCCTGACCTATCGATAGGTGGTTGATGATGCCGATCTCTGACCCGAACACCGCTCACCCTGCCCAGACCAGCCCTAGCCAGGCCAGCCCCGGCCACCCGTCAGCCGAGGCTGCCGTCACCGATGAGCGCTTTCTGCATCCGGCGACGGCTATGGACGCGGTGACCCTGCACGTGGGCGACTTGGAGAACATGTCCTCCTACTACCAGAACGCGCTGGCGATGGTCCCGCTGGAGGAGCGCTCCCGCGGCGCTGAAGTCCACCGCGTGCTGGGCCGGGGCACCACGCCGATGGTACGCCTGATCCACACTCCCCACCTGCCGCAGGTCAACCCGCGTGATGCCGGACTGTTCCACACCGCGTTCCTGTTCGATGACCAGGCCAGCCTGGCCGCCACGGTCTACCGGGCAGCCCAGGATGAGCGCTCCCGCTTTGTGGGCTCCAGCGACCACCACGTCAGTGAGGCGTTCTACTTCACCGATCCGGAGGGCAACGGGATCGAGCTCTACCGCGACCGACCCCGCGAACAGTGGGAGCAGAAGAACGGTGAGCTGCGGATGGAAACGCTGTACCTGGACCCCAACGCGTTCCTGCAGACCCACCTGAGCCAGGACGTCGTCGACGCCGGACCTGACCGTGCCGGCCTGGTGGGCCACGTGCACCTGCAGGTCGGTGACATTCCCACCGCCAAAGACTTCTACGTCGACACTGTGGGCTTCGAGACCACCGTCTCCGGCTACCCCGGTGCGCTCTTCGCCGCCGCCGGCGGATACCACCACCACGTGGCGATGAACACCTGGAACAGCTCCGGGGCCGGCCCCCGCGCCGCCCGCCTGGGCCTGGGCGATGTGTCGGTGACCGTGCCGGGCCGCGAGGACTTGGATGCCCTGATCGGACGGCTGCGGGGCAAGGGCGTCAGCTTCGAAGATCACGGTCAGCGCGTCTCCACCACCGACCCCTGGGGAACCCAGGTGTCAGTGGCCCTGCCCGGCACCGAGACGGAGGACCTGCTGCGCCGCTGAGACTCAGCCGCATCGCCGCTGTCGGTGACGGCGTCGTCGTGCGTGAGAGACTGCGCCGGGGTACATTGTTGCCTTCATGACTTCTGCACAGACCACACCGGCTGCTGGCCAGCTGGACCCTGCCCAGCCGAACCCTGACCGGCAGTCGCCCAACCTGATGGCCGCGGCGGGGCGCACCTTCTTCCCGGTGGCACTCATCGCCCGCTTCCCCTACGCGATGATGGTGATCGGAGTGCTGACCCTGGTGGTTTCCGCACGCGGATCGCTGAGCCTGGGCGGTCTGACCTCAGCGATGGTGGGCCTGGGTGTGGCCTGCTTCGGTCCGCTGATCGGTGCCGCAGCAGACCGGTGGGGTCAGCGCCCGGTGCTGCTGGCCACCGGTGCGATCAGCAGCTTCTGGCTGCTGGTGATCAGCTGGGCCGCCTACAGCTCGCTGGGCGCCTGGGCGCTGCTGCTGTCGGCCTTTCTGGTCGGTGCCAGCACCCCGCAGGTGCCGCCGATGTCGCGCAGCCGGCTGGTGGGCATCATCACTGACCGGATTGCCCCGCACCGGCGGCAGAAGACCCTGAACAACACCATGGCCTACGAGTCGGCCGCCGATGAGGTCACCTTCGTCTTCGGGCCGATGATCGTCGGCGCCCTGGCCGCCACGATGGGCGCGGCCGCCCCCATGATCGGCGCGGCCGCCCTCACCCTGATCTTCCTGACCACCTTTGCGCTGCACCCCACTGCTGATGCGGTGCCGAAGAGCTCGAAGAATCAGGTCACTGCCGCACCGGCCCGCGAGCTCTTCACCGCCGGGCTGCTGGTGGTGACCATCGGTGTGCTGGGTGTGGGGACGGTGTTCGGCTCCACACTGACCACGCTGACTGCCATCATGGACGAGGCAGGCTCCCCCGAGCTGGCAGGCCTCGCCTATGGGGTGATGGGTGTGGGTTCGGCCATCTTCGCCCTGGGGGCTGCGCTGTTTCCCACCAGCTTCTCCATGCGGGCCCGCTGGCTCAGCTTCGCCCCGCTGATCCTGATCGGCGCTGTGGGCATGCAGCTGGCACCGAACCCTGTGGTCATGGTGCTGGTGCTGGTGCTGATGGGGGTCGGCGTCGGCCCCACCCTGGTCACGGTGTTCAACCTGGTGGCCCAGCGCAGCCCGCGCGGCCGCTCAGCCACGGCGATGTCCATGGCCAGCACCTCGATCATTGTGGGCCAGTCCGCCGCCGCTGCGGTCACCGGTCAGCTGGCCGAGGTGTACGACAGCACCGCTGCCGTGGTCGTGGTGACGGCGGCGGCTGCTCTCATCGTTCTGGCCGCTGCGGCCAATTGGCTGATCAGCGGCCCCCGCGAGCGCTCCCGCCCGTGACCCCGTGATGGACTGTGCAGGCCTCAGGACCCGGGACGTCGGGGCTGCTGCTCCTGTCCAGGGCGACGAGCCTTATCCACGTCCAGGGCGGCGGTGACATCCCCACCCTGATCGAAGGTGGAGTCGAACTGCTCAGCCGTCACAGTTGACTTCATAGGTTCCCACTTCCTCCGTTCGGGCTCGTCGTCGGTGCGTCCGGGCATGTCTCCCCCGATTCTATTCGGCTTGTCACCGTTGCACACGCAGCTCTCACCGGCCGAGCAGGTGGCGCAGTGCTGCGGCCAGGTCCTGGTGCCGGAAGCTGTAACCCAATGATTCGGCCTTCTGCGCGCTGACCCGCTGGTCGGCCAGCACCATCTCTTTGGCCCCCTGGTCGCCCAGCAGCAGCTTCGGGCCCGCCGAGGGCACCGGAATCGCCGCAGGCCGGCGCAGCACCGCCCCCAGAGTCTGGGCGTACTCGCGGGCGGTGACTGGTTCCGGCGCCACCGCATTGATGGGCCCCTGCGCCTGCGGGGTCAGCACCATATGCACGATCAGTGCAGCAACATCGTCCAGACTGATCCAGGACTGGACCTGGTCCCCACCCAGGGGACCGCCGACTCCGAGAGCGAACAGCGGCAGCATCCTCTCCAGCGCGCCTCCGGCCGGCGACTGCACGATTCCGGTGCGGATGCTCACCACCCGCACCCCTGCCGGCGCCGCACGTTGGGCGGCGTCCTCCCACTGCTGACAGACGCTGGCCAGAAAATCAGTGCCTGCGGGGTCGTCCTCGCTGAGCTGCGCCTGGCTGTGGGTGCGATCCGCAGCGGTGGCCCCGTACCAGCCGATGGCCGAGCCGCTGATCAGCGCGCGGTGTGCCGGACGCTGCTGTTCCATTCGGGCCAACGCGTCGGCGATCAGGGAGGTGCCGCGCACCCGCGACTCTTCCACTTTGTGCTTATGCTCCTCGGTGAACCGGTCGGCAAGCGGGTGGCCGGCCAGGTGGATCACCGCATCCACCTCAGCCAGGGCGTCGTCGTCGATGAGTTCGTTCACCGGGTCCCAGGCGATCTGATCCGCACCGGTGTTCTGCCAGGTACCGCGGAGGTCCCGCCTCACCAGCCGGCGCACCTGGATGCCGGCTCCGCCCAGCAGGGCACACACCTGGGTCCCCACCATGCCGGAGGCCCCGGAGACCGCGACGACCTGCGGCTGGTGGGCGTCGTCGGGGGTGCCGCTGTGCTCCTGCTTGTGCTCTTCCTGCTGGGACGCCAGCCGGCCGTGGCTCTGGTGAAACGCCAGGTCCTCCGTCATCTGGCGCTCCCGGTAGGCGAAGATGCGGCGCAGCTGTGGCTCGACCATCCGGTGCAGCCGGTCGGCGGCGGACCGTGGAAGCCGCGCCGTTCCGGGCAGCTCATAGGTCACCGTTTCGCGCAGCAGCGTGCCCGGCCCCTCGTCGAGGAACTGACGCTCGTGGCGCCAGCTGCGCATCGGCCCGGAGACCATGACGTCGGTGAACCCGCGGCCAGTCTCAAAGTCTTGGTGCCGCGATCGCCAGGTGACCCGGCTCGGCGGGTTGACCGGCAGCACGGAGCCGACCAGCCCGGATGCGGCTGTCAGGCTGGTGCCCAGCAGGCCCGGCAGGTTCAGGGTGATCACCGATTCGCTGCCCTCGACCGGGCCACCCTCCGGCTCCTGGAGGACCTCACCGGCGAACGGCGGGTGCAGCCGGGTCAGCGCCCCGGGGCGGGTGTACCAGGAGAAGACGTCCTCCCGGGAGAACGGCACGTAGGTCTCGCTGCTGAACTGATGGCTCATGGACTGAACCTACCCGCCAGCACAGCAGCCCGACAACGGGCCACACACCTCACCGCCGGTGTTTACTCGTCCATCAGGAAAATGGCCTGCACGGGGCAGCCATCCACCGCGTCCTCAACAGAGTCGAGATCGTCGTCGGATACGGCTTCCTCATACTCCATGACACCGTCTTTGTTCATGCTGAAGTTCTCAGGAGCAACGGCGGTGCACTGCCCATGGTTTTCGCAGACGGTGCGGTCGACCCAGACTTTCATGTGTGGTGTCCTTTCGGGTTCGTGCAGCAAAGGTCCACACTACGGCGAGCGCCCAGGTGTGCGAAACCCGCAGGACAGCTCATAGTGGGCCCGCGCCCCGGTAGGCGGCAGACCCCAGGCCTGCGAAGATCCTGCTGACGCGCCGACCAGCACCTGCAGCCCCGCCAGCGTGTGATGGGTGATGAGTCGCCGCCACAACGAGCGCCTTCTGGTCCCGGGCAGCGTAGCTGATCATCACCGAGGACCACCCTCCAGTGGAGAATACCGACGACGGCGAGCGCAGCTCCACTCCGGAGACGCTCCACTGCGGCACCCTCTTCGGCCCATACCCCGGCAGGGCGCTGCTCAGCCCGGCCGGTTCGAACACCTGACTCATCCACCCCAGGACGCGTTCGGCCGCCGCCGGCGCAATACTGCGAGCTTCGGAGGCAGCGGATTCAGGGGCGGCGGCTTCGGGGTCGGCGGAGGCGTCGCTGCACAGCCCACCGGCACAGGCCAGCCCATCGGCGCTGTCCAACCCACCGACACAGGCCAGCTGGACCAGCAGCCGGGCCAGATCCTGTGGTGTCGTCTGCCCCACCAGCAGATCGCCGCAGGCCCCCTCGGCGGGTTCAGCCCCGGTGATGGAGGTCGCCGTCAGCCGATCCGGACCGTGGCCCAACCGTTCAGTGAGCTGCTGCGCCTGGGCCACCAGGTCGACGTCGTGTCCCCGCAGCGCATCAGCCACGGCCAGGGAGGCGGCGGCGTCAGAGGTGGAGATGATCAGCCCCACCGCGTCGCCGAGCGCGAGGCTGAGGTCACCGGTGTGGGTGCGCAGGGGCCCGACGGCGGCTCGGCGGCGGTGCGTGCCGGTGATCGTCACGGAGGCCTGCAGCAGGGTGGGGTCGTGCTCTGCCTGCTCGGCGAGCGCGAGGGCGGCGAACAGTTTGCCGACCCCGGCAAGCCGGTGCTGCCTGTGGGACTGCTGGTGTGACAGCACCGACGGTTCGCCCAGCTGACGGGTGGTGCCGGCCTCCAGCAGGATCCCGGCGGAGTAGGCCTCGCCGGCCAGGTCGCCGGGGTCGCCACTTTGCCCACTGCTGCTGTGCCCACCACTGCTCTGACGCGTCGGCTGCACTTGCCAGTCCTCCACCGCCGCACCGATGTCGGCGAACAGCTGGTGGGCGGCCAACCGGCCGGGGGTGCCGTCGGGCAGCTGGGTGGGGATGTTCTCCGCGTAGACCGCCACCGCGGCCACCGGTGCGCCCTCGGCAGTGGCCAGGCCGACCTGCGAGAGGCTGCGCAGCCCGCGGCCGTTCTTCTCCGCGAAGCGCAGACTGCTGGTGCGGCCTGCCAGCAGCGGGGTGTAGATGCCGTACATCAGCTCCACTGCGAACCGGCACAGCTGCCGGCTTAGGTGCAGCCGCGCTGCTGCGGCGTCGTCGTAGGTTCCCTGCCCCAGCAGCGCCAGCAGGTGTGCCTGGTCCGCAGGAGTGGTCACGGTCATGGCCTCGATGCCGTGGTGCCAGGACAGCTCTGCGCTGCGCGGGAAGATCTCGCGGTGCACGGTGGCCCGCATCCCCACCCAGGCGCAGTAGTCGTTGACCCACTGCAGCGCATCCCCGGTGACCTGGCCGATCGCGTCGAAGACCAGTTGGGTGCAGATGTTGTCTGAGGTGATCATCATCTGCCGCAGGTGATCCTCCAGGCTCAGCTCCACACCCGGGGCCAGGTTCTTCATGATGCCGGCCTGCACCCCGTCCTTCATCGCCGCGGTGACGGTCAGCGGCTGCGCCAGGTTCAGCTCGCCGCGGTGGACCAGCGCCAGGGCCGCCGCCAGCAGGCTCACCTTGCGGGTGCTGAAGGAGGCCAGCTGCGTCTGGGCACCCTCACCGATGACGACGCCGTGATCGTACGGCTCTGCGTTGCAGGCTGTGGGAAGCCGGATCTGCCAGTGCACCGCAAAGGGCTGCTGCTCGGCGAGCTGCGACACCCGGCGGTACAGCACGTCTGGGTCTGCGCTCATGCGGGTCAGCCCCTCACCGTTCCTCCCCCACCGTCTCTCCGGTGAGCATAGTCAGCATCAGCACACTGTCTTCGGTGACGTTGACCGGGCAGACCACGTCGTGGGGGACCCGTGCGGTCAGGTGCAGCACCACACCAGGCTCCATGGGCACCGTCCGGCCCTCAACGGTGAAGTCCAAGTATCCGCTGAGGCACTGCACGATGATCGGGTGGGCGGCCTGATGCTCGGGCATCGACTGGCCGGCGGCAAAGGTGAAGGCGATGATGTTTCCACCATCGGCGCGCACCATACGTTGTGCCACCGGGCTGGAGCGGTTCGGATCGGCCGCAGGGGCATGCTGCGGCAGTCTGATCGTGGTGACCTGGGAGCCGTCGTCGTCGATGTTCTGGTGGTCGTTCTTCCGGGGGCCTGGACTCTCCGTCATAGATCCACGCTACAGGGCTGGCGGATGAATCGGTACGGTGAAGCAATGGACATCTATGACTCCCCCGCGGCGCAGCCGGTCGATGAGTCCCTGACCCAGCACGAGGATCGCATTTTCACGGTGGTGGAGGAGCAGTTCCGCTTCGGTGCCGCCCAGCAGCCGCTGCGCAGAGCGTTCATGAAGCACCTGGGGGCCGTGGCCGTGCTGCCGGTGGATGAGCAGGACCGCATCCTGCTGATCCGCCAGTACCGGCACCCGGTGCGCATGCACCTGTGGGAGGTGCCGGCCGGACTGCTCGACGTCGGCGGCGAGCCGCTGCTGGAGACCGCGCAGCGCGAACTGCGCGAAGAGGCCGATGTGCAGGCCAGCACCTGGCACACTCTGGTGGACTTCTACACCAGCCCCGGCGTCTCCGATGAGGGCATTCGGGTGTATTTGGCGCAGGGCCTCAGTGCGGTGCCGCAGGCTGAGCTGCACGCCCGCGACGCCGAAGAGGCGGAGATCGCACCCACCTGGGTGCCGCTGGCTGAAGCCGTCTCCGCGGTGCTCCGCGGAGAGATCCACAACCCCTCCGCCGTCGTCGGGATTCTGGGCCTGCATGCAGTGCGCACCGGCGCCGGTGAGCTGCGGGATGCCCGCACACCGTGGCCGAACCAGCCGCGCGGCATCACCCCGTAGCGTCGGCGTTCACCGACCCCACGTTTGCGCCCTCCCTCAGGAAGCAGCGAAGGAGTGCGGGTCGGCGTTCGCCCAGTCTGCGGCCCATTCCTCGGGCGGTTGGTTGAGCAGCTCCCCGGGCGCCAACCACTGGTGCAGCTCGGCGTAGGAGCGCGATTCCTGTTTGCTCAGGTTGCGGCGCAGCATTTCCGGCCGCAGCTGACTCGGGTCGGAGACCCCCATCGAGGCCATGAGTCGCAGGGCCTGGTGCACAGTGGATTCGTGATACCGCTGCACGCGCACCGATTTCTCCTCCACCACCAGGGCTTTGGTGCGGCGCGGGTCTTGGGTGGTGACACCCACCGGGCAGGTGTCGGTGTGGCAGCGCTGTGCCTGAATGCAGCCCACCGCCATCATCATGGCCCGCGCCGAACTGGTGAAGTCCGCCCCTTGGATCAGGCGCCGGACGACGTCGTTCCCCGCGGATATTTTGCCACTGGCGCCGAGCCGGATGGTGTCACGCAGGCCCGCCCCCACCAGCGCATTCTGCACGGTGAGCAGGCCCTGAGTCAGCGGCATGCCCACGTGATCCTCGAATTCCAGCGGTGCAGCCCCCGTGCCGCCCTCGGAGCCGTCGACGACGATGAAGTCCGGGGTGGTGCCGACCTCGTGCATGGCCTTGCACAGCGCCAGCACCTGAGTCCGGGAACCGACGCAGAGTTTGAACCCGGTGGGTTTGCCGCCGGAGAGCTCGCGCAACCGAGCGATGAACTCAATCAGCTCCACCGGGGTGCTGAACGCTCTGTGGGCCGCCGGGCTGACACAGGTCTCCCCGGGCGGGACCATCCGCACCGCGGCGATCTCCTCGCTGACCTTCGCCCCGGGCAGCACGCCGCCGAGTCCGGGTTTGGCACCTTGGCTGAGCTTCAGCTCGATCATTTTGACCTGCTCGTGAGCCGCCTGCCGCGCGAACTGATCGGGGTCGAATTCGCCGTTCTCATTGCGAGCTCCGAAGTAGCCGGTTCCGATCTCCCAGACCAGATCACCCCCATGGGCGAGGTGGTGATCGGAGAGCCCGCCCTCCCCGGTGTCTTGGGCGAATCCGCCCAGTGCTGCCCCGTGGTTCATCGCCAGCACCGCATTGGCCGAAAGCGCGCCGAAGCTCATTCCGGACACGTTGAACAGCGACATGTCATAGGGCCGGGTACAGTCCGGTCCGCCGATGCGCACCCTGGGAGGGGCGTCGGGCATCGGCTTCGGCGTCATCGAGTGGACCAGCCATTCATAGTCGATCGAATCGACGTCGCGCTCGGTGCCGAACGGTGTGACATCCGCCACGCCTTTGGCGCGCTGGTAGATCAGCGAACGCGCATTGCGGTCGAAGGGGCGGCCGTCCACGTCTCGTTCGATGAAGTACTGCTGCAGTTCAGGCCGGATCGCTTCCATCAGGTAGCGGCCACGGCCCAGCACCGGATAGTTCCGCAGCACCGAGTGCGATTTCTGCAGCCTGTCGTGGGCCGCCAGCCCACCCAGAGCGGTGAGCGCGGAGGCCCCCAGCCCGATCATCCATCCACGTCTGGCCATGCAGACACCCTAGTGGACAGGCCTGAGCGAGGTCGCCCAGTTCACACGCATGAGCGACTATTCGGCCTCATACATTCCGCCCAGGGACAGTGGATAACTGACAGGTCACCGCTTGCTGTATAGTCAGCGCACGCTGTATGGTCAGCGCATGCTGACTATTGCTTCACGGCTGGAGGTCATGAACCGACTCGGGCGGGCACTGGCTGACCCGACGCGTTCACGCATTCTGCTCTGCCTGCTGGAAAACCCGGGGTACCCGGCCCAGCTTGCCCGGGACTTGGAGCTGACCCGGACCAATGTGTCGAATCACTTAGCCTGCCTGCGCGGGTGCGGCATCGTGGTGGCAGAGCCGGTGGGCCGCCAGACACGATACGAGATCGTTGACCCGCACCTGACCGCGGCTCTGACCGAGTTGGTGGACGTCACCCTCGCCGCGGATGAGAATGTCGCCTGCATCGATCCGCAGTGCGCCGTGCCCGGCTGCTGTGCGGAGCCGCAGAGCTCCCCATGAGTTCGGAATGCTGTGCACCGGCCACGAACTCCGCGTCGGAACACGAGACCAATGAAGCGCGAGTCCCATGGTGGCGCGATCGGGGACTGCTGATTCCGATCCTCTCCGGTGCCGCGTTCCTCACCGGGCTGATCCTGGGCTGGTCAGCTGCCGAGACGGTGGCTCTGGTCCTGTTCTGGATCGGCCTGGTTCTGGGAGCTTCCACCTTCATGCCGGATGCCCTGGTCGGCCTGTTCACCAAGGGCAGGGCCGGCATCGGACTGCTCATGAGCATCAGCGCCGTCGGAGCGGTGCTCCTGGGCCACGTGCAGGAGGCTGCGGCCTTGGCGTTCCTGTACTCAATCGCCGAAGCCTTGGAGGACAAGGCGATGGAACGGGCGCGCGGAAGCCTGCGGGCACTGCTGGAGCTCGTGCCGCAGACCGCAGTGGTGATGCGCAGCCGCACCCCGGTCGAGATTGCAGCGGCAGAACTGACGCTCGGCGAGGTGCTTCTGGTGCGGGCAGGGGAACGGATTGCCACCGATGGTGTGGTGCACAGCGGACGCAGCAGCCTGGACACCTCGGCGATCACCGGCGAATCGATCCCCGTTGAGGTCGAACCCGGCGATGCGGTCTCCGCCGGTGCGATCAACACCTCCGGCGCCCTGGAGATCACGACGACGGCCGGCGGCAGCGACAATTCGCTGACCACGATCGTCGAACTCGTTGAGCAGGCCCAGGCGAGGAAGGGCCAACGGGCACGGCTGGCAGAGCGAATCGCCCGGCCGCTGGTGCCTGGGGTGATGATCCTCGCGCTGCTGGTCGGCGTCGTCGGGTCTCTGATGGGTGATCCGGAAACCTGGATCACCCGAGCCTTGGTGGTGCTGGTGGCGGCCTCGCCGTGCGCGCTGGCGATTGCGGTGCCGGTGACCGTGACCTCGGCGATCGGCGCGGCCAGCAGATTCGGGGTGATCATCAAGAGCGGTGCCGCCTTTGAGCGGGCCGGTGACATCCGTCATCTGGCCATGGACAAGACCGGAACCCTGACCCGCCACGAACCGACTGTCACCGCTGTGGTCACCACCGCCGGTGTGTCTGAGGATCAGGTGCTCGCCTACGCGGCCGCCGTGGAGCAGCGAAGCACACACCCTCTGGCCACTGCCATCACTGCAGCAGCCAGCCATGTGCCCCTCGCCGAAGGGGCAGTCGAACAGGCCGGTCATGGGATCAGCGCAACGGTGGAGGGCCACACCGTCGCTGTCGGCAGCCCGCGCTGGGTGGACCCGGCAGCATTGGCCGCTGCGGTGGAATCGTTGGAGGCGGACGGTCAGACCTGCGTAGTCATCAGCGTCGACGAGCAGGTCATCGGCGTCATCGGTGTGCGCGATGAGCTGCGCGAGGAAGTCCCGGAGGTCGTGCGGACCCTGACCAGACGCGGTATCGGTGTGACCATGCTCACTGGTGACAACCCCCGCACCGCCCACGCCCTCGGCCAGGCCGCAGGCATCGAGGACGTGCGCGCGCAGCTGCGCCCGGCGGACAAGGCCGACGCCGTCGTCGAGCTGGACCGCAGCCGGCCAACGGCGATGATCGGTGACGGGACCAACGACTCCCCCGCCCTGGCGGCCGCGAGCGTGGGAATCGCGATGGGCGCGAAAGGGACCGACGCCGCCATCGACAGCGCTGATATCGCCTTCACCGGCCACGATCTTCGCCTGATCCCTGCTGCGCTGCAGCATGCCCGCCGTGGGCGCCGGCTCATCAATCAGAACATTGTGCTCTCGCTGCTGATCATCACCGTACTGCTGCCTCTGGCAGTCACCGGCGCCCTCGGGCTGGCCGCTGTTGTCCTGGTGCACGAAGTCGCGGAGATCGTGGTGATCGCCAATGGGCTGCGAGCCATCCGGACCCCGCACCTGCCCTCAGACCAGCACAGTCGGCAGCCCGAGAGGTCGTGGAGCCAGTTGCCACATACCCCCTAGGGGTATAGGATGAAGACTGTTACGATCGAACACCAACCGACCGACGGCCAGGTACTGTTCTTTCCAACGCCCCGGACCCCCTTCAATGCCCCGGCACCCCACAGACAGGAGCATGATGACACGCGAGGAGCACCGCCTGCACACATCAGCCGCGCCAGAACAGCACGGTCATGACCATGACGAGCACGCCGACCACCATGACCACCACGGCGAGCACCACGGCGAGCACCACGACCACGATGCCGACCACCACGCCGGCGGTCACGGCGACCATGCGGAGCACGGCGCTCACGCAGGGCACGGTCACGGAGGGCACGGTGACCACGTCGGGCAGTTCAGGCGACTGTTCTGGACCATGCTGGTCCTGGCTGTACCGGTGGTGGCCTTCAACCAGATGTTCGCCGACCTGCTGGGCTACCAGCTTGCCGACGCCGGATGGGTGTGGTGGGTCTCTCCGCTGCTGGGCACCGTCATCTACGTCTGGGGCGGCCAGCCGTTCCTGACCGGTGCAGTCTCGGAGGTCCGCGCCCGCCAACCCGGCATGATGCTGCTCATCGGCCTGGCCATCACCGTCGCGTTCCTCGCATCCTGGGGTGCGAGCCTGCGAATTCTGGACCCTGAGCTGAACTTCTGGTGGGAACTGGCGCTGCTGGTGGTCATCATGCTGCTGGGCCACTGGATAGAGATGCGCTCGTTGGCCCAGACCACCTCCGCATTGGATTCGCTGGCCGCCCTGCTGCCGGACGAGGCCGAAAAGCTCGACGGCGACCAGGTGGTGACCGTTGCCCCGGGCGATTTGGTGGTCGGTGATGTGACGATCGTCCGGCCCGGTTCCTCGGTGCCGGCCGACGGGCAGATCATCGACGGTTCGGCCTCGATGGATGAGTCCATGGTCACCGGTGAGTCCCAGCCGGTGCGCCGGACCGCCGGTGACCACGTGGTCGCCGGGACGGTGGCCACCGACTCCGGGCTGCGGGTGGAGGTCACTGCCACCGGCGCCGACACCGCCCTGGCAGGCATCCAGCAGCTGGTTTCCGATGCTCAGGCCTCCTCCTCGCGCGCCCAGCGGATCGCCGACACTGCTGCCGGATGGCTGTTCTGGTTCGCGTTGGGTGCGGCCCTGATCACCGCGGTCATCTGGCTGCTGGTGGGCACACCCGATGCCGCAGTGGTGCGGACCATCACCGTGCTGGTCATCGCCTGCCCCCACGCCCTGGGGCTGGCGATCCCGCTGGTGGTCTCCATTGCCACCGAGCGCGCCGCCCGCGGCGGTGTGCTGGTCAAGGACCGCCTGGCCCTGGAATCGATGCGCACTGTGGACACTGTGCTGTTCGACAAAACCGGCACCCTCACCAAGGGCGAGCCCACCGTCACCGCCGTGGAGCCGGTCACCGGCTACGAGCAGGACCGGGTGCTCGCCCTGGCTGCCGCCGCCGAATCGGACAGCGAACACCCGCTGGCCCGGGCCATCGTCGGTGCCGCCCAGTCCGCTGACCTGCAGGTTCCCGCCGCCTCAGGCTTCTCCGCCTCCCCCGCCGTAGGTGTCAGAGCCACCGTAGAGGGCGAAACCATCGAAGTGGGCGGACCCTACCTGCTGCAGCACCACGAAGCCCAAGAGCTTCCGATCGCTGACACATGGCGAGAGGAGGGCGCGATCATCCTCCACGTGTTTGCCGCAGGCCAGATCATCGGTGCCCTGCGGCTGGCCGATGAGGTCCGACAAGAGTCCCGGGACGCCGTCGACGCTCTCCATGCGGCAGGTTCGCAGGTGGTGATGATCACCGGTGACGCCCAGGCGGTGGCTGACACTGTGGCTGCCGAACTGGGAATCGACCGCGTCTTCGCCGGTGTGCGGCCGGAAGACAAGGCCGCCAAGGTCGCTGAACTTCAGGAGGAGAGCCGCAGAGTCGCCATGGTCGGTGACGGGGTCAACGATGCCCCCGCCCTGGCTCAGGCAGACGTGGGAATCGCCATCGGCGCCGGGACCGATGTGGCCATCGGCTCCGCCGGAGTCATCCTGGCCAGCTCGGACCCGCGGTCGGTGCTCTCAGTCTTTGAACTCTCTCGGGCCAGCTTCGCGAAGATGAAGCAGAACCTGTGGTGGGCCGCCGGCTACAACATCATCGCCGTGCCGCTGGCAGCCGGCGTGCTCGCCCCCATCGGATTCGTGCTGCCCATGAGCGTCGGCGCCATTCTGATGTCGCTGTCCACCGTTGTGGTGGCACTCAACGCGCAACTGCTGCGGCGGCTGACCATCACCCCGGAAGCCAGCACCCACAGAATCCTGCAGCGCCAGAGCTCGACGTGAGCCCCGCACGCAGCTGACGCTGGTGGTCAGCAAGCACAAAAGGGCCGGCCGGATCATCCCCGCTTCGGGATGATCCGGCCGGCCCTTTTTCAGCTCAGGCGACTACTGCCGCTGAACCGAACAGCTCACTCTGCGTCGTCGTCTTCCACGACCTGGTTGACGCTGTGCTTCTCCTGGTCGGAGTCGTCTTCGTCAACGACAGGGATCAGGCTGAGCTTGCCGCGATCATCGACCTTGGACAGCTCGACCTGGATCTTCTGGCCCACACCCAGGACGTCCTCGACGTCGTTGACGCGCTTGCCCTCATTGAGCTTGCGCAGCTCAGAGATGTGCAGCAGCCCGTCCTTGCCCGGGGTCAGGGAGATGAATGCGCCGAAGCTGGTCAGCTTCACCACGGTGCCCAGGTAGCGCTCCCCGATCTCGGGAACCTGCGGGTTGGCGATGGCGTTGATCGCGCTGCGGGCGGCCTCTGCGGAGTCGCCGTCGGTGGCGCCGATGAGCACTGTGCCGTCGTCCTCGATGGAGATATCGGTGCCGGTGTCCTCCTGGATCTGGTTGATCATCTTGCCCTTGGGGCCGATGACCTCACCGATCTTGTCCACCGGAACGGAGACGCTGATGATCCGTGGGGCGAACTGACTCATCTCGTCGGGGCCCTCGATCGCAGCGTTCATCACGCCCAGGATGTGCAGCCGAGCCTCACGCGCCTGCTTCAGGGCCGCGGAGAGCACGCTGGCTGGGATGCCGTCGAGCTTGGTGTCCAGCTGGATCGCAGTGATGAACTCTTCGGTGCCAGCCACCTTGAAGTCCATATCGCCGAAGGCGTCCTCAGCACCGAGGATGTCGGTCAGCGCCGCATAGCGGGTTTCGCCGTCGACCTCGTCGGAGACCAGGCCCATGGCGATGCCGGCCACCGGGGCGCGCAGCGGCACACCGGAGTTGAGCATGCTCAGCGTGGAGGCACAGACCGAGCCCATCGACGTCGACCCGTTGGAGCCCAGCGCCTCGGAGACCTGACGGATCGCGTAGGGGAACTCTTCCCGCGAGGGCAGCACAGGGATCATGGCGCGCTCAGCCAGCGCACCGTGGCCGATCTCGCGGCGCTTGGGCGAGCCCACCCGGCCGGTCTCACCCACGGAGTAGGGCGGGAAGTTGTAGTTGTGCATGTAGCGCTTCTTGGTCTCCGGCGACAGGCTGTCGATGGTCTGCTCCATCTTCAGCATGTTCAGCGTGGTGACACCCATGATCTGGGTCTCGCCACGCTCGAAGATTGCCGAACCGTGCACCCGCGGCAGCACCTCGACCTCGGCGGTGAGCTGGCGAATGTCGCTGAGCCCACGGCCGTCGATGCGGACCTGGTCGCGCAGGATGCGCTGGCGGATGACCTGCTTGGTCACCTCGCCGAAGGCTTTGCTGACCTCGGAGTCCCGACCCTCGAAGGGCTTGCCCTCGCCGGCCAGCTGCTCGATCACTTCGGCCTTGAACTCGTCGTCGGCGTTCTGGCGCTGCTGCTTGTCAGCAATCTGGTAGATGCTGGAGAGCTTCTCCTCAGCGGCAGCGGTCACCGCCTGCAGAGCGTCGTCCTGGTAGTCGATGAAGGTCGGGACCTCCACCGGCTCCTTGCCGGCGCGGGCGACCAGGTCGGCCTGAGCCTCGCACAGCACTCGGATGAACGGCTTGGCCGCCTCCAGGCCCTCAGCCACAATGTCCTCGGTGGGAGCGGTCTTGCCCTGGTCCTTGATGAGGCGCCAGGAGTTGTCGGTGGCCTCGGCTTCGACCATCAGCACCGCGACGTCGTCACCGACGACGCGCCCGGCAACGACCATGTCGAAGACGGCGTTCTCCAGCTGCGAGTACTTAGGGAAGGCCACCCAGTGGGCGCCCTCGGAGTCGTGGATCAGAGCCATGCGGACTCCGCCGATCGGGCCGGAGAACGGCAGACCGGAGAGCTGGGTGGACAGCGAGGCGCCGTTGATGGCGACCACGTCGTAGGGGTCGTCCGGGTTGATGGACAGCACGGTCTCCACCACCTGGACCTCGTTGCGGATGCCCTTCTTGAAGGCGGGGCGCAGCGGGCGGTCGATCAGCCGGCAGGTCAGCACCGCATCGGTGCTGGGGCGTCCTTCACGGCGGAAGAACGAACCGGGGATGCGGCCGGCGGCGTACATCCGCTCTTCGACGTCGACGGTCAGCGGAAAGAAGTCGAAGCCTTCCCGGGGCGATTTGCCGACCGCTGTGGTCGACAGGATGCTGGTCTCCTCGTCGAGGGTGACCAGTGTGGAGCCGGCGGCCTGCTTGGCCAGGCGTCCGGTCTCGAAAAGGATAGTGGATGTGCCGAAGTGACCATTGTCGATCACGGCTTCGGCGTAGTGAACCTCAGGTCCCTGCATAGGGTGGTTCCTCTCTTCTGTTCGGTGGCATTGCAATGCAGCCCGTCCGGAAGAGGTGAATCTGTGCACGGTCTTCGATCGAAGCCCACGGGTGCTGCGTTCTCACGCGCCCCGGAGGCCACTACCGAGGACCGGTACAGGTCGACTCAGTCTCAACCGGTAAGCTGCTGGACACTAGTGTCCCATACAAGACGGGTGACCCTTAAAGAAAGAGCCACCCGTCTCATCAGCTTGGTTTCGGCGTGTCACCGCCGACGCTTTTTATCGGCGCAGTCCCAGGCGCTTGATCAGCGCACGGTACCGCTCGATGTCCTTGGACTCCAGGTACTTCAACATACGACGACGACGCCCGACCAAAACCATCAGCCCGCGGCGGGTGTGGTGATCCTGCTTGTGGTCCTTGAGGTGCTCAGTGAGGTCGGAGATCCGACGGGTCATCACTGCCACCTGGACCTCAGGGGATCCGGTGTCGCCCTCGTGAGTTGCGTGCTCCTGCATGATCTGCTGCTTGACAGCCTGATCCAAAGCCATAGAAAAGCTCCTTGGTGTTGTACCGCGAACAAAGACCGGTCTTACCCGGTGCCAGCCACCGCGGACTGCAGCATGGCGACGTCGTCATGTTGACAACCACTCCACTTTACCGCAGGATCCCGCTGTCTGCTACTGCTGACCTTGATGCCGCGCCCAGAGCGGCGGACATGGCCTCAGCCCAGGCGGCCGGACATGCGAGCGCGCATGGCGCGACTGGCGATGTTCATCCCAGTGATTTCGACAGTTTTTCCGTAGTGCCGGTACTTCTCTTCGACGGAGTCCAGGGCTGCGATGGTCGAGGCATCCCACAGGTGTGACTGCGTGAAGTCGATACTGATGTGCTGCGGGTCCTCTGCATAGTCGAATCGTGTGTAGAGGTCGTTGGATGAGGCGAAGAACAGCTCTCCGACCATGGTGTACCGAGCAACAGCCTCTTCGCCTGCACCGGTCACTGTGCGGGTGACGTCGGCGAAGCGCGAGACCCGCTGGGCGAAGAGAACCATCGCGGTGAGCACTCCCAGTCCCACCCCGACTGCCAAATTGTGCGTCGCAACTGTTCCTGCGACAGTGACGACCATAACGGTCGTCTCGGACTTTGGCATGAACTTCAGGGTGGAGAAGCGGATGCTGTGCCAGTCGAAGGTGGCGATGGAGACAAAGATCATCACCGCCACCAAGGCTGCCATTGGGATCATCGCCACCACATCACCCAGGGACACGGCCAACACCAAGATCAGCAGTCCCGCCACGAATGTGGAGATTCTGGTGCGGGCTCCGGAGGCCTTGACATTGATCATGGTCTGCCCGACCATCGCGCAGCCGCCCATCCCGCCGAAGAAGCCGGTGATCACGTTGGCCACACCCTGGCCCCAGGATTCTCGGACTTTATCGGAATGGGTATCTGTGACGTCGTCGACCAGTTTAGCCGTCATCAGCGATTCCAGCAGGCCCACCAGAGCCATGCCCAATGCGTAGGGCGCAATGATCTGGAAAGTCTCGACGGTCAGTGGCACCGCGGGAATGAACAGTGTGGGCAGGGACTCTGGCAGTTCACCCTTATCGCCCACTGTGGGCACGCTCCACGCGAAGATCACCGCGAGGGCGGTCAGGACCACAATGGCCACCAGCGGGGCTGGCACCACTGTGGTGATCCGCGGCAGCAGGTAGATGATCACCAGGCCGACTGCAGTCATGGGGTAGACCAGCCACGACACCCCGATCAGGTCCGGCAGCTGGGAGGTGAAGATCAGAATCGCCAGCGCGTTGACGAACCCGATCATCACCGACCGGGGAATGAACCGCATCACTTTGGCCACGCCCAGCACACCGAGCAGCACCTGGAAGATTCCCGCCAGGATCACGGCCGCGATGAAGTAGTCCATCCCATGGGAGGCCATCAGCGGGGCGATCACCAGGGCGGTGGCAGCGGTGGCCGCGGAGATCATCGCCGGCCGTCCACCCAGAAACGCGATGGAGACCGCCATGGTGAATGAGGCGAAGAGCCCCACCCGTGGGTCGACTCCGGCGATCAGGGAGAACGCGATCGCCTCTGGGATCAGCGCCAGGGCGACCACCAGTCCGGCCAACACCTCGGTCTTCAGCATGCGCGGAGACTTCAACGTTCGCCACACGGACTGCCGCTGCTCCGGTGTTATCCCCTCCGGCGGGGCCGAATGAATCGTGGTCGACAACCTGATGCTCCCATCACTTCACACACAATTGTCCAACCCGAAACTCTACCCTAACGTGAGGGTAGAGTTTCTCGATCAGCGCTGATCCGGCAGGATTTCGTGGTGATTCTGCTCACGGTTGCCCCACTGCGGGGTATCTCAGCTCTGCTGGCGCTGCTGCAGCGCGTCGATGAGCTCATCGGCCTGCTGCAGCTTCCGGGCCAGCTTCTGCCGGGCTGTCCGCGCCTGCTCCAGGAACTCACTCAGTCCCTCGCGCGGACCATCATCGGCCTCTAGGATGCTCAAGACCTCGGCAGTCTCCTCCAGACTGAAGCCCAGCGGGGTGATCCTCCGGATATGATTCAACCGTTGCACATCCGCCTCGGTGTAGAGCCGGAATCCTCCCTCGGTACGTGCGGAAGGCGGCGCCAAACCCACCTGATCGTAGTGCCGGATGGTGCGCAGCGACAGGTGTGTTCGTTCAGCGACCTCCCCGATCTGCATCGTGCTCAGACTCTTATCCTGCACCACGTATGTGCCTCTCATTCACGTCTTTCCCCCGGTCTTGGGCCTGGGCATGCGGCACCCCTCACCCTACCGCTGCAGATCTTGATCGCCTGGGGCAGCGTGCCGCAGCCGGGCAGTGTGCAGCACGGTGATCTGCGGAAGCTCAACCGTGTCCGCGGCGGTGAGACCGAGCTCGCGGTGCAGATAGTCCTGCAGATTGGCACGACGTCGAGCGCGCGCGTCGTCCTCGGCGGCCAGCCATGAGCTCAGGGTGGTGGCGTAGCGGAGGATCTCGGCCACACTGAGGGTCCTGCTCCAGCGGTGCTCGACGGTCTGGGGCTGCGTGAAGCATTCGGTGTCCAGGGTGGGGCGCCAGCCGGGCCGGTAGACGTCGCCGGCGCGCATTATGCGGGTGAGTCGGTGGACTGTGGGGTCCGCAGTGTCCAGGTAGTTCCAGATCAGCCCCAGCCCTCCCCCGGGGGCCAGCAGCCGCCGCACTTCAGCCTGCACCGCCTGCGGGTCGAACCAGTGCCACGCCTGGGCGGCCACCACGATGTCCGTCTCGCCGCTGGGCAGGCCGGTGTCTTCGGCCTGCGCGTGACTGATCTGCAGCCGCCCATCCATGCCTCCGGCGGCGCGCGCCAGCACCTCACTCTGGGCGAGCACCTCGGTCATAGCGGCGCTGGGCTCCACCGCGTGCACCGACGCGCCCGCGGCAAGCAGCTGGCGGCTCAGGATCCCGGTGCCGGCCCCCAGGTCGACCACCCGGGGCGCCCCACCACTGATCGATTGCTGGATTTGTGTCGGAATGCTCGGCTCCGCCTCCCGGCCGACCTCCGGCACGCCAGAGTGGGCGTTTCGTGCCGGAATGAAGCGACCAGTCTCGGATATTCCGGCACTTAACGCCCACTTGCTGCGGGAACCGGCCAGGGCCAGGATCTGCGCCACCGCCTGGTGCGGGTAGTGCGGCCGGACGGCGTCGTAGGCTTCGGCTTCGGTCAGCGACTGCTGCCGGGCGAAGGCCCCGCCCAGCCGGCGTCGTCGCTGCTCTGCTGTGATCAGTGGAGCCGCATCCGTGCGGGCCTTCGGCCGGTTCGGCCCAGCTCTGGTGGCCGCAGACTCGGACGCCCCTACCCCAGGCACCCCAGACCCCGTCACCGCAGACTCACGGCGCAGATCGGTTCGCATCGGCCGGGGCTTCGGCGAGCACGCTGCGGGCGTCGTCGACGTCCTGGTGCATCTGCGCCACCAGCTTGTCCACGCCCTCGTAGGCGACCATGCCGCGCAGCCGCTGCACGAACTCCACCCGCATCTGCTGGCCGTAGAGGTCGAAGTCCTCCACCTGCTCATCGGGCCGGTCGATCACGTGGGCCTCCACCACCCGCTGGGCGCCGTAGAACGTGGGATTGGAGCCGACCGAGACGGCGGCCGGCCAGCGCCGGTGATCCGGCCCGGTGACCCAGCCGGCATAGACCCCGTCGGCGGGGACCATACCTTCGGAGTCCTGACCGAGGTTGGCGGTGGGGAACCCCAGCGCACGGCCGCGCGCCTCACCGTGGACCACCTCACCGACCACTGAGTGGGGCCGCCCCAGCATCTCGGCAGCGATGGCTGCGTCTCCGTGCTGAAGCGCACCGCGGATGGCGGTGGAAGAGCAGCGGGTGCCCAATCGGTGCTGGTCGGGCCCCGGAATGCCGTAGTCGTCCACTCCGACGACGTCGAAGCCGTACTGCTGGCCCAGGGCCATCAGCGTGTTGAAGTTTCCTGCGTTGTCCCGACCGAAGCGCACGTCGTAGCCGACCACGACCACTGCCGGATTCAACGCCTGCACGAAGAAGGTCCGGACGAAATCCTCAGCCGTATGGGCGGCCAGCTGTGGAGTGTACTGCAGCACCAGGGCGGCGTCGAGCCCTGCGGCCTGCAGGCGGGCCAGCTTCTCCGAGGTGCCAGTCAGCAGGTCTGGGGTGGCTTCCGGGCGGTGGATGAACGCCGGGTGCGGATCAAAGGTGACCGCCACTGTGCGCGCGCTGCGGCGCTGGGCCTGGTCGATCACCTGCTCCAGCACGTGTTGGTGTCCGAGGTGGACGCCGTCGAAGTTGCCGATGGTCACGGCAGTGGTCCCCAGGTCGGCGGGGACTTCGTCGAGCCCGTGGTAAATCTGCACGCGGTCTATCCTACGCCTGGGACCGGGGCCGATGCTTCAGCAGCCAGAACAGTCCCACCAGCGGAAGCAGCAGCGGAACCCAACCGTAGTCGCGCCCAAACTCACCCCAGACGGTGGCGACTTCGAACATCTCAGGCTGGACCACAGACCAGAGCCCGACGGCGATAACCCCCGTCAGCTCCATCAGCACAGCGGCCAGCGCAACTCTCCACGCCTGGGCCGAACTGCGGGCCAGCGCCACGGTCGCCACGATGTAGACCGCGGCGGCGAACGCGGAGAGGCTCAGCGCCAGTGGCGCGTCGGGAAACTGCACCTTCTCCTCGTCCGGGAACGGCACGATCTGGTAGAAGGCCCGGGCGAAGGAGCTGACGGCGAAGATGCCGTAGGCGGTGATGATCAGCATCCCCACCCCACGGTTGCGCGGGGTCGCCCCGGCTGCGGCGGACTCCTCAGCACCGGTGTCCCCAGCACTCACATTTTCAGCATTCACAGCGCGCTGCCCCACCAAATCTCCTCCAAACGGTAGACCATGACGAACACCACAAGACCCACGAAGCTCATCACCAGGTTCGACCAGCGGGTCTTATCGATCACCGCCCAGATGAACACGCCCACCGGCAGCAGCAGAGCGGTGAGGATGTAGCCCCAGAACTCCCATACCGGACCAGCGACCGGCTCCCCCATCGCTTGGCGGATCCCGGCGTAGACGGCATAGACCACCAGGTAGAGCTCGATGGCGGCCAGGCTGATGATTGCCGAGTCTGCCGGGTGGGTGCGCACTGCGGTCATGGTCCAGCAGATCAGCACCGACAGGGCACAGATGACTGTGCCGACCAGGAACATTGCGCTCACTGGGCGAAGACCAACTCTGGTTTGGCCTGCAGCACCGCTGGTCCGGCGACCGCTGCTTCGGCGGCATCCGGCGACGACGACGCCCCGGGCTTGGCCGGGATGTCGCGCAGCAGGGCAATCAGTTCCCCGTCCGGGGCGAAGGCCGCCGTCAGCTGTTCACGCTGCGGGCTGATCAGGTCAGGCCCGCCGTCGGGGACGGTGACCTCTGCGGTGCCGCTGGCGGTGATCCGCCGACCGTGGCGCAGGTGTTCGGCCTCCTCGGCGGTGAGCCGGCGAGCGGGGAACAGCTGTGCCGCGGCCTCGGCCAGGCCGATGTAGCCGAAGTCGCCATCGTCGTTGACGCTGCCCAGCTCCTCAAGCCGCAGGCACTGGTCCTGGGTGTAGGGGCCCACCGCTGTGCGGCGCAGCGCGGTCAGGTGGGCCCCGGTGCCCAGCAGGTCCCCCAGATCGCGGGCCAGCGCGCGCACGTAGGTGCCGGAGGAGACGCGGACTTCGACGTCGAGGTCGACCAGTTTGCCGCCGTCGACCCGGCGAATCTGATGAACCTCGAAGCGGGAGACGGTGACCGGCCGGGCATCGAGCTCCACGTCCTCACCCTGCCGGACTCGGTCGTAGGCGCGGCGACCATCGACTTTGATCGCGCTGACGCTGCTGGGGATCTGCATGATCTCACCGGTCAGCCGCTGCACCGCCTCGGCGACGGCCTCGGTGGTGACGGCGTTGGCGAAGCGGGTGGCGGTGACTTCGCCCTCGGCGTCGTCGGTGGTGGTGGCCTCACCCAGCCGGATGGTGGCGGTGTAGGTCTTGTCCACCCCCACGATGTGGGTCAGCAGCCGGGTGGCACGGTTGATGCCCACCACCAGCACACCGGTGGCCGCAGGGTCCAGGGTGCCGGCGTGGCCGACTTTTCGGGTTCCGGCCAGCTTACGGATGCGCCCGACGACGTCGTGGCTGGTCCAGCCGGCCGGCTTGTCCACCAGGACGATGCCGGATCCGACTTCGATCTCTTCCGGCCGCTGCCGTTTTCCCATGGGTGCTCTGCTCCGGATGCGCTAACTGTCTTCGGTGCCTGGCCGATCGCCGGCGGCATTGGCTTCGCCAGCCTCGGCGTCAGTCCGGTAGGGCGATTCGACCACCGGTTTGGCACCTTCGCGCTTGGCGGCGACGGCTTCGTCCTGCTCGCGGGCCTTGCGCAGCAGGTCCTCCAAGTGGGCCGCCGACTCCGGGATCTCATCGGCGACGAACTCCAGGGTGGGGGTCAGCCGGATGCTCAGCTGCCGTCCCAGCGCACCGCGCAGCCTGCCCTGGTTGGCGGCCAGCAGCTGCTCGACCCCGGCCTTGGTCTCCTCGTCCGGGGCAAGCACCGTGTAGTAGATCGTGGCGTGCTGCAGATCATTGGTGACGCGGGCATCGGTGACGGTGATCATTTCAGCGCGCTCATCCTTGACGCTGCGGCGCAGCGCCTCGGCGATGATCACCTTTACCCGTGAGGCCAGCCGTGCGGCGCGGGCGGGGTCAGCCATGATGTGTTCCCTTCAAAAGCATCTGTGCTCAGCCTAGCTGAGCCTGCGGATCGGGTTCCGTCCCACCCCCGTTCGGTCACGCAGTCTGACATCGTTTGCGGCCCAAAAGGGCCGCAGATGCAGTCAGCCTGCGTGACCGAACGCAATGGGGGGCGGTGCCATCAGGTGCGCGGGATCTCGCGCATCTCCCAGGTTTCGATGATGTCGCCTTCGCGGATGTTGTTGAAGGAGCCCAGGCCGATGCCGCACTCGAATCCGTCACGGACTTCGGTGGCGTCATCCTTGAAGCGCTTCAGCGACTCGATGGTGAGCTTATCGCTGACCACAGCACCCTCACGCACCAGACGTGCCTTGGTGTTGCGGCGGATGGTGCCTGAGCGGACGATCGAGCCGGCAATGTTGCCGAACTTGGAGGAGCGGAAGACCTCGCGGACCTCCGCGCTGCCCAGTGCGGCCTCTTCGTACTCCGGCTTCAGCATGCCCTTCAGTGCGGCCTCGATGTCATCGATGGCTGCGTAGATGACCGAGTAGAAGCGCATGTCGACGCCCTCGCGCTCGGCCAGGTCGGTCACCCGCTCTGCCGGGCGGACGTTGAAGCCGATGATCACCGCATTGTCCACGGTGGCCAGGTTCACGTCGTTCTGGGTGATCGCGCCCACGCCGCGGTGAATGACCCGCAGCTGAACCTCCTCGCCGACATCGATCTTCAGCAGCGCATCCTCCAGTGCCTCCACGGCACCGGCGACGTCGCCCTTGAGGATCAGGTTCAGCGTATCGATCTTGCCCTCGGCCACCGCCTGGTCGAAGTCCTCCAGGGTGATGCGCTTACGCCGCTTGGCCAGCATGGCGTTGCGCTCCACCGCCTCACGCTTCTCAGCGATCTGGCGGGCGGTCCGCTCATCACCGGTGACCAGGAAGCCGTCGCCGGCGCCGGGCACCGAGGAGAGACCCAGCACCTGGACCGGACGGGAGGGCTCGGCCGCGGTGACGGTCGCACCGTTCTCATCGAACATGGCACGCACACGGCCGTGGGCTGTACCGGCAACAATATTGTCGCCCACGTGCAGGGTGCCGCTCTGGACCAGCACGGTGGCCACCGGGCCGCGTCCCTTGTCGAGGTTGGCCTCGATGGCTACGCCGCGGGCCTTCTTCTCAGGGTTGGCCCGCAGCTCCAGGGCGGCGTCGGAGGTCAGCAGCACTGCCTCCAGCAGCTCATCGATGTTCAGGTTCTGCCGCGCCGAGACGTCGACGAACATCGTGTCGCCGCCGTACTCCTCGGGGATCAGCTCGTACTCGGTGAGCTGGCCGCGGATCTTGTCCGGGGCGGCGGTGTCCTTATCGACCTTGTTGACGGCGACGACGACGGGCACGTTGGCCGCTTTGGCGTGGTTGAGCGCCTCCACGGTCTGCGGCATGACGCCGTCGTCGGCAGCCACCACCAGCACGGCGATGTCGGTGACCTTCGCGCCACGAGCACGCATGGCGGTGAACGCCTCGTGACCGGGGGTGTCGATGAAGGTCAGCGCCCGGTCAGTACCCTCGTGCGGGACTCTGACCTGGTAGGCGCCGATGTGCTGGGTGATGCCTCCGGCCTCACCCTCGGTGACCTCGGAGGAGCGCACGGCGTCCAGCAGTCGGGTCTTACCGTGATCGACATGGCCCATGACGGTGACCACCGGAGCACGGGGGTGAAGGTCCTCGTCGGCCTCGGCAGCCTCCTCGTCCTCCAGGTTGATGTCGAAGGATTCCAGCAGCTCGCGGTCCTCGTCCTCCGGCGACACGATCTGGATCTTGTATCCGAGCTCTTCGCCCAGCAGCTGGAATGTTTCCTCATCCAGTGACTGGTTGGCCGTGGCCATCTCACCGAGCTTCATCATCACGCTGATCAGCGCGGCCGGTTCGGCGTTGATCTTCTCGGCAAAGTCGCCCAGGGAGGAGCCGCGGCGCAGCTGAATGACAGTGCTGCCATCACCCTTGGGTACGCGCACTCCGCCGATCTCACGGGTGTGCTTCTGCTCCAGCTCCTGACGCTTTGCGCGCTTGGACTTGCGGGTCTTGGACCTGGAGCCGCCACGGCCGAAAGCACCGGCGGCTCCACCGCGTCCACGTCCGCCGCGTCCCCGCGGTGGGCCGCCGCTGGGTGGACCCCCACGTCCGGGAGCCGATGGCGGCGGTGCCTGGCCGGGCATCATGGAGGGCTTGGGAGCGCCCGGACGCGGTCCGGGACGTCCTTCTGACCCTCCGGGACGCGCGCCGCCGGGACGCTGGCCCGGCCGTGGTGCGCCGCCGCGGTCGGCGGGCCGCATGCCCTGCTTTGCGGCATAGGGGTTGTTGCCCGGACGCGGGGCACCTGGCCGCGGAGCTCCGGGGCGCGGGCCGCCGGGTCGGGGCGCGGGCCGCTCCTGGGAGATGCCGAAGGGGTTGTTGCCGATGGAGGTCCTCTGCGCCGGTTTCGGAGCGGGCTTCGGCCCCGGCTTCGGACCTGGGCGCGGCGCGGAGCCCGAAGTCTTGGGCGCCTCGTCCGCGGCGGCATCCTGCGGCGCCTCTGACTGCGGCGCCTGGTCGGCCTGCGCGGCAGGCTTCTGTTGTGGCTGCTGCGTCTCGGGCTTCTGTGTCTGGGCTGCCGAGGTCTCAGATGCCGAGGCATCGGCGGCAGGCGCCTCGTCCTTGGTCTGCTTGGGCGCAGGTTTGGGTGCCGGCTTGGGCGAAGCCGATGCGGCGGGGGCGGTCTTCTCCTCCGCCTTCTCCTCGGTCTTCTCCGGCTGCGGCACGGAGGCGCGCAGCTTCTTCGCTACCGGTGGTTCAATGGTTGATGAGGGGGACTTGACGAACTCCCCCAGTTCCTGAAGTTTGCCGAGCGCCTCCTTGGAGGTGATGCCCAGCTCTTTGGCAATCTCGTGTACGCGGGCCTTGGCCACTGTTCTCCTTTGTCTGGCCCACGCGATCCCCGCTGAGCTCAGCGGGGCCGAGGTCAGCGGATCATCGGGACAGGGCCGTTGTGCCTGTTCTGTTCCGAGACGGAATGAAAAGTGCTCATCACTGGGCGCTCATCCGTCGGTGCTCATCGGGTGTTCATCTCTTCCAACCCGCTTTCGTCTGATCCGGACATGTGTGCGACGTCGTGAAACGTCAGGTGCGATGTGTCGACCTGCTGGCGGAAGGCCCGGTGAAAGGCCCTACGCTTCAGCGCGGTCTGGAAGCATTCGCTCCTGCAGTGCAGCCAGGCTCCGCGGCCGGGCTTCCGGCGGTCTGCGTCCACTAGGACGCGCGGAGGGTTGTGGCTGCGGTCCAGGGCGAACCTCACAACGCTGTTCTGTTCGGCCCGCCGGCGGCAGCCGATGCAGGTCCTTACGGCAACCATACGATTCTAGCAGTCAGGTCAAGCTGGCCGGTTCGCATCGGAGATGATGTCGATGCGCCATCCGGTCAGCTTTGCGGCCAGTCGTGCGTTCTGCCCCTCTTTGCCGATCGCCAGTGACAGCTGGTTCTCCGGGACCACCGCGCGGGCGGAGCGGGTGGCCTCGTCCAGGACCTCCACGGAGCTGACTTTGGAGGGTGAGAGCGCGTTGGCGATGAACTCCGCCGGGTCATCAGAGTGGTTGATGATGTCGATCTTCTCATCGTTCAGCTCCGTCATCACGGCCCGCACGCGCGCCCCCATCGCACCGATGCAGGCACCCTTGGCGTTGATCCCCGGCTCGTGGGCCTTCACTGCGATCTTGGTGCGGTGCCCGGCCTCCCTGGCCACCGAGGTGATCTCCACCGTGCCGTCGGCAATCTCGGGGACCTCATGGACGAAGAGCTTCTTCACCAGCGACGGGTGGGAGCGTGAGAGCGTGATGGAGGGGCCGCGGAAGCCGCGGTGGACGTCGATCACGAAGGCGCGCAGGCGAGAACCGTGGGTGTAGACCTCACCGGGGACGTGCTCCTGCGCCGGCAGGTCAGCTTCGACCCCGCCGATGTCCACGTTGACCGTGTGTGGGTGGCGCCCCTGCTGGACGATGCCGGAGATCAGTTCACCCTCTTTGGACTTGAACTCTCCGATGACGGCGTCGTCCTCAGCGTCGCGGATGCGCTGCATGATCACCTGCCGGGCCGTTGAGGCGGCCACCCGCCCGAAGTCCTTCGGCGTGTCGTCGAACTCGCCGATGACCGCACCGGTCTCATCCAGCTCCTTGGCCATGATGCTGACCCGGCCGGTCTTCTCATCGATCTCAGCCCGAGCCTGCTGCAGGGCGCCAGGGCTCTTGCGGTAGGCCAGGATGAGCGCCTGCTCAATAGCAGGCATCAGTCTTTCGAGGGGTATGTCGCGCTCTTGGACGAGCATGCGCAGCGCGCTCATGTCGATATCCACTTGTGCCTCCGGTCCGTCTGCTGCCCTTGATGGTCCAGGGCGCACGTCACTGTTCTGTGTGTGACTGTTCTGTGTGGGAAAACTCTACCTGCACGCGGGCACGGGTGATGGACACGAACTCCAGGTGTGTGTCTGGGCCGATCTTGGGCGTCATCCCCTTCTTCGGCGCAGGCTTAACCTCTGCGACCGTGATGCCGGTGCTGTCCACGTCCTTCAGCCGCGCGGTCATCGTCGGCTCCGCGTGCCGGTCGATCTCCAGCAGTCGGCCGAGGTTGCGGCGGAAATGTCGGGGTTCGGTCAGCGGACGCGTCGCCCCGGGGGTGCTGACCTGAAGCTCGTAGTGCTCCACCTGCGCCAGCGGCCCGGCGTCGTCGTCGGTGTCCAGCACCGCACTGAGCGCTTCGGAGAGCCCGGCGAGTGTGTCGAGGTCCACGTTTTCGGTGCCGGACTCATAGTCGACCACGACCATCAGCGCGGTGTTCGCCGAGCTGCCGGTGAGCGTCAGCTCCTCCAGGTAGAGCCCGTGGGCGGTGACGACCGGCTCGATGAGCGCTGCGATCTGCGCGGCGCGCTCGTCGGCGAACCGGGAGTCAGCTGAGGCGCGGGGTGGAGTTGCCATATCTTCATTCTGCCAAACAAATGCACCCAGGCCCGATTAGACTCGTGACATGACCACACGCTTGTCCCATCTGTTCCTGCGCACGCTGCGCGACAATCCTGTCGACGCCGAAGTTCCCAGCCACCAGCTGCTGGTCCGGGCCGGCTATATCCGCCGTGCCGCACCGGGCATCTACTCCTGGCTGCCGCTGGGGCTGTCGGTGCTGCGCAAGCTGGAGCAGATCGTGCGCGAAGAGATGACCGCCATCGGCGCCCAGGAGGTCCACTTCCCGGCACTGCTGCCCAAGGAACCCTATGAGGCCACCGGCCGGTGGGAGGACTACGGCGATGGGATCTTCCGGGTCGGTGACCGCAAGGCTGAGGAGGTCGAGCCGGGTGTGCGCCGGCCCAACTATCTGCTCGCACCCACCCACGAGGAGGTCTTCACCCTGCTGGTGAAGGACCTCTACAGCTCCTATAAGGACCTGCCGCTGAACATCTATCAGATCCAGAACAAATACCGCGACGAGGCCCGTCCGCGCGCCGGGCTGCTGCGTGGCCGGGAGTTCATCATGAAGGACTCCTACTCCTTCTGCCTCACCGAGGAGGACCAGCAGGCCGCCTATGACGCCCACCGGGCAGCCTATGTGCGGATCTTTGAGCGCCTGGCGCTGGACGCCCTGCCGGTGGATGCGGTCTCCGGGGCCATGGGTGGATCGGCCTCTGAGGAGTTCCTCTACCCCAGCGACGTCGGCGAGGACACGTTCGTGGAGTCCCCCGGCGGCTACCGGGCCAACGTGGAGGCGGTCACCTCGGTGGCCCCCGAACCGCGCGACCACCAGCACCTGCCTGCCGCCGAAGTCCACGACACCCCGGGCACCGACACCATTGAGACGCTGGTGACCGCCGCCAATGCCACCTTCCCCCAGGACGAGCGCGAATGGGGCCCCGCCGACACGCTGAAGAACGTCGTCGTCGCCGTGATCAGCCCCGATGGTGGTCGCCAGGTGGCCGTCATCGGTGTGCCCGGGGACCGGGAGGTGGACTTCAAACGTGCCGAAGCTTCGATCGGCGCCCAGCTGGGAATCGCCGGTGAGGTCTCTGTGGAGGCCGCCGAGCCGAAGGACTTGGCGCAGCAGGCCGGAGGCATCGTGCCCGGCTACATCGGTCCCGGGCTCTCGCTGGAGCAGCCGCAGCTGGGGGCCGAGTCGGCCACCGGCATCCCCTACCTGGTGGACCCGCGCGTGGTGGAGGGAACCAGCTGGATCACCGGCGCCAACCGGGAAGGTCAGCACGTGTTCGGCCTGGTGGCCGGCCGGGACTTCACCTGGGACGCCACGATCGAATCAGTGCTGGTGCGCGACGGCGACCCCGCCCCGGACGGCTCGGGGCCGCTGACCACCCGCCGCGGCATCGAGATGGGCCACATCTTCATGCTCGGCACCAAGTACGCCGATGCGCTGGGTCTGCAGGTCCTGGATGAGAACGGCAAGCTCTCCACCGTCACTATGGGCTCCTACGGCTTCGGCGTGACCCGTGCACTGGCCGCGCTGGTGGAGGCCAATCATGATGACAAGGGCATCATTTGGCCCTCCGCAGTGGCCCCGGCGGATGTGCATCTGGTGGCCACCGGCAAGGGTGAGGAGATCTACCACGCGGCGGAGAAGCTCTCCGCTGAGCTGGAGGATGCTGGCCTGAGCGTGATCTACGATGACCGGCCCAAGGTGTCCCCCGGTGTGAAGTTCGGCGACGCCGAGCTGCTGGGGGTGCCCACCATCGTGGTGGTCGGCCGCGGGCTGGCCGAGGGCAATGTGGAGGTCAAGGACCGGCGAACCGGTGAGGCCGTGCAGGTGCCGGTCGGTGAGGCAGTCGCGCATCTGAGGGAGCGCGCCGCCACCCTGCGCTGAGCGTCTGCGCACCTTGCGGGCAGACGCCCGGCTGCCTCAGCCCTCGGCGGCAGAGCCCTGGTCCTCACCGCTGTCGCCGCCCTGGTCTTCGCCGCTGTCGCCGCCCTCGTCGTCATTGCCGCTGTCCGCACCGTCGTCGCCGTTCTCCGCATCCCCTTCATCATCTTCGGGCTCCGGTTCAGGAGCGGTGACCTCTTCTCCGGTGAGCGTGGAGAGCACCGCAGCAGCTTGAGCCTCCAGGTCCACGGCGAGCTCCTCACGGGGTTCCTCGTCCAGCGGCTCATCCAGGGTCGCCGCATTGACGACCACCGTGGACCCATAGCGCAGCAGGACAGTGAGCCCGCGCTGGGTCTCATCCGCAGCCTCCATGGCATGGCTGACCGCGAGGGCGTCTTCCGCACCGGAGCGGACCTCCACCTCATCCAGGGCGGTCTCGGTCTCGATCTGCTCGTCGTCGAGCTCACGGGTCACGGTGTGCCCATCACACTTCTGGGCCCCTTCAGCCTCCTGGTTCGCGTAGGTCTGAGCCTCGTCGGGATCTTCGAAGCTGTAGACCGCCGTCTGGCGCTGCTCGTGCTGGGCGATGGCGGTCAGCGCACCGGAGGGGACCGGCAGCGCGGAGGAGGTGACGAAGGATTTGCACTGGGCCGGTTCGACCCTCAGCTTCTGCAGCTCACGGTTGAGGTCACGCAGTGAGCCCCACCAGTCATCAGTGTCGGTGATCTCGGCACCGTCGATGCTGTCCTCCAGGGCTTCGCGCATCCGATCGTGAGAATGCTGATCACCGGCCGGCTGCGGCGCGGTCACCTGCACCTGGTCCATGCTGCCCTCAACTGAGCCGCCGCCTGACGATCCGGGATCGTCCTCCTCCACCGTGGTCCCACAGGCGGAGAGGACCAGTGCCAGGGTCATCGCTGAGCTGCTCGCCACCAGAGTGCGTGCGCTGGTTCCAGATTTCATCACCATCATTATGGGCCCGACCCCGCCTGCCGGCGCGGCGCACGCGCCGTGCTGGCAACGAAGCTCCCGGCTGGTGGGCGTTTTGCGCCGCATTAATCGCGGATGGCCCGGATATCGCGGCGCTTAACGCCCACCACAGAATGGGGTGACCGTACACAGGGCTGCCGGCCCGACGCCGCGGCTGCCGTGGACCAGATATCCCCGTCGGTGTTTCACATCGGCACCACAACCCAGCTCATGTGAAACATGCGCAGGGAGAATCGGAGTGCGCCCTCCTGTGAGGCGACTGGGCGCCCTGCTGGCAGCGACCAGGCCGGCTGCTACTCCTCAGCGTCCTCCAACTCGTAGTCGACCTCGGGCTCATAGCCCTGCGGCTGGACGGTGATCACCACTCGCCGGTTCTGCTGGCGGCCCTCATCGGAATTGTTATCAGCGCGCGGATAGTCCTGCCCCAGCCCCTCGGCGGTGATGGAATCCTCGTCGACGCCGGCGTTGTCCACCAACCAGTCGACCACCGATTCTGCCCGCAGCTCGGAGAGCTCATAGTTGTCGTCGTAGACGCTGGTCGGCAGATCATCGGTGTGACCTTCGACCTCGATCGCGTAGTCGTCGTCGCGCTCGCCGATATCTTCAGCAATGGCCTCCAGCTCACCGGCCGCATCGCTGCGCATCTCATACTCGTCGCTGTCGAAGAGCACATCGCCTTCAGTGGTGTAGGAGACCGATTCGTCCTCTTCTGAGCGCTCGGTGTGGTCACTGCCTTCCAGCCGATAGCCGGCCATGAAATCCCCTTCGACGAATACTCCGGGAACGAAGATGCCCGAGGAGAAAACCCCCGAGAGGAAAGTGCCGGAAATAAAGTCGCCCTCGTCGGTCCTGGTGTTTCCGCGTGAGGCATTGGCTTGGGCGGTGTTGGACTGACCGAGGTTTCCGCGGCTGATGTTGCCCCGGGCGACGTTGGAGACTGCCTCGCCTTCCCCGACCTCGTCCTCCTCGACCTGACAGACCTGCTCGTGGTGGTCGCCCTCAATGTGCTGCGCCTCGGCTTCTTCGGCAGGGACGACAACTTCCTCCAGCACTGTGCCGTCAGGCAAGACGACCTCCGGGATCGTACGCTCTGGGATGGTGAAGCCAGGGATATAGGCAGAGCTGATGGCCACTTCGGCCATGCAGTTCGCCGGCGCATCGAATTCAATGATGCAGCCGGCCTGGCCGACCCGCTCAGGAACGACGACGTCGGGGACGCCGGGAATCTCGATCTCTTCTCCGTCTATTTCCACGGTCTCGGCTGCTACGCCCTCGAAGCGCTGTTCCTCGGCGACGACGTCGTCCAGCCAGGTAACAGTGGCCTCGTCAGATTCTTCAGCGTCCTCGCACTCTTCGAAAGTCACCGGGGCGTCCACCTCGGCGATAAGCACGTCCTCGCCGTCGTCGCTGGGGCTGGACTCCGCGGCCGCATCTGCCGTCTCCGGCTCGTTGGTCTCACCCGACTCATCCGAGACCGCCTCGTTGTCGGGCTGCGGAGACGACGCCGAGCCTGCCTCCTGAAACTCGGCCGTCTCCTCCGGCACACAGGCCGTCAGCGCCAGGGCGGTCAGTGCCACCATTCCGGATCCGGCGCGCAGCCAGGTGGTCGTCGTCATAGTTGAACCTCCCTCTCAGTCGTAGCGGATCTCCACCCGGCGGTTCGCGGCAAAGGTCGACGGATCATCCTCGTCCTCCTCGACGGCCGGATCAGACTCGCCGAAACCTTCCACGTTCAGATCCAGGTCGGCGCGCTCCTCCGCCAGAACATCGGCGACAGCCTCCGCCCGGTTCTCCGAGAGCACCTGGTTGTCGAAGTCATAGTCATCCGGCACCGGATTCGAATCCGTATGCCCATGCACATCGACCGCAGCTCCTTCCGGAACCTCCTCAATCAGTTCGGCGATCCGCGGCCCGGCGGCGTCCGGAAGCTCCCACTCCATAGCGGAGAAAAGAATATCGGTCTCCAGGATGATGACGTCCTCCTCCTCGGACTCTTCCGCACCCAGTGAATCGACGCTTCCTTCAGCGCTGAACTGCGTCACGACGGGGCTGTATTGAGTGACCGAATCGGCGAGCATGCCGGTGGTCACCTCAGCAGGCTGCTCGGGCTTCTCCTGCACCTCTGGCTCCGACTCAGCCGCAGCAGGAGCAAGTGGCACAAGCATTGAGCCCAGCAGCCCCACGCCGAGAACGCTCAGGGATCGGAACCCCATGCTCACTCATCCCCTTCGCCGGAATCGGCGCCGTCATCGTCGTCCAGGTTGCTCGGCTCACCGTCACCCCAGTCGATTTCCACATCTTCGAACTCGGGGGCAGCGGGGATCCCCACGCTGATGGTGTCGATATCAGCGTCAGGCACGGCATAGTTGGCCCAGTAGACAATTGTCTCGCCGGAGTTGACTCGCGGACCAACGACATCGGTTGCCCAGGACCGTGAACCGGAAGCGCGCAGCGCGGAGTACCTGGTGAGGTTCTCACGGTCAAAGAGCGCGGGGGTGGCCAGTCCTCCGTTGTTCCCATGCAGGTTGTACAGGTTGTGCGCGCCCCTCGAGGAGAACTCGGGCGTGAAGGTCAGCAGAAGCTCCATAGTGTTGCCCTTGACCTGCAGGTGGTGCAGCCCCAGGGTGATCGAGCCGTCAATATCGGAGTCAGGAATGGTGTACTCGACTGTCTGCACAGCATCCGCAGGGTCGATCGGTCCTTCAGATGTCTGCGCCACCGTGTCACTGGGGCTTTCCGCCGCGCCCTCAGCAGCGTCGGGCTCCGCCCCGCTGTCGGCCTCTTCTGGCTCGTCCAGGGCACCGTCTTCTGAATCTTCTCCTGCACCGGAGTTCCCATCAGCCACCTGAGCTTGTGCTGTGCTGTCCTGCTCTTCAGTCTGGCTTCCCGCTTCCGCATCGTCGAACTCCGCGGCCTCATCGTCCGTGGCGCAGGCAGTCAGCGCCAGGGCCGCCAGCGCGGCAACCCCTGGTGCCGTCCGCCAAAACCTGGTGCGAGTGGTCCTAGCCATTGGTGATCTCCTCAAGTTTTTCGTGTCCGTTCTCTGTCACTACATCTATGAGTCGCAGCACGACGCCGAAAAGTTGCACGGCTGCCGCACGACTTATTTCGGCGTCTGCTCACTCGACCACCCGCAGAGTGTGCCGAGCCTCCAACTGCGTGCCGTCCGGCGCCCGAGTCCGCAGCACCACCTCCGCACTCCCGGCACTGGTGGCAGTGAGCACCGTCTCCTGCTGATCAGCCACGTGCGTGCCGGTCGGCAGCACCCACACCCAGGATCCGACGCCCTCCACATCAGCGGTGAACGTGGCAGGTTCACCGACCTGAACCTCACTGGGACCCTCCACGGAGACCGAGGCCCCCTCAGCGGCGGCAACCGGATCATCAGGTCCGCGCAGCAGATAGCCGGTGAGCAGACCCGCCAAGGCGGTGACCAGGATGATCAGCCCGGCCACCCCAACAGTGCGCCACCGACGACGACGCCGGCCCCCGGGGAGACCGTGCCGGTGGGCGTCGCCAGCCGGTTGACCCTGGGTACGCGGCGGTTCGGTCTCAGGTATCGGTTCGGGCTCCGGCACCGGCGGCGCCAACGCCTCCTCCAACTCGGCCAGCCATGCAGCCACATCAGGCTGGCGGCGGTTCGGCGCGGTGGCCATGCCACGTGTGAGCACCTTATGGAATGCCTTGGGCAGCTCAGCTTCCTTCGTCAGCCACTGCAGCAGGGCCGACATCGCCCAGATATCAGCCCGGGTGTCTACCATCCCGGGGCCAGCCTGCTCCGGCGGCCGGAACCCCGCAGTGCCTCCGGAGACAGTCAGCCCGGAGTTCATCGCCAGGTCCTTGCACATGCCCAGATCAGCGATCAGCAGCCGTTCATCAGCCCGCAGAACCTCCGTGCTCAGGCCAGCTGACTCGTCCTCGATCAGTTCGGAGGGCTTGGTGGCCAGCAGCAGGTTTCCTGGGCTGAGGTCCCGGTGGACCAGCTGCTGCCGGTGCACTGCATCCACTGCGGCGGCCAGCGGCCGGGCAAAAGCCAGCGCGTCCTGACGGCCGGCCCGCCACCCCTGCCGCCACAGCGCGGCAACTCGGCTCTGCACAGTGCCGCGGTCGGCATGCTCAAGGACAAGATGGGGCTGTTGACGCGCCGTTTCACCGATGTCGTGGACCGCCACCACATGAGAGCCCTGGACCTTGCGCAGACTGCGGCCCTCGCTGATGAACCGTTCCCGGATCTCCGGGTTCAGACTGTGGTTCTCGGCCAGAACCTTCAGCACCACCGTGTCATCCAATAGGGCGTCGTGGGCGCGGTGGACCGTGGCAAAGGAACCGACACCGATCACGTCCCCCATCTGGTATCGGTCCAGCCCTTGGGTCATCGGCCCCATCCGTCGTCGTCGCGTCCGTCGTCCTCGCGCAGCTTCGCCGCCACCATCGCCCGCCCTCTGCTGATCTGTGCCTTCACCGTGCCCTCGGCTCTGCCCAGTCGGGCAGCGACCTCAGCATAGGCCAGCCCCTCGATATCCCGCAGAGTCACCGGCTCCCGGTAGCGCTCATCCAGTTCCGCCAGCGCCTGCTGCACCGAGGCCCGGGTGGCGATCATCGAGCTCATTCTCGCTGCAGGGCCGGTCTCATCCTCCGGAACCGGGGCGGATTCCCGCTGGCGCCGCAGGTGGTCCATCACCCGACGACGCACGATGCTGTGCACCCAGGTGGTGACCTTGCTGCGCCCGCTGTAGGAGCTCACGGAGTCGGCGACGGAGATCAGGGCGTCCTGGCTGACGTCGTCTGCGGCCGTGTGGTCCAGCAGTGCGGCTTGGGCGAAGCGGCGCACAGTGCCGGAGGCGTCCAGGGTTTCAACGAGCAGCTCCACCGCAGTCGGATTGTGGGGCGCGTGGTGCGCCAGCACCGCCAGGGCGTCGTCGTACTCCCCCACCTCGACCGCAGATCTGCTGAGTCGCCGCGCAGCAGCTGCGTTCCCCGACTGCAGGGCGTGCTCCAGCTCGGCAGTGTCACCGGCGGCGGCGCACGGCTCCCCCCTCGCCTCACTCATACCAGAAAGTCTATCCATGCAGCCCGCTGCACGCGCGGTCGGCGGCGAGGCTGCCTGCGAGGACTCCGCCATAATGCCCGCTGGTGGGCGTTTAGCGCCGCAATAATGGCGGATGGGCCAGTTCACACGGCACTTAACGCCCACCACAGGATGGGGCGGCCGGGAAGGTTCAGAACAGCACCGTGGTGTAGGTGCCGCAGTGCTGAAAGCCGACGCGTTCGTAGGCGCGGATGGCGGCGGTGTTATAGCTGTTGACGTAGAGGCTGACCTGCGGGGCCAGTCGCAGCCCGTAGTCGATCACCGCAGCCATGCCCGGTGCGGCGATCCCCTGACCCCGCCAGCGCGGATCGACCCACACCCCCTGGACCTGCACGACCTCATTGGTGACAGCGCCGAATTCGGCCTTGAAGACGATCTGCCGACTCTGCGGGTCCACGCTGATCAGGGAGTGGCCGGCTCGGATGAGCCCGCGGATGCGTTCCCGGTACAGCGAGGCGCCCTGCTCGTAGGGGGAGAACCCCAACTCTTCGGTGAACATCGCAGCACAGGCACGTTCGACGGCGTCGAACTCCTCCATCCGTGAGTGGCGCAGCCCGGCCAGCGGCTCCACGTCCCCGGAGGGCGCATCGGTGTGCATCAGCGGCTGCCCCTGCCGGACTTCACGGCAGTGGGACCAGCCGGTGGCCTCAAACATGGCCAGCACCGGCTCGCTGCGGCCGTAGATGGAGGAGACCCGACGGCGCAGCGCGCGCAGCCCAAAGCCGAAGAGCTCGCCCTCGGCGGCGTCGGCGGCGACCGGAATGATGTTGGATCCCACCCAGCAGGCACTGGCCAGTTCCGCCGAACCGGGCCGGTCGGTGCCGAGGACCAGTGCGGCATTGCGGCCGCGCCCCGGTGCTGCGGTGCCGCGCTGGCGCACGGTGGCGGTCACCGACACATGGGCGATGGGGTCAGTGGCCAACAGCGCGTGCAACGCCGCGGTGTCGTCACCGGAGAGCACGCGGACCGCGCCGTCTGTGGCACGGGCGACCTGGTTGTGCGGACTGGCCCTAGCCGACGGAGACCACAGGGGCACCGGAGGACGCTTCCTCTGACTCGCCGTCCAGGTCCATCTCTTCAGCAAGCCGATTGGCCTCCTCGATGAGCGTCTCGACGATCTGGTCCTCGGGCACTGTCTTAATGACCTCGCCCTTGACGAAGATCTGCCCCTTGCCGTTGCCGGAGGCGACCCCGAGGTCGGCGTCGCGCGCCTCTCCGGGGCCGTTGACGACGCAGCCCATCACGGCTACGCGCAGCGGGTGCTCCATGCCCTCCAGACCCTCAGTGACGTCGTCGGCGAGTTTGTACACATCCACCTGGGCGCGGCCGCAGGAGGGGCAGGAGACGATCTCCAGTTTGCGCGGGCGCAGGTTCAGCGACTCCAACAGCTGATTGCCGACTTTGACCTCCTCTGCCGGCGGGGCGGAGAGGCTGACTCGGATCGTGTCGCCGATCCCCTGGGAGAGCAGCGCACCGAAGGCCGTGGCCGACTTGATGGTGCCCTGGAAGGCCGGTCCGGCCTCAGTCACGCCCAGGTGCAGGGGCCAGTCACCGCGCTCAGCCAGCATCTGGTAGGCCTGGACCATGACCACCGGGTCGTGGTGCTTGACCGAAATCTTGAAGTCGTGGAAGTCGTGCTCCTCGAAGAGGGAAGCCTCCCAGACGGCGGACTCCACCAGGGCCTCCGGGGTGGCTTTGCCGTACTTGTCCATCAGCCGCTTGTCCAGCGAACCGGCGTTGACGCCGATACGGAGGCTGACGCCGCTGTCCTTGGCGGCTTTGGCGATGTCTCCGACTTGGTCGTCGAACTTGCGGATGTTGCCGGGGTTCACCCGCACCGCGCCGCAGCCGGCTTCGATAGCGGCGTAGACGTATTTGGGCTGGAAGTGGATGTCGGCGATCACCGGAATCTGGGACTTCTGGGCGATGATCGGCAACGCCTGGGCGTCTTTGTCGGTGGGGCAGGCGACCCGGACAATATCGCAGCCGGAGGCCGTCAACTCAGCGATCTGCTGCAGGGTGGCGTTGATGTCGTGCGTCTTTGTCGTAGTCATCGACTGCACGGAGACGGGGTGGTCGCTGCCGACGCCGACGTCTCCGACGTTGAAGTTGCGCGTGGGCCGGCGCGGACTGAGGACCGGCGGTGGTTCTTTGATGCTGGGCATGCCGAGATTGATCGCGCTCATGGGTCCCATCGTACCGACCGCAGCGCCTGACCCCTATTCGTCCGGCGTCATTTTTCGCTCCAAGCTGGTGCAGCCCGACGACGCCCGCGCAGTGCACACCTCTGGCGACGGTCATTCAAAGAGGGTGATCGGATTGACGATGTCTGCCAGGATCAGCAGCCCGCCCATCGCCAGCAGCATGACCGCCACCACGTAGGTCAACGGAAGCAGCTTGGAGATGTCGAAGGGCCCCGGATCCGGCCTGCCGAACAGCTTGGCCAGCCGCCGGCGCAGCGACTCGTAGAGCGCTCCGGCCACATGCCCGCCGTCCAGCGGAAGCAGCGGGATGAGGTTGAACACCATCAGGGCCAAGTTGACCGAGCCCACGATCGACACCAGGGAGGCGAACCGGGATTCCAGGGGGATCTCTTCCTGGACGGAGAGCTCTCCGGCGATCCGGCCCACCCCGACCACGGACATCGGGCCGTTGGGGTCGCGTTCGGCGTCGGTGAAGGTGGACTCGGCGACGTCGTAGAGGCGCACCGGCAGGGTCGACACCACTTGGCCGATGGCCTTGGTCTGCTCCCACACCATCGGTCCGGCCTCCCAGGGCGGCTGGCGCTGCAGCTGCACCTCAGAGCCCATGCCGATGAACCCGGCCGGTTCGGTGACCAGGTTGCCAGCGGCGTCGCGCTCGACCCGGCCCAGCCCGTCGATCACCGGACGCTGGGTCTCAATCGGGGTCAGGGTGGTGGTGTGCTGCTCACCGTCGCGCAGGTAGACCACCTCGCTGGACTCCCCGGCGGCCTCCCGGATCAGCGGGGTGAGCTCGTCCCACTCCTGAACCGGCTGGCCGCCGAACTCCAGAATCGTGTCGCCGGGGCGCAGGCCGGCCTCAAAGGCTGGGCCGGGCGGGTCGGTCTCAGCGCATTCCTGCTGGGCGGCGGTGGACTCGGCGTCGGCGGCCTCCACGCTGGTGACGCATTCGAACACTTCAGCCACCTGGGTGGTGGGGGTCTCGGTGCCGTGGGTGGAGATCGTTCCGGCGGTCAGCGCCAGTGCCAGCACCCCGTTCATGGCGGGCCCGCCGAGCATGATGATGACCTTCTTCCAGGTGGCCAGCCGGTAGAACATGCGGTTCTCGTCGCCGGGCTTGAGCTCCTCGGAGGCGACCTCGCGGGCCTCGTTGGACATCTGCTGGAAGATGCCGGTGGAGTGCGAAGCCACCGTCTTCTTCCGCTCCTGAGGCACCTGTTCGGCTGCCGCTGAGCGTTCGATGGGGGGTGCGGCGTACTGGGCGCCGACCTGCTGGAGGTAGGGGTCGGTGGGGCCCTCGTCGTGGTCGCCGTCGGCCGAGTCACTGTCGGCCGAGTCACTGTGTCCGGAGGGGTCTGCGGCGTCGTCGTCGGTCTCTTCCAGCGGCGGGTACATCCCGATCATGGCGATATAGCCGCCCAGCGGCACGGCTTTGACCCCGTACTCGGTCTCCCCCTTGGTCTTGGACCACATCGTGGGGCCGAAGCCGATCATGTACTGGGTGACCCGGACTTTGAACAGCTTGGCCGGCAGCAGGTGGCCGACTTCGTGCAGGGCGATGGAGATGATGATCCCCACCACGATGATCAGGATGCCGCCCACGGCAAGCAGTGCGGTGCTCATCATCCCACCCCCCCGGTCTGGACCAGCCGGTCGGCGGTGCTGCGGGCCCACTGTTCGGCGGCGAGCACCGCGTCCAAATCGGCCTGGGCCTCGCTGGTGCCGGTGTGGGCGGCGAGCACCTGTTCGACCACTGCGAGGATTCCGGTGAAGGGCAGCCGTTCGGCGTGGAAGGCCGTGACGGCCTGCTCATTGGCCGCGTTGTAGACCGCCATGTGGGTCGCCGAGGTGGAGGCGGCCTGCTTGGCCAGTGACACGGCGGGAAACGCCTCCTGGTCCAGCGGTTCGAAGTCCCACTGCATCGGGTGGGTCCAGTCGATGGGGGTGTCGATGCTCTTCAGCCGCTGCGGCCAGCTCAGGCCCAGGGCGATGGGCACCAGCATCCGCGGAGGTCCGGCCTGGGCCAGGGTGGAGCCGTCGTGGAACTCCACCAGGGAATGGATGTACTGCTGCGGGTGGATGACGGTCTCAATGTCGGCGAGCGCCACGTCGAAGAGCAGGTGGGCCTCGACGACCTCCAGAGCCTTGTTGACCATGGTGGCGGAGTTGGTGGTGACCATCAGACCCATGGCGAAGTTGGGGTGCTTCAGCGCCTGCGCGGGGGTCGCCGCTGCCAGGGCTTGGCCGTCCCACCCGCGGAAGGGGCCGCCGGAGGCGGTGAGCACCAGGCGGCGGACTTCGCTGGTGCCGTTGGTGGTCAGCGAGCACAGGCCCCGCTCATGCCGGCCGGATGCCAGCGCCTGGGCCACCGCGGAGTGCTCGGAGTCCACCGGCACCACCTGACCCGGCCGCTGCACCGCGTCCTTGACCAGGGCGCCGCCGACTACCAGGGACTCCTTGTTCGCCAGGGCGAGCGTGGCCCCTGCGCGCAGAGCGGCCAGCGTGGGGCGCAGTCCGATGGAGCCGGTCATCGCGTTGAGCACCACATCGGCTTCCGCCTCACCGGCGATCCGTTCGGAGGCTTCTGCGCCGCTGAGCACCTCTGGTGCCCTGCCCTGATCCGATGCCGGGACCGGGGACTCATCCAGGATCCGGCGCAGCTGCTGGGCGGCGTCGTCGTCGTGCATCCCCACCACCGCAGGCGTGAACGTTCTGACCTGCTCGGCCAACAGCGCAGCGTTGGTGCCGGCGCAGAGCGCGACGACGTCGAACTCGTCGGGATGCTCAGCGATGACCTGCAGCGCCTGGGTGCCGATGGAGCCGGTGGAGCCGAGGATCGCGACTCGGCGTCGCCGGCCGGCTGTGGGTGCCGGCTCAGCAGGCCCAGCGTTGACAGACCGAGCGTGGGCCGATCCAGCGTGGACAGACCCGGGGTAAGAGGACATGCGCCCCATTATTGCCGTTGAGCCGATAGGACAAAAACTCGTCGCGCTGATCCCACATGAGGCTGGGCGCATACCGGGCGGGTCACCTGCCAGACTGGCGTCTGCGGGGTTTGTGAGACCGACGACGACGAACAGGTAAGCTGGGACCACCCCAGACTCAGATGTTTCGGCACCAATCCGGCCCCAGGCCGACCCGAAGGAGCTTTCCATGCAGATCACTCTGCGCGAGGTGAAACCGGCGGACATGGACCAGTTCTTTGCCTTCCAGCAGGACGCCGACGCCGCCCATATGGCCGGTTTCGCGCCGACCAATCCCACCGACCGGACGATCTTCGATCACCATTGGGGCGAGCTGCTGCGGGATGAGAACACGATGGTGCGCACCATCGATGTGGACGGTCAGGCGGCAGGCTCCATTGCCGTCTACCGCGACGACGATGTGCATGAGGTGATGTTCTGGACCGATAAGCAGTTCTGGGACCAGGGGATCACCACCACGGCCATGGACCAGTTCCTCACCGAGTTCACTGCGCGGCCCCTGCGTGCCCGGGTGGTGGTCGACAACGTGGGGTCGATGAAGATCCTGCAGTCCCGCGGGTTCACCGAGATCGGCGAGGAGCAGGTGTTCTCCAACGCCCGGGCCCACGTGGTGACTGAGAAGCTGCTCGAGCTGAGCTGACCTGGGGCTTCAGCGCGCCTGATATCTTCTGCCCATGAGCACAGCACCGCCGTTGCGCTGGGGAATTCTTGCCACCGGATGGATCGCCCAGCAGTTCACCGCCGACGCCCAGCTTGCTGGTATTGAGGTGGCCGCCGTCGGCTCCCGGTCCCAGCAGAGCGCCCGCCGCTTCGCCGCCGACTACAGCATTGCGCGGGCCTACGGCTCCTATGCCGAGCTGGCCGGCGACGACGACGTCGACATCCTCTACATCGCCACGCCCCACCCGATGCACTATGAGCACACGATGCTCGCGCTTCAGCACGGCAAGCATGTGCTGGTGGAGAAGCCTTTCATGCTCAACCGCGCCGAGGCCGAACACGTGCGGCAGACGGCCCACGCCAAGGGGCTGCTGGTCAGTGAAGCGATGTGGACCCGGTATCTGCCGCATATGGTGCGCATCCGCGAGATCCTCTCCTCCGGCGCCCTGGGTGAGGTGCGCACGGTCTTCGCCGATCACACCAACCGGTTCACCACTGACCCCACGCACCGGATCAACGCCTTGGACCTCGGCGGGGGCGCACTGTTGGACTTGGGGGTGTACCCGATCTCCTTCATCTTCGACGTTCTGGGTGCCCCGGTCTCGGTGCAGGCCAGTGCTCGGATGGGCGCCACGGGCGCGGACACTGAGGTAGCGACGGTCATGACCCACAGCAGCGGAGCCCTGTCGACGTCGACGGTGTCCTCCCGAGGCGCTGGGCCGAATACTGCCCACATTGTGGGCACTGCGGGCCGGATCGATATAGACCGACTCTGGTTCGCCGCGTCGGGATTCACCCACTACGACGTCGACGGCGCGGTGGTGGAGCAGCACACGCCCAGCGTTGAGGGCCGCGGCATGCAGTTTCAAGCTCTCGCCGCCGAGGAGCACGTAGCCCAGAACACTCTCGACGGTGAGCTGATGACCCCCGACGAGTCAGTGGAGATCATGGGCACTCTGGACGAAATCCGCCGCCAGATCGGCCTCACCTACCCCGGTGAATCAGCCCCGGCGGAACCTGCGCTCTGAGCCACCTCGGCCTGATAGGCCCGCTCCAGGCGGGTGAGCACTGAGGCGCCCGACCCGTGCAGCCCTGATCCTTGTAGTTCTGCACCTAAGTGGATGACTCGCAGCTCATCCATAAAGTCCTGCCACAGCTGTGGGCCGCCGTCCTCAAGAACTTTCGCCCGCACACTCAGTTCGGGGCTGACCGGCAGAAACTTCCGACCCCACGCCCCCAGCTGCACCAGGACCGGGACCAGCTGGATCGCCTGTTCGGTGAGGCTGTAGATCTGGCGCTGCTTATGGGTCGGATCCGGAGTCCTGGTGATGAGCTCATGGTGCCGCAGCCGTTTGAGCCGGTCGCTGAGGATGTTGGAGGCAATACCTTCCTCGGACTCCCCCAGCAGTTGGCGATAGTAGCGGCGATTGCCGAACATGATGTCGCGGATGACAATCAGCGACCAGCTGTCCCCCAGGACCTCCAGGGAAAGGTTGATCGGGCATCCGGAACGATGCCCGGCCGCTTGGTGCGCCAAAGATGCTCTCCTTCATGATCCACCCGTTCACAATTCACCTGTTCGGACTGGTTGCATTCTACACTCAGTCTGTGATGTCATCATTTTACCGATTGCATGGTGCAATTGGATGCCTGTCGGACCGGCGAAGGAGAAATCGTGAGCACCACACCATTTACCGCCACCCATCTGCTGATCCATCGCTACGTACCGGGTACCGGGCCCCAGGAGGGAACTGCAGAGCTTGACGCCGAGATGCAGATCTGGGTGGAGCTGGATCGTGAATACCGCGAGTCAGGAGTGTTGCTGGGCTCCTATGCGCTTCAGAACGCCGCTGTCGCCTTCGGGCAGCGGTTCGGCCAGCACGAGGACATCGTCTTCGCCGTCCACGCCCTCGCCGTCGCATCGCAGAGGGAGGCTGAACGGATCGCTGAACGCATGCCGCACCTGGGCTACGGATCCACTGAAGTCCGCCCACTGATGGACGTGGACCTTGAATAATCCGCTCCCTCCGCTCTGAACTGCCTGCAAGATCACCAGCTATAAGAATGCGACGAAGACTGCGGCGAGCCAGAGCCACCCGGCAGTGATCATCACCTTCTGGATGACCCCGGCCCGCGGGGAATCGCTCTCCCATGCTCTGCCAAACGCCACAAAACCCGCCACCAGTCCGACGGCCACCGCCGCTGAGGCTATTCGCATCATCCCCCACGGTAGGACAACCGCACTGATCGCGGCGGCCGCTGGCAGTGTGCCGAACACCAGCATTCCGGCATAGTCGTGCAGCGTGTGATGTCGGCTGAACGTATCCGGGTCGCCGTGGGGAGCACCTGGCGGGTAGCCGCGCATCGGGTCCATCGGAAAGATTCCAGAGGCAGCCAGGCTCAGACCGAAGACCACCAGTACCCACCCCAGCCAGATGCTCTGGCCTGCGAAGAGCACCCCGGCAGCCCCGAGGCAGGTGGCTGAGCCACAGATGATGAAGTTCGCCGTCTGGAGCCATCCGCGTGACCCCAGAGCCAGGGCGCTGACGGGATGGCGCACCGAAGAATAACCGGGTCGCGTCCAGCCGTCCAAAAGGAAAACCACGACAAAGGCGCCCGCTCCGACCGCGCCGATCCCCAGAAGCATCGTGAGGCCCCCTTCATTCGAAATCCTACGGGCCGGTCATCAGTACACTACGAACGCTCACTGAGAACCAGTGCCGATAGTCACCGGCTGGCACCCATCGGCCCTGCGGAGATCAGAAGGAAGCTGCGCGCTTCACAGACGTGCTGGCCAGCACGATCGTCGACGACGTAGCCGCCGGTGGGGTGCACCACGGCGCCGATGTGATGTGGTCGTCGATGCCGCAGCGGCCCGCCTACACCAGACTCGGCGTCGTCGGGCGCGGATCCACTGTGATGCCTTCCCGCTGCCGGCCGAGGTGAGCTCAGCCGACTGAAGCCATAATCTCAGTCATCCGGTCCAGGAACACATCCACCTGGGCCTCATCGTAGGCGTTGGCCCCGGTGACGGAGGTAAAGGTGATGGTGCGAATCTCATCGACGCTCATGGGGTTCTCCCCGTCGAGGTACTGCTCAAGCTGCCGGCACAGCTGATCGACCTCATCCTTGCGGTATCCCAGTGCGCTGGCGTTGGCCGGCTCCCGGAAGCGCTGCTCCTCGGCGCGCTCCATCCTGCGGCGCAGCGGCTGGGAGCGCTGATGCAGCTGTTCGTACCAGGCGTCTTCGCCGTGCTGAGCGATGAATCGGTCCCGTTCGGCTCCGGCGAAGGCGTCCTCCAGCCGGTCCAGCGCTGCGTCCACCTCCACGGGGCTGTAGCCGCCGGCACCCAGGGTGAAGCTGACCTCACGAATCTCGGACAGCGCCATGCTGCGGCCTGAGTCGTAGGCTTCGCGGGCGCGGGCCATGAAGTGGTCCACTTCGCCGCGGTCGTATCCGTTTTCGTGTTCGTGCAGCAGGGTGAACAGCGGTGCAGGAGTAGAGCTCATACTCATAACCCTAAGGGAAGGCCCGCCGAATCAGCAGTAAGCGCCACAATCACGAAGTAGGCGGTGGGCATCGCGAAGACGATCGAATCCAACCGGTCCATGACTCCGCCGTGACCAGGCAGCACCTGGGACATATCCTTGCGACCGAGCTCACGCTTGACCATCGATTCGCTGAAGTCCCCGGCCGTGCCGGCGATCACCACGGCCACCGCCAGCAGCGCGCCGAGGAAGAGCGGCTCCTCAAAGATCAGCCACGAGGCCAGCATGCCCACCAGCACTGCGCCGATCAATGAACCCGCAAAACCTTCCCACGATTTCTTCGGGCTGACCTTGGGCGCCATGGGGTGTTTGCCGAACAGCACACCCGCGATGTAGCCGAATGTGTCATTGGCGACCACCAGCAGCACCACCACGATCAGCCGCCACTCCCCCTGGGCGGTCTGCAGCACCAGCAGCGCGAAGGAGATCAGGTACGGCACCCAGCATGCGATGAAGATCGAAGCGGTAATACTGTGGCCGGGGTGATGGACCCGAGTGATGGCGGCACCGACCACCACCGCGACCCCGGTGACCATCAGCGCCAGCGTCAGCGCCTCCACACCACCCCAGTAGGCGGCCACCGGCATCGCCGCGGCCCCCAGGTAGAGGGGAACTTTGGGGATCTGCAGTCGGCGTCCGCCCTCAATCTCTACCGACTCCAGGGCGCGAGCGACCTCCCATACGCCCAGGCAGAGCACCACGATCCATACCGCGATCAACAGCGGGGGGACGAAGAAGATGCCCAGGAGGGCCGGCACCAGTAGGACGACGCCGGTGGCGATGGCCGCCGGCAGGTTCCGTCCGGCGCTGACCCGTCGCTTCTTGGTCGCCGGGTCTTCCGCCGTGGGGGGCTCCGCCCTGGGTGTCTCCGGCGTGGACGGGCCCGGCGCGCGTGGGTCCGGCGTGGTGGTCATCGGGGGTCCTCGGTTCAGACCTCGAGGAGCTCGGCTTCCTTACGCTTGACCATCTCGTCGATGCGGTCAACGAACTTCTTCGTCAGCGCCTCGAGGTCCTTCGTCGCGCGATCGCCCTCATCCTCACCGACGTCGCCGTCCTTGACCGCCTTCTCGATGCTGTCCTTCGCTTTGCGGCGAGCGTTGCGGACCGAGACCTTGTGGTCCTCCCCCTTGCCCTTGACGATCTTGACGTACTCTCTGCGACGCTCCTCGGTCAGATCAGGCATGGTGATGCGGATCTGTTTGCCGTCGTTGGAGGGGTTTGCGCCGATCTCGGAGTCAGACAGCGCCTTTTCGATGTCACGCAGGGAGCTGGCGTCATAGGGAGTGATGAGGATGGTGCGTGCATCGGGGGTCGCGAAGGAGGCCAGCTGCTGCAGCGGAGTGGCGGCACCGTAGTAGTCCACCAGCACCTTGGAGTACAGGGCAGGGTTGGCGCGGCCGGTGCGCACGGTGGCGAAGTCCTCACTGGTGGCTTCCACGGCACGCTCCATCAGCTCTTCGGCTTCGAGCAGGGTCTCGTCAGTCACGTGTTTCTCCTTGAGCTGTAGGGTCTCGGGTCACAGTCTACCGACCTGGTCAGCACCTCGGTGCGGCCGGGTCAGGGCGTGACCAGGGTGCCCAGCTCTTCGCCGAGCAGGACCCGGGTGATGTTCCCCGGCTCTTCCATGCCGAAGACTCTCATGTGCAGACCGTTGTCATTGCACATGGTCATCGCCGTCTGGTCCATGACGCGAATGTTCTGGTGCAGCGCCTGGGTGTAGGTCAGCTGCTCCAGGCGCTGGGCACCTGGGTCGGTGCGCGGGTCAGCGGTGTAGATGCCGTCGACGCCGGACTTGGCCATCAGCACCATATCTGCGCCGACCTCCAGCGCCCGCTGGGCACACACGGTGTCGGTGGAGAAGAAGGGCATGCCGGCACCGGCGCCGAAGACGACGACGCGCCCCTTCTCCATGTGCCGCACCGCGCGCAGCGGGATATAGGGTTCGGCCACCTGGGCCATGCCGATGGCTGTCTGCACCCGGGTGGGCTGACCGGACTGTTCCAGAAAGTCCTGCAGGGCCAAGGCGTTCATCACCGTGCCCAGCATGCCGATGTAGTCGGCTCTCGACCGGTCCATCCCAGCCTTTGAGAGCTCGGCTCCGCGGAAGAAGTTGCCGCCGCCGACGACGACGCAGACCTCCACCCGGTCGCCCACCGCAGCGATCTGTTCGGCAATGCCGCGCACAGTGGCCGGGTCCACACCGACGGAGCCTCCGCCGAAGACCTCGCCGGAGAGCTTGAGCAGGACACGTCGACGAGCTGGTGCTTTCTCTGGCATGGGGCTCCTTAGATACTGTTCTCGGCATACAAAAGGGGTGGCCACCGTGGTGCTGGTGGCCACCCCCTTTGAATTTCAGGTCAGACGTTAGGGGTCAGTCTAACCGCTGTGCACATCAGTTGCCGACGCGGAACCGTGCGAAGCCGGTCGCCGCGGTCCCGGCCTCCTCCAACACCTTGGCCACAGAGACCTTGGGGTCCTTGGCGAAGGGCTGATCGACCAGGACGTGCTCCTTGAAGAACGCGTTGGTGCGGCCCTCAACGATCTTGGTCATGGCCTGCTCCGGCTTGTTCTCTGCCCGAGCGGTCTCCTCAGCGATGCGGCGCTCATCAGCCACCAGGTTCTCCGGAACCTCCTCACGGGTGAGGTAGGACGGTGACATCGCAGCCGCATGGACGGCCACATCGTGAGCGGCAGTCTTCGCGCTCTCACTCTCAGCGTCGACGGCGACCAGCACACCCACCTGGGCGGGCAGGTCTTTGGAGGTCTTGTGCAGGTAGGCGTCGACATAGGCGCCGCTGATCTTCTCCAGGCGGCGGACCACGATCTTCTCACCGAGGACTGCACCGCCCTCCTCAGTCACGTAGTCGCTGACTTTCTTACCCTCGACCTCGGCGTCGAGCAGGGCCTCGGCGCTGGCCAGCTGGTTTTCCACAGCCACGTCCAAAACTTTCTCAGCCAGGCTGACGAACTTGTCTGACTTCGCGACGAAGTCGGTCTCAGCGTTGACCTCGAGCAGATAGCCGGTGGTTCCGTCGACGACCTTGGCCAGCGCCAGGCCCTCTGCAGCAGAGCGGCCTTCGCGCTTGGCGGCGCCTTTCAATCCCTTGATGCGGATGGCCTCGATGGCCTGGTCCATGTTGCCGTCGGCCTCGTCGAGCGCCTTCTTCACGTCCATCATGCCGGCGCCGGTGCGCTCACGCAGGGCTTTGATGTCGGCAGCGGTGTAGTTCGCCATGGGTGTCTGGTGTCCTCTCAGTCCAGAGTAGCTGGGTCAGGGTCCGCGATTACTGGGATTCTGCGGCTTCAGATACGTCTGCGGCCTCTGTTGCGTCAGCATCGGTGGGGATGTTGGCTTCGCCGGTCTCGGCCTCAGCCGCGGCGTCGCCGGCGGTGCTGGGGGCGGACTGGTGCGGCTCGTCCTCGCCGCGGGTCTCGGTCTCGCTCGTCTCAGCGGTGTGCTGCTCCAGCAGCTCGCGCTCCCACTCGGCCATAGGCTCTGCCGGGGCTCCTGAGCCGCCGCCGCGCTTTTCATCACGTGCGATCAGGCCGTCAGCCACGGCATCTGCCACCACGCGGGTGAGCAGGTCCACTGAACGGATGGCGTCGTCGTTGCCCGGGATCGGGTAGCTGACTTCGTCCGGGTCACAGTTGGTGTCCAGGATGGCGATAACCGGGATGCCCAGCTTGCGGGCTTCATCGACTGCCAGGTGCTCCTTGTTGGTGTCCACCACCCAGACCGCCGAGGGGGTCCGGTTCAGATTGCGGATACCGCCGAGGTTGGCGTGCAGCTTGTCCAGTTCGCGCCTGAACAGCAGCAGCTCCTTCTTGGTGTACTGGGAGCCAGCGACGTCGTCGAAGTCGATCTCTTCCAGTTCCTTCATGCGCTGAACGCGCTTGGAGACGGTGGCGAAGTTGGTGAGCATCCCGCCGAGCCAACGGTGGTTGACATAGGGCTGGCCGACGCGGGTGGCCTGCTCGGAGATGGTCTCCTGGGCCTGCTTCTTGGTGCCGACGAACAGGATGGTGCCGCCGTGGGCGACAGTCTGCTTCACGAAGTCGTAGGCGCGGTCGATGTAGCTCAGCGACTGCTGGAGGTCGACGATGTAGATGCCGTTGCGCTCGGTGAAGATGTAGCGCTTCATCTTCGGGTTCCAGCGGCGGGTCTGGTGGCCGAAGTGAACTCCGGAGTCGAGCAGCTGGCGCATTGTGACGACAGGCATGGTGTCCTTTCAGATGTCGGGCTTTCAACACAGTGCTCAGCCAACGCCCCTGGGGGCGTCGTCCTGCTGCGCTGTGCAGCGCCGACGTAGTTTTCTCGGTTGCATGACAGCCCGGTTCTCCCGGGCTCCTGGCTGCGGCCCGATCTGGTGATCACAGTTCCCGGACACACAAGAAACTCCTGATGGGAGCTGGTTTGTATGGACCGATGGGAATGTCCCGGCGTACCGGGGATTCGCAGCGCGTAGTCAGCTGTTGCGGCACAGTGAAGCGCACACAGTCCAGCTGCTGCCTCCCAGTTTAGCCTGAATGCGCCCCAATCCCCAACAACGGTCCACAAGCCCTCACCGCGACGAGTTTTCCAGAGGTCCTGGCAACGGACGGGGACACGCCATCCGTCCCCCAGACCTCGGCTGGGCCGCACTGCCCAGGCGCGCGGGGCCTGACTCTTGAATCATGAGCACCGAACAGACGACGATCACCGCCTTTCCACGGACCGGCCGACCGGTCCTGTGGTGGCCCGAGCCCGGGACGTCCTTCTGCTGCTGGCACTGCTGCTGGGGCTCTTCGGCGCCCCTCCGGCCACACCAGTTATGGCTCAGGCTGACTCCGGCACCTGGGTGAGACCCGCAGACGGAGCGGTGACCGACGGATTCTCGGCTCCCCCGGTTCCCTGGGCACGTGGGCACCGCGGCATTGACTTAGCCAGCAGCACCGGCACCCAGATCCGCTCTCCCGCCGATGGGGTGGCCAGCTTCTCCGGCGTCGTGGTCGACCGTGAGGTCCTCTCCGTCAATCACGGCGGCGGATACATCAGCTCCTTCGAACCCGTCGAGTCCGATCTCCAGGTCGGAGACACCCTCACCGGAGGCGAGACTGTCGCTGAACTGAGCACCTACGACGACGGCTCCGCCCACTGCGACTCCCCCTGCCTGCACTGGGGCGTTCGTCTGCACGGCGAATACATCAACCCCCTTCTGCTGACCGGTGAATTGGAACCCTCCGTGCTGTTGCCGCTGCACAATCGTTGAACGGCCCGAAAACGGCCTGACTCCTATGAACCCCAGGACCCCGTCCTCCCGAGCACGTCAAGCCCCTCCGCACGCAGTCTGGCTGCTGCGCATATTAAGCAGACTACGGGGACACAGGAGAAGCTCCGAAGAGCGCAGTCTTCCTCTGTGCCTAAGAAGGAGGCTGCGGCTCAGATACCCTACTGGATTGAGGCGAGCATACGCTCGAGAGCACCTTCGTCCAGCGACGCATTCTGGAAGCCGGTGAAGTACGTGCTGTGAGTAACTTTGACGGTCTCTATCGAGTCTGACCCAACCAGGACGATGTCGATCGCCCTGGAATCCCGGTATTGCTCCTCGAGGTTCTCGTACCGCGAAGTTGCGGCCTGGGGGTCATGGCCAAAATCTTCGACGTCGATAAGTTCGTCGCGAGCATGGTCGAAGGTCAGTAAGAAGTGGCGGATAGAGGAACTCATCAGTCTCACCCACTCCTTTCTGCTCGTTGGACTAGATGGGCGATGCGAGCTCGTTGTCTTCTGAGGGTATCAGCAAGCCCTTCAGGGACAGGTGTGCCCGTCTCGACTGCTTCGTAAAGGCTGGAAAGGTTTTTCATGTACTCCTGGTACTCAGAGCCACCGTCCTGTTTGTAGTTGATGCCCATCCGGGCAGAGACGTTCTCAACATCTTCGGCCCATGCATGCATCAGAGTGGTTCTAAGTTGCACTTCGATTGTAAGGCGTGTGCTGTGGTCCCGCACGAAGCAGTGCACGGCTCGATATCCGGATGCGCGAGGACTCCTCACATAGTCAGCGGTGTCCTCAGTACCGCCCCGCCAATTCGAGACGATGGCGGCATGAACACGATCAAGCTCCTGGAGGTCATCCAACACGATTCGGCAACCACCGATGTCCCTCATCCTGGAAAGGTCCAGTCTTGGCTCGCGCTGCAGCTTGTCCAGCATGGTCGGCATCTTCTTGAGCCGCTGAGTGACTCGAGCCTCGCTTCCAACAGACATAAGTCGCTGTCGCAGACGATTGTTTACGCGGGTTAGCGGACCGCTGAACTGCGCCCGGTAGGCCTCGATGGTTCGAAGCGCTTGGTCTAACCCTTCCAAGTCCACGGAGGAATCACCGCGGAAAAACTTGCGTACCTTACTCCCAGCCTTTTTGACCTGCTTGCTGCTGGGAGCTGTGATCTCCATACACGCCAGACTACGACAGGTCGTGCGCTTATGCCTGGTTGCCTACCGTAGAGGCCAAGTCGGCTGAAACTTCACATGTAGCGCAGGATCGTTCAGGAGTTTCTTGCAGAAATGTTGTGGCGAGCAACAGCAACCGCACAGCACCAGCTCTTCTCACCTCCTAGTGGCGCTCTCCCTGGGCACGTGGGCACCGCGGCATTGACTTAGCCAGCAGCACCGGCACCCAGATCCGCTCTCCCGCCGATGGGGTGGTCAGCTTCTCCGGCGTCGTGGTCGACCGTGAGGTCCTCTCCGTCAATCACGGCGGCGGATACATCAGCTCCTTCGAACCGGTGGATTCCCCGCTGAAGGTCGGCGACTCCGTCAACGCCAGCGAACCCATCGCCGAACTGGGAACCTACGACGACGGAGCCCACTGCGACAAACCGTGCCTGCACTGGGGCGTTCGTCTGCACGGCGAATACATCAACCCCCTTCTGCTGACCGGTGAATTGGAACCCTCGGTGCTATTACCCCTGAAAGCTGGTGATTGAGCGCGGGATACGGGCCTAAGCGCCGAAGCAGATATCACTGTCGAGTGCACGGGCTCCTACGTTGAGGCTTCTGTCCATGCTGCCAGCCTCATCACGAAAGCCTCGGAGGTCGGATGGGGCCCGCTACTCAGGTGAGCAGGTTGTCGACGAGGACGGGCCTTGATCCTTGTTTTTGAGCGGATGCCCTGGCAGCCGCCCCCGCAGCGGCAAACTGTACGAGAGTTGGGGTAGGAGGTTGCTGACCCTTGAGCATGACTCCGCCAGGCGCTTCCACAGAACCCGTGACTCGCTCTCGTAGATGGTGTAGGTGTGGAGCATGAATGTTGTCACCAAACGGATATACGACGAACCCGGACACAACGACGGCACACGTGTTCTTGTGGACCGAGTCTGGCCGCGCGGAGTGCGCAAGGAGGACGCGCAGCTCGATGACTGGGTAAAAGATGTGGCCCCTTCAACAGAGCTGCGCAAATGGTTCGGCCACGATCCGGACAGATTCGACGAATTCGCCGACCGGTACCGACAGGAACTGAACACCAGCGAAGGCCACGAGGCGCTGCAGCGGCTCAAGGAGGCCCTCACCGGCAATCGCCTGACTCTGCTGACGGCGACGAAGGACCTGGAGAACAGCCACGTCACGGTGCTCTCCGACGTGGTGCGCGAGTAGCTGCGCCGATTCGACCTGCCGCGGAACCCCTGGTCATAGTGCTCTGACTAGGCGCTTCTCTAGTCCGGGGTGCGGGACTTGAACCCGCGACCAAAGGATTATGAGTCCTCTGCTCTGACCAACTGAGCTAACCCCGGTGGTGACGCGCTGACCCATCTTATCCGAGCCGCACGACGAGCTGCGCCGCAGCCTGCCAGCACGGCAGTTCATGACGTCGGCGTCGTGCTCGGCAGCGCTCAGACGGCTCCGCTCAGAGGGTTGGGCTCACTGAAGGACCAGGCGCACACTGGCCCGGGCCTGCGGGTTCTCCTCAGCAGCGACCTCCACAGCCTGCAGCCCATGGGCCTGCGGCAGGGCCTCAGCCACCTGCAGTGCAATGTGGTGGCAGATCACCTCAGTGGTGGAGATCTTTTCAGCGAAGTCAGTGTGCTCATCCAAGTTCTGGTGGCGAAGCGGCTCCAGCACTGCTGCCAGCAGCTGATGGGCCAGGCCGATGTCCATCACCACCCCATGCTCGTTGAGCCCCTGACGCTCGAAGGTCGCCGTGAGCGCCAGGGTCGCCCCGTGCAACTGCTGCGCAGCGCCGAAGTACTCCCCGGGCAGGGAGTGGGCGATCATCAGGTGGTCATCCACGCTGAGCCGAAATACCGGTGTCTGCTCAATCATCACTTATCTCCTTCGTAGGTCACCACGTGCAGCAGCTGGTTGCGAGTCCACGCTGCGCCGGAGGCGAAATCATCCATCACCTCGGGCAGCCGCTCCACAGGGGAACGTCCTGTCACCAGGGCATCGAATCGTGCGTCCAGCAGGTTCAGGGCTGCGGCCAAGCGCTGCGTGCGGCTGCGGCGCAGTCGTTTGGGTGCTGCCACCTGACCGACCTGCGTGCCTAGCAGCCGCAGACGGCGGGCGTGAAAGTCGGCCCCCAGCGGCACCTGCGGGGATCGGGTGCCGTACCAGGACAGCTCCACCACGCTGCCGTCGTCGCCGGTGATCTCCAAGGCTCGGCGCAGCCCCTCGGCGCTGGCTGAGGCGTGGAGGACGACGTCGTTGTCCGCCGCCGCCTCCTCAGGCGAGACCGCATGCAGCCCCATATCGGCTGCGAGGCGGGCTCGGTCAGCGTCAACTTCGATCAGCTGCAGCCGCGCGGGCGAAACACCCTGCACCAGCAGCGCAGTCACCAGGCCCACCAGACCCCCGCCAATCACCGCAATCCGGTCCCCCAGGGTCACCGGGGCCTCCCAGAGCGCATTCAGCCCCACTTCGGCCACCCCGGCGAGCAGGGCCCGCTCGGTGGGAACCGCCTCGCCCACCAGGTGGCAGGCACCGGCCGGGACCACCACGTGGCTGCGATGGCCCGCCAGGGTGAACACCCGCCTGCCCCTCAGTTCCGCCGGTCCCTGACGCACGGTGCCGACATTGAGGTACCCGTGGGAAACCGGAAACGGCAAGTCACCCAGCTGCTGGGGCGCGCGCATCAGCTCAGCAACTGAGTCGGGCACGTCACCACGATGAATCAGGGCCTCGGTGCCCGGCGAGATCCCAGAGAGTTCGGTTTCGATGAGCACCTCACCCGGCCCCGGCACCGGCACCGGCACCTCACGGACCCGGCCGTTGAAGGCCGACTGCGTCCAATACTCACGTGCGCGGGCGGCATCCGGGGTCGTGATCATTGTCCCCATCCTGACACGTCTGCCTCCCGGGGGCCTGGAGGTGAAACACTTGGGTCTATGAGGCTCTTCATCGACTGCCGCTACGTGCGCACCCAGGTGCACGACGGCATCTCCCGATACACCGCCTCACTGGTGCAGGCCGCAGCTGCTCGGGCAGAGATCACCATGCTGATCAGCGATCCGGCGCAGCTGAACCTGCTACCGGAGGCGCCGTGGGTGCTGATCTCCTCACCCACCGGCCCGAAGGAGCCGTTCGTGGCGCTGCAGATCAACCGACACCACCCCGACGTCGTCTTCTCTCCGATGCAGACCATGGGCAGCCTGGGCAGGAGGTACCCGCTGATTCTGACCCTGCACGATCTGATCTACTATCAGCACCCCACTCCCCCGAAGAACCTGCCCGCCCCAATTCGCTTGGGGTGGCGGCTGTTCCACCTGAGCTATCTGCCGCAGCGGCTGATGCTCAACCGTGCCGATGCAGTTGCCACCGTCTCCCAGACCACGGCAGGACTCATCGCCGAGCACCGGCTGACCTCCCGCGATGTTCATGTGATTCCCAACGCCGCCCAACAGGTGGACCATCCCCGCTCACCCGAACAGCCGCCGACCAAAGACCTGGTCTACATGGGGTCCTTCATGGAGTACAAGAACGTCCAGACGCTGATCCGGGCGGTGAACCGGCTGCCGGACTATCGGCTGCACCTGTGCTCGCCCGTCGAGCCGGCCCGCCGGGCCCAGCTCAGTGCCCTGGCCCAGCGGCCGGGCCAGCTGGTCTGGCACCGCGGAATCAGCGAAGCGGACTACATCCGGCTGCTGCGCCGAGCCACCGCCCTGCTCACACTCTCCCGGGCGGAGGGGTATGGGCTGCCGGTCATTGAGGCGATGAGCCACGGCACACCGGTGGTGGTCTCGGATCTGCCCATCTTCCAGGAGGTGATCGGCACCTCCTCGGCCGCGGGCGCGGCCCAAGTCGTCACGCCCGACGACGACGCCGCTGCTGCCTCTGCAGTGCGCAGGCTGCAGGACCCGGTGACCTTCCGCCGAGCCAGCGAGGCCGCCGCCCGGCGCAGCCGCGCCTACGACTGGGAGGATTCGGCGCAGCGACTGCTCAGCCTTGCTGAGTCGCTGCGCCGATGAGTCTCCGCCTGCCCGGCCACCACCGTCGTCCGCATAATCCCTGCCTGTGTTTCACAAAGGGCCGTTCTCTCCGGTGAGATGAAACACGGCCGGGGACTGTCTGCTCGGGACGGCTCACCAGTCCTTGAACTGTTCGGTGGTGACCCAGTCGGCTCCGTAGTAGAGCTCCTCGTAGGCGGACATGGTTCTGCCGATGGCGTGCTCGCCGGCCTTCTTCCGGCTGGCCTCCCCCATAGCCTGCCGCTGCTGCGGGGTCCTGCGGAATATGGTGCTCAGCTTTTCGGCAAGGTCCGCACTGTTGTTGGGCTCGAACAGGTAGCCGTTCTGCCCCTCAGTGACCAGATGGGGAAGGGCCAGCGCATCGGCAAGCACCATCGGTTTGGCCGCACTCATCGCCTCCAACGAGACCAGAGACTGCAGCTCAGCGGTTCCGGGTTGGCAGAACACGTCAGCGGCGAGGTAGGCGCTGCGCAGACCGGCCTCATCGACATGACCGCGCATGGTCACCCGGTCCTCCAGGCCCTGCTGGAGGATCTGCTCACGCAGCACATCACGCTGCTCACCATCACCGATGATCTCTGCGCAGAGGCCCAGCTGAGGGTCGGTTCTGGCCAGTGCGTCTATGAGGACACCGACATTCTTCTCCACGGCAAGCCGACCGACGAACAGCACAGTGGGCCGCTCGTGACGGGGCAGCTCTTCATCGGGCTTCGGGCTGTAGAAGTCCACGTCGATACCGTTGGACAGGGGCAGCACATGCTCAAAGCCGCCCTTAGCCTTCATGGTCTGGGCTGCCAGCGGCGTCGGTGTGGTCACCACTGAAGCCCGGCTCATCAGCTGGCCCATATCTGCCCAGGAGTTCCGGGAGACGATGTCTTTGAACCACTGGGGAAAGGGCAGAAACGGGTCCAGATTCTCGGGCATGAAGTGATTGGTGGCGATGAGCCGCACCCGCTGCCTCTCTGCTGCCAGAATCGCAGCCTTACCCACCATGTAGTGGCACTGCACGTGAATCACATCGGGCTGAAGCTGCTGCACCAGCCGGTTCATGGCCGGTTCGACCTGCCAAGGCAGACAGAGCCGGTAGGACTCGTGGGTGGGTGCGCGGAAGGACCGGAAACGGTGGACGGTCGCCTCTTGGCGGTACTCCACACTGTCAGGCCCCGGCGACGGGCGAGCCGCGGCGATGTGGACCTCATGGCCCCGGTCGCTCATGTGCTGAGCCAGTCGGTAGCAGAAGACGGCCGCGCCGTTGACGTCGGGAGGGTAGGTGTCAGCGGCAATCAGCACGCGCAGCGGCCGCGGGGTGTTCACGTGTCCTGGCTCCTCACTGCCACTGGGTCGGCTGCTGCTGCCGACTGTGGAATCCACGACCTCCGCTTCCACGTGTTGATCCCGGCAGCCCGTAGTCGACGGTACTTCACGATGGCCTGGTGGAAATAGTCGATCGATGCGATCACGTGCATCACCGCCCCCGCGACCAGCACCGATTCCACCACCAGCGGGAAGAGGCCACCGAGCCACCCGGTGAACTCGGGCAGATCAACCAGCAGCAGCAGCGGAAGGCTGATGAGCAGACCGGCAGTGCGGACTTTGCCCATCGGCGACACCTGCAGGTGGGGGTTGCCGGCGAACAGCAGCATGGCGTTGAGGAACAGGACCGCATCCGGAATGAGGATCACCACCAGCAGCCACTCCGGAGCGACTTGGAAGTGCACCAGGGTCAGCGTGACGATCAGCATCGCCAGCCGGTCAGCGAGCGGGTCCAACCATTGGCCCACTGTGCTCATCTGGTTGAAGAACCGGGCGATGAACCCGTCGATCCAGTCTGTGGCACCCAGGACGGCCAACGCCCAGAACGCAGCCAGGTAGTTCTGCTCAGCCACCAGGAGCACGAAGATCGGCACCAGCAGGAACCGGAGCACGGTGATCACATTGGGCGCGGTCCAGAACGTGTCTCTCACCGTATATTCGACGTTCTCTCGGGTCCCGGCACCAATGAGTCTCACGGGGGTCACAGCTATTTCTTAGTGAGCTCCCGCAGGAACACGCCTGCGGCGGCGGCTGAGCCTGCCGCGATGCTGACCGGCTTCCAGCGGGCAGCGAAGTACTCTTTGGCTCCGACGCTGTTCGCCTCTGCAGCGGAGCTGGGCGCATCCGCCGGCTTCTGGGTGCCGGTATCCGCCGCGGCACCCTTGGATTTACGCCCCATGATCTGGCTCTGCAGACCAGCGATATGGTCACGGCGCTGCGAGGTTCGGCGCAGCAGCTCCGTGTAGCTGGGCTTCTGCGGTTCTCCGGCCCCGGGGGTTTTGGCGTCGCGCTTCTTCTGCTCGGCCTCCTGGCGCTTGGCCTCTTCCTTCGCTTCGCGCTTCTGCTCATCCGCACGGTCCAGGGACCGTGGGTCGAAGCTTGTCCCTTCACGCATGACCCCAAGGTCCATCCGAAAGCCTCGGATAGCGTCCTCCGGGACCAGCGGCATAGCACCCTTGAGCTTCAGCAGGCCGATCAGACCAACGATCAGCGCAATCAGCAGGAATGCGCCGGCCACGATGAGGGCAGCGGCCCACAGCTGGAAAATCAGGTGCAGCGCGGCGATAGCGGCCACAATAAGGGCCACCACAAGGAAGGTGACGAATACCAGGCCCACCACCATCAGCGCCGCGGCGATGCCCGCTGCTATCCCTTTGGCCTTCATCTGGGCGATGGCCAGGGTGATTTCGTCGTTGATCTGCTTGGGGCCCAGTCGCAGCAGGACTTTGATCACGTCAGCAAATGACGTGCTCTGAGCCTTTTGTGTGGATTGTTGCTGCGCCAAGACAGCGCCTCCATCCTGAAGTCGAACGCATACGATCAGCACCAAACTATCACTGCCCACCGCAGTATCAGCCTATACTGGAGCTATGGCTGGTCACTATGATCTCGATGAGCTGTATTCGAACACCTACACCGACGAGGATCGTCTTGCCTTCGAGAATCAGCCCACCTCGAGGAAGGCGCTTCTGCCGGCTTGGGCGCTGGCTCTCTTTCTCGGTCTCACCGGGGCACACCGCTACTATTTGGGACATGTCCCCACCGCGGCGGTGCAGAGCGTGCTGCTTGGCGGCGTCGTCGTTCTTATGGGGTTTGAGCTGACCAGCGTTGCCCTGGCACTGGTCGGCATCGCGGGCGCCTGGATGATCATCGACCTGTTCCTGCTGCTCTCCGGCACGCTGCGGGACAGGGCCGGCCACCGGCTGCGGGGCTTCACCAAATACGCCGGGATCTGCGCGACCGTCACCGTTCTGGTGCTGGTCCTGCTGCTTTTTGTCGCACTGGTGGTGGGCACCAGCTCTGGGGCGAGCCTCTAGCCACACCGCCTGACCCGCTGTGACCACTGCGGATCTGCACCCTGCCGATCACGGCAGGATCATCATTCCGGGTCGATCTTGCCGATGGGCAGCCGCTTCTCCTCCTGGAACTGATCTTCATACCGCCCCAGCGCCCAGTAGGCGGAGAGGGACAGGCCCCTGCGTTCCATTCCGCGGTCCTGAACCAGCAGACGGCGCACGGCCTTCATCTGTTCGCGCTCGCCGTGGATGAAGACCTGCACGTCGCCGTCGGGAATCTGGAGGTCCTGCAGGTACTCAACCAGGCGGGTGGTCTGCGGACTGAAGTCGCCGCCGCGATGAAGCCAGACGACGCTGACGTTCTCCGGCGCCTTCAGCGGCAGCTGTTCCTGAGCGTCGCGGACCTCGATGAGTGCCGTGCCGCGCGCATCGGCTTCCATGGACTCCAGAGCCGCCGCGATCGCCGGCAGCGCGGCTTCGTCTCCTGCGATCAGGTGAAAGTCCGCATCAGGCCGCGGTGCGTAGCCGGCGCCCGGCCCGAAGAAGCTGATCGTCTCCCCCGGCTGCACGGTGGAGGCCCACGGTCCGGCGATGCCTTGGTCGCCGTGGATGACGAAATCGACCCAGATCTGTTCATTCTGGTGGTCGATGTGACGAATGGTGTAGGTGCGGCTCACCGGCATCTGAGCGATCTCCAGGTGTTCGCGCAGGGATTCGAGGTCGTAGGGGCGCTCCAAGCCCAGGGCGGGATCGGCGAAGAGCAGCTTGATGTACTGATCGGTGCCGTCCTTGAACGCCAGATCCCGGAAACCCTCACCGCCGAGCACCACACGGACCATATGCGGAGTCAGCCGGTGGGTGCCGATGACTTCCATGACGGTCTGCACGCGGGTCCTGCGTGGTTGAGGCGCCCCGGTTTCAGTAGGCATCATCTTAGCCTACAAGAGTCCAATTCTCAGTTCCCACGAGCCCTGACGCGGCCGAGTATCCTCCGCTCGAAAAACTTGAGCGTTATCGGCTCAGGTTTGGAATATTCGCGGCGTCCACGTCGTTGCATGATGTGACAGCACAGACAGCTGTCCCCACAACTCCATCCCGGCGTTGTTGGTGATGAGTTCCCTTACCACTCGATAGGAGCTGATTGCTGATGATCCATACTTCCCTGACCCGGCTTGACCCCTTCTCCCTGATCGACGACGTCTTCCGGCAGGCCCGTGCGCCGCTGGCCGATCAGAGCCAGCGCGCCTCAGGCTTCGTGCCGGCGATCGATGCCCACCGCGACGGTGATGACCTGGTAGCGGCGGTCGACCTGCCCGGGATCGACCCTGAGAACGACGTCGCCGTCGAGCTTTCCAACAGCGGACGCACGCTGACCATATCGGGTGAGCGCCGCACCGAACGTGAGGCTGAGGGACTGCGCGAGGTCCGCTACGGCAGCTTCTCCCGCACGGTGAACCTCCCCGAGGATGTCAGCCAGGACGCCATCTCGGCGACCTACGACGCCGGTGTGCTGACCGTGCGGGTCGCCGGCATCTACGCCGAAGAGCAGCCGCGCCGGATTCACATCACCGCCGGAGCCGGCGCCAAGCAGGTTCCCGCCGCTGATGAGGGCAAAAAGCTCGACGCCTGATCGGCATCACCGCAGCAGCCGAGGCCCCACCGAGTGATCTCCCACCGGGCCTCGGCTGCTGCGCCGGCCGGCACGAAGCAACGTTGTCGAAAGGTGCGGATTTCACGCCCTGGGCCTATGCCTGCTAGGCTTTGGTGTCGCGATCCCCCGTAGCTCAATGGCAGAGCACTCGACTGTTAATCGAGTGGTTACTGGTTCGAGTCCAGTCGGGGGAGCCCCCAATGACTGCGGCCCCTGTCTTCGGTAGGGGCCGCAGTCATATCCACAGAAGTTCGGCAGCACGGCTGCCCCTGCAACCTGTGAGCCGCCCCGCAGGCACCGGCGGCTCCACCCCCACGCGGAGCCCGGGAGAGTCGAGTGAACACTGAGCAGCGTCCCGATATTGCACGTCTGGTCATCGCCTGTCCGGACCAGCACGGCATCGTCGCCGCCGTCTCGGATCTGATCGCTGAACTCGGCGGAAACATCATCACCCTGGACCAGTACTCCACCGGGGTGGAGGGTGGCCAGTTCTTCCAGCGCACCGTCTTTCACCTGCCGGGCCTGGCAGCCCGGCGCACCGAAGTGGAGCACGTCATCGAGTCGCGGCTGGCGAGCCGGTTCTCCATGCAGTGGCAGCTCACCGATGCCTCCCGCCCCAAGCGCGTGGCCCTCTTCGCCTCCAAAACCGATCACTGCCTGCTGGATCTGCTGTGGCGGCACCGGCGCGGCGACCTTCCCATGCAGATCGCCTGCGTCATCTCCAATCACCCCGACCTTGAGGAGGACGTGCGCAGATTCGGGGTCGAGTTCATCCACGTTCCGGTCGACAGGGACAATAAGGCCGCCGCAGAGGCCGAGCACCTTCGCCTGCTCAAAGACAACGTGGACCTTGTGGTGCTGGCCCGCTACATGCAGATCCTCTCCCCCGACTTCTTGGAGCAGGTGCGGGCGCCGGTGATGAACATTCACCACAGCTTCCTGCCGGCGTTCGTCGGTGCCGGTCCCTACCAGAAGGCTAAGGACCGCGGAGTCAAGCTCATCGGCGCCACCGCCCATTACGTCACCGAGGACCTTGACGAGGGTCCCATCATCGAACAGGACGTCATCCGGGTCTCCCACGCCGACGACGTCGCCCAATTGACCCGCTACGGGGCCGATGTGGAGCGGGCGGTGCTCTCCCGCGCCGTCAAGTGGCACTGTGAGGACCGGGTAATCCGTCACGGCAGCACCACGATCGTCTTCTGAGCAGCCCAGCTGCGCAGAATCACCCGCGCAACGGATCATCACCGTCCTCTAGAAGGGTGATGATCCGATTGGACGGTGATAATCGGCCGGGGTGCTGAACGGGTGAACGGCTGAACCGGGGAACGATCCGGCCGCTGCCGCGTCACGGGGTGGTCGGGCGGATGGTCAGCTCCTGAATCACAGAGGCCGCCTCGTTGCTGACCGCCAGTCGGGCGGTCCTGGCCACCGCCTGCGGGGAGACGTAACGCGCGCCGTCGTAGTCCTCATTGCCCTTCTCAGCCTGCAGGGTCCTCTGCATCGGGGTATCCACCCGCCCGGGATGCAGCGAGGTCACCCGCACCCGGGGCGCCTCCTCCTCGCGCAGGGCGTCGGTGAAGGCGCGCAGCGCGAACTTGGTCCCGGAGTACAGGGAGCCGCCGGCGCGTGAGCGGTGGCCGGAACCGGAGTTGATGGCGATCACCTGGCCTGAGGCCGCCCGCAGAGCAGGCAGCGTCAGACGGGTCAGATCGGCCACGGCAAAGACGTTGACCTCGAACATCTGCCGCCACTGCTCCAGCGCAGCATCTGCCACCGGCTGCATCCATGCCAGCCCCGCGGAGTGCACCAGAACATCCAGCTTCTCCAGTCCGGCGCGCTCCCAGGCACCTGCCACGGCCTCGGCGTCGGTCAGATCAGCCAGGAAGGGCTCCGCGCTGGGCAGTGACGCGACGACGTCCTGCACCCGCTGCGGGTCGGTCCCGCCGACCAGCACGTGGTGGTCGGATCCCAGCTCTTCGGCGATCGCCCGGCCGATGCCGCGCGAGGCGCCGGTGATCAGGGCAGCACGTTCACTCATTCCTCCAGCTTAGCCGTGGTCACCCGACCTCTGCGGCGGGCAGGCCTACGATGGCCGATGCGAGCCGACACGGTCGGTGTGGGCAGTGTCGCTGGAGCCCGTGTTGTCACTGTCGCCGGTGCTGTCGCTGCCGCTGGTGTCCGCCCCTCGGCCGCGAGAGCGCAGTACTGCTTGGATGGCCACGCCGACTGCCGCGACGCCCAGACCGGTTCCGGAGACGGCAAGGTCTGGATATATGAGCATCACACCACCGGCGACCAGCAGCAGCCGGTCCAGCACTGTGCCTCGGGCTATGAGGTACCCGGCCAGGCCGGAGGAGACCCCGATCATGCCCAGAATCACGGTGCCCAGCGCTAAGAAGAGTTCGGTAGCCGTGCCTTCCAGCAGCAGCGCCGGCTCCAGTATGAACGCATACGGGATGAGGAAGCCGGCAATGGCAATGCGCGTGGCGCTGACCCCGGCGCGCATGGGGTTCGCGTTGGCGATGCCGGCCCCGGCAAAGGCCGCCAGGCACACCGGTGGTGTCACATCTGCGAGGATGCCGAAGAAGAACACGAACATGTGCGCGGCGATCAGCGGCACGTCGAAGTGGTTGTAGAGGATCGGTGCGGCGACTGTGGCGGTCACCACGTAGTTGGCGGTGGTTGGAAGGCCCATGCCCAGCACGATGCAGGCGATCATCACCATGAAGAGCACCAGCAAAAAGTTGCCGCCGGCCAGGGTCACCAGCCCGGATCCGAGTTGGCCGCCGAGTCCGGTGGTAGTCACCGTCCCGGCGACGATGCCGGCTGCGGCACAGGCGGCGATGACCGGCAGTGCGGTGCGGGCACCGGAGGTGAGCATCGCCAGGAGCACATAGACCACGGCCAGGGCCATCTTGGCGGTCTCCGTCCACGGGTTCTTCCCCTGGTCGGCGGCATTGGCGATCACTGGAATCAGGTGCTCGACTGCGGCCCTGATCAGGGAGACGGCCAAGGCGGTGCCGATTCCGAACAGTGCCGAGCGCATCGGGCTGGTTCCGCCCAGCAGCGCGCCGATGATGACCACCAGCGGCAGCAGCATATCTACCCGGGTCACCACCGACTTCCAGCTGGGCAGCTCCTCCGGGGGCACACCTTTGAGCTCATTGCGCTTAGCCTCGAAGTGCACCGACAGCAGCGCACCGGTGAAATACAGCGCCGCCGGGATGACGGCGATGACGATGAGCTCGTTGTACTCCAGGTCGGGGATGTTCTGGGCCATGATGAAGGCAGCCGCCCCCATAATGGGCGGCATCAGCTGCCCGCCTGTGGAGGCGGTGGCCTCGGTGGCGGCGGCCACATGCGGCTTGAAGCCGGCCCGCTTCATGATGGGAATGGTGAACGAGCCCGACGCCACCGTGTTGGCCACTGAGGATCCGGAGACCATCCCCTGCAGACCCGAGGCAGCTACTGCCGCCTTGGCGGGGCCGCCGGTGAAGCGCCCGGCCGCCCGGAACGCAAGGTCGTTGAAGAACTGGCCGATGTTGGTGCGCAGCAGCACCACCGCGAAGAAGAGGAACAGGAAGATGAAGTCTGCTGATACCTGGATCGGGGTGCCGAACACGCCGCCGCCGGAGGAGAGGAACATATTGGCCGCAAACTCGCTCCAGTCCTGACCCCGGTGGCCCCACTGTCCCGGCATGACGCTGCTGGTGGCGAAGAGTGCATAGGCGATGGCGGTTGCCGCGACGACGACGATGGGCAGCCCGACGCAGCGGCGGGTCGCCTCCAGCACCAGAATCACTCCGAGGCTGGCGACGAGAATATCGGTGTCGCTGTATCCGAGGATCTGGGTCGAGTTGGACACCAGGTGCTGGTAATTGAAGAAGATGTAGAGGTTGCAGGCCATCGCCACCGCAGCCAGCATCGCGTCATACCAGGGGACGCCACGATGGCGCCCCGTGAGCAGATTGACCCACTTGTTCCCGCCCGCGCGGGTGTTCAGCAGCCGGCGGGAGGCCGGGTAGAGCAGGAAGATCAGCGCCAAGGCACCGGCCACATGCAGTGAGCCGTGCATCCACGTGTTGTAGGGGCGGTAGAAGGCCGCGAACAGGTGGTATGCGCTGAACACCACTGAGATGCCTCCCACGAGCCATCCCCACCAGCCCAGCTGTGTGCGGAAGCGGCTGGAGATGTCGTGCTCGCGCAACAGGTCTTCGGCCTGCCCCTCAGCTCCAGCCCCGGAAGCAGCATCGTGGGAGGATGCCGACTCCCGGGGCTGGTCGGCTGTGGCGCTTCGGGTCACGGCAGGTCGATGCCCTGCTCGTCGAAGTAGCGCTCAGCACCTGGGTGCAGCGGGATGTCGCCGATGCCCAGCAGCGCCTCTTCGGTGCTGATGTTCTCGCCCACGTCCAGGGTGATGTCGCCGGCGTTGTCGAACAGCGCCGCCGTGAGGTCATAGGCCAGGTCCTCGCTGACCTGAGTGGTGGAGGCCACCAGCGCGGCGAACACCGAGATGGTGGTGACGTCCTCGTCCAGGAAGTCATAGGCGTCGGCGGAGATGCTGTAGGACTCGTAGAACTCGTCGCTGACCATCTCCTCCACGTCGGAGTCATCCAGGGAGAGCAGCTCCACATCAGTGGTGGCGGAGACCTCGGTCAGCCCTGCCACCGGCACACCGACGACGAACATGGTGGCATCGATCTGGCCGTCGGCCAGCATTTCGGTGGAGGAGCCGAAGTCAGTCTCCTCCGCAGTGTATTCGATGCCGTAGTAGTCGATGATGGCGTCGGAGATGGCGCGGGTGCCGGATCCGACGTCGCCCACTGCGATGGTGGTGCCGTCCAGATCCTCGACGGATTCGATGCCGGAGTCCTCACGCACCACAATGTGCATGGCCTCCGGGTAGAGGTTAGAGATCCAACCGAAGTTGTCGATCTCCTGGCCCTCCAGGTCCTGCAGGTCACCGTTGTAGGCGTTGGCGGCGGTGTCGTTCTGGGTCAGTCCCAGCTGGGACTGCTCCTGGTAGATGCGGCCCAGGTTGTCCGCGGAGCCGCCGGACTCCACATAGTTGACCGAAGCATCCGTGTTTGAGCTGAAGATGTCGGAGAGCTCACCGCCCAGCGGGTAGTAGGTGCCGGCGGTGCCGCCGGTGACGAACTCCAGATCGGTGACGAAGTCACCCTCGCTTCCGGTCTGCACTTCGGAGTCGGCATCGGTGCCGCTGTCAGTGCCGCCGTCGTCGCCGTTGCCGTTGCCGCAGGCGGCCAGCGCTGTCAGGGCCGCTAGGGCGGCCACAGAGGCAGAGGTGCGTCGGATATTCATGTCTTCCTCCTGGTGGAATGATTCGTTGCAGCGCGAGTGCGGCTCGTCTGACCATGCCATGGTCAAGACTGTCCCCAGCCGACTCTGTGTTGTATCACACTATTGCAGAGCGGCGCATTCCCGCTAGCCTGAGACACAACTGTGATCTGCGGCCCCACAGGGATCAGCTGCCCAGTTCACCACCGGCGGCGAGCTTACGTAGGATGGAGCTCATGACGTCTACTCGAATCGCTTCCGGTCATGGTCTTGCCACTGTCGCCGCTGATGGGACGGTGCTGGACACGTGGTTCCCCACCCCGGTGCTGGCGCCGCTGGCAGAGAATGAGAACGCTGCCCTGCAGCAGTCGCTGCAGCAGGCCGCCGGTGAGGACCCCGCCCGCGGGGTCGCGCTGCAGGTGGTCTCAGTCGAAGCGGACTTGGACGCCCAAGCGCAGTCCACTCCTGATGTGTGGCTGCGACTGCACCTGCTCTCCCACCGGATGGCTGAGCCCAACAGCATCAATCTCGAGGGCATCTTCGCCCACCTGACCAACGTGGTGTGGACCAACTTCGGCCCCTGCCCGGTGGACGATTTCGAAGAGACGCGGCTGAGGCTGCGCCAGCACGGTCACGTGACCGTGCACTCCATCGACAAGTTCCCACGCCTGGTCGACTACGTGACCCCCAAGGGCGTGCGCATCGCCGACGCCGACCGGGTCCGCCTGGGCGCCCACCTGGCCGAGGGCACCACGGTGATGCACGAAGGCTTCGTCAATTTCAACGCTGGGACCCTCGGCAGCTCCATGGTTGAAGGCAGGATCTCAGCCGGCGTCGTCGTCGGTGACGGCACCGATGTGGGCGGGGGTGCCTCCATCATGGGGACCCTCTCCGGCGGCGGCAGGGAGAAGATCACCCTGGGGCAGCACGTGCTGCTGGGCGCGAATTCCGGGGTCGGCATTTCGCTGGGTGATGACTGCGTGGTCGAGGCCGGTCTCTACATCACTGCCGGGACCAAGGTGACCGTCCTGGATGAGGAGGGCTCCGAACGCGGCACGGCCAAGGGCTATGAGCTCTCCGGGTCCACCGGGCTGCTGTTCCTGCGCGATTCGACGACCGGGCGGGTGACAGCCCGGCCGCGGAAGGGCCAGAAGGTCGAGCTCAACGCTGCCCTGCACGCCAACTGAGCTGAGGCTGAGGTGATGCATGCTCGACGTCAGCCGCGCAGGGTGATCGCTACCCGACCCATGGCGCGTCGTCGGCGTCGTCGTCGGGCTCTGGTGGCCCTGGGGATCACCTCGGCGGTGGTGGCGGGAACGGCCTACGGGACCTGGCAGTACATTGAGGAGCGCGAGTTCCTGCTCGACGAGCGCTGCGAAGTGACGGTGGGCGAGCAGGCGATGACGCTTTCGCCGGCCCAAACGAACAGTGCCGCTCGCCTTTCGGCGGCTGCGGCTGACCGTGGGCTGCCTCCGCAGGCGGCGGTGCACGCCGTGGCGATGTCGCTGCAGGAGACCGAGCTGACGTCCGATGAAACCGGGGAGGACGAGCCAGCTGAGCTGTTTGCCCGCGGCACCCCGTCCTGGTCCGACGGGCCCTCGGCCGAGGTCTCTGCCAGCAGCGTGGCCGGCTTCTACGACGTACTGGAGGAGTCCTGGCTGGTCGGGCAGTCGGAGGACGGCTCAGCCGATGCCGAGGAGGAGGCGGCCCAGCACTGGGGTCCGCAGTTGGAGCTGGATGAGGCCGCCGAGGTGCTGCAGCGCCCACACAACGCGCAGTTCTACCCGCAGCACCTGTCCATCGCACGCGCCTTCGCCTGGCCGCTGGCCGGTCAGCAGCCGGTGGACATGACGTGTCACATCTCTCAGTTGGAGGTTCCGGGGCCCAATCCCGAGGCCCTGGTGGATGACATCGCAGCCACGATGCCCAACGCGCTGCAGATCCCGTTCACCGAGCCTGACGAGGGCGACGACGGCGAGGGAGACGACGGCGAGGAGTTCGTGGCCGAACCGATTCTCACCGACATCGTCGAATCCAGCGGCGACGGGGAGGACACGGTGCTGACAGTCCAGGTTCCGGAGCGCGATGACACCGCCGATTACCAGTGGATGCTCGCCCACTGGGCGATCGCCGTCGCCCGTGAGTACGGCATCCAGACCGTCAAGGCGGGGGCCTACACCTGGGACCGCGACGCCGGGCGCTGGGACCGCGATGACGAGGAGCCCTCCCCCAGCACCGAAGTGACCATCGGTTTCGCCCGCGACGCCTGATCGCCGCCGCTCAGCTCCTGCCTGGCCCCTACCTCGCCCCTACCTCGCGTTCGGTCACGCACCCTGACCGTGGTTTCTCCCCGAATCGGCCCAAAGCGCAGTCAGTATGCGTGACCGAACGGGGAATGGGGCTGCCCGAGAGGGCGACAGGTCGCTGAGGTCTTCCCCAGGGCGGGGCTGCCGCCGGCGCCACGCCCGGGGCTGCACAGCTTGGGCGCTGAGCACCCGGGCTGAGCCGATTTCTGCCATGACTGGGGTATGAGCACCGTTTCGCCGCCCCCCGACCGACGTCGTCGGCCCCGCGACTATCCGCTGCCTGACCACGGCATCTCCGGAGCTCGGCTGAGACGGCGAGTGAGTGCCAACGATCTGCGCCATGCGGTGAGCAACGGATTCCTTCGGCGGGTCGCCCACGATCTGTATGTGCCTCACCACGGGCCCGCGTCAGCCGAGGAATCTGCTCAGCAGACGCTGCGAGCCCTGACGGCTGACACCTCACGCGTGGTTGGCCACGAGACGGCCGCGGCGCTGTGGGGGTTCCCAGGGTTCGGCTTGGACGCCCCATATCACCTGGTTCATCCTCGGCGGCGGTCCCGAACCCGGCACAGCGGTCTGGTGATCTCCCACAACGCCGACGTTGCCGAAGAGTTCATCAGCCTCTCCCACGGACTGCAGCTGACCAGCCCCGCCTGGACCTGGACGGACCTTGCACTGAAGCGCTCATTGTTGGATGGCCTCATACTTGCCGACCAGGCGCTGCGTCCGCCCCGGCCCGAGTACGAGTCGCGCACATCCGCACTGGCCCACCACGCGGAGCTTGCCCTGGCGGTGAAGGCCCGCGGCCGGGTCAACGGTGTCCGTCGGCTCCGCAGCATCCAGCAGTTGGCTCGAGTAGGGGCGGACTCCCCCATGGAGACCGCCCTGCGCTTCTCCATGCATCAGGCTGGGCTGCCGGAGCCGGCGGTGAACGAATGGCTCTGCGATGAGCGGGGCAACAGGGTCGTACAGCCAGACCTGAGCATCTGGGACTACCGGGTGGCGATCCAGTACGAGGGCTGGGAGTTCCATTCAGCTGCCGGGCAGATGCTCAAGGACGTGCGGCGTCAGGAAGACACTGAGGCGCTGGGCTGGTTGGAGGTGCGGATCACCAAGGAGCATATGCGCAGCCGCGCGGCCGCGGCGGTGGCCAAGATCGCCAGGGCGCTGCGCAGCCAAGGCTGGCGGTGCCCCTCCACGTTCGGTCACGCACTATGACCGCACGTGGCCGCGAATGACGGCGAAACTACCGTCCGGGTGCGTGACCGAACGGAGAGTGCGGCAGCGGCTCAGGCCCCGGGATAGTCTCGCTTCGACTCACCAATGTAGAGCTGGCGGGGCCGGCCGATCTTGGTGGGGCCCTGGGCATTCATCTCCCGCCACTGGGCGATCCAGCCCGGCAGCCGCCCCAGGGCGAAGAGCACAGTGAACATCTTCTCCGGGAACCCCATGGCCTTGTAGAGCAGACCGGTGTAGAAGTCGACGTTGGGGTAGAGCTTGCGCTCCACAAAATAGTCGTCCTCCAGAGCCTTCTGCTCCAGGCGCTGAGCAATGTCGAAGAGTTCGTCATCTCCGCCGAACTTGTGGAGCAGATCGTCGGCGAGGCCCTTGACGATCCGGGCGCGCGGGTCGTAGTTCTTATAGACCCGGTGACCGAAGCCCATCAGGCGAACCCCAGACTCCTTGTTCTTCACCTTCTCCATGAAATCTTCGGGGCTGGTGCCCTCGGCCTGAATCTCTTTGAGCATGTTCAGCACCGCCTCGTTCGCGCCCCCGTGGGCCGGCCCGTAGAGGGCGTTGACGCCGGCGGAGACGGAGGCGAAGAGGTTGGCCTGTGAGGATCCGACCATACGCACTGTGGAGGTTGAACAGTTCTGCTCGTGGTCAGCGTGCAGGATCAGCAGCGTATCCAGAGCCTTCACAATGTCCGGGTCCACCTCATACGGCTCGGCGGGCACGCCGAAGCAGCCGCGCAGGAAGTTGCCCACCAGATCCAGGCTGTTGTCCGGATAGAGCATCGGCTGACCGACCGACTTCTTATACGCATAGGCGGCGATGGTCGGCAGTTTGGCCAGCAGCCGGTAGGTGGAGCGCTCCACCTGATCAGGATCGAAGGGATCCAGCGAATCCGGGTAGTAGGTCGACAGGGCTGAGACCGCTGAGGAGAGCACCGGCATCGGGTGCGCGTCGCGCGGGAAGCCGCCGAAGAAGTTCTTCAGCTCCTCATTCAGCAGCGTGTGCCGACGGGTAAGACTGTCGAAGTCGTCCAGCTGCTGGGCGGTGGGCAGCTCGCCGTAGATGAGCAGGTAGGTGACTTCCTGGAAACTGGAGTTCTCGGCCAGCTGCTCAATGGGATAGCCCCGGTAGCGCAGAATGCCTTCGGCGCCGTCGATGTAGGTGATCGCCGACTCGGTGTTCGCGGTGTTCATGAAACCCGGGTCGTAGGTGACCGCACCGGTGGTGTTCAACAGGTTGGCAATGTCGAGGCCGTCGTTGCCCTCGACGGCGGAGACGGTGGGCAGCTCAAGGTCGTGCTCCTTGTACTGCAGCCGTGCTGGGGTCTGCTCAGTCAACCTTCCCTCACTTCCTTACCGCTTGCCGCGGCTGCGTCGGGCCCCCGGCGCGGCTCTTCGTCTCCGCGCTGTCGGACACACGTGGGTGACAACACTAGATAACTTACCGTGCCGCGCGGCACGGGTGCGAATGCGCATCAGTTCCGCAGCCTCTGCGCGGCCGCTTCGATGCGTTCATCGGGCGCGGTCAGCGCCACCCGGATGAACCCGTCCCCGGCGGTGCCGTAGAAGACCCCGGGGCCGACCAGCACCCCTCGTTCGGCCATGCGCTGCACCAGCACCCAGGTGTCGAAGGGGCCGTCAGCGCCCTCGGCAGAGGGGTCGGCTCGGCACCACAGGTACAGGCCCGCGACCGAATGCTCCACCGTGAGTCCGGCTGCTTCCAACGCAGGTCTGAGGATATGACGACGACGCCGATACCTCTCACGCTGAGCCTGAACGTGCTCGTCGTCCTCCAACGCTGCGCGCAGGGCCTGCTGAACCGGGGACGGCATGATCATCCCGGCATGCTTGCGCGTCTTCAGCAGCCCGGCGATCAGCTGCGGGCAGCCCGCAGTGAAGGCGGCCCTATACCCGGCCAGATTCGACTGCTTGGAGACGGAGTAGACGGCCAGCAGGTTCTCGTGGCTTGCCCCGGCGACGCGAGGATCCAGGATCGAGGGGACCTCGTCGGCCTCCCACGGCAGCTCCGCGTAGCATTCGTCGCTGGCGACCACTGCGCCGATCCTGCGGGCCAGCTCCACCACCTGCCGCATCCAGTCGGCCGAGTCGACCCGACCGGTGGGGTTGGCCGGGGAGTTGAGCCAGATGAGCTTGACCTTCGACAGGGTCTGCTCATCGCACTGCAGCACGTCCTCGACCGCAAGGGCTTCAGCGCCGGCGATCATCGCTCCCATGTCATAGGTGGGGTAGGCAATCGTGGGTCGGATGACGACGTCGCCGGCGCCCAGCCCCAGCAGCGTAGGAAGCCATGCCACCAGTTCCTTCGAACCGATGGTCGGCAGCACATTCTCCGGGTCCAGGTCCGGCACGCCACGGCGCCGTGCGAACCACGCTGCGATGGCGGTTCGCAGGCCTAGGGTGCCGTGTGTGGTGGGATATCCGGGTGCGTCGGCCGCTGCCACCAGCGCTTGCCGTACGACCTGCGGCGTGGGATCCACCGGGGTGCCGATAGAGAGGTTGACTGCACCCCCAGGGTGCTGATCCGCCAGCTCCCGGTAGGGCTCCATGGCGTCCCAGGGATAGTCGGGCAGGCTCAGCATCGCCTAGACGTCGTGCTCCTGCAGCGGCAGCGCCTTGACGATCTCGTGGTCCTTCTCGATCACGCCGACCCCGGCTGCGCCGCCGGGAGACCCGATGTCGTCGAAGAACTCAACGTTGGCGCGGTAGTACTCTTCCCACTCTCCGGGGACGTCATCTTCGTAATAAATGGCTTCCACGGGGCAGACTGGTTCGCAGGCTCCGCAGTCGACACACTCATCAGGGTGGATGTAGAGCATGCGCTCGCCCTCGTAGATGCAGTCGACCGGACACTCATCGATGCATGACCTGTCTTTGAGATCCACACACGGCAACGCGATTACATACGTCATAGAGTCAGCTTTCCTTTCGACCCTTCCGGACCGGTCAAGGGCTACGGTGCTTGGTACTCCAGTCTACCGCTCAGCTGACTTTGGTGGAGGTGAGGTGACGTGCTGCATCTGCGGCCAGAACCCACTTCACCAGGATGAGGCCCACCAGGGTGATGGCCGCTGAGCCCAGCCACCACAGCAGGGAGGCGATCACCGGTCCGGGAAGGGACTGGAATGCCGCCGAGGAGTACGGAACCACCAACTGATCGGGTCCGGGCCAGATATAAGCAATGCTGGCCACGGAGAAGACAGTGGCCCCCAGCAGCAGCGGTTCGGTGAGTGAGCGAGCGGTGGTTCCGGCCCACAGCAGCCCCAGCAGCAGGATCAACAGCGCCAGGGCAGCGCCCCAAGGGAGCACAGCGCCGCTCTGAGCCTCACCGATGACCCAAATATTGCCGTGCAGAGCGGTGCCGATGATGCCGATGATGATCCCTGCGGCGAAGCAGATGCCGAGCAGAACTGGACGAGGCATGATTCAGGGTGAGCCGCTCAGACCGCCGTCGCGGACTTCTTCTGGCGTGCAGCCTTCATCCGCTCAGCGGAGTTGAGGATCACCTTGCGGATACGGATGGCCTCCGGGGTGACCTCCACGCATTCGTCCTCCCCGGCGAACTCCAGGGACTCCTCCAGGGTGAGTTTGTCCGGCGGGGTCAGTCCTTCGAAGGAGTCTGCTGAAGCGGCCCGCATATTGGTGAGCTTCTTCTCCTTGGTGATATTGACCTCCATGTCTTCGTTGCGAGAGTTCTCGCCCACTACCTGACCTGCGTAGACCTCACTGGTCGTCTCGACGAAGAAGGTGCCTTTGTCTTGGAGATTCATCATCGCGAACGGCGTAGCGACCCCTGCACGGTCTGCGATCAGTGAGCCGGAGACCCGGTAGCTGATCTGGCCCTTCCACGGCTCGTAGCCGGCAGCGTAGGAGGAGGCGATGCCGGCACCGCGGGTCTCAGTGAGGAACTTGGTGCGGAAGCCGATGAGTCCGCGGGCGGGCACCATGAACTCCATACGGACCCAGCCGGTGCCGTTGTTGGCCATAGTGGACATGGTGCCCTTGCGCCCCGCCATCAGCTGGGTGATCGCACCCATGTACTCCTCCGGGGCATCAATGGTCATGTTCTCCATCGGTTCGTGCAGCACACCATCGATCTGCTGGGTGACGACCCGGGGCTTGCCTACGGTCAGCTCGAAGCCCTCGCGGCGCATCTGCTCCACCAGGATCGCCAAGGCAAGCTCACCGCGTCCTTGGACCTCCCACATGTCCGGGCGCTCGGTGGGCAGCACACGCAGCGAGACGTTGCCGACCAGCTCGGCCTCCAACCGGTCTTTGACCTGCCGGGCAGTCACCTTGGCACCTTTGACCCGCCCGGCCATAGGTGAGGTGTTGATGCCCACTGTCATGGAGATTGCCGGGTCATCGATCACAATGTCCTGCAGCGGCTTGGGGTTGTTCAGATCAGTGAGCGTCTCACCGATCATGATGTCGGAGATCCCGGCCACGGCCACAATCTCACCGGCGCCGGCAGAGTCGGTCGAGACACGCTCCAGGCCCTTGGTGGCCAGCAGCTCGGTGATCTTCACCGTGCTGATGCTGCCGTCCTTGCGCGCCCAGGCCACCTGCTGATTCTTCTTCAGGGTTCCGTTGAATATCCGCATCAGCGCCAGTCGGCCCAAAAACGGGCTGGCGTCGAGGTTGGTGACGTGGGCCTGCAGGACCTCGTCCTCGTCGAAGGTGGGAGCAGGCACATGGTCCAGGATGGTTTCGAACAGCGGTTCGAGGTCCTCATTGTTCGGCAGGCCGCCGTCGTCCGGCTGCTCCTTGGAGGCTCGTCCTGCTTTGCCCGAGGCGTAGACCACCGGAACGTCCAGAACGGCGTCCAGATCCAGGTCGGGGTCCTCTTCGGCGACGTCGCTGGCCAGGCCCAGCAGCAGATCCATCGCGTCGGAGACCACTCCTTCGATGCGCGCGTCGGGCCGGTCGGTCTTATTGACCACCAGGATCACCGGCAGCGAGGCGTTCAGTGCCTTGCGCAGCACGAACCGGGTCTGCGGCAGCGGTCCCTCGGAGGCGTCCACCAGCAGCACGACGCCGTCGACCATGCTCAGGCCGCGCTCGACCTCACCGCCGAAGTCGGCGTGGCCGGGCGTGTCGATGATGTTCATGGTGACCGTCTCAGCCCCAGCGCGCTCCTCGGCGGCGGGGCCGGAGTAGAACACGGTGGTGTTCTTCGCCAGGATCGTGATGCCCTTCTCCCGCTCCAGATCACCGGAGTCCATTACCCGGTCCTGGAGGTCACCGTGGCCGCCGACCGCTTTGGTCTGGCGCAGCATGGCGTCGACCAGGGTGGTCTTACCGTGGTCGACGTGGGCGACGATCGCGACGTTGCGCAGATCTTTGCGTTCAGTAGAGCTCATGGAGAAGTTTGGGCCTTCCGGGGGTTTGAAGCGAGTGCTCAACTACACCATTGTACGCGCTGCCGGCGAATCCCGATCACCGGCAAAGCGGCCACCCATTACTTTCCAGGTTCAGTTCATGACGAGTCTGTGGGGAATTCGGCCTGGACGCTGGCGTAGTGGCAGGCTGAACGCTGGGTGATTCCGGGGCGCACGATGAGCTCCGGCTCCTGCTCCACACAGATTTCGGTGGCTTTCCAGCACCGGGTGCGGAATCGGCATCCCGAGGGCGGGTTTGCCGGGTTCGGCGGGTCGCCCTTGAGGACGATCTCCTCACGCGACTCGCGCAGCCTCGGATCCGGCACCGGCACGGCCGAGAGCAGCGCCTGGGTGTATGGGTGGGAGGGCATCCGGTAGATCTCGTCGTCGTTGCCCAGCTCGGCGAATTTGCCCAGGTACATCACCGCCACCCGGTCAGCGATGTGTCGGACCACCGAGAGGTCGTGGGCGATGAAGATGTAGCTGAGCCCCAACTCCTGCTGCAGGTCCTCCAGCAGATTCATCACCTGAGCCTGCACGGAGACGTCCAGTGCTGAGACCGGCTCATCGCAGATGATGACGTCAGGATTCAGCGCCAGGCCCCGGGCGATGCCGATGCGCTGGCGCTGGCCCCCGGAGAACTGGTGCGGGTAGCGGTTGATGTGCTCGGGGTCGAGCCCGACCAGGTCCAGCAGCTCCATAACCCGGTTCCGCACGCCCTGTGCGGGTTTGGCCTCCGGGTGCAGTTTGAACGGTTCGGCGATGATGTCGCCCACCGACATGCGTGGGTTGAGCGAGGTGTAGGGGTCCTGGAAGATGATCTGGATCTTCCGGCGCATACGACGCAGGTCCTCGCCCTTGAGTGAGAGGAAGTCCTCTCCGCGGAAGGTCACCGAACCGGAGTCCGGCTCCTCCAGCCGCATCAGCAGTTTGGCCACAGTGGACTTGCCGCAGCCGGACTCACCGACGATACCGATCGTCTCGCCGCGTCGCAGCTGGAAGCTGACCCCGTCGACGGCCTGGACTGCACCGGTGCGGCGTTTGAAGACCGTCCCCTCCTTGATGGGGAAGTGCTTCACCAGGTCCTTCACGTCCAAGACGACTTCAGAGTCGGCGAAGGGGTCCTGCGGCGCGTCGACGGCTGGCTGGCTCATGCCTGAGCCTCCTCTCGGGGCTGCCGAGTCCCATTGTAGATCTCTTCGCGATAGTGGCACGCAGAGGTGTGTTCGGCAACCACCGGCAGCAGTCCGGGGCGCTCAGCGCTGCACAAGTCGGTGGCATAGGGGCAGCGCGGGTGGAACGGGCAGCCCGAGGGCATATCCGTCAGCGACGGCGGCAGTCCGGAGATGGCGTTGAGCCGCTCGTCCTGACCGTCAATGCGCGGCACCGAATTCAGCAGGCCCTCTGTATAGGGATGGGCCGGTTGGGCGTATATCTCGTAGACGTCGGAGACTTCCATCACCTGCCCGGCATACATCACCGCGATCTTATCGGCCACATCGGCGACGACGCCCAAATCGTGGGTGATGAGGATCAGTCCCATGTTGTTCTCGACCTGCAGCTCCTTGAGCAGCCGCATCACCTGGGCCTGGACGGTGACGTCCAGAGCTGTGGTGGGCTCATCGGCGATGAGCACATCCGGGTCCAGGGCGATGGCCATGGCAATCATGATCCGCTGGCGCATCCCACCGGAGAACTGGTGGGGAAAGTCGCCCACCCGTTCCTCTGCCGCGGGGATGCCCACCCGCTGCATCATGGCGATGGACTTCTGCCGGGCCAGCTTGCGGTTCATTCCTTGGTGGACCCGAAACATCTCCGCGATCTGCCAGCCGACCGGCAGCACCGGGTTCAGCGCGGAGAGCGCGTCCTGAAAGATCATGGAGATGCTTACTCCGCGCAGTTTGCGGCGCTTCTCCGGCTTCATCGTCAGCAGGTCCTCACCGCGGTAGCGGATCTCACCGCCGGCGATGTGCCCCGGGGGCATGTCCAGGATTCCCATGATGGTCTGGGCGGTCACAGACTTTCCGGATCCGGATTCACCCAGGATCGCCAGCGTCTCACCAGCATTCAGCGTCACATTCAGTCCATTGATGGCTTGGGCAACCCCGGCTTTGGTGTGAAACTCCACATGAAGGTCCACCACTTCCAGCAGCGGGGACGCCGTGTCGCCAGTGAATGAGGGCTCGGGCGTGCGGGGTGTGGTCATCTGACTCACCTCTTCTTGGACTTCGGGTCAAGGGCGTCGCGCAGCGCCTCGCCCATAGAGGTGAAGGCGAAGACGGTTAGGGCGACGAAGATCAGCGGGAACGTCAGCAGATGCGGCAGCTGCTGCAAGTAGCTTTTTGCCTCGTCGAGCTGCAGCCCCCAGGAGATCGCCGGCAGCTGCAAACCCACCCCGAGGAAGGTCAGAGTCGCCTCTGCGCCGATGACGATTCCTGTGAACACCGCCGCGTAGCCGACCACCGGGCCCAGCGAGTTGGGCAGAATATGACGTCGCATGATGGTCAGCGGCCCAGCGCCCAGCGCCCGTGCTGCGGTGATGTAGTCGTTGTTGATCACCGCCAACACGGAGCCGCGCATCAGCCTGGCGAACGTGGGCCAGGTGAAGACAATCAGGATGAGAGACACATCCCAGACGCTGCGCTCCGACTGAACCGCGAGGAACACCAAGGCTCCCAAGAGGTAGGGGATGGCGAAGACCAGGTCGGTGAGGCGCATGAGAACCGCATCGACCCAACCGCCGAAGAAGGCGGCGACGAGACCCAGCGCCACACCGATGACAAAGACGCTCAACGAGACGATGACCCCTACAGCCATGGAATTTGCGGCTCCATAGATCACCCGGGCGTAGTAGTCGCAGCCCTGGATGTCTGTGCCGAACCAGTGCTCGGCCGAGGGCTCCTGCCGCGAGCGCGAAAGCGGGCAGGCTCGTGGGTCATTGTCGGTGAAAAGCTGGGGGAACAGTGCCATGGTGACCAGGACCACCAGCAGCACCGCCGAGACGACGAACCAGGGGTTTCGGCGCAGCGAACGCCAGGCGTCCATCCAGAGGCTGGCCTCCTCCTGGGCCTTGGCCTTCTTCGGCGCCGGTGGCGGCTCCCCCGCGGCCACAGTGTGTGCTTTGTTCAGCTCAGTCATAGCGGCTCTCCTAGTCGTAGCGGATACGGGGGTCGATGGCGGCATAGAGAAGATCAACCACGAGGTTGAGCACCACGTAGAAGAGGACAAACAGGGTCACGATGCCGACCACCACAGTGTTCTCCTGGGCTTGGATGGAGCGGAAGATCTGACCGCCCAAGCCGGTGAGGTTGAAGATGGTCTCCACCACCACGGTGCCCCCGAGCATGGTCGCCAGATCTGCACCGAGGAATGTCACCACCGGGATCAGCGAATTGCGCAGTCCGTGACGGACCACGACCCTGCTGCGCCTCATGCCCTTGGCGGTGGCTGTGCGCACGTAGTCCGACTGCAGGGCCTCCACCAGTTCACTGCGCAGCATGCGGGCCACGATGCCGGTGGAGACGGCCCCCAGGGTGATTCCCGGCAGGACGTAGCTGACCAGGCCTTCTCTGGTGCCGGCAATGGGGAACCATTCGAGGTTGAGCCCAAAGGTCAGCTGCAGCAGAAAACCGATGGCCAGGGTGGGCACTGCCACCACGATGACCAGCGACACCTGGACCATCCGGTCCAGGAAGCTGTCCTTGTAGACCGCAGCCAGGACGCCGGCGATGACCCCAATGACGATTTGGAAGCTCAGGGCCACCAGCGCCAGGGTCACCGTGATCGGCAGGCCCTGCTGGATGATGTCCAGCACCGGGCGCCCCTGGAATGTGGTGCCGAAGTCACCCGCGGTGAACACTCCCCACATGTACTTGGCGTACTGCACAAGGAAGGGGTCGTTGAGGTTGTACTGCTCACGCAGCGTCTCCAAGACCTGAGGACTCATCGGCCGGTCTCCGGAGAGCGCCCGGATGGGGTCGCCGGGCATCAGGAAGACCATGGCGTAGACGATGAGCGTGGCCGCAATCACTACCGGGATGAACTGCAGCATACGCCGAATGATGTAGCCGGTCATGGGTGTCCTTGCATGGGTTCAGCGGGTACGGTGAGTCGTTTCATCGTGGGGGGTCTCCATCGTCACGCGCAAGCGACCCGCACCAGGATGAAGACCATTGCTGGTGCGGGCCACGTGCTGTGTGTCGAGAAGAGCTACTCCTCGTTGACCACGAGCTGCTCGACCCGCAGGAAGGTGCGGGGGTCCATCTGCACCGAATCGTGCTGAATCCGGTCGCTGTGCACCACGCCCTGGCTCTGGAAGAACATCGGGATCACCGGCATCTCCTCGAGCAGAATGTCCTCGGCCTCCTGGTATATCGAGTCTGCCTCTTCGGGATCGGCCGCGTTGGCCTCAGCGATCAGATTGTCAAACTCCTCATTGGAGAAGTCGGCGTAGTTCGACGATTTGCCTGTGGTGTAGATCGGCTCCATCGCGTACTGCGGGCTCGGGTAGGAGAGCACCCAGCCCAAGCGGAACGGGCCAGTGACTTCCTGGTTGTCATGCAGATCCAGGTACTGGGCGAACTCCAGGGACTCAAAGGAGATGTTCTCAATCCCCAGGTGCTCCTGCCACTGGTTGCTGACCGCTTCGACCCAGTCCTCGTGACCGGCACCGGAGTTGAAGTAGATGGTCAGCTCACTGGGACCGTCAGCCTCCTCGTAGAGCTCAGCTGCCGCCTCCGGATCGAAGTCACAGTAGTCGCAGGCGTCCTCGCGGGCAGAGGGCAGCATGGGGGGAATGATGTTGCCGGCCGGAACCTGGGCACCGTCGAAGATGTTGTCGATGATCAGCTGACGGTCGATGGCCATGGAGAGTGCGTGGCGAACATCCTTGTCCTGGAACTCCTCCTGGTAGAGCGGCAGTCCCATGTAGGTGAATGAGGAGGTGTCGAACATCGTCTGGTTGTCTCCGAAGTCTGCCTCCATGGTTGACAGGCGGTTCGGCGGCACTGAGTCCATGATGTCTAGTGTGCCTGCCTGAACGTCCAGGTAGGCGGTCTCTATGTCGTTGTAGATCTGCCATTCGATGCGCTCCGGAACTCCCGGATCCTCTCCGGGCCAGTCCTCGTACCGGTCGACGGCGATCTGCACATCGTGCTCCCATTCGCCGTCCATCTGGTACCGGCCGTTGCCGACCGGTGCCTGCTCAAACGACTCCGGATCCTCAAATGCTTCTGCGGGCATCGGGTAGAACCCGGTGTAGGACAGCATCATGGGCAGCGGCGAGAAGGGCTCGTTGAGCTCGAACTCCAAGGTGTAGTCGTCCGTTGCGGTGACGCCTGCCAGCTCTTCGGCGTCCCCGTTGACCACATCCTCGTAGCCGACGATGACGTCGTAGAAGCTGGTGTTCTGCTGAGCGTTGTCCGGGTCTACGACCCAGTTAAAGGTCTCGACGAAGGTGTTGGCGTCGATCGGGTCACCATTGTGGAAGGTCCAGTCCTCACCGAGGGTGAATGTCCACTCGGTCTGGTCCTCGTTGGACTCCCAATCGGTGGCGACACCCGGGACAGCCTCGTAGGTCTCGTAGTCCACCTGGGTGAGACCGGTGAACAGCTGCTCCAGCACCCAGGATCCGCAGACCTCGGTGGAGTTCGACGGCATCAGGTTCTGCGGCTCACAGTTATAGGCGGAGACGGTGCCGCCCCCGGCAGCTTCAGCGCCACCGTTGTCAGCGGTGCCGTTGCCGCCATCGCCATTGCCGTCGTCTCCGTTGCCGCAGGCGGCCAACACCAATGCGGCTGCTGCGGTCATGGCGACAGCACTGCGACGGCGCGCCGACCCTTGGGGTTTATGCGTGGTCATGATCAGTCTCCTCATCAATATGGAGCGTTCAAGTGATGTGAGACACACTAGTACACATTTCTGCCGAGCAATATTCTGACGCGGAATCGCACCGAACAATTGTTTCGTTTCATCGGTGCCGGCAATTCTCCGGTCTCAGCTGCTGTGATCAGTGCCGCTCCAGGATGACCGACCCTGCTTCCCAGGTCAGCAGGTAGTGGTTCTCCCCCACCGTCTGCAGAGATTCGAAACCTGCGTCGAACTGCTCCTGGGCCACCGCGGGGATCTCCACCGAATCTGCCGGTGCGTCCACGTCCAGCGGAGGCTCTGCAGGTTCAACACGTTCGGTGACGACGTCGACGGCGCTGAGCTGGTGCTCGGGGGTGTCTTCATCGAGGCCGTGATGGATCTGGAACTCATTCTCGCCGAGCCTGCCGGCGTTGAGATTGAGCACCTGACTCCACGCGGTCGCGTGTCCCTGGTGCTCACCGGTGATCTGCTGCGTCTCGACTCCACCGTCCAACCGCAGGCATTCTGGGTCGTCGTCGGAGCCCAGTGCGGCAGTGACCAGATCAGTGTCGCCGTGGTAGGTGGGGGTCTGCAGCACTACGTGGGAGCCTGCCGTTCCGACGCCGTAGAGCACCCGCTGACGGGAATCGGCCACGCTGTGGTCCCGGACGGGGTGAATCGTCTGCGCGGTCCAGGTGATCGAGGCTGTCTGCGGATCGAACAGCGACACCCGGTCAGTGCCGGTCCAATACTCCTCATGATGACCGATGAGCAGCTGGTCACCCACTGCCGCTGCCGAGTGCTGACGCTGCGTGATGCCGCCTGGGTCGAACTGACCCAGGACCGGCTGCGCATCGAACTCCTGCGCCACGATCTCTACTGCGGAGATGAGCTGCTGCTCATCCACGTCGTCGTCGCCGCTGAGCGCCTGCTGGTGCACATCCCAGTCTGCAAAAGGCGGTTGAACCCCCGAGGGGTCACCGACATGCACATACTCCCCGCAGGTCAGGCCCAGGGCGTCCGTCAGCCCTGACTCCCTGGGGTAGTCGTAGACGATGAACGCGACGACGCCGACTGCTGCAGCAAGTCCGGAGCCTTGGAGCAGCCTGCGCCGGCGCCATCGTCGGTGACTTTCACGCTTCTCAGCCATCCAGTCGCGTTTATGGGCGCGACTGTAGGCTGCGGTGAGGGCATTCGACGGCTCACTCAAGGGCAGGATCCTTCACTGGGGCCCGGCAGCTCGGCTCAGGTGGCGGTGAGCCCCTGGGCCTCCCACAGCTGCTGCCGCGCTGCGCGACGTTCATCCTGCTGGCGCGGGTCGGGCACCGGCGCTGCGGCCAGCAGCCGTTTGGTGTAGCCCATCTGTGGGTCGCGCAGAATCTGCTCCTTGTGCCCCTGTTCCACCACACGGCCCTTCTCCAGCACCATGATCTGGTCCGCCAACTGGTCGACCACGGCCAGATCGTGGCTGACGAACAGACACGCGAAGGCGTACTGCTCCTGCAGCTCGGCGAACATCTCCAGCACACGGGCCTGCACGGAGACGTCCAGCGCAGAGGTCGGCTCATCAGCGATCAGAATAGAGGGGCTCAGTGACAGGGCCCGGGCGATGCTGATGCGCTGACGCTGCCCGCCGGAGAGCTCGTGCGGGAACCGGTTGATGACCCCCGCGGGAAGCTTGACCGCCTCCAGCAGTTCGGCGGCCCGAGCTTTGCGATCCTTGGGCGAACCTACTTTGTGGACCACCATGGGCTCGGTGATGATGTCACCGATCGGAAAACGGGGGTCCAAGGAGGCCGCAGGATCCTGGAAGACCACACCGATCTCTCGCCGTGCAACCTTGCGTTCGGCTCCTTTGAGTGCCGGAAGGTTGCGTCCGCGGATCAGCAGCTCGCCCTCGTCAACGTCCAGCAGCCCCAGCACGGCCTTAGCGATCGTGGATTTGCCGGAACCAGATTCTCCGACCAGCCCCAGGATTTCACCCTTGGGCACGGCGAAGCTCACGTCCTCAACAACCCGCACCGGCTTACCCCGGTTGTTCCGGTAGGCCAGGGCGAGGTTCTTGCCCTCAATGACCGTTTCCTGCTCCGGCGCAGTCGTCGGTTGGGCAGCCTCCCGCCGATCCTTCGCGGAGACACCCTGAACGTCACCTTTCTGGTGCAGGGTGGGCATCGCATCCAGCAGCCGCCTGGTGTAGGGGTGTTCGGGCTGAAGCAGAATCTCCTCAGAGGATCCGGATTCGACCACCTGGCCCTGGAACATCACCACC